>NZ_FZNO01000010.1 GCF_900188025.1 Blastococcus mobilis
GGGCTGGACGGTGTAGGAACCACCGCCCTACCAGGAGCTCGTCACATCACCCCGCCGCCACGCCGCAGCACCGCGTCAGTTCCGAGACACGTTCTAAGGGGCGACTCGCCACACCCGCATGCGGTTTGCGCCAGGTCGGCGACTGTCGCACGCAGGCCGGGCCCGGGAAGCTGCCCCCGGCGAGGGCTTCGCGCACGGATCACTCCGCGCTCGTGCGTCAGTGCGTGTCCGCTGGCGTCGGGAGCAGCCAGAGTCCGCCCGCCAGCGCCCCGTACAGCAGTGCCGGGCCGGTGTGCGGCAGCCCCTTGCCGGAGGCTGCCCGTGCCTGTCCGTAGCGAAAGGCCCACCGTTCCGCGGTGAGCACCCCGCCGACCGAACAGGCGAGCACGGCGGCCACGGACCCGAGAGCGACGGCCTTGCTCCCGGCGGGCAGCGAGCTGAAGGTCTTCGAGGGGAGGGCCTCGCCGTCAACCTCTTGCCGTTCGCGTGCGGTGGCCCATGCCGCCCGCAGGTCCGGCACGGATGCCGCGACGGTGACAGCCGTGAGCCCTGCCTTCGCCCAGCCGCGCGCCGTGCGGGAAGAGATGAAATCGGGCGTGGCGTAGTACATGGCGGTCCCTACTCCGGTGACCAGAGGTGCAACCGCTCGTGAGGGCGTTGGCCGAGTGATCATGCAGCCATTCTTTCGCGCGCGAGCGACCAGCAGAACGCGATCGGCGCAGGTGCCGACACCAGGAACAGGAGAACCCCCACGGGCTCAGGGGCCGTGGGGGTTCAACTCGGTGTCCGAGGGGCGACTTGCTACATCCGCACACGGCTCGGGGTCCGCGATGCGTGAATGGCTTCCGCTGGATCCGGTCGATTGCTCCCGCGCCTGACGTGCATCACGCGTTGCTGTAGGTCCTGACCGGCTCCACGAGCACGGCGGTGCGTCGCTGCTCGGCCATGACGCGGTCGTACTCCTCCCAATCGTCGTGGTGGCCACCGGCCGCGGTGAACACCGCGCGGAACAGCAGGCGCAGCCTCTCCGTCTCGGTCAGCCACGGCTGAGGGTCATCGGGCCCGGCCAGCTCGGCTCGGCCCTCACCGTCGCCCACTGCCATCCGTGCCGGAAGGTGAGGTGACCTGCGGGCGCGCCCGGAGGTTGGTTAGTTTGACCGGGCCGTAGGTCACGAACCCCAGGACCGGCTGCTCGGTCGCGGGATGGGGAAGCACTCCGGCGCTCACCACGGACGCCTGGATGGTCCTGTCGGCGCGCAGAGTGGAGACGACCGCCAGGTGGTTCTCGGGCGCGGCGATGGCCGAGATGTCGTCGAGGCTGGTCATGACAGAACCTTGGCATGGGTCGCGGGTCCTTCTCCCGTCGCGGCCGCGGTCCGGGACTCTAGGTTGGCCGCGGACCCGGACCATCTGGAAGCCACGTGAAGAGGCGGCCAGACCTGCGGCGTGTTCGGTCCGGCCGGAGGGGCGGCGAGGATGGGTCCAACCATCTCGAACGAATGGGCGGCGATCTGGTGAGCGAGATTTCTCGGGTCCTGATGCTGGGTCTCGGGAGCGTGGCCCGTTGCGCTCTCCCGCTGATGTTCGACACCCTGCCGCTCCCGCCGTCCGCCTACACGGTGCTCGACGCACGGGACGACCCCGCTCTGGTGGAGGCGGCCCGTGAGATCCAGGCTCGCGGTGCCCGGTTCGAGTCATGCCTCATCACTCGCGACAACTACGCAGACACGCTGGCGGGCAGGCTCGGCGTCGGTGACCTGCTCGTCGACCTGGCCTGGAACATCGGGACCCTGGACCTGCTGCAGTGGTGCCGGGACAACGGGGTGCTGTACGTGAACGCCTCGCTGGAGGTGTGGGATCCCTATGCCGGTGGATGGACGGAGCCACCGACCTCCCGGACCCTCTACCGCCGTCACCTGGAGCTGCGTGCCATGGTGGCGCGCTGGCCGGACAACGACGGACCGACGGCGGTGCTCGACCACGGCGCCAACCCGGGGCTCGTCTCACATTTCGCCAAGGTCGCCCTGCTGGACACGGCTGATGCGTGGCTCGCCGAGCCACCGGTGGCAGGGGAGTCCGACCGCCGCGACCGGGTGACTGAGGCGGCCGCTGCTCGCGACTGGGCCGCGCTCTCCCGGGCGCTGGACGTCCGGGTGATCCATGTGTCCGAGCGCGACACCCAGGTGAGCAACCGGCCCAAGCGGGTGGACGAGTTCGTCAACACCTGGTCGGTCGAGGGGTTCTACGAGGAGGGCGTCGCGCCGGCCGAGATGGGCTGGGGCACCCACGAGAGGACGCTACCGCCGCTGGCGTACGTGCACGAGGACGGCCCCGGCAACCAAATCTGCCTGGCCCGGCCCGGCTGCCGGACGTGGGTGCGGTCGTGGGTCCCCGCGGGCGACATCACCGGCATGGTCATCCGGCACGGCGAGTCGTTCTCCATCTCCGACTTCCTGACCGTGTGGGAGGACGGCAGACCGGTGTACCGCCCCACGGTGCACTACGCGTACTGCCCCGCGGACGCGGCGGTCGCCAGCCTGCACGAGCTGCACATGCGCGGCTACCAGCTGCAGCCCGTCCAGCGGATCATGGCCGACGACATCGTCGACGGGCGGGACGAGCTCGGTGTCCTGCTCATGGGCCACCCTCTGACGAGCTGGTGGACCGGGTCGCTCCTGGACATCCACGGGGCACGGCGGCTCGCCCCGGGCCAGAACGCCACAACGCTGCAGGTCGCCGCCGGCTTGCTGGGGGCCATCCGGTGGATGTGGAACAACCCCGCCCGTGGCGTCCGCCTGCCCGACGAGCTCCCGCACGACGGGGTCCTCGCCACGGCCGAGCCCTACCTCGGCCCGTTCGTGTCCCGCCGGGTCGACTGGACGCCGCTACGGTCCCGGGTGGACGTCTTCGCCGGGTACGGGGCCGCCACGCCGGCCGCGGAGGACGTGTGGCAGTTCGCCAGCTTCCTGGTTTCCGACGGCGAGTGACCGGACCTGCGCCGACGGCGGCAGGCAGTGCACCGGCATGGGGGAGAACCCGTTGAAGCCGTCCGTGCAATAGGCGCTGGTGTACGCGCCGGCGGACAGGACGTCGAGCCGGTCCCCGTCGGTGAGCGCCAGCGGCAGCTCGTACCGGTGATGCTGGTACATGATGTCCGCGCTGTCGCAGGTCGGGCCGGCCAGCACCACCGGCCCGCGCGGACCCACACGGGACGTCACCAGCCGGTACCTGATCGCCTCCCCGGCGGTCTCGGCGAGGCCGCCGAACACGCCGGTGTCCAAGAACACCCACCGCTCGTCGTCCGCGTGAGACTTCCGGGCCACCAGGACGACCTCGGTTCGCATCACCCCGGCGTCGGCGACCAGGAACCGCCCCGGCTCCACCATCAGCCCGGGGCGGCCACCGGCCGCCCCGGGCGGGAAGTGCCGGTCGACCGAGGCCCTGATGCTGGCCGCGTACTGCTCGATAGGGGGAACGTCCTCCAGGTAGTGGGCCGGGAATCCACCACCAAGATTCAGCACCCTCACCCGGACCTGGTCCCCGCTGCGCCGGCTCACCTCGCGGCTCACGGACGCCGCCAGGGCCACCGCGGCGTCCCATTGCCCGGGGTCCCGCTGTTGCGACCCGACGTGAAAGCTCACGCCGCAGGCGTCCAGCCCCCGCTCGTCCGCCTCCAGCAGCAGGTCGACCGCCATGTCCGGCGTGCACCCGAACTTGCGGCTCAACGGCCAGTCGGCCTTAGTGTCGTGGGTCAGCAGCCGGCAGATGACGGCAGCACCAGGGGCCAGGGTGGCCAGCTTGTCCAGTTCCGCGGCGCTGTCGAAGGCGAACAGCCGGACCCCCAGGCCGTAGGCGTGGGCGATGTCGGCCCGCTTCTTGATGGTGTTGCCGTACGACAGACGATGCGGGGACACTCCCGCGCGCAGGCACAGGTCGATCTCGGCCGGGCTGGCCACGTCGAAGTTGGACCCGAGAGCGGCGAGCAGTCGGATGACGTCAGGCTCCGGGTTGGCCTTGACGGCGTAGTACACGGAGGCCTCGCCCAGCGCTGTCCGCAGGGCGGTGAACCGTTCGGCGACGACGTCCAGTTCGATCACCAGGCACGGCGTCGACAGGTCGTGCTGGGCGTGGAACTGGGCAATGGCCGGCGGCAACCCCTCCGCTCCGACGGCCGTGCCGCTCTGGCTCTCGCCCGCCTCCTCGCCGGCCGCACCGGGCACTGCACCACCGCCTCGATCCGTCGCTACCCGTGGCACGATCAACGAGAGACACGCCGACACACCCGTCCTCGTCCTGTCTCGACCAGCGCAGCCACGAGTTCAACGCCAGCGGACGACTACGCCGGAAGCCGGCCCTCGGACCCAGCCGCGACGACCGACCACAGGCAAGGACGCGAAGGGTATCTCGGGGATCTCCAACGGGCTGGGACAGCTGGTTGACACTGCGAGGCCGACAGGTAGCTCAGCGGCTGCCCGGCCGAGTCGATTTTCGTGGCGTCACGGCCCGCGCGGCCGGCACGGCCTCATCCCGTGCCTCCGGGTCAGAGCAGCTGGTCCAGATCGTCGGGCCCGGGTCCGGTTCCGCCGGAGTCGCGGAGGGGAGACGAGTCAGGCAGGTCATCGTCCGGTGGCTCCGCTGCCACCGGTCCCTCCGCGTACAAGGTGCTCGGGTCTTTCGGGTCCATCTCGCTCATGATCCGGCTGTACCCAGCGAGGAAGGCAGTACCCGAGCAGCCAGCCGCCGGGCACCGGCCACCTGACTGCCTGCACAGCGCCGGCCCCCCCGCGGTGTTCTCCACCGAGAGAGCACCACGACGAGCAGCTGAGCGGGAAGCGGGAAGGCCTTCCAGACGCGCCGGCCCTCTGATCAGCGCAAGGGCGCGCCCTAGCCACCCGCGCATGGAAGTAGCCCCGCCATAACTCTCGACGAGGCGCCCGCCCTAGCAGCCACGGAGCTGACCATTGAGATGAAGCGGTGGACGTGCCGCCGTCGAAAGCGCAGAACCCCAGCGACCCTGGAGGCCGCGGGGGTCCAACTCGGTGTCCGAGGGGCGACACGCTACATACGCACACGGCTGCACATGGCGCCGAGGTCTTGCTACAGAATGGACTGCGTCCCGATCTCCCGAGAGTAGGTGCCGTTCTCGGCCCCGAGCCTGGCCTTTCGAGGTGCGGTGCACGTGAAGAGCTACAACTCCCATCCAGGCCGCCAGACCTCGCGATGAGGGGAGCGACCCGTGCCGGTCATCGACCGTTCTCATATGGGGACCGTCCGTTCTAGGGGCAGGGTGAGGCAGCCCCCTCCGGCCGTCGCTGGAGGGGGCTGCTCTGGGCCGTTGATGCGGGCGGTGACGAGCGTGTCGGTGATTGACGCGTGGTCACTCTCATATGCGCGGGTCGGGACCGCAGGACGGGTTGTTCGGCGGGAGCGCTGCCGCGAATCTGAATGGTCGAGCGTGGCCCGGTCCGGGCTGCTCACAGAACGGTTGCGGGTTCGCTCCTCACGCTTGCCGTCACTCGCCCGGTGATCATCAACGGACGTCTGTGGTTCCGTCCTCGCTCAACAGCGCCTCGGTCCGTGGGCGCGGTCGGAGGTCAACGTGGAGCACGCGCAGCGCAGCGAGCATGAACGACGTTGACCTGCGGGCGGGCTCGCGGAGGGCTTCGCCGCCGGCGAGGACGGAAGGGTCAGCCGTCGGGGTCCATGACTGCCAGCGCCCAGCACCAGCCTGCCAGCTCCCGGGCGATGGCGAGGTTGGCCACCACCGGGCGCTTGCGGCGCGTATCGAAGGACTGCCATCGGGCGTGCAGCCGCCGGTTGCCCTTCGCCGCGTGCGCGGCCACCGCCGCCGGTGCGCGCTGCCAGCGGCGCTGCAGCCTCGTCGAGGGCCGGTAGGGCGGGCGGTGGTGCCAGGCCGCCTCGACCAGCAGCCGACGCACGTGGCTGTTGCCGGTCTTGGTCACCCCGTGCTGCGAGCGGCTCTCCCCGGTGGAGTGCTCGCCGGGCACCAGTCCCAGATAGGCCCCGATCGTGGCCGGCGAGAGCCGTGACCAGTCGCCGATCTCGACCGCCAGCCCGAATCCGGTCAACGTCGAGATGCCGCGCAGGCAGGTCAGGCGGTCGATCACCGGGGTGAACCGGCTGGCCGCGGCCAGCTTGGTGATCGCCTCATCGAGGCGGTCCCGGCGGCCCTCGGTGGCGGCCAGCGCCTCCAGCGCCGCGTCGTAGGCGCATTGCAGTGCCGGCCGGGCGAAGCGCTGGGTGCGCAGCCAGTTCTCGTGCACCCGGGTCCACGGGGTGCCGCCAGCGTAGACGATGCCCTGGCGCAGCAGTAGATGCGTCACCCGATGCCGGGCGCTCATCAGGTCACCGCGCACATCGTCGCGGGCGCGCACCAGGTCCCGCGCGGCCTCGGTCTCCTCATCGGGGACCGCGACCGCGGTCACCTGGCCCACCGCCAGCAGCTGGGCCAGGTGCAGCGCGTCTTTGGCGTCGGTCTTCACCCGCTCCCCGGACGGGCGCAGCAGCCGCGAGGGCGCGGCCACCACACAGTCGATCCCCGCCGCCTCCAGGGCCCGGGCCAGCCCGAACCCGGTCGGCCCCGCCTCGTAGGTGACCGTCACCGGACCGGGCAACGACCGCAGCCACCCGATCACCTGCTCGTGCGCCGGCGTCAAACGCGCCCGCAACACCTCACCGGTCTGCACATCCAGCCCGCGGCCCACCACCGAACGGGCATGAACATCCAGTCCGACACTCGTACGCTGACCGATCACTGGGGCCTCCCACGCCTGTGGCTCTGCCGCCAGGGCCGCCCCCTGCGCGGCAACCCACGATCATTCGTGGCGGGGCCCCAGCCCCCATACCGTCTGACAGGGCCCGCATCTCGTGGGAGTCCGACGGGCCGGAGGACGCTCCCGCCGTCCTCCTGCTCATGGGGCTCGCCTACCCGGCCGCGATGTGGTTCCGGCTGGTGCCTGCACTGGCCGAGAGCTACCGGGTCATCCGAATCGACAACCGGGGTGCCGGCCGCACCGGTGACGTTCCTGGGGCGCCGTACACGATCGAGACCATGGCGGCGGACTGCCTGGCCGTGTTGGACGCGGCGGATGTCGACACCGCCCACGTCGTCGGCATCTCGATGGGCGGCCTGATCGCCCAGGAGATCGTGCTCACCGCTCCGGAACGGGTCCGCTCGCTGTGCCTGATCGCCACACACCCGGGCATCGCGCACGCCGTCATGAACCCCCAGGCGATGGCGATGCTGATGCAGCGCGGCCAGATGACGCCCCAGGAGGCGGCCGAGGCCTCCATTCCCTTCAACTACGCGCCCGAGACGCCTCGCGAGCGCATCGAGGAGGACTGGGCGGTGCGGTTCCCGCTCGCCGCCACGAACGAGGGTTACCTCGCCCAGGTGGTCGGGTCGTCGCAATGGGACGGCTACGACCGCCTGGAGGGCATCACCGCCCCGACGCTGGTCGTACACGGGGAGCTCGATGCGCTCGTCCCGCCGGAGAACGGCCGCATCATCGCCGGCCGCATCCCCGGCGCCGAGCTGGTGATGATCCCGAACGCGAATCACGTGCTGATGACCGACCAGCCCGAGCACGTGTCGAAGCTGCTCGTCGAATGGCTGGATCGGAACCGATAACGAAGCAGTCATGCTGATCGTCCATCGAAGCCAAGCCCGCCCAGCCGCGACCAGCCAACGTCGGGCGCGCCCTGTGTCGCAGCATGGTGACGGTCGTGTGTCCGACGTGTCCGCCAGTCAGTCGCGAGGCAGCCTCCACCCCCACTGCCAGGGCCAGAGGAACCGGCAGCCGTGCTGGCCAGTTCGTCATACGGGAAGCTGGCCACTCGCGCGTAGGCATCGGCGAAGGCGGCCTCGTACTGGCTGCGGTCGAAGGTGATCGGCTGGTCGAGCCGATCGACCGGCCGGGGGTCGTAGATGCCGTCCTCCCAGCGGAAATCCGACCACGAGACCTCGGCGTCCCCGACTCGGCGGGCGGCGGTGAGCGCACCGCACGCCAGGTCGCCGTCCACGTGGCACAGGAGCAGTGCAACGGCGCCCGGGAGCGAGGTCGTCGCTCGGACGTTGGCCGAGGAGCTTCTCCAACGCCTCGGGAACGCCGGCCAGCCACGGACGGTTCAGCTCCGTCACGAGTTCCGGTCCGGGTGTGGTGGTGGTGATCGAACGCAGTGACTGGCCGTTGACCACCAGGTCGAGGAAGTGCGACTCGGGGGGCGCGTGAGGTTGCCGTCGATAAGGCGGCCCGTCACGACGGCGGGCTCCAGGCGCAGCTCCGCCAACTCCAAGGTCACTGCAGGAGTATCACCATGCTGTGACGTCTGGACGCCCTGCCTCAGATGACGGCGCGCCCTGGGATGCTCGCGCCGTGCTGCTGACCTCTTCCGACGGCGCGAGCGTCGAGCTCCGCCCGACCCGCTATCAGTTCCCCGCTGCACACCGAGCGAGCCGGGCGACTGGGACGCGAACTGGCTGCAAGTCCGCGGTCGGATGCGGACGGTGGCGGGCGACTCCTGGGAGTTTGACGACCCCTGCCTCACCACGTGGGAGGCGCGGTAGCTCGGGGACTGGCTGAGGGCGGCCGCTGACGGGCGTGTCCCGGTGACGAACGCCCCCACCGAGGACTCGGAGGAGCTGCTCACCTTCACCGAGCCCAATCTCGGGTTCAGCGTCGGCGCCCGAGGGGACGACTCCCTCGTCGTGCGTATCCACCCGTCCCTCGAATCGGTGGCGGATCGGCCTGGGGCGGGGGAGGAGGCGCCCTACAACTTCTACGCCTACAGCGTGCCGCTCCGGGTCCGGCGCGAGGAGCTGCTTGCCGCCGCACAGGCGTGGGACGAGGACACCAGGCCGTTCCCCGAGCGGTAGGCGTTCGACACCAGCCAGGTGCAGCGGGCCTGACCCGTGAACGACGACAGGGCGTCCACGACGTGGGCGCCCTGTACCTTCAGCACTGGCGTGAGCCAGTGATCTTGTGTCCGAGGGGCGACACGCTACATACGCACACGGGTCCGGCCTTGACGAGGCGACCGCTGGTCATCCCTGCTCGACGTCAGTCTCCTCCGCGAACTCCCGAAAGGCGGCGAACGCGCGTGGCCCGTACACGGTCGCCGGTCCGCCGTTCATCGCGATGGTGACGCCGAGCGCCTCGGCAACTTCCGACTCGGTGGCACCCGTGCGGGCGGCGCCACGAGCGTGGGACGCGATGCACCCGTCGCATTCCTTGCTCACTGCGATGGCGAGCGCGATCGGCTCCTTGGTCTTCTCCTCCAGCGCACCCGGGGCGTATGCGGCGGCATGCATTCGGCGGTAGCCGTCGTAGACCTCGGGGATCGCGCGACGCAGCGCGCGGGCCGGTTCGCGGAGCTCCTCCTGGACGGCGTGGCCGTAGCTCATGGCGTGATGGTGTCAGCCGCCGTGCCGATGGGCGCGATGAGATCCGTACATCCCGGCGTTGCGCGGACCACCTGGAGGTGGTTGTCGCAGGTGCGCCGCGCTCGAAGAGTTCGCTCGGGCCAGCAGGAGTACGCACACAGCTGCTCATGGCGCCCAAGTCCTGCTAGAAAATGGACTGGGTCGTGGTCTCCCGAGACCAGGTGCCACTGCCTGCGGCCGGACCTGACCTCTCGAGGTGCGGTGCACTCGAGGAGCTACAACTCCGATCGAGGCCGCCAGATCTCGCGATGAGGGGAGCGACTCGTGCCGGTCATCGAGCGTCCTGACACGGCCCGCATCTCGTGGGAGTCCGACGGGCCACAGGACGCTCCCGCCGTCCTCCTGCTCATGGGGCTCGCCTACCCGGCCGCGATGTGGTTCCGGCTGGTGCCCGCGCTGGCCGAGAGATACCGGGTCATCCGAATCGACAACCGGGGTGCCGGCCGCACCGGTGACGTTCCTGGGGCGCCGTACACGATCGAGACCATGGCGGCGGACTCCCTGGCCGTGCTGGAGGCGGCAGATGTGGAGACCGCCCACATCGTCGGCATCTCGATGGGCGGCCTGATCGCCCAGGAGATCGTGCTCACCGCTCCGGAACGGGTCCGCTCGCTGTGCCTGATCGCCACACACCCGGGCATCGCGCACGCCGTCATGAACCCCCAGGCGATGGCGATGCTGATGCAGCGCGGCCAGATGACGCCCCAGGAGGCGGCCGAGGCCTCCATTCCCTTCAACTACGCGCCCGAGACGCCTCGCGAGCGCATCGAGGAGGACTGGGCGGTGCGGTTCCCGCTCGCCGCCACGAACGAGGGTTACCTCGCCCAGGTGGTCGGGTCGTCGCAATGGGACGGCTACGACCGCCTGGAGGGCATCACCGCCCCGACGCTGGTCGTACACGGGGAGCTCGATGCGCTCGTCCCGCCGGAGAACGGCCGCATCATCGCCGGCCGCATCCCCGGCGCCGAGCTCGTGATGATCCCGAACGCGAATCACGTGCTGATGACCGACCAGCCCGAGCACGTGTCGAAGCTGCTCGTCGAATGGCTGGATCGGAACCGCTGATCAGTCCGATAGCCGTGCCCGGTCCGGATGGTGGACGACCGGCGTGCGGTCCGGGGAGTCCGCAGCCTCCCACGGCGGGGATGCACGTGCCGGATGACCTGCCCGTCCCGCAGGTCGCCGCAGACGTCGCGTCCGGCGTCGGCCTCGTCACCGTGGGCGCTGTGGGCGCTGCGGGCGCCCGGTGTCGTCCCGCTCCTCGGGTACCAGGTCCAGTCGTGGGCAGCGGCGTACCCGCGCTGTTCGGCCGGCGGGGTGTCGAGGAATTCGGTCGGCGGCACTAACCAGCCCGGGTGCCGGCCGCCCCGCACGCCGGTGCGGCGTGGGACCACGAGGCAGCGCTGACGGCACAGACCCAGCGGGGCGTGGAATGCGGCCACGGTGAGGAGCTGGGTGCCGCAGGCGCTTCGGCCGGGAGCAGCTCTCGGCAACGTCGCCGGCGGCCGCTGCTGGAAACTGCCACCGGTCCAGTTGCTGCATCGCCCGGGAGGGGGGTCGGCAGCGGGCCGCCGGCCGATGTGGGCTTTCAAGCATTGAGCCGACTTCAGAGACAGGAGACTCCAGCGGCCTGAGGCCGTAGGGGTTCAACTCGGTGTCCGAGGGCGACACGCTACATACGCACACGGCTGGGAGCCGGCTGAACGGAGACCGGCGGACCTACGCCTCCGCGGAGCAGTCGGTCGGCGCTCCCTACGACGAAGCCTGAGCTGACAGGTCCTGGGTCATCAGCGGCCCGCTCTGATCGTGCGGATCCGCTGCTGAACGTTGGCACCCAGCGCCATGAGGGAGGTCATCCGGCGTTCGGCGGAACTGCCCAGTGGCGGCAGCAGCCCGAGCTGTCTCAGCAGCGAGGCACTGTCGTAGTACGCGTGGAGCGAAGTGATCCTCCCCTCGTGCACGTGGAAGAGCTCGGCGAGCCGGAGCTCGATCGTCCGGCCCGTGGGAGGGATGGTCCCCCCGGGACCGACCAGGGGCCCGCGGTGGGACCCACGCCCGACGTGCTCGGTTGCAACGCGAGGCCCCTCCGCCACGACGGTGACCAACTCGGCGGTCGCGTCGGGGAGCGCTGTCCGGAACATGCCCAGCCATCGCCGGCAACCGTCAGGGCCGCTCAGCGTCTGTCCCGAGGCGACGTCGGTGAGCTGGAAATCGTCGGATACGAGGGCGGCAGCGCCGTCCAGATCTCCTGCGTTGAAGGCGTCGTACAGCGCGCGGACGATCTTGGTCCCGGGTCGCTCCACGTCCTTCACGAACCCTCCCGGTCAACCGGAGCACCAGCTCGGCCCCCGTTCGAGGCCGGCGGTCCAGCAGCATCCTGATCAGCGCGTCGGCGCCGTTCCGAACACCACGTCCGCGAGGTCCATCTCCACGATGCCGAGTGCGCATCCCGCGCGCACGCGAAGGGTGCTCCGGCGCGGTAGTGGAGGCAACACCTTCTGGCCTGGTGACGCCGCGACGCTCATGTCGAGCCGCCGTCCGCGCACTCATCAGGATCTGGACGGACGGAGGCGGGTCGAGTCGACCCATCGCCCATGGGGCCAGGGGCAGCGGCGTCTGAGACTGGGGCCGGCCTGCCGGCCGATGTGGCCATTCAGGGATCGAGCGGACGTGCCGACGTCAGAAGCAGGAAACCTTCCCCCGACCTGAAGACCACGGAGGGTCAACTCGGCGTCCGAGGGACAACACGCTACATACGGTGGCCGCCTCTACGTGCAGGGCCCGATGGTCACCGGGGCCGTCGCACACCACCCTGGTGGACGCCACTGGAGCCTGCGGCTTTAACACGTGGTTCCGACACCGAGCAAGGGTCTTGCGGAGGTGGCCCGGGGGCGACGCGCCTCGCCAAGATTGAATACGGGTTCCTCTGTTCCGGACGCGTCCGCTGGGGGGCGGTTCTCAAGGGGGGCCTTGCGGGGGACGTCCCATGCCGCAGCCACGGAGGTGCTCACATGACCGGATCGATGTTGGCCAGTGGCCTGTCGGGGGAACTGATCGAGGCCTTCCGAGCAGAGCATCGTGGCGATTGCTTCACACCCTCCGACGACGCATACGACGCGCGACGAGCGCTGTGGAACGGCATGGTGGACAAGCGGCCCGCGCTCATCGCACGCTGCGCAGGCGTGGCAGATGTACTGCGCACTCTGACGCTCGCGCGTGACGCCGGGCTACCGCTTGCTGTCCGTGGGGGTGGGCACAACGTTGCGGGCCTGGCGCTGTGCGACGGTGCGGTCGTCGCGGACCTCTCCGCCATGAGGTCTGTCCGGGTCGATCCGAAGAACAGGAAGGTGCGAGCGGAGGCCGGGGTGCTCTGGGGGGAGTTGGACCGGGAGACGCAGGCCTTCGGACTGGCCACCACGGGGGGGATCGTCAGTACGACCGGCATCGCCGGGCTCACCCTCGGCGGCGGAGTCGGCTGGCTGGCTCGCAAGTACGGCCATTCATGCGACAACCTCGTCTCGGTCGACGTAGTCACCCCGGACGGCGTCCTCCGCACGGCCAGCGCGGAAGACCACGCGGATCTGTTCTGGGGGATGCGCGGTGGTGGCGGGAACCTCGGGATCGCGACGTCGCTCGAGTACCGGCTGCATCCCGTCGGCCCGACCGTCGTGGGCGGCATGATCCTGCACCCCGCTGATCGTGCGGCAGACGTCCTGCGCTTCTATCGCGAGTTCATCCCTGCGGCTCCTGAGGAGTTGGGCCTGTACTGCGGCCTGCTCTCGGCTCCTGACGGCACGCCCGTCGTCGCTCTCATCGGCTGCTACCACGGGCCGCTCGACGACGCCGAAGCGGTTCTCGCGCCGGTGCGCTCCTTCGGAACGCCCATCGTGGACATGTTCCAGCAACGCCCGTACGTCGAGATGCAATCGCTGCTCGATGCGGCGTTCCCCGCAGGAGCCCGGTACCGCTGGAGGTCCTCGTTCCTACGGGACCTGGCGGACGGTGCCGTCGACGCGATCGTGGAGGCGGCGGCCTCACGAACCTCGCCGTTCTCGGCCATCGTCCTCGAGTGGTATGGCGGCGCCCCCAACCGCGTCTCGGAAGACGCGACGGCGTTCCCCCATCGCGAACCCCAGTTCGACCTCATCGTCAGCGCAATGTGGATGGACCCCGGCGAGGACGACCTGCACACCGACTGGGTGCGGCGGGTCTGGGGTGATCTGGCCCCCTACGGCAGCGGTCGGGTCTACTCCAACGTCGTTGACCGAGGGGAGGAGGGCCGCGTCCGGGAGGCCTACGGCGCCGGCTTCTCGCGCCTGCGGGAGCTGAAGGAACGCTATGACCCCGACAACATGCTGCGCTACAACCACAACGTGGCCACGGCCGGCTGAACGCCGCCGCTACCAGGACGAGACCGCCCCGACACCGGTGGACAGCCCACTGGGACTGCGCGCTCCACCCTCGATCGCCGCTTCGTCATGGAGAGCAGCCCACCAGGCAGCCGAAGCAGTCGAGCCGGCTCAGGCCCAGGCAAGCGCCACATGGTCGTCGGCGCTTGGCGCGCAGGCGCGACTTCTGGCGTAGCAGGCGACCGCCCCGAGCATGGCCCTGGACGACCAGTCGCTCACGAAGTCCGCCAGTCCGCCCACAATCCTTCGGTCGACGGGCGACTCGCCGACGTGCAGAAAAGCGACCCTTCACTGGCTGGATGCCGTGCGGTTCAACTCGGTGTCCGAGGGGGGACTTGAACTCCCGTCGAAGGGCAAGCATCCAGATGCCTACAGGCGCCCTGAGCTGTGCTTTCGCCCTGGGTCCGAGGCTTGGGCGGTCCCGAAATCCCGTCCTGATACGCCCGAATACGCCGTCGGCGGTATCACGGGAAGTATCACGACCGGGTCCTCGGGGAGGGCTGACTCGTGGGCTGATCCGCCCCTTCGGTCCCGAGCGTTTGTCGGCCGGGGAGCAGACGTGAAGGAGCCGGCGAGGTGGTTGGTGCTGGGACTTGATCCTCACGGTTGGGGCCGGTGAGCCTCGCTGGGTCGTGTCGCTACCGGTCCCTGGAGTCGGCGCCCTGAGCCTCTGGGAGAGAGTCGTGGACGATCACGCCCAGGACGGCAAGTAAGGGCAGGCGGGGGATCAGCACTCGTCGACCCAGACGGAGAGCCGGCAGCTCGCCGTTCTCGATCGCGCGAGACACCGTGCGCACGTCGACGCCGAAGACTGAGGCCGCCTGCGCGACCGTCACGACGGCGGAGCGGCTGGCCCTGAGATCGTCGAGGTTCACCGCAACTTCTGCGCCCGAGCGGGGACATGGGGGCTGCGCCAGCGCCGCCCGTCGCATCAATAGTGGGGGAGGGACCTTCCGTCGTTCTGCAGTTTCACGGCGGTAGGGGCGCATGTCAGCGTGACCACTGCTGAGTGGAGCTCGGGCCCATGCCCTCTGCTACTGGAGGAGTTCTGGAGACCCAGGTTCAGTGCATGGCCGGGGCGCCGGTCGCACGGGCGCGTCTCCGGTAGGCCTCTAGTACGGGCTCCAGTTCCCGCGCCAGGCCGGGCAGGTCGCGGTCGTACACGCGACCGTCGTTCAGCTGGCGGGCAAGCGCGCCGAGCAGCCCCGGCCAGTCACGACGGGTCGGATCGAGAGGAACGCGGACCTCGACGCGCCGTTCCACCACCTCCACCGCTGAGCGACCCGAGGATGTCGCCCGGGTCTGCTCCCAGGCTCGGTGACGACAGGTGGCTGAACACCACTTGGGGATCGGCCCTCGGCGACGCGGCGTGATGGGCCCTCCGCACCACCCACAGGATGCCGCGGCGGTCCGTCGTTCACGACCGTCTACTGGGACGCCATCCGGGTCCGGAGGAGGCTTCATGACCGGCGTCCGCGCAACCTGTTGACGCCGTTGCCGCTCGCGCTGGCGTCGTCGAGCTCGGTACTCCGGGGTGCCGCTGGTTCCCATGCCCACGACGGTCCAGACGAGCCTCCAGTAACTCGTCACCACGAGTTTGGTGACCCGAGGTGCAAGAGGTGTAAGGGCTTGCGATCTTGAATCGCTGCCCCTGGGGATGAGAATTCTCCAGTCGTCCGGCGACGTCGGAACACACTGGTGCGGGCGAGCCCGCTGAGGTGTATGGCGCGGGGTCCTCGGGTGCCCTTGATTGCTGCTGCGAGCGGTGCGCCACGAGGCGCTGTTTGTCCGGATGGAGGTGGGAGACCTTCGTCGCCTTGCCGTCGTAGCGGTGGGGTGAAGCTGGAGGCAGCCGTTCCCGGGGGTCGCCGGGAGGGGTGGGAGCAGCCTCGACAAAGTCGGGCCGGTTCAGCACTGCCGGATGGGCCGGGCCCGGTGAGCGAGACGAGAAGGCATACGCGAGGAACCGGTGTCGTAACGCCTCTTGAGGCAGCGCCAGCTCCAACCCGGTGGATGTGGGCTGGTCAGCGGTGCGTCCCCCCTCGAGGTCGGGGGTAGGGAACTTCTGGTTCGGTGCGCTCGCCAGGGCCAGGAGGCCACGGTGAAGGTCTACGGCGTAGCCGTGGCGAGGCCGCAGGGGCAGAGCCGGGTGCCTAACTCGTCGACCGGACAGCAGTGAACGTGGGAACCATCCGCGGTCGTTCCACCGTCCGCGCCCGGCCAGGGCGAGGGCTCGGGGGATGGGCGCGACGCCGGCCGAGGGCGCGGATGGGGCGGAGCCGTCGTAGTACTCCGAGCCGGGGAGAGCCCGGCACATGGGGAAGGGCGGCAGCGTGTCGAGCAAGGAGGAGCATGCAATGGTCGAAGACGCGCCGGTGAATACCGGCGCCGCCACGTGGCCGGACCCGGTGTCGGCTGCGGCGGCGGTACGACGGATGCAGACCAAGTTGCACCGTTGGGCGGCAGACGACGTCTGCCGCCGGTTCGGCGATCTGTTCAACCTCGCCTATGACCCGGCGTTCCTGGTGCACGCGTGGCACCGGGTGGCCGCCAATGCCGGGGCGAAGACCCCCGGGGTCGACCGGGCCACCGTGGCCCGGATCGAATCCGGCATCGGGGTGCAGGCGTTTCTGGGCCAGATCCGCGACTCGCTGAAGTCCGGCGAGTTCGCCCCGGTCGAGGTGCGGCAGGTGCTGATTCCGAAGGCGAGCGGCAAGCTGCGCGCCCTCGGCATCCCCACCGTCGCCGACCGGGTGGTCCAGGCGGCGCTGAAGGCAGTGCTGGAACCCATCTTCGAGGCGGATTTTTTGCCGTGCTCGTATGGGTTCCGCCCCAACCGGCGGGCGCAGGACGCGATCGCCGAGATCCACTTTCTGGCCACTCACGGGTATGAGTGGGTGCTGGAGGCCGACATCCAGGCGTGTTTCGACTCCATCGAGCACACGCCGCTGACCGATCGGATGCGGCGACGGATCTCGGACAAACGCGTTCTGGCGCTGGTCAAGGCGTTCCTGAAGGCCGGGGTGATGACCCAGACCGGCGATCGGGAACAGACGCTGACCGGCACTCCGCAGGGCGGGATCCTCTCCCCGCTGCTGGCCAACATCGCCCTGTCGGCGCTGGATGAGCACTTCGACGTCCACCGGCGGCGGGAGATGGGCACCAGCGAGCAGCGGGCCACGCGCCGACGCAAGGGCCTGGGCAACTGGCGGCTGATCCGGTACGCCGACGACTTCGTCGTCATGGTGTCCGGCCAGCGCGAGCACGCCCAGGCGCGGCGAGAGGAGGTGGCGGCCGTGCTCGCCCCGCTGGGGCTGCGGCTGGCACCGGAGAAGACCCGCGTGGTCTCCATCGACGAGGGCTTCGACTTCCTCGGCTTCGCCATTCGCAGGAGGGCGAAGCGAGGAACTCTGAAGAAGGCCGTGTACACCGTGCCGTCCAAGAAGGCCGTGCAGGCGATCAAGGACAGGATGTCACGCCGCACATACAGATCGACCCGGCAGCAGAGCCTGGCCGAGGTGATCGGCGGGCTGAACCTGATGCTGCGGGGATGGGCGAACTACTTCCGTCACGGAGTCTCCGCGCGCGTGTTCCATTCGGTCGACGATCACGCCTGGCGGCGGCTCGTCGGCTGGATCCGCGCCAAGTACTCACGGATCGGGATGAGGGAACTCCGCCGCCGGTTCTGTGACCGCGGCTGGAGGATCGCCCACGAGGGGATCGTGTTCACCGGCGCATCCAGCGTCGCGGTGACCCGCTACCGCTACCGCGGCAGCACCATCCCGACCCCCTGGACCCCGAACCGAGCAGCCGCCACGGCGGCCTGACCAACGGGTAAGACACGTGGAGCGCCCGGTGCGTGGAGACGCGCACGCCGGGTGCGGTGAGCGGGCCGGGGAAACGCGCTGGCCGCAAGGCCAGCACCGCGCCCCGGCCCGACTCGACCGCGGGTCTGTGTCCTGGCAGAGGACCCTCCGGATGACGCACCACAGGTCGTCGACCGCAGGGAGGGATGGAAGGTGGAAGTTCTGTACGAGCGGGTTGCCGGGCTCGACATCGGTAAGGCGACGCTGACCGTCTGCGTGCGCACACCCGGGCCGCGGGGTGGCCGGCGGGCGCAGACGCGGACGTTCTCGACGATGACCCGGTCGTTGCAGGTGATGCGGGACTGGCTGCTGGCCGAGGGCGTGACGGTGGCGGCGATGGAGTCGACCTCGACCTACTGGAAGGCGCCGTTCTACTGCCTGGAGGAGGTCATGGAGGTCTGGCTGGTCAACGCCGCGCACATCAAGGCGATCTCGCGGCGCAAGACCGACGCCAAGGACGCCGAGTGGATCGCCCAGCTGCTGGAGTGCGGGCTCCTGCGCCCCTCCTTCGTGCCACCGGCAGACATCCGCCGACTGCGGATGCTCACTCGCTACCGGGTACAGCTGATGGGCGACCGCACCCGAGAGATCACTCGGCTGGAGCTGATGCTCGAGGACGCCTCTGTGAAGCTTTCGTCGGTGGCGGCGAGCCTGACCAGCGTCTCCGCTCGGGCCATGCTCGGCGCGCTGATCAGCGGAGAGAGCGATCCGCAGGTTCTTGCCGAACTAGCCAAGGGGAAGATGCGCCGCAAGATCCCGGCCCTGACCGAGGCGCTGACCGGGCACTTCGACGCCGGCCACGCGCAGCTGGCCCGCGCCATCCTGGATCGCCTGGACCGGGTGGAAGCCGCGCTGGCCGAGCTAGATGCGGTGCTCGCGGAGGCCTTCACCCCGTGGACGCGGCAACTGCAACTGCTGCAGACCATTCCCGGCGTCTGACCGCGGGTGGCCCAGGTGATCATCGCCGAGACCGGTGGAGACATGTCCCGCTTCCCCTCGGCGGCGCACCTGGCGGCCTGGGCCGGAGTGGCGCCGGCGATCTACGAGTCGGCCGGCAAGCGCAGCCCGGCCGGCGCTCGGCACGGCAACAAGTGGCTCAATCACATGCTCGTCGAGGCCGCTGGGTCGGTCGCCCGGATGAAGGGCGCCAACTACCTCTCCGCGCAGCACGCCCGGCTGACCGCCCGCCGCGGCATGGGTCGTGCCCAGGTCGCGGTCGCGCACTCGATCCTGGTCTCGACGTACTACATGCTCCGCGACGACGAGCCCTATCAGGAGCTGGGCGCGGACTGGCTGGCCCGCCGCAACGACGAAGCCCACACCCGCCGCTTGATCGCCCAGCTCGAACGCCTCGGCCACACGGCCCACGTCTGAGGGTCAAGGGGTCGCAGGTTCAAATCCTGTCAGCCCGACAGTGTGATGTCTCAGGACATCGCGGACGCCCGAACCCACGAGTCGTGGGTTCGGGCGTCCGTCATTTCCGTGCTGGGCCGGGTGGTCGGCCGGTGGGCTGGTAGCCCGCGCGGGGGTCGAGGATCAGGTCGCGGTGGAGCTCGCCGGTGGCGGCGTGGATGACGCGGATGTGCAGGTCCTGAACGAGCAGCAGGACGTCGGTTCCGGTGAGGGTTCGGCCGACGCCCATGTGGTGTAGGCGGCCGGCCACGCGCAGGGTGACGCAGCCGTCGGTGAGCGTGGCGGCCGGGTAGCCGTGTTCGGTGGTGGCCTGGGTGAAGGTGGCGGCCGTGATCGGGCCGGTGATGCGCGGGTGGGCGGAGACGTGCAGGGCGTAGCGGGAGTGGTCGTCGAGCCAGGTGATGCTCTGGGTCGTGGCGCCGGTGGTCAGGCGGTAGTGGGTGAAGTCCGACTGCCAGGTCCCGTTGGGCATCTCCGCGGCGAAGCGCAGGTAGGAGGCCGTCGGTCGCTTGCCGGGGTCGGGGTTGACCTGACCGGCGCGGGTCAGGACCCGGTGGATGGTGGCCCGCGACAGCGTGCGCTGGTGATGGTGGGTCAGATGCCAGCCGATGGTGTCCGCGCCGGCGTCCAGGCCGGCCTCGGTGAGTTGCACCGCAGCACCAGCTCGGTGGTCGCCGGATCGGTGGCGGTCGGGCTGGTGTGCGGCCGGCGGGAACGGGGCTCGAACGCGGCTTCGCCCTCGACGGCGTAGCGGGCACATCAACCGGCTGATCCAGGACTGGGTGACGCCGTAGGAGCGGGCCACCTCCGACTGCGACGATCCGGCCAGGACAGCGGTGATCACCAGACGGCGCTTGGACACCTCGCATCGTCGAGCCCGGACCTATGCCGATGTCTTGAGACACCCCATTCCGATGTCCTGAGCCACGACACTGTCAGCCCGACAGTCTGATGTCTCAGGACATCCCGGACGCCCGAACCCACGATTCGGGGGTTCGGGCGTTCGTCATCTCTCGCCCTCGGGTCGATGAGCCGCGCCGGACATGGTGACAGGCGCAGCGCTTGCCGAGCCGGTGACGGGGTCAGGCCGCAGGAGGACAGTGATGTGCAGCCGGATGGCGCGTGCGTGGGAGGAGTAGCGCGCGATGAGACCACCGAGCACGTCCTCGGGTCGGACTTCGGCGGGATCGACTCCGCCCTCGTCACGGGGGTGTCACGCACAGTCTCGTCTCCGCATGAGTGTGCGAAAAATCACGTGCGGGTCTTGTGCCAGTGACACGCCTCTGGTTCCCTCATGCGAAACCAGTCTCGGATGACGCAACACATTGAGGAGTGTCATGGAGCACCCGCGCGACGAGCAACGCTCGCTCTCCCGCCCACCGAGCAGGTCCCAGGTCGGAGCCGAACCGCTCTCTGCCGACGGTGCCGGCGTGCTGGGGGAGGAGCATTCAGCCCTCAGGGCCACCGATGCGACCGTCACCGGGACGCATCCGGCCATCGCGGACACACCGCCGTGTCAGGCCGACCGGCACTGGGCTGTGGACAGGGTTCTGTTCGCCATCGCCGCAGCCATGGCGCTGGGCTTCGTGGCCTGGGGCTTCGTCTCTCCCACGGGCTTGGGCACTGCCAGCGGATCGGTCCTCGGCTGGGTCACCGGCAATCTCGGCTGGCTGTTCGTACTGCTGGCATCGGCATTCGTGGTGTTCGTGATCTGGCTCGCCGCCGGCAAGTACGGGCGGATCCCGCTGGGGCGCGACCACGAGCGGCCGGAGTTCCGCACCATCTCGTGGATCGCGATGATGTTCAGTGCAGGCATGGGGATCGGCCTGATGTTCTTCGGGGTGGCCGAGCCACTGTCGCACTTCGTCGCCCCGCCACCGCTCACGACCGAGGCCGAGTCGTCCGAGGCCATCCAGACGGCGATGGCAACCACACTGTTCCACTGGACACTGCACCCCTGGGCGATGTACGCCGTGGTCGGGCTGGCCATCGCTTACGGCACCTTCCGGAGGGGCCGCCGTCAGCTGATCAGCTCCGCCTTCATCCCGCTGCTCGGAGAGCGGCGGGCCGCGGGTCCGGCCGGCCGGGTCATCGACGTCCTGGCCATCTTCGCGACGCTGTTCGGATCGGCCGCCTCTCTCGGCCTGGGTGCCCTGCAGATCGGCAGCGGTGTCGAGATCCTCGGCTGGGCGGGGAACGTCGGGAACGGCGTCCTGGTCGGGATCATCGCTCTGCTGACCGCCGCGTTCGTCGCCTCGGCCGTCTCGGGGATCGCCCGCGGGATCCAGTGGCTGTCCAACACCAACATGGTCCTGGCCATCCTGCTCGCGGCCTTCGTCTTCGTGGTCGGCCCGACGATCTTCATCCTCAACCTGATCCCCGACGCAGTCGGCAGCTACTTCTCCGACCTCGGCGAGATGGCGGCGCGCACGGAGGCCACCGGTGGTGACCCGATGGCCGCCTGGCTCCGCGGCTGGACGGTCTTCTACTGGGCCTGGTGGATCAGTTGGACGCCCTTCGTCGGACTGTTCATCGCGCGCATCAGTCGCGGCCGGACCATCCGCCAGTTCGTGACGGGCGTGCTTCTGGTGCCCAGCCTGGTCAGCTTGCTGTGGTTCGCCATCTTCGGAGGCGCCGGCATCGCCGCACAGCGCGACGGCGTCGACGTCAGCGGGTCGGGCACCACGGAAGGGCAGCTGTTCGCCGTTCTGGGGCAGTACCCCCTCGCGACCGCCGCGACCGTCCTCGTGATGATCCTGGTGGCGATCTTCTTCGTCTCCGGTGCGGACGCGGCCTCGATCGTCATGGGTTCGCTCTCGCAGCGCGGCACCCTGGAACCGAGCCGATCGGTCGTCGTCTTCTGGGGCGTCGTGATGGGCTCCGTCGCAGCGATCATGCTGCTCCTGGGCGAGGAGGGTGCAGCCCTGACGGGGCTGCAGAACCTGACGATCATCGCGGCGCTGCCCTTCGCGCTGGTGATGGCGGCAATGGCCGTCAGCCTGGTCAAGGACCTGCGCAAGGATCCCATCGTCCTGCGCGGCAACTACGCCACGTTGGCAGTGGAGCAGGCTGTCGTCGACGGCATCCGCCGCCACGGCGACAACTTCGTCCTCGTGGTGGAGAAGACCTCGGTCCCACCGGCGGACGTTGCTGCAGCCGAGGCGCAGTCGTCCCCGGCGGGCCCGGACTCGGACGGACGGCAGTCGGGCGGCCGGGGGAGCCGCTTCCTGCCGCCGAACGGGAACGTGGCCGTTCCCCCGCAGGGTCAGCCCAAGGCGGAGGTGATCGGCAGACCGATGGGTCCCCGCACCTAGGGACACCACCCCACCGGTGAGGGCCTCCCGGCGTCGGAACGGCGAGAACCGTTCCGACGCCGGGAGGCCCTTCTCGTTGAGGTGACCTCGGTCGAGGCACGGTACGACGGGGGACACGCATCTGCCGCGGATTCGGAACTTCCGAGGAGCCGCGGCATCGACGTGGCGCCGGCCGGGTTCACCAGAGCTCGCAGACGGACGTATCTCCGGCGGCTCCGGACGCCGCGCCCGGGCTCGGCTCCGGCCCGGACGACCGTGACAGCCGCGGACGCGCCAGCAGCTTTCCGTCGCCGGGGGTATCCGAGACGCGCCGGGTGTCCTGAGGGCCCCAGGGAGATCCATGCAGAGGACCAGCGTGCGGCTGTCCGGTTTCTCACGAGCGCTGCGCGACGTGGCGCGTGTCGCCGGGGACTCAGTCAGGTCGGTCGACTGCTCGCAGCGGGGCATCGTCTGCCTCCGCACGACGACGCCCGCCTGAACCGCCGAGTCGAGCAGCGGTTCAGGCGGGCGCTCGGGATCAGGAGAGTGCCGCCACGCTGGAGCGAAGCTGTCGGCGCCAGCGGGTGAAGAGGCGGGGCTGGTTCATCCCGAGCACGGCGACGGGTTCACCGTCGCGCTCGTAGAGCACCAGGAAGCTGCGGTCGGCGCAGCTGCCCTCCACGACCCGCGCGACGTCGGTCTCGCGGCGCGAGCCTGCGAACTGGATGCGAGCGCCGTACTGGTCGGACCAGAAGTAGGGGACCGGGGACGGCGCCGGATCCGCGCTGCCCAACAGCGTGGCGACCGCGGTGGCCGGCTGCTCGAGCGCGTTGGTCCAGTGCTCGATGCGGACGTGCCGCTCCGCGGAGGTCGACCACGTCGCGGCGCAGTCGCCGACGGCGACCACGCCCGGGATGTTGGTGGCACCGCGGGCGTCGGTGAGGACGCCGTTCCCGAGGGCCACGCCGGAGTCGACCAGCCACTCGATGTTCGGTGTGGCGCCGATGCCCACCAGCACCACATCGGCGGGCAGGGGGGTTCCGTCGGTCAGTTCCACGGCCTCGACCCGGTCGGTGCCGATCAGTCCGGCGACCCCGGTCCCGGTCAGCAGGCGGGTGCCGTGATCGGCGTGCAACTCGGCGCAGACGGCGCCCATGTCGGGGCCCAACGGACCGGCGAGGGGGACGGGCTGCGTCTCGACGACCGTGACGTCGAGCCCGAGCTTGCGGGCCGTGGAGGCGACCTCCGCCCCGATGAAGCCGGCGCCGATCACCACGAGCCGCTCGGCGGCAGCCAGGTCCTCTCGAAGAGCGATTGCATCGTCCAGCGAGCGCAGCGCGTGGACACCGTCGAGCCCCTCACCCCCCGGTAGGCGCCGAGCACGGGCTCCCGTGGCGAGAACCACGCCGTCGGCTTCGACCTCGCTACCGTCGCGCAGCAGTACCGAGCGGCTGAGGTGGTCCAGGCCGACCGCCGTGGTGCCCAGCCGCCACTCGAGACCGAGATCCGCGTCGTCCGGGGAGCTCAGGGCGATGTCCTCCAGCGACGCCGTGCCGGCCAGGAAGTCCTTGGAGAGCGGCGGGCGGTCGTAGGGGAGATGCTCCTCGTCACCGATGACCACGATCCGGCCGTCGTAGCACTGGTTCCGCAGGGCGCGTGCAGCCGAGAGACCGGCCAGCGAGGCGCCGACCACGGCGACCGTCGGGCTCATGCGGCGCCGTCCGCGGCGATCCCTGCCTCCACGTAGACCATGCCGTCCTGGACGACGACCCGGTGGGTGCGGACCGGTGTCTTGGCCGGGGGACCGGAGACCTTGCCGGTGCGCAGATCGAAGCAGGATGCATGCAGGGGGCACTCCACGGCGCAGCCGTCGATCCAGCCGTCGGCGAGGGAGGCGTCCTGGTGAGTGCACGTGTCGTCGATCGCGTAGAAGTCGCCGTCGACGTTGAAGACCGCGATGGGCTCCTCGCCGTCGACTCGGATCGCTTCACCAGGGGGCAGTGCGGTCGTCGGGCAGACCGGGATCATGGGGGCTCCAGGCTTCGTGAGTGTTGCGTATGTCACAACTCATCGCCGATAGCGCAACAGCATGCCTCGGTCGGGGGGCAACGTCAAGAGCGCTCGGTCGCCCTGCGCGGTCGGGACCTACGCTGAGGTCATGAGTGGGCCGCAGGGTGTGAACGGTGAGCGGGGCTCGGTCGCCGCGGTCCAGTCCGTCGACCGCGCGCTGAGCGTCCTGGAGATCCTCGCGGCGCACGGGGAGGCCGGCGTCACGGACGTGGCTGCCGAGCTGGGGGTGCACAAGTCGACGGCATTCCGGCTGATCGCCGTGCTCGAGAGTCGAGGTTTCGTCGAGCAGTTGGCCGATCGAGGCAAGTACCGGTTGGGGTTCGGTGTCGTGCGCCTGGCCGGCGCCGCCGCCGCGCAGTTGGACATCGCTCAGGAGGGGCGGCGGATCTGCGAGGCGCTGGCAGCCGACGTCGAAGAGACCGTCAACATCGCGATCCTGGACAGTGACCGCGCGGTGAACGTCAGCCAGGTCCGTGGACCGGCGGCCCTCAGTACCCACAACTGGGTGGGGCAGGGCACTCCGCTGCATGCCACCTCCAGCGGCAAGGTGCTCTTGGCCCACGCTGCCGACGCCGTCCGCAAGGGAGTGCTCTCCCGGGATCTGCAGCGCTTCACTCCTGCGACGATCACCGATCCGGAGGTGCTGAGGCAGCACCTCGACCGCATCGTCGAGCAGGGCTGGGGGTCGACCGTCGAGGAGTACGAGGTCGGGCTCAGTGCCGTCGCGGCGCCCGTGCGCGGCGCGGACGGTGATGTGATCGCGGCACTCAGCGTCTCGGGGCCGTTATTCCGCATGGAAGCGGAGCGCTTTCCGCGGCTCGCCCGCCGGGTGATGGCGAGCGCGGACGAGCTGAGCAGAAGGCTCGGCTTCTTCAGCTGACGGGACGCTCGGCGGACTGCCGCCGAGCGGAGGGCCAGACGCTCCGGCGCGGACGAGTCGCCGCATGTGGGAGGCGACGGGCGGAGCGGGCGCCACGCCCCCTCTGGCCCGTGCGGGTGCCCACCGACGGTGCTGGGACCGGCGGCCCGGGGTCGGCCATGCCCTGGCGACGCGACTCCCATACGCGGCGAACGGGCGGTGCAGCTGACTGTTGCGCAGGGCGCATCGGAGTGTGTAATTTGCAACACATCGGTCGTCATGCAGCGAGTTGGCGGACGACGGCCGTGCAGTGACACAGACCTGCGCTGTCCGACCTTCTGACGTGTCCCACAGATCGCCCGACGGAAATCCCGAGGTGCCGTATGACCACCACCGACCTGCCCGCGAGCCTGATCTCCACGCTGCCGGGCCAGTACTACACCGACCCGGCCATCTTCGCGCTGGAGCAGTCCCACGTCTTCGAGGACATGTGGTTCTGCGCCGTGCGCTCGAGCGACCTGCCGACGCCTGGCTCCTTCAAGAAGGTCCAGGTGGGCAGGGAGAGCGTGCTCGTGGTCCGCAGCCGGGACGGGCAGCTGCGTTCCTTCCTCAACATCTGCCGACACCGCGGTGCGCAGATCTGCACGGACGACTCCGGAACCGTCAAGCGGGCCTTCCAGTGTCCCTACCACGCCTGGACCTACGACCTCGAGGGCAAGCTCATCGCGGCGCCCAACCTGACGAAGATGCCCGACATCGACCGGCTCGAGTACGGCCTGGTGCCGGTGGCGCTGCGCGAATGGCTGGGCTACGCGTGGGTGTGCCTGGCCAAGGAGCCGCCGTCCTTCGAAGACGACGTCGTGGCCTCGGTGGTGGAACGGCTCGGTGACGTCGACTCCATCGAGCACTACCAGCTCGATTCGCTGTCCGTGGGGCGCCGCATCACCTACGACGTCCAGGCGAACTGGAAGCTCATCATCGAGAACTTCATGGAGTGCTACCACTGCGCGACGATCCACCCCGAGCTCACCGAGGTGCTCCCCGAGTTCGCCGACGGCTACGCGGCGCAGTACTTCGTCGGACACGGCGCGGAGTTCGGGGAAGACGTCCAGGGCTTCACCGTCGACGGCAGCGAAGGCTTCGACCGGCTCCCGGGCGTCGACGAGGACCAGGACCGTCGCTACTACGCGATCACGATCAGGCCGACCGTCTTCGTCAACCTGGTGCCCGATCACGTGGTCTTCCACCGCATGTTCCCGATCTCGGCCGACCGGACGATCGTTGAGTGCGACTGGCTGTACTCGCACGACGTCGTCGAGTCGGGCAAGGACGTGACTCGGTCGGTGGAGCTCTTCCACCGGGTGAACGAGCAGGATTTCGCCGCCTGCGAGCGGACCCAGCCGGCCATGTCGTCCCGTGCCTACGCCCACGGCGGTGTGCTCGTGCCCTCCGAGCACCACATCGGGGCCTTCCACGAGTGGCTGACGCAGCGCATTTCCCGCTGACCCCGGAGGGACCGCCGTCCAGGCAGCGCGGGGCCGGGAGGACGACGTCCTCCCGGCCCCGCGGCGTGCGACCGCGTAACTGTCGCTAGTCCGTAACTGCGTAGGACAGGCGAGCCAGCCACTCTTGCCGCCACGCCTCCGTCCGCGCCACCTCGTTGAACGTGAACAGGGGGAAGCCCTGCAGCTTGTTCTCCGGACTCGCGAGCGCGGGCGCGAGACGTTCCACGAGCCTGTCCGGTCGGTAGCCGTGGGGCAGGAAGAAGCGCCAGAACATGCTCTGCTGCTTCGCCAGGAAGCGGGCCGACTGGCCGAGGCCGAGGCCGGCCGAGATGCGGACCAGTTTCTGGCGCGTCACCGCGCCGGGCAGACCGATCCGGATCGGCAGGTCGACGCCGCGCAGCTGCACCTGCCGTGCCCAGGCCGTCGTCGTCGAGGGGTGAAAGCACAGCTGCGTGATGATGTGGGTCGCGTGCGGGGCCTTCCGCTCGAGGGCCCGTTCGATCAGCTCCGCGCTGATGTGTCCGTGGCCTTCGGGATACCCGCCGATCCCCACGTGCCGGAAGTGGTGGCCGATCGTCTCGAGTTTCTCGAGCAGGGAGAACGCATCGGGGAACGTCCCCGCCGGCTCGGCGGCGTCGCCCCCGATGACGAACACCCCGTTCACGCCGGCTGCACGCAGGCGGGCCACGATGTCGGTGAGATGGGACTCGTCCCGGACCAGCCGGGCGGCCAGGTGCGGCGTCGCATCGAACCCGTGGCCCGACAAACGCTCGGCCAGCCCGATGGTCGGGGTCAGGCCCTTGGCCTCGGTCGTCGTGATCGTCAGGGGAACGTCGCGCGGCACGTGCCCGACGACGGCCTCCTCCGCGGTGCGCAGGGGAAGGACCTCGTAGCTCGCCCCGCGCAGCGCGCCTCTCAGCACCTCACGCGGTCGACGTGGCGCCGGCCGGTCGTCGGGCGACCTCGCGGAGGCCCGGCCGTCCCGCGCGGTGGCGACGTCGCGTCCCTCAGTGGACATGGCTCAGTTCCGCCGCGATGGTCGTGTCGTCGCCGTGGCCGGTCCGGACGACGGTGTCGCCGTTCAGGCTCAACAGCTGCGATCGGATGGAGGCCACGATCGTCGGGTGGTCGCTGAACGAGCGGCCGGTCGCGCCGGGGCCACCGCAGAACAGCGTGTCGCCGGTGAAGACCGTGCTCAGCTCGGGCGCGTGCAGGCAGGTGCTGCCGGGCGAGTGCCCGGGGGTGTGCAGGGCGTGCAGCGTCATCCCGGCGACGGTGAACCGGGTACCTGCGGCCAGGTCGCGGTCCGGGGCGGTGTCGGGATGGGTCATGTCCCAGAGCATCCGGTCGGCCGGGTGGAACCAGAGCTCGGCGCCGGTGGCCGCGCGCAGGGCGGGTGCGGCGGTGATGTGGTCGTTGTGCCCGTGGGTGAGCACGATCGCCGTCACGCGGCGGCCGCCGATCGCCTCGACGATCGGGGCGGCGTCGTGCGGCGCGTCCATCACGAGGACCTCGTCGTCGTCCCCGATCAGCCAGACGTTGTTCTCGACGTCGAAGTCCTGCCCGTCGAGGCTGAAGACCCCGGGGACGACGACCTTGTCGATGCGGGCGGTCACTTGTCCAACACCACGACGGAGCGCAGTACCTCCCCCTGGCGCAGGTTGTCGAAGGCCTCCTCGACGTCGTCCAGGCCGATGGCCTCGGTGACGAACTCGTCGAGCGGGAAGCGGCCCTGCAGGTAGAGGTCGATGAGCATCGGGAAGTCGCGGCTGGGCAGGCAGTCGCCGTACCAGGAGGACTTGATCGCGCCACCACGGCCGAAGATTTCGATCGCCGGCAGCTCGATCGTCATGTCGGGCGTCGGGACCCCGACCATGACCACGCGGCCGGCGAGGTCGCGGGCGTAGAAGGCCTGCTCGAACACCTTCGGGTGGCCGACGGCGTCGATGGCGACGTCGACGCCGAAACCGCCGGTGAGCGCCTTGATCCCCTCGACAGCGTCGGTGGACCGCGAGTTGACGGTGTGGGTCGCGCCGAACTTTCGCGCCCACTCCAGCTTCCGGTCGTCGATGTCGACGGCGACGATCGTCGTCGCACCGGCCAGCTTCGCGCCGGCGATCGCGGCGTCCCCGACGCCGCCGCAGCCGAACACCGCCACGGTCTCGCCGCGCTGGACGGCCCCGGTGTTCATGGCGGCGCCGGCGCCGGCCATCACGCCGCAGCCGAGCAGACCGGCGGCACTGGCCGGCGCGGCCGGGTCGACCTTCGTGCACTGCCCGGAGTGGACCAGGGTCTTCTCGGCGAACGCGCCGATGCCCAGCGCCGGGGACAGCTCCGTGCCGTCGGTCAGCGTCATCTTCTGGGCCGCGTTGTGGGTGTCGAAGCAGTACTTCGGCTCGCCCTTGAGGCAGGCGCGGCACTGGCCGCAGACCGCGCGCCAGTTGAGGACGACGTAGTCGCCGACGGCCACGTTCGTGACGCCCTCGCCCACGGCGGAGACGATGCCGGCGGCCTCGTGGCCGAGCAGGAACGGGAAGTCGTCGTTGATGTTGCCCTCGCGGTAGTGCAGGTCCGTCGCGCAGACCCCACAGGCCTGCACGTCGACGACCACTTCACCGGAGGCGGGATCGGGGACGACGATCGTCTCGACGGTCACCGGTGCGCCCTTGCTGCGGGCGACGACGCCTTTCACTTCGTACGGCATGGCGGCGAAATTCCTCTCGGGGATGTGTGGACCGGACGCAGCGGCCTCCCTGCAGGGACCCGCGGCGAGCGTGTGAGCGGTGGGGGGCAGGGAGGTCCTTTCCGGCACCCCTTGACCCTGCCTGACGACCACCCTACTGTGATGGACAACTGATATACCAGTCTTCGTCTCCAATTCACGGACAGGAGAGATCCCGGCATGGTCGTCGAGGTTGAAGAAGCTCTGCGGGTCGCGGCCGTTCCGGATCGGGTGCTCGACCGGTCGCTGGCGGACACCGACCCGGAGGTCCACGCCGCGATCTCCGCCGAACTGGAGCGGCAGCAGAACACGCTCGAGATGATCGCCAGCGAGAACTTCGCCCCGGTGGCCGTCATGCAGGCGCAGGGCTCGGTGCTGACCAACAAGTACGCCGAGGGTTATCCCGGCCGGCGGTACTACGGCGGCTGTGAGCACGTCGACGTGATCGAGCAGCTGGCGATCGACCGGCTGAAGGACCTGTTCGGCGCGGAGTACGCCAACGTGCAGCCGCACTCCGGTGCGCAGGCGAACGCCGCGGCGATGTCGGCCCTGCTGGCGCCCGGCGACACCATCCTGGGGCTGGACCTCGCCCACGGGGGCCACCTGACGCACGGGATGAGGCTCAACTTCTCCGGCAAGCTCTACGACGTCGCGGCCTATCACGTACGCGCCGACGACCACCTCGTGGACATGGCCGAGGTCGAGCGGCTGGCCCACGAGCGGCGGCCCCGGCTCATCGTGGCGGGCTGGTCGGCATATCCGAGGCAGCTCGACTTCGCCGAGTTCCGGCGGATCGCCGACGAGGTCGGGGCGTACCTGATGGTCGACATGGCGCACTTCGCGGGGCTGGTCGCCGCCGGGCTGCACCCGTCGCCCGTCCCGCACGCACACGTGGTCACCTCCACCACGCACAAGACGCTCGGCGGCCCGCGCGGCGGCGTCATCCTCGCCGCGGGCGACCTGGCCAAGAAGTTCAACTCCTCGGTCTTCCCCGGCCAGCAGGGCGGCCCGCTCGAGCACGTGATCGCCGCCAAGGCCGTCGCCTTCAAGCTGGCCGGCGAGCCGGCCTTCCGGGAGCGCCAGGAGCGCACCCTGGCCGGCGCGCGCCTGCTGGCCGAGCGGCTGCTGGCCCCCGACTCCCACGAGGCCGGCATCGACGTGGTCAGCGGCGGAACCGACGTCCACCTCGTGCTGGTGGACCTGCGGGCATCAGAGCTGGACGGCCGGCAGGCCGAGGATCGGCTGCACGCGATCGGGATCACCGTGAACCGCAACGCGGTGCCCTTCGACCCACGCCCGCCGATGGTCAGCTCCGGTGTCCGCATCGGCACTCCTGCCCTGGCGGCGCGCGGCTTCGACCTCGACGACTTCGCGGAGGTCTCCGACGTGATCGCCGCTGCGCTGCGGCCCTCGGTGAGCGAGGAGCAGCTGGCCGGCCTCCGCGCGCGGGTCACCCGGCTGGCCGAACGGCACCCCCTCTACCCCGACCTGACGGAGGTCCCCCGATGAGCCCCCGCACCCCCGGCGCGGACCTGCCGGAGCACCCGGACTTCCTGTGGCGGAACCCCGAGCCGAAGCGTTCGTACGACGTGGTCATCGTGGGTGGGGGCGGGCACGGCCTGGCCACCGCGCACTACCTGGCGAAGAACCACGGCATCACGAACGTCGCCGTCCTGGAGAAGGGCTGGCTGGCCGGCGGCAACATGGCCCGCAACACCACGATCATCCGGTCCAACTACCTGTGGGACGAGAGCTCGGCGATCTACGAGCAGGCGCTCAAGCTGTGGGAGGGGCTCGAGGAGGACCTCGGCTACCCCATCCTGTTCAGCCAGCGCGGCGTCCTCAACCTCGCCCACACCCTGCAGGACGTCCGCGACAGCGTGCGGCGGGTCGAGGCCAACAAGCTCAACGGTGTCGACGCGGAGTGGCTCGAGCCGGACGAGGTCCGCAAGGTCTGCCCGATCGTCAACACCTCCGCCGACATCCGCTATCCCGTCCTGGGGGCCACGTACCAGCCCCGGGCCGGCATCGCCAAGCACGACTACGTCGCCTGGGGCTTCGCCCGCCGCGCCTACGAGGCCGGCATCGACCTCATCCAGGACTGCGAGGTCACGGGGTTCGCCACCGACGGCAACCGGGTCAGCGGGGTGCAGACCACACGCGGCACCATCGCGGCCGGCACGGTCGCCCTGTGCGCGGCCGGCCACACCTCGGTGCTCACCGACATGCTCGGCATCCGGGTGCCGGTGCAGAGTCACCCGCTGCAGGCGCTGGTCTCCGAGCTGCTCGAGCCGGTGCACCCCACGGTGGTCATGTCCAACGCCGTGCACGTGTACGTCTCCCAGGCGCACAAGGGCGAGCTGGTCATGGGCGCCGGTGTCGACTCGTACAACGGCTACGGCCAGCGCGGCGCCTTCCACATCATCGAGCGGCAGATGGCCGCCGCTGTCGAGCTCTTCCCGGTGTTCGCGCGCGCGCACCTGCTCCGCACCTGGGCCGGGATCGTCGACACCAGCCCCGACGCCTCGCCGATCGTGGGCCGGACCCCCTACGACAACGTCTACCTGAACTGCGGATGGGGCACCGGCGGGTTCAAGGCCACGCCAGGCATCGGCTGGGCCTTGGCGCACACCATCGCCCACGACGAGCCCCACGCCAACGTGGCGCCGTTCAGCCTCGACCGCTTCGTGACCGGGGCACTCGTCGACGAGCACGGCGCTGCCGCCGTGGCCCACTGATCCAGGGAGTTTCCCGTGCAACTCATCGAATGCCCGTGGTGCGGCCCCCGCGAGGAGGTCGAGTTCCACTACGGCGGCCAGGCCCACGTCCCGTACCCGGACAACCCCGCCGAGGTCTCGGACGAGGAGTGGGCGCACTACGTCTTCTTCCGCGACAACACCAAGGGCCGCTTCGCCGAGCGCTGGAACCACACCGCCGGCTGCCGCCGCTGGTTCAACGCGATCCGCGACACCGCCACCTACCGATTCGAGCGCGTCTACCGCCTCGATGGCCCGAAGCCGGTGACCCCATGACCAGCACCTTCCGCGCCACGGACGGCGGCCGCATCGACCGATCCGCCACCGTCGATTTCACGTTCGACGGGCAGGTCTACACCGGCCACCCCGGCGACACCCTGGCCTCGGCCCTCCTCGCCGCGGGCCGGCACCAGATCGCCACGAGCATCAAGCTCGGCCGGCCCCGCGGCATCGCCGCGGCCTGGGCCGAGGACCCGGGCGGCCTGGTGCAGATCGAGGAGCCCTTCCCCGAGCCCATGCTCCTGGCCACCACGGTCGAGCTCCACGAGGGACTGGCTGCCCACGGTCTGCCGGGGCAGGGCCGCCTCGCCGAGGTCCCCGACTCCGCCCGTTACGACGCCGTCCACCACCACGTCGACGTGCTCGTGGTGGGCGCCGGCCCGGCGGGGCTGGCCGCTGCGCTCACCGCCGCCCGCGCCGGTGCCCGCGTCGCCCTCGTCGACGAGCAGTCCGAGGCAGGCGGGTCGCTGCTGGGGGGCACCGACCGTCTCGACGACGCCCCGGCCCTGGAGTGGGTCACCGCAGCGGTCGCCGAACTGGCCGGCCACCCGGACGTGCTGCACCTGCAGCGGACCACCGCCTTCGGCAGCTACGACGACGGCTTCGTCCTGGCACTGGAGCGGCGCACCGACCACCTCGGGACGGCGGCGCCCAAGCACATCTCCCGCCAGCGGGTGTGGCGCCTCCGGGCCCGGTCGATCGTCGTCGCGACGGGGGCCCACGAGCGTCCGGTCGTGTTCGCGGACAACGACCGCCCGGGCATCATGCTGGCCGGTGCCGCCCGGACGTTCCTGCACCACTACGGCGTGCTCCCCGGTCGCGAGGCCGTCGTCTTCACCACGAACGACAGCGCCTACGACGCCGCCCTCGACCTGCACCGCGCGGGCGTGCGCGTGCAGGCGGTGGTCGACGCACGGCCGGAGGGCTCGCCGCGCCGCCGCGAGGAGTGCGAGCGCGCCGGGATCCGGGTCCTCCCCGGGGCCGTCGTGACGGGCACGCGGGGTGTCGAGCGGGTCACGCACGCCCTCGTCGCCCCGTTCGCGGACGGAGACGTCGGCGCCGGCAGCGCGATCGCCTGCGATCTGCTCCTGGTCAGCGGTGGCTGGAACCCGGCGGTGCACCTGTTCAGCCAGGCCCGCGGCCGGCTCCGCTACGACGAGGCCCTCGGGGCGTTCCTCCCCGGGGAGGAACTCGACGGCCTGTCGGTCACCGGCGCGGCCGCCGGCGTGTTCGACCTGGCCGGATGCCTGGCCGACGGACGGCGGGTGGCTCGGGCGGCACTGACGGCACAGACGATCGATCCGGCGGGGGTGGACCGGCTGCCCACCGCGCCGGAGCCCGTCGTGCCGACCGCGCCCCTGGTGCTGTGGCGGGTGCCGGACACCTCCGGGGCCGAGGGGAGCACCTCGTTCGTCGACCTGCAGCGGGACGCCACGGTCGCCGACATCGCCCGCGCGGTGGGCGCGGGACTGCGCTCCATCGAGCACATCAAGCGCTACACGACCATCGGCACCGCGCACGACCAGGGGAAGACCTCCGGGGTGCTCACCTCGGGGATCACCGCCGAACTGCTCGGGATCCCGGTGCAGGCCACCGGCACCACCACGTTCCGGCCGCCCTACACCCCGGTGGCCTTCGCCGCCCTGGCCGGCCGCGACCGCGGACGGCTGTTCGACCCCGAGCGGGTCACGTCGCTGCACGACTGGCACGTCGCGGCCGGGGCGGTGTTCGAGGACGTCGGTCAGTGGAAGCGTCCCCGCTACTACCCGCGCCCCGGCGAGGACATGGAGGCCGCGGTCCTTCGCGAGTGCGCCGCGGCCCGCACCGGCGTCGGGATCCTCGACGGCTCCACCCTCGGCAAGATCGACGTCCAGGGCCCTGATGCCGCCGTCCTCCTCGACCGGCTCTACACGAACATGATGAGCAGCCTGAAGGTCGGCTCCGTCCGCTACGGCGTCATGTGCGGCGTCGACGGCATGGTGATCGACGACGGCACGGTGCTGCGCCTGGCCGAGGACCGCTTCCTCGTGCTGACCACCACCGGCGGCGCGGCGAAGATCCTCGACTGGATGGAGGAGTGGGCCCAGACCGAGTGGCCGGACCTGCGGGTGCACTGCACCTCGGTGACCGAGCAGTGGAACACCTTTCCGGTCGTCGGTCCTCGGTCCCGCGACGTCATCGGCGCCGTCTTCCCGCAGGTGGACGTCTCCAACGAGGCCTTCCCCTTCATGGCCTGGCGGGACACCACCCTCGACGGGGTGCCGGTCCGGCTGGCCCGGATCAGCTTCTCCGGCGAGCTCGCCTTCGAGGTCTACGTCAGCCCCTGGTACGGGGTCGCGGTCTGGCAGCGGCTGCTCGAGGCCGGGCACCGGTACGGCATCACGCCGTACGGGACGGAGACCATGCACGTCCTCCGGGCAGAGAAGGGTTACCCGATCATCGGGCAGGACACCGACGGCACCGTCACCCCGCAGGACCTCGGCATGGAGTGGGCGATCTCGAAGAAGAAGGCCGACTTCGTCGGCAAGCGCTCGTTCGCCCGCCGGGCCAACCAGGACCCACTGCGCAAGCAGCTGGTCGGCCTGCTGCCCGTGGACCGGCGGACCGTGCTGCCGGAGGGCTCGCAGATCGTGGAGCTCCACGCCGACGGCCAGCTGCCGCCTCCGCCGGTGCCCATGCTCGGCCACGTCACCTCCAGCTACCGCAGCGCCGAACTGGCGCGTCCCTTCGCCCTCGCCCTGGTCAAGGGAGGCCGGTCGCGGATCGGCGACACCGTCCACGTCCCCGTCAACGGCACGCTCGTCCCGGTCGAGGTCACCGGGTCGGTGCTGGTCGATCCCGAAGGAGCCCGTCGCGATGGCTGAGCTGCTGCGCACCCACCCGCTCGAGGCATGGCACGTCGCCTTCGAGCGCCTGCCCGACACCGCCCGCATCGCCGTGGAACCGTTCGTCGCGATGGTCGACGTCCGACTCGGCGCGGTCGGCCCGGAGGTCCGGGCCGGGCTGGGCGTCGACCTGCCGACGATCGCCAACACCTGGGTCCCGGCCGACGCCGGGCGAGCAACCTGGCTCGGCCCCGACGAGTGGCTGCTGAGCAGCACCGCCGAGACCCCGGAGGAGTTCGAGTCCAGGGTTCGCGCTGCCGTCCTCCCTCTGGGCGGGTCCGCGACGGACGTGTCGGCCCAGCGGATCGGTCTTCGACTGACCGGTGCGCGGGTGCGGGACGTCCTGACCAAGGGCTGCTCGATCGACCTGCACCCGCGGGTGTTCGGTCGGGGGAGCAGTGTGCAGACGATGCTCGGTCAGGCCGGCGTCGTGCTGCTCGCGCTCTCCGACGCCGGCGACGACTACGTGGTCCTCGTCCGGTCGTCCTTCGCCGGCTATCTCGCCGACTGGCTGCTTGACGCGGCCCTCGAGTTCATCACCCCCGACAGCTGACCGGCTCGTCAGTCCCTCCGCCGCCTCCGCGGCAGCCCCCGGATCCACCCGTAGTCAGGAGCAGAGCAATGTCCACCACCCCACGTGTGGTCATCATCGGAGCGGGGATCGTCGGCGCCAATCTGGCCGACGAGCTGACCGTTCGTGGCTGGGACCGGGTCACCGTGGTCGACCAGGGACCCCTCCCGCTGACCGGGGGCTCCACCTCGCACGCGCCCGGGCTGGTCTTCCAGACCAACGCCTCCAAGACGATGACGGCGCTGGCCACGTACACCGTCGAGAAGTTCAAGACCCTCGACGTCGACGGCGCCTGGTGCTTCAACCAGGTCGGTGGACTGGAGGTCGCCACCACGCCGGAGCGGCTGGCGGACCTGCACCGCAAGCAGGGCTGGGCCACTTCCTGGGGCGTCGAGGCGCAGGTGGTCGACGTGGACGAGTGCGTGCGGCTGCACCCGCTGGTCGACCGCGACCGCATCCTCGGCGGCCTGCACATCCCCACCGACGGCCTGGCCAAGGCGTCGAGGGCGGTCGTCGCGCTGGCCCGTCGCGCCGAGGCCCGGGGAGCCCGCTTCCAGGGCTCGACGCGCGTGACCGGCATCGAGCAGACCGGCGGGCGGGTGACCGGTGTCCGGACCCCGGATGGCGTTCTCCCCGCCGACATCGTGGTGTCCTGCGCCGGGTTCTGGGGTGTGGAGCTCGGCGCCATGGCCGGGATGGACGTGCCGCTGCTGCCGCTCGCGCATCAGTTCGCCTGGACGGGCCAGGTGCCGGACCTGGTCGGCCGCAACGACGAGCTCAGCGAGGCGAGCCTGCCGATCCTGCGCCACCAGGACCAGGACCTCTATTTCCGCGAGCGGGTCGACTGCCTCGGCATCGGCTCCTACGCCCACCGGCCGATGCCGGTCGACCTGCGCGAGCTGCCCCAGGGGGACGGCGTCCGGGAGTCGTCCATGCCCTCGATGCTGCCCTTCACCGAGGAGGACTTCGCCCCGGCGTGGGAGCACAGCCAGCTGCTGCTGCCCTCGCTGCGCTCCTCGAAGATCGACTCCGGCTTCAACGGTGTCTTCTCCTTCACCCCGGACGGCGGTCCGCTGATCGGTGAGTCCCGCGACGTCAAGGGCTTCTGGATCGCCGAGGCGGTCTGGGTGACCCACTCGGCGGGGGTGGGCAAGGCGGTCGCCCAGCTCCTCGTCGACGGGCGGTCGGAGGTCGACCTGCACGGGTGCGACGTCCACCGTTTCGAGGCCTTCCAGCTCGCGCCGGAGTACGTGAGCGAGACCTCGCAGCAGAACTTCGTGGAGATCTACGACGTGCTGCACCCGCTTCAGCCGCGGCTATCTCCCCGCAGCCTGCGGGTCAGCCCCTTCCACGCCCGGCAGCAGGAGCTCGGCGCGGTCTTCCTCGAGGGGGCCGGCTGGGAGCGGCCGCACTGGTACGAGGCCAATGCAGAGCTGGTGAAGGACCTCCCCACGGAGTGGATGCCGCCGTCCCGGGACGCCTGGAGCGCCCAGTTCCACTCGCCGATCGCGGCGGTCGAGGCATGGCGCACGCGGACGGCCGTGGCGATGTACGACATGACCCCGCTCAAGCGGCTCGAGGTCAGCGGCCCGGGCGCGCTCGACCTCCTGCAGCGGCTGACGACCGGTGAGATGGACAAGTCGGTCGGGGCGGTGACCTACGCACTGGCCCTCGACGAGGCCGGCGGCATCCAGAGCGACCTCACCGTCGCCCGGCTGGGCGAGCAGCTGTTCCAGATCGGGGCCAACGGTCCCCTCGACCACGACTACCTCCAGCGTCAGGCGCCCGATGACGGCAGCGTCCAGATCAGGGACATCACCGGCGGCACGTGCTGCATCGGCCTGTGGGGCCCGCGGGCCCGTGACCTGGTCCAGCGGCTGAGCTCCGACGACTTCTCCAACGACGGGCTGAAGTACTTCCGCGCCAAGCGGGCCCGGATCGGGGGGGTGCCGGTGACGGCGATGCGGCTGTCCTACGTCGGCGAGCTCGGCTGGGAGATCTACACCAGCGCCGACAACGGTCAGCGGCTGTGGGACGTGCTGTGGCGTGCCGGCCAGGACCTCGGCGTGATCGCCGCGGGCCGAGCCGCGTTCAACAGCCTCCGGCTGGAGAAGGGCTACCGAGCCTGGGGCCACGACATGACCACCGAGCACAACCCCTACGAGGCCGGTCTCGGCTTCGCCGTCCGCAAGCAGAAGAAGGACGACTTCGTGGGGCGGGACGCCCTCGCCGACATAAGCGACGCCACCGTGACCCGCCGCCTGTCCTGCCTCGTGGTCGACGACGGGCGCAGCGTCGTCCTCGGGCACGAGCCCGTGTACGTCGACGGCCGCCCCGTCGGCTACGTGACCAGCGCGGCCTTCGGTCACACCGTCGGCCGGCCCATCGCCTACGCCTGGCTGCCGGCCTCGGCGACGGTCGGCACGCAGGTCGAGATCGAGTACTTCGGCACGCGCATCCCGGCCACCGTCACCACCGAACCGCTCGTCGACCCGGGGATGACCCGGCTCCGCGGCTGAACTCGCCTACCCGAAGGACGACCCATGCGTACCGACACCATCGAGACCTTCCTGGCGCAGCTCGCCGCCAGGGTGCCCGCCCCGGGGGGAGGGGCCACCGCCGCACTGCACGCCGCCCAGGCCGCTGCCCTCGTGGCGATGGTTGCCCGATACAGCGATTCGGCGAAGTTCGCCGACCATGCCGAGGAGATCGGCATCATCACGGCGACCGCGGACCGGCTGCGCGACAACGCGCTGGGCCTGGCCGAGGAGGACGCCGCGGCCTTCACCGCGGTCACTCAGGCCTACGGGCTCCCGAAGGGGACGCCGGACCAAGCCGCGGCGCGGTCCGGGGCGATCGCGAAGGCACTGGTCGGCGCCGCGCAGGTGCCGGCGATCGTCATCGCCGTCGCGGATCAGGTGCTGAGCCTGACCGAGCAGCTGCTGCCGATCGGCAATCGCAATGTCATCAGCGACGTCGCGGCGGCCGCCGAGGGAGCGCGGGCCGCGGCGACGACCGCCCGGGTGAACGTGGAGATCAACCTCGGCGGCATCAAGGACCCGGCTACCTGGGGACAGCTCTCTGCGGTCGCCGAGAGCGTCGACGACCTCGTCCTGCGCGCGGACAAGGTCACCGCCGCCGTCCGGGACGGACTGGCGCCATGACGACGCGCCTCAGCGGGAGTGAGCTGGCCGCCGGCATCCGAGCCGAGGTCGCCGCCGCGGCCGCGGAGCTGGCCGCCGCTGGGACCCCGCCCCGGCTGGCCGTGGTCGTGGCGACGGCGGACGAGTCCAGCGCCTGGTACGTCCGCTCCATCGCCCGAGCCGCGGAAAAGACCGGCATCGCCTGCTCGGTCGTCGACCTGGGGGAGACGGCGACGCCGGACCGGATCCGCGCCGAGCTGGCCGCGCTCAGCCGCGACCCCGCGGTGCACGGGATCATCCTGCAGACCCCGCTGCCGGCCGACGCCGTCTTCGAGGACCTCGCCGCCTCCATCGACCCGGCCAAGGACGTCGACGGCGCCAACCCGCTCAGCCTGGGCCGGCTGGCCGCGGGACTGCCCGCCTTCGCGCCTGCCACCGCCGCGGCCGTGCTCGCGCTCTTGGACCACCACGGGATCCCGCTGTCCGGCGCTCACGCCGTGGTGGTGGGGCGCTCGAACGTCGTCGGCAAGCCCGCGGCGCACCTGCTGCTCCAGCGGGACGCGACCGTGACCATCTGCCACAGCCGCACCAAGGAGCTGGCCGAGGTCACCCGTTCCGCGGACGTCCTCGTCGCCGCCGTCGGGCGGCCCGGCCTCGTCGCCGCCGAGCACGTGGCCGAGGACGCCGTGGTCATCGACGTCGGGACCAACCCCATGCCCGACGGCGGGCTGGTCGGCGACGTCGACGCGGGGTCGGTGTCCGGGCGGGTCGCGGCGCTGACCCCGGTGCCCGGCGGCGTCGGGCCGGTCACCACCGCCCTCCTCCTGCACCAGACGATCCAGGCGGCGCGCTCCTAGCTCGTGCCGGTCCGGGCGAGGCGGCCGTGCCCCCGCCACCCCGCCCATCCACCTCGACCCGCGTGGGTGCACGACGGCCCGGCGCAGGAGACGTCATGCTGAGTTCCGTCCGCGCGACCGCGGTTGCCGGTCCCTCGCCCCGCCCGCTGAGCCGGACGTTCGCGCAGAGGCGGCCGCTGGTCTGCGGCATCCTCAATGTCACCCCCGACTCCTTCTCCGACGGCGGGCGGTTCGACAGCTTCGACCGGGCCGTGGAGCACGGACGTGCCCTTGCCGCCGACGGGGCCGACCTGATCGACGTCGGCGGGGAGTCCACGCGACCCGGCGCCCGCCCGCCGACCCTCGCCGAGGAGCTGGACCGCGTCATCCCGGTCGTCGATGCTCTGGTGCGGCGGATTCCGGTGCCGCTGTCCGTGGACACTTCGCGTCCCGAGGTCATGCGGGCAGCCGTGGCCGCGGGGGCGAGCATGATCAACGACGTTCGCGCGCTGCGCTCGCCGGGCGCTCTGGAGGCCGCCGCGGAGCTGGGCGTGCCGGTGTGCCTCATGCACATGCGGCGCTCGCCGGAGACCATGCAGCAGGATCCCCGCTACAAGGACGTCGTCGCCGAGGTGCGCAACTTCCTGGCCGAGCGGATGGGCGCCTGCCTCGACGCCGGAATACGGCCCGAGCACCTGCTGGTGGACCCCGGGTTCGGGTTCGGCAAGACGCTGGCACACAACGTGGCGCTGCTGGCGTCGCTCGACAGTCTCACCAGCCTGGGGGTCCCGATCATGGTGGGCCTCTCCCGCAAGTCCATGCTCGGGCAGCTCACCGGGCGGGCGGTGGCGGATCGGCTGCCCGGCTCCCTGGCTGCGGCCCTCCTCGCCGCCCAGCGAGGCGCCGCGATCCTGCGCGTGCACGACGTGGCGGCCACGCGGGACGTCCTCGCGATCCTGGACGCCGTCGGCGCCGGCTGAGGCTTTGCGCGCGCAGCCGGTCCTCGGTTCAGATGACCGCGCGGATCGCCCGCTCGAAGCCCAGGACGTGCTCACGGGCGAGGTCGTCGGCCCGATCGGCGTCACCGGCCGCGATCGCGCGGAGCAGCTCCACGTGCTCCCCGACGTGCTCGTCCACCGTGGGCAGCCGGTCGAGGAACAGGCAGAAGATCCGCGTCGCCAGGTTGTCGTAGCGGATGAGGACGTCCTCCAGGTGTGGATTGGCGGCCGCCCGGTAGATGGCCCGGTGCACGGCGAGGTCCCAGCGCATCAGCTCCGTCCGGTCCACCTCCGTGACGTCCAGCTGTTCCGTCCGGGAGGCCAGCTGTTCGAGCTCCACGTGGATCGTGCGGGGGGCGCGCTCGGCGGCGCGGCGGGCGGCCAGCGGCTCGAGCTGGGCGCGGATGTCCGAGATGTGCGCCAGATCGGAGATGTCCATCCCGGTCGCGAAGGTGCCCCGTCGCGGGTAGGAGACGACGAGCCGGTCGACCTCCAGGCGTTTGAGCGCCTCGCGCACCGGGGTGCGGCCCACCCCGAGGGCCTCGGCCAACTCGTCGTCGTCGATGGGGTCGCCCGGCCGGATGTCCAGCATGATCAGCTGGTCCCGGATGGCGACGTAGGCCTTGTCCGCCAGCGAAGCGGCGGAGGGGTCCAGGTCCAGCGCGGTAACGGTCACGGCGAGATCGTACGGGCTGAGAGCCCGAGGGTCTTGCCTCGTCAGAGGGATCAACATATCGTCATCGTACTTCTGATATACCAACCGTGTACCTGTCGGTCCCGGTTGGCCCAGCACCGGGAGAACACCGATGACGATCAGCGCCTTCGACCTCTTCAAGGTCGGCATCGGTCCGTCCAGCTCGCACACCGTCGGCCCCATGCGGGCCGCCTCGTCCTTCGCTGCGCGCCTGCGGGAACAGCGGCTGCTGGCCCGGGTGGCCGGGGTGCGGTGCGAACTCTTCGGCTCGCTGGGCGCGACCGGCCACGGGCACGGCAGCGTCAAGGCCGTCGTCCTCGGCCTGGAGGGCGAGGAGCCCGACCTCGTCGACCCGGTCGCCGCCGAGCCGCGCGTCGAGACCATCCGCCACGAGGGCAAGCTCCGGCTGGCCGGCGACCACCTCATCGCCTTCTCGGTGGACGACGACGTCGTCCTGCACCGGCGCAAGCGGCTGGACTTCCACAGCAACGGCATGCTCTTCGTGGCGAGCGACGCCGACGGGACGGAGCTGAGCCGGCGGGAGTACTACTCGGTCGGCGGCGGCTTCGTCCTCGACGAGGACGAAGCCGGGAACCGCGTGATCGTCGAGGACAGCACGCCGGTGCGGTATCCGTTCCGCACCGGCGAGCAGCTGCTGGCGCACACACGCGAGACGGGGCTCCGGATCAGCGACCTGATGCTGGCCAACGAACTCTCCTGGCGCGGCGAGTCGGAGATCCGCGCGGGACTGCTGCACATCTGGTCGGTGATGCAGGAGTGCGTAGAGCGGGGCACCCGCACCACCGGCGTCCTGCCCGGCGGCCTGAAGGTCCGGCGGCGCGCGGCGTCGCTTCGGGCGCAACTGGAGGAGCACCGGGACGACGCCGACGCGCTGCGCGCGATGGAGTGGGTGACGCTCTACGCCCTCGCGGTGAACGAGGAGAACGCCGCCGGCGGGCGTGTGGTGACCGCGCCGACCAACGGCGCCGCCGGGATCGTCCCCGCAGTCCTGCACTACTACCGGGACTTCCTGGACTTCTACGCCGAGGACGGCGTGGTCCGCTTCCTGCTGACCGCGGCCGCCATCGGGCTGCTGTTCAAGGAGAACGCCTCCATCTCGGGGGCCGAGGTGGGCTGCCAGGGCGAGGTCGGCTCGGCCTGCTCCATGGCGGCCGCGGGTCTTGCTGAGGTCCTCGGTGGCACGCCGGAGCAGGTGGAGAACGCCGCCGAGATCGGCATCGAGCACAACCTCGGACTCACCTGCGACCCCGTCGGGGGGCTCGTGCAGATCCCGTGCATCGAGCGCAACGCGGTGGGTTCGGTCAAGGCGATCACCGCGGCGCGGATGGCCGTGCGCGGGGACGGCCGGCATCACGTCTCGCTGGACAAGGCCATCAAGACGATGCGCGAGACCGGCGCGGACATGAAGGACAAGTACAAGGAGACCGCCCGCGGCGGGCTGGCCCTCAACATCGTCGAGTGCTGAGGAGGCACCCATGTCCCATCCCTTCACCCTCACGCTGAGCTGCCCGGAGCGTCCGGGCATCGTGCACGCGGTGACCTCGTTCCTGTTCGAGCACGGCTGCGACATCGTCGAGCACCAGCAGTTCGACGATCCCCTCCGCGGGCAGTTGTTCCTGCGTACCGAGTTCGTGTGCAGCCAGGCCACCGACGCCGACCGCCTGTCGGAGGAATTCCAGGCGGTCGCCGACGACTTCGGCATGACCTACCGGGTGACCGGGGGCCAGCCGCAGCGGGTGCTCGTCCTGGTGTCCAAGCTCGGCCACTGCCTCAACGACCTGATCTTCCGCTGGCGGGCCGGCAGCCTCGGCGCCGAGCTCGTCGCCGTGGTCTCCAACCACGAAGACCTGCGCGCGATGGCGGAGGCAGCCGGTCTGCCGTTCGTCTACGTTCCCGTGACGCCGGCGACCAAGCGGCAGGCTGAGGCCCGGCTGCTCGAGCTCGTCGACGAGCACCGGGCCGACCTGGTCGTCCTGGCCCGCTACATGCAAATCCTCTCCGACGAGACCTGCGCCGCCCTGCACGGGCGGGCGATCAACATCCACCACTCGTTCCTGCCGGGATTCAAGGGCGCCAAGCCCTACCACCAGGCTTTCGACCGGGGCGTCAAGCTCGTAGGCGCGACTGCGCACTACGTCACGGCGGACCTGGACGAGGGCCCGATCATCGAGCAGGAGGTGATTCGGATCGACCACACGTATGACCCTCGAGCACTGGCCACCGTCGGCCAGGACGCCGAGGCCCTCGCGCTCTCCCGCGCGGTGCGCTGGCACAGCGAGCGGCGCGTGTTGCTGAACGGGCACAGCACCGTCGTCTTCCGTTGACCGGGGTCGTCGAGGCCATGTCGAGCAAAGCCCTGCAGCAGCCGGCGTCCGTCGATCCTCCGCCGTCCTCGGCGGCGCTCGACCGGGTCCTGCGATACCTGCTGGAGGAGATGGGGCCACAGCAGGGCCCGACCGGGGCGGGACTCGACCGCGCTCGCGCACTGTTGGCTGCGCTGGGAGATCCGCAGGACCGCTACCCGGCCGTGCACGTCGCCGGGACCGCCGGCAAGGGCTCGGTCAGCGTCTTCGTCGCGAGCCTGCTACGGGCACACGGGTTCCAGGTCGGTGCGCATCTCTCGCCGCACGCCTACTGCCTGCTCGAACGCTTCCAGATGGACGGCGGGCCGGCTCCGGCCGAACTCGTCGATGCCGAGCTGCAGAGGATCCGGCCGGCGGTGGCGGCGGTGGAGCGCGCCGGGCACGGTCGGCCCTCCTTCTTCGAGGTCACCAACGCCATCGCCTTCAGCCTGTTCGCCGGACGGGTCGACTACGGGGTGATCGAGACGGGGGTAGGGGGTCTGCTCGACTCCACGAACACCATCGCCCGCGCCGACAAGCTGGCGGTCATCACGCCCATCGGGCTCGACCACCAGGAACTGCTCGGGACGACCGTCGCCGAGATCGCGCGCCAGAAGGCCGGCATCTTCCCGGTCGGCGGTCGTGCGGTCGCGGCTCGCCCACGCAGCGCCGAGGTGGCGGACGTGCTGACCGCAGAGGCAGCCCGCCGGGGGTGCGACCTCGGCTGGGTGGACCTCGGGCCCCCAGCGGTGCGGGCCCGCACCGGCCCGGACGGCACCGACATCCTCCTACGCGGCCACCCGCCCCTGCGCCTGGGGCTGACCGGGCGACACCAGGCCGGCAACGCCCGTCTGGCGCTGCGTGCCGTCGAGGCGATCGCTGCCCGGGACGCGTGGACGGTCGATGCGGATGCTGTCCGGCTGGGATTGCGGAGCACCACGCTGCCGGGTCGGTTCGAGCGTCGGCTCATCGGCGGCCGGACGACCCTGCTCGACGGAGCGCACAACCCGATGAAGCTCGCGGCGCTGGTCGCGACGCTGCAGGAGGTCTATCCCGGCGCCCGGTTGCCGTGGGTGCTCGCCCTCAAACAGGGCAAGGACCTCCACGCCGCCCTCGAGGTGATCGCACCCACGGCAGCCCTGGTGGTCGCCACAGAGTTCGCCACCGAGGACGGCGACCACCCCGCCGCGGCATCCGTGCCCGCGACGCAGATCGCCATGGCGGCCAGGGAGCGCGGGCTCCAGGCGGTGGTCGAGGAGGAGCCGGCGTGCGCGGTGACCCGTGCCTCGCAGCACGCTGACCTCGACCTGCCGGTCGTGGTCAGCGGCTCGTTCCACCTCCTCGCCACCGTGCGACCCGGGACGACGGCGGCGTGACATCCGGCCGCCGGCCCGCGCTTCCGTGGGCACGCTTCGACGACCTCCGTGCCGGGACCGCGGTCCGATGCCCGTCGCCCCGGCGGGTGCTGGTAGCCGAGCGCCCCGAGGAGGTCGTCGACGTCCTGGCTGAGGTGGAGCGGGCGACTGACGCCGGGTCGTGGGCTTTCGGCTACGTCGCCTACGAGGCGGCCGCAGGGCTGGACCCGCGGCTTCCCGTCCACGGCACCACCCCCATGGGCATGCCGCTGATGTGGTTCGGGCTCTGCGACGAGCCGGTTCCAGTGCCCCCGGTGGCGGCAACCGGGCCGAACGCCACGGTACCGGTCGCGGCCGCCCGATGCCGACCCACGTGGACGCCGGACGGGCACGCCTCTGGCGTCCGGGAGATCCGGGAGCGGATCGCCGCCGGCGACACCTACCAGTGCAACCTCACCGTGCGGATGTCGGGCTTCGTCCCGGGCGACCCGTTCGATCTGTACGAGGATCTCGCGCTGGGGCAGCGGGGCGCCCACAACGCCTACATCGACCTGGGCCGCTTCGCCGTGGCCAGCGCCAGCCCCGAGTTGTTCTTCGAGCGTCGCGGGAACTCCGTCCTGCTCCGCCCCATGAAGGGAACCGCACGGCGGGGACGCGACGAGGACGAAGACCGGCACCTGGCCGACCGGCTGCGCTCCAGCCCCAAGGAGCGGGCGGAAAACGTGATGATCGTCGACCTGATGCGCAACGACGTCGGCCGGGTCGCGGAGATCGGCAGCGTCGAGGTGCCGGCGCTGTTCACCGTCGAGCGCTACGAGACGGTGCAGCAGCTCACTTCCGACGTCACGGCTCGCCTCCGCCCGGGAACGGGCTTGGTAGAAGTCTTCCAGGCACTCTTCCCCTGCGGCTCCGTCACGGGGGCGCCCAAGGCGAGCTCCATGGGGATCATCCGGTCCTTGGAGGCCGAACCCCGGGGCGTCTACTGCGGAGCAATCGGCCTCGTGGGCCCATCGGGCTCCCCGGTGCGGGCCCGCTTCAGCGTGGCCATCCGGACGGCGGTGGTGGACACCTACTCGGGGGAGGCCGTGTACGGCACCGGAGGCGGCATCACCTGGGGGTCGGAGGAGGCGGCGGAGCACGACGAGGTGCTCGCCAAGGCCGCCGTCCTGGCCGTCCGGCCCCGCGAGTTCGAGCTGCTGGAGACGATGGCGCACGACCCGCAGCGCGGCCTGCGCAACCGCGAGAGGCACCTGCAGCGGCTGGCCGCCTCGGCCGACCACCTGCGGTTCCGATTCGACGGGGCAGAAACGCGACGGCTGCTGGACGAGCGGCTGGTGAGCGAGACGCCCGCGCGCGTCCGGCTACGGCTCCGCCGTGACGGGACGGTCGCCGTCGACGTCGCGGCTCTCCCTGCCTTCCCGGCTGGACCGGTACTGCTGGCGCTCGACGACGAGCCGGTCGACCCGGGATCGAGGTGGCTCCGCCACAAGACGAGCATGCGTGACCCCTACGACCGGCGCCGCGACCGGCGCCCGGACGTCGACGACGTGATCATGGTGAACACGAGAGGCGAGCTCACCGAGGTCACCCGGGCCACGCTCGCCGTGCAGATCGACGGGCAATGGTGGACACCACCTGTCGAGTCCGGTTGCCTGCCCGGCGTCGAGCGCGCGCGCTTGATCGAGGTGGGCAGGCTGCGGGAGCGGGTGCTCCGTGTGGCCGACCTCGAGCGGGCAGAGGGGGTAGCGGTGGTCAGTTCTCTGCGCGGTTGGCGCGCCGCAGCCCTGAGCCCCGTTCGTCGTGAGGCCGCACCCACCGCGGAGCCTGGTCAGGACCGTGTGGACGTCCCATCGGCCGGGAGCCCCCAGCCAGCAGTCGGTGGCGGCAGGGGACGGCGAGCCGCCGCGTTCCGATCGTGCGTGCCGTTCCCGCCGAGCGAGGCGCGGTCGTCCGGACCCCCATCACTCCCTGTCGGGGGGCGACTGCTGACCTCCGTGCTGCGGTGGGACGGATGAGCAGCTCAGTCGATGGTCATGGCGCGCCTGCGGACCCGTTCGTCGAAGCGGTCCCGCTCACCGCTGACCGGCCTGCCGAGGTACTCACCCAGCGTCACGCCGGCAGCGAGAGCGAGACCGACGGCCAGCGCTCCGACGAGGGCGGCCAGTGCGCCCTCGATGTCGGCGCCGACGACGATCCTGAACAGGCCCTGGTAGACGGCCAGTCCCGGCAGCAGCGGAACGATGCCGCAGACCGCGACGAGCTGCGGGGGGACCCGCAGCCGCTGGGTCAGCACCTCTCCGGAGAACCCGATGACGACGGCCGCGATCCCGCTGGCCAGGGGAGTTCCGGCCCCCACTGCGCTGAGCGCCCAGAATGTCGTCCACGCGAGCGCTCCGGCGATCGCGGCGAGTCCGACGGCGCGCGGCCGGGCATGGCTGGCCAAGGACCAGAAGCCGGCGATCCCGACCGATGCCGCGAGCGCGACGGGGAAGGGCACAGGGGAGGGCGCGGTGGTGACGACGGTCAGCGGCAGTTCGGCGCGCCGAGCCAGATCGAGCACGCCGGCGATGCCCACCACGATGCCGGCGGTCAGCGTCACCACCTCGAAGGCTCGCGCCCCGGCGGTCACCGGAAACCCGTTGATCGCGTCCTGCGCCGCACTGACGAGGGAGAGGCCGGCAAGGAGCACGACGATGCCGGCGGCGACGACCAGCGACGTCCGGACCTCGACGCCCCAGGCGAGCAGGAGAACGGCGACCCCTGTGGCGAGCGCGGCCCCCGCTACCTGCTGGAAGAAGACCGGCAGGCTCCGCCGGTTGAGCACCCGCATCACCTGCTCGATCAGGGCGGTCGTCAGGGCTGCGAGCAGCGCCTCCAGCCAGCCACCGCCGAGAACGAGGCAGAAACAACCGGCCACACCGGCCCATGCCATTGCATTCACGGTCCGGCGGTAGGTGGCAGGCGCCGCGACCACACGGTCCAGCCTGCGGTGTGCCTCCTCGATGTCGAGGTCACCTGCGCCGATGGCGCGGGCGAGGTCGGTGACTCCCTGGAAGCGGGTGTAGTCGAGACGGCTCATCCGCACGATCCGCATCGCGGTGAGCGGTACTGCGTCCTCCCGGTCGAAGCTGACCGTGATGGACGTGAACGTGATGTCGACCTGGCAGCTGGTCAGCCCGTAGGCGGCGGCGACCCGCAGCATCGTCGAGGTGACGTCGGCGCAGGAAGCTCCGACGGCGAGCATGGACGCGCCGATGCGCAGCGCCAGGCCCAGCGCCGCGTGCGCCGTGAGGTCGTCCATCCGGCTGGGCAGGGCCCGAAGGCCGATCGGTGCGGTGGGTGGGTTGTTCCCCGCGACCGCACGCCAGGCCCGCTCCGGGAGACGCGAGTACGGCACACGGCGACGCGGGGGCCAGGCGGGCACAGACCCAGGCTATGGCTTCGAAGGAGAGCTGACCGATGTGGCCAGGACGCTCCCGGAGTGCCGGTCACCCTCGTCGGCGGGCCCGGACGGCGGTCGGTCCGGGGGGCCGAACCGACCGCATCGGGCTACGAACCGACATGGTCACCCGGGTGGGAAACCGCCCGTCGGCACCACAGCGGGAGGCTGAGGGCATGATCCCGTGCACTCGGCCGGCGAGCCGTTCAGCTGGCGGTCGGCAGACCTCCTCTTTCCGGGCAGCGCCGCGATGACCGACGAGGCACGTCTCCCGGGGGAACCCGCCGACGACCACGCGCGGGCCGTCCCGGTGTTCTTCCTGTCCGACAGCACCGGGATCAGCGCGGAGACGATGGGCAATGCGCTGCTCATCCAGTTCCCGGACATGCGCTTCGAGCGCACCGTGATCCCCTTCATCTCCTCGGTCCAGGAGGCCCGGGAGGTCGTGGCCCAGCTGGACGAGGTGATGGCGGGGCCCGTTCCCCCGCTGGTCTTCACCACCGCCGCCGTCGACGAGGTGCGTGCGGAGCTGCTGAAGACCAAGGCTCCGATCATTGACTTCTTCGGGCTGCACATGGAGCGGGTGGAGGCGCAGCTCGGGGCTCGGGGACTGCACGAGGCCCGGCGACTGCACGGGGTCGGGGACGTGCGTCGCTACAACGACCGGATGGCGGCCATCGAGTTCGCCATCGAGCACGACGACGGTCTGAGCCCCCGGGGCCTGGACCGGGCCGACGTGGTGCTGCTGGCGCCGTCCCGGTGCGGCAAGACGCCGACCGCGATGTACCTGGCGCTGCAGCACGGCCTGTTCGTGGCCAACTATCCACTGGTCGACGAGGATCTGGAGTCCACCGAGCTGCCCGGACCGGTCCGGGGCCTCGCCGACCGCTGCTTCGGGTTGACCACCACGGTGACGCGCCTGAGCCGGGTCCGGCAGGAGCGCCGCCCGGACTCCCGCTACGCCTCCGAGGAGCAGTGCCGCTTCGAGCTGCGCCGGGCGATGGCGATCTACGCCGCCCACGACCTCCCCACCGTGGACACCACGACGGCCTCCGTCGAGGAGATCGCCACCGTGGTCATCCAGACCCTGGCCCGGCAACGGCGGCGCTCCGGCGCACGCCCGCAGTCCGGCCACAACCTCCCCCGAGGAAGGACCCTCCGATCATGAGCACCGACACCGCACGCGAGGCACAGACCGGGGGAACGGCCGACGACGGCGACAACGTCCGGTGGTTCGCCGAGCTGGGGCTCGCCGACCTCGAGGTGGTCGGCGGGAAGAACTCCTCGCTGGGCGAGATGATCTCCCATCTCGCCGATGCCGGGGTCAGCGTCCCCGACGGCTTCGCCACCACGGCGGCGGCCTACCAGCGCTTCCTCGGCGACACCGGGCTGGCCGGCCGGATCGCGGAGCGGCTGCGCGGGCTGGACATCGACGACGTCCGGGCGCTGGCCGAGGCCGGCCGGGAGATCCGGCGGCAGGTGGTCGAGCAGCCCTTCCCGCCGGCCCTGGAGGCCGACATCCGCGCGGCATACGACCGGCTGGCCGGCGGCGACGCGGAGGCCTCCTTCGCGGTCCGCTCCAGTGCCACCGCCGAGGACCTCCCGGACGCCTCCTTCGCCGGGCAGCAGGAGACCTTCCTCAACGTGCGTGGCGTCGACGCGGTGCTGCAGGCCGTCCGGGAGGTGTACGCCTCGCTGTACAACGACCGGGCCATCGCCTACCGGGTGCACCACGGCTTCGACCACGAGGCGGTCTCGCTGTCGGCGGGGGTGCAGCGGATGGTGCGCTCGGACGTCGGGGCCTCGGGCGTCATGTTCACCATGGACACCGAGTCCGGTTTCCGCGACGCCGTCTTCATCACCTCGGCCTACGGCCTCGGCGAAGGGGTGGTGCAGGGGGCGGTCAACCCGGACGAGTTCTACGTCTACAAGCCGGCCCTGCGGGCCGGGCGCCCGGCCATCCTCAAGCGGGGTGTGGGGGAGAAGGCCACCAAGATGGTCTACACCGAGCACGCCGAGGTCGGCCGTACGACCCAGTTCGTCGACGTCGACCCCGCGGAACGCCGGCTGCTGTCCCTCACCGACGAGGAGGTCCTCGAGCTGGCCCGACAAGCGCTCAAGATCGAGGAGCACTACGGCCGGCCCATGGACATCGAGTGGGGCAAGGACGGCCTCACGGGGCAGCTCTACATCCTGCAGGCCCGTCCGGAGACCGTGCAGTCCCGCTCCGGCAACACCTCCGAGCGGTACATCCTCACCGGCACCGGGGAGGTTCTGGTCGAGGGGCGGGCGATCGGGCAGAAGATCGGCGCCGGCGCCGTCCGGGTGCTCACCGACATCGACCAGATGGACCAGTTCACCGCCGGGGACGTGCTGGTCGCCGACATGACCGACCCGGACTGGGAACCGATCATGAAGCGGGCCGCGGCGATCGTGACCAACCGCGGCGGGCGGACCTGCCACGCGGCGATCATCGCCCGCGAGCTGGGCATCCCCGCCGTCGTGGGCACCGGCACGGCCACCCGGAAGCTGTCCGACGGCGACCCGGTCACCGTCTCCTGCGCCGAGGGCGACACCGGTCTGGTCTACGCCGGCGAGATCGGCTTCGAGGTGGCGGAGACCGAGCTGGACGCCATGCCGGAGATCCCGACCAAGATCATGATGAACGTGGGGACGCCGGAGCAGGCCTTCGCGTTCTCCCGGCTGCCCCACGCCGGCGTCGGGCTGGCCCGGCTGGAGTTCATCATCAACCGGCAGATCGGCATCCACCCGCGGGCGCTGCTCGACCTCGAGCGGCTCGACGCCCCGCTGAAAGCGCAGATCGAGGAACGGATCGTCGCCTACCCCTCGGCGCGGGACTTCTTCGTGCACCGGGTCGCCGAGGGCGTCTCGATGATCGCCGCGGCGTTCGCGCCCGAGCCGGTGATCGTGCGGATGAGCGACTTCAAGTCCAACGAGTACGCCAACCTCCTCGGCGGCGACCTGTACGAGCCGCACGAGGAGAACCCGATGCTGGGTTATCGCGGGGCCTCGCGGTACCTGTCGGCCGACTTCGCCGACTGCTTCGCCATGGAGTGCGAGGCGCTGCGCTACGTCCGCGACGAGATGGGGCTGACCAACGTCAAGATCATGATCCCGTTCGTCCGGACCGTCGCCGAGATCGAGGGCGTGGTCCGCCTGCTGGGCGAGCACGGTCTGCGCCGCGGGGAGAACGGCCTGTCGGTCGTGATGATGTGCGAGCTGCCCTCCAACGCGCTGCTGGCCGGGGACTTCCTCGAGCACGTCGACGGGTTCTCCATCGGCTCCAACGACATGACCCAGCTGGCCCTCGGCCTCGACCGCGACTCCGCCCTCGTCGCGGCAGGTTTCGACGAGCGTGACCCCGCCGTGCTCGCCCTGCTGAAGATGGCGATCGAGGCCTGCCTGGACCGAGGGAAGTACGTCGGCATCTGCGGCCAGGGCCCCAGCGACCACCCCGATCTCGCCGACTGGCTGGTCGGGCAGGGCATCGAGTCGATGTCGCTGAACCCCGACACCGTCGTCGACACCTGGCAGCACATCGCCAAGTCACCCCACGTCAGCTGACGCGGCGTCTCGGCGTGACCACGGCACCAGTGTCATGGTCACGGTCAGCTACGGCTTTCCGGCCGGGGTGGGCCGGTAAGCGTGGTGCGAGGCGGCGATTCCTGACCACCACTCTGACCACCATTGAGCCCCGTTCCGGGCCGTTCGGCACCGTTCGCCGTCGTCTCGTGCACCGCTCGACCTGCGCAGATGGACTCGGGCGAACCACCGCAGACCCCCGGCCGACGGCTGGGGGTCTTGAGGTCGCAATGGGGGCAGAGATTGACCTGTCCCGCATCGGGCACCCGCATTGCGGCTCTGCGACGTGCCAAGTGGGCGGTCCGAGCGACTCCGGGGCCACTGGAGAAAAACAGGAGACTGCTGCGCGAGGCTCTGGTGACCGTGTTCACGGCACCGCCTGAGCGCTGACCCACGGTTCCACAGGCCGCCTACTCGTCCACAGGTTTGCCACTGCGGCAGCGAAGCCCCCTAGTCGCCAGTAAGTCGGGAGAGAGCCTGACAGCCGAGAGACGGCCAGAGCTGGGCCTCTCGAGGCGGGCCAGCAGGAGGAGGTCGGCGGGATGGGGAAGCCACGGCGGCGGCAGGCGGGCGAGGGCGGGATCAGTGAGTACGAGACCAAAGCCGGCCGGCGCTTCCTGATCAAGTTCACGGTTCAGCGCGAAGACGGGACCAGGCGTGTCGTCCTCAAGCGCGGATTTCTGTCCCGGAGGGACGCCGCGGCGGCCCTCCGTGCCGAGATCCGCAAGGCTGAGGTGGGGGAGTGGGTGGAGCCGTCGAAGCAGCGCCTCGACGCCTACCTTGCGGAGTGGATCAAGGGGCAAAGGCTGAGCCCTTCCACGCTGTCGTCGTACCGGAAGAACATCCGGCTGCACATCGACCCTTACCTGGGTGAGCAGCTCGTCGCCCGTCTCACCGGCTCGGCGGTCGACGCGTGGATGCGGAAGTTGGAGGCGTCCGGTCGTGCCGACGGCCAGGGTGGGCTTTCCGCGCGCACAGTGCGCTACGTGTTCACCATCCTGCGGTCGGCACTGAGCGATGCGGTCAGTCAGGGGCGGCTCGCGGTCAATCCGACGGACCGATCTACGGCGCCGACCCCCTCGGAGGCCCGTCCCCCGGAGATGAAGGCCTGGACCGCGCCGGAGCTCGCCCGCTTCCTCGGCTGGGCGGAAGCGTACGACCCGGACTTGGCCATAGGTTGGCGGCTGCTCGCGACGACCGGGATGCGCCGCGGAGAGGCGCTCGCCCTGCGCTGGCGGGACGTCGACTTGGACGCCGCGCGGCTTGCAGTTCGTCGCAGTGTCGGGGTGGTGAAGAACAAGGGCGCCGGCGAGGAGCTGGTCGAAGGCCCGACCAAGACGGGCCAAGCCCGAGTCGTCGACCTCGACGCGGGCACCGTGGCAGCGCTCCGCAGGTACCGGACGGTCCGCGGCTTACTGACTCTCGAGCTCGTTCGGGACTCTGCGCTCGTGCTGAGCGAGCTCGACGGCGCCCATCGGCACCCGGAGCGATTCTCCCGCCGTTTCGCCGGCCAGCTCCTCCGAGCGCGCAGGGCGCTGGGCGAGGAGCAGCTGCCGGTGATCCGGCTGCACGATCTCCGTCACACGCACGCCACGCTGCTGCTTGCCGACGGCGTACCGGTGAAAGTCGTGTCGGAGCGGCTGGGCCACGCCAGCGCCACCATCACGCTTACCGTCTACCAGCACGTTCACCCCGGCATGGGCCGCCAGGCCGCTAACCGCTTCGCCGCCCTGTTGGAAGGCTGAGTCGGGCACGAAGTATCACGCGAGTATCACGAGGGCCTCCGAGGCCTCAACACGAAATTACCCCGGGTCCCTGACCTGCAGGAAGACCGGGGTGAGGCTGTGTCCGAGGGGGGACTTGAACCCCCACGCCCAATAAAGGGCACTAGCACCTCAAGCTAGCGCGTCTGCCATTCCGCCACCCGGACGAGTGTGCGATCAGCCTACCGGACCAGTTGAGCGTTCCGGTGCACCCCCCACCGGTCGGGTTGCCGCGACGGAGACGCGGCCCCGGCCGGCGCGCTTGGCGTCGTAGAGAGCGTTGTCGGCGGCGGTGTAGAGCCCGCGCCGGTCGCTCGAGTGCTGCGGCAGGTGGGCCACGCCGACGCTGATCGACAGGGCCAGGAGGGTGCCGTCGGCCAGGGTCATGGGCGAGGAGCGGACGGCCTGGAGCAGGTTCTCCGCGCGGAGTGCCGCCACGTCCCTGCGACACCCGGGCATCAGGACGGCGAGCTCGTCCCCGCCCAGCCGGGAGAGGACGGCGTCCTCGGCCCGGACCCGGGTGCGCAGGACGGTCGACAGATGAACCAGGACGTCGTCGCGCACCGGGTGACCGTGGCTGTCGTTGATCGATTTGAACGAGTCGACGTCGATGAGCACGAGCGCGGTCCCACCCGGTACCGATCGGTCCAGTGCGCGCTCGAGGGCGCGGTCGAAGGCCCGCCGCGTAGCAAGGCCGGTCAGCGAGTCCACGGTGACCTGCGCCCGGAGCGCGGTGACCAGCCGTTCCTGCTTTTCGTTGGCGCGCACGAGCAGCACCGCCATCACGACCAGCACCGCGCCGAAGAAGATCATGTCGGTCAGGGCCGCGGCCGGCGGCAGGAGGAGGAAGAGCGTCAGGCAGTTCCCGGCCAGCGCCACAGCGGTCACCAGCACCACCCCGGGTGCCCGGAGGTGCGAGGCGGCCCAGAAGATCGGGAAGGCGAAGAACGCCTGCGCCGCGGCCGAGGTGTCCTCGGTGAGCACGTTCAGCGTGCTGGTCAGGATCACGCCGAGCAGGGCGGCGATGACGCTGAGACCGAGCCGGTCGAGCATCCGCGGGGACAGCACCGAACACGCGGCGGCACCGGCGAGCAGCAGGGCGACGGCGACCCAGTGGACGGCGAGGACGAGGGCGCCGGCGTCGGCCTGGTCGAACACCGCCAGGCCGGCGACCACCGCGGAACAGACCAGCAGGATCAGCCGCGTGCTGTGCGCGGCCGCCTGTGGCTCCCGTGCCCGAAGCGCCCGGCCCATCCTCATGGGGGAGGTATCGACGGACGGTATCGGACGGTGGAGTACCTATTCACCCTCGCGAGGGAAGGCCCCGGGAATGGCACGATCACGTCCATGGCCGAGCCCTTCGCACAGCCCCTCGCCGCAGCCCAGAGCGAGGTCGCCGAACTGTTGTCCGATCTCATCCGGATCGACACCACCAACACCGGTGACACCGCCACCAGCGCGGGCGAGCGGGCCGCCGCCGAGTGGATGGCCTGCAAGCTCGCCGACGTCGGCATCGACTCCGAGATCCACGAGTCGGAGCCCGGCCGGGCGAGCCTGGTGGCCCGGATCGAGGGTGCAGACCGCTCCCGGCCCGCCCTGCTGGTGCACGGGCACCTCGACGTCGTGCCCGCGGACCCGGGGGAGTGGAGCGTCCACCCGTTCTCCGGCGAGGAGCGTGACGGCTACATCTGGGGCCGGGGGGCCGTGGACATGAAGGACATGGACGCCATGGTGCTGGCACTGGTCCGCGACTGGGCCCGCACCGGCGTCCAGCCGCCCCGCGACATCGTGCTGGCCTACGTCGCCGACGAGGAGGCCGGCGGCAAGCTCGGCGCCCGCTGGCTGGTCGACGAGCACCCGGATCTGTTCGAGGGCTGCACCGAGGCGATCAGCGAGGTCGGCGGCTTCAGCATCACCGTCCGCGACGACCTGCGCCTGTACCTGGTGCAGACCGCGGAGAAGGGCCTGGCCTGGATGCGGCTCACCGCCTCCGGCAAGCCCGGCCACGGCTCCTTCGTGCACGACGACAACGCCGTCACCCGGCTCTGCCAGGCCGTCGCCCGCCTCGGCTCCGCTCGGCTGCCCACCGTGCTCACCCCGCCGATGCGCCAGTTCCTCGACGCGGTCAGCGACGCCTACGGCATCGAGATCGACCCCGACCAGCCCGAGGAGGCGCTCGCCCGCCTCGGCAGCATCAGCCGCATGATCGGGGCGGCCCTGCGCAACACCGCCAACCCGACGATGGTCGACGCCGGCTACAAGGCCAACGTCATCCCGGGGACGGCCAGTGCCACCGTCGACGGCCGGTTCCTGTACGGCCAGCAGGAGGAATTCGAGCGCCAGCTCGCCGGGCTGATCGGCGAGGGCATCCAGCGCGAATGGATCGTCCACGACCAGGCCGTCGAGACGACGTTCGACGGCCCGCTGGTCGACCAGATGGTCGCCGCGCTCAAGGCCGAGGACGACGGCGCCCGACCGGTGCCCTTCACGATGAGCGGCGGCACCGATGCCAAGAGCTTCGAGCGCCTGGGGATGCGCTGCTTCGGGTTCTCCCCGCTGCGCCTGCCGGCCGACCTGGACTTCGCGTCGCTGTTCCACGGCATCGACGAGCGGGTGCCCGTCGAGTCGCTGCAGTTCGGCATCCGGGTCCTCGACCGGTTCCTGCGCAACGCGTGATGTGATGCGGGCGTGACCTCTCCCACACCTGCCCCTGGCTCCGTCGCTCTGATCACCGGGGGAACCGGCGGCTTCGGCCGTGCCCTCGCCACCAAGCTGCGGGCGCTCGACGTCACCGTCGTCCTCGCCGACCTCGACAGCGAGCGCAACCGGCAGGTCGCCAAGGACCTCGACAGCCACTTCGTCGTCCTCGACGTCACCGACCGCGCCGCCAACCAGGCAGTGGTCACCCAGGTCGAGGCCGAGCACGGCCGCCTGGACGCCGCGTTCCTCAACGCCGGCATCGCCGGGAAGTCCCGCGAGACCCTCGACGTCGACGAGTTCCTCCGTGTCGTCGACATCGACCTGTTCGGGGTCGTCTACGGCACCGAGGCCGCGCTGCCGGCGCTGCGCCGGGCCGGCGGCGGCTCGATCGTCGTGACGGCGTCGCTGGCCGGCCTCTCGCCCATGGCCACCGACCCGGGGTACAGCGTGGCCAAGGGCGGAGCGGTGGCGTTCGTGCGCTCGATGGCCCCGCGACTGGTGGGCGAGGACATCGTCGTCACCGCGATCTGCCCCGGTTTCGCCGACACCGCGATCATCGATCCGATTCGCGAGGAGTTCGAGAAGGCCGGCTTCCCGGTGCTCACCGCCGAGGAGGTCGCCGACGCCATGATCGCGGCCTGGACCTCCGGTGAGCCGGGTGCGGCCTACATCATCCAGCCGGGCGTCGGCGCCGTGCCCTACAAGTTCAAGGGCGTGCCGTCTGCGAAGACCCGGAGCGGCGAGACCGCCGTCGTCCCCGAGGCGCTGCGCCCACCCGGCATGCGCTGACGCCCGGGGGCACCCCGTGACCACGGTCACGGAGCGTCTGGCAAGGTCGCGACATGCGTGCATGGCGGGTACACGAACTCGGGGATCCCTCGAAGGTCATGAGCCTCGACGAGGTGGAGCAGCCGACCCCCGACGAGGGACAGGTCCTGGTCCGGGTGCGGGCGGCGGCACTGAACTTCCCCGACGTCCTCATGGCCATGGGCATGTACCAGGAGAAGCCGCCACTGCCCTACACCCCGGGTGTCGAGCTGTGCGGGGAGATCGTCGAGACCGGCCAGCGGGTGATCGGCTCGCCGTCGCGCGGCCCGGGGGCCTTCGCCGAGTACGCGCTGATGGACACCGACAACGCGTGGCCGGTGCCCGACGGCATGAGCGACGAGAAGGCGGCCTCGCTCTACCTGACCTACCAGACGGGGTACGTCGGCCTGCACCGCCGCGCGAACATCCAGGCCGGTGACTGGCTGCTGGTGCACGCCGGGGCGGGCGGCGTCGGGACGGCGGCCATCCAGCTCGGCAAGGCCGCCGGCGCGAAGGTGATCGCGACGGCCGGCGGCGCCCGCAAGACCGAGGTCTGCCGGGAGCTGGGCGCCGACCACGTCATCGACTACACGACCGAGGACTTCGTCCCCATCGTGAAGGAGGTGACCGGTGGGCACGGCGCCGACATCGTCTACGACCCGGTCGGCGGTGACGTCTTCGACAAGTCGCGCAAGTGCATCGCCTTCGAGGGCCGGATCGTCGTGGTGGGCTTCACCAGCGGCCGCATCCCCGAGGCGCCGGCCAACCACCTGCTGGTGAAGAACTACAGCGTCGTCGGTCTGCACTGGGGCCTCTACCGGAAGATGGACCCGGCGCGAATCGGGCAGGTCCACGAGGCGCTGACCACGCTCGTCGAGTCCGGCGCGGTCGACCCCCTGGTGGGGGAGCGCCTGCCCCTGGACCAGGCGCCCGAGGCGCTGGCCAAGCTTGCTGACCGGAGCACGGTCGGTAAGGTCGTCCTCGTCCCCTGAGGGCAACGCCTGACCTGGGCGCGCGACCCTCACCCAACCCGAGGTGGAGGCGGCGCCGGGCGACGGCTCGACCCGTGTCCCCGCGGCGGTACGCCGCGCGCCGCACTGGGTCAGATGACGGGAAGCGGCAGGTAGGACAGCCGGGCGCGGCGCCGGAGGATGACCTTGCGGGTGCCGTCGGGGTGCAGTTGCAGGCGGGCCAGCTCCCAGCCGCCGGTGTCGGCCTGCAGGCTCAGCATGGTCGCCGCTGCGGACCGGGACGTGCCCGGCGGGATCCGCAGCGGCGCGTACTGGTAGTCCGCGGCCGCCTCCATCACGCCGATTGTGCCCGGCCCGCGCCGATCGGTCACGCGATCGTGACCCGGTCGGCAGACCCGGCCTGCCGGGCCCGGGCGCGTTCGGCAGGATGGATGGCGAGCCCCGCCGACCCACGACGAGGAGGACGACGTGACCGGACCCGGCATCCCGAGCGAGGTGCCCGACGCCGACCGTGCGGAGCAGGAGGCGCTCCTCGACCCGCCCGCCGTGACCTCGGCCGCCGAGGCGAACGCCCCTGCGCCGGGCGTTCCGGAGGCCGACGCCCTGGAGCAGCAGCTCGCGGCACGCCCGGGGGAAGCCGGCAACCCGCTGCGGCCGGTCGATGACCGGGAGGCGAACGAGGCCGACATCCTCGAGCAGGACGCCGATGTGCCGCTGGACGACGACGACATCCTGACCTGACCCGCTCGCGGTCACCGTCTCGGTGTCGAGCCGTGGTCGCTCCCGTGTTCTGTGACGCCCCCCCGGCCGACGCCGGCCACGGGCGGCCGGACCGGCTCAGCCGGCCGGGTCGCCGTGCTCCGCCAGCAGCGAGGCCAGCCGGGTGCGCCGGGGGCGGACGTCGACCTCGCGCACCGCTCGCGCCAGGGCGGCACCGCTGGCGTGCACGATCGACAGGTGCTGCTGGGCGCGTGTCACGGCGGTGTAGACCAGCGGCCGCGACAGCATCCCACCGGCCTCCGGCGGCAGGACGACGACCACCCCCGGCCACTCCGAGCCCTGCGCCCGGTGCACGGTGATCGCCCAGCCGTGCCGGAGGTCCGACAGTGCCTGGCCCGACACCGTCACGGGGCCGGACGCGAAGGAGACGTCGATCGAGCCCTCCCCGGTCCCCGTGACCACGCCCACCTCACCGTTGGCGAAGCCGGTGGGCTCCAGGTCGAGATGGTTGGCGGTGGCCACGACGCGGTCGCCGGGGTCGAAGCCGAAGACCGTGCCGGTACCCGGGTTGAGCTCGTCCTTCAGCGCCTTGTTGAGCTCGATGGTGCCTGCGGGCCCGCGGTGGACCGGCGTCACGACCTGCACCGCGCCCGGCTCGATGCCGAGCGCACGGGGGATCGAGTCGGTGACCAGCTGGACCACCCGCCGTGCGGCCTCGGCGCTTCCGGTCGCCGGGACGACGACCACTTCACGGTCGGGGGAGTCCACCGGCGGCAGTTCGCCGCGCCGCATCGCCGTGGCGAGCCGGGCGATGGCGCCACCCTCCGCCTGCCGGTACAGCGTGGTGAGCTCGGTCACCGGGACCGCGCCGGAGTCGATCAGGTCGCCGAGCACGTGACCCGGGCCGATCGACGGCAGCTGAGCCGGGTCGCCCACCAGCAGCAGGTGGGTGCCGTCGGGACAGGCCTCCAGCAGCGCCGCGGTGAGCTCGACGTCGAGCATCGAGGCCTCGTCGACGACGATCACGTCGGCGTCCAGCGGCCACTCCTCGTTGCGGGCGAACCCGCCGGTGGTGCCCTGCGCGCCGAGCAGCCGGTGCACCGTGACCGCCGGATGGTCGGTGAGCTCCTCCAGCCGCTTGGCCGCGCGCCCGGTGGGAGCGGCGAGCGCGATGTCGGTGCCCTTCGCCCGCAGCAGCTTCACCACCGCGGCGACCGTGCGGCTCTTGCCGGTGCCGGGTCCACCCGTGAGCAGGCTGACCCCGGACTCGAGCGCCTGCGCCACGGCGGCCTTCTGCGCCTCGTCCAGTCCCTTCGCGACGGACCGCACCGACGCCGGGTCGGCGATCCGCTCGGCCGAGGCCGCGAGCCGGGCCACACCCTCGGCCACCGCCTCCTCGGCCATGCCGTAGCGGGCCAGCGACAGCGACCGCAGCGCCGGCTCGGGCTCCGGGTCGGACTCGGTGGCCTCGGTCGGGGTTCCCTCGCGAGGTTGCGAGCGGAGGGGGGATCGAGGTCCTCCTTCGTGCTCCAGCACGTCCCCGGACTCCACCGCGGCCACGATCGCCGCCACCGGATCACTCACGCCCTCGGCCCGCAGCGCGGCGACGACCAGGTCGGCCGGCAGCGTGGTGTGCCCGTCGCGGGTCGCCGTCCGGAGGGTGAGGCCGACGATGGCGCGGCCGCGGCGGCTGTCCTGCCGGTCGGCCCCCTTGAGCACGGCGATGGCCAGCCGGTCCGCGTCGCCGAGGGCGACGCCGGTGAGGCTCAGCAGAGCCCAGGGGTCGTCGCGCAGCCGCCGGGCGGCGTCGGGGCCGAGAGTGTCCGTGACACCCGCGGCCAGCTTGGCCTGCAGCCCGGCGCCGACGAGCAGTTCGACGACCTCGTAGGTCGGCTGCGCGGACAGGAAGCTGGAGAACAGCCGCTCGGCCCGCTGCCGTCCCACCCGGGGGAGCTTGATCAGCCGATCGGCGGTGACGTCGTCGGGTGCGGTGATGCCGGCGGCCGGCAGCTCGGCCGCCGTCCGCCGACCCAGGCCCGGCCAGAGACCGGCGGCGCAGAACGCGGCGAAGACCGGGTCACCCCCGGCCGCCGGGGTTGCCGCCGTCATGCCACCTCCTCGCCGGCGCCCGCCGGCCGCCCGACCACCGGTTCCCTGTCTCCCCGTGAGCCGGCGAACCGGCTCACGTCGCCGACCGGCGTTCGGGGTAGCTGAAGGCCGGCGCGGAGACGTCCTCCAGAGCGGTGCGGATCGCGGCGGGCAGGCGCACGCCCTCGGCGTCCAGGCTGGCCTGCAGCTGCTGCGCGGTGCGCGCGCCGACGATGGGGGCCACCACCCCCGGCCGGTCGCGCACCCAGGCGAGGGCGACGGCCAGGGGAGTGGTGCCCAGCCCCTCGGCCGCGGTGATCACGGCCTCGACGATCCGATCGGCCTTCGCCGAGCGCAGGCCGTCGATGAAGCCCTGCCACTGCGGAGAGGCGCCGCGGGACTCCGACGGGGTGCTGTGCCGGTACTTGCCCGTGAGCAGACCACGGCCCAGGGGCGACCAGGGCAGCACGCCCAGGCTGAGCGACTCGGCGGCGGGGATCACCTCGCGCTCGACCCCGCGCTGCAGCAGCGAGTACTCGACCTGCGTGCTGACGACCGGGGTGCGCCCCGGCCAGGCGCGCTGCCAGGTGGCCGCCTGCGCGGTCTGCCAGCCGGTGAAGTTGCTGATGCCTACGTACCGTGCCCGCCCGGAGGAGACGGCGGCGTCACAGGCGGCGAGGGTCTCCTCGAGGGGGGTGGTCTCGTCCCAGGCGTGCAGCTGCCACAGGTCGACGTAGTCCAGGCCGAGGCGCTCCAGGGAGGCGTCCAGCGCGGTCAGCAGGTGACCACGGGAGGCGCCCCGGCCCATCGGTCCCGGCGCGGTGCGGCCGACGGCCTTGGTGGCGACCAGCACCTCGGAGCGGGGGACGACGTCGGCGAGCAGGTGGCCGAGGGTGCGCTCGCTCTCGCCGTCGCAGTAGACGTCGGCGGTGTCCACCAGCGTGCCGCCCGCGTCGACGAAGGCGGTCAGCTGCATGGCGGCCTCGTCCTCGTCGGTGTCCCGGCCCCACGTCATCGTGCCGAGCGCCAGCCGGGATACGACCAGACCACTCCGTCCCAGCGTGCGTTGCTCCACGACCGGCCAACCTACCGGCGCGCCCGGCCCGGCACCGGGGAGCACCCGGCCGCCCGGAGCGGCGCGGCGGGTCGCCCGCGCCCGCCGCCTAGGGTGACCTGTCGTGCCCGGACGACACGCTCAGACCCTGGCCGCCGCGAGATCTGCCCAGTGGTGGTCATCAGCGCCTGATGGCCACCACTGTGCAGATCTCGCGGCCACGGGAACGCGCTGATGGGCTGGATCGAGGCCGTCGTCCTGGGCGTCGTCCAGGGGCTGACCGAGTTCCTGCCGATCTCCTCCAGCGCCCACCTGCGCCTCGTCGGCGAGCTGTTCGGTTGGGACGACCCGGGCGCGGCGTTCACCGCGATCATCCAGATCGGCACCGAGGCCGCCGTCCTCCTGTACTTCCGCAAGGACATCTGGCGGATCGTCGTGGCCTGGCTCGCCTCGCTGACCGGCCGGCGGAAGGGCGATCCCGACGCCCGGATGGGCTGGCTGATCATCGTCGGCAGCATCCCGATCGTCGTCCTCGGGCTGCTGTTCCAGGACGACATCGAGACGACGCTGCGCGACCTGCGCATCGTGGCGATCTGCCTCGTCGGGTTCTCCCTGATCCTCTTCTGGGCCGATCGCGGCGGTGCCAAGAAGCGGGAGCTCCGGGATCTCACGGTCGGGCACGGCATCGGTTTCGGCTTCGCGCAGGCGATGGCGCTGATCCCCGGGGTCTCCCGCTCCGGCGGGACGATCACCGCCGGCCTGTTCCTCGGCTACTCCCGGGCGGCTGCGGCGCGGTACTCCTTCCTGCTCGCCATCCCCGCCGTCCTCGGGTCCGGGTTCTTCCAGGCCTACGAGGCGCTCACCGGGGACGTCGCCGGTCAGGGCGTCGCCTGGGGGCCGACGATCCTGGCCACCGTCATCGGCTTCGGCGTCGGTCTGACGGTGATCGCGTGGCTGCTGCGCTACCTCGACCGCGGCAGCTTCCTGCCGTTCGTGGTCTACCGCGTCGTGCTGGGGCTGCTGGTCCTCGCGCTGGTCGGCGCGGGGGTGCTCAGCCCGACCTGAGAGAGGAACCCGCTGCCCTCACCCCTCGCACGCTCGGGGCGGTGGAAGGACCCCGTCCTCCTCACCCCTCGCACCCTCGGGGCGGGCCTCGGGACGGGGCCCGACGGGACCGGCGTCATACCCTGCTGCCCGTGACGACGGTGATCCTGCTCCGGCACGGCCGGACGACGGCGAACACCGGCGGCGTCCTCGCCGGCTGGACGCCGGGTGTGCGGCTCGACGAGACCGGGGACGCCCAGGTCGCCGCCGTGGGGGAGCGGCTGGCGAAGGTCCCGCTGGCCGCCGTCGTCAGCAGCCCGCTCGAGCGCTGCGCGCAGACCGCGGCGGCCGTCGTGGCGGGGCGGGATGTCGACGTGCAGACCGACGACCGCCTCGGCGAGGCCCGCTACGGCGACTGGACCGGCCGGGCGATCAAGGAGCTGGCCAAGGAACCGCTCTGGAGGGTCGTCCAGCAGCATCCGTCGGCCGCCGTCTTCCCCGGCCCCGAGGGGGAGGGGCTGGCCCAGACCCAGGCCCGCGCGGTGGCCGCCGTGCGTGCCTGGAACGCCACGCTCGGGCCGGACGCGGTCTGGCTGGCCTGCAGCCACGGCGACGTCATCAAGGCGATCCTGGCCGACGCCCTGGGCCTGCACCTGGACCAGTTCCAGCGGATCGTCGTCGACCCGGCGTCGATCTCGGTGGTCACCTACACCGACACCCGGCCGTTCGTCCTCCGGGTGAACGACACCGGTGGCGACGTCTCCGCCCTCATCCCGGCGCCCCGGAAGCGCCGGCGCACCAAGGCCTCCTCGGACGCCGTCGTCGGCGGCGGGGCGGGCACCACCGTCTGATCCGCGCTCCTGACCTCGGTGTCGTCGGGGCGAGGGACCTGCTCGCCCGCGTAACCTGGGCGCGTGCCCCGTCAGGTCCATCTCTTCGAGCGCCCGTCCCGGTTCGTCGCCGGCACCGTGGGCCAGCCCGGGGACCGCACCTTCTACCTGCAAGCGTCCGACGAGACCGGTCGCACGGTGAGCGTCGCACTGGAGAAGACGCAGGTGCAGGTCCTCGCCGACCGGATGAACGAGCTCCTCGACGAGGTCGCCGGCCGCGCGCACACGGTGATCCCACCCGAGGCCGACGTCGACGACCTCGAGCCGCTGACCGCGCCGGTCGACGAGGAGTTCCGGGTCGCCGCCATGGGCCTGGCCTGGGACGGGTCGGCCGAGGCGGTCGTCGTCGAGGCCGTCGCGGCCGGCGAGGAGCCGATCGACGAGGAGGCCATCCTCTCCGACAGCGACGAGGGTCCCGACGCGCTACGCGTGACCATCACGCCCATGGCCGCCCGTGCCTTCGTGGCGCGCGCCCGCCGGGTCGTCGCCGCGGGGCGCCCCCCGTGCCCGCTGTGCTCCCTGCCGCTGGACCCGGCCGGTCACGTCTGCCCGCGGCAGAACGGTTACCGCCGCTGAGCGGCTCCACGATGAGCGAGCAACCAGTCGAGCCGGACCTGCGTGCCCCGGTGGACGACGACGAGGCGCTGCGGCTGCTGCGCGAGGGCGTCATCGACCTCGAGGGCCGGATGCTGGACGCCAGCAACGTCACGCTGGTGGGTGCCATCCGCACGCCGGACCTGGCCGCCGAGTGCGTCTACAAGCCGGTCGCGGGGGAGCGGCCCCTCTGGGACTTCCCCGACGGCACCCTCGCCGGCCGGGAGATCTCGGCCTTCCTCGTGTCCGAGGCGACCGGGTGGCGGGTCGTGCCGCCCACCGTGCTGCGGGACGGGCCGTTCGGCCCCGGCATGGTGCAGCTGTGGATCGACGGCGACGAGGACGTCGACCTGCCCGCGTTCGTGCGACGCGACGACCCCGCCCTGCGGCGGATGGCCGTCTTCGACGCAGTGGTCAACAACGCCGACCGCAAGGGCGGGCACATCATCCCGACCCGTGAGGGCCACGTGTACGGCGTCGACCACGGCATCTGCTTCTCCGTGGACCCGAAGCTGCGCACGCTGCTGTGGCGGTGGGCGAACGCGCCGCTGACCGCAGAGACGGTGGCGGTGCTGGAGCGGCTGGCCGACGAGCTGCGTGGTGACCTCGGCGAGCAGCTGCACGCGCACCTGACCCGCCGGGAGGTGCACTGCACCCAGCAGCGGGTGGCCGAGCTGCTGCGTACCGGCCGGCATCCCGGGCCCAGCGGCGAGTGGCCCGCGCTGCCCTGGCCGCCGTTTTAATTGTCGGCCTACCGGCCTCCGACCGCGGCCAGGTGCCGTCCCCTGCGGCGTTGAGCCGTTTCCCGACCTCGTTCGGGGAGCCTCCGGCCCCCGCTCACGTGGTCGGCCTCGCCGGGGCGTCTCGCCCTCCAGCGTCTTCGGCTCCCGTCCCGTCCCTCCTCGGGGAGCCTCCGGCCCCCGCTCGTCGGGACCGCTTCGCGGCATGATCACCGGCATGCCGCACCGTTCGCGTTTGTCGATCCTGTTGCTGGACCTGCCGCCGGAGCACCATGCCGCGAGCAGCGCGTTCTGGGCCGGCGCGACCGGACGTCGGGATTCCCCTGACCCCGCCGACGAGAAGTGGGCATCGCTCGGGTCGTTCGCCGACGGGTGGCACGTCGAGATCCAGCGCACCGGTCAGGGCACCCCGCCCCGGTGGCACGTCGACATCGAGACCGACGACATCCCCGCCGAGGTCGCCCGGCTGGAGAGCATCGGCGCGAAGCGGCACCGGGACATGGGCTCGTTCTGGCAGATGACGGACCCTGCGGGCCTCGTCTTCTGCGTCGTCGGGATCCAGACCGGCGAGGAGTTCGACCGGTACGCCGTCACCTGGCCCTGAGCGCTACTCCAGCCGCACCAGATCGATCATCGCGGCCGCCTGCAGCCCGTCGCCGTCCACGGTGAGCACCTCCAGGGGCACTCGCCGCCAGACGGCCAGCAGCAGGTCACCGGCGGTGCCGGTCAGCGCGGCGATCGGGAACGGTCTCACGCCGGGGAACAGGGTGCGCTCGGCGTCGGCGTCGACGGCGTGGAAGACGACGGGGTGCGCGTCCTCCGGGGGGCCACCGGGCAGCACGCCGGGGACGATCACCTCCAGCCACTCGTCCAGGCCGTCGAGGCCGACGTCGGCCGGGATCGGTCGTACGTCGCCCAGGACCTGTTCCACGTCGACGGTGTGCACCGTCGCCTCCTGCGCCTGCCGGCGGAGGACGAACGCGACGTCCTGCTGCGGCGCCCACGTCCACACGCGGGTGGCGGGATCCGCGCCGGCCAGCACCGTCTCCAGCTCGGCGTTCTGCGCGGCGAGGAAGCCGAGCAGTTCGTCGTCGGGGTGCCGCGCGGGCTCGACGTAGGTCGACGGATCCGGTGCGCGGGACCTCACCACCCACGACCAGAAATGCTGCATCTCGGCCAGGTGCCAGACCAGGTCGTTCAACCGCCACTCCGGGCAGCCGGGCACGGGGACCTGCCAGCCGTGCTCGAGCACGGCCTCGGCCGCCGCAGCGGCGAACCGCGCATCGGCCTTCTGCAGGACCGGGAGGTACTCGTCGAGCTCCATCGCTCCTCCTCGTGCTGCCGCTGCGGTGTTCCGGAGCGGACGGTAGGGGAGAGGCCCACGAACGGCGGCGATCCGGTGCGCGGCACAAGATCGTCGGTGGTCCGCTCTAGGCTCGTGCCGTGCTCTCCTGGCCCGCCCCCTTGCTGCCGACCCTGCCCGGGACCGGGCCCGTCCTCAAGCTCTACGACACCTCCCGCCGGGAAGTCGTGGCCACGAGCCCCGGGCCCACCGCGCGGATGTACGTCTGCGGCATCACGCCGTACGACGCCACGCACCTGGGGCACGCGGCCACCTACCTGGCGTTCGACCTGGTCAACCGCGTGTGGCGGGACGCCGGACACGCCGTCCACTACGTCCAGAACGTCACCGACATCGATGACCCGTTGCTGGAGCGGGCCGATCGCGACCACGAGGACTGGATCGTCCTCGGCATGCGCGAGACGGCCCTGTTCCGCGAGGACATGACGGCGCTCCGCGTCCTGCCGCCGGAGGACTACGTCGGTGCCGTCGAGTCGATCCCGCGGATCGTCGCCCATATCGAGGACCTGCTGACCGAGGGCCTCGCCTACGTCCTGGACGACGGGACGGGTGACATCTACCACGACGTGGCGCAGGCCCCCGGCTTCGGGGAGCAGTCCCGCTACGACGAGACCACCATGCTGCGGTTCTTCGCCGAGCGTGGGGGAGACCCCGACCGTCCGGGCAAGCGCCAGCCGCTGGATCCGATGCTGTGGCGCGGGCCGCGCCCCGGCGAGCCGTCGTGGCCGGGACCGAAGGGCGCCGCAGGCCGCCCCGGCTGGCACATCGAGTGCGCCACGATCGCGCTGGACACGATCGGCATGGGCTTCGACGTGCAGGGCGGCGGGAGCGACCTGATCTTCCCGCACCACGAGTACTCCGCCGTGCACGCCGAGGCGCTGACGGCGACCAAGCCCTTCGCCCAGGCCTACGTGCACGCGGCGATGATCGGCCTGGACGGCGAGAAGATGAGCAAGAGCCGCGGGAACCTGGTCTTCGTGTCCCGCCTGCGGGGGGACGGCGTCGACCCGATGGCCATCCGGCTGGCGCTGCTCTCCGGCCACTACCGCACCGACCGGGCCTGGACGACGGACCTCCTGCGCACCGCCGAGGAGCGGCTGGCGACCTGGCGCCGGGCCGTCGCGCTGGACGCCGGCGCCCCGGCCGCGCCGCTGCTGCTGGGGCTGCGCGAGCGGCTGGCCGACGACCTGGACAGCCCGGGCGCCATCGCACTCGTCGACGCGTGGGCCGCCGAGACCCTCGCCGGGGGAGCCGATGCGGAGGACGAGGCCCCCCGCATCGTGTGCGACGCCGTCGACGCGCTCCTCGGGGTGGCCCTGGGGGACTGCGGATGACCGAGGCGGCTCCTTTCCGGTTCACCGACCGGGCCGCACGGGAGCGCGCCGAGGAGCAGCTCGCGCCCGCCGCGGTGCGAGCGTCGGCCAGCAGGGGGCGAGCGCGCCCCGAGCCGGAGGACCCGCTGCGCACGGCTTTCGAGCGCGACCGGGACCGGATCCTGCACGCGAAGGCCTTCCGCCGACTCAAGCACAAGACGCAGGTCTTCCTGAACCCCGACGGCGACCACTTCGTCACCCGCCTCACCCATACGCTCCAGGTCACCCAGGTGGCCCGCTCGCTCGCCCGGGCGCTGGGGCTCAACGAGACGCTGGCCGAGGCGATCGCCCTGGCCCACGACGTCGGGCACTCACCGTTCGGGCACCTCGGGGAGGACGCCCTGGAGCCCTACGTCCCCGGCGGCTGGCACCACGCTGCTCAGGGCGTGCGGATCGTGGAAGTGCTCGAGCAGCTGAACCTCACGTGGGAGGTCCGGGACGGCGTCCGCTCCCACAGCTGGAAGATCAATCCGCCGCCGTCGACCCGCGAGGGCGAGTGCGTCCGCTACGCCGACCGGATCGGTTATCTCTCGCACGACGCGCTGGACGCCGTCCGCGCCGGCGTGATCCGGCTGGACGACCTCCCGTCCCGTGCCCGCGAGGTGTTCGGGGCGCCGGGCAGCGAGATGGTCGGGACGATGATCGACGCCGTCGTCGAGGGCTCGCTGTCCCCGGAGAACACCGCGGGCGCCGTCGTCATGGCGCCGGCGCCGCTGGAGGCCATGCACGAGCTGCGGGCCTTCATGTTCACTCGCGTCTACGCCTCCGAGACCGCCACCGGGCAGAAGCACGTCGCGATCGACGTCATCCGCCGGTTGGTCGACCACCACCTGGCGCACCCGGAGCAGATCCCGGCGTCCTACCGCGACACCGAGGCCGACACGGTCACCCAGGTCGTCGACTACGTCTCCGGGATGACCGACCGCTTCGCCCTGGCCATGCACGACCGCCTCTTCGACGCCGACGCCGGCTCGCAGATGACACCGTTGCTCCGCGCCCGGTAGACCGCATCACGGGGAGTCGCCCGGCGTCGCATCCCGATTGCCGGGAGCACCAGCGCCGGCACCATGATCGCCGCTCGACGAGTGAGACGGGTGAGCAGTTTGGTGTCGCCGACACGGGCGGACGCGCCGGTCGGAGCGACCGCAACTGCACACTCGGCCGGCGTGGCGCCGCCATCAGCCTCCCGACGCACCCCGGCGGCGGAGGTAGCGCTCGAACTCCTTGGCGATCATGTCGCCGTTGGCCTGCGAGAGGTCGACCTCGGTGGCCCGCTCCTCCAGCGAGCGGACGTACTCGACGACCTCCTCGTCCTCGTTGGCCATCTCGTCGACGGTCTTCACCCAGTCCTCGGCCTGCTGGGGCAGGGCGCCCAGCGGGACGGTGAGCTCGAGGACCTCCTCGACCCGCTGGAGCAGGGCGACCGTCGCCCGAGGCGACGGCGGCTGCGACACGTAGTGCGGCACGGCGGCCCAGAAGCTGATCGCGGGCAGCCCGGCCTGGACGCAGGCGTCCTGGAAGACCCCGAGGATGCCGGTCGACCCTTGGTAGCGGGAGGTCTCGAGGCCGTAGGTGCGGGCGGACTCCGCGTCGTAGGCCGAGCCGGTCACCGGGGTGGGTCGCGTGTGCGGCGTGTCGGCCAGCAGCGCACCCAGGGCCACGACGATCGAGACGTCGAGCTCCTGCAGGATCGCGATGAGCTCCGCGCAGAAGCCCCGCCAGCGCATGTTCGGCTCGATGCCCCGGATGAGGACGACGTCGCGCTCGCTGCCCGGCGGGCGGGCCACCGAGATGCGGGTCGTCGGCCACTCGATGCGGCGGCTCACCCCGCCGATCAGCGAGACGGTCGGGCGGTTGACCTGGAAGTCGTAGTAGTCCTCGGGGTCCAGCGCGACCAGCGGCCTGGCGTCCCAGATCAGTTCCAGGTGCTCGACGGCTCCGGTTGCCGCGTCCCCGGCGTCGTTCCAGCCCTCGAACGCGACCACCACCAGCGGGTCGGTCAGCTGGGGCAGGTCATCAGCAGCGGACGGTGCATCGATCACCTTTGCGAGCCTACGTCGATCCGCCGTCCCCGCCGCGCCCTCACACCCCGACGGTGGGGCTGAGAGCCGGACCGGCGGTGAACCACGGAACCGATCCGGACGGGCCCGCGTCTACGCTTGTTCGGTGTCTGCCCAGGCCCCGTCCCTCCGTCCAGACGCCACGGCGCGGCTGACCGCCCTGCTCGAGCAGCGCATCCTCGTGCTCGACGGCGCCATGGGCACGGCCATCCAGCGCAACCGTCCGGACGAGGCGGGCTACCGGGGGGAACGCTTCGCCGACTGGCCGACCGACGTGCAGGGCAACAACGACCTGCTGAGCATCACGGCGCCCGAGATCATCTCCACGATCCACCGGGAGTACCTCGAGGCGGGCGCCGACCTGATCGAGACGAACACCTTCAACGCCACGCGGATCTCCCAGGCCGACTACGGCATGGGGGACCTCGCCTACGAGCTCAACGTGGCCTCGGCCCGCCTCGCCCGCGACGAGTGCGACGCGATGACGGCGCGCACCCCGGAGAAGCCGCGCTATGTCGTGGGGGCGCTCGGCCCGACCAGCCGGACGGCGTCCATCTCGCCCGACGTCAACGACCCGGGCGCTCGCAACGTCACCTACGACCAGCTCGTCGAGGCCTACCTGGAGCAGGCCAACGGGCTCGTCGACGGCGGCGCGGACGTGCTCCTCGTCGAGACGATCTTCGACACGCTCAACGCCAAGGCGGCGATCTTCGCGCTCGAGACCCTGTTCGAGGAGCGCGGACGTCGCTGGCCGGTGATGATCTCCGGAACCATCACCGACGCCTCCGGGCGCACGCTGTCGGGTCAGGTGACCGAGGCGTTCTGGCACTCGGTGCGGCACGTGAACCCCCTGCTGGTGGGCCTGAACTGCGCGCTGGGCGCCAAGGAGATGCGGCCCTACATCGCCGAGATCTCGCGCGTCGCCGACACGTTCGTCTCCTGTTATCCGAACGCCGGCCTGCCCAACGCCTTCGGCGAGTACGACGAGTCACCGGAGGAGACGGCCGCCGTCCTCCAGGAGTTCGCCGAGTCGGGCTTCGTCAACCTCGTCGGCGGCTGCTGCGGCACGACGCCGGCGCACATCGCCGCGATCGCCGACGTGGTCGAGGGCCGGACGCCGCGGACGCCGGTCGAGACGACGCCCGCGCTCCGGCTCTCCGGCCTCGAACCGCTGACCGTCACCGAGGACAGCCTCTTCGTCAACGTCGGCGAGCGGACGAACATCACCGGGTCCGCGCGCTTCCGCAACCTGATCAAGGCCGGGGACTATCCCGCCGCGCTCGCCGTCGCCCGCCAGCAGGTCGAGGCCGGCGCGCAGGTCATCGACGTCAACATGGACGAGGGCATGATCGACGGCGTCGAGGCGATGGACCGCTTCACGAAGCTGATCGCCTCCGAGCCCGACATCTGCCGGGTGCCGACGATGATCGACTCCTCGAAGTGGGAGGTCATCGAAGCCGGCCTCAAGACCGTCCAGGGCAAGGCGATCGTCAACTCGATCTCCCTCAAGGAGGGCAAGGAGAAGTTCGTCCGCGAGGCACGGCTGTGCCGCAAGTACGGTGCCGCCGTCGTCGTCATGGCGTTCGACGAGGCCGGTCAGGCGGACGACCTCGAGCGCCGGAAGCAGATCTGCCGGCGTGCCTACGACATCCTGACCAAGGACGTGGGCTTCCCGCCCGAGGACATCATCTTCGACCCGAACGTGTTCGCCGTCGCCACGGGGATCGAGGAGCACGCCAGCTACGGGCTGGACTTCATCGAGGCGACCCGCTGGATCAAGCAGAACCTGCCCGGTGCGCTGGTCTCCGGAGGCGTCTCCAACGTCTCCTTTTCCTTCCGCGGCAACAACCCCGTCCGCGAGGCCATCCACGCGGTGTTCCTGTACCACGCGATCGCGGCGGGCATGGACATGGGCATCGTCAACGCGGGCGCCCTCGAGGTCTACGACGAGGTGCCTCCGCTGCTGCGCGAGCGGATCGAGGACGTGATCCTCAACCGCCGGCCGGACAGCACCGAGCGCCTGCTGGAGATCGCCGGCGACTTCGCCGGTGACGGCTCGGTCAAGGAGGTCGCCTCCGAGGAGTGGCGGGCACTGCCGGTGGCCGAGCGGATCACCCATGCGCTGGTGAAGGGGATCGACGCGTTCGTCGAGGACGACACCGAGGAGCTGCGCCAGGAGATCAGCGCGCGCGGTGGCCGCCCGATCGAGGTCATCGAGGGCCCGCTGATGGACGGCATGAACGTCGTCGGCGACCTGTTCGGTGCGGGGAAGATGTTCCTGCCGCAGGTGGTGAAGTCCGCCCGCGTCATGAAGAAGGCCGTTGCGTACCTGATCCCGTTCATCGAGGACGAGAAGCAGCCGGGCGACGCCGAGCGCAGCATCGGCAAGGTCGTGATGGCCACGGTCAAGGGCGACGTCCACGACATCGGCAAGAACATCGTCGGCGTCGTCCTGCAGTGCAACAACTACGAGGTCGTCGACCTCGGTGTCATGGTGCCCGCGCAGAAGATCCTGGACACCGCCAAGGAGGAGGGCGCCGACATCATCGGGCTCTCCGGCTTGATCACGCCGTCGCTGGACGAGATGGTCAACCTCGCATCGGAGATGGAACGGCAGGGCTTCGACATCCCGCTGCTCATCGGTGGGGCCACCACCTCGCGTGCGCACACGGCGGTCAAGGTGGCGCAGAAGTACCACGCCCCCGTCATCTGGGTGAAGGACGCCTCCCGGTCGGTGCCCGTGGTCGCCGCCCTGCTGTCGGACGAGCAGCGCCCGAAGCTGCTGGCCGAGACCGACGCCGACTACGCGGCGCTGCGCGAGCGGCACGCGGCCCGCCAGGACACCCGTTCCCTGCTCCCGATCGCCGCCGCGCGCGCCGCGGCGCCCCCGATGGACTGGAGCAACTACCACCCCCCGCGGCCGCGGATGCTGCTGCAGCAGGCCAGGGACGTGTGCGCGGGGCCCTCGTGCGACCACGTCCGTCACACCGCGACCCAGTTCGTCCGGACGTTCTCCGACTACTCCCTCGAGGAGCTGCGCGGCTACATCGACTGGCAGCCGTTCTTCAACGCCTGGGAGATGCGGGGCCGGTTCCCCGACATCCTCCACAACCCGACCACCGGCGAGGCGGCCAGACGGCTGTACGAGGACGCGCAGACGATGCTGGACCGCATCGTCGAGGAGAAATGGCTCCGGGCGAACGGCGTCTTCGGCCTGTTCCCCGCCAACCAGGTGGACGGCGACGACATCGAGGTCTACGCCGACGAATCGCGGCGCACCGTCCTGGCGACCCTCCACCAGCTCCGGCAGCAGAGCGAGGGCCGGGAGGGCTCGCCCCGCAAGTCCCTGGCCGACTTCGTCGCGCCCAAGGGGACCGGGCTGAGCGACTACGTCGGCGCCTTCGCCGTCACCGCCGGTCTCGGCTCGGCCGACCGCGTGGCCGCCTTGAAGAAGGCGAACGACGACTACAGCGCCATCCTGCTGGAGTCGCTGGCCGACCGCCTCGCCGAGGCCTTCGCCGAGCGGCTGCACGAGCGGGTGCGCAAGGAGTTCTGGGGCTACGCACCCGACGAACACCTGGACAGCGCCGGGCTGATCGCCGAGAAGTACGCCGGCATCCGTCCGGCCCCGGGATACCCCGCCTGCCCCGAGCACACCGAGAAGCAGACCATCTGGCAGCTGCTCGACGTCGAGGCCAGCACCGGCATCGAGCTGACGGAGAGCATGGCCATGTGGCCGGGGGCGGCGGTCAGCGGCCTGTACTTCTCGCACCCTCGGTCGCGGTACTTCGTGCTGGGGCGCATCGGCCGTGACCAGGTCGAGGACTACGCCCGGCGCAAGGGCTGGACGGTCGACGAGGCAGAGACGTGGCTCTCGCCGAATCTCGGCTACCGCACCGAGAACGAGTGATCGTCGACGGCGGCCGCTGACCGAGTGCGCCGGGCGGCGAGATGTGACGGATCCGTCCCGCTCGCGGGAGCGCGCCGTGATACTTTCGTTATCTGTCCGCCGGGCCCCGCTCCTCGACCGAGGACCTCGGCCGGACACCGCCGAACTGTGCGCGGCCCAGCGCCGCCATCAGACCGGGGACCCATGGTTCCTCTGGGGTGAATCCTGCGCTCGAGCACGGGCGCAGGTAGGGCAACTTCCGGCCCGAACCCGTCAGCTAACTCGGTAGGCGGGCGAGGAAGAAACGGAGAGCCGCCCGCTGTGGCGACCCTGAACCAGCACCCTGCACCATCTCTCGACGACACCCCCCTCGACGCCAGCGCGGACGGCAGCTCAGCCGCCGCGGGCGGGGACGGCGCCCGCCGCGCCCGCACCCCGGGGCGCCGTTCGGCCCCGCGTTCCCGCGTCGCCTACACCGTGGGCATCGCCTCGGTCTGCGCCCTGGCGCTGGGGAACCTGGTGGCCGGTGAGCCGGCCGCCTCCGCCACAGCCGACCCTCAGGAGCAGTCGTCCGTTGCCGTCGCCGACGCTCTGGGCATCGACGGCGCCGGGATCGAGCAGCCGGCGTGGGACGAGGCCCAGATCCTGGGCCAGCTGGCCGCGAGCCGGGCACAGCGCGACGGCGAGCAGGCCGCAGCAGCCGCGTCCCAGGCGCAGGCCGAGGAGGCGGTAGTGGCCGCTCGGGCCGAAGCCGAGGCGCGGGCGGCAGCCGAAGCCGCCGCCGCAGCCGAGGCGGCCGCCGCGGCCGAGGCGGCAGCTCAAGCGGCCGAGGCCGCCAAGGCGGCTGAAGCTGCCGAGACGGCCGAGCGGGCAGCAGCCTCGGCCCCCGCCGCGACCATGGGGACCGCAGCCCCCGCTGCAGCCCCCGCCGCGTCGGTGGCCGCGTCGGTGACCGTCCCGGCCGTCGCGAAGATCCGGAACAGCGCCGGCCCCGTGCGGCCACAGACACAGGCCGCAGCCGACAAGGTCGTCTCCAACGTGCCCGGCGCCGCCGGCATCACCATCGGAGGCACGCGGCCCAGCGCAGCGGACCCGAAGGGCCACCCCTCCGGGCTGGCGCTGGACTACATGGTCGGCTCCAACACCGCGCTCGGCGACGCGATCACCGAATACCACATCGCTCACTGGAACGAGCTCGGCGTGGACTACATCATCTGGAAGCAGCGGATCCTCTCCTCGCCGAACGGCTCGTGGAAGCAGATGGAGAACCGGGGGAGCGCGACGGCCAACCACATGGACCACCCGCACGTGAACTACCGCGGATGAGTCGGCCGGCGCTCACGACGGGTGAGCTGAGCGCAGTCCTGTTCGACATGGACGGCACGCTCGTCGAGACCGAGCAGTACTGGGGCGAGGCGATGTTCGAACTCGCCGCGAGGCTGGGTGGCCGCATGTCCGAGAGCGCCCGGGCGGCCACGGTCGGGTCCACCATGCGGCGGTCGATGAGCATCCTGCATGCCGATCTGGGACTCGACCGGACCGAGGAGGAGCTGCTGGCCGACGCCCGCTGGGTGGAGGATCGGACGGCGCAGTTCCTGGCCGCCGGCGTCTCCTGGTGTCCCGGCGCCCGCGAGCTGCTCACCGAGGTGCGGGCCGCGGGACTGCGAACGGCCCTGGTCACCACGACGCCCCGGCGACTGGCCGACATCGTGCTGTCGACCATCCACGCCGACCTGGACGGCGACCCCTTCGACGTCACCGTGTGCGGCGACGAGGTGCCGGCCCGCAAACCCGACCCCGCCCCCTACCGGCAGGCGATGGCCGCGCTCGGGGTCGAGCCCGACGACTGCGTCGTCGTGGAGGACTCGGATTCGGGCGTGGCCGCCGGGCTCGCGGCAGGTGCCGCGGTCCTCGGGGTGCCGACCGTGCAGGAGATCGAGCCCGCCCCGGGGTTGACCCTCCGGGGCGGGCTGGCCGGCGTGGACGTGGCGGTGCTGGCCGGCGTCCTGGCCGCGCGTACCACGGCGGGCGCCCCGGTCTGAGCGCCGTTGGCTAGCCTGCGGCCGTGCCGGAAGCCGACGCAACACCGGAGCCATCCCCGATCCCCGACGAGCGGGACCTGCTGCTCGCCTGGCTGGCGTACCTGCGGGGTTCGATCCTCCGCAAGCTCGAGGACCTGAGCGAGGAGCAGGCGCGCTGGACCCCGGACGATGCGCTCATCTCGGTCCTCGGCGTCGTCAACCACCTCACGCACGTCGAGTGGCGCTGGCTGGACGGCACGATGCTGGGCGCCGAGACCTCGCGCAGCGAGGCGGAGTTCCATCCGGGCCCAGAGCTGACGGTCGCCGAGGCCTGTGCCCGGTACCGGGCACGCGCAGCGGAGACGGCACGGGTCGTGGGAGCACTGGCCGTCACCGAGCCCTGCCGCGACGGCAGCGGGCGAGACCTGCGCTGGGTGCTCCTGCACCTGATCGAGGAGACCGCGCGTCATGCCGGCCACGCCGACGCCACCCGGGAGCTCCTGGACGGGACAACCGGGATCTGACCCCGGTCGCCGCGCCCCCGGTCAGTCGCGCTCGACCACCGGCAGCACGGTGTGCCAGCCGGCGGCGGCCGCGGCCTCGGCCGGGAAGGGTGGGGGAGTGCCGCCGAAGGCGGGGCAGACCGCCTGGTGGTCGCACCACCCGCAGAGCCGGGTCTTGTTCGGCCGGAAGTCGCCGGTCGCCACCGCGCGCTCGATCGCGGCCCAGATTGCCTGCAGGGTGCGCTCGAAGCGGAGCAGCTCCGCCTCGTCCGGGGCGTAGGTGAGCGTGTCGCCGTCCCCGAGATAGATCAGCTTGAGCTGGGCAGCGACCACACCGCGGGTCCGCCAGAGGACCAGCGCGTAGAACTTCATCTGGAACAGGGCCTTGGCCTCGAAGGCCTCGCGCGGCATCGAGCCGGTCTTGTAGTCCACAACCCGCAGCGCGCCGTTGGGCGCGACGTCGAGCCGGTCCACGAAGCCGCGCAGCAGGAGACCGTCGGGCAGCGTGACCTCGACCAGTTCCTCGCGGCCCTCGGGCTGGATCCGGGTCGGGTCCTCCAGCCCGAAGTACTTCTCGACCAGCTTCCCGGCCGACGCGAGCCACGCGTCCACCGACTCGGGTGCGTTCGCATCGGACTCCGCGCCGTCGTCCTGGGCGGTCTCAAACAGCTCGGCGATCCCCGGCTCGTCCCGCAGCTCCGCCCAGGCCGGCTCGATCAGCTCCTGCGCCGCTTCGACGGTGCGCCCGGCCGGCGGGAGGTCGTAGAGCCGCTCGAGGACGGCGTGCACCAGGGTGCCCCGCACGGCGGCGAGGCTCTTGCGCTCGGGCAGCCGGTCGATCGTGCGGAAGCGGTAGAGCAGCGGGCAGGTCTTGAAGTCGGCCGCGCGGCTGGGGGACAGCGAGGGCCGGCGCGGGGCCTGCGCCTCGGTGTCGATGGCCCCGGAAGCGTCGATGGCTCCGGGATCAGGGCCGGGCTGGGTCTCCACCATCGCCGTCATGCATCCGAGGCTAGGTCCCCCCTCCGACAGTTCCGAGCCTCCGCGCCGCGTCGGCACGACAGGTCACAGCGGCGGCGTCCGTAGGCTGGCGGCCCGTGGACACGCAGCTGGAACCGGACGACACCGTCACCCCCGAGCCGGAGACCGCACCCGAGGGGCCGCGAGTCCCGGTCGAGGGCGCCTTCGTCGCAGGTGACCGGGTGCAGCTCACCGATCCGAAGGGGCGGCTCCACACCGTCGTCCTCGAGCCGGGCAAGCAGTTCCACACCCACCGCGGGGCGATCGCCCACGACGACCTCATCGGCGCGCCGGAGGGCTCGGTCGTGCACTCGACGGCCAACACCGGCTACCTGGCCTTCCGGCCGCTGCTGGCCGATTTCGTGCTCTCCATGCCGCGGGGCGCGCAGGTCATCTATCCCAAGGACGCCGCCCAGATCGTCGGGTTCGGCGACGTCGGGCCGGGCATGCGCGTCCTGGAGGCCGGCGCCGGGTCGGGGGCGCTGACCTGTTCGCTGCTGCGCGCCGTCGGCTCCGGCGGATCGGTGACCAGCTACGAGCGCCGCGAGGACTTCGCCGACGTCGCCCGCGGCAACGTCGAGGCGTTCTTCGGCGAGGTGCCCGCCAACTGGTCGCTGCGCCTGGGCGACCTGGCCGAGCACCCGGCCGAGGAGGTCGTGGACCGTGTGGTGCTGGACATGCTCGAGCCGTGGGCGGTCCTGCCGACGGTCGCGGCCGCACTGCGGCCCGGTGGGGTCCTCGTCGGCTACGTCGCGACCGTGACGCAGCTGTCGACCTACGTGGAGGCCCTGCGGGCGCAGGGCGTGTGGACCGAGCCGCACGCCTGGGAGTCGCTCCTGCGGCCCTGGCACGCCGTCGGCCTGGCCGTTCGCCCGGAACACCGGATGGTCGCCCACACCGCCTTCCTGGTGACCGCCCGCCGGCTCGCCGAGGGCACGGTGGCTCCCATCCGGCAGCGCAGGGCCCAGAAGGGCTGAGCCGCGGCCGGCCGCTGCCACGGCGGGTGTCACAGCTCGGTCCCAAGGGCCGCGAGCCCACGGCGAAGTGTCAGATCGCGTGTATAGATTTGCGTCTTGACTCCCTCGATGTGTGTGGAGGTGCGCGATGGGTCTGGGTCCCGACGAGACTCGAGCGCGGCGTGAACGTGACGTCGCGGCACTGCTCAGCCAGATCACCTACCTCGAGGAAGAGATCGGCCTCCTCCGGCGGAAGGTGGCCGACAGTCCCCGGCAGGTGCGGCTCCTCGAGGAGCGCGTCGCCGAGGCCGAGGGGCGTGCGGCGTTCCTCTCCGAACGCAACGACAAGCTGGCGGGCACGCTGCGCGACGCCCGGGAGCAGCTGGTCGCGCTCAAGGAGGAGGTCGACCGGCTCGGCCAGCCGCCGTCGGGCTACGGCCTCTTCCTGAGCCGGCACGAGGACGGCACCGTCGACGTCTTCACCGGCGGCCGCAAGCTGCGGGTCTCGGTGTCGCCCAACGTCGAGGTCGAGACGCTGCAGATCGGCCAGGAGGTCATGCTCAACGAGGCGATGAACGTCGTCGAGGCGCGCGACTTCGAGCGCGCGGGCGACGTCGTCATGCTCAAGGAGCTGCTCGAGCCGATCGACGGCGTCACGCAGCGGGCGCTGGTCATCGGGCACACCGACGAGGAGCGGGTGGTCTTCCTCGCCGACTCGCTGAGCGGCCAGCCGCTGCGCGTCGGCGACTCGCTGCTGCTGGAGCCGCGTTCCGGCTACGTCTACGAGCGGATCCCGAAGAGCGAGGTCGAGGAGCTCGTCCTCGAAGAGGTGCCCGACATCGACTACGGCGACATCGGGGGCCTGGCGCGGCAGATCGAGCAGATCCGGGACGCCGTCGAGCTGCCGTTCCTGCACGCGGAGCTGTTCCGCGAGTACGAGCTGCGCCCGCCGAAGGGCATCCTGCTCTACGGCCCGCCCGGCTGCGGGAAGACGCTGATCGCGAAGGCCGTGGCCAACTCGCTGGCCAAGAAGGTCGCCGCCGTGCGCGGTGACGACGACACGAGCCAGGGGAAGTCCTACTTCCTGAACATCAAGGGCCCCGAGCTGCTCAACAAGTACGTCGGCGAGACCGAGCGGCACATCCGTCTGGTGTTCCAGCGTGCGCGGGAGAAGGCCAGCGAGGGCACTCCGGTCATCGTGTTCTTCGACGAGATGGACTCGATCTTCCGCACCCGCGGGTCAGGGGTGTCCTCCGACGTCGAGTCGACGATCGTTCCGCAGCTGCTCAGCGAGATCGACGGCGTCGAGGGCCTGGAGAACGTCATCGTCATCGGCGCCTCCAACCGCGAGGACATGATCGACCCGGCGATCCTCCGGCCCGGCCGGCTGGACGTGAAGATCAAGATCGAACGGCCGGACGCCGAGGCGGCACGCGACATCTTCAGCAAGTACCTGACCACGTCGCTGCCGATCAACCCCGAGGACCTGGCCGAGCACGGTGGCAGCCGCGAGGCGACCATCGCCGGGATGACCCAGCGCACCGTCGAGCGCATGTACACCGAGAGCGAGGAGAACCGCTTCCTCGAGGTGACCTACGCCAACGGCGACAAGGAGGTCCTGTACTTCAAGGACTTCAACTCGGGCGCCATGCTGCAGAACATCGTCGACCGGGCCAAGAAGATGGCGATCAAGGAGCACCTGGAGACCGGCACGTCGGGCCTGCGGGTGAGCCACCTGATGGCCGCCTGCCTCGACGAGTTCAAGGAGAACGAGGACCTGCCCAACACGACCAACCCCGACGACTGGGCGCGGATCTCGGGCAAGAAGGGCGAGCGGATCGTCTACATCCGGACGCTCATCAGCGGCAAGGGCAACGAGGCGGGCCGGGCCATCGACACGGCCACGAACACCGGCCAGTACCTGTAGCAGAAGGACCGTGAGTCCGGCCCCCTGCAGAGGCTCGGCCCGAGCGTGCGAGGGCTGAGGAGGAGGGGTCGTTCTGCTTCGCAGGCTCAGGGCGGAACTGTGGACGAGGCCGGCCGGTGGCCCGGCTCCCAGTGGGGGCCGGGCCACCGGCGTCCGTGCCCACCCGAGCCGCTGCCGGTAGGTGTCCGCCTCGCGGCCTAGGGTTGGTCCATGAGCGTGCGGCGGGTCATGGGCACCGAGGTCGAGTACGGCATCTCGGTGCCGGGACAGCCGACCGCCAACCCGACGACGCTGTCCAGCCAGGTCGTCAACGCATGGGCGGTGGCCGAGGCCCCGACCCCGCGCCGTCCCCGCTGGGACTTCGAGGAGGAGAGCCCGCTCCGGGACGCCCGCGGCTTCGACCTGTCACCGGCGCAGGCGCTCGACCACAACGACCTGGACGAGGACACCGGGATGGCCAACGTCATCCTCACCAACGGCGCCCGGCTCTACGTCGACCACGCCCACCCGGAGTACTCGACGCCGGAGGTCACCAACCCGCGCGACATCGTCCTCTGGGACAAGGCGGGGGAGCAGGTGATGGCGGAGGCGGCCCGGCGTGCCGCGCGCATCCCCGGCCAGCCGACCATCCAGCTCTACAAGAACAACACCGACGGCAAGGGCGCCTCGTACGGGTCGCACGAGAACTACCTGATGGACCGGCGGACGCCGTTCATCGACATCATCCGCGGGCTGGTGCCGTTCTTCGTCACCCGGCAGGTGTTCGCCGGCTCCGGACGGGTCGGGATCGGCACCGAGGGGCGGACGCAGGGCTTCCAGCTGTCCCAGCGCGCCGACTTCTTCGAGGTCGAGGTCGGTCTGGAGACGACCCTCAAGCGGCCGATCATCAACACCCGCGACGAACCGCACGCCGACGCCGACAAGTACCGGCGGCTGCACGTGATCATCGGTGATGCGAACCTGTCCGAGCTGTCCACCTACCTCAAGGTCGGGACGACGGCGCTGGTGCTGGCCATGATCGAGGCCCGCGCGCTGCCCCGCGACCTCTCGATCGAGGAGCCCGTCGAGGCCCTGCAGGCCATCAGTCACGATCCCACGCTCACCCACAAGGTGCGGTTGCGCGACGGGCGCCAGATGACGGGGCTCGACGTCCAGCGGCTCTACCTCGAGCAGGCGGAGAAGTTCGTCCAGAACACCGGGGACGGCGACGAGCAGACCGCCGACGTGCTCCGCCGGTGGGCCGAGGTGCTCGACGACCTCTCCATCGACCCGCTGCGCTGCGCCGACCGGCTGGACTGGCCGGCCAAGCTGCGGTTGCTGGAGGGCTATCGGAACCGGGACGGCCTGAGCTGGGGCGATTCCCGGCTGCACCTGGTCGACCTGCAGTACTCCGACGTCCGGCCGGAGAAGGGGCTCTACCATCGGCTGGTCGCCCGCGGCTCGATGCAGCGCCTGCTCACCGACGAGGAAGTGGACCGGGCGATGGTCAACCCGCCGGGGGACACCCGCGCCTTCTTCCGGGGGGAGTGTCTCCGGCGCTATCCCGCGCAGGTGGCCGCGGCGTCCTGGGACTCGGTGGTGTTCGACCTCGGCCGGGAGAACCTCGTGCGGATCCCGACGATGGAGCCGCTCCGGGGCACCCGCGAGCACGTGGGCGCGTTGTTCGAGGCCACGTCGACGGCGCAGGAGCTCGTCGACACGATCACCGGGGGCTGATCGGAAGGTACTCGTCCGGCGGACGCGGAATGTCGGCCTCGGCGGGTAGCTTCAGCCCAGTAGCAGTCACGTGAAGGACCGGAGGGCAGCATGGCCACCAGGGACACCGGCGGACAGCAGAAGGCCACGCGGACACGCGAGGAGGTCGACGAGGTCGAGGCCTCCGTCGACACCGAGACCGCCGAACGCCACAAGGAGATGACAGAAGACGTCGATTCCTTGTTGGACGAAATTGATGAGGTATTGGAGGAGAATAGCGAAGAATTCGTGAGACAATATGTACAAAAAGGGGGTCAGTGAACAAGATCGTTCTTGTTTGCTGAAGTGAAAGAAAAGTATTGTCGTGATTGCGGTTTCAAGCGCCCGGTAGCTGACTTCTCTGCCAATCGCCGGTCTCGGGACGGGCTTGCCTTGTACTGCCGTGACCACCTGGCCGTACGGGCGGCGCGAAGCAGGGAGGCGCGTCGCGCAGAGCCGGTTCGCTACCGCAGCCGACCGCGCGAGCTGTCCGTCCCACCCGGTACCAAGTGGTGTCCCGATTGCGGGCACGTGAAGCCAGAGGCTGAATTCGCCCGCAGTCGTGCGTCTGCGTCGGGACTCGCCTCGTACTGTTTGCCGTGCCACAACGCCCGCGGCAAACGAAGCATTGAAAAGCGTGGCGGCAGTCGCACGTACCACTTGACGCGCCGGTACGGGATAAGCGGCGAGGAGGCGGACGCGATGCTCGATGCGCAGGCCGGCTTCTGTGCGATATGCAAGACAGCGCCGGCGGTCCACGTCGACCATGACCACGCCACCGGCGCCGTGCGGGCGTTGCTGTGCTTCAACTGCAACGGGGGCCTCGGGCAGTTCAGGGACGACCCGCAGCTGCTGCACGCCGCCGCGTACTACGTCCAGTTCCACACCATCCGTCAGCAGATGCAGGCCGAGCTCGACGCGACGGCCAGCCCGCCGGACGGGGCCAGCCGGCCAGGCGAGCCGCCGGTAGGGTCGCAACGACGCCCGGGAACCCGCAGCACCACCACGCGGAGCACCGGGCGGAACAGCGGGTCACGCCGGCGGACGCAGGCGGGAGAGGCGGATGGGTGAGCGAGCAGTCGATCGGCCGGAGCGGGTTCCCGCCCGCCTATCTGGACCGGGTGGGCTCCTCGTTCACCGACTTCCTCGCGACGACCGCGCCTGACCTCCTGCCCGGCCGCCGTCCGGTCCCGACGCTGCCGGTGGGCGACATCGCCCCGCACGGCACGACGATCGTGGCGGTCACCTACGAGGGCGGCGTCCTCATGGGCGGCGACCGGCGCGCCACCATGGGCAACCTGATCTCCTCCCGCGACATCGAGAAGGTCTACCCGGCCGACTCCTACAGCGTCATCGGCATCGCCGGCGCCGCGGGCATCGCCATCGAGATGGTCCGGCTGTACCAGGTCGAGCTGGAGCACTACGAGAAGATCGAGGGGCTGACCATGTCCCTCGACGGCAAGGCCAACCGGCTCGCCGCGATGATCCGCGGCAATCTCGGCGCGGCGCTGCAGGGCCTTGCCGTCGTCCCGCTCTTCGCCGGCTTCGACCTGGATGCCGCCCCCGGGACCATCCCCGGACGCATCTTCAGCTACGACGTCACCGGCGGGAACTACGAGGAGCGCGGCTACGCCGCCGTCGGCTCCGGCTCGTTGTTCGCCAAGAACTCGTTGAAGAAGACCTGGCGCACCGGCCTGCCGGCCGACGACGCCACGCGGACCCTGGTCGAAGCGCTCTACGACGCCGCCGACGACGACTCCGCCACGGGCGGTCCGGATCCGGTGCGCCGGCTGTACCCGATCGTCTACCGCGTCGATGCGGAGGGAGCGGTACGCCTCACCGACGCCGAGGTGGCCGCCGTCGCCGACACCATCGTGAGCGAGCGGGCCGAGGCCGACCGCCAGAACATGGACCGGGAGGCCTGACCCCATGACCATGCCGTACTACGCCTCGCCCGAGCAGCTGATGCGGGACCGCTCGGAGTACGCCCGCAAGGGCATCTCCCGCGGCCGCAGCGTCGCCGTCCTCACCTATGCCGACGGCGTGCTGTTCATCGCGGAGAACCCGAGCTCCACTCTGCACAAGGTCGGTGAGCTGTACGACCGCATCGCCTTCGCGGCTGTGGGCCGGTACAGCGAGTTCGAGAGCCTGCGCGTGGCCGGGGTGCGCCTCGCCGACGTCCGCGGGTACTCCTACAACCGCCGCGACGTCACCGGCCGGGTCATCGCCAACGCCTACGCCCAGACCCTGGGCGAGATCTTCACGCAGCAGACCAAGCCCTTCGAGGTCGAGCTCTGCGTGGCCGACGTGGGGGACCGCCCCGAGAACGACCAGCTCTACCGCCTCACCTTCGACGGCTCCATCGTCGACGAACCGGACTTCGTGGTGATGGGGGGCCAGGCCGAGGCCGTCACCGGTCACCTGCGCGAGCACTTCCATCCGGGCATGGGCCTGTCCGACGCCCTCGAGGTCGGTGTCCGGGCGCTCTCGGCCGTCAGCCCGGTCACCGCCGGCGGCGGCAACGGTGGGCCCACCCGCCTCACCGCCGCGCAGCTGGAGGTCGCCGTCCTCGATCGGCGCCGCCCGAAGCGGGCCTTCCGCCGGGTCGTCGGCGCCGCGCTGCGCACCCTGCTCGGCGACGAGGTGCCCGCACCTGACGCCCGCGAGGAGGCACCTGCGACCACCGCTCACGCGCCGAGCGTGCCCGAGCCCGGAACCCCTCCCGGACTCGGTGACCCCGCCAACCCGGACACCGCCGGGGGCGTCGGGACCGATCCGCAGGACTGATCGGGCGTGCCGACCTACCGCATCAACGAGGACGGCGTGGCCCGGGCCCGGGAGCTGATCGACGCCGGGAAGGTCGACGTCGACACGGAGTGGGCCGATGCCGCACCGTCGGCCGACGACGAGAACGCCGAGATCGAGAAGCACGGATACGACGGCTACGGCGCCTGGCACCTGGCGGTCGATGCGGAGGCGAACGAGGAGACCAAGAAGCGCTACGCCTTCCCGTACGGCGACTGGCCCGCTGCAGGGTCCCGCCGCGAGCCTGCGAGCGGTGGGGGGCAGAGGGTCCTTCTCCACGCGGAGATCGAGCAGGTCGCCGACGACCTGCTCCAGCACCTCGACGCCACCCGCCGGGGCTGACGACACGGACGGGCCTCCGATCGAACCCGCCCGGTGCGCCGGGACAGCGCCTCTGTCCCTCTCGGCGCCTAGGCTCAGATCGTGGACCGACGGATCTTCGGCATCGAGACCGAGTACGGCGTCACGTGCACCTTCAAGGGGCAGCGTCGGCTGTCCCCGGACGAGGTCGCCCGCTACCTGTTCCGGCGGGTGGTCTCCTGGGGGCGCAGCTCCAACGTCTTCCTGCGCAACGGCTCCCGGCTGTACCTGGACGTGGGCAGCCACCCCGAGTACGCCACCGCCGAGTGCGACGACCTCAGCGAGCTGGTCGTCCACGACAAGGCCGGTGAGCGGATCCTCGAGGGCCTGCTGGTCGACGCCGAGCAGCGGCTGGCCGAGGAGGGCGTCACCGGAGACATCTACCTGTTCAAGAACAACACCGACTCCGCGGGCAACAGCTACGGCTGCCACGAGAACTACCTGGTCGGCCGGCACGGGGAGTTCAGCCGCCTGGCCGACGTCCTGATCCCGTTCCTGGTCAGCCGGCAGATCGTCGTCGGCGCCGGCAAGGTCCTGCAGACCCCCCGCGGTGCCATCTACTGCGTCAGCCAGCGCGCCGAGCACATCTGGGAGGGCGTCTCCAGCGCCACGACCCGGTCCAGGCCGATCATCAACACCCGTGACGAGCCGCACGCCGACGCCGAGCGCTACCGGCGGCTGCATGTCATCGTCGGTGACTCGAACATGAACGAGACGACGACGCTGCTCAAGGTCACCATGACCGACCTGGTGCTCCGCATGGTCGAGGCCGGCACCCCGATCAAGGACATGTCGCTGGAGAACCCGATCCGCGCCATCCGCGAGATCAGCCACGACATGACCGGCCGGCGCAAGGTCCGCCTGGCCAGCGGCAAGGAGATGTCGGCGCTGGAGATCCAGTCCGAGTACCACTCACGGGCCGCCGACTTCGCCGACCGGGAGGGCTGCAGCGCCGAGCACCGGCAGATGCTGGAGCTGTGGGGCCGGGTCCTCAAGGCCGTCGACACCGAGGACCTGTCCCTCATCGACCGGGAGATCGACTGGGCGACCAAGTTCAGCCTGCTCGAGCGCTACCGCGCCAAGCGCGATCTGCCGCTGTCGCACCCGCGCATCGCCCAGATGGACCTCGCCTACCACGACATCAGCCGCCGCCGCGGCCTGTACTACCTGCTGGAGCGGGCCGGCCAGGTCGACCGGGTGGCCCACGAGCCGCGCATCTTCGAGGCCAAGAACGTCCCGCCGCAGACGACCCGGGCCCGGCTGCGCGGGGAGTTCATCCGCAAGGCCCAGGAGAAGCGCCGCGACTTCACCGTCGACTGGGTGCACCTCAAGCTCAACGACCAGGCCCAGCGCACCGTCCTCTGCAAGGACCCCTTCAAGGCCGTCGACGAGCGCGTCGACAAGCTCATCGCGAGCATGTGAGTCGTCCCGAGTGGGCCCCGGAGGGGTCCGCGAGGGACGACTCATGGATGGGCTCAACGCAGCTGGGGGACGGCAGCTGGTCGCGGTGTCGGCCGGAGGCCGACAAGTGTCATAGCGAGGTCGGCCGGAGGCCGACAAATGTCATAGCGGTGTCGGCCGGAGGCCCACCGGAAACGGGGTCCGCGGTGTCGGCCGCAGGCCGACCGATGTCACGGCGCCTCGACCGACGCGATCCGGTACTTCCGCACCTCGGCCGACAGCACGTCGGGAACGTCCGGGGGAGGCGCGTCCGGGTCGCCGGACGTGCGGAAGCGCTGGAGGTCCTCGTCGGACTCCCAGCGCTCGAAGATGTTGATCCGCTCGGGATCGAGCGGATCCGCAGCCTGCACGAAGTCGAGGCACCCGGGCGCCCGTCGGGCCTGAACCGCGACGTCGGCGACCGCGGCCAGGTAACCGTCCCGGTCGCCCGATGCGACCCGCAGCGAGCCGGCGACGATGATCACGGCGCCTGCGCCCCCGCGGCCTCGGGCTTGGTCTCCGCCACGGGCACCCGCAGGGCAGCGAACCGCCCCGCGGCCGCGGCGGCCAGGAAGTAGGCCCGTTCCTCCGGGTAGCCGCGGCCCATCGTCCGCAGCGGCACGGGGGAGAGCCCGAGGGCGTCGTCGAGGCCATCGGTGTCCACCCACACGACGGGGTTGCGGGAGGGCTGCCCGGCGAGGTCCTCGTCGATCTGCCCACCGAGCTCCGAGGACAGGCCGCGCGGCGCGATCAGGGTCACCCCGCCCAGCGCCACCCGCCCGAACGCCGTGAGGGAGTGGTGGGAGACGCCGCGGTGCCGGGTCCGCGGATCGGCGTCGGAGATCCGCAGGGCGCCGATCGGCTCACCGCCCAGAATCGTGACCGCGTTGCACGCCTCGCCGGCGGCGACCCCGGAGAAGCCCCACGGCGTTCCGGTGCCCAGGTTGCCGGGTCCCTGGCTGACGATCGTCAGGTCGGCGCCCAGGACGTGCCGCGCGGCCAGCAGGCCGGTGTGCACCGTGACCGCCTCCAGGTCCCCGCCGAACGCCTGCCCGACGGTGATGACCCCGGCCAGCGAGGGCGCCAGCGCGTCCAGGGTTCGGGAGAAGGCCGCCGGCAGCGCGCCGCCGTCGGTCATCACGTAGGCGACCTTCAGGTCCGGATCGGTGGCCAGCATCCCGATCAGGATCGCGGGCAGCGCCGAGTGCAGATCGGCGACGACCACCGGCATGCCCCCGAGGTCGTCCGCCTCGGCCAACAGCGCGTGGTGCTCGGTGTCCTGCTCGTCCACACCGCTGACGGTCGCCTGCAGCGGCGTGTAGCGCGCCTTGACCAGGTGCCCCGGGCCGGTGGGGTCGGGGGGCAGCCGGTCAGGTACGGCGACCACAAGGGCCACGCCACCGGTGCCCAGGCCCTGGGCCAGCGCCGTCGTGTTCAGCAGCACGTCGTCCCCCACCTGGGGGATGCCGACGAGTGAGGGGTAGGCCAGCGCGCGCAGATGGCCCTCGTCGGGCACCTCGACGGTCAGTTCCAGGCTGTCCCGGCCCCTGCGTCCGGTGGCCGTCACCTGCCCGCGTCGCCAGCGGACCCGCGAGGGCGGGGGGGGAGCGGCGGAGTAGGGCATGACCGCAGGCTAGCCAGCGCCGCAGACGGCGGTGCACCGGCGGCGGGAACGAGGGCCCGGGCTGACTAGCCTGGGCGCCATGGCGGCCAAGCGGGCAGAACGACTGGTGAACCTGGTCATCGCCCTGCTCAGCACGCGGCAGTACGTCACCGCCGCCCGGATCCGTGCCACCGTGCCGGGTTACGAGGCCGACGACGGGTCCGAGCGTGCCGACGAGGCCTTCAAGCGGATGTTCGAGCGGGACAAGGCCGAGCTCCGCGAGATGGGCGTCCCGCTGGAGACCGGCCGCACCAGCGCTTTCGACACCGAGGACGGCTACCGGATCGCCCGGGCCGACTACGAGCTGCCCGAGATCCGGCTGACCGGTGAGGAGGCCGCGGCCGTCGGCCTGGCTCTGCGGCTGTGGGAGTCGGCCCAGCTGGCCGGTGCCGCACACAGCGCGCTGGTGAAGCTCAAGGCGGCCGGCATCGACGTGGACAGCTCCCGCGCCATCCCGCTCCAACCACGTCTGGACGCCGGGGAGCCGGCGTTCGAGCCCTGCTACGCCGCCGCCCGCGACCGTCGCCGGCTGGAGTTCGGCTACCAGCGCCCCGACGAGGACACCCCCTCCCGCCGCCGCGTGCAGCCCTGGGGGGTCGTGGCCTGGCACGGCCGCTGGTACCTCGTGGGCCTCGACCTCGATCGCGGCGCCGAACGAGTGTTCCGGCTCTCCCGGGTCGTCGGCACCCCCAAGGCGACCGGTCCCGCCGGTGCCTTCGAGCCGCCCGCCGGTCTCGATTTGGCCGAGGTGGTCGCGGGTCAGGTCAGCGGGGAGGAGCAGCTGGTCGTCGTCCGTGCCCGGCCGGGGACCGCCATCGGGCTGCGTCGGCACGCCACCCCCCTGGGCGGTGGCGAGGACGGGGACGACCGACTCCAGCTGCGCACGACCGAGCCCGGGCGGCTCGCCGACCAGCTCGCGGCCTACGGCTCCGACGTCCTCGTGGAGGCACCTGCCGAGCTGCGCGACGCCGTGATCGCCCGCCTCACCCGGCTCGCGGCGATGGGGGAGCCGGCGTGACGACCACCGGCACCACCGACCGGATGACGCGCCTGCTGGCGCTCGTCCCGTACCTGACCGCCCGGCCCGAGGGGGTGCTCGTCGCCGAGGCCGCCCGCGACTTCGGCGTCAGCGAGCGGCAGCTCCGCAGCGATCTCGAGCTGCTCTGGATGTGCGGGCTGCCCGGCTACGGGCCCGGTGACCTGATCGACCTGTCCTTCGAGGGCGAGCGGGTGCGGGTCACCTTCACCGCGGGCATGGTGCGGCCGCTGCGGCTGACCACCGACGAGGCCGTCGCCCTGGTGGTCGCGCTGAAGACCCTCCTCGAGCTGCCGGGCCTGGCCGAGCGCGAGGCGGTGAGCCGCGCCCTGGCGAAGGTCTCGGCCGCGGCCGGGCACGCCGGCGACCGGGTCACCCCGGTCGCCGTCAGCGTCGACGCGCGCGAGGAGGCGCTGGCCGTCGTGCGGGACGGCCTGGAGCGCAAGCGGGCACTGCACCTGCACTACTACGTGCCGACCCGGGACGAGCGGACCGAGCGGACCGTCGATCCGATGCGCCTGCTCCTCGTGGACGGGAAGTGGTACCTCGAGGCGTGGTGCCGGAGGGCCGAGGGCGTGCGGCTGTTCCGGCTCGACCGGGTGGACGACGTCGTCGCGCTCGACGAGCCGGCCGCCCCACCGCCGCAGGCCCACGAGCGCGACATCGACAACGGCGTCTACCAGCCCGACCCCGGCTCGCCGGCCGTCCGCCTGCGGCTGTCCCGCAGCGCGCGGTGGGTCGCCGACTACTACCCGGTGGACTCGGTGTCCGCCGTCGACGACCCACCCGGCGGGCTCGCCGTGACCGTGCGGACCCAGGATCTCTCCTGGGCCCGGCGGCTGGTCGCCTCCCTCGGCGGGGATGCGCTGGTCGACGAGCCGGCCGACCTGGCCACCCAGGTGGCCGCCGACGCCCGTGCCGCCCTCGCCCGGTACGGGGGCGTCGCCACGGACAGCGCCGGTTAGGGTCGGCGCGTGCTGTTCTGGATCGTGCTGGCGGTCGTGGTCGTCCTGGCGCTGGTCGCCCTCGGCGTGGTCGGCTACGGGGTGCTGGGTGCCTTCGGCCGGCTGAACCGGGAGCTCGAGGCCGCCGAGCGGGACGTGCGGCCGCTCCTGGAGCAGGCGCAGGCCACCGCCACCCGGGCGGCCGAGGTCCAGGGCGGCCGGGCGAACTCCGGCTGAACAACAGGCGGCAACCGGACCAGCACGGCGCGAACGTCCGCGCGGGGCCCGGGTCGCGAACCCCGTTCGGCGTAACATCCCCGGTGCCACCCACCCCTGGAGGACCAGTGAATCTCGGCCCGCTGGAGATTGGCCTGATCGTCCTGGCCATCCTGCTGCTCTTCGGCTACAAGAAGCTCCCGGACGCCTCCCGCTCGCTCGGCCGCTCGCTGCGGATCTTCAAGGGCGAGATGAAGGGCATGAAGGACGACGACGTGCGCACGAAGGACGCGGCGCAGACCGCGCCGGTCCGCGGCGAGATCGCCGGCCCGGCCGGTGACGACCCGAGCACCCAGCTGCACGAGGAGGCCCGCGCCGCCGAGGCGCGTGCCGCCGAGCTGCGGGCCCGCGCCGAGCAGACCCGCGCGGCCGACGGCTCCCGCTGACCTTCGCACCAGGCAGGCACCGGTGAGCGAGGGCGGGCGCCCGAGGCTTCGGCGACGGCGGCAAGCCCGTGACCCCCAGGCGACGATGACCCTCGTCGCCCACCTCACCGAACTGCGCAACCGCATCGCCAAGGCGCTGCTGGCGCTCGCCCTGGGCACCGTCGTGGGCTTCCTCTGGTACGACCGGGGCCTGCTCACCTTCCTCACCGAGCCGTACTGCGCGCTGCCGCCCGACTTCCGGTTCCAGGGCGACGAGTCCTGCCGGCTGGTGGTCCTCGACGTGTTCGGCGGTGTGCTGCTGCGGCTGAAGATCGGTCTGATCGCCGGCGCGGTGCTCTCCGCACCGTTCTGGCTCTACCAGCTGTGGGCGTTCATCACCCCCGGGCTCAAGCGCAACGAGAAGCGTTACACCGTCGGGTTCGTCGTCGCCTCCACGCTGCTCTTCGCCGCCGGCGCGTTCCTCGCCTGGCTGACCCTCCGCAAGGGACTGGAGTTGCTGCTCGGGCTGGCCGGCGGCGAGGTGGCGTTCCAGCTCACCGCCCCCGACTACCTGGGCTTCGTGATCAGCCTGCTCGTGGCCTTCGGGCTGTCGCTGGAGCTGCCGCTGATCGCCGTCGCCCTCAACCTCGTCGGCGTCCTGAGCTACAACGCGCTGAAGAGGTCCCGGCGCTGGATCTTCTTCCTGACCATCGTCTTCGCCGCGTTCGTCACGCCGACCCAGGACCCGTTCACCATGCTGGCGATGGCCGGGCCGATGATCGTGCTGTTCGAGGGCGCCATCCAGATCGCGCGCGTCGTCGACAAGCGCCGGGCCAAGCGGGAGGCGCTGGAGCACTTCCACGACCTCGACGACGACGAGGCCTCGCCGCTGGACGCCCGGCCCTCCGCCCTGGGCGCCGACTACGATCCCTCGACCGCGTCCACGCGCGGCTGAGCGGAGGACTGATGAGCACCTTCGGCGCGGACGTCTCCGTCCTCGTCAGCCCGGCGGCCGGACGCGGGCGCGGCGCCGTCCTGGCGGTGGAGGTGCTGGCCGCCTTCCGTGAGGTCGGCTTCGACCCCGAGGTGCTGCCCGCGGACAGTGGTGCCGAGGCCGAGCGGCAGGCGGCCAAGGCGGTCGCCGCCGGCACCCGTGCGGTGGTCGCCGTCGGCGGGGACGGAACGGTGCACGCCGCCCTGCAGGCCGTGGCCGGGACGACGACACCGCTGGCGATGATCCCGGCCGGCACGGGCAACGACCTCGTGCGGGCGCTGGGGGCACCCCGCGACCCGCTGGCCGCCGCCCGGGCGGCCGCCGAGGACCTGATGGCAGGCACCACCCGGACCGTCGACGCGGGGCGGACCGGCGACCGGTGGTGGGCCACCGTCCTGTGCTGCGGCTTCGACTCCGCCGTCACCGACCGGGCCAATCGGCTGCGGTGGCCACGGGGGCGCCGCCGGTACGACGTCGCCGTCCTGGCCGAACTGGCCCGACTCCGGCCGCGGGAGCTGACGCTCGTGCTGGACGGCGAGTCGCAGACCCTGCCGATCACGATGGTCGCCGTCGGGAACACGGCCTGGTACGGCGGGGGGATGAAGATCTGCCCGGGCGCCGACCCCGGGGACGGGCTCTTCGACGTCACCGTCGTCGGTGCCACCACGCGGCTGGAGCTCATCCGCACCAAGCCGCTGCTGACGTCGGGAACGCACGTCGACCACCCGTCGGTCTCGGTGTTCCGGGCGGCCCGGGTGGAGCTGTCCAGCCCGGGGGCCACCGCCTACGCCGACGGGGAACCGGTCGCCCCGCTGCCCACCGTCGCCGAGTGCATCGCGGGTGCCCTGACCGTGGTGGGTGCCGGGCGCTGAGCCCGTCGGCCTGCCGGCAGGACCCGCCGCCGGCCTCGTCCCGAGGCTCGTCCGAGCCTGCGAGGGATGAGGAGGACGGGGTCCTTCTATGGTGGGGGGCAGCAAGGTCCCTACTGTGGAGACATGTCCAGCCCAGCTGAGCGCTACGCGGCTGCCCGGCGGCGGACCGCCCATCCCACGCTGTCGGACTTCACCGCCGAGCTCGGCTTCTCCCTCGACCCCTTCCAGGTGGAGGCCTGCGAGGCCCTGGACGAGGGCTCGGGTGTGCTCGTCTGCGCCCCGACCGGCGCCGGCAAGACCGTGGTCGGCGAGTTCGCCGTCCACAAGGCCCTGTCCGAGGGACGCAAGGCGTTCTACACGACGCCGATCAAGGCGCTGTCCAACCAGAAGTACGCCGACCTGGTGGAGCGCTACGGGCCGGACACGGTCGGCCTGCTGACCGGGGACAACGCGGTCAACGGCGGGGCGCCCGTGGTGGTGATGACCACCGAGGTCCTGCGCAACATGCTCTATGCCGACTCCCCGGCGATCGACGGTCTCGGCTACGTGGTCATGGACGAGGTGCACTACCTCGCCGACCGGTTCCGTGGCGCCGTGTGGGAGGAGGTGATCATCCACCTCCCGCAGTGGGTCACCCTCGTCTCCCTGTCGGCGACGGTGAGCAACGCCGAGGAGTTCGGCGACTGGTTGGTCACCGTCCGCGGCGACACGAAGGTCGTCGTCAGCGAGGTCCGGCCCGTGCCGCTGTGGCAGCACATGCTCGTCGGCAACCGGGTGTTCGACCTGTTCGCCCTGCGTCCGTCGGCGCACGCGGGGGAGCAGGGCGAGGGACCGCGCGAGCTGTCCACGCGCGAGCGCGGCTCGTCGGTCGTGGACCCCGAGCTGGTGCGCTACGTCCGCGAGCACGAGCGGCGGATCGACAGCTGGCACGGCGGCAACGGCGGCTCGCGCCGCGAGTCCTGGCACAAGCCGCGGTACCGGCCGCCGGCCCGCCCCGACGTCATCAGCCGCCTGGACGCCGCCGGCCTGCTGCCCGCGATCACCTTCGTCTTCAGCCGCAACGGCTGCGACGCCGCCGTCCACCAGTGCCTGCTGAGCGGGCTGCGGCTGACCGACGAGGCCGAGCGGGCCGAGATCGCCGAGATCATCGACCGGCGGACCGGATCCCTGCCAGAGGAGGACCTCCACGTCCTCGGCTTCTGGGAGTGGCGCGAGGCCCTGCTGGCCGGGCTCGCGGCCCATCACGCGGGTCTGGTGCCGGCGTTCAAGGAGACCGTCGAGGAGCTCTTCGTCCGCGGCCTGGTGAAGGCCGTCTTCGCCACCGAGACCCTCGCCCTGGGCATCAACATGCCCGCGCGCAGCGTCGTGCTCGAGCGGCTGGTGAAGTGGAACGGCGAGGCGCACGTCGACGTCACGCCGGGGGAGTACACCCAGCTCACCGGTCGGGCCGGCCGGCGGGGGATCGACGTCGAGGGCCACGCGGTGGTGATCTGGGCGCCTGGCATGGACCCCTCGGTGGTCGCGGGACTGGCCAGCACCCGGACCTACCCGCTGAGGTCCTCGTTCCGGCCCAGCTACAACATGGCGGTCAACCTGGTCAGCTCGTTCGGCCGGGCGCGGGCCCGCGAGCTGCTCGCCTCCTCCTTCGCCCAGTTCCAGGCCGACCGGTCGGTGGTGGGCCTGGCCCGCGCCGCCGCCCGGCACGAGCAGGACGCGGCGCGTTTCGCCGCCGAGATGCACTCCGACCGGGGCGACGTGGGCGCCTACGCCCAGTTGCGCCGCGAGATCGCCGACCGGGAGAAGGAGCTCTCCCGGGACTCGCAGGCCAAGCGCCGCATGGAGACCGCGGACGCCCTCGCTGCGCTGCGGCCCGGTGACGTCATCCGCGTGCCCTCGGGACGGCGGCAGGGGCTGGCCGTCGTCATCGACGCCGGCATCACCGACCTGGCCGACCCGCGCCCGCTGGTAGTGACCGAGGACAAGTGGGCCGGCCGGCTGGGCTCGGTCGACTTCCCGACGCCGGTGACGGCGGTGGCCCGGGTGCGGGTGCCCAAGAACTTCAACCACCGCAGCCCGCACGCCCGGCGGGACCTGGCCTCGACCCTGCGGAACGCACGCGTGGAGAACGACCTCGGGGCCCGGCGGATCAAGCAGCGGTCGGGGGCGGCCGACGACCCGGTGCTCGCCGACCTGCGCCAGGCGCTCCGCAACCATCCGGTCCACCAGCTGCCCGATCGCGAGGAGCGGGTGCGGGTCGCGGAGCAGTGGCTGCGCGCCGTTCGGGAAGCCGACGGGCTGCAGCGGAAGATGGCCGAGCGGACCGGGTCGCTCACCCGCCAGTTCGACGCCACCTGCGACGTCCTCGAGGAGCTCGGCTACCTCGTCCCGGAGGTCGCGCCGCTGGTGCCCGCCGACACCGAGGTGCTCGGCGCGGCCGACGACGTCCCCGTGGTCACCGCCGACGGGCACCGGCTCGCCCGGATCTGGTCGGAGGCCGACCTGCTGGTGGCCGAGTGCCTGCGCTCGGGCGCCTGGCGGGGGCTGACGCCGGCCGAGCTCGCGGCGGCGGCGTCGACAGTCGTGTTCGAGGCCCGGCGGGACAACCCCGCGCTACCGGCCGTGCCCGCGGGCAAGGTCGCCGCCGCGATCGCGGAGATGCGGCGGATCCGGGCGCGGCTGCACGACGTCGAGTCCGACCACGACGTGCGGGTCACCCGCGATCTGGACCTGGGGTTCGCCTGGGCCGCCTACCGGTGGGCCGACGGGCAGAGCCTCGACCGCGTCCTCGCCGGCGCCGAGCAGGCGGGCACCGAGCTCTCCGGCGGTGACTTCGTCCGGTGGATGCGCCAGCTCATCGACCTGCTCGACCAGCTGGCCAAGGTCGCCGAGGAACCGGTCGCGGCGATCGCGCGCGCGGCGGTCGGCCGGGTGCGCCGGGGAGTGGTCGCCGTCGCGGCCGGCGGCTGACCGCGGCTCGCCGCCGGCCACCCGGGGATGGCGTGGGACACAATTCGCGGGGCCCCGGCGATCGATCGTCACGGGGGACGCCGGACCGGGGAGTGGCCATGACCGACCCGCCGCAGGGCAGGGACCAGCCGGCGGACGGCCGCGGCGATCCCTACGACCCCGACCGTCATCCGACGCGGCCCGTGCCGTCGTACGAGCGTCCACCGCCCGCCGTCGGCCAGCGCATCCACCCGGGGCAGGTCCAGCAGCCCTACAGCCGCCGGCCTCAGCCGTACCCGGCCCAGCCGTACGGGCAGCCCTACGGCCCTCCCGCCGGGCCTCCGCAGCAGTACGGGGTGCCACCGTACGGTCCCGGGCCCTACGGGCAGCCGGCGCCGCAGCGGAGATCCCGGGTCGGGCTCATCGCGGGCGTGACGGCGGGGCTCCTCCTGCTCATCGCCGGTGCCGTCGTCCTGGCGCTGAGCCTCTCCTCCACGGTGCTGGACCGGACGGCGGTCGAGCGGGACGTCGCCGGCCAGTTCGAGGAACGCGAGGGCGTGGCCATCGACCTCGACTGCGCCGAGGAGATGAAGGTCGAGGCGGGCGCGACCTACGAGTGCAGCGGGACGACCGCCGACGGCGAGGACGTCACCCTGCGGATCGCCATCACCGACGAGGACTCGGCGGCCTACACGTGGACCGAGCCGTGACCGTCACCCGACCGCGTCACCCGACCGCGTCGGCCGGCCAGCCGAGGGCGGCGCCCAGCCGCCTGAGCGAGGACTCCAGCCCGTGCCGCGCGGCCAGGGTCGTCAGGGCCTCGGGGTCGGCCGGCGAGCGGGGGAGGGTGCCCTCGACCGGTGGCAGGTCGATCGTGCGCGCCACCGCCACGACCACGGGCGCCGCGTCCAGGTAGTCCGACGCCGCGTGCAGCTTCTTCAGCACCGCGGCCGTCAGCGGCGGTCTCGGGACGACGGTCCGCGCGACGGCGGCCCGGATGCCGGTCAGGTCGCCGAACTCGTTGATCAGCGCCGCCGCCGTCTTCGCGCCCACCCCGGCCACTCCCGGCAGCCCGTCGCTCGGGTCGCCCCGGAGCACGGCGAAGTCCGCGTACGTGCCGCCCGGGATCCCGTACTTCGCGGTGACGGCGGCCTCGTCGACGAGCTCGATGTGCGCGATCCCGCGAGCGGTGTAGAGGACCCGGATGCCCCGCCCGTCGTCCACGAGCTGGAAGAGGTCGCGGTCGCCGGTGACCACGTCGACCGGGCCGCGGGCGCGGGTGGCCAGGGTGCCGATGACGTCGTCCGCCTCGTAGCCCGGTGCGCCGACGCGGTCGATGCCCGCGGCGGCCAGGACGTCGATCAGCACCGGGACCTGGGGGCTCAGCTCGTCAGGCACCTCCTCGCCGCCCTCGGGGGCGACCCGGTGCGCCTTGTAGGAGGGGAGTGCCTCCACCCGGAAGGCCGGCCGCCAGTCGTCGTCCCAGCAGGCGACCAGCCGGTCGGGACCGTGCGTGGTCAGCAGCCGCGCGGTCATGTCGACGAACCCGCGCACCGCGTTGATCGGCCGGCCGTCCGGCGTCGTCACGCTGGTCGGGACGCCGTAGAAGGCCCGGAAGTAGAGGCTGGCCGCGTCCAGGAGCATCGTCGTCACGGTGGCGGACGGTAGCGGTCTGGAAACGATTGCGGAGAACGGCGGTCCCCGTGGCTAGTCTGCGGTGGTGGGAATCGCGACTGCACCGGCCGGAAACCGCCCCCTCGTGACGATCGATCGGCTGCATGCCGCCCGGGACATCGCCGTCGAGACCGGGACCGACCTGCTGGTGCTCACGCCCGGCTCGGACCTCCGGTATCTCGTGGGCTACAACGCCCACCCGCTGGAGCGACTGACCGCCCTCGCGGTTCCCGCGCGGGGCGAGGCCTTCCTCGTGGTTCCCCGGCTGGAGGCGCCGATGGTCGAGGCCAGCCCGGCCGGGAGCCTCGGGCTCGACGTCCTGGCGTGGGACGAGACCGACGATCCGTTCGCCCTGCTGGCCGGTGCCGCCACGGCCCGGTTGAGCCGGTCCCCGGGCCGCGTCGCCGTGGGCGCGCGCAGCTGGGCCGAGCATGCGCTGGGCGTCCAGCGCGCTCTGCCGGGATCGGAGCTCGCACTCGCCAGCCCCGTCATCGACCGGCTGCGCATGGTGAAGTCCGCGGCGGAGGTCGAGGAGCTGGCCCTGGCCGGTGCGGCGATCGACCGCGTGCATGCGCGCATGGGGGAGTGGCTCCGGGTCGGGCGCACCGAGGCCGCGGTCGGCGCCGACATCGCGGCCGCGATCCTCGAGGAGGGCCACGTGAGCGTCGACTTCGTCATCGTGGGGTCCGGTCCGAACGGCGCGAGCCCGCACCACGAGCTGTCCGACCGCACGATCGAGGCCGGCGACCTGGTCGTCGTCGATCTCGGCGGTGGGACGTCCACGGGTTACCGCTCCGACTGCACCCGTACCTACGTCGTCGGCGGCTCGCCGGACGCCGAGGTCGCCGAGTGGTACGGCGTCCTCCAGGCCGCGCAGCAGGCCTCCACCGCGGCGGTGCGCCCGGGCGTGACCGCCGAGGAGATCGACGCCGCCGCCCGGCAGGTCATCGCCGACGCGGGCTGGGGGGAGCACTTCATCCACCGCACCGGCCACGGCATCGGGCTGGACACCCACGAGGCGCCCTACATCGTCGCCGGGAACGACCTGCCGCTGCTGCCGGGCATGGCGTTCTCGGTCGAGCCGGGTATCTACCTGGCCGGGCGCCGCGGCGCCCGCATCGAGGACATCGTCGTCTGCACCGAGGACGGCGTCCGCCTGCTCAACAACGGTCCCCGTGAACTCGTCGAACTCCCCGGCTGAGCCGGGCGCCGGTGGCGTGCCGGCCGCCGACGTCGATCGGGCCCTGCTGGCCGCCCTGGCACGGGACGGCCGGGCCAGCTACACCGACCTGGCCGAGAAGGTCGGCCTGTCGGTCTCCGCGGTGCACCAGCGGGTGCGGCGGCTCGAGCAGCGGGGCCTGATCACCGGGTACCGGGCGACGCTGGACGCCAAGGCCCTCGGCCTCCCGCTGACGGCGTTCGTCTCCATCACACCCATCGACGTGGCCCAGCCCGACGACGCCCCGGCGCGGCTGGCCCACCTGACCGCCATCGAGGAGTGCCACTCCGTCGCCGGCGTGGAGAGCTACATCCTCAAGGTGCGGGTCGCCTCGCCCGACGCCCTCGAGCACCTGCTGCACGACATCCGGGCGGCGGCGAACGTCACCACGCGGACGACGGTCGTGCTGTCGTCGTTCTACGAGAACCGCCCGCCGATCTGACCGCGCCACGAGCTGGACATCGGTTCGAACGTGTGTTCGCATGGACGCCATGCGATGGGACGCGCAGCGGCTGGACCTGCCCGAACCCGCGCTCCTGCCGGGGATGCCGAGCATCCGGGGGCTGCTGCGTAGCGTGCAGGTGCCCGAGTTCCCCGGCCTGACGTTCCACGAGGTGCGGGCGCAGAGCGCCCTGAACCATGTGCCCGGCGAGTCGGCGATGCCGTTCCCGTGGACGATCAACCCGTATCGGGGCTGTTCCCATTCGTGCGTGTACTGCCTACGAGGTGACACGCAGGTCCTTCTGGCCGACGGGCGCCGGCGACCGATCGCCGAGCTGCAGGTGGGGGACCGGCTCATCGGCACCGAACGCCGGGGCACGTATCGGCACTACGTGCAGACCGAGGTTCTCGCCCACTGGGCCACGGTCAAGCCGGCCCACCGGGTGAGCCTGGAGGACGGGACGGAACTCGTCGCGAGCGGTGACCATCGGTTCCTCACCCCCCGCGGCTGGAAGTACGTCACCGGCGCCATGGCCGGGCGCGATCGTCGTCCCCACCTGACGACCAACGACGAGCTGCTCGGCTTCGGCCGGACGGTGGAGTCTCTCGCCACGTGCCCGGTCGAGGGGATCGCCGTCGAGAGCGACGCCGCCCTCCGGGTCAGCGACATCCAGGCGCTCGGACTCGAGATGCCCATGTACGACATCACGACCGGAACCGGCGACTTCATCGCCAACGGCGTCATCAGCCACAATTGCTTCGCCCGCAGAACGCATGAATGGCTGGAGCTGGATACCGGCCGCGACTTCGACTCCCAGGTCGTCGTCAAGACCAACCTCGTCGACGTCCTGCGGCGGGAACTGGCGCGACCGTCGTGGACGCGCGAGCACGTGGCGCTCGGCACCAACACCGACCCCTACCAGCGCGCCGAGGGCCGCTACACGCTGATGCCCGGCGTCATTCAGGCCTTGGCCGAGTCCGGCACACCCTTCTCCATCCTCACCAAGGGCACGCTGCTCCGGCGCGACCTCGCGCTGCTGACCCAGGCGGCGCGCCAGGTTCCGCTGGGGCTCGGCGTCTCCATGGCCATCTGGGACGACGACCTGCACCACGCCCTCGAGCCAGGTGTGCCCACACCGCGGGCCCGCCTCGACCTGGTCCGTGCCCTCACCGACGCCGGACTGTCCTGCGGCGTCTTCATGGCGCCGGTCCTGCCGGGCCTCACCGACGGGGTCGAGCACCTCGACGCCGCGATCGCCGCCGTCGCCGCCGCAGGCGCGACCGGGCTCACCGTCCTGCCGTTGCATCTGCGCCCGGGTGCCCGCGAGTGGTTCATGGCCTGGCTGGCCCGCGACCACCCCGAACTCGTCCCGCGGTACGAGCAGCTCTACCGCCGAGGCGCCTACGTGCCTGCCGAGTACCGCGGCTGGCTGTCCGCGCGGGTGGCGCCGCTCCTCGCGAAGCACGGCCTCGACCGCCAGTCCGGCGGCACCGCCCGCAACATCGTCGACGCCGTCACGGGGATCCCCGGCGACCCCGCGGGCTCGTTCCCGATCGGCAGCCTGGCCACCGGCGGCCTCCCTGGCGTCCGGCCGAAGAGGGCCACGGCAACGCGTGGCCCGGCGGGGCCGGAGCCAGCGGACCAGCTGTCCCTGCTCTGACCGCCCCGGTTCAGCCCACCAGCCGATGACCCCGGTTCACTGCGCGGGCAGCCCGCACTACGCCGCGCGCCGCCACCGGCGGCGCCCCGGCGGCCAGGGCCAGGCGCCGGTAGGAGTCGTAGGAGAGCTCCCGGTAGGCCGCAGCGAGTTCCTCGGCATGGGCCTGGCGTGACGGGGCGGCGGTGGCCCGCAGGTGCTGCGCGGTCCGGCTGGCGTGCTTGGTGAACGTCGCCTGAAGCGCCTGGTTGGACAGCCGGCCGCCGATCCGCGAGTCCAGGCCCGGCCCCCGTCGCAGCGCCGGCAGCACCCACGGGCTGTCCGCCAGGGCGGGGAAGCGGCTCCGCACCGCTTCCCAGGCATGCCACGCGGTCAGGGCGCCGGGCACCGACCACTCACCGTCGTCGGTGGAGAGGAGCAGGCGGCGGGTCGTGGCGCGCACCTGGTCGCGGCGCAGTGGCCGGAAGGCGGCCACCGGCGCCGGCCAGCCCAGGGCGATCGCGCACCACGCCACCGCCCGCAGGTGCTCGGGGTCCTGGGTCCGGACCTGGGTGAGCGGACGCAGATCCAGCTCCGGCGGATCGGGCTCCGGCGTCGGGACACGCGGCAGCGCGACCCCTCCGTACCGGGCGACCTTGCTGTACAGGGCCACCGTGGCCGGCTTCCAGCCGCGCGCTGCCGTGAGCGGTTCGAGGCCCGTCTCGCTCAGCTGATCGGGTCCCAGGCCGAGCTCGAGTGCGGCCTCGGCCAGCCGGCGCCACTGGGCGGCGTACCCCGGTGGCGCGTCCAGGCGCCGCCAGGCTCGGGCCGGGGGAGGGGCCGGCATGTCGGGCAGCGGCTGCTGCCATCCACCTCGCATGACGTGACACTACCGTTATCCCTAACAAAAGTGCACCAAGAATTCGTGGTCACCTGCCGAAGAAAGTCACCGGCGCCCTCCGGGCGCCATAGCAGCAATCGTGGGAACTGCGGTGGCGTTCGCAGGGCGACCAGGAGGGAGAGCGGGACCGCAGGTACCGCCAATGTCCATATCAAAGTTGGGGATAACGGTAAGGGGATGTGCGCCGCCCCGATGAATGGCCGGGATGCGTCCACCCGGCGCCGATTCGCGACGCTGACGATCATGGGGACGTGCGGACGGTAGGTGTCGAGGAAGAACTGCTCGTGGTCGACGACGACGGCCGGCCGGTCCCGCTGGCACCCGACGCCCTGGAGGTCGCGTCCCGGCGGGGCGAAGGCGAGAACCCCGCGGAGCACGACCGCGCCGAGCGAGACGGCAGCCAGGCGGACGGCGGCGGGCCCGCGGCCCACCTGATGCCTGAACTCAAGGCGCAACAGCTCGAGCTGGGCACGGCGGTCTGCCACAGCCTGTCCGAGGTGGACGGCGAGCTGCGGTTCTGGCGCGCCCGAGCCCGGTCCGCGGCAGCCGCCACCGGTGCGCACGTCGCGGCGTTGGCCACCTCGCCCGTCCCGGTCAGGCCCGTCCCGACCGAGGGCGACCGCTATGCCCGGATGCTCGACGCCTTCGGGCTCACCGCCCGGGAGATGCTCACGTGTGGCTGCCACGTGCACGTCTCGGTCGCCGACGACGACGAGGGGGTCGCCGTCCTCGATCGCATCCGCATCTGGCTGCCGGTGCTCACCGCCCTCACCGCCAACTCCCCGTTCTGGCAGGGGGAGGACACCGGCTACGCGAGCTTCCGGTCCCAGGCATGGCACCGGTGGCCCTCCGCGGGCCCCAACGAGGTGTTCGCCGACGCCGCGGCGTACCACCGGCTGATCGACCAGGTGCTCGCCACGGGGACCGTCCTCGACCCCGGCATGGTCTACTTCGACGCCCGCCTGTCGGCCAGCTGGCCCACCGTCGAGGTCCGCACCGCCGACGTCGCACTCCGCGTCGAGGACGCCGTCACCATGGCCGGGATCGTCCGCGGCCTGGTGGAGACCGCCGCCCGCGACGCCCGGGCCGGGCATCCGCCGCCCGCCGTCCCCGCGGCGGTGCTCCGCGTCGCCGCCTGGCGGGCCGGCCGGTCCGGACTTACCGGCGACCTCGTCCACCCCCTCACGGGCCGCCCGGCGCCGGCAGCCGACGTGCTCGGCGCCCTGCTCGACCACGTCCGCCCCGCCCTGGCCGACGCCGGCGACGAGCAGCAGGTGGCTGACGGCCTCGGTGCGCTGCTGCGGCGAGGGACCGGCGCCGACCTGCAGCGTCGGGTCCACGAGGAGACCGGTGACCTCACCGCGGTGGTCCGCGCCGCCGTGGCGCTCACCGCCGGCCGACCGGACGGCACCGCCCAGGCGGCGTACGGCACGACCGGCTAGATTCCGCCCATGTACACCGCGAGCTGGCGCGACGTCGTCCGCCGCAACCTCTTCGGCGCCACGCCGCCCCGGCGGGACCGTCCCTACCGGATCGTCATCCGGATCTGCCTGATCGTCTTCCGGCTGTTCCGCTTCCGCTTCGACGTGCGCGGCTCCGAGCACGTGCCCGCCACGGGTGGGGCGATCATCTGCAGCAACCACGTCAGCTTCTTCGACTTCACCTTCCTCGGTCTGGGCGCTCTGCCGCAGCACCGGCTGGTCCGGTTCATGGCGAAGTCCCCCGTGTTCGACCACTGGTTCTCCGGCCCGTTCATGCGGGCGATGCAGCACATCCCCGTCGACCGCAAGGCCGGCGCCGCCGCCTTCGAGGCCGCTGTCCGTGCCCTGAAGGACGGCGAGGTCGTCGGCGTCTTCCCCGAGGCCACGATCAGCACGAGCTTCACCGTGAAGGACCTCAAGGCCGGCGCGGCCCGCATGGCGGTGGACGCCGGGGTGCCACTCATCCCGGCCGCCGTCTGGGGCGGTCACCGGGTCGCCACCAAGGGGCACAAGGTCGACCTCCGTCGCGACGTCGCGGTCACCGTGATCCTCGGCGAGCCGCTCGTCCCCGGGGCGGGGGAGAAGCCGCAGGCGCTGCTGCGGCGCACGCGGGCCGCGATGGAGGCCCTGCTGGACGAGGCCCAGCGCACCTATCCGCAGCAGCCGGCCGGTGACGACGACCGCTGGTGGCTGCCCGCCCACCTGGGCGGCACGGCACCCACGCCGGAGGAGGCAGCGGTCACGGACTCGGTCCGCGCCGCCGGCAAGGAGGTGACCGCGGAGCGGCCGCACCCGCTGAAGCGTCTCGCCGCCCGGCTCGGCATCCGCCGCTGACCCGGGTCGCTCGCCCCCCGGTCACTCGACGACGACGGGCGCCATCAACCGGAATGTCTCCAGCTCCACGTCGTACCACCGGCGGAAGCGCCCGAGGGGCTGCATGCCCAGCCGGGCGCACACCGCCATCGACGCCCGGTTCCCCGGGCGCACGACGGCATAGACCTCCGGCACGCCGGCGGCGAACCCCCGCTCGATCACCGCACGTGCGGCCTCGGTCGCAAAGCCGTGGCCCCAGGAGTCGGGGTGCAGGTGCCAGCCGACCTCCACCTCGCCGACCCCGTTGGGCAACGGCTTGAACAGCACCGTTCCGGCGACCGAGGCATCGCGGCGCTCGATCGCCCAGCAGCCGTAGCGCTCGTCCAGGACGCTCACCTGCGCCCACCGGGCCACCAGCTCGGCCGGCGGTACGGACGGCGTGCCGCCGACCCAGCGGGTGATCTCCTCGCGGGTGTAGATGTCGGTGAGCCGGGCGATGTCGCGGGGCGACGTCGTCCACGGGCGCAGGCGCAGCCGTTCGGTCCGCAGCAGTTCCCCGCCGATCGCCCCCACGGGCGGTGCCTACCCCCGCAGCAGTAGTGCGGACACCCGTGTACCGCTCGCGTTCAGCCCAGCAGATCGGCAGCCGAGGCTGCCCGCGAGCTCGCGGCCCGCAGCTCGGCGGCCACCGGATCGTGCTCACGCTCGGCCCACCACTGCTGCCCCCGCTCCGGCAGGGTCCGGATCGGGTCGTAGTAGGTGTAACGACGGTCGAGCGCCGCCTCGTCGGTGCGCTCGATCCCGGTGCGGTAGTTCTTCGTCCAGTAGCTGATGCCGCGCTCACGGTCGTACTCGGCCACCTGGTGCACCCAGCGCTTGCCGACGTAGGGGACGTCGCACACGATCCGGGGGGTCGCGAAGCCCGGCAGGTAACCCATGATGTCGTGCTGCAGGGTCTGCGCCTGCGCCAGTGACACCCGCCAGTGCTCGGCGCTGGGGATCATGTCGCACATGTAGAAGTAGTAGGGCGTGATCGAGGCGCCGTCCTGGAGCGCGAAGCACAGGTCGAGCAGCTGGGTCGCCGCCGCGTTGACGCCCTCGAGCAGCACCCCCTGGTTGCGCACGTCGCGCACGCCGGCGGCCAGCATCGCCTTCGCCGCCTCCGCCACCAGCGGGGTCACCGACTGCGCGGCGTTCACGTGGGTGTGCACGGCGAGGGACACCCCGCGCTCCCGGGCGGTGGTGGCCAGCCGGGTCATGCCCGCGACGACGTCGTCCTGCAGCCAGTGCTGCGGGAGGCCCATCAGCGCCTTCGACGCCAGCCGGATGTCGCGGACGGACTCGATCTCCAGCAGGCCGGCGACGAACGCCTCGAGGTTCTTGAAGGGCAGGTTGGCGACGTCCCCACCCGAGACGACGACGTCGCGGACGCCGGGGGTTCGCCGCAGGTACTCGAGCATCGCCGTCTGCCGATCGACCGGCTTGAGCTCGAACTTCAGCTTGGGGACGGCGGGCGTCGAGTTGCCGACCAGATCCATGCGGGTGCAGTGGCCGCAGTACTGCGGGCAGGTCGGGAGCAGTTCGGCCAGCACCTTGGTCGGATAGCGGTGCGTGAGGCCCTCGACGGCCCACATCTCGTGCTCGTGCAGGGAGTCGCGCGCCGCGTAGGGGTGGCTGGCCGCCGCACCGGGAAGCCGGTCGGAGGCCACCGGGAGCATGTAGCGGCGCACCGGGTCGGCCAGCATCGCCGCGGTCGAGGGGACCTCGGTCGGCACCATCGTGTTGAGCATCTGCGGGGGCAGCAGCAGCGACATCGTCGCGCGGCCGGCCTGGTCGGCCTCGACGTCGGCGTAGAACGACTCGTCCAGCAGATCGCCGTAGACGCCGCGCAGCTGGCGGAGGTTCTTCACGCAGTTGACGCGCTGCCACTGGGCGCTGCGCCACTGCTCCGCTGTGACGTCCGCGAAGCCGGGGAGCCGCCGCCAATCGGGCTCGACGAGTTCCCGCGCCGAATACTCATAGGGCTGTTCGAGCACGGTTCCGCCTCCTTGACTCGTCGATGCGGGGATCCGCAACACGGGGGACCTTACGGGAATATCTTCGGCAAAGCCGCCATGACACGATAGCTTCTCCTGCATCGGACGGGTGAGACAGGAGAGTCGTGTGCCGGGATCGGAAGAACGTGCCCTGGGCGTGCACCGGGTGCTCGAGCCGGAGGGCGTGCTGCCCCAGGCAGCCGTCCGACTGGACGCCGCCCCGGCGGTCGGGCCGGACGAGGTGCGCATCGCGGTCCAGCGCCTGAACCTCGACGCCGCCTCCTTCCGCCAGCTCTCGGAGTCCTGCGGCGGCGACGGCGCGGCCGTCCGGTCGGCCGTCCTGGAGATCGTCGCGGCGCGCGGGAAGATGCAGAACCCGGTGACCGGATCGGGCGGCATGCTCATCGGCGTCGTGGACGCCGTGGGCCCGGAGTCCCCGCTGGGCCTCGAGGTCGGGCAACGGGTGGCCACGCTGGTCTCGCTGTCGCTCACCCCGCTGCGCATCACCGACGGCCTGGCGCGCTGGGACGGCCGCTCGGAGCAGGTCCCGGCGGAGGGGACGGCGATCCTGTTCGCCCGCTCGATCGCCGCCGTGCTGCCCGACGACCTGCCCGACGCCGTCTCCCTCGCCGTCCTCGACGTCTGCGGGGCGCCGGCTGCGACCGCCCGTGTCGTCGCGCGGACCGGGGCGCGCTCGGTCGTCGTCGTGGGAGCGGCGGGGAAGTCCGGCTGCCTGTCGCTGGCCGCCGCCCGGGCGGCAGGGGCGGACCAGCTCACCGGCCTGGTGCGCAACGACGCGGAGGCCGCCGCGCTGAGCGCCTCCGGCCTCGCCGACCGGGTGCTGGTCGCGGATGCCACCGATCCGCTCGCCGTGGCGGCGGCCGTGGGCAGACCCGTCGACGTCACCGTCGTCTGCGTCGACGTGCCCGGCGCCGAGCACGGAGCGGTCCTCGCCACGGCCCAGGGAGGCACCGTGGTCTTCTTCTCCATGGCCACGTCCTTCTCGGCGGCGGCCCTGGGCGCGGAGGGGATGGCGGCGGACGTGACGATGCTGGTCGGGAACGGCTACACGCCCGGGCACGCCGCCCTGGCCCTCGACCTGTACCGCTCGTCCCCGGGGGTCCGGGCGCTGATCGATCCGCGCGTGGGCGAGTGAGCGGGCGCAGCACGGGCGAGGCCGTCCCGGTGACCGGGTCCGACGCGCGCCGGCGTGGCGGCGCCGTGAGCCTGCTCGTCACCGAGGTGACGGTCGGCGACCGGCCCGGCTGCGCCGTCCACGTCGTCGACGGCCGGATCGCCTGGCTGGGCGACGCCGCCGACGCGCCGGCCTCCGGCCGCGTGATCGTGGGGGAGGGGGCCCTGCTCACACCCGCCTTCGTCGACGCCCACATCCACGCCACGTCGACCGGTCTCGCGCTCACCGGACTAGACCTCTACTCGAGGGTGAGCCTGGAGGCGGCCACCGCAGCCGTCAGGGAGCACGCCGCTGGCGCGCCCGACGGCATCCTGCTGGGCACCGGGTGGGACGAGACCGGCTGGCCGGAAGGGCGCGGCCTGACCCGGCACGACCTCGATGCCGTGGTGGGGGAGCGGCCCGCCTACCTGGCGCGGGTCGACGTCCATTCGGCCACGGTGTCGACGGCGCTGCTCGATCGCATCCCCGGTATCACCGGCCTGCCGGGCTACGACCCCGACGGGCAGTTGCGGCTGGACGCCCACCACGCCGCCCGCCGGGCCGCCTACGGCGCCGTGGACGGCGCCCAACGACGGGCCGCTCAGCGGGCCACGCTCGCTGCTGCCGCCGCGCTGGGCATCGGCAGCCTGCAGGAGATGGCCGGGCCCGAGGTGTCCGGCGCCGACGACCTCGCGGACCTGCTCGCGCTGGCCGCCGCCGAGCCCGGGCCCTTGGTGCTGGGGTACTGGGGAGAGCTCGCCGAACGTGGGGGGCTGGACCTCGTCCGGGAACTGGGGCTGGCCGGTGCCGGGGGCGACCTGTTCTGCGACGGCGCCTTCGGCTCGCACACCGCCGCGTTGTCGGAGCCCTACACCGACCGCCCCGGCACCAGCGGCGCCCTGCGCTTCGAGACGGCGTCGCTGGTCCACCACGTGCGGGCCTGCACGGAGGCCGGCATCCAGGCCGGCTTCCACTGCATCGGCGACGCCGCGGTGAACCAGGTGCTCGACGCCGTCGGAGCCGTCGTCGACGAGCTCGGGGCCGCGGCCGTGCGGGCCTGCCGGCACCGGCTGGAGCACCTGGAGATGGCCGACGACTCGGTGATGGACCGGATGCGCGCGTGGGGGATGGTCGCCAGCGTGCAGCCGGCGTTCGACGCCGCCTGGGGCGGGAACGCCGGCATGTACGCCGAGCGGCTCGGCCTCGAGCGTGCCGCGGCGACCAACCGGTTCGCCGACCTCGCCGACGCCGGCGTCGCGCTGGCGCTGGGCAGCGACGCGCCGGTCACCCCCTTGGACCCGTGGGGCGGGGTGCACGCCGCGGTGGACCACCGGACGGCCGGTTCGGGCCTGCGCCCCTTCGACGCGTTCGACGCGGCCACCCACGGCGGCTGGCACGCCGTCCGGTCCGAGCACGCCGCCGGCCCCCTCGCCGTCGGGGCCCCCGGGCACCTGGCCCTCTGGGCGACCTCGGACACCCTCTCGACCGTCCTCGCTGAACGGGCGCGCCCCGCCTGCCGTCTGCTGCTCGTCGACGGAGACCCGATCGGAGACCACCCATGACGCCCCCTCGGGGACCTTCTGCACAGAAAGTTCCCGAGGAGGACCGGACTTTCGGTACCGACAGTCCGGAGAAGGGAGATGTGCGGTGAACACCCTCACGCTCGACCCGATGCTCGTGGCCCGTGCCCGGGAGCTCGCCGCCCTGGCGGCCCAGCCGGTCGTCGACCTGGCGCGGCGGCACACCACCGTGTCGGTCGAGCGGGCCGTACTGCGGCTGGCCGGCCTCACCGGCACCGACCCGGTCACGGGGGAGGGGCGCCTGGAGGACCGGGTGCCCTGGGCGAACCGCGTCGTCGACGCCGTCCGCGACCAGGTCGGCCTGGCCTCGGGGGTCGCGCTCCCGGTGTGGCACGCGCTGGCCTCGGGCGCGGCGCCGTCCCTGCAGGCCCTGGCCGAGCAGGTCGGCGCCGGGACGGCCCGGTTCGAGGTACCGACCGGCACCGACGCCGAGCGAGCCCGGGACGCGGCGCACGCCGCCGTCGGTGGGGGGATCGCCCGGATCGACGCCAACCGCCGGCGTCGGGAGGAACTGGTCGCGCTGCACGGCAACCCGCGGCGCCGCCCCTGGATCTACCTGATCGTGGCGACCGGCGACATCCACGAGGACATACCGCAGGCCCAGGCCGCCGCGCGGGCCGGCGCGGACGTCATCGCCGTCATCCGCTCCACGGGGCAGTCGCTGCTGGACTACGTCCCGGAAGGGGCCACCCGCACCGGGTATGCCGGCACCTACGCCACCCAGGAGAACTTCCGGCTCATGCGGGCCGCCCTGGACGACGTCAGCGCCGAGCTCGGCCGCTACGTCCGGCTGACCAACTACGCGTCCGGGCTGTGCATGCCGGAGATCGCCGTCCTAGCCGGGCTGGAGCGGCTGGACATGATGCTCAACGACGCGATGTACGGGATCCTCTTCCGCGACATCAACCCGCGGCGCACCTTCGTCGACCAGCGGTTCAGCCGGATGGTGCACGCTCGCGCCGGGATCATCATCAACACCGGCGAGGACAACTACCTCACCACCGCCGACGCCGTCGACGAGGCACACACCGTCACCGTCAGCCAGCTGCTCAACGAGACCCTCGCCCACGAGGCAGGGCTCGAGGACTGGCAGCTCGGCCTGGGCCACGCCTTCGAGATCGACCCCGAGCGCGAGGAATCCTTCCGGCTGGAGCTCGCGCACGCCCTGCTGGCCCGCGAGCTCTTCCCGGATGCGCCGCTGAAGTGGATGCCGCCCACGAAGCACATGACCGGCGACGTCTTCCGCGGCTACCTGCTCGACGGCTTCTTCAACCTGGCGGGTGCGCTCACCGGTCAGGGCATCCTGCTGGTCGGGATGATGACGGAGGCCGTGGTCACCCCGTGGCTCTCCGACCGCGACCTGGCGCTGCGCAACGTCCGCTACGTCCTGGACGCCGCCGGCAACCTGGCCGAGGACTTCGCGCCGCCCCCGGGCGGCTTCATCGACCGCCGCGCCGACACCGTGCTGCGCGAGGCGGTCGACCTGCTCGGCCGGATCGCCGAACACCCGGACGGCCTCATCCAGGCCATCGCCGACGGCACGTTTGGCATCACCAGGCGGCCGGCCGACGGCGGCAAGGGCCTGGACGGCGTCGTCGAGCTCGCCGCCGACGCCTACAACCCGGCACTGGAGCTGCTGTCGACGAAGGAGACCGCTCGTGCCTGAGCACGGCCGAAGTGGCCACGAGGGCCGCCCGGGGACGATCGGGTCGATCATCCGGCCCTACGGGGACACGACGGGTGACGGGATGGTGCAGACGTCGTTCACCCTTCCCGTGCCGGCCGGTCCGAAGGCCGAGGGCGCGGCCCTGCAGCTGGCGAACAAGATGGGCATCGAGCCCGCGATGGTCGTGCACAGCCACGCCATCGACAGCGGCTACACGTTCTTCGTCGTCTACGGCAGCGTGCAGCACCTGGTCGACCTCGACGCCGTCGTCGTCGAGGAACGCGCCTACCCGCTGCTGTCGTCGTCGGAGATCAACGGCGCGATCCGCAGTCGGCTGGGCCGCAAGCTCGTCGTCCTCGGGGCCTGCATCGGCACCGACGCCCACACCGTCGGCATCGACGCGATCCTCAACGTCAAGGGCTTCGCGGGGGAGAAGGGCCTGGAGTACCTGCGGGAGATGGCCGTGACGAATCTCGGCGCCCAGGTCACCGTGCCCGATCTCGTCTCGCGGGCCCGCGCCGCCCGCGCCGACGCCGTCCTCGTGTCCCAGGTGGTCACACAGAAGGACGCCCACCTGCGCAACACCCGCGAGCTGGCCGCCGCCTTCCGGGAAGCGATGGGGACGGCGCGGCCGCTGCTGGTCGTCGGTGGTCCACGCTTCGACCCGGCGATGGCCGCCGACCTCGGCGTCGACAAGGTTTTCGGCCGGGGGACGACGCCCGGCGAGGTCGCCAGCTATCTCGTGCACGCACTGATCCCTTCGGAGGAACCCGCATGACCGAGCCCGACCCCCGACTGGGCCTGACCGTCACCCACCGGCGCTACGTGCCCTACGCGCACGCCCACTACGGCGGCGCGCTGGTCGACGGCGCCTACACGCTGGGCCTGTTCGGGGACGTCGCCACCGAGGTCGCGATCGTGATGGACGGCGACGAGGGGCTGCTCGCCGGCTACTCCGAGGTCCGCTTCCTGGGGCCGGTCCGGGCCGGCGACGTCCTGGAGGCGACCGCCGAGGTGGTCCGCATCGGCCGCCGCAGCCGGGAACTCCGCTGCACCGCACGGGTGGCCGCCCGGGCCGAGCCCGAGCGCGGGGCATCCGCCGCGCGGGTCCTGGAGACCCCGGAAGTCGTGGTCGAGGCGACGGCCACCCTGGTGGTGCCCGGGCCCGGCCCGGCCTGACTCCGACACTGCAGTCGGCGTAACGATCGGATCACAGTCCCTCTCTTGATCACCGATCGTATCGATCCGGTCGCGAGCCGTTCTTACAGTCGCTGCAGTTCATCCGGGAGCACCGTGACACGCTCCTCCGGACGGATCCGTACGGCCTCCCGGCCGCGCGGGAGGCGCGCCGCGCCGCCCCGCGCGACCGGGCCGAAGAGGCCTCCGGACCGGCGGAGGACCGACGACCGGCCACCCCGGCGGGGCCCACTCGGATCCGCGTCATCAGACAACGGTCGAGCCGATCGCCGCCAGCGACCGGCCGTCCGGCCCGGAGATGCAGGTCCCGTGCGGCGCACCCGCCGGCCGCTGAACCCGGTTGGGGGAAGGACCGCAGAAGGACCCCGTCCTCCCCACCCTTCGCGAGCTCAGGGTGGGACCCGGGACGGGGCCGTACCGGGGTGGGATGCTGGGTCAGGACCGCGGCCGAGGACGCGGCGGTCCGGACCCCGTCCGATCGGCACGGGGCGGCGTCGCGGTTCCCGGTACGCACCGGGAGCCGGAACGGGTTCCAGGAGGCTGTGCGTGCCGCAGGAGCAGGGCAGCCGGTGGCCGGCACGCTGATCCGGCCGGCGCCCCCGGAGACGCATCCACCGAGCGCCCGGGGGCGCATGCGGTGGCCGTGGCGCACTCTCCTCGCTGCCGCCGGCGGCCTGGTGCTCGTACTGGCGTTCCCCGGCTACGACCTCGTCTGGCTGGCTCCGCTCGGTCCGGCGGCCCTCGCCCTGGCCGTGCGCGCCCAGCGGCTGCGCTCGGGGCTCTGGCTCGGCCTGGTGTTCGGCCTGGCATTCTTCGTCCCGCTCCTCTCCTGGACCGGCATCTACGTCGGTCCCGTCCCGTGGCTGGCCCTCGCGGTCTGGGAGGCGGCGCATCTCGCGGTCCTGGGGGGCGCGCTCGCCCTGACGTCCGGCCTGCGGCTCTGGCCGGTCTGGGGGGCGGCGCTCTGGGTGGCCGACGAGGCTCTCCGCGGCCGATTCGTGCTCGGCGGCTTCCCCTGGGGGCGACTGGGCTTCAGCCAGACCGAGGGCCCGCTCCTGGCGCTGGCCGCCTACGGCGGGGTCCCGCTGGTCAGCTTCGCGGTAGCCCTCACCGGGACGCTGCTGGCCGCTGCCGCCCTCGCCCTGGGCCGTCTGTGGCGCCCGGTGGCGGGGCAGCGGCGCACGGCGGCCCGCACGGCCGCGCTCGCGCTCGCCGGAGTGATCGCCGTCCCCCTGGTGGGAGCCCTGGCCTGGCTGCCGCTGCCCGGGCCGTCGCTCACCGAGGGCGGGCCCACGGCGACCGTCGCGGTCATCCAGGGCGACGTGCCCCGCGCCGGCCTGGACTTCAACGCCCAGCGCCGTGCGGTGCTCGACAACCACGTCCAGCGGACCCTCGAGCTCGCCGAACAGGTCGCCGCGGGGGAGCGGCCCCGGCCCGACGTGGTGATCTGGCCGGAGAACAGCTCGGACATCGACCCGTACACCAACGCCGACGCCGCCCGGCAGATCGACCGGGCCGCGACCGCGATCGATGCCCCGATCCTGGTCGGGGCGATCGTGCAGGGGCCGGGACGGTTCATCAGCAACACCGCGATCGTCTGGGACCCGGCGAACGGTCCGGGGGACACCTACGTCAAGCGGCACCCGGTGCCGTTCGGGGAGTACGTGCCCGCGCGCTCCTTCTTCCGCCTCTTCAGCAGCCAGGTCGACCGGGTGCACGACCAGCGGGCCGGCGACGAGGTCGGGGTCCTCGATATCGGGGGCGTCCGGCTGGGCGACCTCATCTGCTTCGAGGTCGTCTACGACGGGCTGGTGGGCGACGTCGTCGACGGCGGCGCCGGGATGATCGTCGTCCAGACCAACAACGCCACCTTCGGGTACACCGACGAGAGCGCCCAGCAGCTGGCGATGAGCCGGCTGCGGGCGGTGGAGTTCGGCCGGTCGGTCGTCGTCGCGGCCACGAGCGGCATCTCGGCGATCGTCGCCCCCGACGGGTCGATCCAGCGGTCCTCGGAGCTGTTCACCCCCGCGGTCTTCGTGGAGGAGATCGCCCAGCGGGACTCGACGACCGTGGCGCAGCGCCTCGGGGCGGCTCCGGAGTGGGTGCTCTCCGCCGTCGGCGCCGCGGCAGTGGTCGCCGCCGCCCGCCCGGGGCTGCTCGGCCGGCGAGGCAAGGGCGGGGCATGATCGGCCGCGTGCTGGTCGTCGTCCCCACCTACAACGAGGTCGAGAACCTGGAGCCGATCCTCGAGCGGCTGCACGCCAGCGTGCCGGGGGCGCACGCCCTGGTCGTCGACGACGGCTCGCCCGACGGCACCGGCGAGCTGGCCGAGAAGCTGGCCGCGCGCGACGAGCGGGTCCACGTGCTGCGCCGCAGCGCCAAGCTGGGCCTCGGCCAGGCCTACGTCGCCGGGTTCCGGTGGGCGCGGGAACGCGGTTACGACGTCCTCGTGGAGATGGACGCCGACGGCTCGCACGCCCCCGAGCAGCTGCCCGACCTGCTGGCCGCCCTCGGTACGGCGGACCTGGTGCTCGGTTCCCGGTACGTCGCCGGGGGAGCGGTGACGGACTGGCCGGTCCACCGCCTGCTGCTCTCCCGGGCGGGCAACCGGTTCACCCGCTGGGCGCTGCGCCTGCCCCTCACCGATGCCACGGGCGGCTTCCGGGCGGCCCGGGCCGAGCTGATCGACCGGCTGCCCTTCGACGACGTGGCCAGCCAGGGGTACTGCTTCCAGGTCGACTGGGCCTGGCGGGCGGTGCGAGCCGGAGCCGTTGTGGCGGAGGTGCCGATCACCTTCACCGAACGGGCGTTCGGCAGGAGCAAGATGAGCGGCTCGATCGTTAGGGAGGCATTGGTACGGGTCACCGTGTGGGGCCTGCAGGACCGGTTGGCCGATTGGCTGCCGTGCCGCGTGCGCCGGCCCGTGCCCGCACGGGCCGGGCGGAGAGGGGCAGGGCATCGTGAGTGACACCGTGGGACGGCGGGTGCGTCTGGTCGCCGGGTTGCTGGTCCTGGCCGAACTCGTCGTCTACGTCCTCGTGGCGCAGTGGATCGGCGTCGGCTGGACCATCCTCGCCACGCTGGCCACGAGCGCCCTCGGCTGGGTCCTGCTCGCCCGCCAGGGCACGAAGGCGCTGGCCGACCTGCGCGAGCGCGCCCGCACCCGCCGATCGCCCGGCGCCGAACTGGGCAACGCCGGGCTGGTCGCGGCCGGCGGTCTGCTCATGATGCTGCCTGGCTTCATCGGCGACCTGGTCGGCCTGCTGTGCCTGCTGCCCGGCACCCGGAACCTGGTGCGCGGCGCGCTGACCCGGCTCGTGCTCGCGCGGCTCCCGGTAGGGCTGCGCCCGCCGGTGCGGGTCGAGAGCGTGCGGACCGCCGAGGTGCCCCGCAGCGGCGACGTCCGCACCGAGGGCTCGGGCAGTTCGCGGCTGGTGATCGAGGGCTCCGTGGTCGAGGGGGAGGCCGTGCGCGGCCCGGACGGCGGACCGCTCTCCTAGCGGAGCACGCGGAACCGCAGGGTCGTCCGCACCCCCTCCTCGTCGACGCCGAGCTTCGCCAGGCGCACGGCGCCGGGAGGAAGGCCGTCGAACAGCCGTCGGCCTTCTCCCAGCAGGACCGGCATGACGTCGACCCGCAGCTCGTCGACCAGCCCGGCGGCCAGCAGCTGCCGGTTCAGGTCCGCTCCGCCGAGGACGGTCACCGCCTTGTCACCGGCCAGCTCGGCCGCCCGACGGACGGCGGCCTCGATCCCCTCGGCCACGAAGGTGAAGAACAGCCGGTCGTTGCGCTTCGGCTGCCGCTCCGGGGACCGATGGGTCACAACCACGATCGGCACCTGGAACTCGTAGCCGTCGGCGTACACGTCGGGGTCAGGAGCCATGTCGAAGAAGCGCCGTCCCATGAGGGCGGCGCCCGTCTCGGCCTGGGCCGCCTTCATGTACGCAGAGTCTTGGAGATCGTCGACGTCGGCGTAGAGGGCCGAGATGCTCCCGTTCGCGTCCTCGAAGAACCCGTCCAGGGAGACGGTCATCCCGCCGATCACATGTGTCATGCCGGTAGGACCCCGGGGGACCGGTGACCTCATCGCGGACGCAGAACGGCCCCGGTGAATCTCTCCACCGGGGCCGTCAGCACGACGCTGGAACGGCTCGCCTCCGGGGGCCGCCGCGAGCTCGCGAGCGGTGGGGAGGAGGCGGGTCCTTCGTCAGCTGGCGCGGGTCCGCCGGCCGCGCAGCACGTCGAGGCGCTCGGCGAGGACCTCTTCCAGGTCCTCCACGGAACGACGCTCGAGCAGCATGTCCCAGTGGGTGCGCGGGGGCTTGACCTTCTTGGGAGCCGGCTCGGCGCCGCCGACCAGCTTGGCGGCGGATCCGTCGAACTTGCACTCCCAGGTGTCGGGAAGCTCGGCGTCGTCGGCGAACGGCACCGTGAACAGGTGACCCGACGGGCACCGGTACTCGGCGTACTGCCGGTCGATCGGCGCCGTGTTCCGCTCGGTCTCGTAGCTGACGCTGCCCAATCGGCTGCCGCGCAGGGAACGCTCGCCCATGGCACACCGTCCTCTCGCTCGTGGTGTCGGTCGCGACTCGATATCCCGGCGACGAGGGCTTACCCACGATGCAGGGGAGTCACAGAGATGAACGACAGAAATCGCGGAAGGATTCCGTCGAATCGGTGGTCCATCATCGCATGGGGTCGGTTCCGGGCCGCCACTGCCCCCCGGAGGGGTGACCCGACCGCCTCAGGACAGGACCAGTTGCCCCGGCCCGGCCGCGGTGGGGCCCAGCTCCCCCTGGACGTAGTGCCGTCGGCAGAGCACCTGGTAGCGGACGGCGGGGGAGGCCGACACGGTGGCGGAGTGGTCTGCGGTGGCGGAGTGGTCTGCGGTGGCGGAGTGGTCTGCGGTGGCTGAGTGGTCTGCGGTGGCGGAGTCGGCCGCCACCGTGTCGGCCACCACGACCGTCTCACCCGAGCGCACCATCGCCCCGTCCACCACCCGCGCGTTCAGGAGCCCGGGGAGCCCGCACCAGCACAGGACCTCGACCTGCACCCGCTGCACGTCGTCGGCGAGCTCCAGGAGGCGCTGGGTGCCGGGGAAGAGCCGGGTCCGGAAGTCGGTGGTCAGGCCGAACGCGTAGACGTCGACGTGCCACTGGTCCACGAGCTCGGCGAGCTGGTCCACCTGCACCCCGGTCAGGAACTGTGCCTCGTCGACGATCAGGTAGTCCACGCGGCGCCCGGCGGCCCAGCGCTCGCGTACCAGCAGCCGGAGGTCGGTGCCGTCGTCGATCTCGGTCGCCTCGCGCGAGAGCCCGACCCGGGAGCTGATCTGCGGGGCGGAGGACCGCTCTCCCTGGGTGACCAGCAGCCCGTGGCGGCCCTGCCGGCTGTGGTTGTGGTTGACCTGGAGCGCCAGCGTGGACTTCCCGCAGTCCATCGGCCCGTGGAAGAACCGCAGGTGAGCCGGCGCCGGGTGCCGGCGCCGGTCCCCGGAGGCCGGCACGGACGACAGGTCGGGCAGGACGGGGGAGAGGGCGGTGCCGTCGGGGACAGGCTCCGCGACATCGAGGGTCACACACGCTCCGGTGGGGTGTTGCCGGCCTCGACGATCGCCTGGCGCATGTTCAGCTTCGCCAGCAGGAACCCGCCGGCGACGAAGAAGAACACCAGACTGAAGATCGCGTTCCGGTAGGAGCCGCTCAGGTCGTAGGTCAGGGCGAACAGGAACGGTCCCAGCCAGGAGGTGCCGCGGTCGCTGATCTCGTAGAAGCCGAAGTACTCGGCCTCCTTGCCCGGCGGGATGAGCTGGCTGAACAGCGACCGGGAGAGCGCCTGCGTGCCGCCCATGACGAAGCCGATGACCACGGCCAGGCAGTAGAACTGGACGGCGGCACCGGCCTGCAGGAAGTACGCGGCGACCAGGACGCCGGTCCAGACGACCAGGGCCCCGAGCACCGTGCGCTTGGCGCCGATGCGGGCGGCGATGCGGCCCAGGGCCAGCGCGCCGAAGAAGGCCACGACCTGCACGAGGAGGATCGCCGATACCAGCGTGGTCTGCGAGAGCTCCAGTTCCTCGCCGCCGTACTGCGCCGAGACCGCGATGATCGTCTGCACGCCGTCGTTGAACAGCAGGTAGGCGCCCAGGAACCACAGCGTCAGCGGGTAGCGGCGCAGGTCCTTCAGCGTCGCGCCGAGCTGCCTGAAGCCGCCGGAGAGCGCGCCGGCCGACCGCCCCGCAGGCACGACGTGCCGGGGCGCACGGTTGCGCAGCAGCGTCACGCTCACGACGGTGAACCCGGCCCACCAGATGCCGGCCGAGGCCAGGCAGATGCGCACGGCGTCGCCCTCGCTGACGCCGAGGCTGTCGTGCATCGTGAACAGGGCCAGGCTGGCCGCCAGCAGCACCGCGCCACCCAGGTAGCCGAAGGCCCAGCCCCGGCTCGACACGGCGTCCCGCTCGTCCGGGCCGGCCAGGTCGGGCAGCCAGGAGTAGTAGACGACGGTCGCGGCCCCGAAGCAGAGGTTGGCCACGATGTAGAGCCCCGCGCCGAGCATGTACCGCTCGTCCGCGACGAAGAACAGCGCCATGGTGCACAGCGAGCCCAGCGTGGCGAAGCCCGCCAGCAGCTGCCGCTTGTGCCCGGTCCGGTCGGCGACCGCCCCGGTCAGCGGCAGCACGAGCACCTGCAGGATCACCGACGCCGAGACGACGTAGCCGAAGAACGCCCCGGCGGAGATCCCGATGCCGAGCGGGAAGATACGCCCCTCGGCGTCGGCCGCGGACTCGGCGATCGACGTCAGGTAGGGGGCGAGGAAGACGGTCGTCACCGAGGTGTTGAAGACTGACATGGCCCAGTCGTAGGAGTACCAGCCGAAGCGTTCTCGCTTCAGGGCCCGGTCGATGGGCTGATCGACGGGCCCTGTTCCGGCGGCCGGTGGCGCGGTGGTCACGGCCGCAGGTTTCCAGCCGCGGGACGGCGGGTCCAGCACCGCAGCGCGCAGCGTCGTCCATGTCCGCCGTCCGGGGACATCGACCGGTCCCGGGGAGCCGTCACGGGACGTCGTCCGGGACGACGCCACCGGGGAAGGCGGCCACTGCCGTCGTCGGCCGGGTGGGGTCCACGAAGGACGGCGGCTCCGGCTCGTCGGCTCGCAAGCGGGCCAGGCCGCGGGTGATCGCGGCCGCGGCCAGGTACCGCGCGCGATTGGCATCGCCGACGCGCCCCATCCGCAGGTCGTCCAGCCGCACCGGCGGGCCGGCGCGCACCTCGAGGACCGGACGGCGCAGGACGGCGCGGACGGCGGTGCGCAGCTTGCTCCGGTCGTTGCCGTGCTGGAGGACCTCGTGGGCGCCCCACTGGCTGACCGGGATGACCGGCACCCCCAGCCCCAGCGCGAGCCGGGCCATGCCGGTGCGTCCCCGCTCAGGCCATCCGTCGGGCGTCAGGCCCACCCGGCCCTCCGGATAGGCGACCACGTGCCCGCCGGAGACCAGCGCGACCTCGGTGACGCGGACGGCGTGGCGCACCCGTTCCCCGTAGGTCAGCGGGGTGCCCACTGGCCACGCTTCTCCAGCAGCTCGCGGAGCATGGCGGGCCGGTCGGTCATCAGCCCGTCGACCCCGAGGTCGAGCATCGCCGTGCTCTCCTCGACGGTGTCCACCGTCCAGACGTGGACCTGCAGTCCCCGTGCATGGGCGGCGGCCAGGAAGCGCTCGTCGACCAGGGCCCGGCCGCCCAGCTGGAGGGGAACCTGCGCGCAGCCCGCCTGGATCCGCACCAGACCGGCTGCGCGTGGCGAGTACGAGGAGAGCCGGAGTGCGGCGACACCCCGGGGCCCCAGGGACGTGCAGACCGACGGCCCGAACAGCCGCCGGGCCGCGGCGATGCGGGCGTCGGAGAACGAGGCCAGACAGATGCGGTCGGCGGCCTTCAGCCGGTGGACGGTCCGGACCAGCGGGGCGAGCACGCCGGCGGCCTTGATGTCGAGGTTGAAGCGGACATCGGGCCAGGCGCCGAGCAGGTCCTCCAGGGCGACGACGGGCTCGCGGCCACCGATCCGGGCGGCCGACACCTCCGACCAGGTCAGGCTATCGACCCGCCCGCTGCGGTCGGTCACCCGCTCCAGGGTCGGATCGTGGAAGGCGACGAGCACGCCGTCGGCGGTCACCTGGACATCGGTCTCCAGGTAGCGGTAGCCGAGGTCCACGCAGGCCTGGAAGGCCGGCATCGTGTTCTCGAGGTGCTCGATGGCGCCACCACGGTGCGCCATGGCCAACGGCGTAGGCCCGTCGAGGAAGGCGTAATGCGCGGCGGGCACGGTGCCACGCTAGTGGGGGCCGTCGAAGCCGTCGCGGGGTCCCGGTCGATTCCGGCTCGCCGGGGTTCACCTGCGCCGGACGGCGTCCGCCATGCGGTCCACGATGGCGGTCAGCAGCGGCCGAGGCGTGGCGAAGTTGAGCCGCACGTGCCCGGCTCCGGGCGCACCGCACTCCGGCCCGTCCACCATCGCGACGCCCGCCCGCTGGAGGAAGAACTCGCCGGCCGACGTCGACAGCCCCAGCTCCCGGCAGTCGAGCCAGGCCAGGTAGGTCCCCTCGGGCGAGGCCCAGCGGACGGTCGGCAGCCGCTCGGCGAGCAATTCGCCCAGGAGTCGCCGGTTGCCCTCGAGGTAGGCCAGGACGCCGTCCAGCCAGGCCTCGCCGTCGTCGTAGGCGGCGGTGGCGGCCAGCACGCCGGGGGTGGACGCGCCGTGGGTGTAGAGCGCACCCACCCGCTCCCAGTGGGCGGCGTCCTCGGCATTGCTCAGGATCAGCTGGGCGGCCTTGAGGCCGGGCAGGTTCCACGCCTTCGACGCCGAGGTCGCGGTGACCGTGTGTCCGGCGGTCACGGGGGAGAGCGAGGCGTAGGGGCGGTGCACCGCGCCGGGATGGACCAGTGGCGCGTGGATCTCGTCGGAGAAGACCCGGGCACCGGCGGCGTCCACCACGTCGGCCAGGGTCACCTGCTCCTCGGCGGTGAACACGCGGCCGAGTGGGTTGTGCGGGTTGACGTGCACCAGCAACCGGCCGCCACGGGCGAAGGCGCGGGCGATCCCGTCGAGGTCGTAGCTCGGCCGGCCGTCGCGCTCGACCATCGGCACCTCGATGAGCTCCCGGCCCAGCGCGCCGGGGACGGTCAGGAACGGCATGTAGGCCGGTGTGGGCAGGACGACCGGACTGCCCGGCGGCGTGAACCTCTCGATGGCCACCTGCAGCCCCGCGACGACGTCGGCCAGTGGGGTGATCCACTGCGCCGGCACGGCCCAGCCGTACCGGCGCCCCTGCCAGTCGGCGCAGGCACGCGCCATGTCGGCGGCGGCCTCCGTGGTGAGGTACCCGAGCCGACCGCGGTCGACCGCGTCGTGCAGCGCCGCGGTGACGGCGGGCGCCGTGCCGAAGTCCATCTCGGCCACGAAGGCTCCGATGGCCGGTCCGTAGCGCGTCCACTTGAGGCTCCCTGCCGCGCGCAGCGAGTCCTCGGAGAGGGCGTCGAAGCCCACGGGCGCGCCGCCGGGCACCGGACCGGTCATGCCTACGCCCCTCTCGCCGTGGCCTCTTCCTCGTCGCGCGTCCGTGGCGTGTCCCCGGAAGCTGTCGCCCCGTGCGTCTACCGTGCGCAGACGTGGCAGAACGACACGCAGCAGGCACCACCACGGAGCTTCCCGTGGCGCCGGTCCCCGATCGGGGGGGTGACGAGCAGCGGCGCTGCGGATGGTGCCGCCGGGTACTGCCGTCGCAGGGATCGGTCGGCCGGCCCCGGCTCTACTGCGGGCAGGCCTGCCGGCAGCGGGCCTACGAGCAGCGCTCCGCGACCGCCAAGGCGGGCTTGCCGGGGGACGTCGTCCTGGTCTCGCGCAACGAGCTGGACGGCCTGCAGGACCGGCTGTACCAGCTGCGCTGCGCTCTGGAGGACACGCAGACGCTGCTGACCGAGAAGCCGACCAAGGCCGAGTTGGAACGGCAGCTGGCCGAGCTGTTGCGCTCCACCGGCCGGCTGGACCGTCTCTGGGTCAGCGAGCGCGCCGGCTGAGTCGTTCAGTCCGGGTCCTGCTGGTCGTCGCCGTCGTCCTCGTCGTTGGGCTGCTGGTTGCTGTTGTCCGGCAGGTTGTCCTGCTCGTCGCTGCCCGGATCGTCGCCGCTGGTGTTCCCGCTGTCGTCGGTCGTCCCGTCGTTCTGGTTCTGGCCGGCCGCTCCGCAGGCGGTCATCGTGACGCCCCCTCCGAAGAGCGCCAGGGCGGTCAACAACGCGGCGAGCGGACGTCGGATCTGCATGTCCCGACCCTACGAACACCCGGCCGTCGGCGCCCGTTGAGCCGCCCACATCACCCTTATTACGTCACCGTGACGCAATGAGGGTGATGTGGGCGGCCGGGGAGAGCGCCTCCGCAAGGGGCTCCGGGAGGGCTGACTGGCGGCCCCACGCCGATCGGCACACCGTCAAGATCGTCCGGTCAACAAGATCAACTCATGGGGGAGTCGAGCACGAGCCGAGGAGCCGTCGACGACGCCATGGGCGACAGCAACGGCAGACCCACCCGGGACGGGCTCGCCGACCGCGTCGAGCGGCGCAGGACGGTCGACGCCGGCGACGCCGGGACGGTGGCGGTTCGACGCGATGCCCGTCGCGCGGAACGATCGTCGGGCCGGTGGGCCGGACGCGAGTGATCACGGGTCCCGACGACCCCTTCTGGCCACCTCAGTGCATCGCCGATAATCGACATTATGTCAACTCACCTGCATCTGGCGGCGGCTCGACCTGCGAACGTCACGTCCCTCGTCGCCGCGACTCCGGCAACGCGGCCGGGTGCCGACTGGTACCGCCAGTAGAGATTCGTGTGCGCGATGACCTCGCCCGGCGACGGCGCACCCCAGGCGCTCTGGTCCTCCGTCGTGTGCGCGTCGCCGACGAGCGTCACGTCGTAGCCACGAGCGAAGGCGCCGTGGATCGTGGACCGGATGCAGGCATCGGTCTGCGCGCCCGTCACGACCAGGTGTCCGATGCCGGCCCTGGCGAGCGTCTCCTCGAGGTCGGTCGCCTCGAAGGAGTCGCCGTACGTCTTGTGCACCAGCGGCTCCGACTCCTGGCGCGCCAGCTGCGGCACGTACTCCCAGGCGTCGCTCCCCTTCTCCAGGCCGTCGTCGGAGTGCTGGACCCAGACGATCGGGATGCCCTCCTCGCGAGCCTTGTCGACGAGCGCGCTGATGTTGGCGATGACGGCGTCGCGCTGGTGCGCCTCCCCCACGACGCCCTTCTGGACGTCGATCACCATCAGTGCGATGTGGGGTCGATCTGACAGCGTGGTCAACGTGATCTCCTCTGCCGGCCGGACGAGCTCGCAGCGGTGACACTAGGTCCACCGACCGACAACCCGGCGCAGTTCGTGCCAGGGCTTCCCGGGCAGTCTCGGCCATCCGGCCCAACATCGTCACCGACCACATCGAACGGCCGCACGCGCGCCACGTACCACGTCGCCGTTTCGTCACGGTGACGCATCCCCCGCTTCCCGGCAGGGACGGCCGATCGGTGCGTGTCCGGGCGACAGCACGGGTAGCGGCACCCGCATGACCGAGCAGCGTCCCGACCCCGGCGAGCGCAACGAGCCCGCGGGCACACCGTCACCCGGACCGGACAACCTGACGTCGAAGCCCGTGACGCCGGGATCGGAGGAGACGACCCGGCCGACGGCGGTGCCCGGCGCCTACGAAGCCGACGAGGACGAGCAGCGGCGGGGCCGTGCGATGAAACCGGGCAACTGAGCGCCGACCGACGGCAACGGCGGCAGCGACGATCCGGCGCTCGACGCCTGCGCAGCCCGGGCCCGCCGTCACGGCGCAGGTCAGCGGTTGGTGACGGCGACCCGTAGGCCCAGGCCCACGAGCACGCTCCCGCTGACCACCTCCAGCCGACACCGGATGCGCGGCCGGCGGAACCAGGCACCCGCCCGCGCCACCCCGGCGGCGAGCCCCAGGTACAGGACGGTCTCCACCGCGATCTGCAGCAGCCCCAGCAGCGCGGTCGTCGCGAAGACCGGGCCGCTCACCGGGACGAACTGGGGATAGAACGCGATCATGAAGACGGCGGCCTTCGGATTGGCCAGCTGGACCACGACGCCCTCACCGAACGCGCCCCACCAGTGGCGCCGTCCGGGCGGCGTCAGCTGCACCACGGCGGCTTCGGACTCCCGCCGCTGCAACCAGGCCGCGCGGAACGAGCGGAACCCCAGGTAGAGCAGGACAGCCGCGCCGACCACCCGGAGCACGAGGTAGGCGACCTCCGACGCGGCCACCAGCGCGGCGAATCCCGCGCCGGCGACCAGGGCCCAGACGTACAGTCCGAGCTCCAGCCCCAGCACCGTCGGCACCGCATCCCGTAGTCCGCGCATCGCGGCCCGCCGGAAGATCAGTGCCATCGCCGGCCCGGGCGACGCCGAGATCAGCAACACCGCCAGCAGGAAGGCCGGTAACGAGGAGAGCACGTCCACGCCCGGATGCTGGCACCCCCCTCCCGCCGTCGACCGGCTTCCTGCTCAGCCCCCAGCGTCGCGCGCCGGCGGGCCACGAACGCCTCGACGCCGTCGAGGTAGCAGGTCAGCGCGAACTCGAGCTCCGCCTCGAACCCGTCTGAGCCGATGTGACCGGCGGCCTGATCGACCGGTTCCGCCGGACCGCTGAGCCAGGTCAGCGGTCGCGGAACCGCCGTCCCTGGAGCCACCAGTCCAGCCGGGCGGTGATCCAGGGCAGCAGCGCGTACGTCATGATCGGCGTCAGCGCGAGCGTCACCACCGCCACCCGCAGGGCGACCGGAACGCCCTCCAGCAACCGGCCGAGGGTGACCGTCGCCAGCAGGTTGAGCGGGAAGAAGACCAGCCAGATCGTCGTCGCCTGCTTCCAGCGGGGCGGCGCCGGGCGGGCTGCCGGGCCGCTGACCCCCGCGGCGACCGGCGCGTCGAACCAGCCTTCGATCCCGGTGCGCCGCTCGGTCCGGGTGACCTCGGCCAGCCCCTGGCCCGACCGCAGCCACCACTGCCGCTCCGACGAGGAGTCCCACACCGCCAGCGACCGCTGATCGGCGAACCGGCACAGCATGTGCCACTCGTCGGCGTCGCCCCGCGGCCGGACCCAGCCGCCGCCGAGGAATCCCGGGAAGCTCTCGGCCATGCTCAGCCCGGCCCTGATCCAGGCGGTCATCTCCCGGGCGTGCGCCGGGTCGGCACGCCGGGTGAAGGACACCGTGACCGGAAGGTCGGCGGGGGTCACGGGGGCCGGCGCGCTCATGTCCCCAGGATTCCGGGTCCATTCCTCCGCGTCGCTCCTGGAGGGTGTGACGATCACCGCAGGAGCCTGCCGACACGCTCCTGCACCCCCCGGCGCCGGCAGGTCCGTGCGGTTGACTCGGCCGGTGGAGGTCCTCGGCCGGTTCTGGGTGCGCGTCACCGCCACCGTTCCGGAGCTCCCCCTCCCGGTCCTCCTGGCGACTGCTGCGGCGGCCGCCGCCCTGGTCCTCTCGCCGGCCCTCTGGCGGACGACCCGCCACGCGGTGACCATCGCCCACGAGGGGGCGCACGGCGTGGTCGCGCTGGCAGCAGGCCGCCGGCTGTCGGGCATCCGGCTGCACTCGGACACCTCGGGACTCACCGTCTCCGCCGGGAAGCCGACCGGTGTGGGCATGGTGCTCACCTGCGCGGCCGGCTACACCGGCCCCGCGCTCCTCGGGCTCGGCGCGGCCGCGCTCCTCGCCGCCGGGCACGCCGTCGGCCTCCTCTGGACCCTGCTCGTCCTGCTCGCGCTGCTGCTGGTGCAGATCCGCAACTGGTACGGGCTGTGGTCGGTCCTGGTGACCGGCACGGTCGTCTTCGCGGCCACCTGGTGGCTGCCACCGGAGGGCCAGGCGGTCTTCGCCGCCGTGGCGACCTGGTTCCTGCTGCTGGCCGCCCCGCGCACCGTGCTCGAGCTCCAGACCGCCCGAAGCCGGCGCCGGGCACCGGACTCCGACGCCGACCAGCTCGCCCGCCTCACACCGTTCCCGGCGCTGTTCTGGGTGGGCGTCTTCCTGGTGGTCGACGTCGGCGCGCTGACGCTGGGTGCCGGCTGGCTCCTGCCCTGAGCTACTTCCGGGCGCGCCGCCGGGGTTCACAGCCCACAGGCTGGTGGACCGGGCCGACCTCCGGCGGGGGCGGGATGTCGAGCACCAGATCCCGGTGGTCCACGGTGACCTGCCGGCCGTGGTGGCGGATGTCGAGCGGGTCGCCTTCCTCCAGGCGGTAGGTGGCCCAGTCGTGGGTGACGGTCACCGTCAGCCGCCGGCCCCGGTAGACGACCCGGAACCGCATCCGGGTGATGCGCTCGGGCAGCCGCGGGCCGAACGCCAGCTCGCCGTTGTGGTCCCGCAGACCACCGAAGCCGGCCACCGCGACCGTCCAGCCGCCGGCCAGGGAGGCAATGTGCAGCCCGTGTCCGGAGTTGTGGTGCAGGTTCTGCAGGTCGGTCAGCGCGGCCTCGGCCCAGTAGTCGTAGGCGAGCTGCAGGTGGCCGGTCTCCGCGGCCACCACGGCCTGCTGACTGGCCGAGAGCGAGGAGTCCCGCGTCGTCCTGGCCTCGTAGTAGGCGAAGTTCGCGATCTTCTCCTCGAGGGTGAACGCGTCCCCGCGCAGGTGCAGCGCCATGACGAGGTCGGCCTGCTTGACCACCTGCTTCCGGTAGATCTCGAAGTAGGGGTAGTGCAGCAGGAGGGGGTAGTTCTCCTCCGGCGTGTGCGCGAAGTCCCACTCCTCGTGGTGGGTGAAGGCGTCGGACTGCATGTGCACGCCGCGCTGGGTGTCGTAGGGCACCGCCATCAGGGAGGCGGCCCGCAGCCAGCAGTCCACCTCCTCGGGGTCGACGTCCAGCCGGCCCGCGACGTCGGGCTGGCGCTTGACCGCCTCGGCGGCCTCCCGCAGGTTCCGCTGCGCCATGAGGTTGGTGTAGACGTTGTTGTCCACCACGGCGGTGTACTCGTCCGGTCCGGTGACGCCGTCGATGCGGAACCCGTGCTCGGGGTCGAAGTGACCCAAGGACGCCCACAGCCGGGCGGTCTCCACGAGCAGCTCCGTACCGAAGTCGCGGTCGAAGTCGTCGTCCAGGGTGGCGTTGTAGTACCGGACGACGGCGTCGGCGATGTCGGCGTTGATGTGGAAGGCGGCCGTCCCCGCCGGCCAGTAGCCCGACGTCTCCTCCCCGCGGATGGTCCGCCAGGGGAAGGCCGCCCCCCGGCGGCCGAGCACGCGCGCCCGCTCCCGCGCCAGATCCAGCGTCGAGTGCCGCCACCGCAGGGCGTCGCGGACGGCGTGCGGCGCGGTGTAGGTCAGGACCGGGAGCACGTAGGTCTCGGTGTCCCAGAACGTGTGACCGTCGTAGCCGGGACCGGTCAGCCCCTTGGCGGGGATCGGTTGACGCTCGCCGCGCAGGCCGGCCTGCAGGACGTGGAACATGCCCACCCGCACCGCCTGCTGGAGCTCGTCGTCGCCCTCGATCTCGACGTCGGCCTCGTCCCAGTGCTGGTCCAGGACCTCCCGCTGTTCGCGGGCGAGACGGTCCCAGCCGGCCAGCTTGGCCGTCGCCAGCGCGGCCTCCACCTGGTCGCGGAGGGCGGCGCTGGAGCGGCGGGAGGACCAGCCGTAGGCGAGGAACTTGACCAGCTTCAAGCTGCCACCCCGTGGGATGCGCGCGGCGAGCGTGTAGCGGGCGAGATCCCCGGCGGCCTCGATGTCCTCGGTGTGGCTGTCCGGGGTCTCGATGACGTGGTCCATCCCGGCCGCCATGCGCAGGCGACTGCGCTTGGTCCGGTGCACCAGCACCGCCCGCCGCCCGCGGCCGACCGCGAGCTCCGACTGCAGGGGCTCGGCCAGCGCGGCCGCCGCACGCGGGTCGTCCTCCTCGGTCGGCACCGCCTCGTTGGCCAGCAGGTCCGACTGCAGGGCCACGTAGAGGTCGCCGAGGTCGTCGGTGAGCTCCACCTTGTACTCGATGGCGGCGATCGACCGCCGCGCCAGAGACACCAGGCGGGTGCTGGTGACCCGGACCGTCCGGCCGCCCGGGGAGCGCCACTCGGTGGAGCGGCGGAGGACCCCGGCCCGCAGGTCCAGCGTGCGCGTGTGCTCGATGATCTCGCCGTACTCGAGGTCGAGCGGCGAGTCCTTGACCAGCAGCCGGATCAGCTTGCCGTCGGTGACGTTGACCATCGTCTGGCCCTGCTCCGGGAACCCGTAGCCCGCCTCGGCGTAGGGCAGCGGCCGCTCCTCGAAAAAGCCGTTGAGATAGGTGCCGGGGACGACGACCGGCTCCCCCTCCTCGAAGGAGCCGCGCATCCCGATGTGGCCGTTGGTCAGGGCGAACACCGACTCGTGCACGGCCAGCGAGGCGTGGTCCAGCCCGACCTCGGTGAGCGACCAGGGCTCGATCGGGAAGGTGGCGCGGCCCTCCGTCACTGCTCCTCCTCGCCGTCGCTCGTCGGCCTCGTGACGGCCGTCGCTCCGCTCATGCGTGAGCTCGCGAGCTCGCTCAAGGATGCACCTCCAGCAGTTCGGCCAGGTCCTGGACGACGACGTCGGCCCCCGCAGCGGCCAGCTCGTCGGCGTGACCGACCCGGTCGACCCCGACGACGTAACCGAAGTTCCCCGCGCGGCCGGCCGCTACCCCCGACAGCGCGTCCTCGAAGACCACGGCAGCACCCGGCTCCACCCCGAGCAGCCGGGCACCGGCGAGGAAGGTGTCCGGCCGCGGCTTGCCCCGCAACCCGTCGCGAGCGGCGACGACGCCGTCCACCCGGACGTCGATGAGGTCGGCGAAGCCGCCGGCGGCGATGACCTGCTCCCCGTTGGCCGACGCCGTGACCACCGCCGTGGCCAGCCCGGCCTCCTTCACCGCCCGCAGGTACCGCATGGAGCCGGGATAGACCTCGACCCCGTGCTCCTCCAGCTCGGCCAGCACCAGTTCCTGCTTCCGGGAGGCGATGCCCTGCACCGTCGGCGTCTCCGGCGGATCGCCCGGCGAGCCCTCGGGCAGGGTGATGCCGCGGCTGGCGAGGAAGTCGCGGACGCCGTCGGCGCGGGGCTTGCCGTCGACGTGGCGGTTGTAGTCGAGCTGGGTGAACTCGGGTGCGGCCGGGTCGTGCGACCGGAGGAACTCGTCGAAGGTGCGCTTCCAGGCCGCCATGTGCACCGTCGCCGTCCGGGTGAGGACGCCGTCGAGGTCGAAGAGGCAGACGCGCACGGCCTCGGGCAGGCCCAATGAGGCGGGAGCAGGCACGATGCGACGCTACCGGCGGCGGCCCGTCCGCACGTGCCGGAACGGCGGCAGTCGTGCATCGGATGCGCAGCCGCCGGAGAGCGGGGCGCAGCGGCCGTACCTAGGGTCGCTTCGGGAGCCAGCTCTTCGCCGTCCCTCCCCCAGTCCGTCCGAGCAGAGGAGCGCCCACGATGGCCGACCGGCCGCTGTCCTACGACCCCTACGAGCACCTGCCGCAGGTCCCGAGCTTCACCGTCACCAGCAGCGACGTGTCCGACGGCGACGTAATGCCGATGCCACACGTCAGCGGCGTCATGGGCGCCGGTGGGGACGACCGCTCGCCGCAGCTGTCCTGGTCGGGCTTCCCCGAGGGGACCAAGAGCTTCGCGGTGACCGTCTACGACCCCGACGCCCCCACCGCCAGCGGCTTCTGGCACTGGGCCGTCGCCAACATCCCGGCGTCGGTGACCGACCTGCCGCACGATGCCGGCGACAAGGACGAACCGCAGCTCCCCGAGGGCGCCATCCAGTTGCGCAACGACGGCGGCTTCGCGGGGTATGTCGGCGCCGCTCCTCCCGAAAACCACGGCCCGCACCGCTACTTCATCGTCGTGCACGCCGTCGACACGGAGGCCCTCGACGTCACCGAGGACACCACACCCGCGGTCCTCGGCTTCAACCTGTTCTTCCACACGCTGGCCCGCGCCACGCTGGTGGTGACCTACGAGGAGAGCTGAGGGCGACCGGCGGGCAGCAGCAGACGGACCGCTGCACCACTGGCCGCCGACGGCTTCGACCAGCGGTCCGGGACGTTCGCCACCGCTCTTCCGCTGACCGGACCGGTCAGCAGCTCGGGCGGTCGGCGATCGCCGACGAGGCCAGCCGGGCGAAGCCGACCCGCTCGTAGACCCGGGCCACGTCGTCGTCACCGGCGGCGAGGAAGACCACGTCGGCGGTCTCCCGGGCGTGCGCGACGAGCGCCGAGGCCATGCCGGCTCCCACGCCGCGTCCGCGCAGCCGGGGCAGCGTGGCCACGCCCACCACCTCGCTGACCTCGGTGCCGTCGACGTCCACCGGCTGATGGGAGCCCACGGCCACCGGCCGGCCGTTCTCCACCGCCACCATCATCACGGTGCGGCCGGAGGCGATCCGCTCCCGGAGGACCTGGGTGCGCGCCCGAGCCGCGGCGGAGCTGTCGGGGGGCACGTCCTGCACGTCGGCCGAGCCGCCGGGGTTGGCGAAGGCCGTGGCCGCCACCCACTGGTACGCGGGCAGACCCGGGTCGTCGGCGCCGACGACGTACAGGCGGACGCCGGCCGGCAACAGCACTTCGACGGGGTCGACGGCGACCAGCAGGGGCAGCTCCTCGACCGTCAGGCCGGCGGCACGGGCAGCGGCAGCCGTCTCCGGCGAGCGCTCGGGGACCCACTCCAGAGCGACCGGCAGTCCCGCCTCGTCCTGGAGCGCCGCGGCGGCCCGGACATCGTTCTCGGTGACCGGGCCCGCACCGGCGCGGGGCCGGGCCGGATAGGGCCAGGCGGGGTCACCGATCGGCACATCGAGGCCGCCCACGGCCTCGATGCGCGCGTCCGCTCGAGGAGCTGCGGCGAAGTAGCGCTCGATGCACTCGAGCAGCCCCGGACGGGTCGGCACACGGGGAACCCTAGACGCGGTCGCCGTGGGCGGTCGCCTCCCCGGGCGTTCCCCTGCCCTCTCCCCACCCGGGCGAGTGACCCGGGCGAACGACACGGCCCCCTGGGACGGCACGATGGTCGGGTGACGGCCGGTGCGCGCAGCTCCATCTCGCCCTACGCGATATTCGACCGCGACTCGTGGCGTGCGCTCTCCGCCGGGTCGCGCCTCCCCCTCGACGAGACCGAGCTGGGTGAGCTGGCCACCCTCGGGGACCGGATCGATCTCGACGAGGTGGCGACGGTCTACCTGCCACTGGCCGAGCTGCTGTACCTGCACGTCACCGCCAGCCGTCGGCTGTGGGCGGCGCAGAGCAAGTTCCTCGGCGACGCCACGGCCAAGGTGCCGTTCGTGATCGCGGTCGCCGGCAGCGTCGCCGTCGGCAAGAGCACCACCGCCCGGCTGCTGCAGCGGCTGCTGGCCTCTGCCCCCGGCTCACCCCGGGTCGACCTGGTGACGACCGACGGCTTCCTGCTGCCCAACGCGGTACTGGAGGCCCAGGGCCTGCTCGGCCGCAAGGGGTTCCCGGAGAGCTACGACCGGCGGGCACTGGCGCGCTTCCTCGCCGACGTGAAGTCCGGTCGTGAGGAGGTCTTCGCGCCGGTCTACGACCACCAGTCCTACGACATCGTCCCCGGCGCACGGCAGGCCGTGGACCGGCCGGACATCCTCGTGCTGGAAGGCCTCAACGTGCTGCAGGCCGGGAGCCGCGCCGACGGCACGGCCCCCGCGGTGTTCCTGTCGGACTTCTTCGACTTCTCCGTCTACGTCGACGCTGCCGAGGCCGACATCCAGCGCTGGTACGTCGAGCGCTTCCTGGCGCTGCGGCGGACGGCGTTCCGCGACACCACCGCCTTCTTCCACCGTTTCGCCGACCTCACCGACGACCAGGCCCGGGAGACCGCCCTCGGCATCTGGGCGGCGGTCAACGGGCCGAACCTGCGCAGCAACATCGCCCCGACCCGCTCGCGCGCCCGGCTGGTGCTGCAGAAGGCCGCCGACCACTCCGTACGACGGGTGCTGCTCCGGAAGCTGTGAGGGCCGGACGGTGCCCCTCGACTCGCCGGGCTGACCTGCACCGGAGGCCTCCGCGGCCTGTTGGCTTCGGCAGAACGTGACGACCCTTCGGGATGACCTGGTGAGCCAGATCACTCCAGCGAGCTCCAGGTCCGGCGCAGACTTACCGAAGCAGTGATCAGACGAGCGCGGTGAGTGATCTTGACCCGGCTCGAGACGACCGAACGAACGGACCGCCATGTGCCACCACGTAACGCCCTGCCCCGACCCCACCAGCGAGGCGCGTGACCTCGCCGCCGTGGTCAGCAGCCACCCCGAACAGGGCTGGAGCCTGCTGTGCAACGGCGTCGTCCTCTTCGACGACGACGGTGAGCTGCTCCCCGACGGCCAGGCCGTCGGCGACCACCACGTCTGGCTCGCCCCCGAGCTCGTCCAGGCCTGAGCGCCGCCGCCGGGCTCAGCGCGCGGCAGCCTCCCGCGCCCCCCGCTCCAGCTGGTCGCGGTAGCCGGCCCACCACGCCTGGTCGACGTCGGGCAGGTTGTCGCCGCCCGCGCGCAGGCCCGCCGCTCCGTCGATCAGCTCCCGCACGATGTCGGCATGACCGGCATGCCGGTGCGTCTCGGCGATGACGTGCACCAGGATCTGGTGCAGCGTCACGTCGCGGCGCTCCGGCCGCCACCACGGCACGTGTCCGGCAGCGTCCAGGGGCAGCGACTCGATCGTCGTGTCGGCGTGCTCCCAGGCCCGCCGGTACCCCTCCACGATGTGCCGACGTGACTCGTCAGCAGCGGCCCACAGGTCCCAGTTCGGTTCGCTGCCGTCGTCGTCGATCCAGGCCTGCGCCTCCGGGACCGGCCTCCCGAAGACCCCACCGAAGTAGCCCAGCTCCACGAACGCCAGGTGCTTGACCAGCCCCAGCAGGTTCGTCCCGGTCGGCGTCATCGGCCGCCGGACGTCGTACTCCGACAGCCCCTCGAGCTTCCAGAGCAGCGCGTCGCGCCCGGCTTGCAGATCGCGCCGCAGCTCGGCCTTCGCATCCATGGCCGACACCCTGCCACGGCCCCCTCTCCCCGAGCCCCCAGGGGGTGGGGAGGAGGGGTTCCTCAGGCCTGGGAGCCCACCACGTCGGCCGCCGTACCGAGGTCGTCGGGGTGCCCCTGGCCGCGGGTGGGAACCGCGCCGTCCGCCGGCGGCGCGTGCGTCCCGAAGTCGTGCTCCTCGAACGCCTCGGGCGGCGGGCACGAGCACACCAGGTTGCGATCGCCGTAGGCCTGGTCGATCCGCCGCACGGGACTCAGGTAATCGCGCCCCTGGAGCCCGCGCACCGGGTAGATCGCCGTGGTACGGGGATAGGGCCGGTCCCACTCCCCCGCGAGCATCGCCAGCGTGTGCGGCGCGTTGCGGAGCGGGTTGTCGGTGCGGTCGTACTCCCCCGTGGCGACCTTCTCGATCTCCTCCCGGATGGTCACCATCGCCTCGACGAAGCGGTCCAGCTCGGCCTTGTCCTCGCTCTCCGTCGGCTCGACCATGAGCGTCCCGGCGACCGGGAAGCTCATCGTGGGGGCGTGGAAGCCGAAGTCGATCAGCCGCTTGGCGATGTCGTCGTTGGTGACGCCCGTGGCCTTCGTGAGCGGCCGGATGTCGAGGATGCACTCGTGGGCGACCAGACCCCCGGCGCCGGTGTAGAGCACCGGGAAGTGGTCGCGCAGCCGCGCGGCCACGTAGTTCGCCGCCAGGATCGCGTGCTCGGTCGCCCTGAGCAGCCCGTCGGGGCCCATGAGGCGGATGTAGGCCCAGGAGATCGGCAGGATCCCGGCCGAACCCCACGGAGCGCCGGAGACGACGGGACCGTGCCCGCCGGTCTCGACCAGCGGGTGGCTCGGCAGGAACGGCACCAGGTGCTCCCGGACGCCGATCGGGCCGACCCCCGGGCCGCCGCCCCCGTGCGGGATGCAGAAGGTCTTGTGCAGGTTGAGATGGCTGACGTCGGAGCCGAAGCGGCCCGGCTTGGCCAGTCCCACCATCGCGTTGAGGTTGGCCCCGTCCACGTAGACCTGTCCGCCGGCGTCGTGCACCGCGCCGCAGATCTCCTGGATGTCCACCTCGAACACCCCGTGCGTCGACGGGTAGGTCAGCATGATCGCCGCGAGGCGCTCGGCGTGCTGGTCCACCTTGGCGCGCAGGTCGGCGAGGTCGACGTTGCCGGCCTCGTCGCAGGCCACCACGACCACCCGCATGCCGGCCATGACGGCGCTGGCGGCGTTGGTGCCGTGCGCCGAGCTGGGGATCAGGCAGACGTCGCGCTGCTCGTCGCCGCGGGACCGGTGGTAGCCGCGGATGGCCAGCAGGCCGGCGAACTCCCCCTGGGAGCCGGCGTTGGGCTGCACGCTCACCGCGGCGTAGCCGGTGACCTCGGCCAGTGCGTCGCACAGCTCGTCGATCAGCTGCCGGTAGCCGCGGGCCTGCTCGGCCGGGACGAACGGGTGCAGGTTCGCGAACTCCGGCCACGTGATGGCAGCCATCTCGGTCGCGGCGTTGAGCTTCATGGTGCAGGAGCCCAGCGGGATCATCGTGCGGTCGAGCGCGAGGTCCTTGTCCGACAGCGACCGCAGGTAGCGCAGCATCGCCGTCTCCGAGCGGTGCGCGGAGAAGACGGGGTGGGTCAGGTAGGGCGTCCGGCGGCGCAGCGCGGCCGGGAGCGCCTCGTCCGCGTCGTCGTCCAGGTTCGCCTCGTCGACGGCCACGCCGAAGGACTCCGCGACCTGCCGCAGGACCGCCACGGACGTGGTCTCGTCGCAGGCGACCGCCACCGTGTCGGCGTCGACCAGCCGGAGATTGATCCGTCGGGCGGCGGCCGCGGCCACGACGTCGGCCGCCCGGCCGGGTACCGACACCTCGACGGTGTCGAAGAAGTGCTGGTGGACCAGCTCCACACCGCCGGCGCGCAGCCAGCCGGCCAGCACGACGGCGCTGCGGTGCACACGGGCAGCGATGTCGGCCAGCCCCTCCGGCCCGTGGTAGACGGCGTAGGCGCCGGCCATGACGGCGAGGAGCACCTGAGCGGTGCAGATGTTGCTGGTCGCCTTCTCCCGGCGGATGTGCTGTTCCCGGGTCTGCAGCGCGAGCCGATAGGCCACGTCGCCGTCGGCGTCGACGGACACCCCGACCAGCCGGCCGGGCAGCTGACGGGCCAGGCCCTCGCGGACGGACAGATAACCGGCGTGCGGGCCGCCGTACCCCATGGGGACGCCGAAGCGCTGGCTCGTGCCGCAGGCGACGTCGGCGCCCCACTCCCCCGGCGCCTCCAGCAGGGTGAGCGCCAGCAGGTCCGCGGCCACCACCACCGCGGCGCCGGCCTCGTGCGCGGCGGCAGCCAGCGCACGGTGATCGCGGACCGCGCCACTGGCACCGGGGTAGGACAGCAGGACGCCGAAGGCACCGGCCTCGGGCAGATCGGTGGGCCAGCCCGCCGACAGGTCGCTGACGTGCAGCCGGATGCCGAGCGGCTCGGCGCGCGTCTGCAGCACGCCCAGGGTCTGCGGGAGCGTGTCGGCGTCGACGACGAAGACGGCGTCCGACTTCGCCCGGCCGGCGCGGCGGACCAGCGTCATCGCTTCGGCGGCCGCGGTCGCCTCGTCCAGCATGGAGGCGCCGGAGACGGGCAGCCCGGTGAGGTCGGCGACCATCGTCTGGAAGTTGATCAGCGCCTCGAGCCGACCCTGGCTGATCTCGGGCTGATAGGGCGTGTAGGCGGTGTACCAGGACGGGTTCTCCAGCACCATGCGCTGGATGACCGTGGGGGTGACCGTCCCGTAGTACCCCAACCCGATCATCGAGGTGTAGACGTCGTTGGCCTCCGCCCGCTCGCGCAGCAGCGCCAGCACGGCCGCCTCGTCCTCGGCGGCGGGGAGAGCCAGCGGCGTCCGGTCCCGGACGCCCTCGGGGACACAGGCGTCGACCAGGGACTCGAGCGTGGGATGTTCGACGGTCGCGAGCATCTCGGCGGTGTCGGCCGCACGCGGGCCGATGTGCCGAGCGGCGAAGGAACCGGACGGGTTCAGGGACGTCAGCGAGGGAAGCGACCCGGTCAGCGGCGGGAGGGTCTCCCCCGCCGGCTCTGCCGCAGTCTGAGCACGGTCGACCATTGCAGCGACGCTACCAGCGGGCATCCAACCGCGAGGCCATGACCCGGTGTCCCGACGAGCGGGGCCCGAGGGGTCCCCGGGGAGGCTCGACGACGCAGGGGACGGCACGTGGCCGCGGTGTCGCCCGGAGGGCGACCGGTCACACCGCGGCGCGACGCCTCCGGCGCATGGACAGCTCGTCGTCGGCGTGGTGCACGGGGCCGCCGTCGAGGCGCTCGGCGGGCAGCTCCGCCAGCTCACCGGAGAGCTCGCGCAGCGCCCCGGAGACCGCGATCCCGAAGACGCCCTGGCCACCGGCCAGCAGGTCGACGACCTCTTCGGCCGAGGTGCACTCGTAGACCGTGGCGCCGTCGGAGAACAGGGTCACGTTGGCGAGGTCCCTGATCCCCCGGGTGCGCAGATGGTCGACCGCCTTGCGGATGTTCTGCAGGGAGACCCCGGTGTCCAGCAGCCGCTTGACGACCTTCAGCACCAGGATGTCGCGGAAGGAGTACAGCCGCTGTGTTCCCGAGCCGGTGGCGCTGCGCACCGAGGGTGCGACGAGCCCTGTCCGTGCCCAGTAGTCCAGCTGGCGGTAGGTGATCCCTGCAGCGGCGCACGCCGTCGGGCCGCGGTAACCGACGAGGTCGGTGTCGACCTCGTCGTACGGTGGGGCCCCCACAGCGGCATCACTGAACAGCTGACCCTGGGAGCCGTCGCTCTGGTCGCTCACGTCCAGCGTCCTCCTCTGGTCCCGTGCCGCTCACGCGGTCCAGGTCGACGGCTTCGCATCTGATGGCCTCGTACTGATGAGCCCTGCATCGGTGGGCATTGCACCCACTGACCTCAGATGTCACACCGTTGTTGTTCGCCGACCGTAAGCCGGGCCAGGGACCCGGTCAACTGAGCGGGGCGGCGTGTCGCCGCACTCATCATTTCGAGTGGAGGCTGAGACCACCGCTGCCGATAACGACGGGATGGGCTCCCATCGGCCCCCTCCCGGCCAGCACACCGACCCTGCGAGGGGTGGGGAGGAGCGCTTCCTCCGTCAGGTCGATCCGCCGGACCCGGAGCCGGCGCCGAAGTCCTCGGGCGAGATCTGGTCGAGGAACTCGCGGAACTTCTCGACCTCGTCCTCCTGCTCGTCGGGGATCTCGATACCGACCTCGTCGAGCAGGTCGTCGGCGCCGTAGATCGGGGCGCCGGTGCGGACGGCGAGCGCCACGGCGTCCGACGGCCGGGCGCTGACCACCCGCTCGTCGCCGAACACCAGCTCGGCGATGTAGATGCCGTCGCGCATCTCGGTGATGTTGACCGCCTCCAGGGTGGCGCCCAGGGCGGTCACCACCTCCCGCAGCAGGTCGTGGGTCATGGGACGGGCCGGCCGGACGCCCTGCTGCTCGAAGGCGATCGCGGCGGCTTCGACCGCCCCGATCCAGATGGGCAGGTACCGCTCCCCCCGCGCCTCCTTGAGCAGCAGGATCGGCTGATTGCCGGGCAGCTCGACGCGGACACCGACGACTCGAAGCTCCTGCACGGTGCGACTCCTCGGCTGCGGCCCGGGGGTGCGGGCGGCTCGGTCTGGTCAGGCGGCGGTCGGACGCCGGGGACGGGTCGGGTGCGTCGGGCGGACCCGACCCACCCGGCTCATCCTGCCGCGTTCACGGTACGCCCGAGTCAGGGCCGCAGGAGTTCCCGCAGCCGTGCCTCCAGCAGCGCCGTGTGCAGCTGGGCCGAGAGCGTCGCGAGCTCGCGCAGCTTCTCGGTCGCCCGGGTGCGCGCCTCCTCGGAGCGGGCCCGCAGGACGGGTGCGACGAGCTGCTCCACGAGGCCGGCCTCGCGCTCCACACCGCTCCGGTAGACCCGGAGGTGGCGAGGCTCGATACCGTGCCGGGCCAGTCCCGCGGCCGCCCGCGCGACCGGCAGGTCGGCCGCCGGGTGCCGGCCGTCGGCGTCGGTGGTGAGCAGGCCGAACTGCACGCAGTCGGCCAGCTGCTGGGCCTCCAGGCCGGCCGCACGAGCGAACTGCTCCGGCGTCAGCGGGGGGACCCCGGCATCCGCGTCACCGTCGACGGCCGGCGGCGGCGGGACCGAGCCGGGTCCGCCGGTACCCGGCGGCAGGGGCTCGCCCCGGTCGAGCGCCTCGAGGTGCTCCTTGATGACCCGCAGCGGCAGGTACAGGTCACGCTGGGCGGCCAGGACGTAGCGCAGCCGGCTGACGTCGGCCCGGGAGAACTTCCGGTAGCCCGACGGCGTCCGCTGCGGGTGGACCAGGTCCTCCGACTCCAGATAACGGATCTTGCTGATCGTCACGTCGGGGAAGTCGTCGCGCAGAACCGCCAGCACCTCGCCGATCGTCAGCCGCGGCGTGCGCTGGTCGGTGGCGTCCCCGAGCGCACCATCGGGCTCGGGCACCGCCGTCACGTGCCTGTCCCGCCGGCGCCCGGGAAGCGGGCGCCGGGCCGTGCCCCGCGGGTGCGGGCGCCCGCCGGCACGCCCACTAGCGAGCGGCCGGCTCGCCGGTGCGGGGGCCGGTGAGATAGACGAGCCGGAACTTGCCGATCTGCACCTCGTCACCGCCGGCGAGGTTCGCGACGTCGACCGGCTCACGGTTGACGTAGGTGCCGTTGAGGCTGCCGACGTCGTGGACGGAGAAGCCGCCGCCCTCGCGGTGGAACTCCACGTGCCGCCGGCTCACGGTGACGTCGTCCAGGAAGATGTCGCTGTCGGGGTGGCGCCCGGCCGTGGTGACGTCCTGGTCGAGCAGGAAGCGACTCCCGGCGTTGGGCCCGCGCTTGACCACCAGCAGCGCCGAGCCGGCGGGGAGCGACTCGACGGCGCCCGCGTGGGCGTCGGCTGCCGACTCGGTGATCTCCGGGGACTCGCCCGAGTCCTCACCGCCGACCTTGGGGATGACGCTGGTGGACTCGCCGATCCGCTCCTGGGAGAGCGCCGATCCGCACTGCGCGCAGAAGCGACTGCCCTCGGGGTTCTCGTGGCCACATCGAGTGCAGTGCACGTCTGTCTCCTCCTGTACGAGGGGGCCCGCCGCGGCCTCAGAACGGGCCGCGAGCGGCCGGCGGACGACGGACCGGACGGCCCGTCGCGGGTCGGCCGCCGCGAGGCGGCGGACCGCTTGTCATGCAACCAGCCGGTCGGCCCGAGGGTCAACCGGACGTTCAGGGTGTGCCACCGAGGTGACCGGTGATCGACGCACCCTGATGCGATCATAGTGAGCACCGCGCGGCCGCAGCCGGACGGCAGGCCGTCACGACGCGTCGATCAGCGCCTGATAGGCGTCGGCGTCGAGCAGGGCCCCGATGGGGTCGCCGCCCTCCCCCGGCACGCTGATCTCGACCAGCCACCCGGCACCGTACGGATCGGCATTGATGGTCTCCGGCGCATCGGTGAGCGCCTCGTTCACCGCGGCCACGACGCCGGCGACGGGGGCGTAGACGTCGGACACCGACTTGGTCGACTCGACCTCGCCGATGGGGACCCCAGGGCCCACCTCGTCGCCCACGGCCGGCAACTGGACGAACACGATGTCGCCGAGGGCGTCCTGGGCGTGGTCGGTGATCCCGACCCGGACGACGGTCGACGTGCCGTCGGTGCCCTGCACCAGCGCCCACTCGTGCTGATCGGTGTAGCGGCGGTCGTCTGGCGTAGCCATGCGGCGGTCGTCTCCTGGGGTCGAGGGGCGGTGCGGGGGCTCAGCGGCAAGCGTCGCGGAGGATCAGTCGCCGGTGTCCGGCGAAGCGTATTGAGGCGTGTCGAGCGGCCGCAACGCGTCCACCGTGACCTGCTCGGACTGGGTGATCGTCACCGAGGCGCCGTGCCGCGTCAGATCCTGCACGACGCCTCCCGGGATGTTGAGGGCGGTCTCCATGTTCTGCGGCGACCCGATGACCACGAACTCGTAGGGCGAGGTGATCGGCCGGCCGTCGACCATGAGGCTTCCGGGCGTGCCGGTGACGGCGGTGGAGACGCCGACGCGGACCCCGTCGATCTCCATGGTCTCAGCACCGGCCCCGCGCAGTTCCTGGATCGCGTCCAGGATGTCGCTGACGCGGACCTCGTCGTCGGCGTCACGGATGGTCATCACCAGACCAGGCCCCTGCGCGGCGACCGTCCCGTTCAGGATGCCGATGGCCTCCGCCCGCGCTCGCGCCTCCTCCAGCGCCGCCGCCGACTGGCTGTCAGAGCTGTTGAGCTGCTGCAGGGCGGCGCGCTGGTCGGCGATCTGATCCCGCAGTCGGGCCTCGCGGGCGTTGAGCTCGTCGAGGATGCGGACCAGGTCCTCCTCGCGGGCACCCGCGTACTGCTGGTCGTCCCCGGCGGCGCGCACCTGCACCGCGAAGGCGAACCCGAGCAGCAGTGTGAGGACGCCGATCAGCGCCGCGGCGAGCGGGTCGCGGGTACGGCGGCCGGACGGCTTCCCGGCGCCCGGAGCCCCCTGCTCCTCCCCCGTGGCCGATCCGTCCTCCGTCCTCAGGTCGTCGGTCGCCGGCTCGTGCGCGGTCGCCGGCGCCTCGGGCGGCGCCCCGGATGCGTCCACGTCGGCCACCGGCTCGGTCGTGGCTGCGGCGGCGTCGTCCGTGTCGGCGTCCGGGATCTCGACCGCCGCCTCGACCTCCGCCGCCTCGAGCTCGGGGTCGGGGCCCGCACCGGGCCGCTGGTCGCCGCTCATGCCCGGAAGACGTGTCGGCGGATGGCTGCGGCGTTGCCGAAGATGCGGATCCCGAGCACGACCACGACCGCGGTGGACAGCTGCGCGCCCACGCCGAGCTGGTCGCCGAGGAAGACGATCAGGGCGGCCACGACCACGTTGGACACGAAGGAGATGACGAAGACCTTCGCGTCGAAGATGCCGTCCAGGCGCGCACGGAACCCTCCGAAGACGGCGTCCAGCGCGGCCACGACCGCGATCGGCAGGTAGGGCTGCAGACCCAACGGGACAGTGGGATCGAAGAAGAGGCCGAGCAGGACACCGGCCGCGAGTCCGAGGATCGGGATCACGGGGGTCAGCCTCCAGGCGTGGGGTCGGGTCGGGGGGCCTGCTGGTCGCGCCCCTCCGGTCGTGCGGAGCGGAGCTCGGAGATGCCGGCTGCGGGCAGGGTCAGCTCGTCCTCCCGGGCGAATTCGAAGCGCAGGCCGAACGATTCGGAGATCACCGCGAGGGCGCCGACCTCAGGGCTGGCGAGGAACTCCTTCGACAGCGTGTCCGGATCGCCGATGGCACTGACCTCGTAGGGGTTGGTGACCGGTCGGAAGTCGACGAGCACCGCCTCCCCGGCGAAGCGGATGGCGGTCGTGGGCCCCAGACGCTGGCCGTTGATGCTGACCGCCTCCGCGCCTGCCGCCCACAGGGCGTTGACGACCAGTTGCAGGTCGCCGTCACGCACCCGGCCTCGCGGATCCTCCTCGGCGGTGCCGCCACCGACGGGGTCGTCGTCGGCCTCGGCGTCGGCGTTGGCCAGGGTGACGAGCAGCCCCGGGCCGGTGACCGGCACGGCGGCGGCGGCGCGTTCGGCCCTCGCGAGCTCGTCGAGCGCCCGCTGCCCGACGGCACTGGCCGCCAGCAGTTCGTCGCGGGTGCGGGTGACCTCGCCGCGGAGGGTCTCCAGCTGGACCGCGAGCTCGTCGGTCACGTCCGAGTCGTGCCGGATGTCGTCGACGAGCGCGGCGCGCACCTGCTCCCGGCCCTGGGCGCTCGCGGCGGCCTGGTCGTAGGTCACCGCCAGAAGGAGTCCGGCGACGGCCATCGTCAGCGCGACCATCGTGCGGGCACGGAGACGCGACCGCGGTGCGGCCCCGGCGGCGGAACGGGCGGCGGCCGCCTGGGCGTACGCGGGGTCGAGGGTCTCGGCGAGGACGGCGTCCAGGAGCGATGCGCCCAGCGAGCGCTGCCCACCGCCCCGTGCGGTTGCGGTCACCGCGCCGTCCGGGGCACCACGGTCCGGCGTTCGGCACGCAGGATGCCGGCGACCTGCACCACGTAGAAGAGCCCGGCCAGCAGGTAGAGGGCGGTGCCCCAGATCGTGAACGCCCAGGCGAACGGCGTGATGACCGTGGCCAGCCAGCCGCTGCCGTCGGCCAGGAGCAGTCCGGGGAACGCGTACAGCAGCAGCAGCGTGGCGGCCTTGCCGAGGTAGTGCACCTGCAGCGGCGGGTACCCGTAGTGGCGAAGCACGAGCAGCATGACGCCGAGGACGACCTCGCGCCCGAGGAGCAGGGCAACCATCCAGACGGGGACGATGCCCCGCAGGGCGAGCGCCACGAGCGTGCTGACGATGTAGAGGCGATCGGCCGCGGGGTCGAGCAGCGCGCCCAATCTGCTGCTCTGGTCCAGCCAGCGGGCGAGCTTGCCGTCGAGCCAGTCGGTGAAGCCGGAGACCATGAGAACGGCGACCGCCCACCGGTCCGCCTCGGGCCCCAGCAGCAGCCACAGGAAGAGCGGCACGCCCAGCAGGCGGAGCACCGAGAGGGCGTTCGGCACGGTCCAGATACGGTCGGGCAGCGCCTCGCGGCCGGCGCCCGGACGTGCGCCGGCGAGCGGCAGGGCGCCGGCCTCGGGGACGGGCGCGGCCGCCGACGACCCGTTCGACGACGTCACGTTCCCTCCAGCCCGCTGCACACCGCCCCCGAGGCTAGTGTCCCGCGTCGTCGAGCCGGGACGCGACGCACCGGTGCGCACCGTCCCGGTGCCGGAACGTGCAGGCAGGGGCCCCGCGCGAGGCGCCCAGCCCCCTCAGGCCCCGCTCATGCCGGTACCGCGGTCGAAGCCGGGGCCGGCTCGTAGCCCAGGCGCCGTCGGGAGAAGCTGCCGGTGCCGTGGGTGACCGAGCGCAGCACGCCCGGATAGGTCAGCAGCTCCACCTCGGGCACCTCGGCGCGCACCGTCGTCCGGTCGCGGACCGGATCGGCCTCGCTGCCGGTGACCCGCGCCCGGCGGGCCGAGAGGTCGCTCATCACCGCGCCGACGTACTCCCCCGGGACGACGACCGCCACCTCGCACCAGGGCTCGAGCACCCGCGTTCCGGCGGCGGCGGCGAGCTCCCGCAGGGCGAGCGCGCCCGCGGCCTGGAACGCGGCGTCCGAGGAGTCGACGGAGTGTGCCTTGCCGTCGACGAGGGTGAGGTGGACGTCGACCAGCGGGCGGTCGCCGCTGGTGCCGCGTTCGGCCTGGGCGCGGATCCCCTTCTCCACGCTGCCGTGGAACTGGCTGGGCACGGTGCCCCCGACGATCCGCTGCTCGAAGACGATCCCCGAGCCGGGCGGTCCGGGCTCGGCCTCGATGACGACGACCGCGTACTGGCCGTGGCCCCCGGACTGCTTCACGTGGCGACCGGTGACCCGGGCGGGACCGGCCAGCGTCTCGACCATGGGCACACGGACCGGCACCGTGCTGACGGCGACGCCGTGGCGGGTGCGCAGCCGTTCCAGCAGGACCTCGGCGTGCGCCTCGCCGACGCACCACAGCAGCAGCTGGCCGGTGTCCTGCCGGCGATCCAGGCGCACCGTGGGGTCCTCGGCCACCAGGCGGGCCAGCGCCGTCGCGAGCCGGTCCTCGTCCGTGCGGGACGCGGCCTCCAGGGCGACGGGGAGCTGCGGGGTGGGCAGGTCCCAGGGCGAGATGAGGCGTGGGTCCTCCGGCGAGGAGAGGGTGTCGCCGGTCTCGGCGCTCGCCAGCCGGGCCACGGCACAGATGTCACCGGCCGGGCAGGCGGCCACCGGTCGCAGCGCGGTCCCCAGCGGCGAGGACAGGGCGCCGATGCGCTCGTCGACGTCGTGGTCGGGATGGCCACGTTCGCTCATCCCGTGACCGGACACGTGCACCGGGATGTCGGGACGCAGGGTCCCGGAGAAGACCCGGACCAGGCTCACCCGCCCCACGTAGGGGTCGGTGGTGGTCTTGACGACCTCCGCGACCAGCGGCCCCTCGGGATCACAGGTCAAGGACGGGGCCGGCGAGCCGTCGGGCCGGGTGACCGGCGGGCAGCCGTGCTCCATGGGGGACGGGAAGCCGGACACGATCAGCTCGAGCAGGTCGGGAATGCCCACCCCGCTCAGCGGGGCCGCGCAGAGCACCGGGTGGAAGTGCGCCCGGGCGACCGCGGTCTCGAGGTCGGCGATCAGGTCGGCCTGCACCAGCTGGTCGCCGGCCAGGTACCGCTCCATCAGCGCCTCGTCCTCGCTCTCGCCGATGATCCCCTCGATGAGCTCCGACCGGAGCCGGTCGGCCTCGGGGGCGTCGGCATCGGGCTCGAGCAGAGAGACCAGACCGCGGACCGAGCCGTCCGGACCGCGGTCGACCAGGTGTACCGGGTAGACGCCCTCCCCGAGGAGCAGCTGGCAGAGCCGGACGGCGTCGTCGACGTCGGCGCGTGCGCGGTCGAGCTGGGTGATGACGACGGCGCGGGGCATGCCGACCGCCGCGCACTCATCCCAGAGCTGCACCGTCGCGGCGTCGACACCGTTGACCGCCGACACGACGAAGAGGGCGGCGTCCGCGGCACGCAGTCCGGCCCGCAGCTCACCGACGAAGTCGGGCGACCCCGGGGTGTCGAGCAGGGTGATCCGGTGACCGGCGTGCTCGACGGTCGCCACCCCGAGGGACACCGAGCGCTGCTGGCGGATCTCCACCTCCTCGGTGTCGAGGCAGGTGGTGCCGTCCTCCACCCGCCCGGCCCGTGGCAGGGCGCCGGTCGCGACGAGGAGTGCCTCGGCGAGGGCGGTCTTCCCCGCCCCCGCGTGGCCGACCAGTGCCACGTTGCGCACGTTCGCGGCCGGTCGCGGTGCCGGCGCCGTCCCGGTGTCCCTGGCCATGGGGCTGGGCGCTCAGCCGTGCGCCGCTTCGGCCGGCATCACCGAGACGGTGCCCGCCGGATAGAAGAGCCCGGTGTGCCCGTCGGGCTCCCACCGCACCCGGTAGGGCGGTCCTCCCCCGGGCTCGGCGCACTCGATGACCTGCCCGATCCGGTCCGGCTCCCCCTGGTGGGTGGAGCGCACGATGATGCGGTCCCCGACATGGGCTTCCACGGCGGCCTCCTGGAGGTACGACTGTGGTCTTGTTCACAGCCTGCCCGCCGGACCCGGCACGGACAAGCCCCTCTCGGACCGTCAGCGGCCGAGGGTGCCCGCGCCTCCAGCGCCCGGGCACCGCGCCGGTGCGGCAGCCGGCCTCCGCCGATCAGGACCACCCCGGAGGCCAGGAAGGCGAGGTCCCAGCTCAGGGGTGCGCCGAGGTCGTCCGGGACGTGGTGGCCCCCCGGGATCTGGTGGTCGATCAGACCCTCGACGAGGTTGAGGAGACCCCGGCCGGCCGGCACGAGACCCAGGTGGAAGAAGCCGTCGGCGAGGGTGTCGACCTCCGGCCCGGCGACCGTGGCTGGGGGCGTCTCGGCGCTGACATGTGGTGCCGCTGCAGGATCTGGTGGAGCACGGGGCGAGGCGGAATCGGGACTCAGAAGGCGTGGGCCTCGTCGTAGCCGTAGTCCGCGCCCGGGTCGGAGGTCCTGCCCGGGTGGACGGTGGTGTACCGCTGATGCCCGGTGCCGTGCGGCTGCTCGCTGTGGTGCGGCCCCGGCGCGCGGTCGGCCCGCCCGCCCGCCATGTCCTCGCCCACCATGTCCTCGCGCGCCATGTCCCCGTGGGCGATGTCCTGGTGGGCGATGTCCTGGTGCGCCATGTCGTAGCCGTAGTCGGTGGCGGTGTCCCGCTCGCGCTCCGTCATGACCCGCTCCTCGCAGAGTGCCCTTCCCCGCGGCCGGGGAGGTGGTGTGCGCCGGTCGCTCCGATGCTCCTCGGACGCCCGGGGGGCCACAACCCGACCTCGGTGGGCGCTGTCCCCTGGAACAGGGCTGGCCAGCTCCCGCCTCCGGAGTCACGTCCGCGGCGGAGGATCCCGCACGACTGGGTGCCCTTGCCCGGACGCGGCCGAGCAGGGTTACCCGCTCCCCCGACGGCCGTCGAGAACGATCGCCGAACGAGCGCCACGTGCGTGGAGCCTGCTCGATGGCCTCGACCTCAGCCCCGGGGCGTGGCTCGCGGGTCGGAGAGGTCGGCTCCACCGTGTCGGCTGCCGATCCGGCCGGACCGCCGTCCGGCGATCCGGTCCGCTCGAGCCGGCACGAACTCCTCGCGGGATCGGCCGATGAGCTGTCAGCACTTCATCGGGTCCCGTGCGGCGCCCCGCTGCGCGGGGGGGCGCGGCGGGCCGGGGCAGCCGCCGCGCACAACAGGGGCCGGCCGCGACGCGACGTCCCGGCCGGCCCCTCCGCAGCTCCGGTCAGCGCGGAGTGTTCTCCCGCAGCCGCCGCACGAACGGCGCGCACACGATCGCGACGAGGCCGAGGCAGCCACCGAGGACGAAGGCGCCCCGGGTGCCCTCGACCAGCGCCTCCGCCGGGCCGCCCCCGGCACCGGCGGCGCCGATGGTGAGGGCGGCGACCAGCAGCGCGATGCCGGCCGCACCGGCCAGCTGCTGCAGGGTGTTCATGATCGCCGCACCGTGCGCGTAGCGGCTGCGCGGCAGCGACCCGAGCGACACCGTCATGAGCGGCGTCATCAACGTGGCCATGCCGACGCAGAACACCACGTGCATGGCGACGACGAGCCCGAGCGCGGTGTGCGCGCTCACGGTGCTGAGCCACCACTGACCGCCGCAGAGCAGCACCGCCCCCGGGATCACCAGCGGGCGCGGGCCCACCGAGTCGTAGAGCCGGCCGACGATCGGCGACAGCACACCCTGCACCAGCCCGCCGGGCAGCAGCAGGAGCCCGGTGGTCAGCACGCTCACGCCGAGTCCGGCCTGCAGGTAGATGGGCAGCACCACGACCGTGCCCAGCATGGTGGCCATGCAGATGACCACGATCGCCACGCACAAGCTGTAGTTCGTGACGGCGAACGGACGCAGGTCCAGCAGCGCGCTGTCGGTCCGCTGCAGGCGGAGCTGACGCCGGACGAACAGTGCCAGCGCCAGCACGCCGACCGCCAGGGCGACGAGCGGAGCCGCGGCGCCGTCGACGAGGGCGTCGATGGACGCCAGGCCGTACACGATCCCGCCGAACGCGAAGGCGGAGAGCACGACAGAGGGGACGTCGAACGGCGCCGTCCGGGTCTCGCTCGTCGTCCGGATGATCACGAGGCCGATCACGAGGACGACGGCGGCGATCGGCAGCATGAGGCCGAACAGCCAGCGCCATCCCAGCGAGTCGACCAGCACGCCGGAGACGGTCGGGCCGATCGCCGGCGCGACGGAGATCACCACGGAGTTCAGGCCCATCACCGTGCCGCGGTAGGCGACCGGGACCGAGGTGAGCGTGGTGGTCATCAGCAGCGGCAGGATCATCGCCGTGCCGCCGGCCTGGACGATGCGGCCGGCGAGGAGCATGGGGAACCCGGTCGCGACGGCGGCCAGCGCCGTGCCCGCGAGGAACAGCACCAGCGCGGCCGCGAACAGGGCCCGGGTGGTGAACCGCTGGATCAGGTAGCCGGTGGTGGGGATGACCACGGCCATCGTGAGCATGAAGCCGGTGGTCAGCCACTGCGCGGTGCCGGCGGTGACGGAGAAGTCCGCCATGAGCGGCGGCAGGGCCACGCTCAGCACGGTCTCGTTGAGGATCATGATCATCGCTGCGAGCACGAGCACGGCGATGACCGGCCCCACGCGTCCGGTGACCTTCTCCGGCTCCAGCGCCTCCGGCCACTGTTCGCCGGTGGGGTCGGGCCGGGTCTGGACGTCTGTCATGTGGGCGTGCTTCTCCTCGAGCCAGGAAGGGTGATCCGTTCGGACGACAAACGATGGCACACTGTGCCATGTTGTCAGCGCGTGCCGCTCATGTGATGTGCGCCCGGTTGACGGAGAGGACCTGCCATGGACGAGGCATCCAGCGGCCTCCGTGCGCGCCGGCGCAGGGACACCCACGACGAGATCCACCTGGCCGCCCTGGAGCTGTTCGAACAGCAGGGTGTCCGCGAGACGACGGTCCAGCAGATCGCCGAGCGGGCGGGGGTCTCGCCGCGCACGTTCTTCCGGTACTTCACCTCGAAGGAGCAGGCGGCCCTCCCCGGGCAGCGGCGGCTGCTGCAGGCGATCGACGCGCTGCAGGTCACGGGCACGGAGCCGGCCACGGTGCTGGGCGACGTGGAGGCCGCGACCGAGGCGGTCATCGGCCGGGACGAGGATCCCGAGCTCGAGGAGCACCGTCGCGTCGCTCTGCTGCTCGCCCGGGAGCCGGAGCTCCAGGCACTCGCCGCGTCGCAGGAGCAGGCGCTGACCGCCCGGCTCCGCACGCGCCTGGCCGGGCAGCTGCCGGGCAGCGACGCGGTGACGCTGCTGCTGATCGCCGAGGTGGCCGTCGCGGTGTGGCGCACGACCTGGGAGCGGTGGGGTGAGCTGGCCCTCGCCGGCCGGGCGGACGACCCGGTCGACGTCTACCGTCGCTGCCGCGAGCAGCTCCGGCACATCGTCGGCTGACGGCCTCGGGCCGGCCGGTGCGCGGTCGCGGCCGGCATCTGTGGGTCAGTCCGACGGCATCCGCAGCACCGCCTGCAGCGGCGGGCCGGGAAGCCGCCGCTCGGCGAGGTCGGCCAGCAACCGCGGCCCCTCCTCGAACGGGACGACGTCGGTCAGGAGGTGCGTGCGGATGTCCTTCCCCCGCCCCCGCAGCAGGTCGAGGGTGACTGCTGCCAGCGCTACCCGCGGCCAGGCGCCGGCCATGCCGCGGGGCACCCGGCCGATCTGCGCGCAGACCACGCTCAATCCGTTGTGGTGGAACTCCTCGCCGAGCCGCACCCGGTCTGCTCCGGCCTGGTAGAAGCCCAGGTCCACCACGACGCCCTGCGGGCGCAGCGCCTTGAGCCCGGTGGCCAGCGCCGCGTCGTGCCCTCGGCACTGCAGCGTCACGTCGGCACCGGCATCCCCGGGGGCGTGCCGCCACCGTTGCTTGACCGCGAGCCAGGTGTCGTCCGCGTCGGCCAGCGCGGGGAGGCCGAGCGCCTCGGCGACGCCCCGGCGTTGCGGCGACGGGTCGACGACGAGCACCTCCGCGGCGCCGTGCCGGACGGCGAGCAAGGCGCTGAGCAGGCCGATCACGCCGGCACCGGTCACGAGCACGACCCGGCCGCGGACGCCCTCGTCCACCCCGGCTGCCGGGCCGGCCAGCGCCGCGGCGGCGTGCAGCAGCCCGTTGACGCAGATCGGCCCCATCTGCGCCAGGTAGACACCCAGCAGCGGGTCGAGGTCATCCGGCACCGGGATCACCGGCATGGTCGCCGGGTCCGCGCACCGGCCGGTGCGGTGCCCGTAGGCCATCGCCACCAGAGCACCCTCGGCCAGCGCGTCGGTACGGCTCTCGGTGATCCGGCCGACCTCCATGTAGCCCAGCGCACGGATCGGATAGCCGGCCGTCGTGCCGGTGATGCCGAACGCCCGCAGGTCGGGATCCCAGCCCAGCTGGTGCTGCGGATCGGTGCCGCGGACCAGCGCCACCTCGGTACCTGCGCTGATCCCCGACCATTCGGTGCGCACCCACGCCTGCCCGGCACCGGGCTCCGGCTCGACGTCCTCGAGGATCGCGGGCCGTCCCGGCGCGGTGACCCCGATGGAGCGGATCGGTCGCACGGTCACCGCACCTCCTCGATCCGCGGATCCACCGGCTGCCCGTCCCGGGCGGACCGGTCGGCAGCGCAGGCCACGGCGTGGGTGCGCAGCGCCTCGGCGTACGGGACGCGGACTCGCGGCACCCGGCCGCGTACGACGTCGAGGAACTCGCGGTCCTCCGCGACGATCGGGTCGTCCCCCGACCGCAGGACCTCCTCCCCGTCCGCGGTGACCACCCGCAGCTCGTGGTCGGTGAGGCTCCGCTCGCCGATCTCCACGACCAGGCCCTCGGCGACGACGTGCAGCGCGACTCGGTGCCGCCAGCCGAGCACGCGGGCCGAGGAGATGCTGCCCACCGCGTCCGAGGCGAACCGCAGCAGTGCGCTGGCCGTGGCCGGGACGTCGCCCCACCCGTCCGGGGCGGCCCGCTCGACCGCCATGACGCTGACCGCCTCGCCGGCGAGCACACGGGCCAGGTCGAAGATGTGCGTGGTCTGCTCGATCACCTGGCTGCCGGAGTAGGCGCGCTGCGGCCACCACGCGGCTCCCGGCGTCTTGTCCAGCCAGTAGCCGGTGATCAGCTGCGCCGGTGCCCGCGCGAGCAGCTCCGCCGCTCGCTGCACGACCTGCAGGTGTCGCCAGTGGTAACCCACGGCCGTGGTCAGGCCGCTGGCGGCGACCTGGACGGCGACCTCCTGCGCGATCGGCAGATTCAGCGCGAGCGGCTTCTCCACGAAGAACGGCACCCCCCGGTCGACTGCGGCGGCCTCGAGCGCGCCGTGGGCGAACGGCGGCACACAGAGCCAGACGGCGTCGAGCTCCTCGGTGTCCAACAGCGCCAGCCCGTCGCCGTAGGCCCGCGCGCCGTACCGGCCGGCCGCCTGCGCCGCGCGCTCGGGCACGGTGTCGGCGACCGCCACGACATCGACGTCGTCGAAGCCGGCCAGGGCGCGCAGGTGCTGCCCGGCGATGAAGCCCGTCCCGACGCAACCGACGCGTAGCCGGGTCATGCCGCGACCTCCGCTCCGGCCAGCACCGACTCGTAGACCTCGGCGGTGTCGGCGGCCATGCGCGCCCTCGTGAACCGGGCCTCGTACCGGCGTCGACCCGCGGTTCCCTGCCGGCGGCGGAGCGCGGGATCGGCGAGCAGGCGGGCGACCGCGGCGCCGAGCGCCACCGGGTCACCCGGTCGGACGAGGGCCCCGGTGACGCCGTCCTCGACGACCTCCGCGCTGCCGATGACCCGGGTGGCCGCCACCGGCAGGCTCGCCTCCATCGCCTCCAGGGCGACCAGCGGCATGCCCTTGTGCCGCGACGGCAGCACGAACACGTCGGCCGCCGCCAGGAGCCGCCGCGCGTCGGGCCGGTGCCCCGGCAAGCAGACGTTGCCGAGGACGCCCAGCGCGGCCGCCTGCCTCACCAGGAGGTCCCGCAGCGGCCCGTCGCCGAGGAGGACGACAGCCAGCTCGGGAAACCTGGCGACGAGGCCGGCCACCGCGTCGATCAGGTGCCACTGCCCCTTCATGTGGGTCAGCCGGCCGACGGTGAGGACGACGGGTCGGTCCGGCCCCAGGCCGAGGGCCCGCCGGGCCCCCTCCCGGCTCCTGCGCCGGGCCAGCGGGGCCACGCCGTTGGGGACGGTGACGAACCGCTCCGGGGGGACGCCGATCCGTTGGTACGTCCGCCGCACGCCGTCGGACACCGCGATGAGCCGGTCCACCTCTTCGATGGCGCGGTGGTAGGCCCGCCGCTTGCGGGGATGCGACACCAGGTACGGAAGGTGCTGGGTCTGGACCACGGCGGGACATCCCGCGGCGCGGGCCAGCCGGACGCCGTCCCAGTTCTCGCAGCCGGTGCCGACGTGGCAGTGGAAGACATCGGCCGGATGGTCACGGAGGAAGTCGATGATCGACCCGCCGAACGCGGGGTCGCGCGGCGACGGCAGCGACACGGTCCGCGCCCCCGACTCGGCGGCCCGGTCCAGCAGCCACCTCGCCCGGTGGGTCGGCCGGGCCATGAGCGAGACGTCCGCTGTGCCCACGAACTCCGCGACCAGATCCAGCATGTGCACGCCCATGCCGGACGGATCGACCGATGGGGTGTAGAGGCGGATGGAACGACGCAGGGACACCCGCACCTCCTCTAGCTGCAGACACGTGCCGCAGCAGGTCCCTATGAAGCCCGACCGGCGTGGCTGGGGCAACCGCGAGCGATGGGCGGACCGGGCCGCCCCCGTCGGTGAACGTCCTGCTCCGGGTCCCGCCGGCCGTGGCGTGTGCAGTCGAGCCCGTGCGCGGTGGTCGGATTCGGCGAAAGGTGAGGGCATGACTTCCCTGCAGCCCGCCGGGCTCGACCGGGTGCGCGAGCGCATCGCCGTGACCTCCGCGGAAGAGGTGATCACAGACAGCCTCGAGCGGGCCCGGGAGATCACCGAGCTCGGCGCCTTCATCGCCCTCGCCGACCGGGCGGAGTGCGGGACGGGACCGCTGGCCGGGATCCCGCTCGCGGTCAAGGACAACCTCGACACCCGCGACTTCCCGACCACCGGCGGCACCGCGGCGCTGGAGAACTCCAGGCCTGGCCGGGACCACCTCGCCGTCGGGCGGCTGCGCGCCGCCGGGGCCGCGATCGTCGGCAAGACGAACATGCACGAGCTGGCGCTCGGGATCACCAGCAACAACGCCGCCTTCGGCCCGGTTCGCAACCCGCACGACCCCAGCCGTTCACCCGGCGGCTCCTCGGGCGGATCGGCGGTGGCGGTCGCCACCGGCGTCGTCCCCGTCGCCCTCGGCACCGACACCGGCGGGTCGATGCGGGTGCCGGCCGCACACTGCGGCGTGGTCGGCTGGCGGCCGACGGTCGGCCGCTGGGGCACCGACCGCACCGTGCCGATCTCGCGCACCCGCGACACCGCGGGGGTCCTTGCCACCACCGTGGCCGACGTCGCCCTCGTCGACGAGCTGGTGACCGGCGACCCCGCCGGGGACCCGCCGGCCCGCCGGCTGCGGCTGGGCGTCCCCCGTCGCGGCTACTTCGAGGACCTGCACCCGGAGGTCGCCGCCTGCGCCGAGCGGTCACTCGACCGGCTCGCCGACGCGGGGGCGGAGCTGGTCGAGGTGGACGTGGCCGGTGCGCACGAGCTCGACGCCGACTGCGGCTTCCCCATCGTCTTCTTCGAGATCGCAGACGACCTGCCGGCCTACCTCGCCACCCTCCCCGGCCCGGAGCGGCAGCTCACCTTCGCCGACGTCCTGGCCCGGGTCGCCTCCCCCGACGTCCGCGCCGCGATGGAGGCCGCCGCCGGCGGCGTGTGCACCGCGGAGGGCTATCGGCAGGCCATGGAGACCCGGGACCGGCTGATCGCCGCCTACCGCGCGGCGCTGCGCCCGAAGGACGCCGACCCGCTCGACGCGCTGGTCTACCCCACCGTGCCGCTGCCGGCCCCGCCCGTCGGCGACGACGACACCACCGAGCTCAACGGGCGGCAGGTACCCGTCTTCCTCACCACGATCCGCAACACCGGTCCCGGCTCGACCGCCGGGATGCCGGCGATCTCGCTACCCGCCGGCACGACGCGAACCGGCCTGCCGATCGGGATCTCGTTGGAGGCTCTGCCCGGGGACGACGCCGCCCTGCTCGCCGTCGCCGCTCAGGTCGAGGCCGCCCTGCGACCGTAGGGATAGCCGTGGCGAGAACGCCGATCTCGCCATCCAGGCAATCGAAGCAGGTGCGGTGGCTTCGCCTCAGCAGACGGCTCGGCACCGTCGTCCCTGGTGACGGACTGCGTCCCCTCACCCCTGCGGCGGCACCGGCGGCGCCGGGGTCACCACTGCGGCCCGCCGCCGCGCCAGCCGGACCGGCACGAGTACTCCCCCGGCCACCAGCACGGCGACCGCCGCCCACGGCAGGAGGATGCCGAGGACGACGACGGCCGCGCCCAGGGCCGAGACCAGGGCCCGCCATCCGGTGCCGAGCCCGTCGAGGAAGCCGTCCGGCCGAGCACCAGCACCAGGACGCCGGTGAGGAGGAAGGCGCCCACCACCTGGGGCCAGGACAGCTGCGTGAGCGCCGACCCCACGAGGACCGTGCCCAGGATCGTCCAGGATCACCGCGACCGGACCGGTGGCGGCGAAGACGAGCCCGATCAGGCCGTTCGTCGCGTAGCGGATCCCGGCGTCCCGGAGCACCCGGCGCGGTCGGGGCACCGGCGGGCGGGCCGCTCGAAAAGATGCACGTCCGCCGCAGCGCTCCCCTCGTCCGGGCGCGCCTCGACCGGATGGCGAGCCGTCACCGCTGCCCCTGGGTGCGGACGAAACGCGCGGCCAGCTCGGAGCGCGAGCGGACGTCGAGCTTCGCGTAGATCCGGGTCAGGTGGAACTGGACGGTCTTGACCGACAGCAGCATCGATGCGGCCACCTCCTTGTTGGTCAGACCGGTCGCGACGAGCGTGGCGACGGTCCGTTCCTGCTCGGTGAGCTTCTCGGTGCCGGGCTCGGTCGCCCGGGAGGCGGGCCGCCCGGTCTTCAGCTCCCGGTCGCAGCGCTCCACGTAGACCTGGGCACCCAGCGCCGCGAACGACTGGCGCGCCATGGTGAGCAGCGCCGCGGCGTCCCGTCGCCGGCCCACCCGGCGCAGGGTGATGCCGTGGGCGAAGTCCACCCGGGCCCGCTCGTACGGCATCGGCAGCGCAGCCAGCTGGGCTCGCGCCCCGTCGAACGCCTCCGCCGCGCCGAGGAGGTCACCACGGGCGGCGAGCAGCCGGCCACGGACGTAGCCGAGCCGGGCCGCCGCGGACCGGTGTCCCCGCCGGCGCACCGTCGCCTCGTGCGGGGCGAGGAAGGCCTCGGCCTCGGACAGCCGGCCGGTGACCACGAGCGCGTTGGCGTAGACGTCGTGCCACGGCCAGAACCCGGGCTCGTCGAGCCCGCCGCGCGGTGTCCGGAGAGCGAGGGGCGTCAGGTGGCGGACGACCGCGGGGTAGTCCGATGCCGCCTCGGCCACGGAGGCCCGGGCGAACAGCGCGGGCACCGTCATGACGGTGTAGTCCTGCTCACCGGCCCCGCCCAACCGCAGGTGGCGTTCCGCGGCCTCGTGCTCCCCCCGGAGTGCACGCACCTGCGCGCCGGTCCAGTGGACGAGGGGACGCAGCAGGTCCAACCCGGTGGTGCCGAGCAGCACCTCGGCCTGGTTGACGGCGTCCAGCGCCCCGGGCCAGTCGCCCAGGACGAACCGGGTCCGGGCCAGCCACACCAGGGCCCACAGAGAGATCCGGTTCGATCCGGTCTGCCGGACGGTGGGGACGGCGAACTCGAGCTCGCGGCGGGCGACCTCGGGTTCGTCCTGGGCGAGGGACAGCCAGCCCAGCCCCATGCGGGCGCGCTGGTGCTGTGGCCCGGACGGGCTCTCGGCCACCGCCTGCCGGTAGGCGGTGAACGCCGCGTCGACCGAGCCCCGGGCGGCATGCCCCAGGCCGACGATGGCACGGGACTCGACCGCGGCCGGGGAGCCGGGCTCGGCGTACTCACCCGCCCGGCCGGCCCACCGGACCAGCTCGTCGCCGTCCCAGTCGGCCAGCGCGTGCAGGACGTGGCGCTGGCAGACCACGGCCGCGGCGTCGCGGTCGGTCCCCCGGGAACGCCAGGCCGTGTCCAGGTAGGAGACCGCCTCGGCCCGCCGGCCGCGCTGCACCGCGACGTAGGCCAGCACCGCGTCCCGCCGCGGACCGAGCGGGAGCGCCTCCACGTCGGGGAGTGCGTCGACGGCCCGGCCGATCAGGCCGGCTCCGGCAAGTGCGTCCACCGCCTGGATGAGCCGGAGCTCGCGTTCGGCCCGCGAGGGACTGATCCGGCTGGCGTCGATGAGCGCTCCGGCGACATGTGCCCATGCGCCCTCGTCGGCCTTGCGCCGTGCCAGCTCCACCAGTTCGCCGGCGAGGCCGGCGTCGGGCAGCGGCGCTGCCTCGACCCGGTGGCGCAGCCGCTCCAGGTCGTCGGTGACCACGTCGGCCGCTCGGGCGTGGAGCCGGTGACGGGCGCCGGGGCTCAGGATGGCGTGGACGCCGCCGCGGACGAAGCGTTCCGGGAAGGCCAGCGCGTCCAGGCCGTAGCCCGTGGCCGGCGCGAGGAGTCCGGCGGCACAGGCCTCGTCGAGGGCGCTGATCGGCTGCGGGAGGCCCGCCAGTGACGCGGCGTCCGCCAGTCTCGGCGTGTCCCCCAGCACGGCCGCGCTCTCGACGAGCGCCCGAGCTTCCGGCGAGCAGCTGTCCAGCGCTTGCCGGACGCGGTGCTGGACCCGGCTCGGGACGGGGAGCTCGGTGTGCCAGTCCGACCAGCGGACCGGTGGGGTCTCCCGCAGGAGTTCCAGGAGATCCCGCGGAATGCCGGCGGTGTGGTCGCAGAGCCGCCGGGCGACCGGTGAGGGCAGGTCGGTGGCCGCCACCCGGGCGGCGAGGAGCCGGGTCTCCTCCAGCCCCAGTGGCCGTACCGGCACCCGGACGGCCGGGATGCGGTCGAGCAGGTCGACGACCTCGGGGTCGCCCGTGGCCGGCCATCCGGTGGCCCGCACGAGGACCAGCAGGATGGGCGCGCCGTCCAGCCGGGCGACCGCGGAGCCGATCGCCTGGAGCGAGACCGTGTCCGCCCGGTCGGCGTCGTCGACGGCGACCAGCAGTCCCCCTCCGCCCTCCGCCGCCGACGCCACCCACCGCTGGGCCAGCGCGGTGCCGAGGTCGGTCGGGTCCTCGGCAACGGCGGTGTCCGGGATCCCCGCGGGGCCGGCGTCGAGCAGCCGCCGGGCGAGCCCCCCCGACCGGCCGCTCTCCCAGGGCAGGGCACCGGCTGCCGACACCGGAAGCTCCTCGTGCCGACGCAGGAACCGTCGCAGCAGGGTCGTCCTGCCGCTGCCGGAACGCCCTTCGACGACGGCGACCAACGGCCCACCCACCTGCGCCTCACCCAGCAGCCTCTCGAGCTGCTCGGACTCAACGGTCAGGCCCACGACGTGGACGTCGTCCTCCCCCGGGTTCACGCCGCCACCGTAGGTCCGTGCGCCCGGAGGACCCCCGTCCGGGAGCGTCCGTACGCCGGGCTCAGCCGAGATCGCCACCGGCGACGGGCAGGACGGTCCCGGTGATGTACGAGGCCTCCTCCGACGCCAGGAAGGTGATCGCTGCGGCCTGCTCGTCCAGGGTCCCGTAGCGCTTCATCAGCGACGACTCCACCGTCTGGTCGACGATCGTCTGGTACCAGGCCTTCTCGGTCTCGGTCTGGGGCGCGGGACCGCGCGGGGTGCGGCGCGGGGGCGCGTCCGTCCCGCCGGGAGCGGTGGCGACGACACGCACGCCGTGTGGTGCCATCTCGAGGGCCAGGGCGGTGGTGATGGCGTTCACCCCGCCCTTGGCCGCGGCGTACGGGAGCCGGTTGAGGCCCCGGGTGGCCACCGACGACACGTTGACGATCGTGCCGCGGCCCCGTTCGACCATGTGCGGCACCACCGCCCGGCAGCACCACAGCGTGGGCCACAGGGACCGGTTGATCTCCGCCTGGATCTGGTCCGGCGGGTAGTGCTCGAACGGCTTGGCCCAGATCGTCCCGCCCACGGCGTGAACGGCGACGTCGATGCGGCCGAACCGCGCCAGCGCGGCCTCCACGACCGCGGACGCGCCCTCCCAGGTCTCCAGGTCGGCGACCACCGGGACCGCCTCGGCACCCGGATGGGTCAGCTCGCCGGCCAGGTCGCGCACGAGCTCCGCCCGATCGGCCAGGACGAGCGCGCCTCCTTCAGCGCTGATCCGGCGGGCCGTCCGTTCGCCGATGCCCTGCCCCGCGCCGGTCACCAGGACCACCTGGCCGGCGAACCGACCCGGGGTGATGAACCGGGGACGGCGGCTCTCGGCCCGGTCGTGCATCGCCCGGCGGGTGGTCTCCTTCGACCGCTCCGCGTGCTCGGTGATGAGGGTGCGGGCGCGCTCGCGGTCGCCGTCGCGGAAGGCCTCGACGATGTCCAGGTGGTCCTGCGCGCACCGCGGGTGCACCCATGTGGCCGAGCGCAGTGACTCCTCCATGTGCCCCTTCACGCCGAGGGCCTGGTAGGCGCGCAACAGGTGCTCGTTGCCGGTGAGGGAGAACAGGTAGTCGTGGAAGGCGGCGTTGGCCTCGGTGTAGGCCGCCGCGTCGACGAACCGGTCGCCCTCGACGTAGGGCACGGTGGCCTCGGCCAGCACCCGGTAGCCGACGAGCTGCTGGTGCGTGAGGCGACCGATGGTGAGCTCGAACGCGCCGAGCTCCAACGCCCGGCGGGCGTCGAAGAGGGCATCGGACTCGTGCACCGACGGGTGCTCCTCACCGATCTCGTACCCGTCGGCCGTGATCGAGTAGCCGCCTGCGGTCACCGCCGGTTCGATCTCGGCGTCCACCCGGTCGGCCGACGCCTCGGGCGCCGGCGGGGTGAGCTGCTCCAGCGCCACCTCGGGCAGCATCTCCTGCCCGGCGACGGCGCGGGCACCGACGGCGAGCACGAGGTCGTCGGCGTCGTCCACGGGCAGGACGTCACCGGTGGGGAACGGTTCCCCCACCTGCTGCCCCGCCACCTGCCACATGTCCGCCGGTGATTCGGCACGCGGCCCGGCGACGTCCGTGCCGAGGGGCGGCAGCTCCACCGCCGGGAACAGGGCCTGCCCGGCCGACGTCCGGCCCTCCCGGCCGTCCAGGACCAGCAGCTCGGCGACGGTGTCCGGGACGACGACCGGCACCGGCGGCGGCTCGGGAGCGACCGCCTCGGCGCCCGGCACGACCGCCTCGGGCTCCGGTTCGACGACCTCCTCGGCGGCCTCGGTCGGGACCGCAGCCAGCGCGAATTTCTCGTAGTAGAAGCCCGAGGGCGTCACCCCGAGCCCGGCGACGTGCGTGCGGACCCCCTCCACCATGGGCGGCGGGCCGCAGAGGTACACCGCGGCGTCGCCGTCGTGCAGGTGCTCGGGGCCCATCAGGCCGGTGACGTAGCCCTGGTTGGGTGCCGTCGTCGTGGGGTCGGCGACGCAGTAGTCCCAGGTGAGCCCGTCGATGGCGCCCGCCAGCTGCTCGATGGCCTCCAGCTCGACCAGGTCGTCGTCGGTGGTGACCCCGTAGAGGAGGTGCATCTGCCGGTCGCTGCGGTTGCCCTCCAGCGTGCGCAGGATGGACAGGATCGGCGCCAGCCCGGTGCCACCCGCCAGGAGCAGCAGCGGCGCGTCGGACTCGCGCAGGAAGAAGCTCCCGTGCGGTCCGGTGAAGGTGATCTCGTCACCGACCCGGGCACGCTCGTCCAGGTACGTGGACATGACGCCACCGGGTGTCAGCTTCACGAGGAAAGTCAGTGCCTCGTCCTGCGGGGCGCTGCTGAAGGAGTACGAGCGTGACTCCGCGGTTCCGGGGACGGCGATGTTGACGTACTGCCCGGGGAGGAACGTCAGGGCGTCCCGGTCGTCGATCTCGACGGCGAGGCCGACCGTGGTCGGGGAGAGCCGGTCCAGCGCGGTGATGCGACCGCGGTGGGTGGCGGCGCTCGTCTTGGCCACGGCCGAGGTCGTCGGGATCTGCAGGACCAGGTCCGACCGCGGCTTCATGCTGCAGGGCAGCACGTAGCCGGTGGCGGCCTCGTCGGCCGAGAGCGCGTCCTCGAGATAGCTGCCCCCGTCGAACTCACCGGACTCGCAGAGCGACTTGCAGGTCCCGCAGGCGCCGTCACGGCAGTCCAGCGGGATGTTGATCCGCGCCCGGTAGGAGGCGTCGGCGACGGTCTGGTCCTCCCGGCAGGTGATGAACCGGGTGACCCCGTCCTCGAACGCCAGTGCAACGCGATGGTCCATGGGAGATCGCTCCCCGGCTCAGAGGTGGTAGACGTCGACGACGTGGTGGATGTAGTCGTTCTTCAGCACCACGGTCTTGCGACGGATGAGGGGCGCGGGCCCGGAGAAGTCGATCGTGTAGAACGACGTCCCGTAGTAGGGGTCCACGGTCTTGTACCGGAAGTACATCGTGTGCCAGTTGAAGCGGATGTCGACCAGGTCGCCGCGGCGCTCGATGACCTCGACGTTGGTGATGTTGTGACTGGTGCGCGGCTCGGGCAGTGACGTCGCGCTGGAGCGCTCGGTGCGGATCCGGAAGACGCGGTCCTCCAGGCCCCCCTTGTTCGGGTAGTAGATGAGCGACATCTCCCGGCGCGGGTCCTCGGTGAGCCGGTCGTCGTCGGCCCACGACGGCATCCAGAAGACGACGTCATCGGCGTAGCACTCCAGCCACTTCTCGAACTCGCGGTCGTCGAGGTACCGGGCCTCGCGGTAGAGGAACTGCTCGATCATGTTCTGGGTGATGAGCTTCCCGCCCGCGGGCGCTGCCGGAACCGGGGGGTGCACGGGATCGTGCGTGGCGGTCATGACGGTCAGCCCTTCGTGGTCGCGGCGGCCGCGCCGGCCTGCTTCTCGAGTGCGGCACGCATGGTCTGCAGCCAGTAGCCGTGCTGGATCGGGTAGAGCCCCTCGTCCTCGTTGCGCTGGCCCGCGGAGATGACGCCGTCCATGCCGAGGGACGTGGCGACCTCGTCCGGCCCGTTGAGCCAGTGCTCGGCACCGCGGCTCATGTCGTTCCAGGGCGCGGCGGTGGCCCGGAAGGTGAGCTGGCAGGAGCGGAACTCCTCCAGGTCGTCCGGGGTGGCCATGCCGGAGGCGTTGAAGAAGTCCTCGTACTGGCGGATCCGGTGCTCGCGGGCCTCGGCGCTCTCGCCCTTGGGCGCGATGCAGTAGATGGTCACCTCGGTCTGATCGGGCGCGATCGGCCGGAAGTGCCGGATCTGGGTGCTGAACTGGTCCATCAGGTAGACGTTCGGGTAGAGGCACAGGTTGCGGGAGCCCTTGACCATGAACTCGCCCTTGGCCTCGCCGAACTGGGCCTTGAGCTGGTCCATGCGGTCCCACAGCGGGCGGTCCTGGGGGTTGGCCGCCCAGGTCCACAGGCACAGGTGCCCGTTGGGGTAGGACCAGTAGCCGCCGCCGGACTTGCCCCAGCCGCCGGCGTCCAGGGCCTTGGTCGTGTTCTTCGACTCGCCGGTGCTGCGTCGGGAGGTCGTGGCCGCGTAGTTCCAGTGGGTCGCGCTGACGTGGTAGCCGTCGGCGCCGTTCTCGGCCTGCACCTTCCAGTTGCCGTCGTAGGTGTAGGTCGAGGAGCCGCGCAGCACCTCCAGCCCCTCCGGCGACTGGTCGACGAGCATGTCGATGACCTTGGTGGTGTCACCGAGGTGCTCGGCGAGCGTGCTCACGTCGGGGTTGAGGCTGCCGAAGAGGAACCCGCGGTAGCTGTCGAACCGCGCGACCTTGACCAGGTCGTGCGAGCCGTCCTTGTTGAAGCTGGCCGGGTAGCCGGCGCCGTCGGGGTCCTTGACCTTGAGCAGGGCGCCGTCGTTGCGGAACGTCCAGCCGTGGAACGGGCAGGTCAACGTCATGCGGTTGTCCGTCTTGCGGCGGCAGAGCATCGCGCCACGGTGCGCACAGGCGTTGATGAGGCAGTGCAGCTCACCGCTCTTGTCGCGGGTGATGACGACCGGCTGACGGCCGATGAAGGTGGTGAAGTAGTCCCCGGGGTTCGGAACCTGGCTCTCGTGCGCGAGGTAGACCCAGTTGCCCTCGAAGATGTGGGTCATCTCCAGCTCGAATATCTCCTCGTCGGTGAAGATCCGACGGTTGGCGCGGTAGATCCCGGCCTCGGGGTCGTCGATGACGGCGTCGGTGAGGACGTCGCGGAGCTGGGTGGCATCGACTGTCATGGCGGGCCTCCGGTCCAGTGGGCGGTTCATCGGTGTGCGCTCACACCACTGTCGGGTGACCCGGGTCACGTCCGCGTCGGCAATGTGCCTAGTCCCGACCAGGGGCTTTTCCAGAGGCCTCTCGTCTGAATCCAGCCGAACTCGGTCTTTGTGCATACATGGCACCGCCCCTATGTTGGGCGCGTCACAGCAGGTGCATGGGCCCCACCCCGGGAGCCGGCACTGATCGACGGAGGAGGGCATGTGGAGATCCGCCAGCTGCACTACTTCGTCACCGTGGCCCGGACCCGGCACTTCGGGCGAGCGGCCGATCGTCTGCACATGGCCCAGTCCCCGCTGTCCCAGGCCATCCGGCAGCTGGAGGCCCAGCTCGGAGTCACCCTGTTCACCCGGACGACGAGACGGGTCGAGCTCACGCCCGCCGGCGAGGCCCTCCTGCAGGACGCCGAACGCATCATCGACTCGATCGAGGCGGCGCGGACGCGGGTCCAGCTCGTCGGCGCCGGCAGCACCGGCCTGCTCCGCGTCGGGTCGACCGGGCTGGCGGCCCTCCGCCAGCTTCCCCAGCTGGCCCGGATCGCCGCCCGGGAGGTACCCGGCCTGGTGCTGCGGTTCCGGCCCGACCTGCTCACCCCGGCCCAGGAGGCCGCGCTCGAGGAGGACCGGATCGACCTCGCCGTGCTCCGGCCACCGCTGCGCCGCGCGGGGCTGTCGTCCCGGCTGATCACCCGGGAGCGCGTGGTCCTCGCCGTACCCGGCAGCCACCGTCTCGCCGGTGAGGAGCCGGTCGGGCTGGCCGAGCTGCGGGACGAGGACTTCGTCGTCTACGGCGTCGAGGGCTCCGTCGTCGACACCGTCGTGACCCAGGCCTGTCTCACCGCCGGCTTCCTGCCGCGGCGCACCCACCAGGCCCCGGAGACCTCGATCATGCTCACGCTCGTCGCGGCCGGCTTCGGGGTGGCGCTGCTCCCCGAGTCAGCCGCGGCCCTGCACGTCGAAGGGATCCGCTTCGTGCCCGTCGCCGATGACGTGTCCATCGACCTGGCGCTCGCCTGGCGCCGCGACGACGCCTCTCCGGCGCTGGCCCGGCTGCTCCGAGCCTTGGAGGCCAACGGCTTCATCACACCTGATGTGGACCTCCCGCCCCCGGATGCAGACCTCGACGTCCCCATGGGAGGAACCCGGTGAAGATCCTTCGGATCGAGGCGATCCCCTTCGCGATCCCGTACAACAAGCCCCTCCGCTTCGCCAGCGGCGAGGTGCGCGTCGCCGACCACGTGCTGGTCCGCGTGCACACGGACGACGGCGTGGTCGGCGTCGCCGAGGCGCCCCCGCGCCCCTACACCTATGGCGAGACCCAGGAATCGATCGTCGCGGTGGTCGACAAGGTGTTCGCTCCGCAACTGACCGGGCTGACCCTGCTCGACCGGGAGGCCGTGCACGCGCGGCTGGACCGCACCGTCGGCAACCCGGCCGCCAAGGCGGCGATCGACATGGCGCTGTGGGATGCCCTGGGCCGAAGCCTCGGCCTGTCGGTGTCGCAGCTGCTCGGTGGATGGACCGACCGCATGCGGGTCTCGCACATGGTCGGTTTCGCGCCTGATGCCGAGATGGTCGCCGAGGCCGAGCGGGTCCGCGACACCTACGGCATCCGCACGTTCAAGGTGAAGGTCGGTCGGCGTCCGGTCGACCTCGACGTGGGCGCCTGTCGCGCCCTGCGGGAGGCACTGGGCCCGGACGTGGAGCTCTACGTGGACGGCAACCGGGGCTGGACGCCGTCGGAGGCGGCTCGTGCCCTCGACGCGATGGCGGACCTCGGCCTGACACTGTCCGAGGAGCTCTGCCCGGCCGACGACGTCCTGGGCCGACGGTGGCTCACGTCGCGGACGTCGGTGCCGACCGTGGCCGACGAGAGCGCGACGACGCCCGGCCAGGTGACCCGCGAGCTGCTGGACGGCGCGGCCACCATGATCAGCATCAAGACGGCCCGCACCGGGTTCACCACCTCGCAGCGGATCCTGCACCAGTGCGAGGGCCTCGGGGTCGAGGTCGTCATGGGCAACCAGATCGACGGCCAGGTCGGCACCGCCTGCAGCGTGGCCTTCGGCGCCGCCCACCGCAGCTCGTCCCGCCGGGCCGGCGAGCTGTCGAACTTCCTGGACATGAGCGACGACCTGCTCACCGAGCCGCTGGAGATCTCCGGCGGTGAGCTCGCCGTCCGTCCGGGACCGGGGATCGGCATCGAGATCGACCCCGGCAAGCTCGCGCACCACCGCCGGGACCGCTGACGCGGTCCTCCGCTCCCCCATCCTGACGACAGAGGAGACCACCATGAGTGCACCCACCGCCCCCAGCCCCTCCGCGGCCGGCTCCGGCCGCAACGCCACCGAGCGCTTCGCCCAGAAACAGCGCAACGTCGCCACCGTCGACCACGCCCGCGTGTCGGCCATCGCCACCGACGCCATCCAGGCCCTGCACGAGGTCATCCGCAAGCACCGCGTCGACTACGCCGAGTACGACGCGCTCAAGGCATGGCTGATCCGCGTGGGCGAGGACGGCGAGTGGCCGCTGTTCCTGGACGTGTGGGTCGAGCACGTCGTCGAGGAGGTCGTCAACGCCGACCGCAAGGGCGCCACCGGCACCATCGAGGGCCCGTACTACATCCCGGGCTCGCCGGAGTTCCGCAGCGAGGCCACCCTGCCGATGCGCGACGGCGAGAAGGGGACCCCGTTCGTCTTCCAGGGCACCGTCACCGACCTCGACGGCGGGCCGCTGGAGGACGCCCGCGTCGAGCTGTGGCACGCCGACGACGACGGCTACTACTCCCAGTTCGCACCGGGCATCCCGGAGTGGAACCTGCGGGGCACGGTCCTCACCGGGCCCGACGGCCGGTTCACGTTCCACACGATCAAGCCCGCGCCCTACCAGATCCCGACCGACGGCTCCTGCGGTGCGCTGATCGCGGCGGCCGGCTGGCACGCGTGGCGCCCGGCGCACCTGCACCTGAAGGTGTCGGCGCCCGGCAAGCAGCTGGTCACCACCCAGCTGTACTTCGAGGGCGGCGAACACGTCCAGGACGACGTCGCCCAGGCCGTGAAGCCCGAGCTGATCCTGCGCCCGACCCCGGCTGCCTCGGGCGCCGGCGAGGAGGTCACCTACGACTTCGCGCTGGACCCCGAGGCGTGAGTCACCTGTACGCGGTGCGGATGGACGTCGCGCTGCCGCCGGACATGGACCCGGCGGCACGCGACGACCTCCTCGCCCGAGAGAAGGCCTACTCCCAGCGCTGGCAGCGCTCGGGCCACTGGCCCCACATCTGGCGGTGCGTCGGGCAGTACGCCAACCTCAGCATCTTCGCCGTCGACAGCAACGAGCAGCTCCACCAGATCCTCTGGGGCCTGCCGCTGTTCCCCTACATGAGCATCACGGTCACGCCGCTGTCCCCGCACCCGTCGGACATCGCGCAGGACCCGGCGCAGAGCGACACCGCGCAGGACGGCGCAGCGCTGGATCCGGCATCCCGCGGCTCCGCGGCAGCTGACCCGTCCTACGACTGAACCCAGCACCACCGCACGACCCGCACCACTGCGCCACCCGACCGCCCGGCGTCCTCATCTCCGCTCGGCGCACCTCCCTCCCCCACCCGTGGCGACGTCGTTCGCCGGGTGCCCCCTGCCCTGCCACGGCCACGGGCCGTCCCCGAGCCAGGGCCCGTCCCGAGGAGAACAGCAGTGGCATCAACCCCGCAGGACGGAGCCGTTCGACAGGACGCGCTCCGTCGCAGGTCGGTCACCTGGATCGTCGCGTTGGCCACGGTCGGCCTGGTCTTCGACGGCTACGACCTGGTCGTCTACGGGACCGTCGTCCCCCTGTTCCTGCGCGACCCCGGTCAGATAGGTGAGGTGACGCCCGCGCTGGCCGGGGTGCTGGGCAGCTACGCGCTCATCGGCGTCCTCGTCGGCGCCCTGCTGGCCGGTAGCGTCGCCGACGTCATCGGCCGGCGGAAGGTCATGCTCACCGCCTACGCCTGGTTCTCCGTCGGGATGGCCCTCACCGCGCTGGCGACGAGCACGACGACCTTCGGCCTGCTCCGCTTCGTCACCGGCATCGGGGTCGGCGCGCTGGTCGCCACCACCGGGGCGCTGGTCGCCGAGTTCGCGCCCGCGGGGAAGAAGAACCTCGCCAACGCAATCACCTACTCCGGGGTGCCGCTGGGCAGCCTGCTCGCCGCCCTGCTGGCCATCCTGTTGCTGGACGTCATCGGCTGGCGGGGCATGTTCCTGATCGGCGCCCTCCCGCTGCTGACGCTGCTCCCCCTGGCTTTCCTCAAGATGCCCGAGTCGCCGGCCTGGCTGGCGTCGCGGGGGCGCCTCGAGGAGGCGCGTGCCGTTGCCACGCGGACCGGGGTGTCGTTCGCCGTACCGCCCACCGAGGACCCCCGGGGCACCGACCCGGCGGTCGAGGGCCGCGCCGGCTTCGCCGGGCTGGCCGGCCGCACCTACCTGCTGCCGACCCTGCTGCTGGGCCTGCTCAGCGCGACCGGTCTTCTGCTGGTCTACGCGCTCAACACCTGGCTGCCCGAGCTGATGGGCCGCGCCGGGTTCTCCACCAACGGGTCGCTGGCCTTCCTGCTGGTGCTCAACGGCGGCGCGGTGCTCGGCGCGCTGGCCGCCTCCCGGTTCGCCGACCGGTTCGGGCCCAAGCCCGTGGTGGCCGCGTCCTTCGCGCTGGGTGCAGCGGCGATCGCGCTGCTCACCGTTGGCCTCCCGCTGGGCGTGCTCCTGGCGTTCGTGGCGCTCGTGGGGCTGGGGACGAGCGGGACGCAGATCCTCATCTACGGCTTCGTCGCGACCTACTATCGAACGAACGTGCGCAGCGCGGGTGTCGCCTGGTGCGCCGGATTCGGCCATCTCGGCGGCATCGGCGGTCCGCTCATCGGTGGCCTGCTCGTCGCCTCCGGCATCGCGCTCAACTCCATCTTCTACGTGTTGACCGCCCTGGCCGTCCTCGGCGCTCTGCTCACCCTGCTCGTGCCGACGGCGGACGCCCGGCACGCGCAGGCTGCCCGCCGGACGGCGCCGGCCCGGCTCGCCATGGAGCCGGGCGGCCTGCTCGCCCGCAGGGCCGAGTAGCGGGGCCACCGCCGCGACCGCGGAGGCGCTGCGACAGGGCCTGGTCATTCCAATGGCAGAGGCATGCGCACGCGTCCTGGGACTGGCCGCGACGACCGATGGCGGATACGGGTTCAGCCCCAAGCGCGTCCAGAAGTGGCTGGGGCACGCGCGGTTCAGGACCACCACGGACACCTACGTCCACGAGCCCTGCGAGGACGACGACCACGTCCGCATGGAGACCCGCCGCCCTTCGGAGCGGAAGGCGGCGTAGGCGGCGCAACAGAGGGGCTGGCTGCCCAGACACCCGGCCCCTCCTCCTTGCACGTGCAGCCAACATGCTGGAAGGCCATCGGCCGGGCGCGATCCGTCGGCGGCACCACGTCTGACCCGATTGTCGGCTAGCGGGACCGACGAAACCGTGAGAAGAAGCCGCCGGCCGGTCGCCTGGTCTCCTGGTCATGCCCTGAGCACCGTTGCCCGGCGGGTACCCCTCGCATCACCTGGTCCACGTGCTGCCCGCACCCGGCCCACGTGGTCTTGCCGCAGGTCTTGCAGGTCACCGCTCGACACATCCGTCCTTCTCCTTGCTCCTCGAGTGCGATCGCGAGAGCACGGCCACGCGCGACAGGACTGATCCCGGCGTCCCGCTGCGTCCTCGCGCCAGCCAATATACCCCCCCGGGTATTTGCCGCGAACCACTGACGAGCTGACGTGATCCCCGAGATCGACCAGAACGCCTTCGCCGCCCGGCTCGCTGAGGGCGGCAGCCTCGTCGTGGACGTCCGCGAGGCCCGCGAGTACCGCCCCGGTCACGTGCCGGGCGCGACGACCTGCCGCTGAGCGTGCTGCCGGCGCGGCTGCCGGAGCTGCCGAAGAACCGGCCGGTCTACGTGATCTGCCAGGCCGGTGGGCGCAGCGCGCAGGCCACTGCGCTGATGCGTGCGGTCGGCATCGACGCCATCAGCGTCACCGGTCATCGCCATGAAGTCCTTCGCCGGGCTCGCCGGCTACCTGGCCACCGTGTCGATCGACTGGGCCCTGACCGGAGCCATCACCGTGGCCGCCGTCGTCGGCAG
>NZ_FZNO01000084.1 GCF_900188025.1 Blastococcus mobilis
GTTAGCACCTTCGCGAGCGTGGCCCTCGTGCCTGCCCTCACCGATCAGCCACGCCGCACGCCCCGACCGCGCCTACTGGCGGGGGCTCTTAGTGCGTTGGTGCAGGTAGGAGGGGTGAGCGGCAGACGCTGGACGCTGTGGCGATCGGCGTGGCGGCGCGGCCGAGAAGGAAGCTCCCGGTAGGACGGCGATCGACCAAGATCAGATGTCCGGTGCCGGGAGCTTCGATGCCGAAGTCTGCCACCCTTGCCGTTCCCGAGGTCGCATCCACAGCCGCCGAACGCGACGTCTCAGCATCGGTGTCCGCATCGGTGTCGGCGGAGAAGGGGTTGCCGCTGCGGTTGGGGGTGCTGACCGAGCAGATTCCGCCGGCGCTGGTCGATGAGGCGGTGGCCGACGCCGGTCGGCGGGAGCGGCGGTGCCGGCTGTTGCCGGCCCGAGCGGTGGTGTATTTCGTGCTCGGGCTGTGCCTGTTCAGCGGCGCCGATGCCGCCGGCCCGCCGGGGTACCGCGGTGTGCTGCGGTTGCTGACCGGCGGGCTGCGCCAGGCCTGCGGGCTGCGCCTGCCGAGTAGTGCGGCGCTGACCCGGGCCCGCCAACGGCTGGGGGCGGCGCCGCTGCAGGCGCTGTTCGCCCGCGTCCGCGGGCCGCTCGGCGAGGCCGGAACACCAGGGGTGTTCGCGTTCGGCCGCCGGATCGTGGCCTGGGACGGCACCGGCATCGACACCGCCGACACCGCGGCCAACGCCGAGGCCTTCGGCCGCGCCGGAACCAGCCACGTCGGGGTCGCCGGTCATCCGCAGCTGCGGCTGCTGGCGCTGATTGAGTGCGGCACCCACGCGGTCCTCGAGGCCGCCTTCGACGGCTTCCACGCCGCCACCGAACAGGCCCTGGCCCGCCGCGTCCTGGGCGGGCTGCGGCCGGGCATGCTGCTGCTGGCCGACCGGAACTTCCCCGGCCACGAGCTGTGGGGCCTGGCCCTGGGCACCGGCGCGGACCTGGCCTGGCGGATCAAGAAGAACCACGTGTTCGTCCCGGTGCGCCGGCTGGCCGACGGATCGTTCCTGTCGGTCATGGGCACGCCGGCAGAGAACGTCCGCCACGGCCAGGCCCGGGCCGCCGGACG
>NZ_FZNO01000068.1 GCF_900188025.1 Blastococcus mobilis
GGCAGACCGGCAGCTCACCCACGCCCGCATAAGCCAATCAAGATCGAATCAGGCCTCATTCAGCCGACCAAGATCGACGGTGGATCAGGGCTGAGCCACGCCCTCGACCGGCGCATTTTCACCGGCGCCATCGGGTGGCTCACCGCCGCAGCTGCCCTTGCGAGCCTCGCGTTCATCACCTTCACCAGCGCTGTGCCGCTGTGGCTTGTGGACGCCCACCACCTTCGCACCGATGCGCCCCTGCTCGGCGGCACTTTGGGGCTCTTCTCGCTTGGGGCCGGTCTCGGTGCCGTGGCGGGCGGAGCCGTCGGCGCTCGATTCGGCTACGCGCGCACAACTGCCGTCTCCCTTCTGGCGGCCGTGCCGACGCTGACCGCTGTGCTGATCGTTTCGCCTGGTGTGGCCACGCTCGTGCTTGCTGCCAGCGCCGGGGCGCTGATCTACGCGAGTCAGCCACTTCTCATCAGTCGCCGCGCAGATGGCCGCCCCACAGAACCCGGCCGCAGCCGCTGGCGTTGTCCTCGGGGTGGGACGGAATCGCCGGGCTCTTGTACGTCGGCGTCGGCGCCCTCCAAGGACTGATCGGTCTGGCGCCGGCCATGACGCTTGTGCTCGCGTTGCTTGTCCCGGCTGCGGTGATCGCTTCTCGTGCGTTGGCGCGTTCGCGATGACGACGGGCGGCCATGACGCGACAGCGAATTGGCGTGGCCCCCTCGAGAGGGCCTCTGGAGGGGCCTGGCCTTGAACCTCTTCGCTGACACGGAAGAGGTCACGGGTCTGCATGCGCGGGGCCTGGGGGTCCCTCGCGCAGTCATTGTCACCGGTGGGGCTGTCCCGGAGAGCCCCTCAGGGGCACCAGTTCCCGGACGGATGGAGCAGGACCGGGGGATCGCCATCGGTGAGGCGCCGCGCGGCCCGGTTTCTACGGCAGCGCCGATGCTGACCAAGGCCGAATCGGCGGCCCAGACGTGATCGCGAGGTCCTTCGGCTGCCCGCGGGTTGGCGACGGTGCTGTGCGCACCGTTATGCGGCCATTCCGGTGTGTGCTGCCGCGCCGACTTCTGCGGATTGGGTCAGGACTACTCTGAGCAGTGGCTCGGCTACGGGTTTGGAGACGACGTTCGTGTCATAGGGCGATCGTGCTGGAACGACGGGGCGTCGTCATCCGCTGATCGCCGTCTCCGGTAGTCATCTCCTTCTTTTGTCCCGGTTCGGCGACCGCCCTAGCGTCGTCGCGGTCCGTACGGGGCTCCGTTCGTCACCGAACCGCGGTGACACCCGTCGGACGCCGCCCAACCGGGCGCCCGCACGAAGCAGGCGCCCGGGCCGGGGACCCACCGCAGCAATGGGGTGAAGCACGACCGGAACGCGAGTTCCGGTCGCGCCGGGCGAGTTCCCCGCCCGAACCCGTCAGCTAACTCGGTAGGCGGTTGATGGAGAACAGGAGACGTCGTCCATGACGACTACTCGCATGACCACGGCCCGTCGTTCCGCCCGTTTCGGCCGGCGGGCCGTGGTGGCACTTCTCGCGGGGGCGGGGGTGGCCCTCACGCCCCTTCCCGCCCAGGCACATGCGACCGGCTCGGCCGCGGCCGTGGCCCCGGCCCCCGCGGAGAGACCGACTCCGACGTCGAGCAGCTACAGCATGTGGGACCCGCACGTCCAACCTGTCGTCAAGGAGGTCACCGAGCGGTTCAACGTCGCCACGTCATACACCCGCCCGGGCCATAGCCCTACGCAGGGCCGCGCCGCTGACTTCATGGTCTACACCGACCGGGCCAAGGGCGACGCCCTCGCCCAGTACGTGATTGACAACGCGGCCCGATTCGGCGTCGAGTACGTGATCTGGCAGCAACGCATTTACATCGTCACGTCGGGCTCGTGGCGAGCCATGGAAGACCGCGGATCGCCCACGGCCAACCACATGGATCATCCCCACGTGGCCTTCCTGCCAGCCCCGTAACCGACTGTCCGCGTGGCTCGTTGACCCCCCGAACCCACGACGAGCGCCCCCCTGCCCGGGTTCGGGCAGGGGGCGTTCGCCGTGTTGGAAGCCAGCGGGCGGGTCACGTGTGTCCGGCCGATGCCGGCTTGCCCTCGGTTCTCCCCCAGTGACCCCGCAGGTCTCACATCAAGATCCCAGTCCCTGTCGCACGGCCGCCACCGGGTTGCCGGTCGTCGTGCTGGTGATCATTCGTGATCATCAGCGTCATCCGGGATCGTGAACTCCTGGGTCTGAGGGTTCAGGTGACCCAATTCGATCGCCCCGCCGGTCTCCGGACCGCTGAGGCGGAAAATGTTGAGGCCCTCGGTGATGTTGCTCTCGTAGACGAAGCCGTCGTACCAGTACGACGACCACGCGCCGCCGATCTCCAGGCCGAACGGCGAGCCGGGCGGCACGGGCTCCGGCGGCGGGTCGCTCCAGGCGAACTCGACCGGGTTGCTCGGGTCGGTGAAGTCGATGGCCCCGGTGCCGGCCTGGTAGCTGCCGTGGACGAGCACGTAGCGGTCCGACCGCAGCGGCGCGACGTTGAAGTTGTGCATTGCGACGCAATTCTCGGTCGGGCCCTGGAACCGCTCGAACACGAAGCGGCCGAGCTCGTCACCCGTCGCGGCGTCGAAGAAGAACGCCGTGCGGTCGATCTCGGGCGTCGTCTCCTGGCACCGGGCCTCGACGCCGCCGCCGGGCTCGTGCGCGAACACCAGCACCTTGCCGTCCCAGGTGAAGGTGGCGCTGTGACCGATGGTCACCCCCGGGATGCTCACGCTCTGGACCTCGTGCGGGTCTACGAGGGAGCCGGGACCGGACAGGTGGAACATCGTGTAGCCGTCGCCGCCCGCGCAGGCGGCGAGCATCGCGTCGCCGAGGATGACGCCCGTGTCGTGGCACGGCCGCCCGGCCGGCTCGAATCGCAGGTAGGTTGCGTCCTCGGCGGTGTCGAGCGGGATCTCCACGACGTCGATCCCGGGGCACTCCGCGTTACTGGGCGAGCTGTAGACGAGCAGGCGCTCGTCCTCCTTGTCCGGCACCGCCGTCGCGGTGTGCGCGCCGCACGGCGTCTCGACCGACGTCAGGAGCTCGGGATCGTGCGGATCGCTGATGTCGAACACGTGCAGTCCTTCGAAGCCCGGCGGGACGGGTTCGCCGTCGCAGGTCAGGCCCTCGCCGGCAGGGTCGTTCCACGTCCGGACCAACACGTCGTGGTAGACGACCACGTCACCCTGGTTGCCGTCGCAGGAGG
>NZ_FZNO01000024.1 GCF_900188025.1 Blastococcus mobilis
GCTCGTGCTTGCCGGTCCACGCCTGTCCGCCGTAGTAGACGTGCCCGTGGCGCAGCAGCAGCTTGGAGATCCGGTGCCGGATCCGCATCAGATCGACGCGGACGTCCTCCCGGGCCCGGACCAGGTCCCGGGCGGCCTCCTGGGCCACGGTGGGCACCCGCACGGCCACGATGTCATCCAGGCGCAGCAACCGGGCCAGCAGCAGCGCGTCGCGGGCGTCGGTCTTGATCCGGTCCCCGGACGGCCGAACGATCTTCGACGCGGCGGCGACCTCACACCGGATCCCGGCCGCGGTCAGCGCCCGGGCCAGGCCGAACCCGGTCGGCCCGGCCTCGTAGGCCACCGCCGTCGGCCCGGGCAGGCCGCGCACCCAGTCGAGGACCACCTCTTGGTCCGGCACCAGCCGCTGCTTGATCAGCTCACCGGTGACACCGTCGATCGCTGTCGCCGACACCGATCGTGCGTGCACATCCAGCCCGACGCTCGTACGCTCCAGACCCATCGGGGCCTCCCACACATTGTCGGATAGGCCGGGCAGGGGCTCCTACCTGGCAACCCACGAACCTGTGTGAGTGGGGCCCCGACCCGCAACCCCTCCTCCCGGGAGCGGTCGAGTCATACCGTCTGACCGGCCCGCCGTCGCGGTCGGGAATCGCGACCCCGGGTTCGCGGGGTTTGGTCCGCCGGGCGGCGAGGGCACCGGGCCCCTGTGACCGCTCCGTCCCTGCGCGCGCAGCTGTTCCGCCGGAAGCCGGTGGCCACCCTGGTCGACGAGGCAGGCCACGACGCCGGCCACGGCGAGGGGCTGGCCCGGCGGATGGGTCCGATCCAGCTGGCCAGCCTGGGCATCGGGGCCACGATCGGCACCGGGATCTTCTTCGTGCTGAGCACCGCCGTCCCCGAGGCTGGCCCGGCCGTCGTCCTCTCGTTCGCGCTGGCCGCGGTCACCGCCGCCCTGACCGCGCTCTGCTACGCCGAGCTGGCCTCAACGATCCCGGTGGCGGGGTCCTCGTACTCCTACGCCTACGCGACCCTGGGGGAGGTCGTCGCCTACGGCGTGGGCTGGTGCCTGGCCCTGGAATACGGGGTCAGCGCCGCGGCGGTCAGCGTCGGGTGGAGTGAGTACGTCAACCAGCTGCTCGACGACACGATCGGCGTCCGGCTCCCCGAGGTGCTGTCGGCCGCCCCGGGGGCCGGTGGCGCGGTGAACCTGCCGGCCATCGTGCTGGTGACGCTCTGTGCGGTGCTGCTCATCGGTGGCGTGCGGGAGTCGGCGCGGGCGAACGTGACGATGGTGGTCGTCAAGATCGCGGTCCTGCTGTTCTTCGTGGCCGTCGCGTTCAGTGCCTTCGACGCCGGCAACTTCACCCCCTTCGCACCCATGGGCGTGGCCGGGGTGAGCGTGGCCGCGTCGTCCATCTTCTTCTCGTTCATCGGCCTGGACGCCGTCTCCACTGCCGGCGAGGAGGTGCGCGACCCCCGCCGGACCCTGCCGCTTGCCATCGTGGGCGCCCTCGTGGTGGTCACCGTCGTCTATCTGCTGGTGGCCGTGTCAGCGGTGGGCGCGCAGCCGGCGTCCCGGTTCGAGGGGCAGGAGGCGGGGCTCGCCGTGATCCTCGAGGACGTCACCGGCGCCACCTGGCCGGCCGTGGTGCTGGCCGCCGGCGCCGTGGTGTCGATCTTCTCGGTGACGCTCGTGGTCATGTACGGCCAGACGCGGATCCTGTTCGCGATGAGCCGCGACGGCATGATCCCGTCGCTCTTCGGCCGGGTGGACCACCGCCGGCGGACGCCGGTGCGCGGCACGATCGCCGTGGCGGTGTTCGTCGGACTGCTGGCCGGCCTGGTACCGCTGGACTTCCTGATCGACCTGACCAGCATGGGCACCCTGGTGGCCTTCACGGTCGTGTCGATCGGGGTGATGGTGCTGCGGCGGGTCGCCCCGGATCTGCCGCGCGGCTTCCGGGTGCCCGGCTATCCCGTCGTCCCGGTGCTGTCGATCGCGTTCTGCATCTACCTGATCGCCGGCCTCTCCGGGATCACCTTCGCGCTGTTCGCGCTGTGGCTGGCGATCGCGGCGGTGGTCTACGCGACGTACGCGCGCACCCACTCCACGCTGCGGCGGACGACGACCGAACTCGCCGGGAGCGACACTCCGGGCCCGTCTTGACGAACGCCTGTGACACGGCTCACAGTGGTGGTCGGGCGGGAGAGCCGGCATCAGAGTGGCTATCCACAGCTGGGTAGACCGACCAACGCGGCCAGACCGCCAGGCCCGGCCTCCCGCCCCCACCATCTCCCCGGACGCGGCGCAGGACGCGTGCCCCGGATTCCGGCACCGGGGCAGCCGCGATGCCGGAACGGCTCCCGCGACGCAGCACGGGCACGAAACGAATCTGCCGCGCCTCCCCCGTCGGGGCTGCGCGGCAGATCGGTGTCTCAACCAGACGTGCACCCGAAGGGATTCGAACCCCTAACCTTCTGATCCGTAGTCAGATGCTCTATCCGTTGAGCTACGGGTGCCTGTGTTCAGTTGTCGTGCGCGGAGGCTCCGGGATTTGAACCCGGGATGGGGATTAACCCAAACCGCATTAGCAGTGCGGCGCCATAGACCGGACTAGGCGAAGCCTCCCGGGGTCCGAGTCCCCCTCGGAACCACCGAGGAGAGAGACTACCAGCGGCCCCGGCGGCACTCCCAGCCCGGGTGGTCCGGGCCGGGAGTGCGCAGGTCAGGCGGCCACCGACTCGCGAACGGTGCCGACGGACAGGGACGGCCGGCGACCGGGGAGGAGCGTGACGACGACGGCCAGCGCCGCACCGAGGGTGGCGAGCACCAGCGCGCCGGACACGCCGGTCGGGCCTTCGATCAGCCCGCCGCCCAGCGCTGCGCCGATCGCGGACGCGCCGACGGTGATCGTCGACAGCCAGGTGAAGGCCTCGGTGGTGGCGTGCACCGGCGCCATCGAGCCGACCAGCGTGTTCTGCACCGTGAGCGTGGGGGCGACCGCCGTCCCGCCCAGGAACAGCAGCACCCCGAGCGCCCAGGGGCTGGAGATCCAGGCCAGCGGCGCCAGGCCGATGGTCACGCCGAGCAGCAGCAGCCGGTACTGCCGGGGCAGCGAGGTGCTCAGCACGCGGACTCCGAACCACAGACCACCCGCGGTGGAGCCCAGTGCCCACACCGCCAGCAGCAGACCGGACAGACCGGGCGAGCCGACGGAGTCGGCGAAGGCCGGGATCGCGACCTCGAGCGCACCGAAGCCGAGCATCAGCGCAGCGCCGCTCAGCAGCAGACGGGGCATGCCAGGGGTGAGGACGGTGGAGAAGAGACCCGCCCGGGCGCCGACCACGGGGACGTACGCCCGCGTCGCCGCCGATGTCGCGATGCCCAGAGCCCCGATGACGCCGAGCACTCCCGCGAGGGCCACGGCCGCTGCCGGCGAGGCGAGGACGGCGAACGTCGCGACCAGCGACGGCCCGACCACGAACACCAGCTCGGTCGCCGTCGCGTCCAGCGCGTACGCGGTCGAGCGCAGCCGGACGTCGACCCGCGACCAGAGCGCACGGACCGTGCCGGACACCAGCGGCGTCGCCGTGCCGGCCAGGGCGGCGGCCCCGATCACCACCGCGTCTGCCGCGCCACCGAGGACGACGGCGATCAGCAGCGCCAGCAGCAGCGGATAGGCCGCCGCCTGTGCGAAGAGGATCGGGCGAGGGCCCCGCCGATCGGCCAGCCGCCCGAGGACGGGCGCCATGACTGCCGACGCGATACCCAGGGTGGCCGACGCGAGCCCGGCGACCGCGTAAGAACCGGTCTGCTGCTGCACCATCAGCAGCAGCGCCAGCGGCACCATGGCGGACGGAAGTCGTCCGGCGAAGCCGGCGAGAAGGAGCACCGGGGCGGAGGGAATCCGCCACACGCTCAGGTAGGCACGCACGTCAGAACTCGTTTCACACTGCAGGGCTGGAACAGTAGGCGGTGAAACACCGTTGACCGCCTACCTAGTTCCCTGAGGCTAGCACCGCGACGTAGGGAGCCACATGGATTACGACACCTACGGGTCAAGTGCGGTCGAACTGGCCATCGACCTGGCCAACGCCGAACTGGATCCCCCGGACGGAGTCGTGGCGTTTCTCACAGCGCACGAGGAGTGGTTCGCGCCGGGGACCTCCTTCCACCTGTCACCCGGTGAGACAGCGCAGGCCGCGAAGACCGGGCAGCTGATCAGGGCCGTCGCGGTCGCCGAGTCGGAGGCCGACGTCCTCACCCGGCTCAACCAGCTCCTCGCTCTCGCGCGCCCGCGGCCCTACGCGACCGACCACGACGGCGAGCTGCATCTGCACTACGCCCGGCCCGACGCCCCGGCACTGGAGCAGCTCACGACGACGGTGGCGATGGGGCTCTCCCAGGTCGTGGTCCAGCACGGCTGGCAGCGCCTCGGCGTCTGCTCGGCGGAGGGCTGCGGGAACGTCTACGTCGACACCTCCCGCAACGCCAGCCGCCGGTACTGCTCCAACACCTGCGCCAGCCGCTCGACGGTCGCCGCCTACCGCGCACGCCAGAAGACCTGATCGGCTTCCTCCAGGGACCCGGCCCGAGCGTGCGAGGGTCGGGCAGGAGGGGGTCCTTCCACTAGCGTCCGACCGTGCCCTCACCCCGGCTCTGGGACGCGCGCCTGCACGCCTTCATCGGCGGCCTCCCCATGACGCCCGCCGACCGCTGGCTGCGGCGCCTGTCCACGTTCGCGAACCACGGTCGGCTGTGGCTGGTCCTCGGCGTCCTGCTCGGCGTGCGCAAGGGGCCGCTGCGCCGGGGGGCGGTGCGAGGGATCGGCTCGATGGCGTGCTCCAGCGCGCTGGTGAACCTCCTCCTCAAGCGGTTCTTCGGTCGGGTGCGACCGGATCTGGAGAACCTGCAGAGCCACCGCAGGCTGCGCCGGGAGCCGGGCAGCCTGTCCTTTCCCAGCGGGCACTCGTCCTCCGCCGCGGCGTTCGTGACGGGACTGGCGATGGAGAGCCCCCTGGCGGGGGGCGCCCTGGCACCGGTGGCGCTCGGCGTCGCCTACTCCCGGGTGCACGTGGGCGTGCACTACCCCGGGGACGTCGTCGCCGGGCTCGCGGTGGGCGGCGCCGTCGCGGCCGCCACCCAGCATTGGTGGCCGGTGCGCCCGAAGGAGCCGGCCCGCGTCCGCGATGCCTCCGATGCGCCCGCACTGCCCGGCGGCGAGGGACTCGTGGTCGCCGTCAACCCACGCTCCGGCCCGGACGACTACGACCCGGCCGCCGACATCCGCCGCGTCCTGCCCCGCGCCGAGGTGCTGCAGTTGACCGGCGAGGCCGGGGTCGCCGAGCTGCTCGGCGAGGCGGCGGACTCGGGTCGGGCGAAGGCGCTAGGGGTGGCCGGCGGGGACGGCAGCGTCGCCGCGGCCGCGGCGGTCGCCATCGAGCACGGTCTTCCCCTGGCCGTCATCGCCGCCGGCACGCTGAACCACTTCGCGCGGGACGTCGGGCTGGAGACGCCGCAGGACACCGCCGACGCCGTCGTCTCCGGGCAGGCCGTCAAGGTCGACGTCGCCGACGTCAACGGGACGCCGTTCCTCAACACCTCGAGCATCGGCGCCTACCCCGAGATGGTGCGCCGGCGCGACCAGTTGTCGGGCCGGATGGGCAAGTGGCTGGCGCTCACCGTGGCCGCGGCCCAGGTGCTGCGGCAGCAGGCGCCGGTGTCGCTGGTGGTCAACGGCCAGCCGCTGTCGGTCTGGATCGTCTTCATCGGCAACTGCCTCTACACCCCGCGTGGGCTCTCCCCCGCCTGGCGGCCACGGTTGGAGGACGGACTGCTCGACGTCCAGTACCTGCGGGCCGATCTGCGCTTCGGCCGCACGCGGGCGGTGCTGGCCACGCTGCTCGGCGTGAGCGAGCACACCCGAAGCTACGGCCACTTCGCCGCCGAGGAGGTGCGGGTGGTCTCGCGGTCGGGGCCGAAGCAGGTGGCCTACGACGGCGAGATGGGGGAGAAGGCCACCGAGTTCCGCTTCAGCAAGCGCGCCCCCCTCAGCGTGTACTGCTGTCGCACCGACTGACGGAGCCAGGCCGCGATCGGCTGGGCAGGTGTCCGCCCTTGTCGCTACGGTCGGGCCGGGGGTTGCCGGAGTGATCTTCGGGGCAGTGCACGACCCGACGCACCACAGGTACCGAGGGAAAGAGGACGCCATGCTGGTCCGCCGGATCGCCCGGCCATTGCTCGCCTCGTCGTTCATCTACGGCGGCATCGACACCCTGCGCAACCCGCAGTCACGGGTCCCGGGTGCGCAGCCGGTCGTCGAGAAGATCACCGACCAGGCAGACAAGCAGCTGCCCGTGCAGATTCCCCGTGACGTGGAGCAGTGGGTCAGGATCGACGCGGGGGTGAAGGTCGGCGCCGGCGTGTTGTTCGCGCTCGGCAAGCTCCCCCGGCTCTCCGCCCTCGCGCTGACGGCGAGCATCGTCCCGACGACGCTGGCCGGGCACCGCTTCTGGGAGCACGAGGACCCGAAGGAGCGCTTCGGCCAGCTCTCCCACTTCCTGAAGAACCTCGGCCTGCTCGGCGGCCTGCTGCTGGCCACCGTCGACACCGAGGGCAAGCCGTCGGTGGGCTATCGCGCCCGCCGCGCCGCCAAGAAGACCGCGGCCAGCACCGAGAAGAGCTTCGCGAAGGCCCAGAGGCGCGCCGCCATGGCGCAGAGGAAGGCCGAGAGGCGCCTGAAGAAGGCGTCCCGCTGACCGCTCCGCTCCCGCCCGCGGCCGCGCTCCGGAGGATCGCCTTCCTCCTGGAGCGCGCCCGCGAGCCCAGCTACCGGGTGCAGGCGTTCCGCACGGCCGCGGCGGTGGTCGACGGCCTGGACGACGAGCAGCTCGACCTCAAGATCCGGACCAACACGCTCAAGGACCTCAGGGGTGTCGGCCCCAAGACCGCGGCCGTCGTCGTCCAGGCGCACAAGGGACAGGTCCCCGAGTACCTCGCGACCCTCGAGCAGGCCTACGCCGAACTCGTCCCGGCAGCCGACGACGTCGCCGAGTTCCGTACCGCCCTGCGCGGGGATCTGCACGTGCACTCCGACTGGTCCGACGGCGGCAGCCCGATCCGCGAGATGGCCGAGGCCGCCATGGCCCTGGGGCACGAGTACATGGCGCTGACCGACCACTCCCCCCGGCTGACCGTCGCCAACGGGTTGAGCCCCGCCCGGCTGGAGAAGCAGCTGGACGTCGTCGCCGCCCTGAACGAGGAGCTCGCGCCGTTCCGGATCCTCACCGGCATCGAGTGCGACATCAACGTCGACGGCAGCCTGGACCAGACCGACGAGCTGCTCGGCCGGCTCGATGTCGTCGTCGCCAGCGTGCACTCCGACCTGCGGGCGGACTCGAAGTCCATGACGGCGCGGATGCTCTCGGCGGTCGCCAACCCGCACACCGACATCCTGGGCCACTGCACCGGCCGGCTGGTCATCGGCCGACGCCAGCGCAACGGGACCCAGCGACCCCGGCCGGAGAGCGACTTCGACGCGGCGGCCGTGTTCGAGGCCTGCGTGGAGCACGGCACGGCGGTGGAGATCAACTCCCGCCCCGAGCGGCTCGACCCGCCGAAGCGACTGCTCGCTCTCGCCGTCGAACTCGGTTGTGAGTTCGCCATCGACACCGACGCCCACGCCCCCGGCCAGCTGGACTGGCAGGGCAACGGCTGCGAGCGGGCACTGGAGTGCGGCGTGCCCGTGGAACGGGTGGTCAACACCTGGCCCGCCGAGGAGCTCCTCGACTGGACCCGGTGAGTATCCGACTGAGCCCGAGGCGTTACCGTTTCGGTACGTCTGATGCCCATGCGTGATCTCCACGCCGTCCAGTGCGCAATGGACGCCCGACCGGTTGACGCCCAGCGACCCACCGCCGAACGTCTTCCCGGTGACTGCCGTGGCCCCGGCTCCGAGCCGGGAGCTGCAGCCGGGGCCGCTCCGACCGGTGGAGCCCGGCCCCGTCGCCGCGCCCGGCGATCCCGTCGCATCGAGGTGGCTGCCCCGACTGGTTGCCGGGTGCCTCCTGACGCTGGCCATCTGGGTGATCCTCTCCGTCCTCGCCGGTGCCGCTCGGGCGCACGAACCGGTGACCGCCTCGGGGGGCGACTCGCCGCAGGCGCAGACGGCGACGGACGAGACCGCATCCGCTGCAGGGGACGGCAATCAGGCTGCCGTTCCCGCGGCGAGCCCCCCGCCGGTGACCGAGCCGCCGGCCTCGTCTGCGCACACACACCCGACGACCACGGCGACGCCGACGACGCCCAGCGCGCCGAGCGAGCCGGTTTCCGATGACGCCTCCCCGGCCGCTCCGACCCCCGCTCCCACCTCGGCCTCGACGCCCGGTCCGGCCCCGGCTCCGGCTCCGGTCAAGGCTCAGTCCCTCGTTCCGGTCCCGGGACCGGCGCCGACCACGAGCCCGAGCCCGGCTCAAGGCTCCTCGACCGTGACCGCCCCGCAGACGACGCCTGCCACCGCTCCCCCGCCGCCGACGGCCCCCGGCACACCGTCGACGGCCGTGCCGAACTCGCCCGCAGCGAGCCCCACCGGGAGCTGCGGTGTCCCCCCGGGCGCACCGTCGGTCGCGTCCCTGTCAACCGTGACCGTGACCGTGTCCGTGACCTCGGCCGGTTCGTCCGCACAGGGCACGAACGCCACGGCCCGGGAGACGGCCGCCCCAGCACAGTGCGCTCCCGCCGCCGCGCCGCGCCAAACCACTCCTCCGCACGGCGCTGTCGTCTGTGTCCCCGCCAACGGACCCGCCGCCCCCGCCGCCCCCCCGGCAGCACCGCACACCTGCTCCGGCACGCCCACGCCGGGCACTTCGACCTCGAGCGCCTCGACCCCGAGCACCTCGATCCCGAGCACCTCGACTCCGAGCCCGAGCACCTCGACGACACCCTCGCTCGACAGCTCGGCGACTGCCGAGGCGGGACGCGCATGCGATCCGCTCGAGGCGGCACGGACCGTGGCCGGTCCCGCATCACGCAGCGCAGCACCGGCGGTTCCCGCCGGGGCTCCGGTGCGGACGCACGGCGACGCGCGGACCGGAGCACCCTCCGGCGACCTTCCCGCCGCCCCGGCCGCCACCCCCGCGCCCCCGCCGTCGACGCCCACCGGGCCGGGCCCCTCGCTCCCGCCGATGCCCCCTCCGACGCCCACGACCCTGACGGGGGCCGGCTGCGGGCCGACCGGCCTCGGGCGCGCGGACCTCGGCCGCGGCGGGGAGCCGGTGGCCGCGGCGACCGCCGGCGAGGCCGTGCCCAGGCCGGTGGGACCGGCGCTGCGGGCGACCCCCGCCGACTGTACGCATCCCGTCTCCCGCACGGATGATCCGGCCAGCCGACCCGACTGATCAGCGGCGCCGTGGCACCGCCCTGCCCTCGTCCGGAGCCCGCGACGTGACGGGCGGGCGGCGACCGTCGGGCAGACCCCTCGGCTGACTGCTCCGTTGCACCTCTCCCCATCGCATCCCGGCTGGTTGCCGGGCTCGCTCGGCGCGGCTCGCGGCCGCGCCCGAAGGACGTGATCCGCATGACGATGATCGCCCGTGGCTGCACCTGCACGGCCTCCGCACCGACCGCCTCTCCGTCCCTTCTCCGGCATGCCTTCCCGGAGCTGCAGGAGAGGCGGCCGACATGTCGCTAGACCGGTCCCTGCCACCGCACCCCGCCACCGACCGTCCACTTGCCAAAGCGGTGCTGGACCGCGGGGGCGCTGCCGTCCTGCTGGTGCTCTGCGCACCCTGGCTCCTGCTGATCGCCCTGCTGCTGTGGATCCAGGAGGACGGCCCGGTCCTGGCCCGCGACAGGCGCGTGGGGCAATGGGGGCGCAGCTTCGATCTGCTGCGGTTCCGTACCGGCGTCTCGCGCACGGGCGCCGCTCTCCGCCGGTACAACCTCGACGACCTGCCGCAGCTGGTGAACGTGCTCAAGGGGGACCTGTCCTTCGTCGGTCCGCGTGCACCCGCCGGGGATGCCTGGCCAGGCATCCCGGCCCCCTATCCGTGGCTGTCGGTGAAGCCCGGTCTCATCGGCCCGTGGGTCTCGGGCAGGGCGCCCCGCACGCGCGAGACCGCCGCGATCGAACTCGAGCGGTACCTGCAGAACTGGTCGCTGACCGTGGACCTGACCATCCTGTGGCACTCACTGTGCGCCGCCCTGCGCGGGCCGGTGAGCGGACGGACCGGGGACCACCCCTGAGACCCGGGGCCCCTCACGGGGACAGGGGGCGGACCGTCACGAGTGGCTCAGGACGTCGATGACGTCGGAGCAAGGACCGCCGGATTCACCCGTCGGACCGCCATGCCGACATCCGCACGGGCTCGGCACGCCGTCCCACCGCCACCGGGAGGGGGCCGCTGCCGAGGCCGCCGTCTCCCTCGTCGTCAGGACGTCGGTCGCTCCGGGCGTCCCGGCCCGTCGTGCCGCCGCGGCCGGGGAACGGCGGGTGGCACGGCGGCCGAACTCCGCCGGGGACGGCCCGCCGACCTGCGTCCCGGGTCGCCCGAGAGCTCGGACAGGTCGAGCGGATCCACGAGAGCCGGCGGGCAGAACGTCGACTGCTCTCGTCCGCCGGCGACCGACTCCGGAAGCCGGCGCGCGCCCTGCGTCGCCCAGTCCCGCTGCGCCTGCTCCTCGTCGTGCACGTCCGCGTTGCGGATGGCCCGGCCGATCAGGATGCACATCACCGCGGTGAGCGACAGCCACACGAGCCCGATGATCAGCAGTGGGATCATGGGTCCCTCTTCGTCCGCCTGGAATTCGCAGTACGGGGCCCGCCTGTCACAGGATGGCCCGCTCATCATCCACCGGCCGCCGATCGGGGACAAGGGAACGCACGCCCACGGGGTAGGAACTACGTGGCGCGACACGACGATGGCGATGCGCTGACCCGGGCGGCGCGCCAGCACTCACGACCCCGAGTTGTGGGCCGGTCGATTGACCGGCCGAGGCCCTCGACGTTTCGTTGCGCCCACACGGACCGGACCCGGCGGCGACGAGCGGCGAGGACCACGAGTGATCATCTCGACGGTGGCGTGGAAGATTTCCCGAGCAGGCCAGCGGCTCACGGCGTCCCTGCGGCGCGACGGGCTTCGGGGCCTGGGCGCCGAGGCGGTCCGGCTCGCCGGTGAGCTGTCCCGGGCGCCCCTGGCACTCGCGGCGGAGTACCTGTTCGACCTGCGGCGCGGCATACGGACCCGCGGCTTCGTACGCAACGAGCGGGACCTGGCCGGGATATCGGTCGGGGGTGACCCGAACTACTACCAGCCCATCGGTCTACCGCTGCTGCGGCGCCTCGTCTCGACGGTCCCCGTGGAGCGCGGGGCGACGACGTTCCTGGATCTGGGTGCCGGTCGCGGCCGCGCCGTCATCCTGGCCGCGGAACTCGGATTCGGCCGAGTGGTCGGTGTCGAGCTGGACGGTGAGCTGGCGGCCGAGGGGGCGGAGAACGTACGCCGCTGGCGGTCGGGTCGACGCGGCCGGACGTCCGGCAGTCAGGAGGTCGACGTCATCCAGGGCGACGCCGCCGCGTGCCCGCTGCCCGAGGGGCCGCTCCTCATCGCGCTGTTCAACTCGTTCGGCCCGACCACCCTGCGGCTGCTGCTCGGCCATCTCTGCGACAGCCGGAAGGAGGCCGGGGACCCGGTCTACTTCGCCTACATCAACCCCGTGCACGAGAAGACCCTCGAGGAGTTCCCGCGCCTGGTTCCGCACTCGCGGGCGCGGGGATGGTCGGTCTACCGCCTGGAGCCCGAGCCAACCAGCGCGTGACCCCCGCGGGGACGCCGCACACGGGCCCCCGTGCCGGTCGGTCGGGCTGATCTCCGGGCGGCGTCCCGGGAGTCGGCCCGACGCAGCAGGCGTCCGCCGAGCAGTCCGAGTGCCACCGCCAGAGCAGGCCACCCGAGTGCCGCCGCGAGCAGGGCCGTCATCGAATCCGCCTCGTGTCCGGTCCCGGACCGAAGTCACCCGGGAGTCGAAGTGTCGTGCGGACCTTACCCATCGCATGCGGACGGCTACCGATACGGAACTGGTCGGAAGTCGCGGGTTCCCCGAGGAACGGATCCCGGATCGACCCGAGAGGTCACGGACCGGACGACAGGGCCCCCGCCTGCGGGCCGCACGTGGCGGAGTCGATGTCGTCGAAGGCGTTTCCGCGCAGGACGACATCGCGCACGTCCGCGCCGTCGACCCAGTTGGCGTAGACGGCACACGACCCCGGGACGGCGCCACCGAGCCGGATGCGGTTGTCGGCCACGGTGATGTTCTGGGCACCGAATGCGGGCTTGCGCGGGGTGGTGGAGCTGCCGTCGAACGACAGCGCGATGGCCGGCAGGTCCAGCGGCGCCTGCCACTGGATGTCGTTGTTCTCGACCAGCACGTTGCGGGTGTCCCAGGGAGAGCTCGACAGCTCGAGCGCGGTGCCCGCGATCTCCTCCATGCGGTTGCCCACGATCACCGCACTGTGGATCTGCGACAGCCGGATCGTGGCATCGGACGCGGCGCCGCCCCCGCGGAAGGTGTTCCAGCTGATGGACAGGTTCGTGACGATGTGGTGGTAGGTCCAGTTGCCTTCCGGTGGCATGTCCTGGTCGATGGCCCGAACGGGCTCGTCCTCGAAAGCAGGGAAGAGCGCCATGTCGAAGACGTTGTCGACGATGCTGACCACGTCGATGTCCCCGGTGCCCAGGGCATTGAAGACGACGCCCCGCCCGCAGTCCACGAACTGGTTGCGGGCGACCTCGATGTCGCGCTGGACCTCCAGACCCGAGTACACGTCGGGGCCGATGTAGACCGCCGGCCAGCTCCTGCGGATCTCGCTGTCGGTCACCGACTCCTCGGAGCCGTGCAGCTCCACTCCCCCGCTGAACGTGAAGGGGGCCTCGTCGTGGTCGATGACGATCCGCTCGACCTGCACCCCGGTGGACGTGAAGTACAGGGCGGAGAAGTCGGTCTGCTCGCGGTTGTCGGGGATCGACGTACCCCCGTTCAGGAAGGTCGAGTCCGCGACCCTGATGTCACTGCCGCCACCCTGCGTGACGACGTAGTTCTGGCCAGGTGTGTCCCGCATGGTGACGCCCTCGATCGTGACCCGCTCGGCGGCGTACAGGTACAGGCCGTAGCCGGTGATGGTCCGTCCCGCCGGCACCAGGTTGTTGGCGCCGTTCATGTCCAGGGTGAGGCCCGAGATCGTCACGTCGCTCGTGCCGTCGGCGAGGAACATGTTGCCGCCCCATGCCGCGGGCGAGGCGGGGATGACTCCGTCGGCCATCGTGAACACTGCGCCGGGATCGGCGGTGATCCGCTGGCCGTCCCGCAGGCGGAAGACGAAATCGGCATCGATCACGGTGAACCGCGGTCGGACGTAGCTGCTCAGCCGGTAGGTCCCCGCCGGGACGTGCACCGCCGTAGCGCTCTTCAGGGCCCGCCGGATCGCCGGCGCGTCATCGGTGACGCCGTCGCCCGTCGCGCCGAAGTCGCGGACGTCCACGGCGTCGGCCGGCACGGTGACCTCCCAGGACGGTGCCGGCCCCGCGCCTCCCGGCGATCCATCCGCGCCCGGTTGCTCGTCGCTCCCCACGGTGACCCAGAGGAGGCCCAGCCCCAGCAGGATCACCACGGCCACCACCACGCCGACGCGCCTCCGGGAGGACGGCGGAGCGGCAGAGCCAGGCGACATGTCCGGTCCCGGCTCAGCGCGTGCGGTCCGGCGCGGGCGCGGCCCCCCCGGCCCGACCCGGGGCGGACGCCTGCCGGGCGGGGCCGGTTCCCGGACGCTCCGGCAGATGGACCGAGCGCAGGAACTCCGACTGCCAGGCGTCGAAGCTGTAGTGGTCCTCGACGGCACGGCGCGCCGCATGGCCGCGGGTCCGGCGCCTGGCCTCCGGCTCCTGCACCATGCCGAGGAGTGCCTCCGCCCACGACTCGGCGTCGGCCGGCGCGAGCCCGTCGAGCTGCTCGATGACCTGGGCGTTGACGCCGACCGGCGACGCCACCGCCGGGAGCCCCGCCGCGCCGTACTGCAGCAGCTTGTACGCGCACTTGCCCCGGGTGAACGGCGTGTCGGGAAGCGGCATGATGCCGCAGTCCGCGTCGGCCAGCAAGGCGTCGGTCCGGGGTCCGTCCCACGTCACCCGGTCGGTCATGACGTCGAGCTCCCCCAGCGGACGCCGCCCCGCGCTCACCACGGTGAGTCGGGCACCGGTGAGGCGGTGCACCCGCAGCAGGGCGGGTGCGACGGGCTGCAGGAACGGTTCGGTGGACGGTGAGCCCATCCAGATCAACCGCGGGACGGGACCGACCGCGTACGACGTCTTGCGGGGGTAGTCCCGCGGCTCCACGCAGCTGGGGATCACCCGCACCTCGGGATGGATCCGTGCGGCGGCCTCGGCCAAGGAGGCGTTGCCCGCGATGACCAGGTCCGCGCCGCGCACGGCGGTCGACCATCCCGCCGCCTCCCCGAAGAAGTGATGGACACCACCGCGCGCATCCGCGTAGAGGGCGTCGTCGAAGTCGTAGACGCCCCAGCCGGCCCGCTGCAGCAGCGCGGCCTCCAGCCGCCCCCGCGTGAAGGGTCCCATCGACCGGGACACCAGCAGCCGTTCCCACGCGGGCCGCCGACCCAGGCTCCGCAGCCGTCGTTCCGCCGCGACGACGCGCAGCGGCTGCCGCAGGAGGGTGCCCGGCCGGACATTGGGCGTCCCGAGGTAGTCCAGGACCTCTGCCTCGAGCCGGAGGAACCGCAACCAGTCCAGTACGCGGACGCGCATGCTGGCGCCTGCAGCCCCGTAGGACGACCCGATGACGAGCTGTCCCCCGGTCATGGGCGCCACTGTAGGGGCGCCGTCACCGGCGACGGGCGGTTCCGCCCGCGGGCCCCCGCCCCGCTTCCCGTCGTCCACGATCAGATGCAGGTCACCGGCTCGGTGAACTCGATGATCACGGTCCGGTTGAGCGCCGCGGTCGCCGGGATGAGGTGACCGGTGGCGTCCCGGTCCGGCACGTACTCCGGGAAGTCGCTGCCGAAGCCCTTGACGCGCAGTTGCGGAATGGGCACACCGTGCGCGATCAGCACGTTGGCCACCTCCTGGGCCCGCAGCTCGGTCAGCTCCGTCACCGCCGCGGGCTCACCCTCGGAGTACCTGCCGAACACCTCGGCCACGAGCGTGCCGCGGCTGATCATCTGCTCGGCGTAGGGCCGGAGGACGTCCGCGACCCGGCTGGGGTCCCGCAGCACCGCCCCGCCGGGACGGAAGCCCAGGCCGCCACCGGAGAGCGTGAGACGCGTGGGCGTGCAGGTGAACCCCGGATCGACGGCCACCGGCCGGACGGGCGGCAGCCCCGGTTCCGGGGTGCCGGCCAGCGGTGAGACCTCGATGTCGACGACCGCCGCACCCGCCCGCTCGACGACGGTCGTCCACAGCTCCACCAGCTGGGTGCGCCGGGCCGCGTCGAGCGGCTGCTGCGGCGGGGCCGTGTCACCCAGGCCCTGGAACACGACCGAGAAGCCGTCGAGGTCGGGCAGCTGCCCGAAGTCGGCCAAGGTGTCCGCGACCTCCCGCGGGTCGGCGTCGAACATGCCGGGCCGTCCGAAGTCCATCGGACCGGTGGTGGACAGCCCGGAGTCGACGACCACGAGGGTCCGCAGTCCTGGCCGGTCGACGATGCTGGCACCGGCCAGGGTGAGGGCGGTGAGCAGATCGGTCTCCGGCGTCCTGGCACGCGCCGCCGCGACGGCGTCGTCGACCCGTCGCCGGTTCGCCTCCCGCTGCTCGTCGCGATCGGCCTCGAGTGCGGCGTCGGCGGTCAGTGGTCCGGGCCGGCCGAGCGTGTACGGAGCACCGTCGGCGACGACGACGGAGAGATAGGACTGCTGCGCCACCGCGAGGTCCCGCGCCGACGCCGCGGCGCCGTCCAGGCTCGGCCGCGGCATGTTGCTGCGCGCCCCGACGACGACGGCTAGGGCCCCGCTGGGCTCGTCGGCGGCCGAACGACCCGCGTTCACCACGGCGCCGCCCGCCAGGCCGATCGCGACCAGCGCGATGAGCGCGACCGAGCAGCCACGTAGAACAGCGGACCTCGTCACGTGCGCTCCCCTCGTCCGCCGCCGTGGCTCCCGGTGCGGGCGGGGAGTGACCATGCGGGCGACCACCGACGCTCGTCCGCGCCGCCGCAGCCCTCGCGCGGACCGCCCGGCCCCCGGGATGGCGTCGGACTATAGCCACTCCCGGCCCCCGGAAGCGGCTCGCGCGTCGCCGTCGCAGTGACCGCCGGCACACGGAGGCGGCCGGAGCTGGGCGCCCGCGCCCCGTGGAGCTGCCGGAACAGCGGACGATCACCGGGACGCGAGGGGTTAACGGGACCCGTTCTCGCAGGTACCTTGTGGCTGCCTCCGGCCACCAGGACAGGGGCAGCAGTCTGCCGGAAGCTTTGTTCAGGCACGGGCTCGTCATCTCGAGCGGGGGCACATTGACGTTGACGAATGCACTGCACGCGGTGCGCGAGCGGTGGTGGGTCCTGATCGCCGGGCTCCTCATCGGCCTCGCCGCCGCGGCGGCCGCGTCCTGGACCGCGGTGCCCGTGTACACGTCGACCACCCGGCTGTTCGTGGGTGCGACCGGCGAGGCGGAGAATGCCGACGCCTATGCGGGGGGCCTGTTCGCCCAGCAGCGCGTGCAGTCCTACGTGCGGGTGCTGGAAGGCGACCGGCTGGGCCGCCGCGTCATCGCCGATGTCGGCCTGCAGGTCACCCCCGACGAGCTGGCCGCCAAGGTGACGGTGCGGCCGGTCCCGGAGACGGCGATCCTCGAGGTGACGGTCTCCGACGGCTCGCCGGAGCGCGCACGGGCGATCGCCGATTCGTTCGGCCGGCACGCCATCGAGCAGGTGACCGTCCTGGAGACGACCGCGGGCGCGGTCGATCCAGCAGTTCGGGTGACGACGTTGGACGCGGCCACGCTCGAGACCGAGCCCGTGAGCCCCGACGTGACGCGCAACGTCGCCCTCGGGATCTCGCTCGGGTTGCTGGCCGGCCTGATGGCCGTCCTGCTGCCCGCCCGGTTCGGGCGAGGGATCGTGACCCGTGAACAGGTGCGCGAGTGCACCGGGCGGGACGTGCTGGGGGCGCTCGTGGAGGACCACCGCTTCCGGGACGTCGGCCCGCTCGCGGGGCTGCGCGCCGACTCCCCCAACCGCGAGGCGCTGCGCGCCGTCCGCGGCCGGCTGCTGCACGCTCACCGGGACACCCCGCCGCGGGTCCTCGTCGTCACGAGCGCTCTGCGCGGCGAAGGCTCGTCGGTGCTCGCCGCGAACCTGGCCGTCACCGTGGCCCAGGCCGGAGCCAGGACACTGCTGATCGACGCCGACGTGCGCAACCCCAGCGTGTCCCGGTACCTGGACCTGCCCGAGGACACCGGGCTGACCGATGTGCTCAGCGGGCGGGCCTCCCTCGAGGACGCCGTCCGGCCGTGGGGTGAGGACTCGCTCCTCGTCCTGACCGCGGGATCGGTCCCACTGGACCCGAGCGCCCTGCACGACTCGCTGTCGCTACGCGCCCTCGTCGACACCCTGAAGGACAGCTACGACGTCGTGATCATCGACGCGCCGGCGCTCGCTCCGGTGGCCGATGCCGCGGTCATGGCCGCGTGGGCCGACGGCTGCATCCTGGTCACGCGTTACGGCGGAACGCCGCGCGAGCATCTCTCGGGTGCGGCCGCCGTGCTGGCGCGGGAGCGGGCGGAGCTGCTCGGCGTCGTCCTCAACCGGGTGCCCCCGAGGTCCGCGCGTGCCCGGGGATACCGCCACCCCTATCCGGCCGACCCGGACCGCCGGGCGCGGCGTGACCTGATCGACCGGCGCCTCCACATCGGCGCCCCCGGGCGCGGAGCGCCTCGGACGGCGAACTCCGCCGTGGCGGTCAGCCCCACGGCGCGGCCGGAACGGCCGTGAGCACAGAGCACCGGGTTCCGGCCGTGTTGCCGGAGGAGACTGCGAGCGAGCCGCCCCGTGACCCGGCGGCCGGGCGCACGCCGTCACGGGTGGGCCGGGTGCTCCAGGGGCCGCTGGGCCTGCTCCGCTCCGGGGGGTTCCTCGACCTGCTGATCGCCCAGGTCGTCCCCCTCGGGGTCAGCTTCGCCCTCACCCTGGTGACGGCGGCATTCCTGGGACCTGAGCTGCGGGGCGTCCTCACCTATCTGATGACCGGCGCGCTGCTGTGCGGCGCACTGGCGTACGGCAGCCTGCACGTGCCCGTGGTGGAGAACCTCCGCACCAGGGACCGCAGCGCGTTCCGGCACGGCGTCCGACTGGTCGGGGGGCTCTCGGCGATCCTGTCGCTCACCGGCCTGGTCCTCGTGCTGGTCGGCAGCTCCGGAGACACCACGTCGAACGGCATCCCCTCGACGGTGACCCAGACCGGCTGGGTCCTCGTCGGTGGCGCCCTCGTCGTCGTCCAGCTCTTCTCCGGCCGTGTCCTGCAGGGACTGGCCCGCAACCGCGAGTACCAGGTCACGGTCGTCGTCCAGAGCCTGCTCTACCTCCTCGGCGCCGGCGCGACCCTGCTCACCACCCGGTCCCCGTTGCCGGTGTTCGCGGCCTGGGCCCTGTCGGTGGTGGCCGGCGTCGTCCTGACGGCGTACTACCTCCGCCGGCACTTCCGCGAAGGTGGTCCCTGGGTCTGGAGCGGCAGCCCGTGGGGGCGGTTCCTGCGCTCGGCGACGGCCAACAACATCGGCAGCATCGGTCAGATGGTCATGCTGCGCGCCGACGTCCTCGTCGTGGCGCTCCTGCTGGGTCCGGCCGCGGCGGGCGTCTACGGCCTGGCGCTGTCGCTGACCGAGCTCGCGCTCATCATCCCCGAGGTCTTCGCCCTGTCGGTGTTCGGCAGCCGGGCCCGGCTCGACGGGGAACGGTGGGCCGGTGAGCTGCACCGGACCGTCCGCCTGAACGCGGCCCTCTCGGTGGTCGCGGCACTGGGCATCGCGGTGCTCGCCCTCCTCCTCGCGCTCGGCCCGTTGTCGGACTTCGACGGCCTGGTCACGCTCGTGCTGATCGTGCTCCCCGGTGTGGTCGTCGCCGGGTACTCGCGCGTCGCGCTCAGCGGGCTGCAGGCACTCGGGTCCAGCGCCCACGTGTGGATGTTCGGGGTGCTGGCCCTCGCGCTCTCCGTGGGCTACGTCCCCGCGGCGATGATCGGCGGTTCCGTCGGGACGGCCGTGATGTCGAGCGTCGCGTACGCCGTCACCGCGGTCTTCCTGAAGCGGAGCCTGCGCTCGGCGCTGTCCGGGAGCGCAGCGTGATCCGGACAGCGGTGGTCGTGGTGGCATTCCGTTCCGCCGAGCACCTCCGGCACGGGCTGCCCCCGGTGATGGCCGACCCGGACGTCGGCGACATCGTCGTCGTGGACAACAGCAGCGACCCGGCCACCGCCGAGGTCGTCAGGCGAACCGGCGGCCGCGTCCGCTACATCGACCCCGGCGCCAACCTTGGGTTCGCCACGGCGTGCAACATCGGGTACCGGGCCACCGGGGATCCGGTCGTCACCTTCCTCAATCCCGACGTGGTCCTCGAGCGCGGGGTGGGTGAGCTGGTGAAGGCCTGCGCTGCCGACGGGTCCCTGGTCGTCGCCGGTGGCCTGGCCAGCGGCGACGAGGACGTGCTGCTCAACGCGCGCTACCGGGTCACGTTGTGGAACGAGCTCCGCCGCGCGGTCCTGGGTGCGCGCGTCTCCTTCGACCCCCGGCCGTTCGGGACGACGACGACGCCCGTGGCCCAGGTGGACGGCGCCTTCCTCATGGCCGCACGGACGTTCCTCGATGCGCTCGGCGGCTTCGACGAACGGTTCGAGCTGTACTTCGAGGACGTCGACCTCTGCGACCGCGCACGGGAGCGCGGCCACGTCGTCATGGACACCCAGCGGTACGGCACCCACGCGGCCGGCGCGAGCTCGCGGACGGTGGCCGCCGCGTCGTACTGCGTCTTCCGGGTCTCCCGGATCCGCTACTTCGCGGCGCGCGCGGGCACGCTCGCTGCTGCCGCCGCCGTGGCGATCACCGCCGTCGAGCTGGTCGTCCGCACCCTGACGCGGCAGCCGGAGGGCTGGTCGGTGCGGCTGCGCGCGCTGCGCCTGGCCGCCCGGGAACTGCTGCGCCCGGGCACTGTCAGGGTGCTGTCGTGACTGCCGGGAGCGGGCACGGCCGGCCGCTCGGCCGGGCGTAGGGAGAGCCATGTCGACCGCACTGCTCATCATCGGCTGCATCGCCCTGTTCGTGCCCTGCTACGCGCGCTTCGGCCTCCTCCACCCGTTGACGCTCACGGTGGCGCTGTGGCTGTCCATCTCCCTGCTCTTCGCCGCCCACCCGGCCGACCTCGTGCCGCCCCGGATGCGGGTCGCCGCAGCCATCCTGCTGGGGCTGACCGCCCTGGCGATGCCCTCCCTGCTGCTCGGCCGGTCGCCTCGCCGGGAGGCGCCCTCCCGTCCCGGGGAGAACCCCCGCGCCCCGGTGCCCGTGACCTTCCACGTCGGACGCCTGGTGCTCGTGACCGTCATCGTGCTGGGCATCGTCGGCTGGGGCGTCGTCCAGTACCGGAGCGCGATCTCGGCGGCCCTGGGCCGGCCGTTCGGCGAGGCGGACGCGAAGCTGGTCCGCTGGGCGGAGCTCTACGGGGACCTGGCGCTCAGCGGCAGCGTGGGAGTCGCCATGGCGTTGGCCCCGCTCCTGGGGGCCTTCGCGGTGATCGGGGGCCTGTGCCACCGGTGGTGGTGGTACCTGCTGCTTCCGGTGGCCCTGACCGCGACGATGCAGTCACCCTCGCGGACGGCCACTGTCACGGTGCTCGTGACCAGCGTCTTCTTCTTCGTCCTGCTCTCCAGGACGCCTGGGCTGCCCCGCAGGAGGCCACCCGTCGCGCCGTCGCACTGGCGAACGGCGAGCCTGTTCTCCTTCGTGGGCGCGCTGGGTCTGGTCTATTTCTCCTTCGTCGGGCAGGCGCTCGAGAAGTCGGAGGTCGAGCCGGGGCTGCGGACCGCCGGCTGGCTGCCCGACTTCCTGGTGCAGCCGCTGCTGTACCAGCTGGGCAGCGTCAGCGCCTTCTCCGCTGCGCTGGACGAACCGCCCGACGGCGAGGGGCCCTATGGCGCCTTCGGCCGGTCGGTCTACGCGGTCGTGAAGCTGGTGCAACTGGTGGGCGTCGACATCCCCACCCCCGCCCCGTTCGCCAGCTACGTCGAGATCCCCATCCCCTTCAACACCTACACGGCGTTCGGCGACGCCTACTTCGACTTCGGGCTGACCGGGGTCCTCGTCGTGTTCCTGTTCACGGGCCTCGCCCTGCACACCCTGACCGTCTGGCCACGGCGCGGTCATCCCGGCTCGGCATGGGCGCTGAGCATGCTGATGGCCGTCCTGACGGCCACGCCCATCCACATGCGCGTCCTCGACGGGGACATCCTCATCCCCGCCGCCATCGGCTGCGCCATGGTCGCGTTCGTGCTCCGCCCGGCAACTGCCCGCACGGCCGGGCCGGCGGCCGTCCGGGCCGGGGGGCCCATGTTCACACCCCGGGGGGTGCCGCCCACGGACGGCAGCCCGGACCGCGGGGGACCGACCCCGTCCGGACGCGAGACGGAGGCGCGTGGCCGGTGACCGACGTGCACGGGAAAGGGGACGGCGTGCCTGATCGACCCGTCCGGGTAGGACTGGTGACCAGCGTGGGGCGCACGCTGGACGCCTTCTTCCCGGCGATCGTGGAGCGGCTCGAGGAACGAGGGTTCGCGGTCTCCTCGGCGAGCGGCACGCAGTCCCGGCTGCCCGCCTGGACCCCGCTGGCCGGCTTCAGCCAGCGACCGTCCTGGAGCGTTCCGACCGCCATCCGGGCCGTCCGGGCCTGGTCCCGGGAACTCGACCACGACGTCGTCATCACCAACACCGCCACCGCCTCGGCCCTGGTGCGAGCGGCTCGCCTGCGCGCCCCGGTCATCTACTTCTGCCATGGCCTGCACTGGGGCCGGGACACCGAACCCGGTGCGCTCCCCTGGCGGGTCGTGGAGACGGCCCTGCTCCGCCGGACGGCCGGCGTGATCACGATCAACCGCGACGACCAGGCCTGGTTCGAGCGGCACGGCGGGCCGCGGGTGCACCGGCTGCCGTACGGCGTCGGCGTCCCGCTGGAGGACTATCCGCAGGCCGACGTCCCCGACGGGAGCCTGGACCTGCTGTGGGTGGGTGACTTCACGCCACGCAAGCGGCCCCTCCTGGCGGTCGCGGTGATCCGGCGGCTGGTCGACCGAGGCTGCGACGTGCGGCTGCGCATGCTGGGCGACGGGCCACTGCACACTGCGGTCCTGCGGGAGATCGCCGCGCAGGGGCTCGACCGGGTCATCCGGGCGGACGGCCGGGGCCGCGTCGCCCCGGCGCTGGCATCTGCCACCGCCCTCCTCCACACCGCCGAGTGGGAGGGCCTGCCCCGGGTGGCGCTCGAGGCGGCGGCGGTCGGGCGCTGGAGCTACGGCTTCGACGTGAAGGGCCTCCGCGATGCGCCCCTGGTGCGGGTCGCGCCGGACGGCGACGTCGACTCCCTGGCCCGGCTGATCCAGGACGACGACGCGCGGGGCGCCCTCAGGGAGGTACCGGACGTGCGGACCTCGCTCAGCGTGACCGCTGCGGCCGACGGCATCGGCGCAGCCATCCTCGACACGCTGGGCCGCTCGCAGCCGGCGCACCGGGACGGGAGCCGCCCGACCGAGTGAAGCGCGGGCCGGCGAGCCGCCCTCCGGGCTGCTGTCCGGCAGCCGTGCTCAGGGGGCGCGCCAGGGTGGGAAGAACCCGTCCGTGTCATCGGTCCCCGCCAGCTCCCGGTACCGCAGGCGGTCGTGGACGATCTTGGCGATGTGGAACGGCAGCGGCTCGCTCTGTGGGTCGTAGCGGTGCTTGAAGACGTACAGCGAGGACTCCGCCGAGCCGCCGACCCCGCCGCCGAGGTGGAAGAGCGTCATGCCGCGGGCCTGCGCCCACTCGGCCGCAGCGAGGAAGCAGCGGTTGGAGGCACCGATCGAGCGGGCCGCCTCGTCCGAGGCGCCCAGGTGGTAGTGCAGCCGGGAACCTTCGGCGAAGCACAGCAGTGAGGCGACGAGCCGGCCCTCGAGCCGGCCCTCGACGAGGACGGGTTGCAGGGTCCCGCCGTCGGCCAGCAGGGCCTCCCAGTACTCGGTCGGGAAGTAGAAGAAGGGGTGTGCCTGCTGGCGGCGCATGGTGGCGACGTAGAGCTCGCGGAAGTCGGCCAGCGAGTCCGGTCGGGGCACGACGGCGACCTCGAGGCCGGCTCGCTCGGCTCGGCGCGCCGCCCGTCGGTGGTGCGGATGCATGCCGGCCGTCAGGTCTCGCCCGGGCGACACGTCCCACGCCACGGTGGAACCGACGAGGACGGTCTCGGCCCTGGCCGGGAGCAACCGGTGGTTGTCGAGCAGGGGGTGGCATCGCAGGAACGTCGCCACGACCCCGTTGGCTCGGGCCCACGTGTCGAGGGCGCGTCCGAACGCGGGACGAGCGCCGCCCGTCCTCGCCGTCGGCCCGCCGTACCCGTAGGCGCTGGTGGCGTCCCAGCCCGTCCCGTCCGGCAGCAGCCGCAGCAGCAGCGGCAGCGCCATCTCGCCGGTCCGGTGCCGGAAGTGCAGCAGCACCGGCTCGGTCCCGGGCACCTCCAGCAGCGCCGAGGCACGGTGGTACGCCGCCCGGGTGTAGGTGTCCAGTCCGCCGAGGCGGGCGATCAGCGCGTCCCACTCGTCCAGGGGGACGACCTCGACGTCGCCCACCGAGGCGACGGATGCGGGCTCGGGCGCGCTCGACGGCGGCTGCAACTCCGGGCTGGCCACCGTCAGCCGCGCTCGACGCGCCCGCGAGGGACGGACAGAGGGGTCGGCCGTCCCTCGGGGAGTCGGGAGAAGTCCACGTCCCGGAGGCTAACGCCGCCGGGCGGGGTCCATAAGGCCTCACGCTGCGTGAATGCACCGAGGAGAGGACCGCTGTCACGGCGAGGTCGTCCCACCGCGTCTTGGGCGGTGGCGGACCCCGGCCGGCACCGGACATGCCGCCGTCACCAGCGACGGACTGCCCGGGCCGTCGCTGTCGACAGCGCAGACGCAATCGCGAGGTGACGGAGGATGACGACAGACCGTTGCGTCACCGCGCAGTTCCTCAACCACTGTGCGTCATATCCGCAGAACGATGCGCCGATCCTCGGCGAACCGCCGCGCCCACGGTCCCCGTCGTCCCAACTGCCGCGCAGAACGAAGGTCACACGACCCACTTGCGGCATTACCGTCCGCCCCTGGTCGCTCGACCGACACAGCGACACACGTGCGGACTCCACTGGGAGGAGTCCGCTGGTGAAACGGGGGGCGCGTGCAGGGCAACGTCACGCTCAGGTCCTTACGGGACCACAGCTACTTCATCGTCCTCGGCGTGCTCCTCGGGCTGGGCGCGGCCGGCCTGCTGACCTGGACGACCGAGCGGACCTACACCTCGTCGACACAGCTCTTCGTGGGCGCGGTCGGTGCCACGGACACGGCCGACGCCTACGAGGGCAACCTCTTCTCGCAGGAACGGGTCGCGTCCTACGCCCAGATACTCACCTCACCGGACCTCGCCGAGCGGGTCGTCGACGAGCTCGGGCTCGATCTGACCGCCGGGGAGCTGGCGGCGAAGGTGACCGCCGCACCCGTGCCGGAGACCGTGGTCCTCGAGGTCAAGGTCACCGACACGTCGGCCGAGCGCGCACAGGCCATCGCGACGTCCCTGGGACGCCAGTTCGCCAGCCGGGTGACCGAGCTGGAGACCCCCGCGGGCGCGTCCTCGTCGACCGTCGCCGTCAGCACGATCCAGACACCCGACTTCAACCCCGAACCGGCGAGCCCCGACGTTCCCGGCACCCTCGGTCGTGGAGCTGCCATCGGCCTGGTCCTGGGCACGGGGGTCGCCCTGCTGCGGACCCGGACCGACCGGGCCGTCCGGAGGGACGACGACGTGGAGGAGGCGGCCGGCGCCCACGTGGTCGGGCGGGTCCTCGAGCAGCATCGATGGGCCCGGACCCGCCTGCCCGCCGATGTGTTCGGCCAGTCCCCGGCCGCGGAGGCCTACCGGGCTCTGCGGGTGAATCTCCGCCACCTCGACGGGCGGCGTCGGCCGCAGGCCGTCGTCGTGACCGGCCCGTTGCCCGGCGCCGGCGCCTCCACCGTCGCGGTCAACCTGTCGGCCTCGCTGGCCGCGTCCGGTCAGCGGGTACTCCTCATCGACGGCGACCTGCGCCGCCCGCGGGTCACCCACTGCCTGGGTCTCCCGGACGGTCCAGGCCTGACCGACGTCCTGACCGGGTCGGCAGAGCTGCACGACGTGGTGCGGCCCTGGCGTGGCGGGCGACTGTCCGTCCTGGGTGCCGGTCCCCTTCCCTCCGACCCCGAGGCGTTGCTCGGTTCGGCCAGGATGCGCTCGTTGCTGGACGTGCTGCGCGACCAGTACGACCAGGTGATCCTCGATGCGCCACCCCTGCTCTCCGTCGTCGACGCCGCCGTGCTGAGCGCCGTCGCCGACAGCTGCCTGCTGGTCGCCCGTTACGGCCGGACCAGGCGCGAGCACCTGGCCGAGGCCGCGGCCATGGTGACCCGCGTGCGCGTCCCCTCCCTCGGCGTGGTGCTCAACCGGGTGCCCCGGCGGGCCGCCGTCGGCTCCCCGGGAGCCCGCGGTTACCGGGCCGAGGGCCATCGCAGGACGACCGAGACCATGGTCGCCGGATCGTCGGCCGACCCCGATGCGCGCCCCGGCGCGGGCGCTCCCGACCGACTCCCGCCCCACGAGTGAGCGGCATGCGACGCCGTCGCGCACTGGTCCGCGGGACGGCGAACCCCTCCGAAGGGACTGGACAGGCACCGACACGGCAGGCATCGGGATCGGAGGCTGGCATGGCCGGCAAGGACCGCAACTGGCGCTGGACGATCATCCGCCTCGCGATGCTGGGCGGCGACCTGATCTCCCTCGCAGCCGGGCTGGTCCTCGCCACGACGGCCAGGTACACGGGCTCGCTGGACCAGATGAACACCAACGGGCTGCTGGTCGGGATGGCGCTGACGACGCTGGTCTTCCCCATCGCCTCGACCGTGCTGCGGCTCCACCAGGGCCGCTACGCGGTGGGCAGCGCCGAGGAGTTGAAGAGCCTGGGCGCCGCCGTCGGTATCACCGCGCTCGCGGTCCTGACCGTCGTCGCCCTGGCGGGTTCCCCCCGCCTGCTCCCGTTGAGCGTCCCGGCCATCGCCGCCGTCCTCTCCTTCGTCATCATGATCGGCTTCCGGCTGGCCCTCAGGAGCCAGCGGGAGGGCGCCGTCCGCCCGCGGACCGGGCAGCGCACCCTCGTGTTCGGGGCCGGCATCGCCGGCGAGCAGCTGGTCCGGTCGATGCTGGCCGATCCGGCCAGTCCCTATCTGCCGGTGGGCCTCCTGGACGACGACCCGACCAAGCGGCATCTCCGCATCCGCGGGGTCCGCATGATGGGCGGGCGCGAGCGGCTGGGCGCCGCGGCGGCCGCGACCGGCGCCGAGGTGGTGGTGGTGGCGCTGCCCTCGGCGGGATCGGAGCTGGTCCGCGACATCTCGCAGCGGGCTTCCGAGGCGGACCTGGTGGTGAAGGTGCTCCCGCGCGTGGCCGACCTGCTCAACCGGCGCGTGGGCATCCGGGACGTCCGCGACATCGATGTCGCCGACCTGCTCGGCCGGCGGCAGATCGACACGAACGTCACCGAGATCGCGCACTACCTCCGCGGGAAGCGGGTCCTGGTCACCGGCGCCGGCGGCTCCATCGGCTCCGAGCTCTGCCGCCAGATCCACCGGTTCGGCCCCGGCGAGCTGCTGATGCTCGACCGGGACGAGTCGGCACTGCACGCGCTCGAGCTGTCGATCTTCGGCGAGGCCCGCCTCGATCTCCCCCAGGCCATCCTCGCCGACATCCGGGACGCCGCGACGCTGGAGAGCCTGTTCGCCGAACGGCGCCCCGACGTGGTGTTCCACGCCGCCGCCCTCAAGCACGTGAACATGCTCGAGCAGTATCCGGACGAGGGCTGGAAGACCAACGTGCTCGGCACGCGGAACGTCCTGTCCGCGGCGACCGCCGTCGGCGTCACGCACTTCATCAACGTCTCGACGGACAAGGCCGCGGACCCGGCCAACGTCCTCGGTCACACCAAGCGCATCGCGGAGCAGCTGACCGCGGCCTACGCCCAGCGCGGCACCGGCCAGTACCTGTCGGTGCGGTTCGGCAACGTCCTGGGCAGCCGGGGATCGGTCCTCGAGACGTTCGCCGCCCAGATCGCCCGCGGCGGCCCCGTCACGATCACCCACCCCGAGGTGACCCGGTACTTCATGACGATCCCCGAGGCGGTCCAGCTGGTCATCCAGGCCGGTGCGATCGGGAGGAACGGGGAGGCGCTGGTCCTGGACATGGGCACTCCGGTACGCATCCGCGACGTGGCCACCCACCTGATCAATCTGGAGGGGCGGCCCATCGACATCGAGATCACCGGGCTGCGGCCCGGCGAGAAGCTGCACGAGGACCTGTTCGGCTCCGGCGAGCACGGCAGCCGCCCGATCCATCCCATGATCAGCCACGTGGCCGTTCCGCCGCTCTCCCCGACGGACCTGGACCGTCTGCCGAGGCGGTACGTCCTCGAGTCGAACACGACCGCGGACCCCCCCGACGGATCCCTGCGGCTGGGGAACACCGCCGTGGGCGACTCGCGAAGTGTTGCGTCGTGACGGCGGCACCTGCCCAGCGGGGCGCGCGGATCCTGCTGTCGTCCCCCGACGTGGGCGGCCGCGAGCAGGAACTGGTCGCCGAGGCCATCGCGTCGGGGTGGATCGCCCCGCTGGGGCCGATGGTCGACGCATTCGAGGAGCGGATCGCCGAGCGGTGCGGCCGTCGTCACGCCGTCGCCCTCTCATCGGGCACGGCCGCCCTCCATCTGGGGCTGCTGGAACTGGGCGTGCGCCCCGGGACGGCGGTGATCGTCCCGACGCTGACGTTCGCGGCCACCGCGAACGCCGTGACCTACTGCGGCGCCGAGCCGGTGTTCGTCGACTGCGACCCCGACTCCGGCGTCCTCAGCCCGGAGCTCCTCGAGCACGCGCTGCTGTCCCTGCAGCAGGCGGGCACGGACGTGTCCGCGGTCGTGCCGGTGGACCTGCTGGGTCGCTGTGCCGACTACACCGCGCTGGACCCGGTGTGTGACCGCTTCGGCGTCCCGGTCGTCTCCGACGCGGCCGAGTCCCTGGGTGCCGCGCACGCCTCCCGGCCCGCCGGGTCGTTCGGGGCCGTCGCCGCGCTCTCGTTCAACGGCAACAAGATCATGACCACCAGCGGCGGAGGGATGCTGCTGACCGACGACCCGCGGACCGCCGATCGGGTCCGCTATCTCAGCACCCAGGCCCGGCAACCGGCCGTGCACTACGAGCACACCGAGATCGGCTTCAACTACCGGATGAGCAACGTGCTCGCCGCACTCGGCCTGGCCCAGCTGGAGCGGCTGGACGGGATGATCGGCCGGCGCCGTGCGCTGCGCGAGCGGTACGCGGAGGTGTTCACCGGCATCCCGGGTGCCGACATCTTCCAGCGGTCCGGGGACCGGTCCGACAACTGCTGGCTCACCGCGGTGATCGTGGACCGGGACCGGACGGGTTGGTCGGTCGAGGAGTTGCGGGCGGCACTGGAGGCGGCCGGCATCGAGTCCCGGCCACTGTGGAAGCCGATGCACCAGCAGCCGGTGTTCGCCGGTGCGCCTACCTACCTCGACGGCTCCGCCGACCGGTTGTTCGACTGCGGGCTGACCCTGCCGAGCGGTTCGGCGCTCCGGGACGACCAGGTGGACACCGTCATGGGTGCCCTCGGCGCCTTCCTGGGAGAGCGGCGATGAGCCGGTCGCGCCGCGCGCTCTACCTCCCGGCGAAACGGGCCCTCGACGTGCTCGTCGCCGGCGTGGGGCTCCTGGTCTCGGCACCGGTCATGGCCGTCCTCGCGGTCGCCGTGCGGCGCGACGTGGGTTCCCCCGTGCTCTTCCGGCAGCTGCGTCCCGGCCGGCACGGTGAGCCGTTCGAGCTGGTCAAGTTCCGCACGATGCGGACACTGGGCAGCTCGGACAGCGTCGCCAACGATGCGGAGCGGCTGACGCCGTTCGGCCGCTGGCTGCGGAGCACCAGCCTGGACGAGCTGCCGACCCTGTGGAACGTGCTGCGCGGGGACATGAGCCTCGTCGGGCCGCGGCCGCTGCTCATGGAGTATCTCGACCGGTACACCCCGGTGCAGGCGCGCCGGCACGACGTCCGGCCCGGAGTGACGGGACTGGCCCAGGTCCGCGGGCGGAACCTGCTGAGCTGGGAGGAGAAGTTCGCCGCCGACGTCGAGTACGTCGACCGGATGGGCCCGGTCCTGGACGCGCGGATCCTGGCGGCGACGCTGGCCACGGTGCTGCGCCGCCAGGGCATCTCCGCGCCCGATGCCGCGACGATGCACCTGTTCACCGGCGAGCGTCGGGACGCCGCCTGAGGGGCACGACCCCGAGCACCACGCCGGCAGGGCCCTGGACGGCCGCCTCCGATGTCAGGAAGGCGGCCGCGCGTCGACCGTCACCCGGCGGGCAGCGGCTCGGTGGCGAGGCTCCGCGCCAGCCGGGGGCCTAGGGACGAGCCGAACGCGCTGATCCGGCCGCAGTGCTCCATGTGCCAGACCGGCGAGCCGTTGATGACGTTGCCGGCCAGGAGCGGCCCCATCACGAAGAAGCCGGGCGCGGCCGACAACGACGCGTCGACGGCGATCCCGCCGCCGTACGGGGTCGCGCGGCACACGCCGCTGCTGATCAGGTCCGCGACGAGGGAGGGCGCGGTGTCCTGCAGCGTCGGGGCCGGGCCACCACAGTTGATGACGACGTCGGCCGGGCGGTCGAGCTCATGAGCCACGCCGTCCCGGTCGAACCGGACGCGGACACCGCGGCCGTCCGCATCCCCGAGGCCGACGAAGCTCCCGGCCACCGCCGTCAGCCGGCCCTGCGCCACGAGCTCGTCCACGACCTCGCAGTACTCCCACCCGGCCCGCCGCTGATGGCGACCGAGCTCCACGCCCCAGTGGCCGGCGAACTCGAGGGCCTCCTCGCTGGACAGGCGCGGAAGGACGGCGACGACGCCGTCGGAGATCGGCTTGAGGGTGTCGGCGACGGAGTAACCGGCGTCCCGGCCGCGGGCGAGGTCGCCGACCGCGGCCTCGTAGACGGCGGCAGCGCGGACCGACTCCTGGTCTGCCAGCGCCTGCAGCAGCTCGGCACGGAATGCCGAACCCGGACGGGGGCGATCCATCAGCTCCGGGAGTTCCCCGCGGGGCGAGAGCACCGTGAACCGGGCTCGCCGTGCGGCGACCACCGGGATGTCGGCGACCTGGTACAGCATGTCCATGGTGCTGGCGTTGCCACCGATGAGCAGGATGTGCGGCGGCTCCTGTCCGGCGGCTCGACGGGTCACGAGCCGCTCGATGCGGTCCAGAGCCGCGTCCATGCCCTCGAAGGGGCTGTCGAGCAGCACCGCGCCGCCCTCGACCTCCCCGGCGGGCAGGCGGGGCCGGACCGGTGAGGAGCCGGTGGCGAGGACGACGCGTCCTGCCCGCAGCACGCGGTCGCGGCACCGGAGCAGGTAGTCCGGTCGCCCGCCCTCGATCGAGCGGACGTCGTCCTGGATCACCTCGGTCGTCGCGAGGCCGGCGTCCGCAGCGGCGGCGATCGCCCGCCTGGTCCGACGGACCAGGTAGTCGCCGAAGATGTACCGGGGCAGGAACAGGTCGTCGAACGCGTTGCTCTCGACGGCGGCACGGTGCCTGACCCACCAGCGGGCCGAGACCGGCCCCTCCGCGGCGAGGAACTCGCCGAAGGCCCAGCGCTTGTTCTCGGCGAGCCAGTCGGTGAACAGCCGGAGCTCGCCCGGGGGCAGGAAGTCCCGCAGCGGCGTGATGAGCAACGCCGTGCGGGCCGCGCGTCCCCCGTAGGCGATCCCGGAGAAGGCATCGGGGGCGCGCTCGACGACGCCGATCCGGAGCGGGGCGGCCGGCGGGGTGTCGGCGAGCGAGGTGAGCAACGAGATCAGGACGTAGGCCGTCGAGGCCCCGGCGCCGACGAACGCGAGGTCGTAGGTGTCGGACTCCGCCGTGCCGCGGGCGGGGATCCCCCGGGCGCCGAACGGCGCGAACGCCTGCTGTGTCATCGGGCCCACAGCCCACTCCGGACCCGGCCGCCGGACCGGATGAACTCCGGATCGGGCGGCACCTCCCCGCTGCGGTCGGGCAGTATGCGCGCCGGGTTCCCCACGGCCGTCACGTGGTCGGGCAGATCGCGGATCACCACGGTCCCGGCGCCGACCTTGCACCACCGGCCCACGCGCACCTTCGGGATGACCACGGCGCCCACGCCGATGTGCGTGCCCTCACCGATGCTGACGTGTCCGCTCAGCGCCGCCTGCGGGCTGATGTGCGCGTAGTCCCCCACCACGCAGTCGTGGTCGACGCTGGCCCCGGTGTTGATCAGGACGTGCCGCCCGATCGACGCGTTCGGCTGGATCATGGCGCCGGTCAGCACCACCGTCCCCTCGCCGATCCGCGCGGACGGCGCGATGAGGGCCGAGGGATGGACGGCGGTTCCGAACTGCGCGTCGAGCACCTGCGCGAGCTCGGCGCGCTCACCGTTGATCCCGACCGCCAGGACGAGGGGGACGTCGAGCTCGGGGAACTGGTCGGGCCCCACGATGCGGATGCCCGGCAGCACGTTCTGGCTGGCCGGGTGCTGGTTCTCCGGCACGTCGTTGTACATGCGCCGGATCCGGATGCCGCGGGCCCTGAGCACATCGATGACGACCTGAGCGTGGCCACCCGCGCCGTACACGTCGAACGTCGACCGGTCGCGGAAGGTCACCTGGCCTCCTCCTCGGTCCGCAGACCGTCGCAGCTCCCCGTAGAAGGCCTCTTCCAGGCCTCGCCGGCAGCACGCGGAGTCTAATGCGGTATCGGCGCAGGTAGGGGGTCTCGACCCTGCCGATACGTGGTTCCGGACCGGTCGGTGCAGGTGCGGCCGGAGCCGCTCCTACGGTATCGGGCCGCGGGCCGTCCCGAGGCGCCGCTCGGAGCCGGCCGGGCGCGGGTCGAGCACGAGGGAGGCCCCCAGGCCCAGCGCCGCGCCGAGCAACCAGCCGGCGAGCACGTCGCTGAGCCAGTGCGCCCCCAGGTACACCATGCTGGCGCCGACGAGCACCGTTCCGGCGACCAGCAGGGCGACGACGACGTACGCCGTGCGGCGTCCGGAACGGAGCCCCCACAGGATCAACGGCGTCGCCGCGCCCGCCGTCAGCGCCCCGATGGACGACGGCATGGCGAACCCGTCGGTCGGTACCAGCGCCAGCTCGGCCGGTGGCCGGGGCCGGCCGATGAACTCCTTGGCGTACTCCGCGATCACGGTCGCGACGACGGAGGCGAGCATCGCGGCGGCGACGGAGCGCCAGGCGCGGAAGACCCAGGCGAACACGAGGGCGAGGACCGCCGCGGCGACGTAGGTCGAGGTCGGCTGCCCCGCGTCCATCAGCCCCTGGGCCACAGCGTCGGCCCATTCGGTGCGGTGCCCCGCCAGCGCCTCGAGCAGCGCCACGTCCCATCCCATGCGCGCCAGTATCGGAGGTCGAGGTGGAGCGACCAACCGCCTCGACATGGCGAGCGATCAGCGCGCCGGGCCGATCCTCGACGCCGAGGCGTCGGTCACAGGGACCGCGCGATGCCCCCCTTCCGAGGGAAAACATGGGCCGATATGAGCGAAGCGTCACGACCTGCCACGAAAGTGTCAATCCGTCAGGTGGACGAGCACCCATACGTCCAGCTAGAAAGGTCCCTGTCATTCGGCGGACCGAGTATCTCGTGACGGTGAGTGACGGGGACGGGTGCTCACGGACGACGCCGTCACCGCGGGGGACCGCTCGTTCGACCGAGTGCGCACCACAGGCCCCCTCGTAGCGTCAGCATCAGCTCCACGGGGTTAGCGATGACCCGCCGGGCGCCATCTGGTCGCCATAGCCCGGCGGTGAGCAGAGGCGAAACCGGACCCGTCTCGTACGAGAGGATCCGGCATGCGCAACGGCGCAGTCATCGACCTGTTCGGCACCGACCTGCCTGGGCAGCGACGTCCCCGCGTGAGCGTGGTGATACCGACCTACAACGAGGCCAGGAACCTGCCGCACGTCTTCGCCCTGCTTCCTGCCGACCTGCACCAGGTCATCGTCGTGGACGGGCACAGCGTCGACGGCACCGTGGACGTGGCCCGGGAGCTGCGGCCGGACGTGACGGTCGTGCGTCAGAACCGCCGCGGCAAGGGCAACGCGATGGCGTGCGGGTTCGCCGCGGTGACCGGCGACGTCGTGGTGATGCTGGACGCCGACGGATCGGCCGACCCGCGGGAGATCGAGCGCTACGTCGACGCCCTGGTGGCCGGCGCGGACTTCGCGAAGGGCTCCCGGTTCGTCGCCGGTGGCGGGAGCGACGACATCACGGCCATGCGCGCGTGGGGCAACCGCTGGCTCAACCGGGCCGTCAACGTCCTGTTCGGCACTCGGTACACCGATCTCTGCTACGGCTACAACGCCTTCTGGGCGCACTGCCTGCCCACGCTGGAGCTCGAGGTCGAGGACCGCGGTCGGTCGAGGAAACTGTGGGGCGACGGCTTCGAGATCGAGACGATCATCAACACCCGGGTGGCCAAGGCGGACCTGCGCATCGTGGAGGTGCCGAGCTTCGAGTTCGCGCGCATCCACGGGCAGAGCAACCTGAACACGTGGCGCGACGGATTCCGGGTGCTCGGTGCGCTCGTCGTCGAGCGCCTCAACCGCAAGGGCGCACGCCGGCGCCCGGCCGCGGTCGCTTCCCTCCCGTGCGGCGCCGATCCCGCCGAGGGCAACCGGACGCCCCTGCCGGAACCCCGGACGCTGGGCGTGCAGTCCGCCTGAGCGACGCGGCACCCCTACGGCAGGTCGTGGCCGGGACCGGGATCGCCCGCGCCACGGCTCCGCTCGGACCGGTTGCGGCGGTGGCCGTGATCTGCGCGCTGGACGCCGTCCAGGCCGCCCGCTCGTGGGCTGTGCCGGTCGTGGGCGTGCTGGACGAGCCGGCCCACCTCCTCACCGCCTGGGTGCTGCTGGCCGCCCTCCCGTTCGGCCGGCCGCGCGGATGGCTTCCGTGGGCACTCGCCGGTTCGGTCCTGATCGACGTCGACCATCTCCCGCTGTACCTAGGGTCCGCGGACGTGGCCGCCGCGGGAGGCCGCCCCTTCTCGCACTCGTCGGCGACCCTCGCCGTCCTGGCGCTCATCGCCGGCGGCGCGCGCGGCCGAGCCCGCATCGCCCTGCTCGGCCTCGCGACCGGGGTCACGCTGCATCTGGTCCGGGATCTGGCGACCGGACCGGGCGTGCCCCTGTTCTGGCCGTTGCGGCAGACGAGCGTCGAGGTGCCCTACGGCGCCTATCTCGTCGTTCTGGTGGCCGCGGCGGCTCTGGCGGCGGCCCGTCGCCACCGCGCCCACCTGCGACCGGTCACCGGCCCGCGAGCCTGAACAGGCGACCGAGGAGCGGACGGCGATACCGCCCGCACGAGCACAGGGCGCAGTCCTTGCCCCGCCGGTAGTGCTCGTGCGCCTGCTTCCCGTGCCCGCAGGTGCAGGGCGCGCCGGGCACGTCGGGAACCCGGCGCAGCGGCGCGGCAGGGGGCTCCCCTGCCGGGGTCCGGCCGCCTCCCGCAGCACCGTGCTCGCCGTCGCCCGAGGGCGGCGGCGTGGAACGGAGCGGGTGCACGGCGGTCCTCGAGGTCGGTGTGCGCGTGGCGGGCACCACGCGGGGGCCTTCTGACGTTAGTCGCTCCCGGGTCCTGGCGGGGTCAGCGCGCCGCGGCCGGACCGGGCCGGCCCGACGCGGGCGCGGCAGGCCCGACGCACAGCGATCGCCGGTCGGCGCGCTTGTAGTGTTCGGCCCATGACTGCCGGCCCCGTTCCTGCGGGCCCGCAGACCCTCACCGCGATCGTCTGCGCGTACACGCTCGACCGGTGGAGCGACATCGAGGCCGCCGTGGAGAGCCTGCGCCGGCAGACCCGCCCGGCGGAGGAGATCGTGCTGGTCTCCGACCACAACGCCGAGCTGCTCGAGCGCGCTCGCGCCGCCTTCCCGGACGTCGTCTGCGTCCCGAACGCCGAGTCGCGGGGCCTGTCCGGGGCTCGGAACACCGGCGTCCGTACCGCCACCGGTGACGTCGTGGCCTTCCTGGACGACGACGCCGTGGCCGACCCGGCGTGGATCGAGCACATGCTCGAGGCCTACCGGCAGCCGGACGTCGTGGGGGTCGGCGGCCGGGTCGTCCCGCTCTGGCGGGCCCCGCGGCCGGCCTGGTTCCCCGACGAGTTCCTGTGGGTGGTCGGCTGCAGCTACGCGGGGCTGCCCACCGACCGCGCGGACATCCGCAACCCGATCGGCGCGAACATGAGCTTCCTCCGGGAGGTGTTCGACCGGGTGGGCGGCTTCGACGCCACGATGGGCCGCCTGGGCAAGGACGCCGCCGGATGCGAGGAGACCGAGTTCGCGATCCGCGCGCGCCGCTCCGACAAGGGACGGATCGTGCTCGAACCCTCGGCCCTCTGCTTCCACAGCGTCTCCCCCGACCGCGTCACGCGGCGGTACTTCCGGCGTCGCTGCCGCGCGGAGGGGCGGTCCAAGGCGCTGGTCAGCGCGCTGGCCGGTGCCGAGGCGGCCCTGGAGACCGAGCGCACCTACGTCCGGCGGACGCTGCCGCGAGGGGTCCTGCGCGGTGTCGGGCAGCTGGTCGGCGGCGATCCTGCGGGCGGCGCCCGCGCCTGGACCATCGTCGAGGGCACGGCCCTGACGGCCGGCAGCTATCTGCTCGCCCGACTCCGCCGCCGACGGTCGTCGTAGGCGCGCGGTTCGTCAGCCGGCCTGCTCCGCCGGCGCCCACACGCGCACCCAGTCGACCAGCATGTGCGCTCCCGCCTCGGGCTCGTAGCCACCGCGGACGGAGAGGTTGAGGATGATCATCATCGGGAGGTCGGTGACGTTCCCGGTGGCGGCGACCTCCTCGTACGGCCTGCCGTCCAGGTAAGGGACGACACGGGAGTCCTCCCAGAGGGCGCCGTAGGTGTGGAACTCGTCCCGGTGGTCGACGTCGGGGTCGCCGTACATGTCGGGACCGGTCTTCTCCTCCGAGGGGAGGATGTAGTTGAAGTGCGGCTGGCTCTCGCTGCCGCTCTCCAGGAACTCGGCGATGTCGATCTCCGGCGGCCAGCGGTCGAGCGGGTGCAGCCAGAAGGCGGGCCAGCAGCCGTCGCAGCCGGGGAAGCGGATCCGCGCCTCCACGTACCGCGACGGCCGGAGCGCGATCGCTGCGTTGGACTGGACCATGCCGGAGCTGTAGCCGTACGTCCGGCCGGCCAGCGTCCGGCGTCGCTCCTCGACGGTGAGGACGAGGGAGCCGTCGGCGACGGCCACGTTCGCCGCATCGAACCAGGCGTCCTCGATGCCGGGGTTGAACGGGATGCCCGCCAGGTCCCCCTCCCGGTCGGGCTGCCACACGTCCGCGTCGAGCTTCCGGCCGGTGAACTCGTCGCCGAAGACCTGGGCCCACCCGCTTGGCGGGCCGCTGACCCCGCGGACGCCGGCCGGCTGCCAGGGCTGGGTCAGCACGAGCAGCAGGACCAGCACGGTGACCCCCACCCCCACGGCGGTCCACCACAGGCGGCGCCGTCCCGGAACGGCGTGACCGCCCAGGGCCCGGTGCCGGCCACGCCTCGGCGCCACGGCGTCGCTGGGACCGACGGGGCTCAGCCCCGGCACTGGTAGAGGACGGTCTCCCCGTCCTCGAAGACGCGGGTGAAGGACGGGTCCTCGGCGATCGCCCGTTCGTAGGCCCGGTACACGTACAGCCGCACCGTCCCGAACAACCGCACGTTGTCCTCGGCGGACGGGCCCAGCGCTAGGTAGACCGGTCCGCTGCCGGCGCGGGTGTCGCAGGCGTCGTGGGTGAACTGCCGGAGGACGGCCTCGTCGGTGGCGGCCGCGGAAAACCCGGGGAGGTCGGTGAGCCCTTCCACGCCCTCGGTGGCCGGCGGCAGGTGGTCCGCGTAGTGCTGGGTGGCCCGCAGCGGATAGGAGGAGGCGAACGGCAGCAGCACCGAGCCGTCCGGTGTCTCCTCCTCGAACCAGACGTCGGCGGTGACGTCGGAGGCCGCCACGCGGTAGCTCATCTCTCCGGCGAAGTTGGCGGGCAGGGTCAGGGTGGCGACGGCGACGACGGCCAGACCGGCCAGCAGCCGGCGCTCGGGGGTCCAGGCCGGCACCTCGTCGAAGAGCTGCAGCGCGATGACGAAGGCCATCCACGGCAGGGCGAACAGGTAGGCGCGGAAGATGCCCTCGTTCCCGTACGGCTGGCCGAGGATCAGGACCAGCGGCACGGCAGCCATGCCGAGGGGGACGACCATCCGGCTGGCGCGGCCGCGCCAGCCGGCGGCGGCCAGCACGCTCCACCCGGTGAGCAGGGCCACGACCGCCATCAGCAAGGGGGCTGCCCACAGCGCGACCGTGTAGCCCGGCAGCGGGTCGGCGACGGCCACCTGCGGCGGTGAGACGTTGTGGAAGCCGAAGTCGAACAGGTCGTAGGTGCTGTTCAGGAACGGCCAGGCCTGGAGCAGCCAGGCCTCCTCGATGGCGAGGAACACCACCGGGAGCCACGGCCGCACCGGCCGCAGCAGGATGCAGACCAGCGTCGACTGCGCGAGCAGGAGCAGCGGAGAGAGCGGGTGGGACACCGCGACGTAGACGAACCCCAGGACGAGCAGGACCGTGGCCGACCGCGTGCGCCAGAACCGGCTCGGCCGGGGCAGGTCGGCCTCGGCCGCCCTCGGGAAGCGGGCGGCGAGCCGGGCGAAGCGCAGACCCTCCGCGCCGGGCGGGACGGAGCGCAGCAGCCCGCCGAGCACGAGCAGGGCCACTGGGAAGGCCAGCGCCTGGGGCGCGAAGTAGTTCTGCCCGATCCAGTCGCCGAGCGTGTACAGCAGGACGCCGCCGTAGCGGACGCGCCGGGAGGTGCTGAGCCCGCCGATCAGCCAGTAGACGGCAGCCGCGGCGATCAGGGCGAGAGTGGGCTGGGCCCACTGGGCCAGGTCCTGCACGGGGATGCCGGTCAGCCGGTGCAGGCCGGCCACGAGGACGAAGAACCCCGGGAAGTTGTGGTAGATGTCGATCGACCGGTCGACTCCCCCGTTCGCCAGGAGGTACTCGACCACCCCGATGTGCTTGTACGTCCACGGGTACCGGGGGACGTCGTACACGAGGGCCGTGGTGGCGAAGAGGATCGCGACGAGGAGCACCTGCGGCGCCACGAGCAGGTGCGAGACCGGTCGCCGCGAGATCAGCGCCCACAGGTAGACCAGGACCGTCAGCGCGAAGGCGGCGTACCAGCTCACCGGCAGGGCGGAGAGCAGGCCCCAGCCGCCGGTGTCGTCGAGTCGGACGTCGCCGAGCGACCACAACCACAGCGCGAGCGCCCCGAGGGTGCCCACCGGCAGCACCCAGGTGCTCCACTCCTGCCAGGGGTGGGCGCGGTACCGCGGAGCCATGGCCGACGGCTCTCGTGCAGTGAGGGTCCCGGTCGTCATCGTCCACCTCTCGCATGGGCGCGCAGGTCGCGCCGGGACCGCAGGTACAGCGCGGGACCGGCCCCGAAGCCGAGGAACTCCCGCAGCAGAGCGCCTCGGGGAGCGGCCGCGTCGGCGAGCCTCTCCCCCGTCTGGGCGCGGATGCCCGCCATCCGGCGCAGCCCCAGCGGGATGCGGCCGAGCACCTCACGGCGGGTGCCGGGCTGCAGCAGGCACTTGGTGATGAACGCCGACAGGCCCGTTCCGTAGCCGAACATCTGGGCGAGCAGCGCGGCCCGGTCGGCGCGGTGATGGTGCCAGACCAGGGCCGCCGGCTCGTAGGCGATCGTCCGGCCGGCCCGCAGGACCCGCACGAACACGTCCAGGTCCTCGCCTCCCCGGGTGCGCGTGCCGGCGCCGAGCGCTTCGTCGAAGCCGCCCAGCTCGACGAGGAACGCGCGGTCGAAGGCCAGGTTCGCACCGGTGCCGAAGATCCCGGGCGAGTACGGGTGCAGCGCATCCTGTGTACCCGCGGTGTCCTGGCTGCCGTCGACGGCCGGCGTCACCTGACCGCGCCGGTCGAACAGCGCCGGCTCGCACCGGGTCGACCAGGAGGCGGCCCGGGCGTCGAAGTACTCCTCGGCGGCGCCGTCGATCCCGGCGGTTGCGACCAGACCGGTGACGCAGCCGACGTCGGCCCGGCGACCGAAGCCCCGGACGAGGCCCTGCACCCAGTCGGGGTCGACCGCGACGTCGTCGTCGGTGTAGGCCAGCCAGGTGCCGCGCGCCTCGGCCAGTCCGCGGTTGCGGGCGCGGGACAGGCCCGGCCGCGGCTCGACGACGTAGCGGAACCGCTGGTCGGCCACCGCCTCGACCACCTGCCGGGTGGAGTCGTCGGACGGGGCGTTGTCGACGATCACGATCTCGAGGTGCGGATAGGTCAGCTGCCGCAACCGATCGAGGCAGCCGGCCAGGGTCGCGGCGCGGTCGCGGGTGCAGACGACGACGGTCACGAGCTCCTCGGCGGCGGTGCGGTTCGGGCACGAGGGCTGCGCCGCCGGGTACGGGCCGTTCCCGTCACCGGCCAGTCCCTCCGCGACGAGGTGGGCCGTGATCCGGTCGGCGAACTGCCGATGCGCCGTGCGGGCGAGGTCGCCGGGGTCGGGGTCGGCGCCGTCGAGGGGCACCACCAGGTATCCGAGCGGCTCCCCGTGCAGGCGCACGAGCACCCGCGCGGTGGCCTGGGCCGTCCGCGGCCGGACAGCCCGGAGCGCGCGGTCACCCGACATCTCCCACTCGGCGCACCACGTGCCCGCCTCGGTCGGCGGGACGTTCGCGGCGGTCATCGGACGGCCTCCTTGCGCGGGGATCGGACGGTCGTGCAGGCCCGGGCGAACCACCCGAGGCAGGCCACCGCGAGGACCGCCCGGAGGACCAGGCCCGGAGCGGTGACCGGCAGCAGCACCGCCAGCAGCGCCATGACGACCCCGGCCAGCGTCTGCACGAGTCGGGTCCGGGTGCCGCTGAGCGGCCGCCCGCGGGTCGGCACCAGCAGCAGCAGGTGCTGCACCGAGTACGCGGCCGCCGTGGCCAGGGCCGCGCCGAGGATGCCGAACACCGGGATCCACCACAGGTTCAGCACGACGTTCACCACCGAGGCCACGACGGCAGATCCGGCGATCATCCGGGTGCGAGACGCGGTGAGCAGGGTCCGGGTGGCGGACAGGCCCGCGGTGTAGGGGACGGCGCTGACGATGACGACCGCCGTCACCAGCAGCAGGTCGTCGGGCCGGAACTCGGCCGGCGCCCACACCCGCAGGACCAGGGGCGCCGCGACCGACAGCCCGACCATCACCGGCGCGAGCAGGCGGTACAGGGCGTCGCGACTGGCCGTGACCACCGCGTCGCCGTCGGCCCCCGCGCCGGCGGCGAAGAAGCGGGGCAGCCACACCGAGTTGAGCACGCTCAGGACGAGCATGGGCAGCGCGGCGATGTTGTAGGCAACCGAGTACTGCGCGACCGCCGCCTCGCCCAGGTGCTCCTGGATCAGGAACCGGTCGGCCGCGCCGAGGACGAACGACCCCAGCATGGCCGGCACCAGTGGGAGACCGAAGACCAGCGCGCCCCGCACGAGTGGCAGGTCCCCGGGCCGCAGCGACCGCAGCCGGGTGAGGGACAGCCCCACCGCGACGGCCAGCACCTGGGCTACCAGGCGTCCGAGCACGAAGGCCTCGGCGGTCGGGGCGAGGACGACCAGCATGACCAGGGCGAGGATCTCGGCGGCCACCGACTGCAGCAGGCTGACCACGCTGAAGCCGAGCAGCCGGTCCTGGCTGCGCAGCAGCGCGAGGACGGTCGCGGTGATCGCGGAGGCGCCGGCCCAGAGGACGGCCAGCCGGACGGCGCCGTCGTATCCGCCGAACCCCAGGGCGTCGCTCCACCAGTGCCCGGTGAGGTCGGCGAGGGCGGTGATCGCGACGGCGGCGACGATGCCGAGCGCGAGCAGCCGGCGAGCGGCGTCCGCGCCGCGCTCCTCGAAGTACTTCTGGACGGCGACCTGCAGCCCGAGCCCGGCGACGACGTAGAGCACCTGCATGAGCGCGTTGGCCGCCGCGAAGGTGCCGAACTCGGGGGCGCCCAGCAAGCGGGTGGCCAGCGGCGTCGCGAGGGCGCCGACCAGGACCTGCAGGAACCAGAACAGCAGGTAGAGGGAGTCCCGGCCGAAGAGGCCGCTCATCGTGGAGGCCACCGCCTCGTCGCTCGCCGTCGGGCGCACGGTCGTCGCCTCCCGGGGCTCGGCGCCCGGGTGTGGGGTCCTGGTCACCGGCGGAGGCTCCCGACGGTGCGCAACAGACGGCGGGCCACGCCCCGGAGCTCGCGCTCCACCTCGCGCGCCGGGTGCCGCGGCGGGTGGCGGACAGCGTCGACGAGCGCCTCGGGCGTGGTGTCGCGCCGCACCTCGATCCGCGGGAGGGCGAACCGCCCCCGCGCCCCCGTCGACGGCCGGCGGCCCTCGAGCGCGAAGGCCGCCGCGTAGCCCGCCCGGCGGGTGGCCGCCCGCACGCGGGCGTCGTGCTCGCCGTGCGGATAGGCGAGGACCGGCTCGACCGGCAGCCCGCGTGCCCGGAGACCGGCCAGCGGTTCGGTCAGCTCCCGGCCCAGCGTGGCGTCGTCGAGCTGGGTCAGGTGCGCGTGCGTATGGGAGTGCGCGCCGAGGGACCAGCCGCGGGCGACCAGCTCGTGGAGCTGCTCCTCGGTGAGCAGCGGGAGCTTTCCGGCGCCGCGGCGGGCGTCCCACTCGTTCCAGCCGCCGATCTGGTCGCTGACGAGTAGGACCACCGCGGGTATGCCGCGCCGCTCGAGGGCGGGGGCGGCGTGCTGGAGCAGGTCGGCGTACCCGTCGTCGAAGGTGAGCAGCACGGCACGGTCCGGCAGCGGCGCGCCGTCCAGCCACGCGAGCAGATCACCGAGCCCGATCCAGCTGACCCCGGCGGCGGTCAGCGCGTCCAGCTGCCGCTCGAAGAGCTCCGGGCCGACGCACCAGTCGCCGATGACGGCGTCGTCGACGTCCTCGACGGCGTGGTAGGCCAGGAGCACGGCAGCGCCGGTCCGGAGGCCCCCGCCCTCCGCGAGACCCCGCCAGTACTGGGCGTCACGCACGCGGGCGAAGGCCCAGCGGGTGAGCAGGTCCGAGCCGCCCGTGCGGGCGCGTGCCACGACGGGAGCGGCCAGCGCCCGCGCGACCCGGGAGGGGACCGACGGCGCCCACCGGGCCAGCAGCCGGCCGGTCGGCGTCTTCGCGCCGTGCTGCTCGGCCAGCGTGTCGGCCAGTGCCGGGTGCTTGCGGACGAGGGCGGCGTCGGCCCGGCCACCCTGCCGCCACTGGCGCAGGTACTGGTCCGGCGTCACCACGTACCGCTGGGACGTGATCGCGCCCGGGGCGTACCGGACGACGGCGCCGCTGCTCAGCAGCCGGTGCAGGAAGTCGGTGTCCTCGGCGCCGAAGGCCCCGTTCACGTTGAAGCTTTCGTCGAATCCACCGGCGGCCTGGAAGACCGCGGCCCGGACAGAGAGCTGGCCGGTGAGCAGGTCGCCGAGCGCGAGCTGCCCCTGGGTGCGGGTGAGCCGCTCGTGGCGCAGGCGCACCCACCGCTCCACGCCGGGGGTCAGCAGCGTGCGGGGGGAGTCCGGGTGCAGCGGGATGTGGCCGACGGCGGCGTCCGCGCCCTGACGGAGCACCGCGTCGTGCTCGACGAGGAGCCGCGGGTCGGCGACCATGTCGTCGTCGAGGAAGAGCAGGAACTCGCCGGTGGCGGAGGCGGCACCGGCGTTGCGTGCCGCGGCGGCGCCACGGTTGGGCTGCTCGACCACGGTCAGTGGGAACGGGAGGGGGACGGCGCGGGCGGCGTCGGCGGTGCCGTCGGTGGAGCCGTCGACGACCACGACCAGCTCGATCGGCCAGGGCGTCTCCAGCCGGGCGAGGGCGGTCATGGTCCCGAGGAGCACGTCGCGTCGCTGGTAGGTCGGCACGACGATGCTGAACCGGGCCCCGCTCGGCGTCACGACTCCCCTTCCCCCGTGTTTCCGGGAGCGACGCGTGCCCGGACCTGCGAAACTACGCGTCAGCGGGGTCTTCCTGCTGCCCCCTGTCCCCCCATGGGAGGGGCCGCGGGGGCCGGCTCGAAGCGGGTCGAAGCGGCTCAGCCGCCGAGGTACTCGCGGAGCCCGATGCGCCAGTCGCGGGGCTGGAAGCCGGTCGCGGTGATCTTCGACAGGTCCAGGACGCTGTTCAGCGGCCGCGGGGCCGCCTGCGGCTTGTCCGCAAAGTAGTCGGCGGTGCCCACCCGCCCGACGTCGTCGGCGCTGCGGCCGCGGGCCTGGAAGACGGCCGCGGCGACCTCCGCCCAGGAGGCGGGGTCACCACCGGCGGTGAGGTTGTAGGTGCCGAACGGGGCACCGGCGCCGAGCAGGTGTGCGATGCCCGCGGCCAGGTCGGTGGTGAAGGTCGGCCGGCCGATCTGGTCGTCGACGACGGACGGCGAGATGCCCCGGTCGGCCAGGGACGCCATCGTGCGGACGAAGTTGCCGCCGTCGCCGACGACCCAGGTGGTGCGGACGAGGTAGTGGCGCTCGATCCGGGCGGCCTCGCGGTCCCCGTCGGCCTTGCTGCGCCCGTAGACGCTCAGCGGGGAGGGCGGCAGGTCCTCGGGGATCGGGCCCTCGTGGCGGCCGTCGAAGACGTACTCGCTGGAGATGTGGACCAGCGTGAACCCGTGCCGCTCCCCCGCGTCCGCCAGGTGGCCGACCGCTTCGACGTTCGCGGCGCGGACGGCAGCGTGGTTGCCGGCGTCCTCGGCGGCGTCGACGGCCGTCCAGGCCGCGGCATTGAGGACGACGTCGACGCCGGACCAGTCGTAGCGCGCGACGGCGCCACCGTCAGAGACGTCGAGGTCGCCGCGGCCGAGCGCGACGGCGTCGGGGAACTGCACGCGCAGGGCCCGGCCCAGCTGGCCGTTGGCCCCGACGATGACCGCCGTCACTGACCCTGCGCCGCGTACTTGGCCTCGACCTGGTCCTTCAGCGGCTTCCACCACGACTCGTTCTCGCGGTACCAGTCGATGGTGGCCTCGAGGCCGTCCCGGAAGTCGGTGTACTTCGGCGTCCAGCCCAGCTCGTCGCGGAGCTTGGTGGCGTCGATGGCGTAGCGCAGGTCGTGGCCGACGCGGTCGGTGACGTGGTCGAACGCGTCCTTCGGCTGGCCGAGGAGTTCCAGGATCAGGCTCAGCACCTCGAGGTTGTTCTTCTCGCCGTCGGCACCGATCAGGTACGTCTCGCCGTTGCGGCCGCGGTCGAGGATGGCGTGCACCGCGGAGTTGTGGTCGTCGACGTGGATCCAGTCGCGGACGTTCTCACCCGTGCCGTAGAGCTTGGGGCGCAGCCCGGCCAGCACGTTGGTGATCTGCCGCGGGATGAACTTCTCCACGTGCTGGTAGGGCCCGTAGTTGTTCGAGCAGTTGGAGATCGTGGCGTGGATGCCGAAGGAGCGCACCCAGGCCCGGACCAGGAGGTCCGATCCCGCCTTCGTGGACGAGTACGGACTCGAGGGGTTGTACGGCGTCTGCGGGGTGAACTTCTTCGGGTCGTCGAGTTCGAGGTCCCCGTAGACCTCGTCGGTAGAGATGTGGTGCAGCCGCACCCCGTGCTTCCGCACCGCCTCGAGGAGCGTGTACGTCCCGATGATGTTGGTCTCGAGGAACGGGGAGGGGTCGCGCAGCGAGTTGTCGTTGTGGCTCTCGGCGGCGAAGTGGACGACGACGTCGCAGCGGCCGACCAGCTCGTCGACCAGTGCCGCGTCGGCCACCGAGCCGTGGACGAACTCGATGTCGTTCCGCACGGTCGCCAGGGACGCCTCGTTGCCGGCGTAGGTGAGGGCGTCGAGCACGGTGATCGAGTGCTCGGGATGGGCGCTGCGCGTGTAGTGGACGAAGTTCGCGCCGATGAACCCGGCTCCGCCGGTGACGAGCAGACGCACGGGTACCCCTTGGTGATCGGTGAGCGACCTGAGCAGCTTGCCCCATCTTCCCTGTCCCTGCGTCGGGGAGGTCACCAGCGGGCCGGCCGATCGGCTCCTTGCCGTCGTGGGCGGGCCCTGTCCGTCGCGATGGCACCGCCGCCACGCCGTCGACGAGGTTGCGGGCGCACTGGCCACGCCTCCCCAGCGGTTCCACGTCCGGGCCGGAACCGCAGGAACTCGGCAGCCCCAGGGGCACGGTGCGGCACTGCCTGGGCGCGGACAGTGCCTCCCCGTTCATAGATCCGGCACTACTTCGGCCGTTCCGATTACAGATAGTTCCGCCCGGCCGGGGCGGGCCTGGGCCGAGCGGGGTCGGCGACCACGGGTGTTGACCCTGCACAACGCTCCGGAAATGGTCGTCCCATCCGCGACCGTAGGTGGACGCGTCGGGCTTGACTGCCGCAGCAGTGCGGGGTCACGCAGGGGAGATACCTCGTTGAACGGTGGCACGTCGGCCGCATCACCGGGCACGACGGTGATGCCCGGGAGTTCCGCGTCACCGTGCCGTCGGCCCGAGCAACCAACGCCCGCCCCGCAGACGCAGTCCATCGCGGACGGAGGCACCTCCGTCGAGCGCCCTTCGCGCTGGTCGTGGTGCCGCCGGCTGTTCCTGGTCCTCGTCTTCCTCGTCAGCCTCTGGGCGTCGCTGACTGCTGTGGCCCACGCGGCCCCGAACGAGTCGAACGACAGGCCAGGCCCATCCGCACCGCCACTCTCCGGTCCGATGTCCGACGTGACCGGTCAGGCCCCCCACGGTCCGCCGGCGTCACCGGCGGGCAAGTCCCCGACGAAACCACCACGGGCAGAAGCCCCGCTCATCGACCTGCCCGCACCCAAGACCGACCGATCGGGCGCCACCGCGCCACCGGTAGCAGCACCGGCCGCGGCCACGCCACCCGCCGTCGACTCCGCCAAGCCCCCGGCCACGCCACCCACCGTCGACTCCGCCAAGCCCCCGGCCACGCCAGCCCGCGTCGACTCCACCAAGCCCCCGAACACGCCCAAGACCGACCGCCCGGTCGCCACCGCGCAGAAGGTCGGCGCTCCCAGCGACCCGACACCGCCCAAGCCCGGCCGCCGGGGCGCCTCCTCGGAGCTGCCGGCGACCACCCCGGCCCCGGTCTCGCCGTCCCGCGTCGACTCCGCCGGCCCCCCGAACACGCCCAAGACCGACCGCCCGGTCGCCACCGCGCAGAAGGTCGGCGCTGGCAGCGACCCGACACCGCCCAAGCCCGGCCGCCGGGGCGCCTCCTCGGAGCTGCCGGCGACCACCCCGGCCCCGGTCTCGCCGTCCCGCGTCGACTCCACCAAGCCCCCGAACACGCCCAAGACCGACCGCCCGGTCGCCACCGCGCAGAAGGTCGGCGCTCGCAGCGACCCGACACCGCCCAAGCCCGGCCGCCGGGGCGCCTCCTCGGAGCTGCCGGCGACCACCCCGGCCCCGGTCACCCATCTCGGCGCCACGCGTGTCACCGGCGGCGGCGCTGCCCCACCCACAAGGATCGGCACCGCTGTTGCGGTCGAGCGCCGACACGGTCACGCCCGCACCGCTCCGCTCCCGGTCCCGATGCCGGTCCCGGTCGCGGTCCCGACCCCGGTCCGGGTCCCGTCGGTCGGATCGCAGTCCGCTGCAACTGGAGCCGGTGGCGGGCCCGTCGCTGACACGGCCTCGACCAGGACCGCGACGGCGACGACCCCCAGCACAGCACCACCCTCCGGACTTCTGCTGCCCCCCGTCGGAACGACGCCGACGGAAGCGGCAGGCCCACGGGCGGTTCCGCCGGCCGCGCCGTCCATCCCCTGCCTCGGCGTGATCTCGAATGCCGTCGACCAGTGGACTTCCACCACGGGGCAGGCAGCCGCGGTCACTCGGTACGTCGAGTCCGGCAGCCTCGGCGGACGGACGAGCTCTCAGGTGCGCGTCGCCACGACGCTCGCTGTGACAACCCCGGTGGCACTGTCGGCGCCGTCCTCCGAGGAACTGCCGCTCCGCGCGCCCCCTCCCCTGCCTCCGGCCGCCCCTGCCGCCCTGGCTGCGCCGCCGGCGCCGACCGCGCCGACCGCGCCGTGTTCCGGCAGCAGCTCGGCGTCAGGAACCCATTACGGCCACCATTCCGGTACCGCACTCGCGGTCCTCAGCGGGGATGCCGGGGCCCTGCGCGCCCAGGCATCCACCCGCTCCTCCGACCCCGGTCGTCCGGTCGTCGGCCGACCGGACGACCCGCACACTCGCCCCGGCTGAGCAGGGCGCGCATCGCCACGACGGCGCGCCCATCCGGATCGCCGTGACGTTTCGAACGATGTCTGGAGCCCGGCTCAGGCCGGTCACTCCTTCAGGGATCCCGCGCATCCCCTCAGCACTTCACTTCGCGCTTGCGAACAAGCGCACAGACGGTCAAGGGCAAGTCAGGTGAGACACGCCATGCACGCTCCATCCAACCCCTCCAACCCCGAAACCACAGTCCCTGCGTGGAACAGCACGGCGCGCAGGCAACAGGACGCGGCTGCGTCCCGTGATCGCATCGCCGTCATCGGCTACGGCTACTGGGGCTCGAAGCACGTCCGCGTCCTGAGCAGCACCCCCGGCGTCGACGTCACCATCGTCGACGGCCAGTCGGCGCGCCTCGTGGAGGCGGCAGCCCACTACCCCTCGGCGAGGCTGGCGTCCCATCTTGGTGACGTCCTCGACGACATCGACGCGGTGGTGGTCGCTACGCCACCCGGCAGCCACGCGCCCATCGCACACCGGGCGCTCGAGGCCGGCAAGCACGTGCTGGTGGAGAAGCCGCTGGCCACGTCCGTGCAGGACGCGGAGCGTCTGGTGAAGGCCGCCGCCCAGCACGGACGGCACCTCATGGTCGGCCACACCTTCGAGTACAACGCCGCGGTGTGGAAGCTCCGGGAGCTCGTACGGTCCGGGGCACTGGGGCGGATCCTCTACGTCGACACGTCGCGGTTGAGTCTCGGCCGGTACCAGAGCGACGTGAACGTGATCTGGGATCTCGCCCCGCACGACATCTCGATCGTCTCGTACATCCTCGACGAGATGCCGGCCTGCGCCACCGTGTGGGCGCACAGCCACATCAGCAGGCAGCATGCCGACGTCGCGTACCTCCGCCTGGACTTCCCTCGGTCACAGACCCGGGCCTACGTCCACGTCAGCTGGCTGACGCCCAACAAGGTCCGGCAGGTCACCGTCGTCGGTGAGCAGAAGATGGCCGTCTACGACGACCTGTCGGACAACGAACGGATCCGCGTCTACGACATCGGTGTCGACGTCCAGGAGATCGACGATCCGGCGGAAGCCCATGCGTTGCCCGTGTCCTACCGCACCGGCGACATCGTCTCCCCGTACATCCCGTTCCAGGAGCCGCTCCTGGTTCAGGATCAGCACTTCATCGACTGCATCCGGACGGGGGCTCGGCCCGACACTTCCGGCGAGCGTGGCCTCGAAGTGGTCCGGGTGCTTGCTGCGACGGACGAGATGACCCAGGTCGCGGGCGAGGACGTGCGTGCCGGAGCGGGCGCGTCCACGGACCAGCCCAGCACCGGATCGGCCCCGGAGGGACCGTCACGAGACGGCCACCGCCCCCGTTCGACACGGATCGCGTCGTGACCGACGCGTCGATCCCGTTCCTCGACGTCCAGGGGATCACCCAACTCGTGCGCGAGGACCTGGACCTGCGCTGGAAGGGCGTGCTCACTCACGGCCGCTTCATCGGCGGTCCGGAGGTCGAGACGTTCGAGGCGCGGTTCGCGGAGTACTGCGAGAGCAGGCACTGCGTGGGGGTCGCCAACGGTACGGACGCGCTCGAGCTGGTCCTCGCCGCGCTGGGCATCGGACCGGGCGACGAGGTCATCGTGCCCGCCAACACGTTCGTCGCGACTGTGGAAGCCGTGTGCGCCGTGGGCGCACGACCTCGGTTCGTCGACGTGGAACCGGACACGCTGGAGATCGATACCGACGCGGCCGCAGCTGCCGTAGGCCCCCGGACGGCGGCGGTCATGGCGGTGCACATGTTCGGCCAGATGGCCGACGTCGACCGTCTGGTCCCACTCGCGCAGCGGCATGGGCTGGCGATCGTCGAGGACGCCGCCCAGGCGCACGGGGCGCGATTCGGAGGCCGGAGAGCCGGCAGCGTCGGTGTCGCTGCGGGCTTCAGCTTCTACCCAGGGAAGAATCTCGGAGCGCTGGGTGACGCCGGTGCCGTGGTCTCCAGCGACGAGGCGCTCGTGGCGCGCATCCGGCAGCTGGCGAACCACGGCCGGGCAAGCAGCGGCCGGCACCTGCACGAGCTCCGCGGCCGGAACAGCCGGCTGGACACCCTGCAGGCCGCGGTCCTGGCCGTCAAGCTGCGCAGCCTCGACGCGGACAACGACCGCAGGCGGTGGGCGATGCGGCGCTATCGGGAGCGCCTACCGGCCGGGTGCCTCCCCCTGGCCGAGCATCCGCGGGCCGAACCGGTGCACCACCTGGCCGTCGTACAGGTGGCGGACCGCGCCGCAGCCACCGCGGCCTTGGACGCTGCGGGCATCGGCTGGGGTCTGCACTACCCGGTGCCCTGCCACCGTCAGCCCGCCTTCGTCGAGTTCGCCGACGAGCCTCTCCCGACCACCGAGCTGGCCGCGCAGCGCATCCTCTCCCTGCCGATGTCCCCGACCCTGACCGTGGCCCAGATCGGCCGTGTGTGCCAGGTCCTCGACCAGGCGACGGGGCCCGACCGCCGGCCTCCCTGAACCCGATGCGCCGCCGCTCCCGCGCACGTGGAACCCTTGTCATCCGCCGTGGGCGAGGTTCAGATGCGGCTGGCTCGAGTGCCGCGGACGGGGCGGAGGATCCGGCGGGCCACTCCGCGGATCCGACCCCGCACCCGCGGCGGCGCGTGCAGACAGCGATCAGGCAACCCCAGTTGCTGGAGTGCCCGCCGGCTGGAGTCCACGTCGTAGTGCAGCCGGATGAACTCCACACTGACCGTGCTGCTGTCGTACAGCGCAAACCGCGCTCGGGGGCGGCTCTCGCGCTGCCGCGACTGGCCGACGCTCCCCGGATTCAGTAGGCGCGCGGTTCCGGGCAGGGGAAGTCGGCCTTGTGGGCGCAGGGCCCCGTGATCCGCAACCACGCACCACTGCCGGTGGGTGTGCCCCAGGACGAGCGTGTCGCTCCCGGGAGCCTCGAGCGGCATGCGGCGCAACAGTTCTCCTGCCCGCCTCTCGTCGACGACGTACTCCTCGGGGCTGTCCAGGGAGCCGTGAGTCATGAGGATGGGATCCACGTGCAACCGCACAGGGAGCGCCTCGAGGAACGCCCGAACGTCGGCCGAGATCAACGATCGGGTCAGGTCCGCGCTATGGCGAGCGAGCGGCGGGAACCGAGTGGGCGGCAGCCGATCGAGGACGAAGAGGTCATGGTTTCCGGCGACGCACTCCGCGCCGACCGCGACCAGTCGTTCGACACACTCGTTGGGCTGGGGGCCATAACCCACGAGATCCCCGGCGACCAGCAGCCGCTCCGCCCCGTGGTCCTCGAGCCATCGCAGGGCCGCCTGCAGTGCGGCGTGGTTGGCGTGCACATCCGACAGCAGGCCGATCCGCATCAGCTCGTCCGTCGGGATCGCCGCTGCCGGCTCCCAGATGCCCGCCTCGGGGACGCGCCGGCCGTCAGGGCGTCACGCTTCCGGATCCCGAGGGCCATCAGCACGGGCCGTGTGGGAGAACCGCCTGTGTCATGCGACGAGCTCCGTCGGCCAGTGGTCGGGAGATGCTCGCGGATCCATGCACCGCACGCCGCGAGCAGCGGCAACGGATCGTTCCATGCCCAGAAGGCCTTCGCGTCGCATCGGGCCGCCCAGATCAACCAGCGCAGCATCGGGACACCCGCCCGCCGCGCCGCGAGGACGTCCTTGGGGTGGACCCAGGTTGCAGCGGTCGCACGCTCCGTCGGGCTGCTCACCCATCGACCACCAGTGAGGTCGGCGTACACCATCGCGGGGATGTTGACTCCCACCCTGGCTCCCAGGTGATGCCAGAGACTGAAGCGCGCGTTGATCTCCAGCAGGTACAGCTTCCCTCGGGCTGAGCGCTTGAAGTCGAACTTGGCCACCCCGCGCAGCCCGATGAGGGTGACCAGCTCCCGGCCGAGATCCCTGACGTCCGTGGCCGCGGTGAGGGTCAACGCCGTGGAGTGCCCGAACTCGGCCGGCATCGTCCGGATCTTGCGGCCGGTGAACTCCGCGCGGACCGAGCCCCGGCCATCCACGTACACGTGGTAGCTCTCGATCGCGGACTCCGGGCCGGGCACGCACTCCTGGACGACGAACCGCTGCTCCGATGCCCGGAACGTCTGAGCAAGGGCTCTCAGCTCAGCGAGATCGTCGACGCGGAGCGCCTTGGCCGGCTCCGCGGACGCCCAGGTCGTGCTGCGCAGAGCCGGCTTCACGATCAGCGGAAAGAGGTGTGCGTCGTAGTAGGCATCCGCGAAAGCCTGGGCCGACTCGACGACACGGGTGGCGGGCACCGGAAGCGACAGCCGCGCGCTCAGGCTGCTGAAGCGCTGCTTGTCCGACACGTCCTCCACAAGATCCGGCGATGCCACGGCGAAGCGGAAGGTCGGTTCGAGCCGGGTCCGGAAGCGGGAGGTGAACATCACCGCCTGGTCCGAACAGAAGAACAGCACCGGCGGCTCGCTCTGTCGACGGCCGAACTCGAGGAGGCGTTCGAGCAACTGCTCGCCGCATTCCTCGATGGGAAGCCCCCAGTCCCAGTCGAAGATCGTGGTTGCGTACCGCGAGTACCGCGCTTCGTCATGACGGGGCGCGACCACCGCGGAGGGCACGCCGGCGAGCGCCAGCGCGCGGACGATCTCCACGCAGCCGGATCCGATCACGACAGCTGGCGCGTGCCCGGAATCGGGCTCCCGGACGGCCGGGGCCGGGCGTCGTTCCGCAGTGAACCCGTCGAAGACTCCTACGTGCCCCTCCGAGTCGGTACTCGGTGCTGGCTGCATGAAGTGCTTCCTCACCACTGGCTGATCCCGCGGACGGAGTTCAGTGTGCCTCGGATTGATCAGCTCTGACGTGCTCACGGCTGCGGTTCGACGGTTTGTCCGCCGGCGACCACGGCCACGGCCACCTGCAGGTCGTTCGGTAGGCGCGCGAGCGCCGGCAGGCTCAGGCCCGTCTCTCCGAGTGGCCGGCCTCAGGTGATCGTGAACGGCAGGACGTCGGCGCCTACCACCGTGCGGCGGTCGTGGCTCGTGCCGGCTCAGCTTCCACGGATCGCCGTGGGCGGGGCCCCCGCAGCCGAGCTCCACTGCAGCCACGGCTTGGTCCGCTCGTACTCGAGCACATCGTCGGTGTAGAAGTACCACGTCGACTCGTCCGGGTCGCCGGAGTAGTGGACGCCGATGCAGGCCTCCAGGTTGCCCCGCAGCTCCGGGTACCACATGACCCCGTCGTAGCAGGCACGGCGCAGCCCCATTGCCCAGTCGGCATTGAAGGCCGTCGAAGCCGACGAGTTGGGGTGTCCGCCCCACACCTCTCTCTTCATCTGGAACAGACCGTGCGACTGTCCGCCGTCGCCAGCGGCAGCCTGGTCCCAGGCCGACTCGACGACGGCTTGAGCCCGGTTCACGTCAGTGGGGAACCCCCACTTGCAGGACGCCCACTGGATGATTTCGTCGGTGGTGCCGGTGAAGCTCCCGTCGACGCGCCCCCGGTAATCGGGGCCGTCGGCTGCGGCGGTGGTCCAAGAGCTCATGCCGTAGGGGGCGGGGCCGGCAGGGGGGGTCGCATTGGCGGTGGCATTCTCCGGCCTGGGCTCCCACGCGTCGCGCTGCACGCGTGTGGCGCACTCCTCACCCGAGGGCAGGGCGCTGCCCGGCGGCAGGAGGGGGAAGACGCCGCCGACGGCCTGGTCGGCCGTCTTCTGCGCAGCTGCCTCCACCAGAGAAGGGATGGACACCGGTGGCGCGGTGGACGTCGACGTGGACTCAGGACTGGGGGCCGATGTGGCGAACGTGCCGGCCAGAAGGAGGAGCAAGGCGAGGCCGGCTACCCAGAAGGTAGGGAGGGACTGTGCGGGGGCGCTGTGCCGGGTCACGACGCGCGCCGGTTGGGGGTGAGCACGGCCAGCAAGGTAACGAGCGGATAACGGATCGTCAACTGACGGAAAGCGCTCTCGTGCGGAAGTGACACCCTCACCGGCCCGGCGGTCCGCACCAGACGGACGTCGGGCGCCCATGTCGCCTCCGACGGCCGGCCAGGGCGCCGTCGTCCCGGTGCGATGGGGGATGAGGCCAGGCCGCCACGACTCCCCCGGCTATCCAGCACGAGCACGGCACGACCGGACGACCCGACGGGACGCCGACGGCGCCGATCCGGGTTGACGGTCGCTCGTCCGCGGACCAATGTTCCACGACAGAGCCAGGGAACTCGGCACGGCGACGTCAATCAACCCTGGCCCGGTGCTGAGACGTGCGCCTCCTCGCACGCCAGCGGTGCCACGTCCCACGCGGAGGACCAGTTGGGGTCTCGGCAGGCAGCAGAGCGCGTGGCCGTCGTCTGCCAGTCCCACCACCGATGGACTCGTGGGCACCCCTCCGCTCCCCGGCCCGGAACCCATGGACGTTAGTCAGCCGGTGGAGGACGGGACGCCGGCATGGGACGAGGTGGCCCGTCGGGGAATGGACCTCGTCGGCGCTGCCCTGCTCTTACTGCTCACGGCACCGCTGTCCTTGATCCTTGCCGTCTGGATCCGGCTGGACACCCCCGGCCCGGCACTCTTCCGCCAGCAACGGGTCGGCCAGGGGCGACGGCCATTCACGCTCTACAAGTTCCGCACCATGCGCGTCGGCGCGGACGATGCGGCACATCGCGCGCTGATCGCGGCGGAGTTGCGCGGCGAGGACACGCGCCGTCGTGGCAGCACGAAGATCGACGACGATGCCCGGATCACACGCGCCGGGCGTTTCCTGCGCAGGACGAGCTGCGACGAGCTGCCGCAGCTGCTGAACGTCGTCCGCGGTGACATGTCCCTGGTCGGGCCGCGGCCGTGCTTGCCGTGGGAGGCCGACATGTTCCCGGCGAAGTACGCCGAGCGGTTCACCGTCCGACCCGGGCTGACGGGGCTCTGGCAAGTGCGAGGCCGGAGTGTCCTGGGAACGCTGGACATGCTCGAGCTGGATCTGGAGTACGTGCGCACTCGACGGCTGGGCACCGACCTGGCGATCGTCATGGCCACGATCCCGGCCCTCCTCCGCGGGGACGGTGCCCGATGAGCCTGCCGCAGCTGTCCGCCTCCGGCGTGCCTGTCGAGGGGAGCCGCCGTCCGTGACCGCGGTCCAGCGCGTCGATCCGCGTACCCATCCGCTGTGGCAGGAGCTGGCGAGCGGACCCGGCGGCAGTCTCTTCACGTCTCCGCCGTGGATCACGGCCGTCAGCGACATGTACGACTTCACGCCGTCGGGGCGTGTCCTGGTCGATGGCCTCGGGCGCCCACGAGCCGGGTTCGCCTGGACCGACGTGGACGATCTGCGTGGCCTGCGGCGCCTGGCCCTGCCCTTCTCCGACCGGGCCGACCCCATCGCCGCCGACCTGGCGTCGTGGCAGGCCGTCGCCGCCGACGCGCTGGCAGGAGGCGTCCCCCTGACCCTGCGGTGCCTGGACACCTCACCGGCCGCCCACGACCCGCGGCTCGATCACACCGGCGAAGCGGCGTGGCACGCGACGCCGCTGACCTGTCCGCTGCACGAGCTGCGCGCACGGTTCCGCCCGCAGACCCGGCGGAACATCGCGACGGCCGAGCGGGCCGGCGTCGACGTGGTCGTCAGTGCCGAGTGGGAGGCGGTGCGGGAGTACCACCGGCTCCACGTGGAGCTGCGCAAGCGCAAGTACCGGCTGCTCGCCCAGCCCCGCGAGTTCTTCGATCGCATCTGGAAGGCCTTCGCCCCGGCAGACGGGATCCGTACCGCCCTCGCCATCGTCGATGGCCGGCCGGTCGCCGGCGCGCTGTACCTGGTCTGGCAGGACACCGTCTACTACAAGTTCGGTGCGTCACAAGCGGAGTACCTGCCGCTGCGACCGAACGACGCAATCCACTGGCACGTGATCCAGTGGGCCCACGGGCGGGGGATCCGGATGCTCGACTGGGGGCTGTCCGACCTCGACCAGCCCGGGTTGTGCAGGTACAAGCTCGGATGGGCCGGCGTCGAGGGCCGGATCCGCACACTCAACGCCGGAGGGCAGCCCCTCGGCCGCCGGACCGACGTGGAGGAGACCCTCGCGGCGATCACCGACCTTCTCACCGACCCGTCCGTGCCGCATGTGGTGACCGAGCGCGCCGGGGCCGCCCTCTACCGGTTCTTCTGCTGACCATGGGACCGCAGTCATCCGGCAGCACGCCACGACGGGAGCCACTGTGAGCGGCCCGCACACCCCCACGACGAGCTCCATGTCGGTCGTGGTCTGCACGACCCCGAACGAGTCCACGCTCGGTGAGTGGGACAACCTGGTCTGCTCGAATCCGCTCGCCGACGTCGCGCAACTATCGGCATGGACCCGCATCCGCGGGCTCGTCGGATACGGCGCGATGTACATCCTCGTCGTCCACGGCAAGCGGTTGGTGGGCGGCGCGCAGATCATGGTGCGCCGCATTCCCGGGATCGGCACCCTGGGCTACGTCCCGTACGGCCCGGTCGTATCGCACGCCACCGAGGATCCGGACTCAGTGCACGACATGATCGCGAGCGCGCTCGCGCAGTTGAGCCGCCGTCGATTCCGCATGCTGGCTGTGCAACCGCCCGAAGGGGCCGAACGCGCCTCGGAGGCGCTGCTCGCGCATGGTTTCCGGGACTCCGACGCGGATGTCGCCCCGGCGGCATCACTGCGCGTCGACCTCCGCTTCGACGAGGACCACTTGCGCCGCGCCCTCAGTAAGCGGCTGCGGACCTGGACGAACGCATGGGAGGAACGAGGGGTGATTGTTCGTCGCGGGAATGAGCAGGACCTGCCGACCCTCGCCGAATTGCTCGCCGAGACAGCCGAGCACCAGGGTTTCACACCCTTCGACATCGAGTACCTGCGCGCCATGTACCGGGAGCTGGCCCCGGCGGGACACCTCGTCGTGTTCGTCGGCGAGGTCCGCGGCCGTCCGGTGGCGATGACCGTGTTCACTGCCTGCGGCACCGTCTTGAAGGTTCGCCTGCTCGGCCTGGACCGCTCCGACGAGGGGCGGCGGCTCAACGTGCCTGCCGCGGTGTACTGGAACGCCATGAAGTGGGCCAAGGCGAGCGGCTACCACTGGTTCGACCTGGGCGGGGTGCTCCCGGCGTCGGTGCCCGCGCTGCTGTCCGGAGGCAAGGGGGATCTCGATGCGCTTTCCGGCCCCGACCGGTACAAGACCCGCTTCGGTGGCCGGGTCTTCCGTTACCCGCCGCCCGTGGAGCTGATCCCCAACCCGATCGTGAGGGCCGGATACGACATGGCGCGCCAGACGGCCGCCGGACGCCATCTCGTCGCCTGGGCGAAGCGGAGGTGCCGCGCCGGCAATCGCGTGCGCCCCCGCTCGATCGGCCGGACCGTCAGGCGGGGAATCGCTCGTGGAGCGTCCCAATGATCGGCTACGTGTTCGAGAAGGTCGTGAAGCCACCGTACGTGCGAGCGCGGCGCTTCGTGGGGAACGCCCTCTTCGACCGCCGATATCACGTCGAGACCGACGGCGAGGTCAGCATCGCCGAACTCGGCCTGTCCGATCCCCGGTCGGTTCGGTACCAGCCGGCCGGCGTCATGAGGCTGCGCCGGATCCTGCCCCCTCGGGAGGTGTCCGAGGACGACGTGTTCATCGACTTCGGTTCCGGCAAGGGGCGTGCCGTGCTGCAGGCGGCCCTGCACTACCCGTTCCGGCGGGTCTACGGCGTCGAGCTCTCCGAGCGCATGCACGAGATTGCCCAGCGCAACGTCGAGACGTGCCGGAACCGGCTGCGCTGTCGTGACGTGCGGCTGATCCGTGCGGACGCGGCCACCTTCGACATTCCCGACGAGGTGACGGTGGCCCTGTTCAACAACCCGTTCGTGGGCGGGCTGTTCGAGGCTGTCGTCGCCCGGCTGCTGGAGTCCGTGGACCGCCATCCGCGCCGGTTGCGGATCGTCTACGGCAACCCGGTGGAGGAGGATGCACTCCTTCGCACCGGCCGGGTGCGGCCGGTGCGGACGCTGCGCGGCTGGCGCCCCGAGAAGGAATGGGCGCGGTCGAATGCCTTCCGGTTGTACGAGGTGACCCGATGATCCGCACTCCGGCTCGGCGACCTCCGTTGACGCCCCACAGCCGCCCAGCGCCCCGTGGCTTGAGCTGGCCGTTCCCCTGCGGAGCGCACCGCCCGGTGCTGGTGGTGACCGACCCGCAGGCAATCCGGGTCTGTGGCGTACTCCGGGGTGGCGAGCCGTGATGGCCGAGGCGCCGCAGCCGGGCCCGGACCGGATCCCGGCCGCGGCGACGTCCACCGAGGCCAGGACCGACGGTGGTGGGGAACCCGGACAGGAACCGTCGGCCGGAAGGCACGCCGCCTCCGGACACCACCTGACCAGGGCACAGTGGCTACGACTCGCACTGTTGGCCATGGTGATCACGCTCCTGGGCGGGATCGTGGGTTATGTCGGCTCGTCGCTGTTGCCCGAGCAGTACGCGGCACGTGCGGAGCTGCACTACAACCTGGCAGAGGCAAAACCGAACGAGTTGCTGCGCGAGGACCGCACCTTGAACACCCAGCTGGTGGTGCTCCGCAGCCGCACGATCCTCGGGCCGGTGGCGTCGATGAACGGTCTGACCGCCGAGGAACTGGGTAGCAAGGTGACCGCGCTCGTCGTCGAAGGCAGCGAGATCATCCAGGTCGAGGTGCGGGACTCCTCCAGCGCGCGCAGCCAGCAGCTGCTGGAGGACATCACGGCCCGCTATCTCGCCCGGGCGAACACGACCGAGGAGAGCCCCGACCGCGAGTCCGTGGAATCGCAGCTTCGCGAGGTACGGGACAGCCTGAGCACACCTGGCCTGTCAACAGAACGAGCGGAGGTCCTGGCTCTGCGGGAGGCGTCGCTTCTCGGTCAGCTGGAAGGATTCCGGCTCGCCGAGCAAGACCCGGTCAACCTGCTGACGCCTCCGTACTCCGTCTCGGAGCCGGTCAGCCCACGGCCACGGTTCGCGGCAGCGACCGGAGCCCTCACCGCGTTGCTGCTCGCCGCCGCGGCGGTCGCGCTGCTGGCGCGGCGGTGGATGGGGAGCGCAAGGACGACGGATCCGGTGACGTCGCCGGCGCCCCCAGAAGCTGTTCCGCGGCGCGGGAGGGGCGGAGCGAGGGGCGCGTCGGTGGCTGCGCCCGTTGCTGCCGACCGTACGGCATCGCTGTGACGGCGCGAGCGACCGCCGGAGTCGACGACCTGCAGCCGTCCCGGCAGGCCCCGGGCCGCCGCACTGCCACCTTGGCCCTGGCGGCTGCCGCGATGGCTGGTCTGCTCGCCGCACTGGCCGGGCCGGTGATCGCGCTGCTCGCCGCGGCGCTCGGGCTGCTGGCGTTCACGGCATGGCGTCCGGTCACCGCGACCTACGTCTACCTCGGCACGCTTCCCTTCATCGCCGGGATCCAACGGGGCACGCTGATACCGCTGGTCCGTCCGAACGAAGCGCTGCTGGTCCTGCTGATCGCCGGCGCGTGCGCCGGCGGATACGCCCGGTTCCTCACCGGCCGTCCGCTCGCGCTGCGACTGCATCCGCTGGACCTGCCACTGGCGACGTTCGCCGTGTTGGCCACGCTGTGGCCGATCGTCTCGCTGATGCTCCGTGGCGCCACCCCGACGGGGACGGAACTCGTCGCGGTGTTCCCGATGGTGAAGCTCGTCGGGCTCATTCTCCTGGTCCGCGCGACCGTGCGCACGGCCTCTCAGCTTCGGCGCTGCGTCCGTCTCGTCATCTGGACCGCAGGCGCCCTCGCCGGTATCGCCGTCCTGCAGACGTTGGGGGTGCCTCCTGTGCTGTCCTTCCTGGGCACCTGGTGGGGGATCGACCCAGGACTCCCGGAATCGAGCGCCCGTGGCTCGGCGACGCTGGGGCATTCGATCGCCACCGGCGACTACATCGTCATCGGCCTCGGCCTGCTCATCTCGGCTGCCGTCCGCGGCCTCATCGGGCGCAAGGAGGGGCTTCTCCTCGGTTTCGTCCTGGCGACCGGGGTGCTTGCCTCCGGCCAGTTCTCCACGTGGTTGGCAGCGCTCGTGGCCGGCGGAATCGTCCTGCACCGGATCCCGCAGGCGCGGCGCCGGGCCACCCGTGTCGTCCCGGTCGCCGCCTTGGCCCTCGTCGTCGGCGCACCGGCTGTTCTCAGCCGGTTGCAAGGGATCGGCGGGGAACTGGGGGTGCCGCAGAGCTGGCTCGTCCGCTGGGACAACGTGACCTATCTGTACCTGCCGCCGCTCTTCGAGGATCGTGGGTTCGTCATCGGCGTCTCTCCGGACTCGGTACTCACGGCTCCGGACATCTGGCGGGACGTCATCTGGATCGAGTCGGGATACCTGCAGTTCTTGTGGATGGGCGGACTCCCCCTCTTGGCCGGCTTCGTCTGGCTCTCGGTCGCCGTGCTCCGCCACGCGCGTGCACTCTCGCGTCGACCCGATGCCCTCGGCGCCTGCGGCTCCTGTCTCGAGATCGCCTGGGGTGTGCTGATCGTCGTCTCGGCCTTCGACCCGCACATCTTCCTGCGCGGTACGGGAGACATCCTGTTCGCCCTCGTCGCGCTGACCACCGGCAGACTCCTCGACGACGGGAGGGTGCGCGGGCCGACTACACCGCGCGCGGGCTCCGGCAACTACTCATCGCACGATCACCGGACCCGCGGGTCCCTCTTGGCTGCCGGCTCCTCGCCGGTGACGGAGCGCTGAGCCGGCGTCGGCGACCCCGCCGTGGTCACGCCCAGCGAGCGCTCGGGCATGCGAGCAGGAACCGGTCGACGCGGATTCTGGACCCGACGCACCATGCGCATGTACATGTGCCAGGCGATCTTCCAGAGCACCAGGAATGCGTAGTCCGGATTCTCGCGCAGCACCTGGCCCAGCGCGAGGAAGTCACGGCGTCGGACCAACTCGAAGATCTGCTGCTTGGCGATGGATGCGCGCGACTGACGATGATGGCGCCGCAGAGCAGACGTGACGTTCCGGTCAGCGTTGACGGCCGGGTCCGAGAGGATCGCCATCGAGCTGACGAGGTGCTGACGGACGACCGCGTCCGGACTCAGTGTCAGCGAATTGGCGTGCCTCAGGTAGAGGTAGTAGCCGTCCGGGAGCTGTCTCCAGCGAGCTCCCGCGGCGAGGATTCGGAAGTAGAGGTAGTAGTCCTCGGTGACACGAAGGTTGGTGTCGTACCACATCTCGTGCGCTGTGAGGAAGTCACGTCGCATGATCGGCTTCAGGAGCCCGAGGTCGTAACGGATGAATTCAGCCAAGGTGAGCCAGTACGGTCGCCGACGCCGGAGACCGACCCATCCGCACAGACTCCAGTAATCCACGGCAGTGGTACCGGTGCGTGACTCATTGATGAAGAGAAGGTCATCACAGACGACGTCAGCGCCATTCGCGGCTGCCAGCAGCGCTTCCAGCCTCTGCGGAAGCCATGTGTCGTCCGCATCGAGCAGGGCGATCCATTCGCCTGACGCAAGCGCAATGGCTCGATTTCGACTGGCCGAGACGCCGCTGTTCTCGCCATTCCTCAGCGCTCGGACCCGCCTGTCCTCCTCGGCGATGCGGAGCGCTACGCCGGAGGTTGCGTCGGCCGACCCGTCGTCGACGACGATCACTTCGAGGTCGCGGTGGGTCTGGGCGAGCGCGGAGCGGACTGCCCGCTCGAGGAATTCCTCCGCGTTGTACGCCGGGATGATCACACTCACCTTGGCCACTTGCCGAGCGTAGCGCCGACTGCACCGGCTGGGTGCTGGCATGATGGCGCCCGCACTATCGCCATCGCACCACCGAGTCGCCTGAATCCGGCCCTCCCCTCGTACACGGGGGTGGTCGGGCACGGTGGACCGACGAACAGTGGAGTCGTCGGCGTGCGTCCGCCGATTCGGGACCTCACCAACCTGCACGCTGTGCCATCCTGAGGGCCCCTCAGCGCTCCATCACCTCTCGTCCGCTCCGTCCGCTCGACGCCAACGTCCTGCGCTGGCCGAAGCGCAGGAGGTTGAAGTGACCGTCGACAACGGCGAACGACGCAGTCTCATCCTCGTCCCCGCGTGGCCGGGGCAGCCCAGTTCCGAGGAACTCATGCGATCGGCTCTCGCGGGAGAGCGACCGCGAACCGACTACGTGGAGTTGGCCCAGGCCATCAACGGCGACGTGATGGACATGGCGTACCTCAATGACCGGGCGACCTGGATCGCTCGCGCGATCACGGCGCGCGGCCGCACAGTCCCTGCCCAGGTCACCGAGGCGTTCTTGCGCCGTCGGCAGTACCAGAACATCGTGGCGAGAGCCGACCGACTCGGTCTTCCGTTGGCGGGAATGTTCAAGGCGGCGCGGTCCCGTCGCGACCTCGTGCTGATCTCCGTGTGGCTGTCCCCGCGGAAGAAGGCTGCGTTCCTGCAGCCGTTGCGGGTTGACTCGCACCTCAAGGCGATCGTCGCCTACAGCAGCGTGCAGATGGAGTACGCAGCCGAACATCTCGGCGTTCCGCGAGCCAAGCTGCACCACGTCCGCATGCAGGCTGATGAGCGCTTCTGGCGCCATGACGGCCGGCCGTCGGAAAATCTCATCTGCGCGGTCGGCGCCGAAGCCCGGGACTACGCCACGCTGCTGGAGGCCGTCCGAGGCCTTGACGTGCAGGTCGAGATCGCGGTCGGCAGCAGTGTGTTGCGCAGCGGGAACGCGGCCCTCGACCTCGGCCCCACGGTCCGTCCCATTCTCGCCTCCGACCTGCCACCGAACGTCCGGCTCCGACAGCAGCTCGACCATCGTGAGCTCCGGGAGTTGTACGCACGAGCCCGGCTCGTGGTCGTGCCTCTCAGGGACGTCGACTTCGATGCGGGGGGCACGGTGATCAGCGAGGCGATGATGATGGGCAAGCCGGTCGTCCTGACGCAGATACGTGGGCAGGCCGACTTCATCCGCGATGGAGAAACCGGACTGTACGTACCCCCCGCCGATCCGGGGGCCCTTCGCGTAGCCCTCGAGCGCCTCCTCACCAATCCCGAAGAAGCCGAGCGGATGGGGGGAGCGGCCAAGCGGTTCGCCGAGACCCATTTGACACTGGACGGATGGGTGGCGGCCGTCGCCGAGGTCATCCGTGCGCCCGCCGACTCAGCGTAACGGTGCTTGTAGCCGGCGCGCGCGTGTTGCGCATCAACGCCTCCTGGCAGGCGACGATGGGGTGGACGTCGGCATGATCGCGACTCGCAGCGCCGACATCCCGACCGACTCACCTGCGAAGGGGCAGGTGCCGAGGCTGGGTGGTGAGCCGTGACGCCTGCTCCGGAACCGGAGGGTTTCCGAGAAAAGGTCCTACGAGGAGGCCGCTACCTCGTCCTGCGTCAAGCGCTGGGGCTCGCCATCGGAGTGGGCGGCGTGCTCCTCCTGACTCGGCTGATCGGGCCCGCCAACTACGGCCTCTACGCGGGCGGACTGGCAATCGTCACGTTCGTTTCGGACGTTGCCAGGCTCGGGGTCGAGGTGCACCTGGTGCGCAGGGAGCAGGAGCCCGACCGATTCGTCTACTCCCAGGCAGTCACCTTGCTCCTGCTCGTCGGAGTAGCGGTGGCCGGCCTCTCGGTCCTCGCTCAACCGCTGCTGCGCCAGTGGTTCGAGGACCAACGGTTCATCCCTCCCTTACAAGCGCTGTTTCTCGCGGTCCCGCTGGTGCTGGTCTACCAACCGGCTTTCGCCGCACTGGAGCGCGAACTCGACTTTCGCAAGGTCGCGTTCCTGGAACTGGCCGGCCAGCTCATCTTCTATGCGGCAGCGATCTCACTCGCTCTTCTCACAGGGAGCGTCTGGAGCGCGGTTGTCGGCTTCTGGCTGTGGCAGACCTGGCTGGTCGTGGGGAGCTTCTGGGCGGCCCGTCTTCGGCCGACGCTCGCATGGTCCCCCGTACTGGTGCGAGAGATGGTGCGGTACGGGCTGAGCTATTCGGCGGCCAACTGGATCTGGAGCGCTCGACTCCTGGTGAACCCGCTCATAGTAGGGCGGTATCTCGGGCCCGAGAGCGTCGCATACGTGAGCCTGGCCATGCGTCTGGTCGACGTTCTCTCCTTCGTCCGAGCGGCGACCTGGCGCTTGTCGATCGCTGCACTCGCCAAGGTGCAGGGCGACCTCGTCCGGCTCCGCCGGGTCATGGATGAGGCGACGATGTTGCAGGCGCTGGGCGTCGCCCCCTTCCTCTGCGTGGGCGCCGCCGGGGTCTTGGCGCTCCCCGCTCTGCTGGGCGAATCGTGGCATCCGGTGATCGAGATCTTCCCTTTCATCGCCCTGGGCTCCCTCGCGAACGCCGTGTTCAGCATGCACTCGTCCGTCCTGTACGTGCTCAAGCGCAACCGCGACGTCGCCGTCTTCCATCTCGCCCACGTCGGGCTCCTCGCCGGGGGCGCCCTGCTCTTCGTGCCGGTGATCGGACTGATCGGGTACGGCCTCGCAGAGCTGGTGGCGATGGCCTCCTACGTCGTCATTCACCGGCAGGTCGCGAAGATATTCCCCGTCCGGTACCGCACCAGCGCGCCCTGGTTCTTCGCGCTCGCTCCCCCCATCTTCGTCGCGTTGGTGCCGCTTCCGTACGCGCCGTTGCTGTTCGTGCCGGCCGTTGTCCTACTGTCCCTCTCTCGCTACCGGAGAGTCGTGGCTCACTACGTGCGGCACTTGCGACCGCGGGCTGCCGAGGGGTGAAAGGGCCACGCTGGCGAGACGAGCTCCATTCAGCTCGGGCCCACGGTGCCCATCGCCGGTGCGCGGAGATGACGTCACGGCGCACTCGGCGCCCGGCAACACACGTCGATACCCCGTGGCAGCGGCGCGGTCAGTAGCCCAGGTCTTCTGCGTGGGCGACCTCGCGGTCGTACGAGTACCCATCATCCCGCTTCCAGTAGTGGTGGGCCTCGTACCTCACATTGTCGGCCGGGTCCTCGATCCACGCCTGAGGATGTTGTCGAGACCACTCGCCGGCGTGCGAGTACTGATAACCGGCCACCATGATGAGGGTGTCGTCCCCGCCCGCCCGGATGGCGGTGACCGCGGCCTGCGAAGCCTCCTCCCACACCTGCGCGGGGGATCTGTCGCCGACCGCGGGCAGGATCGATGGCTCGTTCATGAGGCCGTAGCCGATGACGCCAGGCTCCTCGCGGAAGGCGTCGCTCAGGCGGCGCCACAGGTCAGCGAAGTCGCCCTGGCCCAGCTCGTCCGAACCTATGGCCCTGCGCACCCCGCGGGTTCCCTCGGCGAGGTGATAGGCGCCGTAGTTGTGCACGTCCAAGATGACCTCGAGACCGGCAGTGTGCGCCCGGCTGACAGCCCCTCGTAGACGGCTGAGCTCGTCGTCATCGAGCGCCTCGCCGAGTGCCGGTTGGATTCGCTCCCACCGGAAGGGCAGGCGCACCGTGTCGATCCCCTGTGAGGCGAGGTAGTCGAAGGATCCCTGACTGTCGTACAGATAGTCAGTGCCGTACTCGCCAGGATTCTGGTTGGAGAACTCAGTCACCTCTTCCGTGCTCCCAGGGGCGCCGAACTCGCCCCCGCTGACGTTCACCCCCCGCGGCTCGTCACCTTCTCGGGCATACCGGGCCAGGAGTTCCCCCGTCGGCGTGGTGGCCGCAAGCGGTCCACCTTCCGTTCCGGGTACGAAGACGGAATAGACGTAGTCCGCACCCCACCATTCCCCCGACGACCACACATCCACCCACAATGCTGCTTCGTCGGCCTCCTGGAACCAGAGCTCGGCCAGCTGGATCCACCGGTCGACGTCCCCGTCGTTGGGTATCCCGACCTCGCCGACGTAGCCCTCGACACGATTGCGGGCAAGCCAATCGGTGAACACATCGAGCTCCGACAGGACGCGGCGTTGAAGAGCATCGTCTGCGGCCTGCGACTCCTCTGTCGGGGCCGGCCGGGGCGGACTGTCGTCCGCGGGATCGCGGACGCTGAACAAGAGCACGGTGGCTCCGACCAGCGCCACCGCCAGCGTCAGCGCCGCGAGCACGGCCGGCAAGGACGCGTTGCGAGAGGGAGAACCCGGGCTGTCATCCCGGTCGCGGGGGCGTCGAACCCTTGTGTCGCTGATCACACCACCGTACTCCGTCCGCCGAAGTGGCCGCCGACGATGAGCCCGCCGGCGGCGTGGCGTGCGATGGCGGTCCGCCGGGATCCTCCCCGGACCGCCAGGCGCAGTTCGAGGTCGCCCCCCAGGATGCCCGCGTACGCGGAGACGTGGGCCATGCTGTGGGGAGCGGCCCCTGTCACAGGTCATCGCTACGCTGGGGAGCCGCCCGCGGGCACGCACGCACCATGTCCATGGCCGGGCTGGAGGCGCGATGACGACTCTGCTTGTGGCCTCGACCGGCGGCCACCTGAACGAGCTGGTCGCGCTCGCTCCGCGCATCGTTCCGCGGGATGACGACATCCTCTGGGTCACCCAGAACACCCTGCAGAGCAGCTCCCTCCTCGGTGACCAACGGACTCTCTTCGTGCCCGACCTCGGGTCCCGGGACCTCCCGGGGACGGCGGTGATGGCCCTGCGGGCCTGGCGGATCCTGCGAAAGTACCGACCCGAGCGCGTCCTCAGCACTGGCTCGGGCATCGCCGTGGCCTTCTTGCCGACGGCTCGCACGTTGGGCATCCCATGCCACTACATCGAGTCCGGAACACGCGTGACCGGGCCGTCGGTGACCGGTCGCATTCTTCGTCGCATCCCCGGCGTCCACCGCTACACCCAGCATGCGCAATGGGCGTCACCCCATTGGTCCTATGCCGGGTCGATCCTCGACGGCTTCCAGCACGTGGCCATGGACACGCCGCCCCGCGTGCGCCGCGTCGTCGTGACACTGGGCAGCTGGCGGCAGCCCTTCCGCCGGCTGATCGAGCAATTGATCCCCCTCCTGCCCGACGGAGTCGAGGTGCAATGGCAGACCGGCCATACCGACGTCAGCGGTCTGGTGGATCGACCCACGCCGTGGCTGTCGGCAGCGGATCTGCGCTCGGCCGTCAGAAGGGCCGACCTGGTCGTCACGCACGCCGGAATGGGGGCTGTGCTGGACGCCCTCGAGGCCGGCCGCTGTCCCGTGGTGGTGCCGCGCGAGCGGGAGCACGGTGAGCAGATCGACAACCACCAAGTCGAGTTGGCCGCCGAGCTAGGGCGACGGGGGTTGGCCGTGGTCCGCGAGCCGGACGCGCTCACGACAACAGCCTTGCTGGAGGCCGCGAGTCGGCGCATCATCCGAACCCGCAATCCCCGTCCGTTCGTCCTCGCCGAGCCATAGGACCGCCAGCACCTCCGCGTCCCAGCCGTGCGTGTCCATTCTCGGATGCCCACGCGGCAGCGATACGTCCTGAAGAGCTGGTCGGCGATATCACCGGGTCGGCGCAGAGCTCCACTTCCTGGACCCTGACGACGGCAAGCGGTGTGGCCGGCCAGGTCTGCGGCCAGCAGGAGGGACGCCGCGTCAGTGACGGCGCGCCACGAGCGAGGCTCGGCGGCGCTCAGCCGGCGCGGCGGCCGAGTGCCCGGTAGGTCCAGCCCGCGGCGGTCCAGGCCTCCCGGTCGAGGGCATTGCGCCCGTCCAGCACCCGCTTCTGGTTGACCACGCTGCCGAAGGCGACCGGGTCCAGCTCCCGGTACTGCTTCCACTCGGTCAGCACCAGGACGGCGTCGGCCCGCTCGGCGGCCTCCTCGGCGGTGGCGGCGTAGTCCAGCTGGGGCCACAGCCGGCGGCTGTTGTCCACCGCGGCCGGGTCGGTGACCCGCACGACGGCGCCCTGCAGCTGCAGCTGGGCGGCGACGTTGAGCGCCGGGGAATCCCGGATGTCGTCGCTGTCGGGCTTGAACGCAGCACCCAGGACGGCCACCCGCTTGCCCAGCAGGGAGCCGTCGCAGACCTCGCGGGCCAGCTCCACCATCCGGATCCGCCGGCGCATGTTGATGTTGTCGACCTCCTTGAGGAAGGTCAGCGCCTGGTCCGCGCCGAGCTCCCCGGCCCGGGCCATGAACGCCCGGATGTCCTTGGGCAGGCACCCGCCGCCGAAGCCCAGCCCGGCGTTGAGGAACTTGCGGCCGATCCGGTCGTCGTAACCGATCGCGTCGGCCAGCAGCTTCACGTCGGCACCGGTCGCCTCGCACAGCTCGGCCATCGCGTTGATGAAGGAAATCTTGGTGGCCAGGAACGAGTTCGCCGCCGTCTTCACCATCTCCGCGGTGGCGTAGTCGCTCTCGACCTTCGGGGTGCCCCGCTCCACGATCGTCGCGTACACCTCGTCGAGCAGCGCGCGGGCGGTGTCGCCGTCCGGACCGGCCGGGAGGCCGTAGACCAGCCGGTCGGGGTGCAGCGTGTCCTGCACGGCGAAGCCCTCCCGGAGGAACTCCGGGTTCCAGGCGAGCAGGGCACCGGGGACCTTGGACGCGACGAGCTCCGCCAGGGCGGCCGCCGTCCCGACGGGAACCGTGGACTTGCCGACGACCAGGTCGCCCGGCGCGAGCACGCCCAGCAGCGACTCCACGGCGCCCTGCACGTAGCGCATGTCGGCGGCGTACTCGCCGCGCTTCTGCGGGGTGCCCACGCAGACGAAGTGCACCGCGGAGCCGGCGGCAGCGGCGAAGTCGGTGGAGAACCGCAGCCGCCCCGTCGCCAGGGTGCGGGCCAGCAGCTCGTCGAAGCCCGGCTCGTAGAACGGCGCCTTGGCCTGGGACAGCGCGTCGATCTTGGGCCCGTCCACGTCGATGCCGACGACGTCGTGCCCGAGCTCCGCCATCGACGCTGCGTGCACGGCCCCGAGATAGCCGCAGCCGATGACCGAGATCCTCAATGCCCTGCTCCCATCCGAAGGCAGGAGGGCGCGCGCTGACCGCCCCCGCTGATCGGACGGTAGAGGGTCAGCGGCCGGGGATGCCACCTCGGTGCCGGTGACCGACTCGTTGGGGGCGGCGTGACGCTCGTCTCGTCAGTGCGCCCGCGGAGCAGCTCGACCAGGGACGGGCCCGTCGTCCCGGTGCGTTCCACCTGCGTCGGATCGGTCCGGCTCGCCGATCGGGCAGAAGGCGCGCGGGCCGGCCTGGTCGAGCCGGACTTCGTGCCCGATCATGGGGCGGTCAGCGGCCGAGACCCGGTAGGGGCTTGCCGCAGCACCAGGGACACCGAGCGGAGGAGGGTCGGGATGAGCCTCCCCGCTGCACGGCCACCGCTCCCCCGGCGACTGCTGCGCGCAGCGGCGTCGACCCTGCCCGCGCCCCACCTGCACTGGTTCCGCTGGGACGGGGAGGATCCTGCCGGCACGGGTTCCCTCTACCGCTGCCGGTGTGGCGTGGTCCGGCCAGGCTTCTGAGAGCAGCGCGACACCCTCGCTGGGGCGAGAGCACGGGAGGGGCCCGGTCAGCCCCGTACCCTCGGGGTTTCGCACACCTGACGGGGGTCACCGATGAGCGCTGACGGGCAGAGCGCGCCCGCCGATCGTGAGCCGTGGTCGCGGGAAGGCGGCACTCGCGGCGGCCACCTCGACGAGGACGTGCTCCACGCCGGGGACGACGACCCCCAGGGCAGGCCGCGCCGCCGGCTGAAGCGGGTACTCGTCAGCCTCGGCGTCCTGAGCCTGGTGCTGGCCGTCGTGGCCGCCGGTGGACTGTGGTTCCTCACCAACCGCTACGCGGGCAACATCGACCGGGTCGCCGACGTCTTCTCCGGCCTGGACGAGGATTCCCGCCCGGCGCCCCCGACTCCGCAGCAGCCGGCGGGCGAGGCCCCGGTCACCTTCCTGCTGGTGGGCTCGGACACCCGGGCCGAGCTCGCGCCGGGCGAGACCCCCGACGGCCGCTCGGACGCGATCATGCTGGCCCGCTTCACCGCCGACCGGCAGCACGCGCAGCTGATCTCGATCCCCCGTGACTCGTGGGTCGACATTCCCGGGTACGGGATGAACAAGATCAACGCGAGCTACGCCTTCGGTGGTCCGACACTGCTCATCCAGACCGTCGAGCAGCTCACCCAGGTGCGCATCGACCACTACGTGACCATCGACTTCGACGGGCTGATCCAGGTGACCGACGACCTGGGCGGGGTCGACGTCGTCCTGGCGGAGACGACCAGCAACGGCCCCTACACCTTCCAGGCCGGGGTCAACCACCTGAACGGGGATCAGGCCCGCTGGTACCTCGGGCAGCGCTACGGGCTCCCGGGCGGTGACTTCGACCGGGTGCGGCGTCAGCAGCAGTACCTGCAGTCGATGTTCGGCAAGCTGTTCAGCTCCGACACCTTCAGCGACCCGGGCCGGCTCGATGCGGCGCTGCGCGCGGTGACCAACGCGGTGACCGTCGACGACACCCTCGGCAACACCGATCTGCTGGCGCTCGCCTACTCGCTGCGCAACGTGACGCCCGAGAGCATCGACTTCTTCACCGCGCCGGTGCTGGGCATGGGCATGGAGGGGCCGGCCAGCGTCGTCTACCTCGACACCGTCTCGTGCGAGCGGATGTGGACCTACCTGCGAGCCGACTCGCTCGCCCAGAACGCGGCCGAGTTCGAGGAGCAGGCACTCCCCGACGTCCCCCGCTGACCGCCGGTCAGCTCCGGGCGGGGCCCTGCGCGCGAGACGGAAGCTGCTCCGGCAGGTCGAGCGTGTGCTCGTCCGCGGAGCGGCGCAGGGCCCAGTCGGCGGGCAGCACCAGCCGCGGCGCCACACCGACCAGAACCGCCACGAGGAAAGCGACACCACACAGGACCTCGGCCGATTCCTCGACGTAGGTCGTACCGGCCGCCGCCCAGTGGCGGAAGCCCATTGACCCCTCGATGGCGTTCGAGATCGCCGACAGTCCCACGGACGCCACGGCGTAGGCCGACAGGACCCCGAGGATCCGCCGTCGGTCGCGGCGCTCCTCGCGGCTGAGGAACCAGAGCGCGCCGACGACAGCCGCGGCCGCGAGTCCGCTCGACACCAGGGCGGCACTGGCGCCCACCGCGGACTCGACTGCTGCGAAAGCGTCCCGGTGCAGCGTGCTGCCGACCTTGACGAGGGCGATGCCCGCAGCCACCAACCCGACACCCGTCCACCAAGTACGCCGACCGGGGAAGATCCCCGCACCGGCGATCGCGGCCAGTGCAGCCGCGGCGAAGAGGGCGGCGACGTAGACCCGAGGCAGGGAGAAGGGCGCGTCCATCGAGACGATGGAGCGGGCCGGCGCCGAGAGTCCGTAGAGCCGCGAGACGTATCCGACTGTCTCCAGGGCGATGCCGATCGCGACCAGAGCGATGCCGATGGGTGGGAGCGGCACGGACCGCCGCCGGGAGCGCGCGCGGACCGGTTCGGCGCGCGCTAGGCCCAGGAGGTCGGCGGTCGCCGAGCGCTCGTCCCCGACCGGCATCCCCCGCCGGTCGGCCAAGCAGATGCTGCGCCCCACGAGAACCGCGACAGCGCATCCCACGACCAGCCACGTCACGAGCACGAGGACCCAGAGCCACCACACAGGTAGAGCATCGGCTGACCGGGCAGACAGCTTGAGGATGTGCCCGCGTGTCGGAGCCGCCCGGTGCTCATGGGTCTCCCGCGACAGGTGATCACTGGCGACGCGGAGTTCCTCGACCGGCTCTCCGGGATGGGCCGCATCCCTGGTGAGGCGCCAGTGACAGGAGTGACGGAGGAGCAGAGGTCCTACACGTTTCTCCCGCTTGCCCCCACCGCAGCTCGAACCGGTGGCACAGTAGCCGCGTGCTCACGCTGCGCGAGGTGGCTCCTCGTACCGAAGCCCGGCGCCAGGAACTGCCGGCTGTCTCCGGACGACGTCACTGGCACCGTTTCCGCTGGGCCGGCGAAGACGTCGTCGGGACCGGCAGCCTGTACGCCTGCCGCTGCGGGATCGTCCGAGCGGGCACCTGAGCCTGATGCCTCGGGTGGCGGCTCCCACTCCGCGCCCACCGGTCGTGGTCCTGTCGACTCCGGACGTGCCGACCTGATGCCTTCGGCCGAGGACAGCCGACGAGGGACTGGGTGACCGACGAGACGTGCCCCATCACTGACCGCCCCTACGCCGGCCACCGCTCGCCGCGGCAGAGTCGTCCGGGACGGATGCGCGAAGCGCCTTCGGAACGAACGATGTCGTGGCCGCGAGTGCGCCACCAGAGCACTCCGCGGCCCGCCGACTGCTCGTCGCCGCAGGAGCAGTCCCCCTCACCCTCGCCCTGCTGGGCGCAGGCACGGCGTGGTACCTGGTCGGCCGCCACGTGATCGCATGCTCGGGGTGCTTGCGCAGTGTGTAGTGCACGAAATTGGCACCGATGAACCCCGCGCCCCCCGTGAGAAGCATGCGCATCGTGCGCCAGCTCCTCGGTCGTCGTACCGGCCGCGGGCCTCCGACCGATCCCGCCTGCCGGCAAGGGTGGCCGCATGCGAGGACACGCCGGTCCGTGTCGTCATGCAGCAGTTCCTTCACCCGACGGCACGTGGGGGCGTGGCCGCCGAGCCGCTTACGCGGACCGGCGCGGCTCGATTTCACGCGGACGGGATCTGCGGTCGACCTTGCCGCGACGAGACCATTCCCGGTTCTCCGCGATCTGCAGGCCTCGTCCAGCCAGCAATGCGACGAGGACCGCGAGCAGCAACCAGGCCACCAGCAGCCATACCCACCACGCCATCGATTGGTCCTTGCTTCCGGGCCCCGTGCGCGTCCGACGTTCCTCTGCCTGCCCTCGGCCCGCAAGGACTCGTGCCCGGCCGGGGAGTTGGCGGGCGTGGCCGTGAGATCGGCCTCGCGGAAACCGCCAGTCGCGGACCCGGCCGGAATCGTGTCCTGGATCAGCCGGCGCGGCGGCCCAGAGCGCGGTAGGTCCAGCCGTCGGCAGTACAGCGCTCGCGGTCGAGAGCGTTGCGGCCGTCGGGCGCCGCTCTTGCGCGACCAGCTCGCCGACCGCGACCTGGTCGAGCTCGCGGTACTGCTTCCACTCGGTGACCAGGCCCGCTGGTACCTGGGACAGCGCTACGGCTCGCCCGGTGGAGACTTCGACCCAGTGAAGCGCCAGCAGCAGCATCTCCAAGCCCTGTTCGATCAGCTTTTCAACTCGAGCACGTTCAGCGACCCCGGGCGGCTGGACTCGGCATTGCTCACCGCCACGAGTGCCGTGGGGGTTGACGACAGTCTCGGAAAACGGCAGCCCGGTGTCGCTGGCCTACTCATTGCGGGGCGTCACCCCGGCGAGCGTCGACTTCTTCACCGCCCCGGTGCTCGGCACCGGGATGGAGGGGCCGGCGAGCGTCGTCTACCTCGACACGGTGGCCGCGACCGCATGTGGCAGTAGCTGCGCAGCAATTCCCTCGGACAGAACGCCTCCGAGTTCAGCGACCAGATGCTTACCGACGTCCCGCACTGACGCCACACAAGAATTGCCAGTCGGCGCCTCGACGTTCGTGTCAGTTTACCTGCACAATCGCCGCGCGGCTGACCTTCCGTGTTCGAACGCATACATAAAGTCGGTCCATGCGCCTGCTTTTCGTCTGCACAGGGAACATCTGCCGCTCGCCGCTCGCTGAGCGGTTGGCCTACTCGTGGGCGAGCCAGTCTCTCGGCGCTACCACTGCGGCGGTTCGCATCGCCAGTGCGGGCACCGACGCGCTGGACGGCAAGCCGATGGACAAGCGCAGCGCAGCGGCCCTCGCCGCACTCGGCGGGGAACCCGGCGGTTTCGTCGCTCAGACCTTTGTTCCGCAGATGGCCACCGAGGCTGACCTGGTGCTCACCATGACCCGCAGTCAGCGGCGCAAGGTGCTGGCGGTGGCCCCCCGAGCGCTCCGGCACACGTTCACGCTCCCCGAGGCGGCCGATCTCCTCCGCAGCGCCGACCTGCGCGGCGTGACGGACCTGCCGCTCCGCAATCGGGCGCGCGAGCTGGCGGCGCGGCTGAACGCCGGCCGGGCTCGGCGTATGTCGGTGGAGGCCGACGACGTGTTCGACCCGATCGGCGAGTCCGGCGGGGTGCACAAGCAGGTGGCCGCACGGATCGCCCGGAAGCTGCGCCCACTGGCCGACGTGCTGTTCGTCGACGAGTCCGCCTCGCACACGATGGTGCCCAGCCCTCGGCTCTACGAGCTGCCGGATCCGCGGCAGCTCGCGCGCCCTCGAAGCTGACGGGCAGGCTCCCGACACAACGGGCGGCAACTGGGACTCCCAGTTGCCGCCCGTTGTCGTCGGCAGCCAGCAGTGCCCCGAGCGCAGTGACTGATCAGTACGGCTCCACGCCGCTCGAGGGACAGCACCACGTGGCCGAGGGACTCGCTGCACGGGCCTCCCCTGCCGAGTCGGCTCGCCTCGGCAGTCCGATCCGACTCCGGAGGCGGCGGAACGCGGCCGTGCCCAGCGCCCTCATGGGCTACCGGACGCCTGCACCTGGGGCCGCCGGCGGTCGACGATCAGTACGCTCCCGAGCCCCCGCGGACAGCGCCGAACGTCTTCCAGAGAATGAACAGGTCCATGCCGAAGGACCAGTTCTCCACGTATCGGACGTCCATGCGCACGGAGTCGTCCCAACTGAGGTCGGACCGTCCGTTGATCTGCCAGAGCCCGGTCATTCCGGGCTTCACCAGGAACCGGCGGTGCATGTCGAAGCCGTACCGGTCGGTCTCGTGCGGCAAGGGAGGTCTCGGGCCGACCAGCGACATCTGCCCGCGTAGGACGTTGATCAGCTGCGGCAGCTCATCGAGGGAATACCGGCGCATGATCCGACCGACCCGGGTGACCCGCGGATCGTCCTTCATCTTGAACAGCACACCGTTGCCGTCAGTGCGAGCCTGCAGCGCGGCAAGGCGCTCCTCGGCGTCGACGACCATCGAGCGGAACTTCAGCATCGAGAAGGTCTTGCCGTCGCGGCCGACCCGCTCCTGCTTGTAGAAGGCCGGTCCCCGACTGGTCAGTCGCACCGATGCGCCGATGACCAGCAGAAGGGGAAGCAGCAGCACCAGACCGAGGAAAGCGGCGGTGACATCGAACGCGCTCTTGGCGAGGCGGCGCGCGCCGGTCAGCTCCGGACGCTCCACGTGGAGCAGCGGCAGGCCCGCCACCGGCCGGATTGCCACTCTCGGCCCGGCGAACTCGGTGACCGCAGGGGCGAGCAGCAACTCCGCGGACGTCTTCTCCAGCTCCCAGCCGAGCCGGCGCAGCGCCGGGCCCTCGAGCTCTGGGCTGGGCAGCACCGCCACGGTGTCCACCTCGTACCTGCGGACGACGTCGATGACGTCGTCCAGCGACCCGAGGACGGGAAGCCCGTCGAAGACCCGCTCGCGGCTCCCCTGCGACGCAGGTACGCAGCAGCCGATGATGTTCAGTCCGTGGTAGCGGCTGGCGTCGACCAACTCGTGCAGCGCGGAGACCCCGCTGCGGTGCCCGACGACGAGGGTGGTCTGGTGGTGCAGCCCCCGCCCGCGCTGCCGGTGGAGAACCTGACGGCGGGCGTAGCGCTGCAGGAGCGTGAGGACGGCGGCGAGTGGCAGCGCCACGACGACGAAGCCCCGGGCGATGTCCCACTTGAACGCCCAACTCGCCGTGCCGAAGCCGGCGAGCACCCAGACGCTGGCGCTCAAGACCCGCCGGAACTCGTCGGCACCGACGTACAGGAAGCGCTGCTCGTAGGCCCGCCCGGCGAACATCGCCAGTACCCAGACGAAGGGCAGCACCGCCACCACGACGGCTGCCTGCATGGGCCCGGAGTGAGCCAGCCACACCGCGTCCCCACCGAAGCGCACGAGGAGCCCGGCCGCTCCGGCGACGGCTGCGCAGAGCGCATCCCCGGCGACGATCGAGGTGAGATAGCGAGTGCGCCATTGACGGCGGGCCTGCGTGCCTTCGCCGCGGAGGTGGGGCAGTGGGGGGACGCTGCGCTGGACAGGAATGGCGCCGTGCTTCAGACGTGCGACATCGTGAGCCGACGCGACCATGTGTCCCCGTTCCCCGTGTCCTGCTCGCGCGGTGACGGTGGCGCCGCACTCCCTGCTCACCGGCAGTGCCGGCTGCTCCCGACGGACATCGGGAACCTCAACGTTCAAGAATCCTATAGAGGGACACGCCGATACGGAAGGTGAGATCGGTCGCCCTGTCGGGTGACGGCCGTCCGGGTCAGCTCCGCCGAGATGTGCGCGAGCGGAAGCGCCTGCGCGCCGGCCATCCCCGGAGCCCATCAGCTGGCGCGTCGCACGTCGGCGGTCATGGACCCGACTCGATGGGGCCCTGCACACTCCTCGAGGAGTGGGAGCAGTGCGCCGGCGATCGCGTCCCCGACCGCGAGGTGCACGGACGCCGGCCGGCCGATCGGGTCGGGGACATCGTCCTGATCCGTGTCGGCGGCTCGCCGAAGCGCGCGCCGCCGAGTCAACATCGCCACCAGGTCGCGGCCCCGGTCTGCAGGGTCGCCGGCGCCGGATCGATCCTCGGTGGGCGCGTCGGCCAGTAACTCTGCCGCCTCGAGCAAGGTGAACGTCCGGGCCAGTGCGCGTGGGGACACCTCGAGCACCTTGCGCCGATGCGCACGTGTCATGGTCAGCACCAGGTCGGCCTCGTCGACGATCGCGGAAGTCAGCTGACGGGCCTCGAAGCCGCTGGGATCGCCCCCGAGGCCGACAAGGACCTGAGCTGACGACGGGTCCATCCCGCGGCCCACCACCGCCTCGGTGCCTGCGCTGCTGGCGGTGAGGTCGTGTGCACGCTCGCCGAGCACCTCGTCAGCGAAGGCCCGGGTGAGGCGCTCGCCCAGGGGCGACCGGCAGATGTTGCCGGTGCAGACGAAGAGGATGTGCACGACGTCGAGGCTAGCCCGTCGGACCGGTCGGTCTCGCTGGCAGGGAGTGTTGAACGTCGGCGCCTCCTGCTGTCAGGTCACCGATGCCGCTGGGGGCCTTGTGACTGCCGCGACACGAGGGGCGCAGGCCCCGAGCAGCGAAGGGTTCTTCGTCCACGGCGGATAGGGTCGGGGCATGCGGGGGTTGGAGCGGCCGCCTCGATGGGGCATCGTGGCACTGGTCGTCCTGGTCATCGGCAACGCAGCCCTTCTGACCTACCTGTTCGTTCTCCGGCCGGAGCCCACGGATCCCTACGTCCGGTCCACATCGGCGGCGGCCCCCACCACGCCGGCCGCGGAACCGACCGCAGATGCGCCACCGGTCGCGGAGTCGCCCGAGGCGCCTCCAGTGCTCGCGGTGTACGGCGACGGCTACACGACCGGCTCGAGCCTTGGTGGGCAAGGGGCCCAGGGATGGCCTGCGCTGGTTGCTCAGCGCCTGGGTGCGGACCTTCGCCAGGCTGCGGTGTCCATGGCGGGGTACGCAGCCGTCGGCGTGACCGGCGAAACGTTTCCTGACCTGGTGGCGGCAAATCCCGTGCCAGATGCCGACGTCGTCATCGTCTTCGGCAGCAGGAACGACACGGGCAGCTCTTTAGCGGCTGTGGAGCGGTCGGCGACGGAGACCCTGGCGACCCTGCGGGCCAATTCACCCGAGGCTCAGCTGCTCGTCATCGGGCCGGCGTGGAGCAACGCCAGCCCCCCGGCCGATCTCGACGACCTGAGTGACGCGGTGGAGCGCGCGGCTACCGCCGTTGGTGCCGCGTACGTCGATCCCCTGACGGAGGGCTGGTTCGCGGAGTCGGCGACGCTCATCGCGGACGACGGCATCTCGCCCACTGACGATGGTCACGCCTATCTGGCGGATCAGATCACGCCGCTCGTGGAGAGCGCCCTCACCACCCTGGCGCAGCCCTCCGCTTGAGGCACTGGGCGTTCGTCACCGGTGCGCTCCACTCGACCTCAGCGGTGTCTCAAGGCTGGCTTGTGCAGTCCTCGCCTGGTAACGGTGCACCCTTTGACTTTGAGTCACCGGGGAATCCGCACCACCATCTTGAGGCGTGCCCGGGAGGCCGGGGATCGCCGGCCGCGCGGCTGTAACAACTGTGCCGATCGCGACATTGGTTCGCCTGGGCGTTCGTCAAACCTGACAAGCTGCGGTACCTGCTCGCATGCCCGTCCGGGCAGGAAGTGGCGGAGGAACCGCTATCTCACCGGCGGGCGGTGAGAAACCCGAGCTTCCCCGCCTTCTGCTGGGACCGGCGGAAGGGAGGTGGTGTGGTCGATCATGCGAGCTGGGCCTGACTTGCCGCCGGAACCCCCAGCGCCCCCACCCGGCTGCTCTGGCGTGGCGGCGTAGCTGTAGCTGTAGCCGTAGCCGTAGCTGTCTGCCGCCTTGGGTGGGATCCGGTTGAGCAGCACACCGAGGAGCTTGGCCTCGATCCGGTGCAGCGCGGTGGCGGCCTGCTGGAGCTGCGCGTGGGTGGTCACGCCGTGGCGAGCCACGATGATCGCCCCGTCGGCGGCAACGGAGAGCACCGCAGCGTCGGTGACAGGCAGGAGCGGAGGGGCGTCGACGATCACGTAGTCGTTCTCCTCCCGCGCCTGGGCGAGGAGCGACCGCATCTGCTTGGAACCCAGCATCTCGCTCGGGTTTGGCGGCATCGGCCCAGCGGCCAGCACGCTGAGGCAACCGTCCCCGTAGGGCTGGGTGAGTTCGTCGTAGCGCGCCGTCCCGGCGAGCACGTTTGAGAGCCCGGCTCCGCTGATCATGCCGAGGTAGTTGGTGACTCGCGGCCGGCGCAGGTCGCCCTCGATCAGCGCGACGCGAGCCCCCGACTGCGCGAGAACCAACGCGAGGTTGACCGCGACGGTGGTCTTGCCTTCACCGGGGAGCGAACTGGTGATGACGATGGTGCGAGCCGGGTCGTCGACGTCCAGGAACTGCAGGTTGGTCCGAATCTGCCGGTAGGCCTCGGCTGTTTCCGAGTAGCCGTCCTCGTCGGTGACGACATGACGCTCGAGCAGGGCGGGGTCCTCCACCAAGGCGCCGACCAGGCCGACGCCGGCCAAGCGAGTGACGTCGTCCGGCGTCTTCACGGTGTTGTCCAGCCGCTCGCGACCGATTGCGGCACCGGCGCCGACGAGGAGCCCGGCCAGCGCCCCCAGAGCCAGGTTGCGGAGGGGTTGCGGCGTGGTTGGGCTGTCGGCGACCTTGGGTGCCTCGGTCACGGTCACCTTTACCGTCGAGCTCGTGGCACCCTCCGGAGTCTCGAGCTCGGTGACCATTTCGGTGAATTCCTGGCCGATCGCCGAGGCAATGTCCCGCGCCTCGGTGGCCGAGGTCCGAGTGACTGCGACGTCCAACAGGACTGTGTCGGGGATGGCGCTCGCAGCAATGCCCGCTGTCAGCTCGCTGGGGGCGTCCGAGAGTCCGAGCTGCTCGATCACGCGGCCCGCGAGCTGCTCACCGGTAAGCAGCTGCACGTACGAGGTGACGCGCTGCTGCGAGAACAGGTTGCCCTGGTACGCGGTAGACGTGTCGTCGGTGCCGGTCGTCGACACGAACAGCTGCGTGCTCGACGTGTACTGCGGCGTGGTCTGCCAGGTGACGACTCCGGCGGCCGCGAGACCGACCAGGAGACCGACGACGAGGAGCCACCAGCCATTGCGCAGCGCCTGGACGACGTCCTTCAGTTCCACGGACGGGCCTCGCAATCGGAAGATGAAGCAGGTTGAGCGCCGTCCATGGCCGAATGGAGCGATCCTGCATGCCCCCTGAGGTTACAGGGATACGCTCGGTAATCCTCGCAACGACAGCACAAGCCGGCGTCAGGCAGCCCGGACAGAGCCTTCGGCGAGCTGCGACTGATACCAGGCGTACGTCTGCTCCAAGCCGTCGCGGAGGTCGATCTCCGCGCGCCAACCGAGCCCGTGCAGCTTCGAGACGTCCAGCAGCTTGCGCGGGGTGCCGTCGGGCTTGGTGGTGTCCAACTCGAGCGCGCCGTCGTAACCCACGATGTCCGCCACCATCTGGGCCAGCTCGCGGATCGACAGATCGGCGCCCACACCGACGTTGATCGGCGCGGGATCGTCGTAATTCTCGAGCAGGAACAGGCAGGCGCGGGCCAAGTCGTCCACGTGCAGGAACTCGCGCAGCGGCGTTCCGGTGCCCCAGACGACGACCTCCGGGGCGTCGGCGAGCTTGGCCTCGTGGAACCGGCGAATAAGTCCGGGCAGGACGTGGGAGTTCTCCGGGTGGAAGTTGTCGCCCGGCCCGTAGAGATTGGTGGGCATGGCAGAGATGTAGTGGACCCCGTGTTGCCGGCGGAGCGCCTGAACCTGCAGGACTCCGGAAATCTTGGCGATGGCGTAGGCGTCGTTCGTCTCTTCGAGCGGACCGGTGAGCAGGCTGTCCTCGCGGATCGGCTGCGGCGCCAGCTTGGGATAGATGCAGCTCGAGCCGAGGAACAACAGGTGTGTCGTGCCATGGCGTGCTGCGGCGTCGAGCACGTTGACCTGCATCCGCAGGTTGTCCGAGATGAAGTCTGCGGGGTAGGTGCTGTTGGCGAGGATGCCGCCCACCTTGGCGGCGGCCATGACGACGGTCGCTGGTCGCTCGCCCGCGAAGAAGCTCTCGACCGCCGAGGCGTCGCGCAGGTCCAGCTCCGAGGAGCTGCGGGTGACCAGCGAGGTGAACCCAGCGTCCTCGAAGTGGCGCAGGACCGCCCCTCCGACCAGCCCGCGGTGCCCGGCGATGAACGTGCGGGCACTTCGATCGAGCAGTGCGATCGGCATAACGCTCCCTGTGGTTTCGAGTCGGCACATACAGTAGCTGCGCAACGCCCGAGCGCTTCGGGCGCGACTACCTGGGAGCAACTCTGTGGCGAAGTCCGCCTTGATCACCGGCGTCACCGGGCAGGACGGTTCGTATCTGGCCGAACTGCTGTTGAGCAAGGGCTACGAGGTGCACGGGCTCGTCCGCCGCTCGTCGTCCTTCAACACCGAGCGTCTCGACGGCATCTACCAGGACCCGCACACGGCAAACCGCCGCCTGTTCCTGCACTTCGGGGACCTCAACGACGGTGTGACGCTGATCAACGTGCTGCGCGACATCAATCCCGACGAGGTCTACAACCTCGGTGCCCAGTCGCACGTGCGCGTGTCGTTCGACCAGCCGGTGTTCACCGGTGACGTGACCGGAGTCGCCGCCATGCGTCTCCTCGAGGCCGTTCGCGCCGCGCGCGTCCGCACCAAGATTTACCAGGCGTCCTCGTCGGAGATGTTCGGCGCGACTCCCCCGCCGCAGAACGAGGAGACGCCGTTCTATCCGCGCAGCCCCTACGGCGTGGCAAAGGTCTACGCCTACTGGGCCACCCGCAATTACCGTGAGGCTTACGGGCTGTTCGCCGTCAACGGCATCTTGTTCAACCACGAGTCCCCTCGTCGCGGCGAGACGTTCGTGACCCGGAAGGTGACCCGCGCCGTCGCGCGGATCCAGGCCGGCCTGCAGGAGAAGCTTTACATGGGCAACCTCGGCGCGGTGCGCGACTGGGGTTACGCCCCGGAGTACGTCGAGGGCATGTGGCGGATGCTGCAGCACTCGGAGCCGCAAGACTATGTACTGGCCACGAACACCGCTTACTCGGTGCGCGACTTCGTGCAGATGGCGTTCGACCACGCCGGGCTGGAGTGGGAGAAGTACGTCGAGCACGACGAGCGCTACGAGCGCCCCACCGAGGTCGACGCGCTGATCGGCGACTACTCGAAGGCCAAGACCGAGCTCGGCTGGGAGCCCAAGGTACTTACGCCCGAGCTAGTGAAGATCATGGTCGACGCCGACGTCCAGGAGCTCGACGACGAGCGGGCTGGCCGCAACATCCGCATCGACAGCTGACCCCGTCACGGACGCCAACTGACGGTAGCTCTCCGGGCTGAGCGTCACACCGTCGGCGAGCGGTCCGCCATAACAGCGGCGAACCGGCACACCACCGGCAGCACGGCAGCGGCCACCACGCCCCCCAAGACGTCGTGCACCTCGGTGGGCTGACCAATCCGATCGGGGACGTCGTCGGCTCACCGCCCTGTCGCGTGCCCGCGCACCGGCCCTCCGATCACGGGTGAGCGGGCCCCCTCTCGTTTCGACAGGACGAAACCCTCCCCGAGCTGATCGAGCAGCATCGCCGCCTAACCAGGGTGAACGTCCAGGAGAGTGCCCCCAGTGGCCGAGCCAGTGCCTCCTGGCGGTGCTGACGCGTCAGCCCCGATGTGAGGTCGGCGGCCACGGCCATGCTCTTGTCGACCTGCTGGACGCGGAAGCCCGCCGGAATCCCGCCGAGCCGGAGCAGCGCGTCAGCACTCGAAGCGTCCATGGGCGCGGCCCCCAAGTTCAACTCTGCAGAGTGGTGTCGGTACACGTTGCCTCCCCCTAGCTTTAGGCTGGCGCCATTGGCAGGGCACCGCCGCCGACCTAGTGCCGCGGCTGCCAACCTTCGCCCGTTTCGGCGCGCGGCTGGGGGTCCCGGTCGGGGGTTAAGGGGGCCACTCTTTGTTCTCGTCTGATCCTGACTTCCCCGCAGGAGATGCGAGATGGCTCAACCCGTGCAGGTGCGCCCGATCAGCAACGATGAGGGCAACCGGCTGCTGCGCATCGTGCGCCGCGGCACCGGGTCGGTGGCGACCTGGCGGCGGGCGCAGATGGTGCTGCTGTCGGCCCAGGGCATGCCGGTGGCCAAGATCGCCGAGGTCTCGTTCACCAGCCCCGACCGGGTCCGCGACGTGCTGCACAACTTCACCACCGACGGCTTCGACTCGCTGTATCCGCGCTACGCCGGCGGCCGGCCGCCCAAGTTCGACCTCCAGCAACGGGCTGAGATCAAGAAGATCGCGTTGTCCCGGCCAGAAGACCATGACCTGCCGTTCTCGGTGTGGAGCCTGTCCAAGTTGGCCGACTTCCTGGTCGCCGAGGGGGTGGTCGACGACATCTCCCACGAGGGCCTGCGCGCCCTGCTGCATGACGAGGACGTCAGCTTTCAAGCGGTGAAGACCTTCACGGCCAGCACCGACCCGGACTACGACGCCAAGACCGGCCGGGTGCTGCAGCTGTACGCCATCGCCGACGGCCTGGCCGAGCCCGGGCCGGGCGATCCCAGCGTGGTCTTCTGCATGGACGAGGTCGGGCCGCTGAACCTGCAGCCGCATCCGGGCAAGCAGTGGGCGCCGGTCGCCCGGGAGAAGGGCGATCCGGCCGCTCCCCGGCGGCGCCGGCGGCGGGCGACCTACACCCGCCCGCACGGGGTGCGCCACGTGCTCGCCGCGCTCGATCTGGGCCGCGACAAGCTCTACGGGCACATCACCGCACGTAAAGGCCGTACCCAGTTCTTGGCCTTCTGTCGCTACCTGCGCTCGCTCTACCCGCCTGGCGTGCGCATCGCGATCGTCTGCGACAACTTCAGCCCGCACCTGTCCACCGGCCGCGACGACCGGGTCGGCCGCTGGGCGGCGGCGAACAACGTCGAGATCGCCTACACCCCGTTCTACGGCTCCTGGCTCAACCGGATCGAGCCGCAGTTCACCGCGCTGCGCTACTTCACCCTCAACGGCACCGACCACACGACCCACCGCGAACAGGCCGGCATGATCCGCCGCTACATCGCCTGGCGGAACCGGCACACCACCGATCCCAAACTCCGCAAGGTGATCAAACGAGCCTCCGCCATCACCAGGGCGAAGGTTGCCTGACCCGGCACTAGGTGACGGCGACTACCGTGGGATGGCCACGAAGTTGGTGACCGACGTTGTCGGGGCCTGCGCGACGGGCTGAAGTTCCTCGCCCACGATCCGCTGCATCGAGTAGCCGAGGCCCACAAGTCCGTCCCACAGCTCCATGGGGTCTAGGCCAAGCGACCGGCCCGCGTCGGGCTGGAACTCGAAGAGCACGATCGGGCGGTGCTTCTCCAGCACGCGTCGGGCACCTCGGTACGCCAGCACCTCGGCTCCCTCGACGTCCATCTTAATGAAGGTCACCGGGCCATCGATGAGGTCGTCCAAGAGGCGCACAGGCACGGTCTCCGACCCGGCCGCTCCCGGGTCCGGATCCCCGATCCGGTTCCGGCTGGGGTCGGCGTGGATCTGCAAGGTCGCCGTGCCCTGTGCCTCGCCCAGCGCTACACGGTAAACGGTGACGCGGTCGGCGTACCCGTTGAGCTCGAGGTTGCGTTCCAAGACGGCGGCGGCGTGCGACGCCGGCTCCACTGCGATCACCGAGCCGTTCGGGCCGACAAGGTCAGCCAAGATGAGCGTATAGGCGCCGTAGTGGGCGCCGATGTCCACCACCCGGTCACCGGGGCGCACGAACCTCGAAAGCAGCGCGAGCTCAGGTTCGAACCGGTCCCGGAAGATGTAGGCAAGCCGCGCCATGCCGCGCTGCTCCGCAGGGCAGTAGATCCGTCCCCGCCCGAACGGCACCGTGGCCGGCTTCGAGGCGGCCGCGCGAGCCGCCCAGGTGACTGCGCGGACGAAGGTCCGGGGCCCGGTATAGGCCGGATGATTGGCCATCCACCGCAACTGTCGCCGCACCTGAGTCAGCACCATCCTCCTACCCCCGTTCGCGCCACCGTGGTGTACGCAGGCGACGCTATCCGGTGGCCCGTATCGGCTCAACCGTCAAGGTGCGGGCGAAGCGTCCGAAGCACTTTATCGCGGATTATCCTGCGCCCCTCATGGAGCTCCAGCCAGAGATGGACATGGGCCCGAACGCAACGGCGGACACGATGGTGATCTGTAGATGTGTCAAGCACCGGGTTTGATGGAGGCTCGGTTCTCACGCTCCGACGGGGATCGGAACGGTGGTGCGGTCACGATTAGCGGCCTCGTACTCGGCCGGCGGGACCAGCCCGAGTTCGCCGTGTAGCCGCCGGTGGTTGAACCAGTCGATGTACTCCGCGACGGCGATCTCGACGTCGATGCTGCGCCAGGGACCCTTTTTGCTGATCAACTCGGCCTTGAATAGCGAGTTGAAGGCCTCGGCCCGAGCGTTGCCGTAGGAGTCACCGCGGAAGCCGACCGAGGCAACGGCGCCTTCCTCTGCCAGTGGTGGTGAATAGCGCACCGCACTGTATTGCCCGCCGCGGTCGGAATGGTGAATCAAACCGGTCAAATCGTCGCCTGCTCGTTGGCGCGTCCAGATCCCATCTCCAGAGCGTCCAACGCCAAATCCGTGCGCAGATTCCGGGACACCTGCCAGCCGACTATTCGCCGGAAGAACACGTCGATGACGAACGAGGCGTACACCCAGCCGGAGAATGAGGTTTTCTCACTTGGTTCCGCGGTCGAGTGAGGTCAATACGAGAGCGGCGGCGGCGATTGCGCTGATGCGCTGCGGGCAGACGGTGACCCGGT
>NZ_FZNO01000028.1 GCF_900188025.1 Blastococcus mobilis
CGAACGGCTGCGCGGCTACGTGCAGGAGCGCCTGTCGGGCCAGATCCGTCGGCCCGACGGGACGGCGGCGTGGGACCGGCGACAGCAGCGTGGAAAGGCCGAAACAAGAACGTGAAGGGCAACATCGCCATCGTGGCGGCGAGCATCCTGCTGCTGGGTGTCGGTGTGTTCCTCGACCGCAGTCAGACGACCGTGCAGGACAGCGGCTGGATGAGCTCGATGATCCCCCACCACTCGATGGCCATCACCCGGTCGGAGCGAGCCGAGATCTCAGATGTTCGCGTGTGTGAGCTGGCCGTCTCGATCAGCGAGGCGCAGCGGCGGAGATCGACGAGATGGACTGGCTGATCGAGGACATCGAGCGCAACGGGCCGGCCACGACGACGGACGAGGCCGAGTCTCGACCTGTCCCCTCCTTCGAGGTCTCTGCAGAGCGTGAGTGTCCGGCAGGCTGACTGGGGTGACGGTCGCTGGGGCGCCACGGTCTCCGCAGGCCGGTGCCTGGCCCTGGCCAGCCGCATCACTGGAGAGCGGGATGCCGGTAGCGCGCCTCCACGTCAGTGCAGCGACCCGCCAGACCGGTCATGCTCCGGCCGGATGGACCGCCGTCCCTCGGGCTGCGGATGGGTTACGGCGGTCACCTCTCGTGCTCCCTGAAGGACCGCCGCGGCTACGGCTGCTTGGCCCGCACTGATACCACCGTCGTTGCACGGCAGGCTTTTGTGCAGCAGGACCTCCAGACCGGCGCGCCGGAGGTGGCGCGCCAATAGATCGGTGAGCAGAACGTTCTGGAAGACGCCGCCGGTCAGCGCGACGGTGTCCACGCCGTGCGCGTCGGCAAGCCGGATGGCGAGCTGCCCTGCGGACGTCGCCAGGCCCACGTGGAAGCCGGCGGCGATGTCGGCCACCGGCACGCCGGCAGCCCTGGCGGCCAGGACGGCCCGCAGGGCAGGAGCCGGGTCGAGGAGATCACCGGCCATCCCCATCGGGTACGCGGTCGTCGCGTCGCCGGTGCGAGCGAGGGCCTCCAGCTCCACGGCCGCCTGCCCCTCGTAGCTGATGCGCGCGCGGACGCCGAGCAGCGCAGCCACCGCGTCGAACAGCCGTCCGACGCTCGAGGTCTCGGGTTGGCGGCCGGAGCGCACCAAGGACAGGACCGCCGCCCACCGGGGGTCCAGCGCCGGCCCGAGTTCGGCGGCGGTCTCCTCTCCCAGGCCGCGGTGCACCCAGGACAGCGCCGTCCGCCAGGGTTCGCGCACCGCTGCGTCCCCGCCGGGCAGGACCGCGCGGGCCAGGGACGCCACACGGTCGAAGCCGGTGAGGTCGGCGAGGAGGAACTCTCCTCCCCAGAGGCTGCCGTCGGGGCCGAGGCCCAGTCCGTCGAACGCTATCCCGAGGACCGGACCCGTCCTGCCGTGCTCAACCAGGCACGACGCGACGTGCGCGTGGTGGTGCTGCACCCCGACGAGCGACAGTCCCGACTCCCGCGCCCATGCGGTAGAGCGGTAGTCCGGGTGCAGATCGTGGGCGACCGCTGCCGGCTCGACCCGGGCGAGCCGGGTCAGGTGCTCCACGGCCTGCTGGAAAGCTGCGGCCGTCGGCCAGTGCTGCAGATCCCCGAGGTGCTGGCTGAGGATCACCGACCCCCCGCGGGCGAGGGCCACCGTGTTCTTCAGCTGCGCCCCCACGGCCAGGACCGGCCGGTCTGCCGGGACCGGCAGCCGGACCGGTTGCGGCACCCAGCCACGCGCGCGACGGACGACCTGCAACCGACCGCCCGGCGCCGCGCGGACGACGGAGTCGTCGGTCCGGACATGGATCGGCCGGTCGTGCGAAAGCACACCGTCGACCAGCGGGCCGAGTAGCTCCCGCGCCTCGTCGTCGTCGCCGACGACCGGCTCGTCGCTGAGGTTCCCGCTGGTCATCACCAACGGCCGGTCCAGGTCCGCACCCAGCAGGGCGTGCAGCGGGCTCGGGGGCAGCATCACGCCCAGCTCGTGCAGTCCTGGAGCGATCTCCGCGGCGACGGCCCCCAGCGCATCGGGCCTGCGCGGTATCAGGACGACCGGGCGACGGGGCGAGGTGAGCGCCGTACGGGCTGCCGGAGCCAGGTCGCACAACGCCTCCGCCGCGGCGAGGTCGCGGACCATGATGGCGAACGGCTTGTCGGGACGGCCCTTCCGGTTCCGCAGGTGAGCCACCGCGCCGGCGTCGGTGGCGTCGCAGGCGAGGTGGTAACCCCCGACCGACTTCAGCGCGATGGTGCCGCCGTGCGTCAGGCGGGCCACCGCGGCCGTCAGAGCTGCCGACCCCGTAACCTCCTCGCCGGGTCCGGTCCAGGCCAGCCGCGGTCCGCAGTCCGGGCAGGCGTTGGGCTGGGCATGGAATCGGCGGTCGGCCGGGTCGTCGTACTCCTTCTGGCAGGCCGGGCACATCCTGAAGCCGGCCATCGTCGTCGCCGGGCGGTCGTAGGGCACCGCCCGCACGATCGTGTACCGGGGGCCGCAGTTCGTGCAGTTGATGAAGGGATAGCGGAAGCGGCGGTCGTCCGGATCGGCCAGCTCCGCCAGGCACGCGTCGCAGGGAGCGACGTCGGCGCTGACGCGCAGATCGGGGTCGGAACCGGCCGTGCTGGCCGCGATGCGGAAGCCCGCGCTGCCCGCAGGCGCCACCGTGGCCACGTCCACGCTCTCGACCGCGGCGAGCGGCGGCTGCCGTTCCCGCAGGGACCGAAGCAGCGCGTCCAGGGCCGACCGGTCTCCCTCGACCTCGAGGACGACGTCGCCGCCCTCGTTGCCGACCCACCCGGTCAGCCCGAGGTCCACTGCCTGCCGGTAGAGGAACGGCCGGAACCCGACTCCCTGCACGGTGCCGCGGACCCGGATCCGGCGCCGTTCGACCGTCATCGGGGCGCAGGGGTCAGCAGATGCGCGGCAGCGGGTCGCCCACCAGCATGTCGACGATCCGGCTGCCCCCGAAAGAGGTCTCCAGGAGGACGATCCGCTCGGGCTCGCCGGCGATGCGGCCGATGACGGCGGCGTCGGCTCCGAGCGGATGCGCCCGCAGGGCGGTCAAGGCCGCCCCGGCCTCCTCGGCCGGGACGACCGCCACGAACTTGCCCTCGTTGGCGACGTAGAGCGGGTCGATGCCGAGCAGGTCGCACGCGCCGCCCACCGGCCGCCGCACGGGCAGCGCGGACTCCTGCAGGACGACGGCGACCCCGGCCTGCGCGGCGAGCTCGTTGCAGACGGTGCCCACCCCGCCGCGCGTGGGGTCGCGCAGCCACCGGGTCCCCGGAGCCGCGGCGAGCAGCACCTCCACCAGCCCGGCGAGGGGCGCTGTGTCGGACGTGACGTCGGCCTCCAGGTCCAGATCCCCGCGGGCGAGCAGCACCGCCACGCCGTGGTCGCCTAGCGTGCCGCTGACCAGCACCACGTCCCCCGGCCGGACCCGGTCCGCGGCCAGCCGCCGGCCGGCGGGGACGAGCCCGACCCCGGCGGTGGTGATGAACACGCCGTCCGCGGCGCCGGTGTCGACCACCTTGGTGTCACCGGTGACCACCGTGACGCCGGCGGCGGCTGCAGCCGCGGCCATGTCGGCCGCGAGCGCGGCCAGCTCGGCCACCGGGAAGCCCTCCTCGATCACGAAAGCCGCGGACAGCCAGGACGGCCGGGCTCCGCACATCGCCAGGTCGTTGACCGTGCCGTGCACGGCGAGGGAGCCGATCGACCCACCGGGGAACCGGTGCGGGCGCACCACGTAGGAGTCGGTGGCGAAGGCGAGCTGGTCACCGGACGGCAGGGGCAGCAGCGCGCCGTCGCCCAGCTGTTCCAGCGCCTCGTTGCGGAACGCCTCGAGGAACACCGCGTCGATGAGCGCGGCCGAGGCCTTGCCCCCGGCCCCGTGCGCAAGCGTGACGACCTCGTCGGTGAGACGCGGCCGCCGGCGCCGGAAGGCCTCGATGCGTTCCAGCACCAGTTCCTGGCGCCCCTCCGGTACCGGAGGGTGCACGGTCGCGCTCACGAGGAGGCGGCGGCGAGTCCGGCCGCCGTCCGGTGCAGGCGCCCGAAGGTGTAGTAGGCCGCGCAGGCCCCCTCGGAGGACACCATGCAGGTGCCGATCGGCGTCTCCGGCGTGCAGGCGGTGCCGAAGACCTTGCACTCCCAGGGCTTGATGGCTCCCTTCAGCACCTCGCCGCACTGGCAGGCCTTCGGGTCGGCCACCCGGACGCCGGGCAGGTCGAAGCGCCGCTCGGCGTCCCAGTCGGCGAAGTCCTCGGACAGCGCCAGCGCGCTCTGGGCGATGAAACCGAGTCCACGCCACTCGAAGTGCGGCCGCAGCCGGAACACCTGCTGCAGCATGGCCAGCGCGATCGGGTTGCCCTCGTCCCGGACGACGCGGGTGTACTGGTTCTCCACCTCGCACCGGCCCTCGGCGAACTGCTCGAGCAGCATCACGATCGCCTGGAGGATGTCCAGCGGCTCGAACCCCGTGGTCACCAGCGGCTTGCCGTACCGGCGGGCGACGAAGTCGTAGGGCCGGTTGCCGATGACCGTGCTCACGTGCCCCGGCCCGAGGAAACCGTCCAACCGCAGGTCGGGCGACTCCAGGATCGCCTTGAGCGGCGGGACGATCGTCACGTGGTTGGAGAAGACGCTGAAGTTGCGGATGCCCCTCTCCCGCGCCCGCAGCAGTGTCACCGCCGTCGACGGCGCGGTGGTCTCGAAGCCGACCGCGAAGAACACGACCTGCATGTCCGGCGTGGCCTCGGCGATCTTCAGCGCGTCGAGCGGCGAGTACACCATCCGGACGTCGGCCCCGCGGGCCTTCGCCTCCAGCAGGCTGCCGGCGCTGCCCGGCACCCGCATCATGTCGCCGAACGAGGTGAAGACGACGCCGGGCCGCTCGGCCAGGGCAATGGCGTCGTCGACCCGGCCCATCGGGATGACGCAGACCGGACAGCCCGGACCGTGTACGAGCTCGACGGTTTCGGGGAGCAGCTGCTCGATGCCGTGCCGGTAGATGGTGTGCGTGTGCCCGCCGCACACCTCCATGAAGGCGTAGGGCAGGCCGCCGCGGCCGCCGTCGGCCAGCTCGGTGATCCGGCGCACCGCCACACGGGCCGCCGCCGGGTCGCGGTACTCGTCGACGAACCTCATGCGGGCACCTCCAGCTGCTGGAACTCCCGCTGCACCCGTTGCCAGAGGGCGTGCGCCAGGGCGGACTGCGCCTCCTGGGTCCGGTGCACGCTCTGCCCCTCGACGGCCAGGCAGTGGTCGAGATCGGGGCAGGTCGCCATGGCGCCGCCCCGGTAGCCCGCCAGCCCCACGGTCAGCAGCCCGCGCCGCCGGCCCTCCGCGAACGCCTGCAGCACGTTGACCGAGCCACCGCTGGTGGACAGACCAAGGGCGATGTCCCCGGCTCGGGCGTGCGCGATCAGCTGCCGGGAGAAGATCACCTCGACCCCGACGTCGTTGGCCAGCGCCGTGAGCACGGCGGTGTCGGCCACGAGCGAGCGCGCCGGCAGCGGCCGGCCGGACGCCGGGGAGGCGAACAGCGCGGCCTGCCCGGCGGCGTCGGTGGCCGACCCGCCGTTACCGAAGGTGAACAGCCGGCCGCCGGCCCGGAAGGCGGCCGCCATGGCGGCCGCGGCCCGGTCGAGCTCGGCGGCCAAACCGGCGATGGAGGTCCGGCGGAGCTCGAGGCTTTCGGTGGCCTTCGCCTCCGCGGAGGCGGCGAGGTCCGCCGACAGCGCCGAGCCGTCGGTCTCCTCGGCGTCGAGGAATGGGTAGAGGAAGTTGCCGCCGCCCGTCACGACGCCCCTCCTTGCGGGCCGGCGTCCAGCCGCGTGATGGCCATGCCGGCGTGCACGACGAGCAGGTCGTGCACGGCGACCGGGCCGACGAGCGACAGGTCCGCCTGCTCGAGGCCCTGACCGGCGCGGACCACCGCGGAGGCGCCCCGCACCTCGACGACCTCGGCCAGCCGCCCCTCGTCGGAGCAGGTGATGCAGACCGGACCGTCGCAGGCGGGGTCCGGCCGCAGCAGCCCGGGGTGCTCCAGCCAGACGTGCGCCAGCTCCCAGAGCAGGTGGTAGATCAGGATGAACCCGCCGTCGTGCACGGCGGCCTCGTCCGGCAGCCACAGCACGTGGTCGGCGACCCCGGCGGTGGGGCGCTCGCCCGCTCCGATCCACAGCGACGTCAGGCCCCACGCCGGTGCCCGTCGGACCAGGTCGAGGACACCGGTGCAACCGGCCGGTCCGACGGCCACCAGCACGTCGCCGGGGCGGGCGTTGGCCCGGGCGACCGTGGTCGGGTCGTGCGGCGGGAGCGCCACCGCCGGCAGTGCGGGCTTGCCGACGACGACGGGGTGGACGAACTCGACGGCGACGTGCTGGGCGTGGTGCGGGGACGTCGGGGAGGCGCACCAGAGCGTGCCACCCGCGGCCAGCCGGCGCGCCAGGGTGCGGGACGCCGCCGCGAGGTCCTCGCCCAGCCCGGCGGGCAGCCCGGTCCCGGCCGGCGCGCGGGTCGCCGTCACGACGTGGTCGCCCGCGGTGCCGCCGGGTCGGGGTGGAGACCCTCCACGATCGCGGAGTAGTCCGACAGCTCCTGCTCGTACATGTCCCCGAGCCGTTTGAGGGCGTCGAGGGTCTCCTTGGCCTCCGCCTCGTCGATCACCGCCATGGCGAAACCGACGTGCACGAGCACCCAGTCCCCCACCCGGGCGCCTCCCGGCCCGTCGAGCCCGATCAGCGCCACGGACACCTCGCGCCGGACCCCGTCGACGTCGACCTTCGCCCGCAGCGCCGCGGGATCGCTGATCGCCACGATCTGACCGGGGATGCCGAGGCACATGCGGGGAGCTCCTGAGAGTCGGTGACCTACGTCACTGTAGGCGTCCAGGTAGATGTGTGGAACCACTAGCGAACTGCCCCCCGTTCGCGCCTACAGTCCCCGTCGTGCGGGTGGCCTTCGTGGGCAAGGGCGGCGCCGGCAAGTCGTCGCTGGCCGGGACGTTCGCCCGCCTGCTGGCCCGCACCGGTCAGCGCGTCCTGGCCCTGGACTCCGATCCCATGCCCGGGCTGGCATTCTCGCTCGGCGTCGGCGTGACCGATGCCGGCCTGCCGGACGACGCGGTCGAGGAGTACGAGGAGCGCGGACGCCGCCGGTACCGGCTGCGCGCCGGGCTGACCGGCCCGGAGGCGGTCGACCGGTACGCCGTCCGCGGGCCGGACGGGGTGCACTTCCTGCAGCTGGGCAAGGCGCGAGGCCCCCGGTGGAACAACAGCCGTCAGCACTTCGGGTTCCAGGGGGTGCTGGACGACCTCCCCGGGGACGGCTGGAGCATCGTCGGGGACCTGCCGGGCGGCACCCGGCAGCCGTTCATGACCTGGGGCCGCTACGCGCGGACCTTCCTGGTGGTCGTGGAGCCGTCCACGGCGTCCGTGCTGTCGGGGCGGCGCCTGGCCCGGCTGGCGGAGGGCAGCCGCAGGCCGCGGGTGCTGGCGGTGGCCAACAAGGTCCGGGAGCCCGACGACGGGGAGCTGATCGCGGCCGGTACCGGTCTGGAGGTCGTCGGCGCCGTCCCGATGGACCGCGCACTCGCGGACGCCGACCGGCTGGGTCTCCCCGTCGTGGACGCGGAGCCTGACGCGCCGGCCGTCGCGGCAGTACGGTCGCTGGTGAACGCTCTGCGGGAACGGGAGGTGTCGTCGTGAAGATCGCCGTCGTCGGCAAGGGTGGCTCCGGCAAGACCACCACGTCCGCAGTGCTCGCCCGGACGTTCGCCCGGCACGGGCACGAGACGCTGGCCCTCGACTGCGACACCAACCCCAACCTCGGGATCTCGCTGGGTCTCGGCGAGGAGGCCACCGAGCGGCTGGTGACCGTCCGCGACGCCGTCGACGCGGGCGAGGAGGACCACGCGGTCAGCCCCGACGACCTGGTCGAGCGCTTCGGCGCGCCCGCCCCGGACGGCGTCCGCCTCGCTGTCGTCTCGGCGATCCAGAACCCGGAGCCGGGCTGCCCGTAGTGCGGGATCTCACCTGAGCAGTTGCTCGGGCAGCTGGAACGTCCCGGTCGCGCCGTCGTCGCCGACTTCGAAGCGGGCCTCGGCACCGTGCTGCGCCTCGACGGGCAGCACGTCGACGTCGTGGTGGTCGTGGTGGAGCCGACCGCCAAGTCGCTGGAGGTCGGGCGCCGGGCGGCCGACGCCGTCCGGGAGGGCGGCCTGGGCCGCGTCGTCGTCACCGCCAACCGGGTGCGCGACGACGAGGACGTCGCCCGCGTGCGTGCGGCGTTCCCGGACCTGGAGCGCGTCCTGGTGCCGGACGAACCGGCGATCGTCGCCGCCGAGCGGCGGGGCGAGGCACCGCTCGACGTGGCACCGGACTCCGCCGGCGTGAAGGCGCTGGTCGGACTTGCCGAGCACCTCCTTCCCGGTGGGGCCTGACAGCCCGACGGTCACGGCCAGCCGCGCTCCAGCAGCGGGGTGACGGTCACCTCGTTGAGGACGAGTTCGGGTGGAGCGGCGCAGATCCAGGTGATCAGCCCCGCGACGTCCCCCGGCGGCAGGGCCTCGGCCGGCTCGGCCGCCCTCCCGAGCGTCTCCCGGGCTTCCGGGGACCAGCGGCCCCGGTGGGTGTCCATGGCGCCGGGGTAGAGCAGACAAACCCCAGGACCGCGACGGCGGCGCCCTCGGCCGCGAGGGCCGACGCCGTCGCGCGACCGAGGCCGCTGCTGCCCCCCGTGACGACCGCGACCCGCCCGGCCAAACGACCCTCGGTGCTGTCCATGCCTGTGCGGTGCCGCTCCGCGGCGTCCGCCAAACCCGGCCGGGTTATCCGTCCGCTGCGAGCGATCCCCGGCTGCTCTCGACGGCGTCGAGCACCGTCTCCAGCTCGGCTCGGACGGCGGGTGTTCCTGGCGGGCTGCCCACCGCGCCGGCGCGGTCGGCGCGGGCGACGTCCTCGTCGTAGGGCAGCACGCCGGCGACCGCCAGGCCTTCCTCGGCGAGCGCGGTGCGGAGGTAATCCTCGTCCTCCGGGGAGCGCGCCTTGTTGCCGACCGCCAGCACCTTCGGGATCCCCAGCTCGGCCGCGAGCGTCGCCGTCCGTACCGCGGTGACCACCGACTTGCGGGTCGGCTCGCAGACCACCAGCAGCAGGTCCGCGTGGGCGAGGGTGCCTCCGGACCGGCTCAGGTGCTCGAGTCCGGCCTCCATGTCGACCAGCGTCAGATCCACGTCCGCCAGCGCGTCGGCGAGCAGGCTGCGGACGGTCGCGTGTCCGCCGCAGGTGCACCCCGCACCGGCCTGCGCCACCCTGATCGCCGACAGCAGCGTCGGGCCGGCGGGCGTGGGCCGTCCGTACTCCCCGACGAGGTCCTCCGCCGCCGGCCCGCCGGCCCGGCCGACCACCACGCTGCGCGGCAGCACGGGGACGGCTTCGGTCTCCTCGAGCGAGAGCCCGAGCGACAGACCGAGGTTCGGGTTCGAGTCGGTGTCGATGGCCACCACCGTCCGGCCCCGTTCCGCCCACGCGCGGGCGAGCAGCCCGGCGACCGTCGTTTTGCCGACCCCTCCCTTTCCCACCACTCCGACCTTGAGAGCTACCGGACGTGCCGTGGTGGTCATCAGCTGCTCCTCGCTGCGATCGCCGGTTGTGGCGCAGGTCACCTACTGCGAGGCACACTGCCACCACGTCGCCGAACCGTCGACAGGCAGGAGGACCGCGCTATGGCCACGGTCCGCCCCGCACATGGCTGACCCGAGCCCGGCCTCCGAGGCGGCGCTGGCGGAGCTCGGCCCGCTGCTCGACCGACTCGAGGAGCTGTTCGGCGAGGTCGAACAATTCGACGAGGCCGTCCGCGCCAAGGTGTTCGAGCTGCTCGACGGCGTGGACTCGATCCACCGGCTGGCAGTGACCCGGCTGGCCGACGCGCTGGGCGCCGATGTCGACGGACTGCGGCGCAGCGATCCGGCGGTCGCCTGGCTGTTCGAGGCCTACGGGGTGGGGGTCGACGACGTCGCGGCGGCCACCGCCGCCCTCGATCCGGTCCGGCCCTACATCACCGAGCACGGCGGCGACGTCCAGGTTCTCGGCGTCGAGCGCGGCGTGGTCCGGGTCCGCCTGAACGGCGCCTGCTCGGGCTGCACGTCGGCGGCCCAGACGCTGCGGTACGGCGTGGAGCAGGCCCTGCGGGACAACCTACCCGGCTTCGTCGCGATGGAGGTCGCCCCCGACAGCGGTGCGGCCCCGCACCCGCCGCCCGGCCCGGTGCTGCTGCAGATCCAGCCCCGGCCGGCGTGACGGCGCCGGACCCGGCTCAGCCTCCGGTGGCGACGTGCTCGGCCAGCAGCCGGTCGACCTCCGCTGCCGCGAGCTCGACCGCTCGTCCGGTGGCCGGCGACAGGCCCTGTCCGACCCGGTCGGTGTCGGTGGTCTGCACCCCCACCACGAAGGTGACGTCGGGCAGCACACCCAGGGCCCGCGCGACCATGAGCGTCTTCTCCGGGGTAGCCAGGTGCATGTCGGCGAGCTCGTCGCGCCGCCGCTCGGGCGGAAGGGTTGCGACGTCGAGGACCTGCGGACGCTGGACCACGACGGTGCCGGGCGGCCGGCCCAGGTCGACGGCGTCGACGACGATCAAGACGGCGATACCGCGCATCAGCTCCTGCACCAGGTGGATGCCCCCGATGCCGACCTCGAGGACGTCCACCCCGGCGGGCAGCTCCCGCGCCAGGAGCCGCTCGGCGACCGCGCTGCCGAACCCGTCGTCCCCGCGGAGCACGTTGCCGAAGCAGGCGACGATCGCGCTCACGGCTGAAGCGTAGGCGGCGGTGGTCGCGGAGCAGGAGTCGCTGGAGGCCCGGCTCGGCCGCTATCCGGTCGGGCGCTATCCGGTGCAGCACGCGACGGCGCAGTTCCACCTCGGTGCCGCCCGGCTGGCGGCGGGTGAGCCGACGGTCGCCGTGGAGGCGCTGACCGTCGCCCGGCAGGTCTTCGGCCGGGTGGGACTGCGCCTGGAGGAGGCGAAGGCGACCAACATGCTCGGCATCGCGCTCCGGGAGTCGGGACGGCCCGGAGACGCCGAAACAGCGTTCCGGGCCGCGGTCGGGGGGTTCGCGGCGCTCGGGCAGCCGGTCGAGCGGGCCGCGGCGTCGTACAACCTCGGCCTGGTCCTGAGGGACGCCGGCGACCTCGCCGGCGCGCAGACCGCCTGGGAGGACGCGCAGCGGTCCTTCCTCACGGCCGGGCAGCACGCCGAGGCCGGCGCATGCGCACGCGAGCACGGCGCCTCCCTGTTGACCGCCGGTGACCCGACAGGGGCCCGACTCCTGCTGGAGGAGGCGGTGGAGCTCGCCGAACGGGGCGGCGACCTGGCCGGCCTGGGCGCCGCCCTCAACGGGCTTGGCCTCGCTCTGCTCGCGACCGACCGGTCGGCCGAGGCTGCGGAGGCGTTCCGCCGGGCGCTGGGCGGTTTTCCCCGGGCCGTCCGTCCCGCGGAGTACGCGATGGCGAAGGCCAACCTGGCGCTCGCGGCCGCACGGGCAGGGCAGGACTCCCGGGCCCGGCTGGCCGCCCGGCAGGCCTTGGCCGTGGCGGCTGCCACGGGACCGGTGCGGGACCAGGCCCGGCAGGTGCTCGCCGTGCTGCCGCCCCCGCCGGGGGACGACCTGCTCACCGTGCTCGACTCCGAGCCGCCCGACCGGTGGACCGCCACCCTCCGGGAGGAGGTGCTGCGCCTGGTCGAGGCGACGGCGTCCGACCGGGAGGCCGCCGTGGCCGGCCTGCTCGAGGGCGCCCTGGCTCGCCCGGGCGCCGCGGTTGCGCTCGGGCAGAGCTTGTTGCACGTGCTGCTCGAACTGCCGCCCGCCGCCTACGACGCCATGGTCAGGGCCGCCGTGGCGGCGGGGGTGGGGAGCACCGGCCGGTCCACGGAGGCCGGCGATGCCCTCGCCGGCGTCATGCGCTCGGCCATGGCCCGGTTCCCCCTTCCGCAGTGGCAGCGCCTGGCGACGAGCTTCGACGCGGTGGCGGCCGAACGCGGCGAGCGGCTCGGCTGGCGATGACCGGCGACCTCGCCGCGGACGAGCTCGCCCCCGCGCTGGGCGACCGGCCGTTCCGGACCTACCCCGCGCTGCTGTCCACCGAGCCGGAGGCGATGGCCTGGGCCCGCTCCGGTGCCCCGGCGGGTGCCGTGGTCGTCGCCGACTACCAGGCGTCACCCCGGGGGCGCGGCGGCTGGCCGTGGCAGGTGCGGGCCGGACGTGGACTCGGCTTCTCGATGGTCCTGCGTCCTGAGCTGCCACCGGAGCGCGAGGGCTGGCTCTACGTCGTCGTCTCTGTCGCGCTGGCCGATGCCCTGGCCGACGCCCGGGATGACGCCGGTTTCGACTGGCCGGAGACCGTCACCACCGCGGACGGCGCCACGGTGCTCGCTCGGATCGGCGTGTTCGTCCAACTCGGCCCGGCACGGATCGACTGGGGGGTCGCCACGGTGCTCGTGGAGGACGCGGGGCCACCGCGCGGTCCGCTGCTCGCCCGCCTGGCCGCCGCCGTCGAGACCCGGCTCGCCGAGCCGGTCGACGCCGTGCTGGCGGCATACAGGCCGCGCTGCCGCACCGTGGGCCGGTCCGTGCGGGCGCGGATGATCCCACTCGGCCCGGGCGGGCCGGCCGTCGTCGGGGAGGCCGTCGGCGTGCTGGCCGATGGCGCGCTCGTCCTGCTCACCCCTCGGGGCAACCGCGTCGCCGTCCGCCCGCCGAACCTCGGGGTGCTCGAGCCCGCCGAGCCGGACGCCGAGGGCATGTAGGTGTCCCGTGCATGTAGTAGCGTCCACGTGATGCCGGTCACACTGAACGATCCCGCGGTCCGGTCCGCCCTGGTCGAGGCCCCGGCCGGGTGGAAGGCCGGCTGGTGGGCGGGCGGGTCCGTCGTGGTCGTCGCGGCGGGACTGCTGCTGGCGATCATCGGTCTGGCCCGGCGCATCGCCCGGCAGGCCGACGAGATCGCCGCGGCACTGGAGGGCACCCACGCCAACACCGCGCCGCTGTTCGACCTCGTCCACGTCAACGGTCACCTCGACCGCATCGTCGCGCCGTCACGGGGACGCCGGTGAGCGGCAACGCGCGCCTGGCCGCCCTCGCCGGGCTGGGTGCGGGAGCCGCCGCCGTCGGCGCAGCCGGTCTGCTCCTGCACCGCACGCTGGCCGTGGCACAGGAGATCCGCCGGTACACCGACGCCATCGCCGAGGCCGCCGCGGCACTGCGCGGCAACACCGAGGTGGCCCCGCTGTTCGAGGATCTGTGCGCCGGCGCCGCGCGCGTCCGGGCCGCCGCCGGCGCGTCGTCGACGGAGGAGGCTCACCGATGACCCACCGGAACGCGACCGAGGTGCGCTGGCTGGCCACCCTCGCCGGCGGTGGGGTGGTCCTCGTCGCCGTCGCCGGCCTGCTCGAGACGCTGCGCCGGAGCGTCCAGGAGGTCGACGCGGCGGTCGGACGGGCGTGGACGGCCGGAAAGCTGGTCGCGCAGGACACCCAGACCGGACACCTGCTCTCCGGCACGACGGATCGGACCGCCGTGCTGCGACGGGACGTGGGGATGCCGGACGGCGACGAGGAGCGCACTCGATGAGGAAGGGCCTGATCGCACTGACCCTGGGTGAGGTGGCGGTGCTGGTCGGTGCGCTGGCCGGCTACCTCGTCGCCATCACACGGACCCTCCGCCGGGTCTCGCAGACGCTGGCCCGGGTCACGATGGGAGTGCGCGCCATCGAACACCAGACCGAACCGATCGGACCCGCGCTGCAGAAGGTCAACGCCGACCTCGACGCGGTGGCCTCGGTGCTCGAGCGCCGGTGATCGGCTTGCCGGGCCGGCGCGGTCACGAGCCGCCCTCCTCCACCGCCTCCGCCGGCACGGTGTAGCTGCCGCTCATGGTGAACTGCACGTCCCGGAACTCGCCGAGTTCCGCGCAACCCTCAGGGGCGAAGCAGAAGAAGTACCCGGCGATGGTGCCCTCCCCGCGGAGCTCCTCGTACGGCCCGGTCCCACCGACGATCTCGAGCGACCCCTGCCACACGACCGTCTCCTCCGCTGCCTCGACCGCCTGGGCCGTCCACTCGACACGGATGCGGTCCTTCTCGGGATCCGGGACCGGATCAGGGTCCGGCGTCACGCCCGGCCGCAGTTGGCAGACCGTGAGCTCCAAGGTCCCCTCCAGCTGCATCGCTCCGTCGTCCCCCTCCGTGACGGTGAACTCCAGCGGGTGGGACCGAGTCGAGGCCGGGACCCGGCTCCCGGGCACGAGTGCGTTGAACGTCGGCAGGTCACCGGAGATGTTGTTGACGGGAGCGTCCTCGTTGCAGGGGATGGCGGCGTAGCGGTACGGGCCCTCGCCCCCCGCCCCGCCGTCCCAGGGGGTCGGCTGCTGTTCCTCGAGTTCGGCCCCTGCGTACGGCGTCGTGTGCGCCATCGCGACCACGCTGAACGATCCGCGGATCTCGTCGTCGCCCTGCTCCAGGATCGGCCCACCTCCGCGGTCCTCCGTCCCCTCCTGCGCCGGCTGGGTGGTTCCTGCGCGGGTCCCGGCGGGATCGTCACCGCCCCCGCATCCGGCGGCCAGCAAGCCGGCGGTCACCGCGAGGGACAGGGACAGCGTGGAGCGGGACATGCAGCCTCCTCGGTCCGGGTGCTCTCCCTCACAGCCCATGCTGTCGGGCTCCTGTCCAGGTGACCAGTCGGACCGGCGCCGGGTTCGACTTGACGGGCGTCGGACGGCGGTGGAACCGTCACCGGCGGGACGGGTCCGAGGGAGGCGCCATGGCGCGCGGCATCCGGTTGGTGCGGAGCATCGGGGTCGCCATCTGCGCCGCCGTGGTTCTGGTCGTGAACGGGAACGCGGCGCTGGCCTGCGACACCGGCTCGTGGCTGGCGATCGAGGGACCTGCCGACTCCGGTGACCTGGTGACCATCCGCGGCGGCGGCTTCTCCCCGGGAGGTGTCACCCTGGTCTGGGACCGATCGGCCGGGCAGGTCCTCGGGCACGCGCCGGTGGCCCCGGACGGCAGCGTGACGGCCCGGATCGAGATTCCCGACGACGCTGCAGGCACCCACAAGGTCATCGCCGTGGCGTCCGGCCGCGACGAGTCGCCCGTCGGCACGCACGCGTGGACGGACGTCGTCATCCCGACCGCCGCTACCGAGCAACCCACCCGGGCCGTGCCCTCGGCACGGGGCGCCGCCACGGGTCAGCAGACCGCGGACGATGCCGCGCCGGGGCCGCTCGAGGTCGGCCTGGGCGCCCTCGCGGTCGCCGCTGTCGCCGGGTTCGGGTTCCTCCTCCGGCTCCGGCGCAGGGCGGACGGCGTACCGGTCGGCGACGGCCCGGACGACCTGGACGTGGAGCTGCTGGTGCTGGTCGCAGAACGCCAGGACGACCGGGCGGGCGACGAGCGCGCGTCGGCGGCCCGGATCGGTTGATCCGCCGAGTCGTCAGCGGGGCGGGCCTTCGGACGCCGGAGATGCCCCCTCGATCGCCTGGAGGCGGTCCAGCCCCTCGATCAGCGCCCACCACAGACCCCAGTCGCGGTGGTCCATGCCGGCGCTCGCCGAGCCTCCGGCAATCGCCAGCCGCAAGCGGTCGCACAGCGCGAAGGCCGCGCCCCACCGGCCGTCCCGGTCCAGGACCTCCAGCTCGTCCAGGAGCGCACGCAGCACGCGGAGAGCGTCGGAGTCCTCGAGCCGGTCGCCGTCCAGCAGCGGTCGCAGTTCGCCGACGAGCTGGAGCAGCGGAGCCCGGCGCACCTCGTCGCGCACGAGTGTCAGGGCCGTTCGCAGACCGGCTGAGGCGGATGCGCTCAGACCTTCCCCGGGTCCGACCTCCTCGGGCTCGACCTCCACCGCGACCGTCCGCGGCGGCAGGACGCCGAAGCCGGCCGCCACGTCGACCACGAGGTCGACGTGCACGTACCCGACGACGGCGTCGCCCACCGCGGCCTGCAGCTCCTCCGTCGACAGGTGCGGTGGGTCGATGCGCCGGCGCTGCACCGTCCCGGGGGGGCGCCCGCGCCGCGTGGCGGCCACGAGTACGAGCAGGTCGGGTCCCTCGTCGGCCAGCTGCTGCGCCACGGCCACCGCGCCGTAGTGCAGGTCCTCCACGGTCACGCCCGCACCGAGGTCCTCGGTCCGCAACTGCTCCACGGCCAGCCGCCCCAGGTCGAGGTCACGCTGGAAGAGCTCGCTCACACCACCGACGAAGACCGTCATCGACGGACGGCGCCTTCAGTCACCGCCGCAGGAGCAGGTGTTGACCTCGCGGACCACCTCGCCGGCACCGGTGTGCACGTGCGTCGTGCACGGCATGCACGGGTCGAAGCTCCGGATGGCCCGCAGCATGTCGATGCTGGTGAAGTCCGACGGGTCGGACATCCGCTCGAGGATCGGCGTGTTCATCACCGCCTCCTCGTACGGGCCCGGCTGGTCCCACGGGTCGCGCGGTGAGGCGTTGATCGTCGACGGCGTGCAGATCTGGTAGTTGGTGATCTTGCCCTTGTCCATGACCAGGTGGTGGGTGAGCCACCCGCGTCCGGCCCCCCACCAGCCGACGCTGACCCGCTCGTCGTCGGGGATGGCCTTCTCGAGCTCCTCCGGATCCAGGGCGGCGACCCTGCGCTCCCCCCGCCGGTGCAGGTCGTAGGCCTGCAGCAGGCTCTCGAGTGCCACGAGCTGGCTGAACAGGTAGTGGTAGGCGCGGCCGCGGTTGCGCTCGAAGGCATTCCACTTCTCCGGCACCCGCCATTCCACCTCCCGCTCGCCGGTCTCGCCCTTGGGCACGACGAAGCGCATGCTCGACCCGGTGGCCGTCATGAACCGGCTCTCGGGCATCTTCTGAGCCGTGGCCGTCATGAGCAGGCGGGAGTAGCAGCCGGCCTCCACCACCTGGCGGTCCCAGCGGGGAGTGCACGCCCAGGTGTACTTGTCCTTCCAGTTCTTGGCGCCGGGCTTGGGGAGGGTCCGCTTGTTCCAGGGGTGGTAGGGCGAGAGGGGGTTGCCCAGCGGGTCGGTCGCGAAGCGGGTGGTCGAGGACTCCTCGTAGTAGGAGTGCTCGACGAACTCCTCCCATCCGATGTTGATGTCCGTGAGCCGGGTGGTCAGCAGTTCACCACCGATCACCACGCCCGGCGTGGACCAGCGCTTCTCGCCCCAGGCGTTGCAGTTCGCGTAGGTGGCGTCGTACGCGTACGGATCGTCCCAGTAGCCGGGATCGATCTGGTTCGACGGCCGGTATCCGGTGAGCTGGTACCGCTCGTCGGCCTCGTAGAAGAAGGTGGGGATGTCGTCCCACACCGCCATCATCCGCTGGGCGTAGTCGAAGATCTTGCCCAGCCGCGAGTGGTACTCGTTGAGCGCCTGCAGGGTCAGGGTCGTCGACACCCCACCGGGCACCACGTTCTCGGGGTGCGGGTACTTGCCGGTCAGCAGCACGACCATCTCGCGGGACAGCCGGGTGAACTCCAGACCCTCCCGGTACAGCGCCCCCGTCAGGGGGTTGAGCGCCGTCATGAGGTCGGCCATCGTCGCGAAGCCGTGGATGTGCGCGTTGGGGCAGCTCCACGCCTCGGCCTTGGGCCACAGCTCGGGGTTGGTGGTCTTGACGACCGATTCGGAGTAGTCCGGCCCGGCCAGCAGGTAGAGGTGCAGCGGGTTGTCGTAGCCCATCTCCGCCGCCTCGGTCATGTTGCGGACGACGGTGCCCAGCGGTGGCGGCGTGATGCCCATCGCGGACTCGATCGCGTACGCCGCCGCGTGCGCGTGCACCCCGCCGCAGACCCCGCAGGCGCGGGACGCCACGAAGATCGCGTCGCGTGGGTCGCGACCCATGAGGATCACCTCGTACCCGCGGAACAGCGTGGCGACGGCGTGCGAGTCGAGGTACGCCCGGTTCTCCAGATCGGCCGTGACGTGCACGGCCATGGCGCCGGCGATGCGCGTCACCGGGTCCATGTTGAGGTCCTTGATGTGCCCGTTGCGGGCCATCAGGCGCTCGATCCGCGCGGTGCGCTCCTCCTCCGTCGTCCCGACGTCCGGCTTTGCGACCGTGACGTCGTACGGGTTGGGGATGCCGCCGCGCAGCGTGGCCTGTCCGCGCTCGTCGAACTCGACCGGCAGGGTCTTGAAGCACATGGCGACTCCTGGGCTCGCTGCGGTGCCCGTCAGATGCGGGGGTTGGGGCTGCCACCGCTCGGGGCCTCGTCCCGCTTCCCCCACACGTCGGCCTTCGCCTTTCCCCGGTCCCCGGAGCGGCGGAGCATGTCGTAGAACTTGTGGTTGATCTCCGCCAGCGCGGAGGGCTCGGCCTTCTCCCGCCCGAAGCCGCTGGGCGTCGCGCCCTGCCGGTCCCAGCGCACCTCCCGGTTGAGGTGGTTGTTGCTGAACTTGCGCAGCGGCCGGATGACGCTGCCCACCATCCGCGAGACCGTGGTCGACGCGAACGAACCAGGCGGCCGCTTGTAGAACGGGGTGAACTTGTCGGGGAAGCCGGGCATGGTGCAGCCGATGCACGGTCCGCCGGCGTTCATGCAGCCACCGACATGGTTGATCATCCCGCGCGAGGTGATGTTGCAGTTGACGACGGGCCCCCAGCAGCCCACCTCGACGAGGCACTCCGGGTCACCGAACTCCTGCGCGAACGTGCCCTCCTCGTAGTAGGCACCCCGCACGCAGTGGCGGTGCACCGTCTCCCCGAAGAGCCAGGCCGGCCGGCCGAGCTCGTCGAACTCGGGCAGCGGCCCGAAGCCCTGGAGGAAGTAGAGGATCGCCGCCACGGTCTCGGTGAAGTTGTCACCGATGGGCGGGCACCCCGGGACGTTGACCACCGGGACCCCGAAGGTGGAGCGGTAGTCCTTGCCGAGCCAGTCCATCAGGCTCATCGCGCCCGTCGGGTTGCCTTCGGCCGACGGGATGCCACCCCAGGTGGCGCACGTCCCGATTGCGATCATGGCAGCCGCGTTCGGCGCCAGGCGGGCGATCCACTCCGACGCGGTGACCGGCCGCATCTCGCCGTCCGGACCCCAGGGCTCCTCGCCCTGGCCGGACCAGTAGCCACCCGTGGCGTAGGCCGCCAGCTCGTCGGAGATGGAGCCCTCGAGGACGACGGCGTAGGGGGCGTTCAGCGTGCCTGCCATCGCCTGCTCAGCCGCGCGCACGTAGTGCGGGCCGGACTCCATGTTGAGGACGGGGTGGTGCAGCACCACGCGGGGCAGCCCCGGATGCGCGCCCAGGAGCATGCTCTCCACCGACGGGCTCGTCGCCCCCGTCACGGCCACGCTGCAGCCGTCGCAACTCATGCCCGCGAACCAGAAGACGTGGATCTTCTGCAGGGGCCCGAACCGGGTCGCCGCCGTCGTCTCGTCGCCGCCGGCCAGCATGTCCTCGGTGACCCGGCCCGACGGCAGACCGAAGGCCCCGACCTCCTCGGTGTCGTGGAACCGCTCGACCGGTCCGAGCGCGTCCAGGAGCTCCTGCGCCGGGGTGCGCGCCTGCAGTGCAGGCGTGCGGGTCTGTCGGTCTGCCATGCCACGCTCCCGGGGGGAAGGGGGACGCCGGTAGGTGCACCGTACAGCTAGCGGGCCCCTGCCGTGTAATGTGCATCACACCCTTGAACGGGCCGAGGAGCCGACGTGGACGAGCTGCACCCGCCCAAGTCCGAGGCGCTGCGTGCCCTCTACTGGCGCAGCGAGATCCTGCAGGTCATGTTCTGGCTCCGCGGGGAAGGACTCGGTGAGGTCATCGATGCACCGCTGCTCGAACGCTTCCTCGGGGTCGAGGCGCGGGTCGGCGTCGGTTACCTGGACCAGCTGGTCGCCGACGGCTACCTGGAGCGGGCGCCGACCGGCTACGTGCTCTCCGAGACCGGCCTCGAGGAGGGCCGGACCGAGTTCGCCCTGAGCTTTTCCGACCTCACCCGGCCGGCGCACGGCGAGTGCAGCGCCGACTGCTGGTGCCACAACTCGGTCGAGGAGGCGCTCGCCTGCGCCGCCGAGCGGTCGCCCGGCGGGCACGCGTGAGCGGCGCACCTCCCGAGGAGGTCCCCGTCGCCCTCCCCCGCAACTACCTCCGGCCCTGCCTGCTCCTGCTCCTGGCCGAGGGCACCTCCCACGGCTACGAACTGCTGGAGCAGGTGTCCGCCCTCGGCCTGGACCGGGTGGATCCTGGCGGGCTGTACCGCAGCCTGCGGGCCATGGACGAGGAGGGCCTGGTCCGCTCGGCCTGGCAACCGTCGGCCAGCGGTCCGGCACGACGCACGTACGAGCTGACCGACGAGGGCCGGGAGTGGCTGCACGCGGTCGCCGGCTCCCTCGAGCACGTCGCCCGCAGCCTCGATGCCTACAGCGCGCGCTACCGGGCGGTCCTCGAGCAGGGCAGGCTGCGACGGTGAGGATCGCCCTCGCCGGCAAGGGCGGCGCGGGAAAGACGACGCTGTCGGCCACCCTGTCTCTGTTGGCCGCCCGCGGCGGGCGGAAGGTCGTCGCCGTCGACGCCGACGCCAACCCCAATCTCGCCGCCGCGCTCGGGGCGGCGCCGGCGGCCGGCCGGCTGCAGCCCGTCCCCGTCTCGCTGGTCTCCCGGCGCCGTGGCGGCACCGGGCTGCTGGAGCCGGTCAACACGGTGCTCGACCGGTACGCCGCTGCGGGACCCGACGGCATCCGGTTGCTCGGGATGGGTGGCCCGGCGCACGCCGACGAGGGCTGCCTGTGCGCCGCGCACGCGGTGGTGTCCTCCGTCCTCGAGGACCTCGGCGCCCCGGGGCGTCTCGTCGTCGTCGACATGGAGGCTTCTCCGGAGCACCTGAGCCGGGGCACCGTCCGGCACGTCGACGCGGTGCTCCTGGTCGCCGAGCCGTACTACAGGTCCCTGGAGACGGTGCGGCGGATGAGCGCACTGGTTGCCGAGTTGACGGTGCCCTACGTCGCGGTCGTGGCCAACAAGGTGCGCTCGACGGGGGACCGGGAGGCCGTCGAGGAGTTCTGCGCGCGGCACGGCCTCGCGTTCGCCGGCGCGGTCCCGTGGAGTGACGCCGTCGGCGCGGCCGACCGGGCGCGGGTCGCGGTCGCCGACTGGCCCGGGACCGGCGACGTGCTCACCGCGGTGCAGGACGTGGCGGCGTCCCTCGGCCGGATCACCGGCCGCCGCCTGCTGGGCTGATCGTCAGCACCTCGGCGTACAGGCAGGCGCTGGGGTGGTCGCTCCCCTGCCGGACGACCAGCGCCGGCACCTCCCGGGCACACTCCTCGATGGCCTTCCAGCACCGGGTGCGGAACGGGCACCCCGACGGCGGATCCGCGGGATCGGGGACGTCACCGGCCAGCAGGATGCGGCGGCGCGACCCGCGCTGCGCCGGGTCAGGGACGGGCACCGCGGAGAGCAGCGACTGCGTGTAGGGATGCGTCGGTCGTCCGTAGATCTGCTCCCGGGTGCCGGTCTCCACGATGCTGCCCATGTACATGACCGCGATCCGGTCGCTGATCTGCCGCACCAGCGCCAGGTCGTGCGCGATGAACAGGTAGGCCAGCCCGAGCTCTCGCTGCAGCCGGTCGAGCAGCGCCACCACCTGTGCCCGGATGGAGACGTCCAGGTTCGAGACCGGCTCGTCGAGGACGAGGACCTCCGGATCGAGGGCCAGGGCGCGGGCGATGCCGATGCGCTGGCGCTGGCCGCCGGAGAACTCGGCGGGCAGCCGGCCGGCCGCCGCGGGCGCCAGGCCGACCAGGTCGAGCAACTCCGCGACCCGTCCCGCACCGCCCGCCGCCCGGTAGCGGCCGGCCGCACGCAGCGGCTGGGCGATGGTCTCGCCGGCGGTCATCCTCGGGTTGAGGGAGGCGTACGGGTCCTGGAACACCAGCGCCAACGACCGGCGCAGCGCCCGCAGCCGCCTGCCGCGGGCGGCGGTGAGGTCCTGCCCCTTGAAGAGCACCCGCCCGGAGGTGGGCTCCACCAGGCGCAGCAGGGTGCGCGCCAGCGTGGACTTGCCGCACCCGGACTCCCCCACGAGGCCGAGGGTCTCGCCCACCGCGAGGGTCAGGGAGACCCCGTTCACCGCGTGGACGACGCCACGTCCGGGGCGGGGGTGGTGGACCACCAGGTCCTCGACCTCCAGCACCTCCCCTCGGGGTTCCGGCGGTCGAGGCCGCGGCTGCACGGGCCGGTCCAGTCTCGGCAGCGTGGTCACCAGGGTCCTGGTGTACGTGTCCCGCGGAGCGGTGAAGATCTCCGTCACACCGGCCTCCTCGACCTTCCGGCCGTTCCGCAGGACGACGACCCGGTCGGCCAGCTCGGCCACGACACCCAGGTCGTGGGTGATCAGGACGGTCGCGGCGCCGACCTCGTCCCGGGAGCGCTGCAGGACGTCGAGGATCTGCGCCTGGACGGTCACGTCGAGTGCCGTGGTGGGCTCGTCCGCGATGAGCAGACGGGGCGCGTTGGCGATGGCCATCGCGATCATGGCCCGTTGTCGCATGCCACCCGACCACTGGTGCGGGTAGTCACCGAGCCGCCGGCCGGGATGGGGGACGCCGACCTGCTCGAGCAGTTCGACGGCGCGGCGGCGGGCCCCCGCTCCCGGCAGCCGGGGATCGTGCACCCGCAGGGCCTCGGCGACCTGGTCGACGACCCGGAAGGAGGGGTGCAGGGACGTCAGGGGGTCCTGGAACACCATGCCGATCTCCCGGCCGCGCAGGGACCGCAGCTCCCGCCGGTCCATCCGGCGCACGTCGCGGCCGGCGAAGAGGACCCTGCCGGAAACGGTGCAGCGCGGTGGCGGCGGCAGCAGCCCGACGGCGGCCAGCACGGTCACCGTCTTCCCTGATCCCGACTCGCCCACGAGCCCGACGGTCTCGCCGGCCCCGACGTCCAGGTCGACGCCCTCGACCGCCCGCACCGGCCCTTCCGGGGTGGCGAAGTCGACGACGAGGTCGCGGACCGAGAGCAGCGGCGGACCGGTCATCGCCGACCCGATGCCGCGTCGGTGACGGCGTCGCCGAGCAGGTTGAGGCCCAGCACGGCCAGCAGGATGGCCAATCCGGGAAAGACGGACAGCCACCAGGCGGCCCGGAGGAAGCGCTGCGCCTCGCTCGCCAGCGCGCCCCAGCTCGTGACGTTCGGATCGCCCAGCCCCAGGAAGCCGAGGCTCGCCTCGATGAGGATCACCTGCGCCACGACGAGCCCGAGGAGCGCGACCGCCGGAGGCAGGGCGTTGGGCAGGATCTCGCGCACGAGGATGCGGGACGTCGAGGCCCCGTGCACGCGGGCGGCGTCCACGAACTCCCGGTGCCGGAGGGAGAAGACCTCCGCCCGGACCACTCGGGCGAGCAGGGGCCACGACGTCACACCGAGCACGAGCACGAGGCGGTCGAGGCCCGGGCCGAAGAAGGCGATGACGACCAGGGCCAGGAAGAACCGCGGCAGGACCTGGAAGACCTCCGTGGACCGCATGAGGACGTCGTCCAGCCACCCCCCGAGGTAGCCGGACACCAGGCCGACGACCGTGCCGATGAGCAGTGCGAGCACCGCGACCCCCGCGGCCACGACGAGCGAGGTCCGGGCACCCCAGACGACGCCGCTGAGCAGATCCCGGCCGAGGGCGTCGGTGCCCAGGGGATGCACGGCCGAGGGTGGTCCGAGTGCCGACCCCTCGATCGCGAACGGGTCGTAGGGCGCCAGGGCCGGGGCGGCGACCCCGACGGCCAGCCAGCACAGCGTGATCAGCACGCCGACGACGCCGGTGGGCGTGCGGAGCACGCGGGCGGCCAACCGTGGGCGGCGCGGCACAGGCCCGGTGGCCAGCCCTTCGGCAGCGACCTCAGCGATATCGGACACGCGGGTCCAGCCAGGCGTAGAGGAGATCGGTCAGGAGATTGGCGACGACCACCGTGAGCGCGACGAGCAGGAAGATGCCGAGGACGATGGGCGCGTCCCGGTTGATCATCGAGGTCACCAGCAGGCGGCCGATGCCAGGCCAGCCGAAGAGGACCTCCACGACCACCGCGCCCCCGACCAGGTGACCCACCCGGCCACCGATGACCGTCACGACCGGCAGCATCGCCCGCCGCAGGGCGTGCTTGGTGACGACCGACCACTCGGGAACCCCCTTGGCCCGGGCACTGCGGACGTGGTCGTGCGCAAGCTCCTCCAGCAGCCCGACGCGGGACAGGCGAGCGACGGCGGCCACCTCCTGCGACGCGAGGACGACAGCCGGCAGGACGAGGTGGCGGGCGACGTCCAGGACGTGCCCGAGGCCGGACGGTGGGCCGTCGGCAGCCGTCATGCCCTGCACCGGAAACCACCCAGCGCGAAGCGCGAGCAGCAGGATCGCCAGCTGGCCGAGGAGGAACACCGGGGCGGCGTGGACCGCCAGGGCCACGGAGGTGACCGTGACGTCGGGCCAGCGCCGGCGCCGGGTCGCCGCGAAGACGCCGAGCGCCAGGCCCGCCAGGGTGGAGAGCGCCAGCGCCGTCCCTGTGAGGAGCAGCGTCGCGGGCAGCCGTTCCGCGATCGCCTCCACCACCGGCCGGCCCTGGACGTAGGAGGTCCCCAGGTCACCCTGGACGACGTTGCCCGCGTAGGTCGCCAGTTGCTGCAGCAGCGGTTCGTCGAGCCCGAACTTCTCCCGGACGAGGGCGTAGTACTCGGCGTCCCCGTTCTGGCCGGCCAGAGCCAAAACGGGGTCGCCGGGCGCCAGGTGGATGAGCAGGAAGCCGACCAGCAGGATGGCGGCCGCCGTGGGCGCGAGCTGGGCGACGCGACGGACGACGTAGCGTCGCGTCACTCCGGACGGTCCCCGCTCACGACGCGCAGTAGGCGGTCTCGGCGAAGTGGCCGGCGGGGCCGAAGCCGGCGCAGTCGTCGGTGAAGACCCGTCCCGACTCCGTCTCGACGATCCAGAGGTAGGGCAGGTCCTCCACCAGCTGCTCCTGCAGCTCCCGGTAGATCTCGCCGCGCTCCGCCAGGTCGACGGTGGTGCGCGCCTGCTCGAACAGCCGGTCCACGTCGGGGTTGCGGTAGGCCGAGGAGTTGGAGAAGGGCACCGGCCCGACGTTGGAGCTCAGGTACATGCGCTTGACGCCGATCTCCGGGTCGGCGCCGTTGCAGTAGCTGATGATGTTGGTGTCGAACTCGCGGTCGGTGAAGACCCGCTCGGCGAACACCGGGGGCTCGAGCGGGACCAGCTCCACCTCGATGCCGACCTCGCCGAGCTGCGCGCGGACCAGGTCGCCGTACGCCTCGAAGGACGGGAAGTGGAGGAAGTCGAAGGCCAGCGGTGTCCCGTCGGGCACCCCGTCCACGCCGCTCGCCGTCCGCACGCCGTCGCCCTCGCGCTGCCAGCCGGCCTCGTCGAGGAGCTGCTCTGCCTCGGCGGCGTCGAACTGAGGCATCCCCTCCAGTCCCGCGGCGTGCGCGAACGGGATGCCGCTGGAGATGGGCGCCTCGGCCACCCTGCCCTGGCCGAAGAGCACGCGCTCGAGGAACTGGTCGCGGTCCAGCGCGGTCCCGATCGCCCTGCGCAGGGCGACGTCCTGGAACATCGGCCGCTCCAGGTTGAAGCTCACCGTCATGATGCAGTTCGAGCCACCCGGGTTGACCGCCGTCTCGAAGAACCCGAACCCGCCCGCCTGCCGCAGCAGCTCCAGCTCCGGGCCGGGTGCACCGAACAGCCAGTCGACCTCGCCGGCCTCGAGCGCGACCACCTGGTTGCCCGGGTCCGGGATGATCCGCATGACCACCTCGTCGAGGTAGGGCAGGTCGGGCTTGAAGTAGTCCTCGTAGGCGACGAAGCGAAGCTCGGAGTCCGGGGTGTAGGATTCGAGCCGGAACGGGCCGGTACCGATCGGGTCGATGTTGGCCGGGTTCTCCTGCACGTCGGTGCCTTCGTAGACGTGCATCGGCAAGATGGGCGCCTCGGTCACGCCGAGCTGCAGCAGGAAAGGCGCGTAGGGCTCGCGGAACCGGAACTCCACGGTGTCCGGATCGGGCGTCTCGATGGACTGCAACGCCGCACCGACCGACGCGGCCGTGCGCGAGTGCAGCTCCAGCAGCATCTCCTCGAACGTGAACTTCACGTCGGCGGAGGTGAACGGTTCTCCGTCGTGCCAGGTCACCCCGTTCCGCAGGTCGAACCGGTAGACGGCGCCGTCCTCAAGCACCTCCCAGGACTCGGCCAGCTCGGCTACGGGTTCGAGCTGCTCGTCCAGCTCAACCAGGCCGTTGAACAGGAGTTCCGACGCGGTGTGGGTGCCGCCGCTGGTGCTGATCGCCGGGTTCAGCGAGCCCGGATCGCTGTCGATGGCCGCCACGAGGGTGCCGCCCCGCGTCGGTTCACCGGTTGCGGTGGCGCTCGGGTCCGCCGTGGCGCCGTCGTCCGGATCGGCCCCGGAACAGGCGCTCACCACCAGCACCACGAGCCCGAAGCACGCACTCAGCCCGCGGATCGGCACGAGCCACCTCCCCGTCGCCCAGGACGCCCCTGTGCTGGAGACCACAAGAGGCACAGCCTGTCCCTGTCCAGGACCACGGGTAAGTGTCCGGCGCAGTTAGGTCTCACGTCCGTGACCAGCGCCGCGGACGACCGGCTGCCGCTGCCTCCCGTGCAGTTGCCCAAGGGTCGCGAATTGCAGCGGCGCCGTCATGGTGATGCTGGTGTCGCGCTGGTCAGCTTGTTGCGCAGCCGCGGTGTCAGCGTCGCCGGGACCGCGACGGCGGCCACTGCGGCGACCGCCGTCCTGCTGGCGCTGGTCCTCGTCTTCCTTCCGGGGAGCCCCGACACCATTCCTGGCGACGTCCCCGCGACCGTGGTCTGGAACTTCCGCCTGGCCTCCCTCGGACAGCCGGCGGTGCTGTGGGCCGCCCTCGGCCTCGTCGGCGGCTGGCTGGTCGATCGGCTGGCTGGGTCTCGATGAGGTGATCAGCCAGGCTGGTCTTCTGCCAGAAGGGCTTTGAGGCTCGCGTGCTCCTCGGCGCAGGCGGGGCAGCCGCGCAGATGTGCCGCCATGCCGGGCACGGCGGCCTCGGCGTCTGCGCCGGCGAGCTCGAGGTCGACGTAGCGGTCGAGCTCGTCGAAGCACACCTGGCAGGTGACCTCGGGCTGGCCGGGGCCGAGCAGGCGGCGCAGAACCGGAGAGAGCTGTTGGTCGCTCATCACGCCTCCTCAGAAGTCGGGATGGGGGCGGGGCCGAGGCCGCGGTCGGCGAGGTGGGCGCGCAGTTTGCGGCGGGCGTCGTGCAGGGTCTTGTACAGCGCGCCGCGGGTGGTGCCCAACCGGTCGGCGAGGACGTCGATGGGCACGCCGCCCAGGGCCAGGGCGACGAGTACGTGGCGCTGGTGCGGGGTGAGCGCGGCGGTGATGCCGTCGCGGACGCCGGCCAGGAACTCGGCGTGCTCGGCTTGCTGCTGCGGCTGGGCTGCGCTGTCGGGCAGGAGGGCCCACGTCTCGGGTTGGAGGGGCACCTCGCGGTCCTGCCAGGCCCGTCGGCGCAGCTTGACGGAGGTCTCGTAGATGGCGAACTTGTAGGCCCAGGTGGTGAAGCGGCTGGCCCCGCGGAAGGAGTCCAGCCGAGCCAGGACGGACATCAGTGCGTCGTCCGCGGCCTGGACGGCCAGATCGTCCAGTTGCTGGCCGCCGACGCCGGTCACGGTGGGCCGGCGACGGGCGGTCTCGAACCGGGCGGCCCGCAGCAGCAACCCGTGCAGCCGGCCGATCGCCAGTTCCCGCTCCGGGCCGGCGGTCCGCAGCGGCGTCAACCACTCCTGCAAGTCGTCACGGCCGACCGCCGCGCTCGGCTCCGTCACCGCCGGGGCAGTTCCGGACTCCTGCACGACTTCGCATCCTGCCCGCTCAGTCACCGCGACGCTCCGGGGTCCTCGTCGGCCGGGGCGAGGATCCGCGCGGCCAGAACCGGTGGGCAACCGCGCTCCACCAGCTGTAGCACGGCGTGCAGGTCCAGCCGGAAGTCCGCGGCGAGCACCGCCGCGAGCGCGGAGGAGAACCCAGCCTCGAGCAGCCAGCGTCGCCGCCATCGGACGACCTCGTCGCCCTGCGGCGCCGGGCCAGTGCTCGGCCTGCCTGTCTGCATGCCTGGTGAGTGTCACTGCGACGTCCTGGTCTTACCCCTGCTGTGCCGCGACGTCGCTCCTGAGCCATATCCGAAGAATCTCCGACGTCCGAGGTAAGAGGCCCGACCGGCACCGCCACTAAGGAGTCAAGCACGCCGGAGGACCGGCAGACGGACGGCAGGAGCTCCAGGGATGACGACACGCGGCACCATGGTCATCGTCGGCGCGGGACTGGCCGGGGCCAGCGCCGCAGAAGCGCTGCGGGCGGAGGGCTTCGCCGGACGGATCGTCCTGATCGGCGAGGAGCCGGAGCTGCCCTACGACCGGCCGCCGCTGTCGAAGGGCTACCTCAGCGGTGAGACCCCCCGCGCGCAGGTCCACCTCCAGGACAGCGCCTTCTACGCCGACCACGACATCGAACTGCTCACCGGCACGCGAATCACCGACCTCGACCGCAACGGCGGCCAGCTGGTGGTGGACACCGGCGAGCGGCTGGGCTTCGACCGGTTGCTACTGGCGACCGGCGCCGTTCCCCGGCGTCTGCCGGTGCCCGGCGGTGACCTCGCCGGCGTCCACTACCTGCGGACCCTGGCCGACGCCGATGCGCTGCGCCAGGACCTGCGTCCCGGAGGCCACCTCGTCGTCGTGGGCGCGGGCTGGATCGGCGCGGAGATCGCCGCATCGGCCCGCCAGCAGGGCATGGAGGTGACGGTCCTCGATCCGGCGCCGGTCCCGCTGGCGCGGGTCCTGGGCCCGGAGGTCGGGGAGTTCTACCGCCGCCTCCACGCCGGCCACGGGGTGCAGCTGCTGATGCGCACCGGCGTGGAGGCCTTCCGGGGAACCGGCCGGGTGCAGGAGGTGCTCACCTCCGACGGCCGGCGCATCGACGCCCACGCCGTCGTGGTGGGCATCGGGGTGCAGCCCCGCACCGAATTGGCCGAGCGGGCCGGATTGATCGTCGACGACGGCGTCGTGGTCGACGAGCTGCTGCGCACCGGCGACCCACGGATCTTCGCCGCCGGCGACATCGCCCGCGCCCGCCACTCCTTCTACGACCAGCACGTCCGCGTCGAGCACTGGGCCACCGCCCGCGACCAGGGCGTGGCCGCCGCCCGCGGCATGCTCGGCCGGGGCGCTTCCTACGACGCGCTGCCGTACTTCTTCTCCGACCAGTACGACACCGGCATGGAGTACCGCGGCCGCGCCACGCGATGGGACCGGGTCGTCTTCCGCGGCGATCCCGACAGCCGCGAGTTCCTGGCGTTCTGGTTGCAGGACGGCCGGGTGCTGGCCGGCATGAACGTCAACGTCTGGAACGCCGGCGACGACGTCGAGGCCCTTCTCCGTTCCCGGGCCCAGGTCGATCCCGACCGGCTCGCCGACCCCCGCGTGCCCCTGGCCGAGGTCTCCCCACCGCCGCTCCCCACCGGCGGTGGCGCCAACAAGACGGGTGTTCTGTCCGGGCCGCTGAAATTCGTGCGGCAGTTCCTCCGCGACCGGTTCACCGTCGCCGACGCCACCCCCGCCGACGAGCTCGCCGTCGGTGAGGGCCGGGTGCTCGACGTCGCCGGCGAGAAGGTCGCCGTCTACAAGGACCCCGCCGGCAACCTGCACGGCCTGTCACCGGTGTGCACCCACGCCCGCTGCCTCGTCCAGTGGAGCGCCGCCGACACGGCGTGGAACTGCCCCTGCCACGGCGCCCGCTTCTCCCCCACCGGCCAGGTCCTGCGCGGGCCGGCCAAGAAGGACCTCGCCCCCCGGCCGCTGCCGGCGATCGACCGGCACGACACCAGCACCCCCTGACCGCCCCTCCCGACCGATCCGATCAAGGAGACCTCCGTGAAGAACCGCCACCCCGTCCAGATCGTCGCCATGCTCGCCGGCGCCGCGTTCCTGCTCGTCGGCATCCTCGGCTTCGTGCCCGGCATCACCAGCGGCTACTCCGACCTGTCCTTCGCCGGACGGCACTCCGAGGCGCACCTGCTGGGCCTGTTCCAGGTCAGCGTGCTGCACAACGTCGTCCACCTGCTGTTCGGCGTCGTCGGGCTCGCCGCCGCCCGCAGCCTCGCCGGCGCCCGCGGGTTCCTGCTCGGCGCGGGCGCGATCTACCTGGTGCTCACCGTGTACGGCTTACTCGTCGGACACGACAGCCCCGCCAACTTCGTGCCGGTCAACGCCGCCGACAACGTGCTGCACCTCGGCCTGGGCCTGGGCATGCTCGCCGCCGGACTGGTCCTGGGCAAGAGCAGCGCGGGCGCCCCCGCCACCCACCGTCGATGACGGCCCCCGCCGGGCCGCGGATCTCGTTGCGGCCTGCGGCAACGGCGGCCGGCGACACGGTGGACCTGCAGGCCGCGGCCCGCTCGGTCCGCGACCTGCTGGTGGCGCTCGGGCAGGACCCGACCGCCGACCACCTGCAGGACACCCCCCCGCCGGGTCGCCGCCGCCTACGCCGAACTGCTGGGCCCCGCGCCGTTCGTCATGACCACTTTCGCCAACGAGGAGGGCTACGACGAGCTGGTCCTGGCCCGGGATCCCGTTCACCTCGCTGTGCGAGCACCACCTGCTGCCCTTCACCGGCCGGGCTCACGTCGGCTACCTGCCCGGGGAGCGGATCGTGGGGCTGTCCAAGCTGGCCCGCGTGGTGGAGACCTACGCCCGGGGACTGCAGGTCCAGAAGCGCCTCACCGCGCAGGTGGCCGACCGGCTGGAGGAAGCGCTCCGGCCCCGCGGGGTGGGCGTGGTGCTGAAGGCGGAGCACTCCTGCATGTCGCTGCGCGGCGTCCGTACCACCACCTCGGCCTTGCGGGGACTCCTCCGTGAGGACGCACGCACCCGGCAGGCGTTCCTGTCACTCACCACGGCGCACCAGCCTCCGCGTTGAGCCGCGCCACCGATCGGAGAGAGATGAGCCGCCTGCGCCGCCCGACGACCCACCACCAGGAGAACTACCGGCTCGACGACGTCGTCCGCGGGGGCGAGTTCCGCCGCCGTACCGGCGCACCAGGCCGGTCCCTGTCCGATGCCGTGCTCGCCGGTGGGGTCGCCACCGTGGTCAGCGGCCTGCCCTCGATGCTGCACGCGCTGCGCACCGGCGGCGACCCGCTGGAGGCCACCCTCGCGGCCGGCACCCTGCTCCTGCGCGACGAGCAGCGCACCCATCGGCTGCTGCCAGCGGCGTCGCTGATCCACGCCGGCATGTCCCTGGGGTGGGCGCTGGTCCTCGCCGCGACCCTTCCCACCCGGCGCACCGCTCTGGCCGGAGGGCTGGCCGGCGCCGCGATCGCCGCGCTCGACCTGGGGCTGGTGGGGCGTCACCTGCCCCGGATCCGGAAGCTGCCCGTCCTCCCCCAGCTGGCCGACCACGCGCATACGGAGCCGTCGTCGGGTCGGTCCTGGCCGGACGTGCCGGCCGCCCAGGCGACGTGGTGGCGGTCCGCCTCGTGGGCGCGACCCCGGAGCGGGTCTTCGAGTTCCTCGCCGACCTGCGCAACCACTGGCTGCTGGAGACCGCTTCGTCGAACTCAGCGGCCTCGACGGCGACGAGGGCAACGGCCCCCGCGGGGGCCGCGTGCGGCTCAAAGGGCCGCTCGCCATCAGCCGGGAAGCACGGACCCGCGTGCTCTCGGCCCGCCCGCCCACCGCGGTCCGTTCCGGCAGGTTGGCCGGACGCGCGGACATCGGCAGGGGCACCACCGGACGGGTGGCCTGGGAGATCGCCGTCGGGAAGAACGGCGGGTCGCTGGTCACCTTGAGGGCGGCCGCGGAGCGCGCGTCCCTGCTCGATCGGACGCTGCTGCTGCTCGGCCGCTGGTGGCTGCAGCACACCTTCGACCGCGCCCTCGCCAACCTCGACCGCATCCTCGAGCCGGCAACGACAGCGCCGGAGACCTCACCGGCTCCATCCGTGCGGCCCGTCCCCGAGCAGAAGGCGGCCGGGTGATGCGCGACCGGAAACGGCGGCTCACCACGGCACTGGCCCGCCACGTCGTCAACCCGATCATGCGCAGAGCCATCGAGCGGGGCATCGCGCCGCCCCGGTACGCCCTCCTCGAGACGACCGGGCGCAAGTCGGGACTGCCGCGCCGCACCCCGGTGGGGAACGGACTGGACGGCGACACCTTCTGGCTCGTCGCCGAGCACGGCCGCAGCGCCGCCTACGTGCGCACCATCCGAACCGACACCCGGGTGCGGATCAAGGTGGGCAGGAGATGGCGCACGGGAATAGCGGTCCTCCTTCCCGAGGACGACGCACGCGACCGCCAGCGTCTGATCGGCCGCAGGTTCAACGCCGCCGTCGTGCGCATGATGGGCACCGACCTGCTCCTCACCGTGCGCGTCGGCCTGAAGCCGTCGACCCTTTCAGGAAAGAAGCCCGACAACGAACTCGCCGTGCAACCGCAGACGTCCGCCGGCCAGGCGGATCCTGACCCGAGGAGGAACTGATGACCCTGGACCTGGCAACCCGTGATCGCCCTCGACGCCGCTCGACCCGTCTCCGGACCGCACTTGTCGGCGTCGCGGCGCTCCTGAGCTGGACTCTGGCCGGTTGTGGGGACCCCGACGACGATGGGGGTGGCGGGGGCGGTGGCTACGTGTCTCAGCAGTCGATCGAGCAGGAGCTCGGCTGAACCACGACAAACCCACGCCACCGGAGCTGCGCCCGCCCGTGGCGATGGAGCGGAGGAGAGCAGGGTCAGTGGAGCTATGGATCAACCCGTCGTGCTCGAAGTGTCAAGTGGCCACTGAGCTGCTCGACGAAGCGGGCGCCCAGTACACGGTCCGCCGTTACCTCGAGGACCCGCCGACGGTCGATGAGCTGAACGCCGTGCTGCGCCGGCTGGGTCTCGAGCCTTGGGACATCGCACGAATGAACGAGCCTCTCGCCGACGAACTGGACCTTGCGCATCTGCCGCGCGACCGCAGACGCTGGCTCGACGTCATGGCCGCCAACCCGCTGCTGATCCAGCGGCCGCTGATCACCGCCGACGACGGCACGACCGTGATCGGACGGTCGGAGGAGGCGGTGCGTCAAGCGCTCCGAGCTTCCACACCTTCCTGATCGTCCGGCCTGCCGCGCTGACCGCTGAGGCGCGCACCGTCCGCCTGGGCGAGACTCCGGGCCGCGCATCAGGACATCCAACGCCGCGTCCTCCCGTTCGCCGTCACCTCCCTGTCCCGGTCAGCCGGCAAAGCGGACGGGCATTGCCGCCATCCGGCTCATCAGTCCCCGGAGCATCGGTCGATAATCCCCGCGGGATGGCGGTGAGTCGGCAGGGCATCCTCTCAGGCACAGGAGCCCGCGCGGACTCACACTGCGTCGACTCCCCCAGCCGTCCTTCCAGAAGGCCACCGGTCCCATCCCCCTCTGCCGCCGTTGACCCTGGAGACCGCCGAAGCGGAGGTCCAGGCCGCAGAAGACGCATGGAAGACCCGCGACCCGGAGCGGGTCGGTGAGGCCTACACGTCGCGCACCCGGTGGCGGAATGGTCGGCCTGTTCTTCGCCGAAGACGTCGAAGCCGGCGAGGACGGCGAACCGCTGACCTGCTCACCATCCGGGACAAACGCGTGCCGCGGTCGACGCCGGCTGCGCGGGCGTGATCGAGTGCGCCGACACCGAGTGCCGCCCGATCCCGTTCTCCACGATCACCGTCCGGCCGGGCGCCGGCGCCGCAGGGGCGTCGGGAGCGGCGCGCATGGGCGGGGCGCGGGCTGGCCGACGCCGCGCCAGGCCCGCGTGCGCGGTGGTGCGGCCGGTGCGGTGGCCGCGGCGTGTGCGGTCTGCTGCGCCGCCCCCGTCGCAGCGCTGCTCGGCATCGGTCTCAGCGGCACGGCGGCCACGCGTTCGCCCTCGCCTTCGCCGACCTGGTGTTCGCCCTGGGGGTCACGGTGGCCACCGTCGCCGCGGTGGTCCTGCACAGTCCCCGCGCCCGGCAGAAGACCTGCGCTCCCGAGGCCGCCGCCGGTTCCGTCGGGCCGGTCCCGGTCGAGCTGGGATCTCGCCCCGATGCGCCCTGAGCCGTCCGCCACGGACGCGACCGGGTGGTTGCGGTGAGCGTCGAGGACAATAAGCGGCTGGTCGCCCGCGCCGTCGCCGAGGTCATCAACGGCGGCAACCTCGACGCGGTCGACGAGCTGTACGCCCCGGAAACCGTCGCGGCCGCCCGGGGCGTGGGTGGCGCCGTTCCGGGCCGCGTTCCCCGACGTGCGGATGGAGATTGTTGCCCTCGTCGGCGAGGGCGACACCGTCGTCGGCCAACTTCCGGCGCTCGGGCACCCAGCCCGGCGAGTAGATGGACCGCCCACCCACCGGTCGGTCGTTCCGCGACGTCCGCGAGGTGTACTGGTTCACCGTCCGCGAGGGCCGCATCGTCGACTGGTGAGGCCTGGAGGACAACGACGACCCGCCGCCAGCTGTGCGCCCCGGCTGCCGGCCTGACCGGCCGCACGGCGACCGGGAGCCCCGGAGCGGGTTGCGAGCATGAACGCAAGCTGCGGGACATTGCCGCGGGCATCCTCGACTCGGTGCAGGCCCGCACCGGGTAGGACACCGACGGCTAGCCGACCGGGACGGGCACTGGACCGGCACGGCGCGAGGGGAAACTGCACCCGGGGGGGGCTGAGGCCTACCGTGGCCGGTCGCCGTCCTCGGGGTGGCAGCGCACCGCCAGGACGGCGATGTCGTCGTCGCTGCGGCCAGTCACGATCCGGTGCAGCAGCGCGTCGCAGAGCTGCTCGAGCGGCAGGTGCCGCAGCTGCTCCAGCGTCTGGGAGAGCCGGGCGATGCCCTCGTCGATGCCGTAGCGGCCATGCTCGACGAGGCCGTCGGTGTAGGAGACGACCGTGTCCTGGGCTCCAGGTCGACCGGGTGGTCACTGCGGGGCCCGGCCGGCTCAGTGCCGATCAACCGTTCGGCGGGGCTGGTGAGCACCTCCACGCCGCCGGCGGCGCGGATCAGCAGCGGCGGCAGGTGACCGGCCGAGGACCAGCGCAGCGTCCGCCGTCCCGACCTGCCCGGTTCGGGCGGCTGCTTCAGGCGGGCGATCAGCGCGGTCGCCAGGGTCTCCCACCTTCAGGCCGGTGAGCACCCTGTCGACGCGGGTCAGGATCTGGGCGGGGCTTTCGGGCCGGTCGTAGGCGATGCCGCGCAGGATGCTGCGGATCTGGCCCATCGCCGCGGCCGCGTCGACGTTGTGCCCCACCACATCGCCGATGACCAGCACGGTGGCACCGTCGGGCCGGTAGAAGGCGTCGTACCAGTCGCCTCCGACCTGCATGTGACTGGCCGCCGGCTGTAGCGCACCGCCAGCTGCAGATGCTCCGGCTGAGGCGGCGGGGTCAGCAGGCTGCGCTGCAGGGTCTCGGCCACCATGAGCTGCCGGCCGTAGAGGCGGGCGTTGTCCACCGCGACGGCGGCACGGCGGGCCACCTCGACAGCAGTGGCGATCTCCATCTCGGTGTGCGGCGGCCGGCCGGCGCTGTTCATAAGGCGAGCGCGCCGAACGTCTCGGCGCGGGCACGCAGCGGCACGATGCTGCAGGAGGAAGCCTCGAGGCGCTCCCAGGCCGCCCGAACCTCCTCGGTGGGCAGGCTGGGCTCGACCAGCGCCGGGTCCAGGGCGGTCAACTGCACCGGCTCGCCGGTCAGCAGCGCGGCGGCCAGCGGCGTGTTCTGGGCAGTGCCCAGGATCCGACCCCGCATGTAGGCGTCCAGGTCGGCCCGTCGGGCCGGATCGCGGTGCGCCCACGCCTCCTCGCCGGGCCGCCCGTCCTCGAGGAGTGCAACGATCGCCCAGTCAGCCAGCCGCGACACCACCAGCTCGGCGAGCCTGGCGGCGGACTCACGGGTGTCCAACTCGCCGATCAGCGCCTCGCTGACCTCCGCGAGGAACCGCAGCCGATCGGCGTCGACGTCGTCGTCCCCGTCGCCGACACCGGGGCGCGTGTCCACGACATCCGCCTGGTCCGGCCGCTCGGGATGCCGGGCGGTGCGCGGCCGGAAGTACACCTGCAGCAGGTCGCCGACCAGGACGGCTGTGACCGACAGCCAGCGGCCGGCCGGCCGGAAGTACACCTGCAGCAGGTCGCCGACCAGGACGGCTGTGACCGACAGCCAGCGGCCGGCCGGCGGGTAGGACCCCTGCCAGGACACCGCGGTCCCGACGCTGCGGTCAGGCAGCAGGAAGCTGTGCTGGATCGTCCTGCCGAGCTCTGGCAGCGCTATCCACAGGTTGCGATCGACCAGCTCAGCCTGCGCGCGCTGCAGCAGCCGGGCGCCAGCCGGGTTGACGTAGCGGACCGTCCAGTCGGTGTCGAAGATCGCCACACCGTCGGGCGCGGCCTCCACCGCCGCGGCCAGCGGCGCCGGGCCGAGCCGGGCGGCGGCGGACTCACTCACCACGACCCCCGTGCGTCGGCAGCTCCTCGAGGAAGGGTCGCAGGGACAGTACGCCAGCAGCGGGCTCCGGGAGGGCGCGCCGCCGGCGCGGGTCGCCGGGGGTCAGGCCCGGTGCCAGCGGCTCCCGAGCTGGCCTGGGGCCCGCGGGCATGGGTGCCCTACCGTGACCGGAGCCCAGCTTGGCGGGGCGCGCCGACGTCCGGAGCGGAGCACATGAACGACACGCTGTGGGGGCGCCGGCCACCGCGCAGCCGCCGCCCGAACCCGCCGCCGCACGGTGGACAGGCGTTCCGAGAACCGTCGCGGAGCTGACGGCCCCTGCGCGTCCAGCTCCGCGGCGCCCTCCTCGACGGCGCCCGACCGGCCGGCGCCGACGACGGCGACCTGCGCGCGCTCAACACCACTCACCACCGCAGCCTCCGGCACGACCGGCAGATGAGCCTCCTGGGAGCGTCCGCGCCCCTGCAGCGGGCGCTGGTCCGGCTCCGCCTGGACCAGCCGCAACACGACAACCACGGCATCGACCAGCCCGGCTTGACCGACCGACCTCCACCCGTCCCCGCCGGCGCGGCCAGCTGCCCCTGACCCCGACCAGCCGCGCTGACCCGCCACTCCGGCGACGACGCCGGCATGGCTGCTCCAGCGGCCTCCCGCGGGGATGCCGCCGACCCGGCATAGCCCCCGCACCTCCCGCTGGCCAAAGCGGCGCCCCGTCCACATCGGGATAAGCCGCGCCGGGGCCTCGACAGAGACCGACGCGCCCGGGATCACGCCGTTCCGGCGCACCGCCGCTCGGTCACCGATCCCGGTGGTCCAGGCCAGCACGTGTCAACAGGAGCAGAAGGCCAGGACCGGGTCCGCGGGCTAAGCTCCGCTCGGCCGCGGACCGGTGGGCTGCGAGCCCACTGACGAGCCGCCTTCGGTCAGCTGAGGGCGGCGGACGGCCGGGTGAGCCGGTCGACCAGCCAGCCGCCGGCCAGGCCGAGTGCGGCCCAGAGCACTGCCAGCTGGCCCAGGGAGGCCAGTCGGAAGTCCCACACGACCGCGGCCGGGACGTCGGCGGCGATGGTGTCGGGGTTGTCGGGCACGAACACCATCACCGCGGCGAGCAGGACTGCGGTGGCCACGGCGGCCATGAGCGCCGTGGCCGCGTCGCCGGTGCCCCGGCTGCGCAACCAGCTGACCAGCGCGGCCACGAGCATCGCGCCGACGACGCCACACAGCAGCACCCCGCCGTAGATGGCGGTGCGGGTGCCGACGGTCGCGGCGTCGCCGACGGCCGGCGGATTGGCCGGGATCTTCAGGGCGGGCAGCAGCGCGAGCACACCGAAGCCGACGGCAGCCAGCAGCGCCACCCGGGCGACGTCGTTACGTCCGGGCAGCCGGTGGCGGACCATGCCGTAGACGGCGGCGAAGACCACCGCCAGGACGACGCCGGCCAGCACGGTGCCCAAGAAGCCGCCGACCAGCTGCTCGGTGCGGGAGAACAGCTCCTCGGCGTGCTCCTGCCCCGCACCCTCGGCGGCCGCGCGGGCCTCCTCGAGCTCGAGCGCAGGCGCGATGGCCCGCTCGGTGACCAGCAGCGAGTAGACGCCGGCCAGCGTGCCGGCGATGACCCCGGCGAGCAGCAGCCGGCCGAAGAGTTGCCCAAAGCGGGGCGGCTGCGCGGTTGTGCGGCGGTCGAGGACCTCGGTCACGGCGCCGCCCCTCAGTGGCAGGGCATGCCCAGCGAGTGCCGGGCGTCGTGGAACAACTCGTGCGCTGTGTCGCCGAGCGAGGCGAGCACCGCGCCGTTGTCCTGGGCGATCAGGTAGAGCCCGAACAGCCCGAGCAGGGCCAGCGCCCAGGCCCAGGCGGGAACGGCGATGCGGTGGCGCCCGGCAGCGGACAGGGCGTGCGGGGAGGAGGTCATGACGATTGAGAGCCTTTCTTCCATGCCTCGTGGAATGACGTGGTGCGCGCCGCAGCCGGTCTCCTGACTCCCGGATCGACGCTCGCCCCGACCTTCCCGGTGGTCCCGCGCTCCGCGAGGTGCACCAGTGGTGTCGTGGGGGGTCCGCTCCCCGGTCACAGTGGCGAGGACCGTGCCGGACTTGCACCGGCTTCCCTGACACTGCGGCATGGGGAACGCTACACCCCCGTCGCTGCGGTCGCGGGGCACGTCACGCGAGGATGCAGTCGCCGCACGTACCGGCACTGGGGAGCCGGTATAACAGGCAGCACGAGCGGCGTACGAAACTGCCGTCGTCCCGCCGTCGGCCCGTGCCGGCGAGCGCGCCGTGGAACAGCACCTCGTCGAGCGCCGCGGCGGCCGGGCCGACCAGCTCCGGCCGCGCGGCCGCCGCCATCCGCAGCGCACCGGCGACGGCGGAGACGGCGTTGCCGTCGAGCACCGAACGGGACAGGCCGGTGCGGACGGCCACGGCAGCCGACAGGGGCAGCACGGCCGGCGCCAGCCAGCAGCGGTCCAGCGCGGCGGCCAGCGCGGCGGAGTCGGCCACGGGCACAGCTTGCGCAGAAGGGAGCGTCAGCGGCAGCGGGTTGCGGCCGGCCAGCCGCAGGTGCACCCCGCTCGGCGGGGCCACGGGCAGGACGCCACTGGTCAGCGCGGCCCCCAGCAGAGGCGAGACCAGCCGGGCCACCAATCCGAGGTGCGCGAGCGAGGCGGCGACCCGCAGGTCCACGTCGGGCGACCCGGGACCGGCGGCCAGCGCGGCGCGGACGTCGACCACCCGCCGCTCCAGCGGACCGCCGTCGACCAGTGCGGCCCACGTGACCCAGCCGGGCCCGGGAACCCCAGCCACGGCCGAGAAGGGACCGAGCGTCGCGGCGGCGGCCAGCGCCTGCGCCGCCGTCGGGACCGTCACGCCGTCATCCTCCTGCATGGCGGCGCGCCATTCCGTGCGGACCTGTTCCTTGCCGCGGCCCGTCGAGGAAGCGAAGGAGGCACGCACGGTGCCATACGCCCCGTGGCGGGACGCCGGGTCCTGCCACGGCGACGATTCAAGGGTCAAGGGCGGCGTAGCAAGGCCCACGCCGTCTCAGTGACGGCGGCGACGGCCAGGCCGAACGCCAGGTGGGCGACGACGCCCGCAGAAGACCGCCGCCCTGCTCGGCCTGAACTTTCCGACGCGGCGCTGAGGAAGGCCGCGGTCGGCTCCCACTACGGCCTGGCCGTCTCCTGGGCGCGGACCTACGCGCTGCTGCGCTGACGCACCCCGCTCGGGCCGCTGGCCGCCGGGCTGGTCTCCGGTGCGGCGATGAGCGCCATCGTCGACGAGGGACTCACCCCAGCCCGGTGGTGGACCGCAGCGTGGCGCCGTGCTCGGGGCAGGCGCCCCACGGCACCGGGCAGGCGTCGGTCCGCCGGGCGGCCAGTCGGATGAGTTCGTCGGCGGTGTCCAGCAGCTCCTCGGGGCGCTGCTGGTGCACCGCCCCCGGCTACCTCCGCCGGTGGTTCCACGACCGAGTCGCCGAGCCGTGCGCCGAACCGGTCACCCACCGCGTCGTCGACGCCGAAGGCGATCAGCTCGACCTCTGCGACGGTCACGCCATCGACGCCCGCACCCGCATGATCGGCGCCACGGTCATCCCGCTGTCTTGAGTCGCGCAGCAGGGGCTGGCCCGCGACCTGACCCGCATCCTGCAGATGGGCGGCAAAGAACGTGAGCGTGCGCTGCGGCGCTTCGATGAGCAGCTCGAGTCGAAGCTCGTGCGGGCCCGAGCGGCCGAGGAAAAGCTCAGGGACCGCCGCCGGCTCGGCGACGCCCTGGCGGCGGCGAAAGCCTTCGGGTTCGCGCGCCTCCGCGAGCTCGAAGACCGGACGCACGAGGAATCGCAACGCCAACTGGAAGGGGAGCGCGAAGCTGCACGGCTACTTCGACTACCTCGCACAGGCAGCACAGGACCGGCTCGAGAGCTCGCGACGGGTGCTGGCGAGACTGGAGACGGCCGACAGCGCACGATGACGGATCGATCTCATCAGCTCACATCGAGAAGCTCATCGACGATGATCCTCGGCTGACCGAAGGCCGCATTCGCGTCGGCGACCCGGCCTTGCTGCACTGCATGATCACCCAACGCCTTCGGGAGCGGGCAACTGGCGGGCGGTCATGACCTCGACCACGGCGGCCGCCTCGAAGAGGCGGCCGTAGGAGCGGCCTGTTCGCTCCCGGAGGATGCCGAGGTCGACCAGGCGCGCCACAGCCTTGTTGACCGTCTGGAATGTGCTTCCGAGGCGCGCGGCGGTCCGGGAGACGTCGATGTACGGATAGGCGATGAGGGATTTGGCGAGATCCCGGATGAGCCCGGTCGCGCCCACATGCCGGAGCCGGCCGGCGTAGTCCTCCTGCACCCGCAGGAGACGATCGACGCGGACGGCGGTGTCCAACGCCGAGGTTTCGATTCCTTCGGCGAAGAACCGGACCCAGCCGTCCCAGTCGCCGCTGGCGCTGACTTCGAGAAGGCGATCCTGGTAGTCGCGGCGGCGCTGTTCGAACCAGGGGGAGATGCTGAGCAAGGGATCTTCCAGTGCTCCGTCTTGGATCAGCTGGAGGACCACCAGAAGCCGTCCGATGCGCCCATTGCCATCGTTGAACGGGTGCAGCGCCTCGAACTGGTAGTGCGCCATGGCAGCGGCGACGACCGGATCCCTGTTCCGCCTGCGCGAGGCGTTCGTCCAGTCAAGGAGATCACGCAGCGACCGTTCGAGTTCCAGCCCTGGTGGCGGCGGGACATAGCGGGCGGTCTCGATGCTGCCGCCCGCTTCTCCGATGGCGACCTGGATGGTCCGGACGTGGCCTGCCTGGTCGGTATCGGCCGGCGTGCCCCGTGCCAGGCGCCCTTGCAGGTCTTCCACGAGGACAAGCCCCAGCGCACGGCCCTGCGCGATCTCCGCGAAGGCGAACTCCGCCGTCTGCACGTAATTCAGCACCTCGGTGAGCTCCAGCGAGTGCGGTGCCTCGTCCAGCGCATCCGCGGCCAGTACGTCCTCGAGCGGCGCGAAGGTCCCTTCCAGCGCGGACGTGCTCTGGGCCTCCCGCCGCAGCGTCGGCCGCCGCAACAGTGCCGGTTCCGGCACCTGGCGACCGGCCTGCAGCAAGCGGCCGAGCGCGTGCCCCGCCCGGCTCACCGCCCGCCACGTGACACCGGACAGCTCGGGCTCATCGTCGAGCGGGTCGGGGACGAAGGCGACGTGGTCGTACTCCCGCCCGGTCCGCCCGTCCGTCCCCTGGATGCGTTCCAGATGACCAACCGGCGAGGATGCGAAGCGATCGACCTGCACTCGGACTCCTTCGACTTGTCACGCCGGCAAACATGGAGGGCGAGACTTTTCACGCGTTCACGGGTAACGCGTTAATTCTGCCATCTGTACTTCACGTCCGCCACCACTTGGTCACCGAGGGAGGACCCAGGCACTACTCTGCGTTACGTCGTCGGACCTACAGCTCCACGAAGCCTCTCTCAGCTCGCGGCGCGACGGGCAGGGGAGACCCAATCCGCAGTGGCGAGGCGCAGCCCCAGGGTGTCGACGAAGTACGGATGGCGCTTGCACAGGCGGGCGTACAGCTTCTTGACGTCGATGCTGTCCAGCAGCTCCGGCAGCAGGGTGAAATCGAAGGCTGCCGACACGGCCCAGTCCACCGCCCGCGTGGAGCCGGCTATCGCCCACACGCCGGTCCGTGCGGCGAAGTCACGCAGCTCGTCGTCGGGCGCGGCCATGGTGCCGCACGAGCCGAAATAGATGCCCTGGTCAGCAAGCGGGCGGGGGGTCAGGTCAGCCAGCTCGGCCAGCGTGATCTCGTCGCGCCCGAGCTGCAAACGGCTTCCTCATCAGACCAAGCCTCCACTGTGCATCGTCTCGCGTCCCACGGCTCCTCGGTCCTGTACCCATCCGCCGGTCGAGCCGTGGATGCGACGGCGGCGGAGTTCACCGATCGGGCGTGGCGAGCCACTCGTTCAGTCCTCGCGTGGCTCCGTGGGCATCGACAGGGTCACCCAGTCGTGCATCCCGCCCCGGTAGTAGGCCAGCGCGGAGGCGGGATAGCCAGCGTCGAGCAGCCGCCGGATTGCGTCGGGTGACTGGGGACACTGGGGGCCGTTGCAGAACAGGATCGAGGTGCGCTCCGGGTCCAGGTCGTCCTTGCGGTCAACGATCTCGTCGTGGGGGATGTTCACCGAACCGGGGATGGTGCGCCCGCCGAAGGAGCCGGCGGTGCGGCAGTCCACGACTACGCCGCCCTGTTCGACCAGCTCGGCGAGCTCCAGTTCGCCGACGGTCTGCACCCCGGGCGCTGCACCCAGCCGCTGGAGGTCCCCCCAGGTGGTGTCTACCGCGACGACGTCGGCATCGCCGTTCACCGGCCACGGGACGCTCCTTGGCTTTTGGTCCCGACTTCGTGCGTGACGTTGCATCGTTGCCTCCCTGATCAGGGCGCCCGGCGGGGCTCAACCGCCCGTTCGCCGTCGATGACTACCCATGCCCCCCGGACCGGCCCCACCTCAGTGTGCTCAGTGCGATGGGCGCACCGGCATGGCCGAGGGGCGCTACACGGTTGTCACGTCGATCCTGCCGCCCTCCGCGGCCAGAGCGAGGCGTGCGACGCGACTCGTCGGGGGTCGTGGCGAGACCCTCCGGGGTGAGGTCTAGGGTCCCCCTCGCCACCGCGGGAGCCCGGCGTACCGGGCTGAGAAGACGGCTCAACGGCCGCTGACCGCCACAACCTGATCCGGGTCATACCGGCGTAGGGAGGGGATTCCCTTGACAGCTCCGTCCACCACCTCGGCCGAGTCCGGCGCTCGCCCCGGTAGCCGCAAGACGTACCTGGCGGGTCCACGGCCGGACATGCGGGTGCCGATGCGCGAGATCGTGCTCAGCACCGGCGACTCCGTCGTGCTCTACGACACATCCGGCCCGTACACCGACCCGGCCTTCGACGCCGACGTCCGACGAGGAGTGCCAGGCGTGCGCTCGGCGTGGATCGCCGAGCGCGGGGACACCGAGGACTACGACGGACGGCCGGTCCGTGCCGAGGACGACGGGCGCAGGCCCGGCGACCTGCGCAACCTCGACGCGGTCTTCGCGGGCGACGGCCGCCGTCCCCTGCGCGCCGCGGGGAACGCCGCGGTCACGCAGCTCGCCTACGCCCGCCGCGGGCTGGTCACCGCCGAGATGGAGTTCATCGCCGTCCGGGAGGGCGTGCCGGCCGAGCAGGTGCGGGCCGAGGTCGCCCGCGGGCGCGCCGTCATCCCGGCGAACGTCAACCACCCCGAGTCCGAGCCGATGATCATCGGCCGGGAGTTCCTGGTGAAGGTGAACGCCAACATCGGCAACTCGGCCGTCGCCTCCTCCATCGAGGAGGAGGTGGACAAGATGACCTGGGCGACCCGCTGGGGTGCCGACACCGTGATGGACCTGTCCACCGGCCGCAACATCCACAGCACCCGCGAGTGGATCCTGCGCAACTCCCCGGTGCCGATCGGGACGGTGCCGATCTACCAGGCGCTGGAGAAGGTCGGCGGCAAGGCGGAAGAACTGTCCTGGGAGGTCTACCGCGACACCGTGATCGAGCAGTGCGAGCAGGGCGTCGACTACATGACGGTGCACGCCGGCGTCCTGCTGCGCTACGTGCCGCTTACCGCCGCCCGGAAGACCGGCATCGTGTCCCGCGGCGGGTCGATCATGGCGGCCTGGTGCCTGGCCCACCACGAGGAGAACTTCCTCTACACGCACTTCGGGGAGCTGTGCCAGATCCTGCGCGCCTACGACGTGACGTTCTCCCTGGGCGACGGGCTGCGGCCGGGGTCGGTGTACGACGCGAACGACGAGGCGCAGCTGGCCGAGCTGCGCACCCTCGGTGAGCTCACGACAATCGCCTGGGAGCACGACGTGCAGGTCATGATCGAGGGCCCCGGTCACGTGCCGATGAACAAGATCAAGGAGAACGTGGACCTGCAGCTCGAGCTCTGCCACGAGGCGCCCTTCTACACGCTCGGGCCACTCACCACCGACATCGCACCCGGGTACGACCACATCACCTCGGCGATCGGTGCAGCCATGATCGCCTGGCACGGCACGGCCATGCTCTGCTACGTCACCCCCAAGGAACACCTCGGCCTGCCCGACCGGGACGACGTCAAGGACGGCATGATCGCCTACAAGATCGCCGCGCACGCCGCCGATGTCGCCAAGGGACACCCGGGTGCCCAGGCCTGGGACGACGCACTCTCGGACGCGCGGTTCCAGTTCCGCTGGGAGGACCAGTTCAACCTGGCCCTCGACCCGGACACCGCCCGCTCGATGCACGACGAGACCCTGCCCGCCGCTCCCGCCAAGACGGCGCACTTCTGCTCGATGTGCGGCCCGCACTTCTGCTCCATGCGCATCTCCCAGGACGTCCGCCGCTACGCCGAGGAACGGGGGTTGACGTCGGGAGAAGCGATCGAGGCCGGGCTGCGGGAGAAGGCCGCCGAGTTCAGCGCCAGCGGAGGCCGTATCCAGCTGCCCGTCGTCCCGTAGCCGCGTGACGCAGCCCGGCCACCCCTGGCCCCGCCCGGTGCCGCTCGTCGGCGACGCGACCGCTGCCTCCGAGCGCGCGGCGGATCCCACGGCCTGGCGGCTGCCGCCCGGCACCCGGGCCGGCGTGTACGAGGCCATCGGGGCTCGACGCGATGTCCGACGGTTCCGGCCCGATCCGGTGCCCGACGAGGTGCTGGAGCGTGTCCTCGGCGCCGCCCACGCAGCCCCGTCGGTCGGGCACAGCCAGCCCTGGCGGTTCCTCGTCGTCCGCGATCCCGGGATCCGGGACCGGGCGGCAGTCCTCACCGACCGCGAACGGCTCCGCCAGGCCGAACGGCTCGAGGCCGACGCGGCCCGTCGTCTCCTCGACCTCCAACTCGAGGGGGTGCGGGAGGCCCCGCTCGGGATCGTCGTGTGCTGTGACCGGCGCGCCCCCGCCGCCGGAGTGCTGGGCCGGGCGACGTTCCCCGACGCCGACCTGTGGAGCTGCGCGGCCGCGATCCAGAACCTGTGGCTGGCCGCCCGGGCCGAGGGACTGGGCCTCGGCTGGGTGACCCTCTTCCGTCCCGAGGACCTCGCCGAACTGCTCAGGCTCCCGGAGGGCGTGGTCACGCTCGGCTGGCTCTGTCTCGGCTGGCCCGACGAGCGCCCGCCGGCACCCGGCCTCGAGCGCGCCGGCTGGTCCCGGCGGCTCCCGTTGCGCGACGTCGTGCTCGCCGACCGGTGGCCGGACGAGGCCGGCGCGCCACCTCCACCGCCGTCGCGGCTGCGCGCTCCTGACCAGCCGGCGGTGGTCGGCGCCCGCGACGAGGCCGATCGGCTGCTGGCCGTGCCCGGCTCCCTCGGGGTCCTGGACAGGGCCGTCGACCGCGCCGTCGCGCTGGGTCGGTCAGCGGCCACCGGAGGGGTGCTCGTGCTCGCCGCGGCGGACCATCCATTGGCGGCGCACCAGGTCTCGCCCTACAGCCAGTCGGTCACCGGCGACGTGCTGCGCGCCGCGGTGGCGGGGACGTCGCTCGGTGCCACCGCTGCGCGAGCGGTCGGGCTGGAGTTGCGGATCGTCGATGCCGGCGTGGCCGGGGACCCGGTCCCCGGTGTCACGGCCACGCGACCGTCGGGATACCGCGGGGACCTGGTGAACGCACCGGCGATGACGCTGGCCGACACGCGGCGCCTGGTGGCATCCGGGCGGCGGCTGGGGCGGGAAGCCGGTGCGGCCGGCATCGTCGCGCTCGGGGAGGTCGGCGTCGCCAACACCACGGTGGCGGCGGCTCTCGCCTGCGGAATGCTCGGTACCGACGCTGACGCGGTGATCGGCCTGGGCTCCGGCGCGGACGCGGCCATGCTCGACCGCAAGCGCGGTGTCGTCTCCGCTGCGGTTGACCGGGCGCGGCGGAACCACCCGGCGCTGGGCGAGGATCCGCTGACCGCGCTGGCGGAAGTGGGCGGTCCCGAACTGGCGGTGCTCGCGGGCGTGGCGTGGGGGGCGGCGCAGGCGCGCGCGGTCGTCGTCGTCGACGGCTTCGCCGTTTCGCTGGCGGCCCTCGTGGCGGTGCAGCTCGAACCCGCCGTGCAGGCCTGCCTGGTCGCCGGCCAGCGCAGCCGCGAGCGGGGACACGCCCTGGTCCTCGAACACCTGGGCTGCGAGCCCCTGCTGGACGTGCGCATGCGCGCCGGTGAAGGGGTGGGCGCGGCGCTAGCCACCGGTTTGCTCCTGGACGGTCTTCAGCTGCGGCGCGGTACTGCGCAGGTCGACCGCTGAGCCGAGCCGGTCAGTCCGGCCAGATCCCGGCGAAGTGGTGCACCGGTCCGTGCCCGGAGCCGATGCCCAACGCGCCGCCAGCCTCCAGGGCCCCTTGCAGGTAGTCGCGCGCGCGCTCGACGAGTGCCGGCCACCCCGCGTCCGGGCTCCGGGCGGCGAGCGCGGCGATCGCTGAGGAGAGCGTGCAGCCGGTGCCATGGGTCGCGTTCGTCCTCACCCGCGGGCGCCGGGTGACGTGCACCCCCTCGGGGGAGGCGAGCACGTCGACGCTGTCGGCGCCGCCGAGGTGCCCGCCCTTGAGCAGGACGGCGCCGGGTCCCAGCGCCAACAGGGCCACCGCCTGCTCCGGCAGTTCGTCGACGTGGGTGGCCGGAGCGACGCCGAGCAGCGCCGCCGACTCCGGCACGTTGGGCGTGATCAGGTCGGCGAGCGGCAGTAGGTCGGTGCGGACGGCGGCCACCGCCTCCTCGTCGATCAGCCGGTCACCGCTGGTGGCGACCATGACGGGGTCGCAGACGACCGGTCCGACCCGACGCTCGCCCAGCACGGCGGCCACCTCCCGTACCACCTCGGCGGTGCCCAGCATGCCAAGCTTGGTGGCGTGCACGTCGACGTCGTCGAGCAGCGTGCGCAGCTGCAACCCGACGAACGCGGCCGGCACCCCGTGCACCCCGGTGACCCCGCGGGTGCTCTGCGCGGTGAGGGCGGTGAGGACGGCGGTGCCGTAGGTGCCGAGCGCGCTGAACGTCTTCAGGTCGGCCTGCACACCGGCGCCCCCGCTGGGGTCGCTGCCGGCCACCGTGAGGGCCACGGCGGTCATCGCGTCACCTCCGCCGGCCGGCTCCGGCCGAGTTCCTGACGCAGCGTCCTGGCCGCGTCCGTGGGGTCGGCGGCCGTGCACAGGGCGGACACCACGCAGATCCCGTCCACCCCGGTGGCGGCGACCTCGGCGGCCCGGCCGGCGCTGATCCCGCCGATCGCCACGGCGGCCAGCCCACCGGCACGGGCGGCGGCGGCCAAATCCCGGATGCCGGCCAGGCCCAGCGCCGGACCGGCATCGGGCTTGGTCGGGGTGCTCCACACGGGGCTGAGACCCACCAGGTCGAGCGTTCCGGTCGGCAGCGCCAGGGCGGCGTCGAGCTCGGCACGCGAGGACACCGACAGCCCGAGCAGGCGGTCCGGCCCGACCAACGCGCGGACCTCGACGACGGAGAGATCGTCCTGGCCGACATGAACGCCGTCCGCATCGGCCAGCAGCGCGACGTCGACCGCGTCGTTGACCACGACGCACACCCCCGGGGCGTCCACGACCGCCGCCTGCACGGCGCGCGTGAGCGCCAGCAGATCGCGACGGGACGCGTTCTTGTCGCGCACCTGAACCGCGGTCACCCCGCCGGCCACCGCAGCCCGGACGACGTCGGCCACCGGCCGCGGCCCGCAGAGCTCGGTGTCGGTGACCAGGTAGAGCGTCGGGTCGAACGGCGGTCTCATCCGGCGATGCGCACGTCGGCCTTCGCCAGCGTGTCCCCGTCGACCGCGTCGAGAGCATCCAGCCACGCGGCCGCGAACGTGCCCGGCCCGCCGGCCGTGACCGCGGCCCGTTCAGCGGCCAGCGCCACGTGGGCGTGCGCGGCGACCGCCCCGGCGAGCGGGTCGTCGGTGACGGCCAGATAGGCGGCGACCAGGGCGCCGAGCGCGCACCCGGCCCCGGTGGTCCGGGTGAGCAGGGCCGAACCGCCGCCCACGCGCACCGTCCGGGAGCCGTCGGTCAGGAGATCGACCGCCCCGCTGACCGCCACCACGCCACCGGTCCGCCGGGCCAACTCCGCGGCGGCCGCCGCGGCGTCGTCGGCGCCCGCGGTGCTGTCCACGCCCCGACCTCCGGCGCCGGCCCCGGCGAGCGCCATCACCTCCGAGGCGTTGCCGCGCACCACCGTCGGCCGCAGCGTCACGAGCTCCGCCGCCAGCGCCGTCCGGTAGGCCAGGGCGCCGACGGCGACCGGGTCGAGGACCCACGGCGTGCCGGCCGTTCCGGCGGAGCGGGCGGCGATCCGCATCGCCTCGGCGGTGCGCTCGTGCACCGTTCCGACGTTGACCAGCACCGCGGAGGCGAGGGCGGCGAAGTCGCCGGCCTCCTGCGGTGCGTCCACCATGGCCGGCGCGGCTCCGGCCGCGAGCAGCGCGTTGGCGGTGAGCGTCTGCACCACTGTGTTGGTCAGGCAGTGCACCAGGGGTGCCGCCTCGCGCAGCGCCGTCCGGGCCGCGCGCAGGTCGACGGATTCCATGCCGGTGACATCCCTTCGCCAGTACGAACTGGAGCAGGTTCGACGGGTGTGTTCTCAGTCCCGGGCGGGACACCCCGTGCCACGTACGACTCGAACCTAACAGCCCCATGGGCGGGCGACCCCCGCTGGAGCGGATCCGCAGGCCCCGGTAGCGTGCCCGTCCGTACCACGGGAGCCCATCCGAATGGGCTGAGAGGGCGGCTGGGGCCGCCGACCGTTCGAACCTGTCCGGGTCATGCCGGCGTAGGGAGACAGCTGTGCGTGCTGTGCGTTTTCACCGGGCCGGTCGGCCGTTGGTGGTCGATGACGTCGACACCCCTCGACCCGGTCCGCGGGATGTGCTGATCGATGTGGCGGCGGCCGGGGTCTGCGGCACCGAGCTGCACTTCCTGGACGGCCTGCTCACCCCGGCCCGGACGCCGATCACCCTCGGGCACGAGGTGGCCGGCGTCGTCGCGGAGGTCGGCGAGGCGGTCGAGGACCTCGCCGTGGGTGACCGGGTCGCCGTGCACTATCTGCACGCCTGCGGCCGCTGCCGTTGGTGCCGCGTGGGGGACGACCACCTCTGCGACGCGCCGCTCGGCTTCCTGGCCTTCGCCACGGACGGGGGCTTCGCGGAACAGATCGTGGTGCCTGCCTCCGCCACCGTGCCGGTCCCGCACGGGCTCGACCTCGCGTCGGCCGCCGCCCTGTGCTGCAGCGGCACCACGGCGCTCCACGCCGTGGACGTGGCCGGCGTCGCGGCAGGTGCGGCGGCGGTCGTCTACGGCACCGGCGGAGTGGGCCTGGCGCTCGTGCAGGTGCTGCGCGAGGCCGGGGCGCGACCCATCGCCGTGGCCCGCAACCCGGAGCGGCTCGCGCTGGCGCGGGAGCTGGGGGCCGAGACGACGGTGAACGCCGCCACCGAGGACGTGGCTGCCGTGATCCGGGAAGCGACCGGCGGCGCCGGTGCCGACGTCGTCTTCGAGCTGGTCGGCACGCGGGAGACCAGCGCCGCGGCGCTCGCCTCACTCGGCAAGCGCGGCACCCTCGTCTACGTCGGCTACAGCTTCGACCGCGTCGAGATCGACCCGCTGTCGCTCGTCGTTCCGGAACAGCGCATCGTGACCTCCGTGGGCAACCGGCGTTCGGAGCTGGTGGACGCCCTCGACCTCGCCGCCCGCGGGCGGCTCGTCACCAGGGTCACCGAGCACCCGCTCAGCGATGCGGGACGGGTGCTCGACGACCTCCGCGCAGGTCGGGTCGTCGGCAGGGCCGTGCTCATGCCCTGAAGCTGGGGGAGGGAGGCCACTGCTCGTGGCCTGCGGGCCTCCCGAGGAGGCCTGGGTGATAGCTTCCGCGAACTCACATCAGGTCGATCACGGGGGAATGCCATGCGCGCGCGTCGGCTGCTGACCGGAGCCATCGCGGTTCTGAGTTCGGTACTCACCGTGGGCGCGCTGGGGCTGGCGCCGGCCGCGGCGATCGCCAACGGCGTCGCGGCGGGGAACGGCGCCTTCCCCTCGCTGTCCAGCTGAGGCTGAACGACATCGCCCGTTCGGATGGGTCGACATACGACAGCGCCTGTTCGGGAGCGCTGATCTCTCCGACATGGATCATGACGGCCGGCCACTGCTTCCACGACGGCGACCGGAACCGCGTCGGTGGCGTGCCGCGGTACGGCACCACAGCCCGCCTCGGCACTGCGAACACGGCCGACCCTGCTGCCGGCGTGACACGCTCGGTCGTCTGGGTCGAGCAGTCTGGTACGACCGACATTGCAGTGACCCAGCTGGATGCGCCGGTCGACGGCGTCACGCCCCTGGCCCTGAACACGCAGAAGCCGGTCCGCGGGCAGATCCTGACCTTCGCCGGCTGGGGAGCCACCTCGAGCACCGGGTCGTGGAGCGACCAGCTCTACTGGGGACAGGTGAAGGTCGCCGGCGTCCGACCGAGCACTGTCCAGGTCGTGGGCCACTGGCCCGCCCCGGACACCAGCGCCTGTCCCTACGACTCCGGCGCCCCGTACTTCATGCCGCGGACGGGATCGGCACCGCTGCTGGTCTCCGTGGAGAGCGACGGCCCGGCCTGCCCGCACAGTTCGCAGGAGACGACGGCCCGGGTGGACCCGATCGTCGGCTGGGTACGCGGCGTCGTCACGGATCTGCCGCCTGCCTGAGGGCCTGTTCCCTGGGACACCTGCGTTGCCGCGCCCGTCGTCCCCGCAGAGGAGTCTCGAGGGCCCCGTCGTGCCACCGGTGAGCGGCCGCTGGTCAGTGCGGCGTGGACCACGGTGTGCCCGCGCCCAACGCCACCACATCGCCGATGACCCACACCGCCGGCGGGCGGACTTCCTCGGCGGCGAGGGCGGCCGGTACCCCGGCGAGGGTGGTCCGAGCGAGCCGCTGGCCGGCAACCGACCCGTTGCGGATGACGGCGACCGGGGTCTGGGGCGGCCGGCCGTGCTCGATTTGGTGTACTGCCCTGACAGGTTGGTCAATCGCGTGATCGGTCAGGTTCAGGCTGAGCAGCGCGGTGGTCTTCTTCGCGGCGATCCGGTAGGGCGGTCCCGGGCGGGCGCCGTCTTCACGTGCCCGGTCGGCGGCGGTCTCCCGTTGGTAGGGCTACATGCTCACCGGCTCCATCGCCTTGGTTCCGACGTACCCGGCGACGGCGCCGATGCCGAGATCGGTAAGGGCTGTGGTCGCACGGCTCACCGACCGTTTCCCTTCCTGTGGCGGCGGACGGTAAGGACGGCGAGCGGAGTCAGCGCCGCCAGCGCCAGGGTGGCAGCCAGCGCGGTCCATCGGCGGCTGGCGGAGGCCAGTGCGCCCACCGCCCCGGAGCCGGATACGAGCAGGGCGGTGTGGCCGAGGCAGTACAAGACGGGCAGTGCCAGTAGCGCCAGGAGTCCTCGACCGCCGCGGCCTGGTCTCTGGTCGGGGTCGGTCACGCGCAGCAGCTGGTGGGCTTGTCGGTGCGGAACAGTCCGGCGGCGATGCGCAGGGCCTCGCTCATCGTCAGGTAGGGCGCCCAGGTGTCGGCGACGTCGTCGGCGGTCATCCCGGCCTTGATGGCGTAGGTGGCCGCTAGCATCACGTCGCCGGCGCCGTCGAGTGCGGCGTGCACGCCGAGCACCTTGCCGGTGTCGGCGTCGACCACGATCTTCAGCGCGCCCAGGGTGTCCTGGTTGGTCAGCGCTCGGGGAATGTCCTCACCACCGAGCACCCGGCAGTCGCAGGCGTGCCCGGCAGCCAGCGCCTGGGCCTCGGTCATCCCGGCGCTGGCGATCTGCGGGCGGGTGAAGATGACCGCGGGCAGGCCGGTGTAGTCGACCTCGGCCTTGCCGCCGAGGGCGTTGACCGCGGCGGCCCGACCGGTCTCGGCGGCGACGTAGACGTACTGCGGCGCCCCGGACACGTCCCCAGCCGCCCACACCTTCGGGTTCAAGGTGTGCTGCCGGGCGTCGACGGCGATGAACCCGCGCTCGTCGACCTCGATCCCGGCCGCGGCGAGGTCGAGCCCGTCGGTCCTCGCCTGTCTGCCGGTTGCCACGAGCAGCCGCTGCGCGGTCACCGTCTGCCCGGCGTTGGTGGTCACGCTCACCCCGTCCGCCTCCGCGGTGACCCGGCCGGCGCGCTGCTCGATGACGGTGATGCCCACGCGCGTGAACGCCTGGCGCATCACGTCGGCGAGTTCGGGCTCGGTGTGCGGAGCCAGCCGGCCGATGAGGGACACGCGGGTGCCCAGCCCGGCGAACAGCTGGGCCTGCTCCATGCCGACGTAACCGCCGCCGATCACGATCAGGCTCTCCGGCAGCTCCTCCAGTTCCATCGCCGTGGTCGAGGTCAGCCACTCCACGCCGTCCAGGCCCGGCAGGTCCGGAGTGGCGGGCACGGAGCCGGTGGCGATGACATACGCGGCGGCGGGCAGCGGCTCGCCGTCCACCAGCAACGTCTGCGGGTCGGCGAAGCGCGCCTGGCCGCGGCGTATCTCGAACCCGTGAGCCTCGGCCACGTCCAGGTACTTGGCGTGGCGCATGTGCTCGATCAGGGCGTCCTTCTGGTCGACCAGCGAGTCCAGGTCCGCGGGCCCTGCGCTGGTCGGCACGCCCGGAAACGGATTACGCAGGGCGTGCTCGCGCTGCCCGCTGACGGCCAGCAGCGTCTTGCTCGGCAGGCAGCCGACGTTCAGGCAGGTGCCCCCGATCACGCCGCGTTCGACCAGAACGACGCTCTTGCCCTGGGCACGGGCGTGGATGCCCGCGGCCATCGCGGCACCGCCGGTACCGACGACGACCAGATCGAGCCGATCCACGGTCACTCCTGCAGAGGTCGAGGGAGACGGTCGAGCCGGACCGTAAAGCTTCCCCTGCGGTGGAAGGTCAAGCCGCCTACGGTGAACCGATGCGGATCGGCGAACTGGCGGAGCACGCTGGGCTCACGGTCAAGACCATCCGCTTCTACGAGCAGGCCGGAGTGCTGCCCGAGCCGGAGCGGCGGCCGTCGGGGTACCGCGACTACGACGACAGCGCGGTTGCCAGGCTGCGGTTCGTGAAGGCCGCGCAAGCCGCCGGGCTCAGCCTCGCCGAGATCCGCGAGGTCATCGCCGTCCGGGACCGCAACGGCCCACCGTGCCGCCACGTCACCGACCTGCTGAACGCCCACGCCGCCGACCTCGACCGCCGTATCGCTGAACTCACCGCCCTGCGCGATGAAGTCCGTCGCCTCCGCGATCGCGCTGACGGCCTGGATCCCGCCGGCTGCGAGGACGCCGCCGTGTGCCACGTCATCCCGACGGATCAGGCCAGTTGCGTCCAGCGGTCTGCGGACGCCGTGGCCGGTTCGCCCAGGGTTGAGCGACCGATTGGTGTCCGGCGATGAGGCCTCTCGCAACAAGGAAGGCCGAAGCCGCCGGGCGGGCGACGTGCGGGTGCTGCGGGCGCCGCCTGCCGCGGTCGGCGGTGCACGAGTCGGGCGGCACCCCGGGGGTGTTCACCTGCCGACGCCGCGCGCTCTGGGTGGCGGCACGCATCGGCCACGGGTGACCGGCGCCCCAGCCCGGAAGCCGGGCCTACGCGACGTCTTCGCCCAGCCCGGCTACCGCCGCCTCTGGGCGGCCCGCACCGTCTCCCAGTGGGGCGACGTGGTCAACACCGTCGCCCTCGCGCTGCTCATCTACCGCCTCACCGGCTCCGGGCTCGGGGTCAGCGGCGTGGTCGCCGCCGAGATTGCCCCGGTGCTGCTGCTGGCACCGTTCGCCGGGCCACTGATCGACCGCTGGCCACGAGTTCGGGTCATGGTCGCCTCGGACCTGTTCCGGTTCGTCCTCGCCGCCGGCCTCGCCGTCTGGCACGACGCCCCGGCCGGGGTGTACGCGATCGCGTTCGGCATGTCGATCGGCGCGGTGTTCTTCAACCCGGCCGCCTCCTCCGTGCTGCCCACGCTGGTGCCGAAGGAGGACCTGGTCGCGGCCAACAGCGGCATCTGGACCGCCGCCGTGCTCTCCCAGATCGCACTCGCCCCACTGGCCGGGCTGCTGGTCACCGGCGTCGGATACGGCCCGGCGTTCGCCATCAACGCCGCCTCCTACGCGCTCAGCGCCCTCCTGCTGCGCGGTCTGCGCGTGCCCTCCCCGCCCGAACACCTGGAGAGACGGCGCCTGCTCGCCGACGCCCGTGAGGGCGTCCGCGTCCTCCTCCGTCACCGGCTGCTGCGCGCGCTCGCGGCCGGACAACTGCTCGCCGCGCTGTCCGCCGGGGCCACCAGCGCCCTGCTCGTCGTCCTCGCAGAAGACCACCTCGGCGTGACCGGAAGCGGCTACGGGCTGCTGATCGGCGCCATCGGGATCGGCGCAGCACTCGGCCCACTCGCGCTGCTGCGGCTGATCCGCCAGCCCCGCCGCCCGCTGTTCGTCTTCGGCCCGTTCGCGCTGCGCGGCGTCGTCGACCTGGTTCTCGCCAGCGTCACCGCTCTCCCCGTGGCCGTCGCGGCTCTGGTCGCCTACGGCGTGGGCACCTCCACCGGCGCGGTCACCTTCAACTCGATGCTCCAGGCCGAGACTCCCGAACAGGTCCGCGGCCGGGTGTTCGCCTCCATGGACGTCCTCTGGCAGGGCGGCAGGCTCGTCTCCCTGGCCGCCGGAGGGCTGCTCGCCGACCAGTACGGCATCCAGGTCGTCTACTACCTCGGCGGTCTGCTGCTACTGGCCGCCGCAGCCGCCGGATTCTCGACGGTCCAGCCGGTGCATCCGCGATGAGTAGACAGTCTCCCTCGCGCCCAACCCACCGACCCATCGACCGATCGCGCACAGCAGAGAACAGCCTCGGTTCCCAGCGCGAGTGCGGGCCCAATGGAGGCGCCAGGGGCCCGCCGCCGGAAGGTGAAGCCGATCGACCGACGAGCGACGGCCCCGCAGGCCTCCTGCCCGCACTACCAATGCGACCAATCATTACCGACACCATTCAACAATCTGATCGGAACGTCACTCCGACGGCGTTAGACGGCGCCTACACCGCCACTCTGGAACCTTCCCCGGAACGGCACTCGCACCACGCACATGCCCGCCTCGATTGCTCCGCGAGTAGCACGCGCGGAGGCCGGCACGGGCACGTCGACCCCTGCCTGCCGCGCTCTCCGGTAGGTCGCCGGGTGCGGCTCGTAGGCATGGAGCCGCCCGCTGGTCACCACGTCGTCCGGCTCCACGAGTCGCGC
>NZ_FZNO01000042.1 GCF_900188025.1 Blastococcus mobilis
GCACCCGCGGCCGCCCAGGCCCGAGGGCATGCCGGCAACCAACGCCTGCACGACCGCTGGACCCGGCTCGCCGCGCACCACAAGAAGCACACCGTGGCCTGCGTGGCCATCGCCCGCGAACTGGCCGGCTGGTGCTGGTCCCTGGCCACCCTGCCCGACACCTGACCACCGGAGGCGCCGGCTTGCTCCCGCCCTTCGGATGCCTGGCGCCGTCCTCGCTCGGGTCAAGGCCAAGCCCTTCGGGTGGCCTGCGGCCAGCCTTGACCCCGGCTGCGGGCGACGCCGCAGGGCAGCGGAGCGGAAGCAACCCGACCCAACACCATCCACCACAGACCTGGCTCGAGTAGGCCACCGACGGGCAGCAGCGCGAGGGGCCTGACCGGCGATTCGGCTGTGAGCCACCCGTCGACCCACCACACCGATCGACGACGTGACGCTCGACCTCAGACACGCCGAAGCGCCCCTGCCGAACGCCGTCCTGCGGTGACCAACCCGCGCATATCAGCATCGACCGCGCGTCGCACCGACACGCCCACCCCGTCACCACGCCGACTCAAGCCAGCACAAAAACGAGGCGCCGCCAGAGCAGCCAGCCCCCGGCGGCGCCCCGCCACGCCCTCTTGACAGGCGACCTCACATATCAGCCGACGCGGCGCAGGACATCGGGGGAGAGCTGGTCGACGGCGGTGTGCCCGGTCAGCCCCAGAGTTAGGTCGAACTCCCCGAGGACGTCGGAGACGACCTGCCGGACGCCTTCCTCCCCGGCCAGCGCAAGCCCCCACGCGAACGGCCGGCCGAGCAGCACCGCCCGGGCGCCGAGCGCCACGGCGGTGAAGACGTCGGCGCCGCTGCGGATGCCGCTGTCCAGCAGGACCGGGGCGCGGCCGGCGACCGCACCGACGATCTCCGGCAGCGCGTCGAGGGCGGAGATCGAGCGGTCGACCTGACGGCCGCCGTGCGTGCTGACGACGACGCCGTCCACCCCCTCGTCCAGGGCCCGGCGGGCGTCGTCGGGGTGCAGCACGCCCTTGAGCAGGATCGGCAGCCGCGTCCTCGACCGCAGCCAGGCGAGGTCCTCCCAGGTGATCGACGGCCGGGAGTAGATGCCGAGGAACGTCTCGACGGCGGCCCGGGGGAGCGGTGACCTCAGGTTCTCGCGGAACGATCCCGGCCAGGCCTTTGCCATGCCGACCAGCGCCCGGACCGCGGCCGGCGTCGGCCGGGGCTGCGGCTCCTTCGGCCCGCCCGCGGCCACCTTCTCCGCGACCAGGCGCCGGAAGACCGGGTCGGAGGTGTACTGGGCGATCCCCTTGCCCAGCGCGAACGGCAGGTGCCCGAGGTCGAGGTCGCGCGGCCGCCAGCCGAGCATCGTGGTGTCGAGGGTGACCACGACGGCGTCGCAGCCGGCCGCCTCCGCCCGGCCGACCAGGCTCTCGACCAGCTCGTCGGAGGTCGACCAGTACAGCTGGAACCAGCGCGGGGCGTCCCCCATCGCGGCCGCGCAGTCCTCCATGGAGACCGAGGCCTGGTTGGAGAAGACCATCGGTACGCCGGCCGACGCCGCGGCCCGTGCCACCGCGAGGTCGGCGTCCCGGTGCACCAGCTCCAGCGCCCCGACCGGACCGAGCAGCAGCGGTGCGGGGAGCGCGCGGCCGAAGAGCTCGACGGAGGAGTCCCGGGCGCTCACGTCCCGCAGCACCCGCGGGACCACGGCCCATCGGTCGAACGCCGCCCGGTTGGCCCGCTGGGTCACCTCGTCGCCGGCGCCGCCCGCGACGTAGGCGTAGGCCCGCGCGTTCAGCGCCTGCTTCGCGCGGGCCTGCAGCGCCCGGGGGGCGACCGGCACCCGCGGCGAGTGCCCGTAGACGCCGGCCCGGTAGACCTCGTTCTGCCGACGACGGCCGGTCCCTGCTCCATCCACGCAGGTCACCGTAGTGACCCCCGTCTCACGCCTCCGCCGACGCCTCCTGCTCCGGGTGCACGGCCCGGCCGGTCCGGTGGTCGACCGGGCGCCCGATTCTCGACACGCCGTACCGACACGCCCGACTCGCGCGTAACGGGCTGGCAACGAACTGTCACTTCCGTCATCATCGGGTACGAAGCAGCACTGCAATGGGGGAGCACGTATCAGCACCACCCAGTGGCCCGTCGCCGAACGATCGGCGACGCCGGCCCGCCCTTCTCGTCCGGCCGGTCTCCTCACGGGTCTCGTCGTCCTCCTCCTCGGTGTCGCGGTGGCCACTGCGGCGCCGGCCGCCGCGATCGACGACCCCACCCGCCCCGATGCGCGGGTCACCCACGGCCCCAGCTGCCGCCCGGGCGGTCTGGTCGTCGAGGTGACGGCGGGCACCGCTCCCTACGCCGTCCGCCTCGCGACCACGCGCACGCCGACCGGTGAGGACGAGGCGGTCCTCCAGCCCGGGGAGACGGTGGTCCTCCGCAGCGGCGACGTCGCCCACGGCGAGACGATCGACGGCCGGCTCGAGTACTCCGCCCGTGACGGCTCGGGGACCGCGTACACCGACGAGCTCGACGAGTACAGCTTCACCCGGCCCGCCCGGGAGGACTGCGACGCCGTCGCCGCGCCGACCACGCCCGAGCCGAGCCCGTGGACGACGCCGTCCCCCACCCCCGAGTCCGGCGCAGCCCCCGGCGGCAGCGCCGGCTCGGGTCAGGCGCCGGCTCCGGGCACGGCCTCGACCACCCCCGCGCCGACCGAGGAACCACGCTCCTCCGGCTCGGCCCCGCCCCCGCCCGCGCCCGCGCCCGCGCCCACGCCCGCGCCCGCGCCCACGCCCGCCGACGGCAGCAGCGCACCGCCGACGCGCCAGGTCAGCGCCGGGGGGAGCGTGGTCCTGCAGGCCCGCGGCTTCCTGCCCGGCGAGCGGGTCACCATCCAGCTCCGTGACAGCGGCACGTTCCTCGGCACGGCCACCGCCGGCCCCGACGGCTCGGTCGAGGCCGACGTCCGTATCCCGGGCGGCACCGCTGCCGGCCGGACGACGGTGAACCTGGTGGGCAGCGACTCGGCCCTCGTCGCCGAGGTCGACGTGCAGGTGGCCGGGGCCGAACGGCCGGTGACCGGTGACGGCTGGGCGGACGTCGTGGCGCTGACCGCCGCCGCCGTCGCCCTCGTCGGCAGCGTCGCCGGGCTGGTCTCCGTCGCCGCCGCCCAGCGGACCGCGGGGCGGCGGCACGCGCGCATCAGGAGCGCTTGAGCGCGCTTTCGGCGACGATGGTGGCGTGCCCCGCCCCGACGATGCGCTCGCCCGGGGTGTTCCCCGGGACGCCGGCGCGATCCCGGGGGCCGCGCCCCGCCCCGCCGAGACCTGGCTGCGCATCGTGCAGGTGCACGACCGGATCACCCGGCGCGTCGACTCCGCCCTGCATCTGCAGCACGACCTCTCCCTCACCGGATTCGAGGCGCTGCGCCGGCTGGCCGAATCCCCGGGGGAGCGGGCGAGCATGGGTGATCTCGCCGAGGCGCTCGGACTCTCCCGCGCCGGCGTCACCAGCACGGTGAACCGCCTCGTCGCCGAGGGCCTGGTGCTCCGCGAGCGGGGTGCGGGCGACCGCCGGCTCCTGCACGCCCGGCTCACCCCGGCCGGCCGGCAGCGGGTGGAGCAGGCGGTCGGGACGCATGACGATCTCGTCGCTCACCTGCTGAGTCTGCTCGGCGACGACGCGCCCGTGGTCACCGACGCGCTCGCCCGGGTGTCGGCTGCCACCCGCTCCCGGCGCTGACCGCTGCGCACCGACGGTCGGCGTGGCCGCGCGGCCGGCAAAAGCTTCAAGCCCGTAGTGTTTCTGGCCGGACACGACCGGGCAGGAGGCGATCATGTCCGGGGTACTGGAGAGGAGCAGCGTCGTCGTGCCGACCATCGGTCGGCCGTCGCTCGACGTGCTCCTGGACGCCCTCGCCGCGGCCCCCGGACCGCGGCCCGCGGAGCTGATCCTCGTCGACGACCGACCGGGCGGCAGCCCCCTGCGGCCCGAACGTCCCGGCCTTCCCCCGGTCCGCGTCGTGCGCACCGGTGGCGGCGGCCCGGCGCGGGCCCGCAACCTCGGCTGGCGCACCGCCCGCACCGAGTGGATCGCCTTCCTCGACGACGACGTCGTCCCGGACCGCGACTGGTACCAGCGGCTCGCGGAGGACCTGGCCGACCTGGGAGCCGACGTCGCGGGCAGCCAGGGCCGGGTGCGGGTCCCCCTGCCCGACGACCGGCGCCCCACCGACTGGGAGCGCGGCACCGCGGGCCTGGCCACCAGCAGCTGGATCACCGCCGACTTTGCGTACCGCCGTGCCGCACTGGCGGCCGTCGGGGGCTTCGACGAGCGCTTTCCCCGAGCCTTCCGTGAGGACTCCGACCTGGCGCTGCGGGTGATGGACACCGGTGCCCGGCTGGTCCGGGGCCAGCGGTGGATCACCCACCCGGTGCGGCCGGCCGACCGCTGGATCAGCGTCCGCGTGCAGGCCGGCAACGCCGACGACGTCCTGATGCGTCGGCTGCACGGGCCGGACTGGCGGACGCGGGCCGACGCCGCGCTGGGCCGGCGCCCGGGGCACACCGCGGTGACCGCAGCCGCACTCGCGGCGATCGGGTTCGCCGCTGCGCGGAAGCCGCGCGCCGCGGCGCTCGCGGCCGCGGGCTGGCTGGCCGGGACGGCGGAATTCGCCTGGGCCCGGATCGCACCCGGTCCTCGCACGAGGGCCGAAGTGGCCACGATGGCCGCCACCAGCGCGCTGATCCCGCCGCTGGCGACCTGGCACTGGCTGCGTGGCGTCGTACGGCACCGGCGCGTGCCGAGCTGGCGCGGCCTGCCCGACCTCGTGCTCTTCGATCGCGACGGCACCCTGGTCCACGACTTCCCCTACAACGGCGACCCCGACTGGGTCCGGCCGGTCGACGGTGCCGAGGAGGCGCTGGACCGGCTGCGGGCACGGGGGGTACGGGTCGGCGTGGTGAGCAACCAGTCCGGTGTCGCGCGCGGACTGATCACCCGCGAGCAGGTCGACGCCTGCATGGCCCGGCTGGCCGAGCTGCTCGGTCCGTTCGACATCGTCCAGGTCTGCCCGCACGGCCCCGACGACGGCTGCGACTGCCGCAAGCCGGCCCCCGGGATGGTGAAGTCCGCGTGCGCGGAACTCGACGTCACCCCCGCGCGCTGCGTCGTCATCGGTGACATCGGTGCCGACGTCGAGGCCGCCGCGGCCGCGGGCGCCGTCGGGATCCTGGTGCCGACGCCGGTCACCCGCCGCGAGGAGGTCGCCGCGGCCGGGCACCGCGCGCGGACGCTGACCGCCGCGGTCGACGACGTCCTGGCGGGGAGATGGTGAGCGAGCTGGCGAGCCGCACCGTGCTCGTCGCCCGGCTGGACAACGCCGGCGACGTCCTGCTGCAGGGCCCGATGGTGCGGGCGGTCGCCGCCGGAGCCGACCGCGTCGTGTTCCTGGCCGGCCCGGCCGGCGCGGAGGCCGCCGGGCTGCTGCCCGGGGTGGACGAGGTCTGGACCTGGCGCTGCCCCTGGATCCTCGGGAAGCCCCCGCCGGTCGACGCCGACGACCTCGCCGAACTGACCGACCGCGTGCGTGCCCTGGCGCCGGACGAGGCCGTCATCTCCACGTCGTTCCACCAGTCGCCCCTCCCGCTCGCGCTCCTGCTGCGCGCCGCCGGGGTCCCCCGGATCTCGGCGATCAGCGTCGACTACCCGGGCTCGCTGCTCGACGTCCGCCACCGCGTGGACGACGACCTCCCGGAGCCGGAGCGGGCACTCTCCCTGGCCCACGCCGCCGGGTTCGAGCTGCCCGCGGGCGACGACGGGCGGCTCGCCGTGCGGCGCCCACTGCCGCGCGTCGACCACGAGCCGGGCTACGTCGTCCTCCATCCGGGGGCGTCGGTGCCGGCCCGGGCATGGCCGGAGGAGCGGTGCGCGGAGACCGTCGAGGCGCTCACCGCCCTCGGGCACCGGGTGCTGGTCACCGGGGGCCCGGGGGAGAAGGCGCTCACGGCCGCCGTCGCCGGCTCCGCCGGCACCGACCTCGGCGGGGCCACGACCCTGCCGGAGATGGCGGCGCTGCTCGACGGCGCGGCGGCCCTGGTCGTCGGCAACACCGGCCCGGCGCACCTCGCCGCCGCGGTGGGGACGCCGGTGGTCTCGTTGTTCGCGCCCGTCGTGCCCGCCGCGCGGTGGGCCCCCTACGGGGTGCCCACCGTGCTGCTCGGTGACCAGTCCGCCCCCTGCCGCGACACCCGGGCACGCGAGTGCCCGGTGCCCGGCCATCCCTGTCTGACCTCGGTGACCGCGCAGGACGTCGTCGCCGCGGTCGGCACGCTCGTCACGATCCGACAGCCGGCCGTTCCCCGGACCCCCGTCGCAACGGGCGAGGCGGCGTCGACACTCCGGGGGAGAACGTGAACATCCTGGTCTGGCACGTGCACGGCTCCTGGACGACGGCGTTCGTCCAGGGCCCCCACGACTACCTGCTGCCGGTGGTGCCCGGCCCGGGGGGACGGCGGAGCCCCGACGGGCTCGGTCGCGCCCGTACCTGGGACTGGCCGGCGGCGGCCCGTGAGGTGACCCCCGAGGCCCTGCGCGAGGAGCAGATCGACGTCGTCGTCCTCCAGCGCACCCGCGATCTGGAGCTCGTGCGCGAGTGGCTGGGCCGTGAGCCGGGCCGCGACCTGCCCGCGGTCTTCCTCGAGCACAACGCACCGGGCCTGGAGCCCGGCGACGGGCCGATCCCGCACACCCGGCACCCGATGGCCGACCGCGACGACATCCCGATCGCGCACGTCACCCACTTCAACCGGCTCTTCTACGACAACGGCCGCGCTCCGACGACCGTCATCGAGCACGGCATCGTCGACCCGGGGGAGCGCTACACCGGCGAGCTGGCGCGGGCCGCCGTCGTCGTCAACGAGCCGGTCCGCCGCGGGCGGACCACCGGCGGTGACCTGCTGCCCGGCCTCGCCGCGGTCGCGCCGGTCGACGTCTTCGGCATGGGGCTGTCGGGGCTGCACGAGGCGTACGGGCTGGACCCCGACCGCGTCGCGCTGCACGACGACCCGCCCCAGGCGGCCATGCACGCCGAGCTCGCCCGCCGCCGGGTCTACGTCCACCCCGTGCGCTGGACCTCCCTGGGACTGTCGCTGCTGGAGGCCATGCACCTGGGCCTGCCGGTGGTCGGGCTGGCCACCACCGAGGCCGTCGAGGCGGTCCCGGCCGACGCCGGCGTGCTGTCCACGCGGCCGGAGCGGCTGTGGGAGGCGGTCCGGCACTTCATGGCGGACGAGGACGCCGCCCGGCTGGCCGGCAAGGCGGCCCGCGCGGCAGCGCTGGAGCGCTACGGGCTCGACCGGTTCCTGACCGACTGGGACCACCTTCTGCGGGAGGTGGTCCGGTGACCGTCCGGTTCACGGCCTGCATCTGCTCGTGGGAGGTGGCGCGATGAGGATCGACCTGGTCAGCGAGCACGCCAGCCCCCTGGCCGCGATCGGCGGGGTGGACGCCGGCGGGCAGAACGTGCACGTCGCCGCCCTGGCCGCGGGCCTGGCCCGGCGCGGCCATGACGTCACCGTGCACACCCGCCGGGACGACGAGTCGCTGCCCGAGCGGGTGGTGACCCAGGACGGCTACAACGTGGCGCACGTCCCCGCCGGTCCACCACGGGAGCTGGCCAAGGACGAGCTGCTCCCGCACATGACCGAGTTCGCGAGTGTGCTCCGCGAGCAGTGGACCGCCGCGCCGCCCGACGTCGTGCACGCGCACTTCTGGATGAGCGGGTTGGCCGCTGTCGAGGCCGCCGCGGGCCTCCCGACGCCGGTGCTGCAGACCTTCCACGCCCTCGGGTCGGTCAAGCGCCGGCACCAGGGGGCGGCCGACACGTCCCCGCCGAACCGGATCGACCTCGAACGGGGGCTGTGCCGGGACGTCGACCACGTCGTCGCCACCTGCTCCGACGAGGTGTTCGAGCTGCGTCGGCTCGGGTTGCCCCACGACCGCGCCACGATCGTGCCGTGCGGGGTGGACACGTCGGTCTTCACGCCCCGGGGGCCGGTGGCCGAGCGCACCGACCGCCGGCGGCTGCTCGTCCTGGGCCGGCTGGTCGAGCGCAAGGGGCAGGACGACGCGGTCCGGGCGCTGCGCGCGGTCCCGGACGCCGAACTGGTCGTGGTCGGCGGCCCGCCGGCCGACGCCGTCGACGCCGACCCCGAGGTGCGCCGGCTGCGGGCCATCGCCCTCGAGGAAGGCGTGGCCGACCGGCTGGTCTTCGCGGGTGCGGTGCCGCGGGCCGACGTCCCGGCGTGGGTGCGCTCGGCCGACGTCGTCCTCGCCGTCCCCTGGTACGAGCCGTTCGGCATCACCCCGCTGGAGGCCATGGCCTGTGGCCGGCCGGTGGTGGCCACCGCCGTCGGCGGCCTGGTCGACACCGTGGTCGGGGGGGTCACCGGCGAGCTCGTGCCCCCGCGCGACCCCGCCCGCCTGGGCGAGGTCCTCGCCGCGCTGCTCGCCGACGACGAGCGCCGCGCGTCCTACGGCGCCGCCGGGGTGCGCCGCGCCCGGGCCCGTTACCGGTGGAGCCGTGTCGTCGCGGACACCGAGACCGTCTACCGGCAGGCCGTCGCTCGCCGGTCTCTCGTGGAGGTCGCCCGATGAGCGTCACACCCCATTCGTTCTTCGAGAACGTCACTGCTGAGGTGCCGGCGCCCGACACCTGCACGCACCTGACCGGGCAGGACCACGTGACCTCGCTGACGGCGGCGCTGGCGTCGGTGACCGCGCAGGTCGACGTCCTCGACCGCTGGGGGCGGCTGCTGGCCGACGTGCTCTGCGGCTCGGGGCGGGGCCGCCTGCTCGCCGCGGGCAACGGCGGCAGCGCCGCCCAGGCACAGCACCTCACCGCCGAGCTGGTGGGCCGCTACCGCGCCGATCGGCCACCGTTCTCCGCGATCTGCCTCACCGCCGAGACCTCGAGCCTCACCGCCATCGCCAACGACTACCCGGCCGACGAGCTGTTCGCCCGGCAGGTCGAGGCGCACGGCCGGGCCGGCGACGTGCTGGTGCTGCTGTCCACGTCGGGGCGCAGTCCGAACGCCGTCGCCGCCGCCCGCCGGGCCCGCGAGTGCGGCATCACCGTGCTGGCGCTCACCGGGCCGGCTCCCAACCCGCTCGCCGCGGCCGCCGACGACGCGGTCTGCATCGACTCGCCGTGGACGGCCACGGTGCAGGAGTGCCACCTGGTGGCGCTGCACCTGGTGTGTGCCGCGTTCGACGCCGCCGTGCTGGCCCCGCCGGCGCGGGTCCCGGCCGGCCCCACCCTCGGGACGGCTTCGTGAAGGGGCCGCTGGTGGTCGTCGGCGACGCGCTGCTCGACGTCGACCTGGTGGGCACGTCGTCACGGCTCACTCCGGACGCGCCCGTGCCCGTGGTCGAGGACGTGGAGACCCGTGAGCGTCCCGGGGGCGCCGCACTGGCCGCGGTCATCGCGGCGGCCGCCACCTCCCGGGAGGTGGTGCTCGTCGCGCCGATCGACACCGACGACGGCGCCGCCCGGCTGCGGTCCCTGCTCGACGGCCGGGTGCGGCTGGTCCCGATCCCGGCGACCGGCGGAACCGCGGTCAAGCAGCGGGTGCGGGTGGGCGACCACTCCGTCGTCCGGATCGACAGCGGCTCCCCGGTCGCGACGCTGGGTCCCCTCCCGGAGGAGGCGGCCGCGGTCATCCGGGACGCCGCCGCCGTGCTCGTCGCCGACTACGGCCGGGGGACGACGTCCGCTGCGGAGGTCCGCACCGCGCTGGCCGCCGCCCGCGGCCCGGTCGTCTGGGACCCGCACCCCCGTGGTGCGGACCCGGTGCCCAACGCCCGCCTGGTCACCCCGAACGGCGCCGAGGCCGCCCGCGTCGCCGCCGACGTGCCCGGCGACGGCCAGGGGCTGGCCGCCGTCGGTGCGCGGGCCGAGGCCCTGATCCGGCAGTGGGGCGTGGGCGCGGTCGCGGTGACGCTGGGCCCGCGGGGGGCGCTGCTCTCCTACGGCGAGGGCGCCCCCATGGTGGTGCCGGCCGTGGCGGTCACCGGCGGGGACCCGTGCGGTGCCGGTGACTCGTTCGCGGCCGCCGCGGCGCTCGCGCTGGCCGACGGCGCGGTGACCGGCGAGGCGGTCGCGGCGGCGGTCGCGGCGGCGTCGTCGTTCGTCGCCCGCGGCGGGGCGACCGCGTGGGACACCGATGTCAGCCCGGAGCACCCGGCACCGGCGTCGTCGGTCGAGGCGCTCATGGCCCGCGTGCGGGCGTCCGGCGGCACGGTCGTGGCCACCGGCGGCTGCTTCGACCTGCTGCACCCGGGTCACGTCGCGACGCTGCGGGCCGCCCGCGGGCTCGGCGACTGCCTGATCGTGTGCATCAACTCCGACGCCTCGGTCCGCCGGCTCAAGGGCCCGTCCCGGCCGCTGGTCACCGCGGCCGACCGGGCGCGGGTGCTCGAGGCCCTGGAGTTCGTCGACGCCGTCGTCGTGTTCGAGGAGGACACCCCGGCCGAGGTCCTCGACCGGCTGCGCCCCGACGTGTGGGCCAAGGGAGGCGACTACGCCGGCGCCGACCTGCCCGAGGCCGCGGTGCTGCGGACGTGGGGCGGCCAGGCCGTCGTCCTCCCCTACCTGGACGGTCACTCGACGACGGCGCTGGTCGAGCGCTCCCGCGTATGAAAGGACCACCTCGCCCCCCTGCGAGGCGGCCGACAGCCGTCGTCCTCCGGCCGCTGGGGCTCGGGGACCTCCTGACCGGTGTCCCGGCCCTCCGCGCCGTCCGGGCGGCCGTCCCGGACCACCGGCTGGTGCTCGCCACGACGACGGCGCTGGAACCTCTCGCGCGGCTGATCGAGGCCGTCGACGAGGTGCTGCCCGCCCGCGAGCTGGAACCCCTCGACTGGACCGGCCCACCGCCGGAGCTCGCCGTCGACCTGCACGGCAAGGGCCCCGCGTCGCACGTGATCGTCGCCGACCTGGAGCCGGCGCGGCTGCTCACCTTCGACAGCCCGGGCTATCCGGGGCCGACCTGGTACGCCGACGAGCACGAGGTGCACCGCTGGTGCCGGCTGGTCTCGGAGGGGCTGGGTGTGGCCGCTGATCCGGACGCCCTCGACCTCGCCGTCCCCGCCGTGCCGCCGCCGGTCGCCGGCGCGGCGGTCGTCCACCCGGGCGCGGCCTATCCGGGACGGCGCTGGCCGCCGGAGCGGTTCGCCGCCGTTGCCCGGCACCTGGCCGACCGGGGCCTCGACGTGCGGATCACCGGCGGTCCGGCCGAGGTGGCGCTGGCCGCCACGGTCGCGGAACGCGCCGGACTGGGGGCGGGCGCGGTCCTCGCCGGCCGGACGACGTCCCTGGAGCTCGCCGCGGTGATCGCCGCCGCCCGGGTGGTGGTCAGCGGGGACACCGGTGTCGCCCACCTCGCGACCGCCTACCGCCGTCCGTCGGTGGTGCTGTTCGGGCCGGTGTCGCCGGCACTCTGGGGGCCGCCGTCCCGGGACGGGCGGGGAGGGCCGCTGCACGTCGTCCTCTGGCACGGGGACGGCACCGGCGACCCCTGGGGTACCGAGCTCGACCCGGCGCTCGCGACGATCACCGTCGACGAGGTGACCACCGCTCTCGACGCCCTGCTCGGCCGCAGCTGACACATTCCGAGGAGTTCCGCGGGGGTGCCCCGGCCAGGGCTACCCGCGCTGACGGAGGGCGTCGAAGAGGACCGTCCGCAGGTCGCCGGGGTCCACCGCCGAGTAGGCCGCGCCCCCGGTCGCCTCGGCGATCTGCTCGAGCGCCTCCAGGTCGGCGTCCGGGCCGAGCGCGACGCCGATGACCTTGATGGGCCGCTCCGGGTTGGCCTCGCTGCGCAGGGTCTGCAGCAGCTGGTCCAGCGCGATGCCCGCGTCGTCGTCCTCGTTGGTCCCGTCGGTGAGCACGAGGACGCTGTTGACGGCGGTGGGGTCGTAGTCCTCCCGCGCCGCACGGACGGCGTCCAGCGTCGTGTCGTAGAGCCCCGTGCCGCCGGGCGTCAGCCGCCCGGGGATGCTGTCGAGCTGCTCGTCGAGAACCTCGCGCTGCGGGCGGCCCCCCACGTCGGCATCCAGCTCCCGGGTGGGCACCAGCTCGACCCAGTCCTGACCGGCATCGAGCTGGTAGGCGAACGTCCAGAGGCCGAGAGCGAAGTCGCCCGGTACCAGGGAGAGGGTCGCCTTGGCCGCGTCCCGGGCGAGGGTCGCGCGGGTCCCGTTGCCGACCGAGGCCTCCATGGACGCCGACACGTCGAAGGCGGCGAGGATCCGGGACGGCGCCGCCAGGCTGGACAGCCGTGCCACGAGCGTCTGCACGCCGGCCGGATCCAGCCGGAGAGCCGAGGGCGCCGCCTCCTGGATTCCGGTGTCCTCACCGGCATCCGGGGGTGCGCTGCCGTCCTGATCGCGGAAGCCCGCGTCGTGAGTGGCCTTGCGCGCGGCCTCCGACGTCAGGACCTCCGCCGTCGCGGCCGCGGCGGCGTCCTCCTCGCCGGCAGAGCCGACCCGCACGACCGGATAGTCCAGCGACGGGCTGCCCTCACCGGGGTAGACCGCGACGAGGGAGGAGTTCTCGGCGTCCCGGTTGGCGGCGTACACCTCCTGCTCGCTCACGGGGACCAGCGGCGCCTCTGCCCCGCCTGCCATGCCTGCGGCCAGGGCCTCGGAGGGCGACACCACCGGCCCCCGCGCGGCGGCGAGCACCGCCTGGACGACGGCGTTGTCGGCGTCCTCGCCCCCGCCGAGGGCGGTCCGCACGGCGCTGAGCGCGGACAGGCCCTCGGCGCTGGTCGCGAGATCGGGGACGGCCAGCGCCTGCTGACCGGCCAGTGCCTGGCCCCAGCCCGGTGCCGACGCGGTCCAGCCCAGGGACTCGACCGCGTCCCGGCTGGTGGCCAGCACGACGGGTGAGGTGGCCATCGAGCCCACCGTCTCCAGGGGCGCGTCACCGGCACGGGCGACCCACAGCGAGGGGTCGGGTACCCACACGTCGGGCAGGGCATCGGCCTCGAGCGCCGCCAGGTCACCGACGGTCTGCAGCGGTTCCCGTGCCGTCACGTCGGCCAGGGCGCAGACGCCGCCGTCCAGCTCGATGGGGTCGGCCAGGAGCTCCTCGACGAGCCCTCCCAGCTCCGGTGCGACCGTCACGCCGACGGTTCGGCGGGTCTCGCACGCCTCGGCGGCGGTCAGCCACCAGACCAGCCCACCGACCACCAGGAGGACGGCGACGACGCCGGCGGCGATCAGGCGGAGGGGCACACTACGGCGCGGGGCAGTGGGATCGGCGTGGCGGCCCATGCTCGCTCTCTGTGGTAGACGCGGGGGGATGGCGGCCCCCCCGAGTCCGCGACCACAGCCTAGTCGTCACGCCCCTCCGTTGCCACGGTTCGGAGTCAGCCCATGACGCTCAGCCAGCGCGGGCGGCCGACACCTCTCGCCGGGCGGCGAACCACTCGACCGTCCGGCGCAGGCCTTCCTCCGACGTCACCGTCGGCCGCCAGCCCAGCAGCTGCTCGGCGCGGGTGGTGTCGGGACGACGGACCTTCGGGTCGTCCACCGGCAGGTCGATGAACTCGACCGCCGACTCCGACCCGGTGAGCTCGGCGATCCACTGGGCCAGCCGCAGCATCGACAGCTCGTCGGGGTTGCCGATGTTGACCGGCCCCGCATGCGGGGAGAAGGCCATCGCCAGGATGCCGCGGACGGTGTCGTCGACGAAGCAGATGGAGCGGGTCTGCGAGCCGTCCCCGGCGACGGTCAGCGGACGTCCCTCGAGCGCCTGGCCGATGAACGCGGGGATGGCACGGCCGTCGTCGGGGCGCATCCGCGGTCCGTAGGTGTTGAAGATCCGCACGATGCCGGTGTCGGTGCCCTTCGACGTCCGGTAGGCGGTGGTCATGGCCTCGCTGAAGCGCTTGGCCTCGTCGTAGACCCCGCGGGGGCCGACGGGGTTGACGTTGCCCCAGTACTCCTCGTCCTGGGGGTGCCGGAGCGGGTCGCCGTACACCTCGGAGGTGGAGGCGAGCACGTAGCGGGCGCCCTTCTCGTGGGCCAGCCCCAGCGTGTGCAGGGTCCCCAGGCTGCCCACCTTGAGGGTCTCGATCGGCATCTTGAGGTAGTCCAGCGGGCTGGCCGGGGAGGCGAAGTGCAGGACGAGGTCGACCGGTCCGGGGACGTGCACGTAGTCGGTGACGTCGCAGCGGATCAGCCGGAACCCCGGATGCTCCATCAGGTGCAGCACGTTCTCCGGAGACCCGGTGAGGAAGTTGTCCAGGCAGACCACCTCGACGCCGCGGTCGAGCAGGTGCTCGCAGAGATGGGAGCCGAGGAAGCCGGCGCCGCCGGTCACCACCGCCCGCCCGATCGTCCGTGCCCCGCGTACCGGTCCCTGCGTCATTGCTTCCTCCTGGTCCGACGCGCCCTCCTGACGCGGCCCTACCCGAGGACCCATTGCCGACACTTCGGGACCGAAGTGTCCGGGAACGGCGACGGGCCGCCGGCCTCCCGAAGGAGACCGGCGGCCCGGTAAGGACCCCCTCCTGCCCACTCCTCGCAGGCTCGGAGCGGGGCCCGGGAGGGGGCCTCAGTCCACGGCCGACTCCTCGTCGGGGATGCCGTTCTGCGGGGGAGAGGCGGGCTCGCCGTCGAACTCCTCGATCTTCGCGTTGCCGATGTCGGTCACCCGGACGGGCTGGACCTCCTCGGAGCCGTTGCCGACGATGCGCTCGATCGACATGCCGCTGGTGCCCATGTGGCTGTCCGCGGAGTACCGGTACGGCGCGAACACCGGGCCCTCCCAGTCGGCACCGGCGGTCTCGATGGCCTCGACGATGCCGTCGCGGGTCGGGTTCTGGCCCGCGGCCTGCAGGGCCTGGACCGTCGTGTAGGCCTGGGACATGCCGTAGACCCGGTAGTTGGTGAGCTCACCCTCCTGCCCCGACGCCTCCCAGATCTCCTGGAACTGTTGGATCCACGGGTTGTCCGTCTGGTCCACCGTCGGCAGGTATCCGGTGGTCAGCGCGCCGTCCAGCAGGCTGGCGTCGCTCACCGCTCCCTGGGAGAAGCGGGCCAGCAGCGAGCCGACCAGCGCCGGGTCCGAACCCACGTTGGAGTAGAACCACTGCTCCGGCTGGTAGCCGAGCTGCAGCGCGGTCAGCTGCGACAGCGCCGTGTAGCTGGGCACGTTGAAGCCGACGACGAAGTCGGCCCCGGCGGCCTGCAGCTCGGAGATCTGCGGGGCGACGTTGGTGTTGCCCGGCGTGTAGCGGACCGCGGCGACGATCTGGTCGTCGATGTACTCCCGGATGCCGGCCTCGCCGTCCTCGCCGAAGTCGTCGTCCTGGAGGAAGAGACCGACCTTGGCGTCCGGGAACTCCTCGGCGATGTACTCGCCGATGATCTTGCCCTCGCTCTCGTAGTCGGTCTGCCAGCCGAAGGTGTAGGGGTTGGTCTCCGGGTCCTCCCCCCACAGCAGCGAGCCGGAGGAGACGAACAGGTCGGGCACGCCCTCGCTGTTCAGGAAGTCCAGGACGGCGCTGTGCGTCGGGGTGCCCAGACCGCCGACGATCGCGAACACCTCGTCCTCCAGCACGAGCTGGTTCACGACCTGGGTCGTGTTGGTCGGGTTGTAGGCGTCGTCGCGGTAGATGTACTCGATCTGCCGGCCGTTGACCCCGCCGTTCTCGTTGACCCAGTCGAAGTACGCCTGGACGCCGGTGGGGATCTCGCTGTAGCCGGGCGCGGCCACACCGGTCAGGGGGTAGTGGGCCCCGAGCTTGATGGAGTCCTCGGTGACGCCGATGTCGGAGGCTTCGTTCTCGCCACCGCCACCGCCGCCGCCGTCATCGTTGTTGCCGCCACCACAGGCGGCGACGGTGGAGACGACGGTGGCTGCGGCCAGGAAGGACACGAGACGTCGGGAGGATCTGGACAACAGTTCTCCTCTGATGCGGCCCGGGTGTCTGCTGCCCGGGAGTCTGATGGGGCGGGGCTGATGGGGACGGAGCGGTGCGGCGCGCCGGATCGATCGGGTCGTCCTCACCCCCCGCTCGAGGAGCGGGCGGCCGCCGCGCGCTGCTTCGCCCGGTAGGTGAGCCAGCGGAGACGGACGGTGCCGACGAAGCCCGCCGGGGCGAAGATCATCGCCACGATCAGGACCACGCCGTACACGAACGGCGCCAGCTGCGCGGCCTCGGTGTTGTCGAGGCCGAGGTCGGCACCCAGGTCGGTGACGAACGGCGGCAGGAAGACCAGCAGCGCCGAGCCGAGCAGCGCCCCCAGCAGGCTGCCCAGTCCGCCCAGCACGATCGCCGTCAGCAGCGACAGGGAGAGCACCAGGGTGAACCCGCTGGGTGCGGCCAGGCGGATGACGAGCGCCAGCACGCCGCCCGCCAGGCCGGCGGCGGCCGCGCTCACCGTGAAGGCCAGCACCCGCCAGGCGCCCAGGTTGATACCGGCCAGCTCCGCGGCGACCTCCTGGTCGCGCACCGCCCGCCAGGTACGGCCGATCCGGCTGCGCACCAGGTTCGCCAGCAGGAAGTAGGTGAGGATCAGGCAGATCGCGCCGACGTAGGCCAGCCACTTGGTGCCGGTCGCGGAGTTGCCCGACACCCAGCCGATGAACTCCTTGAAGAGGTCCGGCGGCTGCGGGGCCCGCACCCGCAGGCCCTGCTCACCGCCGAGCGTGTCGTGGAAGTAGATCGCCAGACCGGGCAGGCCGACCGCCAGCGCGAGCGTCGCGCCGGCGAGGTACGGGCCGTGCAGGCGGGCCGCGGCCACCCCGACCAGCGCGCCGACGACGGTCGCCGTCAGCACCGAGACCAGGAGGATCAGGGGCAGCGCTACGGGCTCGTCCGCCTGCAGGAAGAGGGCCGTCGTGTACGCGCCGACGGCCATCAGTGCGCCGTGCCCGAGGGAGATTTGCCCGTTGAGCCCGGTCAGGACCGTGAGCCCCCCCGCAGCGATGGCGTAGTAGCTCAGCTGGGCCAGCTGCGAGTTGGTGAACGGGTCGGTGATCTCCAGCAGGATCACCGACCCGACGATCGCCAGCAGCACGGTCACCAGGTGACGGAGCAGCGTCGATGCGGGGAGGAAGGAGCGTCCGCTCTCCGTGGCCTGCGTCGACGGGACGTTCGCGGCGGCCGTGGCGGTGAGGGGCGCCTCTTCGGTGGCGGCTCCCGCGGCGGAGACGGGGGTGTTCGGCGCGCTCATCGTCATGCCCTCCGGGCCACGCTGCTGGCGAACAGGCCGCCGGGTCGGACAAGGAGCACGACCATCAGGATCACGAGGGCCGCGACGTTCACCAGCGCGCTGCCACGGGGGAGGTAGCCGCTGACGTAGCTGAGCGCCAGGCCCAGCAGCAGGCCACCGACGATGGCGCCGACGGGGGAGTCCAGGCCGCCGAGGACAGCGGCGACGAAGCCGAAGACGATCAGGCTGTCCATGTAGGCCGGGTAGATGAACTCGCCACCGGCGATGAGGAGCCCGGACAGCGATCCGACGACGGCGGCCAGCGCCCAGCCCAGCGTGAGCATCCGGCCCACCCGCACGCCGAGCAGGCGGGCGACCTCCTGACCGAAGGCCGAGGCGCGCATCGCCAGACCGACCCGCGTGAAGCGGAACAGGGCGACCAGCAGCGCCATCGTGATCAGGACGGAGCCGATGATGTAGAGGCTGGTCGGCGTGAGGGCGATGGTCGTGTCCCCGACCTCGAAGCCGCGGACGCCGAACGGCGTCGGGAACGACTGGAACGCCGAGCCGAAGACGATGGCGATCAGCGCCTGGATGGCGACGAAGAGGCCCAGGGTCACGATGACCGCGTTGAGCTCGGGACCGCCCTCGACCGGCCGGATGATGACCCGCTCCACGATCGCGCCCAGGACGAACCCGCTGACGAGCGCCACGATCAGGGCCACCCAGTACGACTGGCCGGCGTCGATGAGGGCCAGCGCGATGAAGGCGGTCGCCGCGGCCATCGCGCCCTGCGCGAAGTTGACGATCCTGGTGGACCGCCAGATCAGCACCAGGGCCAGGGCGAAGGCGGCGTAGATCATGCCCTCGACCAAGCCCGACAGGGTGATGTTGATGAACTGCTGCACGAGGGGTGCCTTCCTGGACCGAGAGGAGCGGGCGGGTCAGAAGCCGAGGTAGGCGTGCCGGAGGCCCTCGTCGGCCATCAACGTGCGGGCCTGGTCGGTGACGACGACCTTTCCGAGGTTGAGGACGATGCCGACATCGGCGACGGACAGAGCGCTGCGGGCGTTCTGCTCGACGAGCAGGACCGACAGTCCCTCGCGGTCGACCAGCTGGCGCAGCAACCCGAAGATCTGGGCGACGATCCGGGGCGCCAGGCCCAGGGACGGCTCGTCGAGCAGCAGGATCCGCGGCTGGGCCAGCAGTGCACGACCGATGACCAGCATCTGCCGCTCACCGCCCGAGAGGGTGTGCGCGGCGTTGTTCCGGCGCTCCGCGATGCGGGGGAAGATGTCGTAGACGCGGTCGTACTCGTCCTTGCCCACCTTGCCGCGGAACAGCGACCCGACGCGCAGGTTCTCGTCGACGGTCAGCTCGGCGATGACGCCGCGGCCCTCGGGCACGTGGGCCATGCCCTTGCTGACCATGGCCTCGACCGCGGACCGGGTGATGTCCTCGCCGTCGAGCAGGACCTTGCCGGCCTGCGGCCGGACCAGCCCGCTGATGGTGCGCAGCAGGGTGGTCTTGCCGGCGCCGTTCGCGCCGAGGACGGCGGTGATCCGCCCGGCCTCCGCGTCGAGAGTGACGCCGTCGAGCGCCCGGACCGGGCCGTAGGCGGAGGTGAGTCCCTGGACCTGCAGCAGCGCCGTCCCGGGAGCGGTGCCGGAGCCCGCGGAGACCGCCGTGCTGCCGTGCGGCTCAGACATGGCGACCTCCGTCGGTGCGGGCGAGCTCCGCGGCGTCGGTCTCGACGACCTCGTCCCCGAGGTAGGCCTCGGTGACCTTGGGGTCGGCCTGCACCTCCGCCGGCGTGCCGGCCGCGATCTGCTCGCCCGAATCGAGGACCGTGATGCGGTCGCAGACCTTCATGACCAGGTCCATGTGGTGCTCGACCAGCAGCACGCTCATGCGGGAGCTGAGCGCGCGGATCAGCTCGCCGAGCTCGTGCATCTCGTCCTCCGCCAGACCACTGGCCGGCTCGTCGAGGAGGAGCAGGTCGGGGTCGGCGACCAGAGCGCGGGCCAGGGCGACGCGCTTCTGCACCGGGTAGGGGAGGCTGCCGGGATAGCGGTCCGCGTAGCTCTCGGCCCCCAGCTCGACCAGCGCCTGGTGCGCGCGCTCGCGCAGCACCTTGTCGTCCTTGTCCGCCGTGGGCAGGGCCAGCAGGGCGGAGACGAAGCCCGCCCTCGCGTGGCGGTGCGCGCCGACCATCACGTTCTCCAGGACCGACAGCCCCCCGAACAGGCCCACGCCCTGCAGCGTGCGAGCGATGCCCAGCGTGCTGAGCTGGCTGGGCTTGAGCCGCCGCAGTTCCTCGCCCCGCCAGGTGATCCGGCCGGCCGAGGGTCGCACCAGACCACAGGCGACGTTGAACAGTGTCGTCTTGCCTGCGCCGTTCGGGCCGATGAGTCCGTGGACCTGACCGGGCTCCACGGTGAGGGACACGTCGCTGAGCGCGGCGACGCCGCCGAAGGCGACGCTGATCCCGCTCATCTCGAGGCGTGCGGTGGGCGCTCTGTCGTGAGGTGGCCGGCTGCCGGGGTGTCGAGGCGGCTGCGCCAAGGGGCCCACTGCTCCTCTTCATCGGGGGAGGGGTCGTCCACCGTCCCGGAGAAGGGGGCAGCGACGATCGGGTCACGGGTACGTCCCGTGAGCCTGCCCCGTGGTGTGGGCCGTCACAATGGGCTGACCGCACATTGATGCGGTCGTCGTGTTGTGCTGTGTGCGGCGCGTCACGAGGAGGTGGTCGAGTGCAGCCGTTCCGAGCCGAGGTCGCGGCCCGGCTGGTCGAGCTGGCTCCGCTGCTGCTCGATCAGCTCGATGCCATGACCGACCGGATGATGGAGGTCCTCCTCCGGACCGAGCCCGCCTACCAGGACCTGCTCGCCCACGGTGGGGAGGAGCTCCGGGCCAGCACCCGTGCGAACCTCAAGCGGGGATTGCACATGCTGATCGGCGCCGCCTCCGGCGGTGCCCGGGTCTCGCTGCGCGACGCGCGGAACGTCGGCCGGCGGCGCGCGGCCCAGGCGATCCCGCTGGAGGCGGTGCTGCGGGCCTACCGCCTCGGTGGGCAGGTCACCTGGGAGGCGTTGCTCGAGGTGTCCCGCCACAGCAACCAGCACGACACCCTGCTGCTCGAGGTGGCCGGCTCGGTCTGGCGGACCAACGACGCCGAGTGTGCGGCGGTGGCCGAGGGCTACCGGGAGGAGCAGCGGCGACTGGCCGGGGTGGACGACAGCACGCGTCAGCAGGTGCTCGACGGTCTGGTGGAGGGCCGCGGTGGCGACCCGGCGTTCGTGCGCACGGCCTCGGAGCTGCTCGCCGTGCCACTCGACGGCCGGCTGGCGGCCGTCGTCGCGCTGCCGGACCCGGACGGCGCTCCGGCGCTCGACGCTCCCACCGCGGCGCTGCTCAAACGCGGTGTCCGGTCGGTCTGGGGCAGCCGGAGCGGGGCCCAGGTCGGCATCGTCGCTCTCGGACCGATGGGCGGCCGCGAGGTCGTGACCTGGCTGCGTGACATGGCGTCGGGACCGGTCGGGGTCTCCCCGGTGGTCGACGGCGCCGCAGCCGCAGGCTCGGCCTACCGGCTGGCCGAGACCGCGGCGCGCACCCTGCCGGCGGACAGCAGCTGCGTGGTCAGCATCGACGAGCGGCTGCCCGAGGCCCTGCTGAGCAATTCCCCGGAGATCAGGTCGCGCCTCGTCGGGCAGTCCCTCGGCGGGCTGCTGGACCTGCCCGACGACGAACGGGAGGTCCTGCTGGACACGCTCGCGGCCTTCCTCGCCTCGGACGGTTCCCCCACCCGGGCGGCCGATCAGCTGTACTGCCACCGGAACACGGTCATGCACCGGCTGCGGCGCATCGAGTCCGTGACCGGCCGCAAGGTGACCGACCCCCGGTCACGGCTGCTCTGGCAGTTGGCCCTGCTCGGCACCGAGCACCGGAGGCCGGCCGAGCGGTCCGGCTGAAAGAGGGCCCCTCTGCCCCCCACGCCTCGCGAGCTCGGCGCGGATCCCTGCCTGAGGGGCCTTACTGGAGGTAGCCCTCCACGGTCGACTCGGGGCGCACCTGGGCCTCGTCGGGGTTCTCGTCGTACTGGCGCTTCGCCCGGCGCTGGCGGAGCAGGTCCCAGCACTGGTCGAGGTCGGTCTCGATCCTGCTCATCCGCGCGCGCTGGTCCTCGGTGTGCTCCGTGCCCTCGCGGAGCTTGTGCTCCTCGTCGACCAGGGCGTGGATGCGGCTGAGGATGTCGGTCTCGTCCATGTCGACACCCTGCCCGGCGGGGCGGGGCCGAAACGGGTCAACTCTGCGCGGGAACCCATCCCTCGACGAAGGCGGCCAGTCGCCGGGTGACCGCTCCGCCGGCGCGGCCCAGGGCCAGCAGCGCGGCCCGGTCCAGCGGGACGCGGACGGTCCGCCGTCCCTCCTGCCGGGTGACGACGGCGTGGCCGTCCGCGACCAGGTCCGGCCACGGCCGGGCCAGCTGCTCCTGCACGCGAGCCAGGGCGCCGGCGGTGGCGCCGGCGTTGCCCTCGACCATGGCGGTGACGAACGCGGGGTCGCTGCGGATCACCCGGGTCCCGTCCCGGAAGCTGCCGGCGGAGAGGGCCAGGGCCAGCGGGCCGGCCTGCCCGGCCGTGGCGGCGAGCGCGGCGGCGAGCAGGTGGGGGACGTGGCTGATCGCGGCGACGGCGTCGTCGTGCTCGGCGGCGGTGACCGGCACGACCTCCGCGCCGACGTCCAGGGCCACCTCGGCGACCCGCAGCCAGCGCGGGAGCTCGGTGTCCGGCTCCAGGCAGAGCGCCCACCGGGCGCCGGAGAAGAGACCCGGGTCGACGGCGTCGTGCCCGGACCGCTCGGTGCCGCACATGGGATGGCCGCCGACGAAGCGACCGCCGAGGGCGTCGCCGAGAGCGTGGAGGACCGGTCGCTTGACCGAGCCGAGGTCGGTCACGGTGGCGGCGGGATCCACCGTCAGCTCGTCCAGCGCGGTGGCCATCGCCGGCAGGGGCACCGCGAGGACGACGATGCCGGACAGCTCAGTGGTGATCTGCACGCCGCGCGCGGTGGCCGCGTCCCGGGCGGCGGGGTCGACGTCCCAGCCGGCGACCGGCCGTCCGGCCGCGAGCAGAGCGGCGGCCAGGGATCCACCCAGCTGGCCCAGACCCACCACCCCGACCGGTGGCGCCGGCATGGTGGGCACGGGGAACGCGGTCACGCGGACTCCTCGGCCACGGGCCACGGACGGTCGGTGCGGAACACCCGGGCCAGCGCGGCGGCGACCAGTCCGCCGTCCTGGGCGCGGGCCTCGATCCGGTAGACGGCGGTGCGGCTGCTCCGGTGCACCTCGACGCCCTCGGCCACCAGCCGGTCCCCGGGACGACCCGGTTCGAGGAACTCGGTGTGCACGTCCTGCGCGACGGCGACGGTGCCGTGGCTGTTGCTCACGGCCGCGTGGACGACGTCCAACAGCGCCATGGTGGCGCCGCCGTGCGCGGTCCCGACGGCGTTGAGCAGTTGCGGGCCCACCGTCATCCCGGCCCGTGCGTAACCGGGGCGCACCTGCTCGAGAGTGATCCCGAGATGGGCGGCGAGCGGATCGGCGGCCAGCTGCGCGAACAGCGGTGCGGCGACGTCCGGAGCAGCATCGGCCATGATCAGAGGCTATGACCCCCGCGCCGACCCCCGCGCCGACGCCTGCGCTCCTCCGTCGGGACGCGCCATGACGCCCCGGTCCTTCCTCCTCAGGCCGGAGCTCGCCGACTACGTGCGTGGCGCGTCCGAGGCCCTCGACGACGTCGCCGCCGACCTGGTGGCCGAGACGGCGGCCCTGGCCGAGCGCGGCGACGCCCCGGCCACGTTCCAGATCGCGCCGGAGCAGGGGGTGTTCATGCAGTTGCTCACCCGCGCGCTCGGTGTTCGACGGGCGATCGAGATCGGCACCTTCACCGGCTTCTCGGCGCTCTGCATCGCCCGGGGCCTTCCGGACGACGGCTCGCTCCTGTGCCTGGACCGCAGCGAGCAGTGGACGGCGGTCGCCCGGCGTCACTGGTCGCGCGCCGGTGTGGGGGAACGGATCGAACTGCGGCTCGGGGACGCGCTGCCCGCCCTGCGTGCGCTGCCCGAGGAGCCGACGTTCGACCTCGCGTTCGTGGACGCGGACAAGGCCGGGTATCCCGCCTACGTCGAGGAGCTGTACGACCGGATGACGCCGAACGCCGTCGTGCTGCTGGACAACACGCTGCGGTCGGGCAGGGTGCTCGACCCGCGCGACGACGACGACCGCGCGCTGGTGGCGCTGAACGCGGCGCTGGCGGCCGATCCGCGCTGGGAGGCCGTCCTGCTGCCGGTGGCCGACGGCCTGACCGTGCTGCGCAAGCGATGAGCGATCTCGACGGGGCGCGCCGCAGCTTCGCCGTCCGGGTGAGCCGGGCCCACGGCGACTGGCGCGTGGAGCTGCTCGCCGACGACGCCGGGGACGAGCTCCCGGTGCTCGAGCGCGCGCTGGGGGAGCCCGGCGCCGACGCGTGGCCGCCGCCGTTCGTCGTCGTCGTCGACTCACGGCTGTACTTCGTCGTCCTGCGGCACGGTCCGGGAGGGATGGTGCGGGCCCTGATCTCCGACGCGACCATGCTCGAGTGGGTGCTGGCCGCCGAGGTGGTCGAGCGCTACGGCATCGGTGTGGACACCGAGGGCGCCTTCGACGACGACGAGTCCGGCTGGCCGGGGGGTGACCTCGACGTGTTCGCCGACGACGGGCTGCCGGCCGCGGAGCTGCGGCCCATCGTGACCGCCGACGACCTCTGGGCCGACGAGATGGTCGAGCGCATCGCCCAGCGACTGGGGTTCGCCGACGAGCTGGCCGCGGCGGTGGCGCCATGACCGTCACCGCGGTCGTCTTCGATCTCGGCGGGGTGCTGACCGAGAGCCCCATGACGGCGTTCGCGGCCTACGAGCAGGAGGCAGGGCTGCCTCCGGGGCTGATCCGGCGGCTGAACTCCACCGATCCCGACACCAACGCCTGGGCGAGGTTCGAGCGCAACGAGCTCGACGTGGCCGGTTTCTCGGCCGCGTTCGAGGCGGAGGCGCTGGCCGCCGGTCACCGGGTCGAGGCGGCCCGAGTCCTGGCCGCGCTGCGCGGGGAGCTGCGCCCGTCGATGGTCGCGGCGGTGCGGCGGCTGCGCGAAGCCGGGCTGCCGCTGGCGCTGCTGTCGAACAACGTCGCCCCGATGGAGCGGACGGGGCAGCTCGGGGAACTGCTCGGCCTCTTCGACGCCGTGGTGGAGTCCTCGGTGGAGGGCGTGCGCAAGCCCGAGCCCGAGATCTACCGGCGCGCGCTGGCCCGGCTGTCCGAGGCGGTCGGCCGGCCGATCGAGGCCGGCGACTGCGCCTATCTCGACGACCTCGGCATCAACCTCAAGCCGGCGCGGGCGCTGGGCATGCACACGATCAAGGTGGTGGAACCGGCGACGGCGCTGGCCGAGCTGTCGGAGCTGGTCGGCTTCCGCCTGGACGGCCTCGCGTGACCCCGGAGATCGACGCCGCGATGGGGCGGGCGCTGGAGCTCGCGGCGGCCGCGGTGGAGTGGGGCGACACCCCGATCGGCGCCGTCGTCCTCGGCCCGGACGGTGCGGTGCTCGCCGAGGCGGCCAACGAACGGGAAAAGCGCGGCGACCCCACCGCGCACGCCGAGGTCCTGGCACTGCGGGCGGCCGCCCAGGTGTTCGGCGACGGCTGGCGGCTGACCGGCGCGACGCTGGTGGTCACGCTCGAGCCGTGCACGATGTGCGCGGGCGCCAGCGTGCTGGCCCGGGTGGCGCGGGTGGTCTACGGCGCCGACGACCCGAAGGCCGGGGCGGCGGGCTCCCTGTGGGACGTCGTCCGCGACCGCCGGCTCAACCATCGGCCCGAGGTCACCGCGGGTGTTCGGGCCGAGGAGTCCGCCACGCTGCTACGTGCGTTCTTCCGCGCGCAGCGGGGCCTGTAGTCTCTTCGGCGGTGGCGTGTCCGAGCGGCCGAAGGAGCACGCCTCGAAAGCGTGTGAGGGCAACCCCCTCCGTGGGTTCAAATCCCACCGCCACCGCAGAGGGCTACTGACGGAAGTGTCCTGAAGTAGCGAGAAAGTGACGGCGAAGCCGTCCTTGGGGCTCCGACCTGCCGGTCGGGAACTCTGGGGGCGGCTTCGCTGCTGTTCGGCGCCGGATCAGCCGCTGTCCTGGGCGGATCGACGGCCACCGCGGGTCATCGGAGGCGCTGGTCGCCGTTCCGGTTCGTTCGCGGGCACGCCGAAGGATGTCGGCGGACGGCAGGATGCGGAGCCGGGCGTCGGTGACGTGCCCGTCGGCCTGCCGGATGGGCCGCGGCTCGTTGGAGGCTGGCTTGTCGTCGCGCTGACCAGCGGCGCTGGACCGGCGGCGGGGCAGGTGAGGCGCTCGCCGACCCCATCGACCGGCAACTGCTTGCTGCACATGCGGTCTGCGACGCGGCCTGGATGCGGGCTTTAGTAGGTCTCGAGGTCGATCCGGCCTTCGCGGAGGTCTTGGTCGCTTCGACGAGGTCGTCGGGCATGGCCGGACAGTGGAAGGCGCCTTCGACCAGGCGCATACCGGACTCGTGACCGCCTCGGTCCGCCGAGGTACTGCCGGGGATAGGGGAGGACGAGGTCGAAGCCGATCTCGGCGGGCGGGGTCTGGAAGGTGCTCTCTTCGGCGGCGGCGTAGAGGTTGTCTCCGGCCAGGTAGCTGCGAGTGCAGGCCGGACGTCCTCGGCTGCTGTCGCCAGCGCGGCGAGCCGGTCCGGGGCTTCCCAACCGCAGTGCCACGCGACCTGGCGGATCACCGTAGCGAGGGACGGGGCGGTGATCACGTGCACTCCGTGCGGGTAGGAGCAGCACACCGAGTCGGGATCGGGGGCGCCCAGCGTGCACCCGCCGATGTGGCCGAAGACTTCGTCAACAGGCCAGACCGTCCACGGTCCTCGTTTCCTCTCAGGTCAGCGGCGGTGGGTCAGCGCGCGGCTGCGCGCCACGAGGTCGTCGACGAGGGCTCCGTCCACTCCCGGCGGCAGACCAGTATCGGGGTCGCAGCAGGGCGGCTTGGTCCGCTTCTGGGTCGACTCGGGCTCGACGCCGATGAGGGCGTACAGCGCGCGGTACACGTCGACCTCGGTCGAGCGTCCAGGTGCTCACCGACCAACAGCACCCAGATGACGTCGTCCGGGGCAAAGGCGGCGATCAGCCGCCATCGACCGACCAGGTGCCGGTCACAGAGATGCTCTGCGATGGGCCCGGTGAGCCGGTAGCCGAACGCCTGGCAGCCCTGCTGAGCGATCTCCTTCACGACCCGGTCGAAGCGTTTGGCGACGGTGCCGCGCAGGCCGTTGATCTGCTGTTGCGCGAGCGGTGTGGCCTGAACCAGGTACCGGTTGGGCACTCAAGCGTCGTCTCGGGCGACCAGCACGGCGCCTTCACCGCGGCGCATCTGCGCCAGGCTCTCCTGAAGGTCTTCGCGGTCCAGCAGCGCCTGATCGTTCAGTCGCCGCCACACCTCGTCGAGCAGGCCGCGGGTCTGTCCGGCAGCCCGCAGATCACGGACCAGATGCAGGACCTCGTGCAGTCGCTCCGGGTCCAGTCGCTTGGGACTGTCTGGGGTGGCCTGCTTGAGGGTGAGGACACCTTCCTTGGCCCAGTGCCGCACGGTCTTCTCCGTCAGGCCGAGCACTCGAGCGGCGACCGCTGGGCGGACCGGGGGCGTGGCCTTCAGCGTGCGGTCGATGACCGAACACAGGAGGTCGCGACTCTCGCGGGTCTTGGCGTCCCGCTGAGTCATCCCGAGCACGACGCGCTCGACGTCTTCCACGGTGGTCAGCGCAGCCCGCACAGTCTGCTCTTCAGCCGTGAGTAGCGACCGCTTCATAGCCATTCCTTCCACGGCGGGTATCGGGAATCTTGCCATAAATCGGTAGTTGCCGCACCTGGCTCGAGTGGGCAGCGATACAACTCGTGCGGCGGTCGAGGCCGCGACCCGCTGATCCGGCCCTACACGGGCAGAAGGCGCCCACGACCATCCCGGCGTTCAAGCCGGCGTCCAGTCGCTCCTTCGCCTTCCGGCGGCGAGGCTCGGGGCGACGGTGCAGTCGCCGCCCCACACGCGAGCACGCTGGCGTCGGGAGCTTCCTCGCACTTTCCCGACCCCGACGTGCCCTTCCTCGCCGTACCCACCGGACTCGGCTACCTCAACGTCCCCCTTAGAGCTGCCGCCAGTAGGTGCGGTCGCGGCGTTCGGCGTGGCTGATCGTCATGGGCAGGCACGAGCGCCACGCTCGCGAAGGTGCTAACGCTC
>NZ_FZNO01000052.1 GCF_900188025.1 Blastococcus mobilis
AGTCAGGATCAGGCGAGACGACGGTGACAGCCTCAACGCTCAGCCGGGACCCCCTCGCCCACGCAACGGGCGAAGGTTGGCAGCCGCGGCACTAGCTAGACGCATGTGTCCTTAAAGGCGGCTTCGGGGCGACTTCAGGCGACCCTCGCGTTATGCCCTGCCACCAGGTCGCCGAGCGCCGCTGCCCGCTACAGCCGCATGCCGAGGGCCTCGGCGACTCGTCGGCGCCTGGCACCGTCCGCCCCAGGTTGGCCAGTGTCCAGGACACAGGGAGGACAACGGTCTAGCGGATCTCCGTTCCCAGGCCACGGCGTGGACCCTGTAGCAACCACCGTGCCTACCCATATGTTCATGTGTTTCAACTAGGGGGAGGACGCCTGAAGGTGTTCTGAGGGATTTGTTTAAGAAACTCAAGTGAAGGACGTCAATTGCCTCCGGAGTAGCGACTCCTCGTCCACCATCCTCGACGGCATGGCCTGTTGCTACCGGTGAGCTATAGCGTTTTTTCCGGTGTAGCACCACACGCCGGGCAGGTCGCCAGGCGCGTCCCAAAGCACTCGGAGGCTTCCGATGATCGGGTACGCCCTGCTTCCCTTGCTCGCGATTGCAGCGATGGAGATCGGCGCGACTATCCGTTGGTGGCGCTATCTGGCGTTCCTCAGGTGGCTTGTCGATGCACAGGGCGATGCTGGTGCACTGGACCACGCTGCGCTCCCGACGGTGGCCTTCCACGTCTCACAAGCCGCCAACCGCCTGTCGGACTGGCCGCCCATGACAAAGTTGATCACTAGGAAGAACCACCTCGCGGGCACCGGCGCGCACGAGCCCGGGCCACGATGAGCTGCTCGGCCAAATAGCTACCCACCACGAGGACCCTGGCCGACGCGCCCCTGGGCCGCTTAGGGACACACGGGGGCGACGACCGAGCCCGACACTGTCAGCGGAATTTAGTTCTCCGGAGCGGTGTCGAGGATGGATAGCAGGTTCCCCGAATCGTCGAGGCAGTCGAGCAGGTCCCGGTGTGGGACGTCGTCTTCGGCGTAGTGGTACCTGCGGGTGAGGAGGTCCCGTAGCGCGCCTTCGCCGGGCCTTTCGTTGCGACCACGCAGCTTCCACCTTTGAGCGACGGTGGCGGTCTGCATGACCATGCCGAAGTCGAGCTGGTCGAGTACGAGCTCAAGCGGCAGCCGGGGTCCGTCTGGCGCCTCTAGCTGGGTGCCGATTTGGCGGAGTTGCTGCGGGCTCACAGTCTGTGGAGCGAGGCCTTCCCACTGCATCCTCCAGTTGAGTCCGACGTTCACGATCGCGACCAATATCTGCCAGTCGAGCCAGCCATCCTCTCGGAGTCGAGCGACGGCCGCTCGGCCGCGGTCGTCCGCCAAGATGTCGGCGAGTGAGAACCTCCAGGCCTTATCTGCGACCTCGTACCGCTGGTGGATGAGTTCGAGCGCGTCCTCGCGATCGTAGTCGGGCCCTGCTGCCGTGGATGCCGCCAAGTGTTCGTTCTCAACAGGCTCGAACCCATCAGAGGACGACGGACGCTCGGCCGCCGCGCACCGCCCGTAGTGCTCCTCTGGCATGAGGTCTGCGGAGTCCTGATACGGCCGCGCCACCGTGACCTTGTGCGGAATACCGTCGCGCATCAGTGGCTCCAGGAGCGCGTGAAGCTCATCGGTAGGTCGCACATGAACCGGGCCAAGGAGCTGGAAGGAGGTCGCCACCATGGTTCGGGAGATCTCGTCGAAGTCCGACGTGACATCGGACAGTGTGATGCGTGCCTTGATTTCGGGCTCATAGTCGTCGATGTCGACATCATCGACGTGGTGTGAGGCGCCGGCTGCAACTTCGATGGACGCTCGAACAGTGGTCTTGATGATGACCGGGTCGAGTCGGGCGATGTCGGCGAGGAGGACCTGAAAGGCTGCACAGAAACCTTCCGCGGTCAGGACTGTGGTGCGGTTGTTGTCGAACGTGAAGACCCACCGGACGCCCAGTGCACGGAAGTCGATGGTGCGTCGCGGCCCCAGGTCGGCGAGCACAGGGCCCGCGAACTGCTCGTACGCGAGCTTCTGAAACTGCTCCTCATCTAGCGGCATGGAATCGTCTTGCTTGGAGGCCTGCTCGGCAAGGTACTCGTACCAACCGGTTCTAGGATGGGCCGCTTCAAACAAGGGCTCGAGTTCCGGCCAGAACTCGCGGACGGCAACAAGTTCCATCAGCTCGTTCAGTTCGTGCCTCTCCAACTCGGGGTGCTTGTCGTAGTCGAAGGGGTCAGTGGAGAGCGAGTTCTGGGCGAGCAAAGCGACCTCAGTCAGCTGCGCTGCGTCGACCCAACATCCCGTGGCCTGTGCGGCCCTTGCGGCCTCGAGAAGAGCCTTCGGAACGTGTGCCTTCACGGGGTCATCTGAGCTCTGGTTCGCCATCACCGCAGCGCTGCAGGCGTACATCTTGGCTGCGTAGGTCAGTCCCAGGTCGCGGTACAGGTTTCCGATGTAGCGCATCGTGAGTACCGACCCGAGTAGCGACTCGCCGTGGAACCAGTTCACCTTCGCGTTGTGGAACTCGGCCAATGCCTCGAGCGGTTTGCCTGCCTTAACGAACGCCACACCGCGGTTTCGGCACTTGTCCGCGGTCGCGGCGTCACCTTCCACGGCGGCGATCGCGGCGTCCAGCCCATCTCGGACCTTCGCGTAGTTCGACTGCGACGACAGAGCCGGCGCGAACATCGTGAAGACTCGACTGAGACTCCTGACCGAGTACGGGCGTGCGTTCGGAAGCAGGTCGACGAGCTGGTCGAGGTAGTTCATAGCGCCGGCGAGGTCGACGAAGTCGCCCTCGGCCAGGTAGGAGGTATCGACGTCGAACTCGTCGAGCTTGACGCCGACGTTCGCGGCGACTGCGACCGGCTCCGGGCGGCCGCGTTCTTCCTCAGCCTTCACCCATCTGGGCAGAAGGTGCAGGAACGCCAGGGTGCCGGTCAGCGACGCGGCGCGCACCGGGTGGGAGGAAACATCGGTGGCATCCAGTTCGGACACGACATGGATCCGCAGACGCTCGCCCGCCTCAGCAATCTCGGATGCTTCCGCTTGTGCGACGCCGGCGCTCCACATCACCCCCCAGTACGACGCGAGGGTCACGGCGTCATCGAGGATGTTCGGATGCTCACTTGAGCACGCGAAGATGATGGCGCGGTGGATGAGATCCTCGACTCCTGCTGCGACTCCCATGCCGCGGAACCGGGCCACTGACATCTCGTAGCAGGCCCGGAAGACCAGTTCGCTGTCCTCGCCGGCGTCGTCATCAGCGAGGAACGCGCCCATGAAGTCCAACCACTCGGGTAGGTCGGCGTTCGCTTCCCTGTCCCAGGTGGCGAACCGCAAACCCTCAGAGACCTCGCCCTGAGTCGCCGGAGTCAAGGCCGCTGGCCCACGGTTGCGGCGCAGATGCTCCAGCAACTCCTCGTACCACTCCGGGGCCGTGTCCCCCTTCGGCTCGGGCACCATCGAGGACGGCAACTCCAGGTAGTGCCGTGCTACCCATACGAGGTCGCGCTCGGCGAGCATCGTGGCGACCTTCATCCCGCTGAAGACGTTCAGCGTCACCCCATACGTTTCCCGCGCGATCCGTTGCAGCTCGTGAGTCGTCGCCTCCGGAATCGAGTGCACGCTGAAGAACGTGACGAGATCGACCGGCGCTGCCCCTTCAGCGCAGATTCCGGCAAGGTCCGCCAGTACCTTCGCCCTCAACCCCTCCCGCTGGATCGTGCATGCCACCACCACAGGTAACGCCGAAGCGGAAGCTGAAAAGCCGGCCGAGTGGGGCAGCTCGTCGGGGATGCGGGTGGTGTAGGACTCGGAGTCACGCTGCTGGTCGCCACCGGCACTGACCGGGCCGTTGGCGACGAGAATGTTGGCGCTGATGCGCTTGCGGGCGATGCGCGTGGCGATGTCCTCGAACTTGTGGTGTTCGTTGCGTTCAGCCAACTGGTTCAAGCGGTAGGCGATGAACGTCTCGAGCTCGGGGGTCTGTTCGCTCACGGAGCAATCCTCTCGTCCCATCCCGACGCAGCCGTCGCGATCCACATGTTCGACTCGCCGTGTCTCGGTAGCGGAGGACGTGCCAGGCGGGAGTGCCCAGACTTCAGTTGACTCCGTGGACCCCGCGGAGCTTGCGCCGGCGCAACAAGCTGCTGAAGCGGTAGAACAAGATCCTTCCCCGGGCAACAGCCGACTCCGCCGGCGACGTCCTCCCGTTAGGGACACCCAGTTAGAGGCCGCAGTCCCCTTCAGGAGGGACGCGGTCTGGAGCCGGTAGCTACATCCCTTGTCCGCGTTCACTGGCGGCCGCTAGGTTTTTCGCACCAAGCACGCACGGTGAGTGATCATCTGGGGGATGGCATGAGTGTTCGACGTTGGTCTTCGGCTGCTCTTCTCGGCCTGGGGCTGGTGGTTTTAGCCCCAGGCGCGGCCAGCGCTGACCCTCCGTCAACGACGCCCGGGCAGAGTGGCGAACAGGGCTGTAGGGAGAACGGGCAGGCCATCTCGGGCGCGGCCAGTGGTCCAGGGAACTTCGGCGAGATCGTCCGTCAAAACGCTCCGATCGCCGACAACAACGCGCAGTTCTTCGACGCTCTCTGCGACTGAATCTGCCGGAGGGTCGGGGCAACCAAGGGAGCCTTACCCCCTTGGTGCCCTTTCGGCTCTAAGAAGTCATTTCAGAACGACCGGTAATTGGCGGTAGCAGATCAGCGCGCAGGCCAGCCGGAGAAGCCCGAGATGGATGTCGGCTCGGCGTTCGTAGCGCGTGCGCAGCCGTTTGAAGGCGTGTAGCCAGGCGAAGCCACGTTCGACCACCCAGCGGTGTCGGCCCAGGCCGGAGCCGTGTGCGATCCCGCGGTCCGCAACATCCTGAATCGGCGCGGTGTCCACCGCCGGGGCGCCGGCGCCGCAGCACTGCGCGAACCGGGGTCCTGACAGGTAGGACGCAGGCGCCTGCACATCGTCGGCGTCAGGAGGGCATGGCCGCTGTGCGACGTCGGGCCAGTCGCATGAAGTAGCGGTGGCTCCCCAGAGACGTCAGCGCCGCGGCGTGCTCCATGCGGGAGAGCCCCAGCCGAGAGCCCATCTGGTCGTCGGCCGCGAGCGGCACGACGCCCGCCGCAAACCAGTACCGCGGGCGGCCAGCGCGAGGTCAATGCGACGGATAGGACACGGGGACTGCTGCAGCTTGAGTTGACACCGCTTCTGTGGGACGAGGTCCCGCGGAGAGGATGTCGCTGTGCCGAAGAAGTTCCGCCGGAGTTCAAGCGTGACGTCGTCCGGGTCGCCCGACGAGGTGACCTGAGCCAGGCCGAGGTCGCCGCCGACTTCGACATCTCGGTGGAGTCCGTGCGCCGTTGGGTCCGTCAGGCCGACATCGACGACGGCGTGGTGGACGGGCAGACCAGCAGCGAGCAGTCCGAGCTGGTGCAGCTGCGCCGCAAGCTCCGCCGGCTGGAGATGGAGAACGAGGTTCTGCGCCGGGCCGCGGCCTACTTCGCGCAGGACTCGCTCCCAAAATGAGCTACCCGCTGGTCCATGACCTGGCCGCCGAGGGCATCCCGGTGCGGCTGACCTGCGGGGTGCTCGGCTTCAGCCCGCAGGCGTACTACGCATGGCTGGCTGCACCCATCAGTCCGCGCGATCTCGAGGACGCCTACCTGAGCAACGCCCTGATCGACGCCCACAGCGACGACCCGGAGTTCGGCTACCGGTTCCTGGCCGACGAGCTGCAGCGCACCGGCCTCAGCGCCGGCGAACGTCGAATCTGGCGGCTGTGCTCGCAGCAGAAGCTGTGGTCAACCACGGTGCGCAAGGGCCGCCGGGGCAGCGGAAAGATGCCCGGCCCAGCCGTGCACGACGGCCACCTACAGCGGGACTTCACCGCCGCAGCGGCCAACCAGGTGTGGGTCACCGACATCACCGAGCACCCGACCGCCGAGGGGAAGGTCTACTGCTGCGCGATCAAGGACCTGTTCAGCAACCGGATCGTGGGCTACGCCCTCGACGAGCGGATGACCGCGCGCCTGGCCGTCACGGCGCTACGCACCGCGGTCGCCCGGCGCCGGCCCAAGGGAGTCGTCGTGGTGCACTCCGACCGCGGGTCGCAGTTTCGTGCCCGGACCTTCCGCGCGGTCCTGGCCGCCGCCGGGCTGCAGGGCTCGATGGGCCGAGTCGCCGCCGCCGGGGACAACGCCGCGATGGAGTCATTCTGGGCCCTGCTGCAGAAGAACGTGCTCGACCGGCGGCGCTGGCGCACCCGCGACGAGCTCCACAACGCAGTCGTGTTGTGGATCGAGCACACCTACAACCGACGCCGCCAGCAGCGCGCACTCGGCAAGCTCACCCCCGTCGAGTACGAACTTGCCTTCACCAGCCAGGCCGCTGTCGCAGCATGATCAGTCCCAACCGTCGTCAACCGAACCTGCAGCAGTCCCCACTCATCGGTCACCAGAAGCATGTGGTTGGGCAGCCGGCCGAAGGAGCCCTGCCGGTAGTTCGCCACCCCGAGGACGGTCGCGTGTGGCAGCAGACCGACCTCGTCGATGAGCCAGTCGTGCAGGCGCCCCAGGTTGTTCCGATGGGCGTTGCCGACCAGGCCGACGGAGGCGGTTGCGAAGTCCGAGCGAAGCATCCGGGACATGTGATCTCACGTTCGTGTCATGGATTGGGGAGTCGCAGGCTGCCGGCCAGAGGCCGCGCAACTGGTCACTCGTTGATGTCGGTGATGCCATTGCCATTGAGGTCTGAGCCCGGCCCGAAGCACTCTTCGACGGTGGCTGTGCCATCGGAGCAGCGAACCTCGAGGTCTGAGGAGACGTAGCCGTCATCCGCGCCGTTGTCGGCGTCACTGGTGGCGGCGGCCCGCCGGGCCGCCGCCGCATCCTTGGCCGCCTGCTGCGCTGCTGCTGCCGCTGCCTCGGCCGCGGCGCGCGTTTCCGCCTCGGCGGCGAGCCGTGCGGCTTCTGCACGCTGTGCCTGCACCACCGCACGGGCGGCTTGCTCGGACTCGACTTCCAGCCCGGAGGGGCCCACCCAGGCATATGTCTCCGACGGCGTGGTTGCCGCGGGCGCGGCAGGCTCGAATTCGGTGCTGCAGCCGGCGAGCAAGCCAACCGCGAGCACTGCGTGAGCGAGCCAGAGTGAGCGCATGAGCTGTACCCCGTGGCGCGCTGATCGTTAGAGCAGCGTCTCGACGTCGGTGAATGTGAAGTCTAGGTACACCTCGGGGTTCGGGTTGAACACCAACTCGAGCTCGCTCGGGTCGGGCACCGAGTAGTAGATCTTGTAGTCGAAGGTCGTTCCGGGCACGAGCCGTGCCGGCAGCTCGGTGTCCGGGCCGCCCACGGCGTAGTGGTCGGCTTGGAAGCCATTCGGGCCAGACAGCAATCTCGCGTTGGTGGTGTCGTAGTCTGCGAACTCGATGGGCTCGGCGCTGGTGTTCTCCCAGCGCGTGGTCAGAACGAGTGGCTGCTCGCCGTCGGCTTGCTGGCGAAAGACCTCCGGATCGGGCACCGCCAGCGACACGATCGTCACCTTGAGCCCGTCGGGGAACTCGACGAAGTTGCCTTCCGGCTCAGTGACCGATGCGGTGTAGGCCTCGGCCTCTCGCTTGAGGAGGTCGGCGTCCTGCTCGTCGCTGCACCCGTAGCCGACGCACTCATCCGATGCGCTCGCGGCGGCCCCCGGTGAGGTACCCGCATCGCCATCGTCGTTTCCGCAGCCTGCAAGAAGTAGTGCTGCTACTGCGGTCACCAAAGCCTGTCGACGCATCGCTCCCCATCCCCGTGTCGTGAATCGGAACCGTACTGGATGCGCTAACGGCGCCTTATCGCAGCTGCGTGCGTTCATCCGGGCTTTCCGTGGCCTTGCGGCGTAGCGCACTTGAGCGCACAGCGCTCGTTGGTGACGCGGACTCCTTACCGGAGTTGCATGCCGGCGAAGGGGACCGAAGTCACCTCCACCTGGCATTCGCAGCCCGGGGCCAGGGACCCGCACCCGGCGCCGTACGGCGCCAGCACCATCGGCGGAGCGCTCATCGTGCAGGAATTGCTCATTCTCCGCGGTCCGCAACATACTGGACCGGCGGGGCGTCCACCGCCGCGGCGCCGGTGCAGAAGCGCTCCACGAAACGGGGCCCTGACAGAGACGACGCTGGCGGCCGCGCAAGCAAGCCGGCGAAGCGGCCGTTCGGGCGCGTCTCCTGGCCGATGCAGTGGAAGAACGAACAGGACGGCTGCTACGTCTACAAAATGGACCCGACCGCGGCGAAGTGGTGGGAGGACGCCCGTCAGCAGATCGCCTGATCGAAACATCACCGAAACGCCCGCGGCCCGGGAGATCGGGCCGGGGCGCTTCCGCGGGTCGCCCCTGGCTCAGGACGTGCAGGTGTCGACCACGTCGTCGAGAGCCTCCCGGGTGGCGTCCAGAGTCGACGAGTCCACCGGCCCACCGCCATCGGCGGCAAGCTGCAAGTCGAAGAGCACGTCCCGCAGAGCCTTCGCGTCGTTCAGCAGCTCCGGATCGTCGATGTAACCAGCGGAGTCAGGCTCATCGTAGTTGGCGATCCGGGAGCTCAGCTCGCGCTCCGAGCGGCGGACAGGCACCTCGACGAAGGCGTAGGCGTCGCCTTCGGACGAGAAGTTGCCGTTGTTATCGATCAGCTCGTCGATCTGCGTCGATAGGTAACCGATCGATTCGTCCTCGTCCAGGACGATGCCGCACAGCTCCTGATCCCTGGCCGACAGGTCAGACCTGACGCCATCAGTGAAGAGGAAGAACGCGCCGACGACCAGCACCACGCACCCGGCGGCCGCGAGCAAGATCCGGCCGAGCGGGCGGCGTGAATGGCGGTGGCGCGGGGGCTGTCGTGAGGGGTAGGGGTGCTCCTGTGCCGACGAGGGCCAGTGGCTCTGCGGCGGCGGGCCGTACTGCGGCCGGCTCGGCTGGCCAGGTGGGTTATTCACGGCGCTCCCCGTCACGTCGCTGGTGCAGGGAAGCTACACGGCGCGGTATCGGTGTCCTAAGTTCCACACCCAGGAACCCCTCGCAGGGGTGCCTCAGTGGACCAGTTCTGACCCCGCAGGGACTCCCGGCCGTCGCTATCGGACACAGCACCCGTGCTGCTCGGGGTGTAAGGGTGACCGCGCGCGAGACGAAGCGGCACTCCGTACCCCCGGCGCTGAGCATCCTGCCCCGATTGCGCGCACCGGTGGAGCGAGGTCAGGCTGGTCGGCGACTCAGGGGTAGAAGGAATCCACGCCGGATGTGCCGTTGAGCGCTTCGTGCAGCTGAACTGCGGTGACGATGCCGATGATCAGCCCCGCGATCAGCCCCAGCACGGCCAGCACGGTGAAGAACACGAGCATCTTGCGGATCGACTCGGCCACTCGAGCCTGCATTGCGGTGTCGACGCCGAGCTTGTGCCAGTAGGCACCCGTCGGCCGGCCGTCATCGAGCGTGGCCGCGACGGACTCGGCGATCTCTCGACGGATCGCCTCGGCCACAGTAGTGGCGGCCTGGTCCCCGGCCGCGCCGGAGTTGCCCGCCGGCGTTGAGTTGTGCACGTCCACCGAATTCTCCCGTTCTGTGGTCGAACGTCCGCCGGACCGTAGTGGAGCCCTTTCCGCGGCCGGAAGACGAAGGCCCGGGCACTCCCCCACGGGAGGGATGCCGCCGTGCGTCTATGCAGGCGCCGACGGTGGCCATCTGCCGACGTCGGCCGCGCTCCTGACCGGGTCGCCGCGGGCGGGCACGTGCTCCGCCTTCGGTCTGGTGCGGATGCCCGGCGGGTACCGCAGGCCGCGCGATCGCCGGCAATGGGGTGCCACCGGCGCACCTGGCGGGCACCTCCCACAAGTCGGCGGGCCACCTCGGCGGCATGAAGAAACGGTGGCTCGCCAGAAACGTCACCTCCGCGGCGTGCTGCATACGGGAGCCCCAGCCGAGAGCCCACCTGGTCGTCTGCCGCGAGAGGCACGACGCCCGCCGTGCCCAGCACCGCGGGCGGCGAGCGCGAGGTCAAAGTGACGCTCAGGACACGCCTAGCTGGTGACTCACCTAGCCAGTTGCACCGGTGACGCAACAAGAGCCGCCCCGGGCGCGGCCGGCGGCTCAGCGACGCCCAAGAGCATGATCCACGTTCACCCCAGGGCTCTGCTCCCCCACCGCCGCGGTCACCGCCGGCCGCCCCGGCGAGCTGCCCTCCCGGTCGGCGAGCGACCGACGCCAGCCCTTGCGGGCCACGGCGATGACGTCACGACGGAACTCCGCCGGGTACGGCATGGGCATAAAGGCGGCTCAGGGGCCACCCATCGGCTAGGGCATAGGAGGCACCACGTCACCCATATTGGAGTGCCAGCAACAAGGATGACGGCGGACGCGGGTACAAGCATCCCCAGACCAGCGCGCGTCAGACTGCCGACGTGGAGATGTGGCGCGTCGTCGCTGGCCTGATACTGGCAGTGGTCATCGTCGCCGGGACCATGGTCATCCCGATACCGCGGCGATTGGCGAGCCTGGCAGCTCCCGCGGCGTTCTGGCGCCGAGAGTCGGTCCGCCAGCGTCTGCGGCAGCGTCGCCCGCTTCTTGTCATGTACGCCGGGCTTTTCGCCGTCGCCGCCCTCGTGCTCGTCCTCTGGGTGCTGCCATCGCTGCTCACCGAGCACCCGCATATCCCGAAGTCGGCGGACCGGCACCAGGCGATCAGCAACGCCCGTACCGGCTTGGCACTCATGTTGACCGCCCTCGGCGCCACGGGCGGTCTGGCCTACACCGCCCGCACCTACCGGCTTGGCCAAGATGCCCACCGACTCAGCCGGGAAGGCCATATCACCGACCGGTACTCCAAGGCTGTCGAGCAACTCGGCGACGAGAAAGTCGAGGTCCGTCTCGGCGGCATCTACGCCCTGGAACGCCTGATGCGCGACAGCCCTGCCGACCAGCCCACCATCATGGAGACCCTGGCCGCCTTCGTCCGCCAACACGCTCCGGCCGGCCCGCGGCCGCCCCTGCCCACGCAAGGTTCTGCCTCGTCGGCGCCGGATCATCCCGCCGAGGACGTGCAGGCGGGACTCACCGTGCTCGGCCGCCGACAGCCCGTGGACTCTGAGGGCCACATCGATCTGCAGCGCACAAACCTGGCCGGCGCCAACCTCCGCGGAGCAAACCTGGCTGGCGCCGACCTCAGCGGGGCCGACCTGGCCCATGCCTTCCTTTTCGCGACGAACCTGACTCGTGCCGAGCTCGTCGGGGCGAATCTGACTGACGCCTTCCTTCGCATGGCGAACCTGACCGGCGCCATCCTCGACGGGGCGACCCTGACCCACGGATCCCTCAGCGACACGCAGCTAGTGCCGCGGCTGCCAACCTTCGCCCGTTGCGTGGGCGAGGGGGTCCCGGCTGAGCGTTGAGGCTGTCACCGTCGTCTTGCCTGATCCTGACT
>NZ_FZNO01000004.1 GCF_900188025.1 Blastococcus mobilis
CGAAGTGGTGTCTTGGCGGACGCCCAACACCTACCTCACGGCCGGTGCGGGCAGGGGGCCGCCACCTCAACTTCTACGAGACCCGGGACAACCTCCATCCACGGCAACGCAAGACTCAGACCGCGTCAGATACGGAGCATTAGAACAACTGATCGGTCGATGCCTGCGTTACTACTGGGCTCGTGAAGTTGGGTTTGCGGTCAGCTGAGCTCGACGGCCACTGAACGCCGTGCTCCGTCAGCGTTGACACCGTCACCACTGGTCCGGCGAGGACTCGATCGAGGAGGTCCAGCTGAGCTGGTTCGACCTCGACGAGACGCGTCAACAGGGTCAGGAGATCGGTGAACTCAGCGGACCATTCAGCCGGCCACGCCCCGATGTGGACGTCGTCCAGCGGGCTTGTCTTCTTGCCGCCCGGGACGGCCTTCCGGTAATTGATCCACGAACGTATGACGTTCTTGCCGCCGACCGCGTAGTCGAAGACCTCCCGACGTACGGGGCCCCACCGTCCCGTACCTAGCACAACCTCGTCGGTGGCCTCGTCGTAAGTGACGCCGTCGGGCAGGCCGGTGATCGGCGTGCGGTTCAGCACGCGGCAGGAGTGGCCTACCTCGAAGCGGATGTCGTGGGCGGGACGTCCGGCGGAATCGTCAGCCATCGCCTCGCCGTACGTCTGTGCCCAGACGATGCCTCGGCCGAGGGTGACGGCCTCAGCCCAGAGTCCCGGATCCGCGGTGATGGGGACGCGGACGCCAGGAGTGGTCAGCTCGTCGGCGAAGCGGGCGGTGTAGCCGGGGTGCGAGACAACGGCGGCCACGTAGGCCAGCAGGTCGCCGGCCTCGACGGCACCCTCGAACAGGGCACCACCGACCAGCGCGGAGAGCGCCTCGAGCAGCCCCGCGGCGGTATTGGGTCGACCGCCGGGGTGCAGCAACGGCAGCGCACGCCCGCCCTCACTGCCCTTGAAGTGGTGCATGTCGGGAACGAGTGATGACAGGACGATCCCCGGCCCGGTCGAGATCGGCGATGAGTGCAGCTCGTAGGCGAAGACCTGGCCGGGGATGCGTGCCGCCCAGAGCGCCGGCCGCGGCTGATCCAGCACACGCGAGTCCGCGATGAGCCACTGCCGGTCGAAGGCCCGATAACCGACCCGGACGATGCCCGAGACCGTGCCGCGCTCGTCCTCGATGTGTCCGGTCGCCGACGCGGTGTCATGCCCGGGCAGAGCGTCCTTGCGATCATCGAGGCGCGAGTCGCGAGTCTCCTTGAACAGCCGTTGCTTCTCCACGCGGTCGGTCTCGGCGACCAGCCGTCGCCAGCGCGCGTCGAGCACGTCCGGGGAGGGTGCGTACACCCAGGTCCGGTTCGCTTTGACTCCGGGGGCGACCCAAGGCATCAGGTCGCTCAGTGCTGGGAACTCGTCCCATGCACCTTCAGCGGCAGGGGTGAAGGGGGCCTGCCAGGAGGTACGCGCGGACCGCCAGCCGTCATCGTCGAGACCGATCTTCTCCAGCGCGTCGAACTTGTTGGCCTGCCGGCCGTGCACCGCTCGGTAACGGATCTCTGCGGGGACGTCCTCGGTGCTCCCCTCGCGGCGGAGGAAGAGCCCGATCGCGAGAGGCTGACGGACTCCGGGGAAGACGCGGGTCGGCACGTCGGGTGTCTGGCCCTCTGGCGTCAGGTCGATGACCCAGCCCTCGGAGCAGGTGCGGCGGAGGTACTCGCGCATCCCCTTGAACCCAGGCCCGCGGAGGTACCCGCTCGTGGTGATGAAGCAGACGATGCCCGTGTCGGTGCCTGGTTGATCGCGGTGTGCGTCGAAGACCTTCCAGGTGGCCCATCGCCAGAAGTAGACGTAGAGGTTCTTGAGCACGTACTCGGAGAGGCCATTGCCCTCTGCGCGGAAGGCCTGCAGCGGCGCGACGACGTCAGCGGTGCCGTTCTCTATCCACCCGCCCAGCCCCTCGGCGCGCTCGCGGTAGGGCGGGTTACCGATCACCACAGTCACCGGGGATCGGCGCTTGATGTCATTGGCCTGCCGGCGGGAGCGGGCGATCAGGTCCAGCCCGGATGCCAGCTGGGTCACCTCGGCGTCGGGGTCATCGAGGGTGTCGGCGACGTAGAGCTGCATTCCCGACAGCGGCAGCTGCGCGTTCAGGTCGCGCAACAGGCCGCTCGTACGCAGCTCGGCTACCGCATACGGGCCCATCTGCAGCTCGAAGCCGACCAGTCGTTCGGCTAGCTGCGCCGTGGCGGCAGGCACCGCTCCCGGCCCTTCCCGGGCCTCGACGACGGCTGAGACTCGGGTGATGATCTCGTGCAGGTAAGTGCCGGTGCCCATGGCTGGGTCGATCGTCCGGACCTCGGGGTCAGCGAAGCCCTTCATGCGACCGAAGCGGCTGATCAGCGCCTCCTCGGCCAACCGCACCATCTGCTCCACGACCTGGTGCGGGGTGTAGTAAGAGCCGGATTGCTTGCGAAGGTTCGGGTCGTAGACCTCAAGGAACCGCTCGTAGAGGTGCAGGTAGGTGTCCCGCCGGCCGGCGCGGACTCGTGTCCAGTTGACGGCTCCAACGACCCGGACGAGCAGCTGCAGCGTGACAGAAAAGTCGGCTGCCACGTTGTCGGTGAGCAGCTGCAGCGCCCGGCCCATCAAAGAGTGGTCCGCGCCGCCCAAGGCCGTGCCGATGTCATGCAGGGAGCCGGCCAGCTCGATGCCCTCGGTCCTCGCGAGCAGAAGCGCGAAGGTCACAGCCTGGGCATAGCCGTCTGCGAAGACCTCATCGGAGGCCGTCGGGAACAGGAGAGATCGCCAGTCCTGCGCCAGGCCGAGGAAGGGCTGAGCCTCCTGTGCTCCGCCGACGGCCACCGCCCGCCGTTCGGCGGCCAGCTGGTCAAGAACCTCGCCCCGGAGCAGGCGGGTTAGGGGAGCCACCGCGCGTACCAAGGCATGGACCGACGTGATGGGGGCTGGATGCCAGCGGAGGAAATCGGTTAGGAGCAGCTCCAGTGCCGGTGGCGCGGTCAGCGCCGTTCCGGCTCGGTCCAGCGGTCCCCCGGAGAGGTTGACCGGCAACACGACGGCCTCGCCGTCGCGCCAGAGACGCCATTCCGTGCCGTTGGTGTAGATCAGGTTCGGCAGATCGCGTTGCCGATCCCACTGCCGCCGGTTATGGCCGGTGAACGAGTCCGGATCGACCGAGGCTCCCGGCTTTTTCACCTCGATGTATCCGCTGATCGCGCCGTTGACCGCGATCGCATAGTCCGGCCTCACGGCCCGGTCGGAGTCGCGGACCTCGTCGTAAGGAACCGCCGTCAAGCCGAGCTCGGTCGCAGTCTCGGTGATCAGCCGCTCGATCGGCGATCGGATCGCCGCCTCACGATCGCCGGGACCAGCGAGTTTGTCCTTCGCCGCCGCCCCGAAGGCGGAAACGATCTCATCGAAGCGCGGCACGGCGGCCATTCAACCAAGCGTGGTCGATCAGGCACGCTGCGACACGGCCGCCCAACCCAGCGGAGGGAGGCTCCTGGGGAGAGCCCGTGGGTGGCCTTACCGCACCGGCGAAGCGTTGGGGCAGTCCCAGGGCAGTCTGGACTAGCAGTCTTGGATGAAGCTGCCCGCCAGGGCGTCGAAGTGGTGGCCTTCCTCCCGAATCACGGCCCGCTCCATGTCCACCCGGTCGTGGATCTCGATGACAGTGTTGTTCGTCAGCATGGTTTCCACGGTGTTGTCGCGTAGCTCGCCAGACAACGATCTGGCGTAGAAGTCGCAGTCCATGAGGACGGCTTCCTGCCATCGGAACTGTGCGGGCTGGGCGAGCAGGCTGAGGTAGGCCAGGCGGATCCGATCTGCCGGAACCGCCTGGTCGTAGCCGAAGATCGACTGGAAGAACCACCAGGAATCCAGGACGGTCTCGGTCATGCGGACGGGCGACTCGCCCTCACCGGGGAACACCCCCGCGCCCTGAGGGGACTCATCTACCTGCTCCCCTGGATGGGCGGCCTGCTCGGGGCAGAACCGGCGGCCCGCTTCCTCCCGCGCCGTCGCCATCAGAGCGGCGATGGCGGGAGTTGTCGACGACGCATAGCTCACGTTCAGTGCCGCGGCCATGTGCGCGGCCGAGGCGTCCGCCGCGGCGGTCCAGCGATCCAACTCCTCGCCCGTGTGGCGCGGGAGCCAGAGACTGCACCATGCCGCCGGCACAACGCGCAGCCCCGGTGCGATCTGGTCGGCGGTCGCCGGGTCGGCGATCCGCACGGCGGCGAGGTACTCAGCGAGGTCCCGCCGGAGCACCCTCGGGCGCGGCCGGTCGTAAGCATCCTCACCGTGGTCGGCGGCGTAGACCTCAGGCAGGTCGAAGATGGCCGGCTCTACCAGCTCCGCGGCGGCCTCGGTCGCCGCCTCGGCGGCGGCCCGCTCGGCGTCAGCTTCTTTCGCGGCCCGTTCGGCGTCCCGCCGAGCTTCGAGTTCAGGTCGTACCGCGGCGGAGGGCAGTGCCTCCAGGGTGCGGGCATCGTCCAGCGGCCCCGCCCCCAACTCCACGGCCTCGTCCAGATCGACAGGAGCGCCCGCTGCCGGCTGTTGCTCGGTAACCGCCCACCGGTCGTCATTGACGATGAATAGCCCACCGAAGACGGCGTCGGCGTCTACGTTCGCGAAGCCGGCGTTCTTGAGGGTCTGCAGCGCGTCGTCGAGGCGCTGTCCTACGACGTCGGGCATGGAGTGTGAGTCGGCGCTGCAGCCGGCGAGCATGGCTGCGACGAACGCGACAACGGTCAGGCACCGACCGTTCATCCGGCCCCGGGTACGGCGCTCGCCCGGACCACCATGCATGTGAGCGACTCCCCGGGGCTGCGCCGGTCATCATGGCCTGCTGTTGACGTCGGCCATGATGCCTCTACGGTCCAGCGACACGGCGCAACCCGGCGACCGGAGACTGCTGACGGGGTCGAGCGGCCGCGCCGCCGGGTGCCCACCAGATGTGCTCGTCGAGGTCACTGCCGCGCGAGGGGATCTGTAATCCCCTGGACAGAGTCGCCCGCGCGCGCGATGAGCGGCTCCCGATACGCCCGAAACTCCCGCCCGTGGAACGGCTGCGGCTCACCTACGCGTAATACGCGCCCCTTAGCCGCAGGAGGAGCTCAGGGGCGGTCTGGGCGACGATGGAGATCGGCCATCTGCGCCTCGAAGAGCCGCTGCCCCTCGTTACCGAGTTCCTCGATGACGGCATCGGTCTCCTCGTCGGTGAGCTCGCGCTCTTCCCGTGCGGCGGCTGTCGCCTGGATGTAGCCGGCGACGGCCACGGCGAGGGTGTCGTGGGCTCGCTTGCGGGTGGTGGCCGATCCGAGAAGGCGAACGGCCTGTTGCTTGTCAGCGAGGTCGCCGATGGCATCGGTGAGCTCGGCCAAGCCGCCGTCGTGCCGCTCCAGGTGGGTATACGCCTTGAGCCAGACCCCGATCGCGGTGTTCATGGCGGAGTAGGCCTGCAGGCGTTTGTCGCGGAGCCAGCGTCGGTGTTCGAGGCGGCCGCCCAGCACCACGCCGCCGAGCGTCCCGAGGATGCCGAGGGCGGCCAGTACGGCCTGCATTAGCCGCCCAGCTGCTTCGTGGTGACGCCGGCCGCGACATCGACTGCGAAGTCACGGCCGGCGGCGACGAAGGCGTCGAGTGCTCGACGGGCGCGGGTCCGGGGTTCGCCTTCCGAGGCGTTGTCCGCGGCGGCCTGCAGGGCGGCGACCAGGCGGTCGGCGACAGCCTCCGGGGATGGCCAGAGTCCCGCGTGGCGGCGGGCTTCAGTGCTGACTCCGCGGAAGCTCTCCATGGACTTGGCCATGGTGCCGGAGGTGGTGACGAGACCGGGGTTCGCGAGGGCATGAGCTGCCCGGATGACGTCGTCCTCGCTGAGGCCGCTGGCGTCGGCGACCTCCCACATCCCGACGCGACCATTGGGTTCCCCGTCGAACCGGCGTACGACTTCGACGAGGATAGGGAGATCGCGGGCGTACCAGGTGTCCGAGAGCAGCGAGGGTCGCGTCACGGTGGGACCCTAAGGGCCGGCAGTGGCAGGTCCGCGCCGCGCACGCGCGCGAGGGGCCACTCGCGGAACTGCCGAATCGACGGGCCCTGTGCCACCGAATCGGAGCCCACCAGCACGTTCTCGAGGTGGCCTGGGGCTGCGACGGCCCGCCGCGTATTACGCCGCGGTCCGGACGGCGCGGTCCAGCAGCCAGCCGGCGGCAAGTCCCAACGCGGTCCACAGCACGAGGAGCTGCCCCAGGGAGGTCAGGCGGAAGTCCCACACCATGTCGGCCGGGACGTCGGCCGCGATGGTGTCGGGGTTGTCGGGCACCAGGACCAGGATCAGGGCCACCAAGACCGCGGTGAGGGCAACCGCGGCAGTGGCCGTCGCCGGGGTGCTCGCGCCGCGGCTCTCCAAGAAGCTGACGAGAGCCGCCACCAACATCGCCCTGCTGCGCCGGCTGGCTCTCGCGGGCGCCACCGTCATTGACGACGGCCACGAGAGGTGATCGGCGAGCGCCGGTCAGCCGATGAGCTGGTCGACCACGGCCTCGTACTGGGGGCGTAGCTCCTCCGGCGTCCTGGCTCCCGCGTAGGACAGCACGACCGCACCGGACCGGTAGCCGCTGACCCCGATGACGTCGGCCGCGTGCTCAAGCGCCGTCTGGTCGGTGAAGACGAGCACGCTGATGTCGTCAGTGGTCAGGTACTGGTCGCAGCCGTAGGCCGAGCACTGGTTGTCGGTGTTGTCCCGAGGGTTGGTCGCGGGGAGGCCGGCTGCGACGAAGGCGTCGAGGATCTCGTCAGTGCTCAAGGCAGGCGCGTCGGCCGTCGTAGATGCACCGCTGGACGACTCGGCGGCGGAGTCTTCGTCGCCGGAGGAGGAGCAGCCGGCGACCAGCATGGTGGCGGTGGCCAGGACGGCGGCCGAACTCTGGATGCGCATGATCCGCGACCGTACCGAGACGGGCCCGTCTGGCTGGGTAGCCACGGCGATCCGCTTGCCACGTGGCGAATCCGACGCCACCACCGCGCTCGTGTCAGACGGACGACTTTCGTCGCCGCTGGACGATCGGGAGGTCGTCGAGGCTGGGGCGAGGAGGCAGAGGCACCTTGTCCTCGTCCACGATCTTCAGCACGTGGCTGTAGAAGTAGATGACCCGCAGCGTGCGGAGCATGAGGAAGGCGGCCGCTCCGAGCGCGATCCAGCGAGTCCAGTCTGCGTCGTAGCCGACCTGGGCGACGTAGACGGCGATCAGGATCAGCACACCAAGGCCGGCCGCGGCCGCGGCGCCCCGGAACTGCTTCAGCACCCGTCCGCCGAACGTCGCGCGGAGCAGGGTCATGGTTGGTCCCGCATTGCCGGCGTACACCGCCAGCCCGGCTGTGCCGATGCTCGCGACGATCGAGAGCGGTCCGATTAGCCTGCCGTAGAGGTCGGCACGCTGAGCGTCGTCCAGGTGGCCGAGCACGTCGAAGCCGGAAAGCTTCTGCGCCAGCACCAGCACAAGACCGACCAGGATCGTGGCGCCGGCGTAGTCCACCGCCGGCGCCTCGAGGATCGCGTCGAGGCGGTCGCGCCGCGTGCGTCGGGTCCCCATGGCGGGCAGGCTAGCCCGCCTCGGGGACAACCTGCACAAGTCGGTCTCTGCGCCTGTTGAACGCCTCGACGAGCGCCTCGCTGGCACTCCACAGCTGTGGCCCAAGCTCAGGCTCGGGCACCTCGACCTGCACCGTGATAGCGAGCGCCTGGCCCAGGAAGTTGTGACTGTGCGGCGCCTTGCTGTCCTCGGTGTAGTACGTGGCGACGACCTGGGTGTCCTCCTGGTCGACGATCTCACTGAAGACGTCGTCCTCCATGAGGAAGGCGAGCTCGTCCCGGAGCTCGTCGGAGGCGTCCCGGTCGCTGATGTCGATCTGCAGCTCGACCCCCACGCGGCCCTCGCGCTGTGCCCGGCTGCGCAGGAAGCGGCCGAGCGTCGTCCCTCGCTGGTCGTAGATGCGGCGAGCGACGTCGGCCGGCAGCTGCAGCCACAGCTTCCCGACCGAGTCGGCCTTCGCCATGTGGGTGAGGCGGTCAGTGTCGACCACGGGGACGAACTGGATCGGCGCGAGAGACCGGGCTGCGCGCCAGGTGTTGAGGCAGGCCTCGACGGCGGTCATGCGCAGTCCACTGGTGAAGGTGGCCACCAGGTTCCGCTCGAAGAAGGCGAGGAACTTCGGCTCCGCGAACTCGGTGTCCGGATCGGGGAAGCGGTGCTCGGAGTACGTGCCGCCCTGCACATAGTTGAAGTTCGGCTCGCGGTGAACGCGGTCGAGCACGATCAGGTCGTTCCTCGCCCGGGCGCCGGCGCCCTCGGGGGCCCGGTAGACCCGGCCGCGCACCCGGAGGCCGTACTCGTTCTGCCAGTGCTCCGTCGCGTTGTCCGGCAGCGAGGCGACGACGTCGAAGAAGTGCCGCTCGAGGTCCACGGGCTGCAGCCGCTGGCCGTCGTCGCTCAGGATCTCGTAGAAGCGCACGCGGCGCGACGACATGCTCACGGGCGCCGAGTATGCCCAGTCCGCATGGGGCCCACCGGTCAGGTGCCGGGGAAGCGTGAAGGTGGCGGGACCGCCGGTTCAGATGCCTTCGCCCAGCCCCTCGGCGAGCACGCGCTCGTTACGCAGCCCCTGCAGTCGGTTGGCCGCCAGCGACTCCGCCTCCTGCCGGAGCTCTCGGTCCGCCTCGGCGAACTCGTCCCGCAGCGCGGTCAGGTACGCCTCGATGAGATCGACCCGCTCGCGAGCCCATGCCTTTACGGTGGCCGGCTCCACCCCGGAGGGCCAGGTGTTCCTCAGCGTGAGGGTGTAGGTGTCCGGGCGGTCGAACCCGCTGGACTCCACCTGCGCCTCGACCACCGGCGTGCGAGTGGCGCTGGACGGCTTCACCCAGAAGTAGCTGGAGCTGCCGGTGTAGGGAAGAACCACCTGGACCACCGTCGTAGCACCGACCGTGTCCAGAGGGAACGTGGCGCGCTCGCGCTGCAACTCGGGCACGGGGCCGCCGATCTGCCGCTCGATGATCTCCCGCACGTTGTCCGGCTCGGCGAGCGTGGCCTCATCCGCTGCGCCGATCTCGCGCTGCAGGTGGCTCCACTTGCCACTCGTCTCCTGCTCGACGGAGCGATTGGAGAACAGGCGAGTCGGATTCCACGAGGTCATGCCAGCGAGCCTCGCACACGAGTCGGCTACCTCAGCCGTAGGCCGCGGCGGCCCGGAGCTGGTCGACGTCGGCGACCAGGTCGACGTCGACGACGAGGCGACGGCCGCCGATCTCTACGCCGGGGATGTCCCCGGACCGGAGAAGCTCGTACAGGACGCTCTTGCCGATCGACAGCTACGCCGCGGCGTCGACGACGGAGTACAGCAGCCGACGGGGAGAAGCCTCACGGAGTGCCCAGTCCGCCGGTGGTCGCTCAGCTGGCCGGAACGGCAGTAGGGCCACAGCGGGGCAGGGCGCGTGGGGTTCCGTCACGGGCGGATTCTGCGGCGCGGTGGCGTGGAGCGCGGATGCGGATCCGCAGCTCCTCGACAGACGGGCCGCCGGGCTGGTGCGCCTCCATCGCGGCCTCGCTGAGTAAAGTCGGAGCGCCTGGGGCGCGTCGAGTCCGGATGCGCGTCGGCAAGCGCGACGCGCTGAGCGCCGATGCGGCTCCGTCCCGGGCGGCCACCGAGAACATCCGTCAGCGGACGCGGGGCGACGCGTCATGGCTCGCACGCGGGGTGCGTGTCCTCAGGGACGGCGTGGTCGAGCGGGTCGCCGCAGACGCGGCACTCACGCGACGTCGCCAGCTGTCCCTGCACCGAGACGTACCCGGCGGGCCTAGGAGTGGCCGCCAGGGGCGGGTGACCGTCGGGGATCGGCCGAAGCGGCGGCCAATTGTCGGCACCATCGGCACTGACAAGGGACAGTCTCAGATCGGCAGTATCGCGCGCTCCAGATCCCGCTGCCCTAAGTGCTTCCCCCGACCCGCCCCGACCAGTCCCGGCCCGTCCCGGGTCACGCGTGGCGTCACGCAGGCTGTCACGCGTGACGTCACGGCGTGACACATCCTCGCCGGTGTCCGGGTCAAGTCCGACAGCCTTCAACCGCTTCCGGCGCTGACGCTCGGCCGCGGCCTCACGACGGCGGACGATTACTTCTGGTTCCAGCTGGTCGTTCATGCTCTGCAGCACCCGAAACCGGCCGTCGTCCAGGCGCTGCCACCAACCGGTGGCGAGTAGCTGAGCCACGGCCTCTTCGGCCTGCGACGACTCCAGCGCGCGACGCAGGTCCCGCCGGTCGAGCACGGGCTCCCCCTCGCGACGCATGATCCAGAGCAGCGCCTCGATGTGGGTACGAACGGAGGCGTCGGACAGACCAGCCCGGGCGGCGTCATCGCCGAAATCATCCGACAGCTTCAACCACACGCCGGCTCCCCGACGAGCAGGGCGGGCGGTGCCGTCGCCACCGCAGACTTCCGCGTATCGGCGGTCGGGTCGATGCCGAGGGCGGCCCAGAGGCCGTCCGGACCGCCCACGACTACGCGGTAGCGCGAGCCGAGTCGCACGACGCGTGCCGGAAACCGGCCGGCTCTGACCAGCTGGTACGCCAGCGTCCTGCCACAGTTCAACGCCCGAGCGGCGGTGGCGACGTCGGTCGTAGCCGGTAGCGCGAGCAACTCATCCCGGTTCATTTCGCGCCTTCGATCTGCTCAAGCGCCAGGCGACTTTCCCAGTCGCGGAGCCCGTCCTGAGGCCAACGCAGGTGGCGGCCCACCTTGATGGCATGTGGGCCCTGACCGATGGAACGCCAGTAGTAGAGCGTTCGTCGGGGCACGCCGTAGCGCGCTGAGACCTCCTGGGTCGTCAGCAGCCTCTGATCCATATCTGCTCCAGTTACACGACGGACAGTAACTAGAGCATGACGGACATGTGCTGGCGTGTGCAACTGTTACGCGCTAGTCTGCATTCATGACAGACCCGGGCTCGGTCACCGAGGCGCTCATCGCCGCCGTCCGGGAGGCCCGAGATCGAGATGGCTGGAACGCTCGGACGCTGGCTCAGGCGTGCGCCGCGGCTGGGATGCCCTCACTCGATCAATCGACGATCACAAACATCCTGAACAACCGCCGCCAGCGAATCGGCGTCGACGAGTGGCTGACGCTCGCCTATGTCCTCAACCTGCCGCCAGCGCAGATGCTGTTACCGCTGACGAGCAGCGATCGAGCGAGGCTCACTCCGGGTGTGGTCGTGGACCAGGAGGCGGCTCTGAGATGGCTCCTCGGGCAGACATCGGCCCCACGGCCCGACAGCGACCTTGAGCACGAACTCCGGTGGGCACGCAACGGCGCCCCGCTCCTGGGCTGGCAGGAGCTGTGGCAGCTCACCGGTTACGCCAAGGGGTTGCTGAGGGAGCGAGAAGCGGCCGCAAGTCGGCCACTGCCCGACGAGGGCAAGTACCTCGAGATGCTCCTCAAGGTGCACCAGAATGAACTGGAGGCGATCGACCGGCGACTACGGACGGCGCTCCTGACCCTGACCGAGCACTACGACCGGATGCACGAGCAGCAGCTCTCCCCACCGGCGTGCGAGCCGATGCTCCTCGATGAGATGGATAGGCTCGAGGTGCCCCGACCGAAGGGCATGAGCAAGTGAGCATCGAGCGGCGAGGACGTGTCTACCGCCGCTGCTCCTGCCGCGACGAGACCGGGCGCCAGCTCGGCCAGTCCTGCCCCCGGCTGGCCACCGACGGCAAGCACGGCACCTGGTACTACGCCGTCGACATGCCCCCGGCGCCCGGCGGGAAGCGCCGGACGATGCGCCGCGGCGGCTTCCCGACGAAGGCCGCGGCGAGCAAGGCGCTGACCGACGTCACCAATCGCACTGCGATCGGCGTGCGCGTCGACGACCGCGAGACCGTCGCCGCCTTCCTCGAGCGGTGGTTACAGGTGAAGGCCGGTGAGTCCAAGGCCACGACGCTGCGGTCATATCGGGCGCACGTGGAGAACGTCATCGTCCCGGCGATCGGGCACCTGCCGATCGAGCGGCTGCGCGCCGAGCACGTCGAGCAGCTGCTCGACGACGCCGCTGTCGGGCGCGGGCCGCAGACCGTCAGGCGCATCCACGCGACCCTCAGGTCGGCGTTGACCTACGGGGTGAAGACGCGACGACTCCCCTACAACGTCGCCAGTAACGTCACTCCTCCGAACGGCGCCCGGCCCGAGGTGCAGCCCTGGACCGCCGGCGAGCTCGCGACCTTCCTTCGGCACGTGGAGACCGACCGTCTCGGCCCGCTTTTCGAGGTGGTCGCCGCGTGCGGACTGCGCCGCGGCGAGGCGCTCGGGCTCCGCTGGTGCGACCTGGACCTGAGCAACCGGACGGCACGGATCCGGCAGACCGTCGTCGACGTCGGTGGCCGACTGCGGTTCGACACCCCAAAGACACGGGCGTCCGAGGCCACCGTCTCCATGACCGAGCGCGCGGTGCACGCCCTCGCTCAGGTGCGCTTGGGCCAGGAACTCGACCGCGCCGCGTGGGGCGATGCGTACGAGGATCACGACCTGGTGTTCGCCCGGGAGAACGGTGCACCACTGCGGCCGGAGTACGTCACCCGCCGGTTCGTCGCCCTGAGCAAGGCCGCGGGGCTGCGTCAGGTGCGGCTGCATGATCTCCGGCACGGCGCCGCGTCGCTGATGATCGCGGCCGGAGTCCCGATCGCTGTCGTATCGAAGATGCTCCGCCACTCCTCGATCGGCATCACCGCGGACATCTACCACCACCTGAACGAGGACACCGCCCGCGCCGCGTCCGACGCGATGGGCGCACTGCTCGAAGCAGCCTTCGCGACCGCCTCCGCGTCAGGTGGAGACCACACTGCGACCACAGCGGGTACCGCAGGCACCGAAGAGTTGACCGAGGCGGACGAAACCGCAGGCCAGCTACGTGGGCCCCGTGGGGATCGAACCCACAACCCGCGGATTAAAAGTCCGCTGCTCTGCCAATTGAGCTAGAGGCCCGGGGGGGATCCGTAGTTCTATCGGGGTTGTCCTCGTGGTTTCCCTCGGTGCAACTCACCCCGAGCCGACTGGGGCCTCCGGATCCGCCACCGCGGAGCCTACGGCAGCTCAACCCGGGGCTGGCTCCGCGGCTGCGGAGGTTCCCCTGCCGCGGACAAGGCCACTGCCCCGGTCATCCTGCCGACAGCACGACCGCTCCCTATGCAGCGGACTCGGGAGGAGATGCGGACGCTCGGTGCTCGTCCACACAGCGGCAGTCGTACGCCGCGCTGGTTTACGACAGCCTTTCCTCACCGCGGAGCTCGACGTGCTGCTCTTGAGGGCGGAGCCGGCGCGCGGCCCGGATCGTCCGTGGAGACATCGACAACCTGCGAGTAGCCCTGTTCGACGCCCTGAGCGCCGGAGGCCTACCACACCGACGGCGGCGCCGACGCCTGCGCCGGCGGTGGCGGCAGTCCCGTGACCTGCTCCGGGGTGTGGGCGGCGGTCAGTCCGCGGCAACCGGGTGGCCGGCGGCGGCGAGGCTCATGTCGGGGTGGGGGACCACTGCAGGCGCAGCCCGGGGAGTGGCAGGGGGACCACACTCCGCAGGGGCTCGGCGCGAGCACCTTCGCCCGATCGCTGCCCCACGCTTGCGTTTCGCTCGGCTCACGGTCCGCCAGCCGGTGGCCGCCGAGTCGCGTGCCCGCCGGTGTGGGGCCGCGATCAAGCTGGACCTCGGGCCGCCGCGGCTGCCCGGTGTGGCCGGGTCGCCGCCCACGTCCTCGCGTACCCCGTGACGTGGTTCGCTCGGGGTGGTCGACGACTGGTCGCGGGCCCTAGGAAGTCCGAGGACAGCCGGTACTGGCGCAGGCAGTACCCGTGGCCGGAGGAACAAAGTGCACGGCTATTTCGAGACGACGTGGAAGCCGGCCACCGGCCGGACGATGGCGGTGGCAACCCCGGCTGACTCCAGGAGTGAGAAGAAGGGTGTCAACACCAGCTGAGCGAGTGACCAGCCGAGCCTTTTGATGGGATGGGTGATCCCGTGCTCGTCAAGGTTGGCTTTCAGCCCGATGAAGTACAGCGTCATGAACTCGGCGAAGGATAGGTTGGCCAGCGCCCGGACCGTGGGGTTGACCTGGAAGCCGTAGATGGCGTGCCCGATCGTGTAGATGGCGCCGAGCGGAGCGATGGTCCACAGCAGCGTGTTGATCCCCAGGCAGGCTCGCCACCGGAGCTTGACCGGCGCAAACAGCGAGACCTTGACCAGGCCCTGGAACCAGCGGCGCCGCTGCTTGATGAAGTCACTCACCGACTGGGTGGATTGCTCCTCCAGGTAGCCGTCCACCCAGCGGGCACGTCCGCCGTGCTGCATGAGAACGAGCGCCCAGAAGGCGTCTTCGGTGATGGAGCCGGCGGGACCGAAGTCGAAGCCCACCGACTTCTCCACGTCGTTGCGCACGACGATGTAGGAGCCGTGCAGACCGAAGATGGTCCGGCCGACGCGGTGCTGGAAGTGGAAGCGCGCGAAGTCATCACCGGTCCGAATGTTGTCGGCCAGCGTCATGATCGGGTGGTTGCGCCATTGGCGGTGGTAGAGGATGGCGCCTTGGCCGACGCGGAGCCGGCCGGACTTATCCTCCTCGCGGATCATCTGGCTGATGCCCTTGACGCCCGAGCTGGTGGGGTGCGTCTCTTCGTCCAGGTGCACGATCCACGCGCCGTCCGGGAGCCTCGAGTGCTCTAGCGCGTACTGCAGTGCTCGAGCTTTGAACAGGGTCCCCTTGGGCGTCCGGTAGCTCTTGGGGACCTCGAAGTAGACGATGTCATCGTCCTGCGGCAGCTGATCGATCGGCGCCTTCTCGTCCATGACGACCTCGATGACGTAGGGGAAGAGCGGCGTCTTACGCATCTCCTCCTGGCACCGCCGGATCGTCGCCCGGACCGCGTCGATGTTCGTACCGCGGCTGACCAGACGCCACGACACGGTCTGCGGTATCCGGCTCACCGTGTCGAGCGTCCGGGAGTGACGGTAGAACAGCAGGCCCAGCAGTCCGATCGTGCCTGGGACGACCGCAGCCAGCCAGACCAGGCTGGCCCAGCTCCACGTCTGCTGCCAGAGGCCGCGGGGGGCCCTCGCCTCGGGCCAGATTCCTTCCTGGAGCAGGTAGAGCCCGAGCGTGCAGACGGTCATCGTGAGCACCGTGTACAGCCGGTGCCCGGTCAGGAACCCGAAGGCCCAGTCGCGGCGGGGTTCGAAGGGGCGGGCGGGGTTGGCGACTCGGTGCGGTCTGTGCCGACCAGAGGGTGTCCCGGCGCGGAGAGGGTGGACATCGAGGGCGATGTTGTCCTTCAGGTAGAAGGCGAACGTGGTGGCGGCCCTGGTCATGGAGGTTCCTCGGACGGTCCGTCGGTGTATGGCGGCGGAGGCGGTCAGGGACGTGGTCCCAGAGCCCTGTATGGCGTGAACGGTTGCCCTGGAGGAGGGACCCGAAGGGGATACGCGGCTGCGACGCCGGGCGTCGGTAGCGATGTCCGAAGCAGCCTCTCAGGTCCTCCAAGAGGCCGATGTGCGAAATGCGCGTGTTCCGAGTGCGCGACCAAATCTAGAGTGACAAAAGGCGCCCGCCCCCGGAAGAGCCAGTTCTGCGACTGGAACGCGACACCGCGTAAGAGAATGCGTCCAGCGATCACGTCATCGCGCGACGTGATGTCTTGCGCCGGATTCCTGGCTGGTTCTCACGCACTGCACAGGCGGAGTGGGTTTGTAGTTGCGAGGCGCGACACTCCCGCGAGGTGACCTTGAAACTTACCCAGTGTGACCTGGATCACAGGCGGGTGGCGGACCGGCAGCCCACCTGGCCGGTCGCCGACATGGGCGGCCCCGAGGCGGACGCGCGGGCATGCCGGTGTGGATGCTCCCGGAGGCTTTGCCCGGAACACTGTGCGGGTGCGCGCGCTTTCAGGCCGCCGGAGGCCCTCCGTCCCGGCGGCTCCCCTGGCCCCTGCGGCGGTCATCGCCGCGGTCCTGCTTCTCCTGCCCGGCTCCGCCCCCGACGTGGCGCCGGCCCCGCTGCCTACGTTCGGCTGGAGCCGCTACTTCGGTGTGACGCTGCCGCGGGTACCGGCGGACCTTGGGGATCTTGAGCGCTTCGAGCAGTCCGTCGGCAGACGGGCCGACCTGGTGATGTGGTACGCCGCCTTCGACTCCTTCCCCGACTTCCCGAGTCGCGACGCCGCCGCGCTGCTGGCCCGCGGCTCCATTCCGGAGATCAGCTGGGAACCGTGGGTGGGCACCGGCGGGGTCGAGCAGCCGGCTTATCGGCTCTCGACGATCATCAACGGCGGTCACGATGAATACATCCGCCGCTGGGCACGCCAGATCCGGGACTGGGGAGGACCGCTGTGGCTGCGCTTCGGCTACGAGATGAACGGGAACTGGAACTCGTGGTCCGAGGGCGTCAACGGCAACCGCCCGGGCGAGTACGTCCAGGCCTGGCGGCACGTGCACCGTCTCTTCGAGCGGGAGGGCGCCCGCAACGTGGTCTGGGTGTGGAGCCCCAACGTCGATTCCCCGACCGGGGTGTCGCTCCGCGACGTCTACCCCGGCGACGACGTGGTCGACGTGGCCGCGCTCGACGGCTACAACTGGGGCCGGACCCAGCAGTGGAGTCGCTGGCGGACCTTTGAGCAGGTGTTCGCCACAGCGCTCGATGAGCTCGACTCCCTGACGAGCCGACCGCTGGTGTTGGGGGAGGTCGGCTCCACGGAGATGGGCGGCGACAAGGCCGCCTGGGTGAAGAACTTCTTCGCCGCACTCGACCGTCGAGGGGGAATCCGCGGGTTCCTCTGGTTCAACTACGACAAGGAGACAGACTGGCGGGTGCAGAGCTCACCGGACAGCCTGGCAGCGTTCCGTGCGGGACTCAGTCAGTACGGTCGCTGAACCGTCCGTGGCGGTCACGGGCGGGCCTTCCCCCCGGTGCGGGTCGGGGTGTGGTCGCAACCGGCCAAGCGGGGGCGGGAACGGGGCGGTGTCGGTCGCCGCGACCAGGGTGGCCAGGACGCCGAGGTACGCGTCGCCGGAGTCCTCGAGCAGGGCGGTGACGAGGAACTGAGGGTCAGCACGGCCCTCCGCAAGCCCGGCCTCTGGCGCTCGCCGTTCTGGCGACGTCGGAGCAGGCCCCTGCCAGGGCCGAGCACGGAACCGCGGGTAGCCGCCCCCGCTCCCAAAGGGGGGCCATGGACGTTGGACTGGCTCACTCGGGATCGAAGGTCTGATAGGAAGTCAAGCCACGCCCATCCCCGGGGTGGCCATTCCACTACGGTCGTAATGGCGTTCCAAGGCCGCCCTCGGAGCGTCCCTGCAAGCCAGGACCCTGCCTTCGCGCCATCCAATGAAGTGCAGGTCAGAGTAGAAATACCGATCCCCCGAGGCCCGGTGGGTGCAGAGGACCCTCCAAACAACTCACGAGACGACGCGTGAGACTTCTGAGGGCAACGGCAACCGGGTGTGAGGCTACCGCCGGGGGCCGGGACCACCGGATCAACGCGGGTCCGCCGCGGGCAGCAGCAGCGCCGCCGGGAGACACGGCATCGCCGTTGGCGCCAGGGTCGAGTCGTCCGGTCAGACGGAGAGGACCGGCGCTCCCGAGCGGATCTTCCCGTCGGTGAGGACGTCGGCGCGCAGCCCGCCGCGGTGGATCAGCGGCCGCAGAATCCCCGGTCCGCTGATCCGGTCGAGGTGGACGCAGGGCTCGCACAGTCGCCGTCCCTCGCAGAGCACGTCGCCGATGCGGAAGCGCCGCCCGACCAGGGCGTTGATGTCGATGCCGCGGGTGAGGACGTTGCGCCGGGTGCCGGCGAAGCCCAGCGCCCGCCCGCCCGCGGCCAGCTCGTCGAGGACCTCGGCGGCGATCAGGGTGAGGTCGTAGCCGGGGCGCCGGGCGGCGCGGGGGCTGAACGTGCCGGCGCCCGCGGCGTAGCGGTCCCCGTCGAGCCCGCGGCCGGCGCGGGCCTGTGCGACCTCGAGCAGCTGCATCGGCGCCTCCGCGGCGGGCGCCACGGCAAGCCCTTCGACGGTGCCCCGCAGGTCCGCTCCGGCCGGTTGCCGGTGCAGCACCGGATCGAGGGAGGCGACGGCGTAGGCCTCACGGATGCGCAGGTCCGCGGTGGCCCGGCCGAGCAGCGCGGGGGTCTGCGGGCTGAGCACGACACCCGGCGGCGTGCCGAAGGCCAGCACGGCCACGTGGGTCTCCTCGGCCCCGGCACAGACGGGGTCCTCGACGACGGCGATCCACCAGCCGGCCCATTGGAAGCGCACGGGGTCGGCGATGGGCACCAGCCCCGACCCCTGCTCGGCCAACCAGGTCCGCCAGGCGCCCAGGGCGTGCGTTAGGTCGTCGCCGGGCCGCGGCAGGTCGGTCACCGGTACCTCGGTGACCGACGCCAGGCACGCGGCGAACCCCCGGGCGAGCGCACCCGCGGCGGGTCCGGGCGGGAGCTCGACATCGATCACGGGTCCTCCAGGTGGTCGGCTGGTGACCGCTGACTGTGGCACCGGCATCTCGGGCTGCGGGACTCAGGCCCCGCTGAGGCCCCGGACGGCGAGGGAGACCGCGAGGGCCGCCATGACGGCGGCGACCACGCCGTCGAGGACCCGCCACGCTCCCGGGCGGGCGAACACCGGCCGGAGCAGTCGGGCGCCGTAGCCGAGGCCGGTGAACCAGAGCGCGCTGCCGAAACCGGCGCCGGCCGCGAACTGCCACCGGTGCTCGCCGTAGGTGGAGGCCATCGAGCCGAGCAGCACCACCGTGTCGAGGTACACGTGCGGGTTGAGCCAGGTCAGTGCGAGGCACGTGCCGACGGTCACCGCGAGACCGGTGCGGGCGCCGGCAGCGTCGGGCAACAGCGCGCCGGGACGCAGCGCCCGTCGTGCGGCCAGCACGCCGTAGCAGAGCAGGAACGCCGCCCCGGCGAAGCACACCACCGGGATGAGCCACGGCAGCCGCGACAGGGCCGCGCCGGCACCCAGCACCCCGGCGAGGATCAGGGCGATGTCGGAGAGGGCGCACACCGCCACCACGGCGGCCACGTGCTCCAGGCGGAGCCCCTGGCGAAGGACGAAGGCGTTCTGGGCGCCGATGGCGACGATCAGCCCCAGGCCCAGGGCGAGCCCTGATGCGGCAGGGAGCAGCGCCGGGGTGGTCAGCACCCCGTCGACGCTAGAGACCGCTACAGGCGCGGTCCAGCTCATCTTTCTGTTGCATCGTTAGCATCTCTGTCGTGGAGCTGGACCTGGCGCAGCTGCGGGCGCTGGATGCCACCGTCCGGGGAGGCACGCTGGAGGCTGCGGCGCGGGCGCTGCACATCACCCCGTCCGCGATCAGCCAGCGGTTGCGCGCGCTGGAGGTCGCGACCGGCCGGATCCTCCTGGTGCGGACCAAGCCGGTGCAGGTCACCGAGTCCGGGGAGGCGGTGCTGCGGCTGGCCCGACAGATCGACCTCCTCACCGCCGACGTCGTCCGCGAGCTCGGCGGCACCCCCTCCCCCGAGCGCGTGCCCACGCTGCCGATCGCGGTCAACGCCGACTCGATGGCCACCTGGGTGCTGCCCGCACTGACGCCGCTGGCCGGCGACGTCTGCTTCGACCTGTACCGCGAGGATCAGGAGCACACCAGCGCGCTGCTGCGCGCCGGCACGGTCATGGCGGCGGTCACCGCGGACGCCGAGCCGGTGCCCGGCTGCACCTCCACCCGCCTGGGCGGCATGCGCTACCGGCCGATGGCCACTCCCGGTTTCGCGCGGCACTGGTTCCCCGCCGGCCCCATCCCCGAGGCGCTGGCCCGGGCCCCGGTCGTCGTCTTCGACCGCAAGGACGACCTGCAGCACCGCTACCTGCACGCGCGAGCCGGCGCCGAGGTCGCCCCACCGGTGCACTACGTGCCCGCCGCGGCGGACTTCGTCACCGCTGTCACCCTCGGCCTGGGCTGGGCCATGGTGCCCGACCTCCAGGCGCGCGCAGTGACAGCGGAGCTGGTCGTCCTCGACCCGGCCGGCGCGGTGGACGTCGTCCTGTACTGGCAGCAGTGGCGGCTGCGCTCCACCACCCTCGACCGCGTCCGCGAGGCCGTGCTGGCGGCCGCAGGCCACGAGCTGGACCAGCCCGTCGAGTCCAGGCGCTGATCAGCTCCGCGGCGGGGCTGCTAGAGGACGTCGAACACCGCGAGCAGGACGAGGGTCAGGACGGCGGACAGCAGGAGCGAGCCGAGGCAGCCCAGCCGGTTCGAGAAGAGGAAGAACACCGCCTCCCCGTTCCCACGCTGCAACAGATCGAACCGGCCGGAATGTGCGCTCTGTCGCCGTCAACTGGGACTTTGCACCCGTTCAGGGGATGCCGCCGACCCTTGGCCACTACGTACGGTCATCACCGCTCCGGTCGGGTGGCCGGGCAGCGTCGCCTCCCACCCGGCCGCGGAATCTTCCGCCGGCGCACCACGTCCGGCGGGTTGGACCCCGGCCCGGCTGACCCGTTCCCCCCGGGGCGGCCGGGCCGGCTTCTTCCTCCACTCAGTCCGCGGCGCCGCAGACCCGCTGCACCAGCGCCGCGAGGCGGTCGCGAGCGGCGTCGTCCAGCGGCAGGTCGACCGGCACCGGGTCCGCTCCCCCGACCTCGACGGTCAGCGGGAAGACGTACGGCTTCTTGGTCTCCGACAGCACGTGCGGGTCGCAGGTCGCCGGCGTGAACGACACCGCCGTCGTCACGCGGGGCTCGTCGGCATCGAGGATCAGCGGCAGCCGGTCCGCACGGGCCTCGAGCAGCACGCTGCGGCTCAGCGCCGTCGCGGACACCCGCTGGTCCCCGCTGCGGCGGGTCAGGGTCAGCGCCCCTGAGACCGCTTCTCCGTCGTCGGACAGCCCCGTCACGCTCACGTCCACGACCTCTGCGACGGCCTGTTCCGCGCACTCCTCGTCGTGCACGAGCGCCAGCACGTCGCCGGCCAACGGCACCCGTACGTCGTCGACCCGGCCGTCAGGACGCACGACCGACAGCCGCGCCTCTGCCGGCAGCGGTGCCGCGTCGCACTCCGGCGACCCGTACGGGGTCGGCAGGTCGATCACCCGGCCCGGCGGGAACTCCGCCGTCACTGCCGTCGAGGGCAGGAGGGCGAACCCGGGCGAGTCGAGCGTGACCGCGGTGACGGTGAAGCCGTCGTCGCCGGTGTTCGTCACCCGCACCTGGACCTGTCCGCCGACCACCTCGTCGGTGCGCAGCCGTACCGCCTCGGCCTCGATCCCGGGGACGGCGGCGATCGGGGAGGCCCCCGAGCCGGACGCAGGCGCCGGGGCGCTCGCCGGAGGCGTCGTCCCGCAGGCGGCGGTGAGGAACGCGGCCGTGACCAGCACGCTCCACCTCACGAGGCGGAGCGTAGGCCGCGCGCGGCGGTCAGCGTTGGTGGTTCGGCAGCCGGGCCATCACCCGACCGGCCTCCATCCGCACCTCGAGCTTCTCCTGCGGATTGGCGGCGGGACCCCGTCGCGGCGCGCCACTGTCCAGGTCGAAGGCGGAGCCGTGCCACGGGCAGACCAGGCACTCGCGGCCGCGCACGTCCTCGACGGCGCCCTCGTACAGCGGCCCCGAGAGGTGGGAGCAGGCCCCGATGAAGACGTCGACCTTCGTCCCGCGCCGGACGGCGGCAAGGGGGACGGCGATGCTTCCCCCCTTGCCGGTGCGCAGCGCCGGCCGCCCCTCGGGCAGGTCGTCGAGCGGTCCCAGGTCGATCCAGTCCGAGGTGAGGGCCCTCGCCGCCGTCGCGGCGTGGGAAGCGCCGGAGGACTGCGCGTAGGACATGTGCCCCCCGATGGCCGCCGAACCGCCGGCGATCCCGAGTCCGGTGTAGGACAGCACCCGCCCCAGCGTCCCGCGGCCCCTGCCGCGCGCGACGAGGGAGCCGACGTAGAGGCCCAGCGCCGCGGTGTTGGCCACCGCGTGCACCGCCCCGAGCCGCCGTACTCCGACTGCCTGCTCCGACCAGTCGGCCGCACCGGCCAGCGAGGCAGGCACCGCCGCGACCACGCCGGTGCGGATCAGCACGGTGGCCGCCGGACGCAGCCGCGGGATCGCATCGAGCAGTCCCGCCGACACCCAGCTGCCCACCGGCACCTGGACCAGTACCGGGTGCAGCGGGTGCCCCAGCCACGTCCCGTGCAGCAGATCCTTGAACGCCTGAGGCCGCAGCACCGCGTTCACCGCCCGCCGCGCCGGGTCGAGGACCTTGTCGAAGGTCGGAACGTCGGCCACCCGATCGAGGATCGTCATGAGGCTCATGGCCGGTGCTCTACCCCTCCGACCGACCCCCGACGCCCTCGAGTTCACAAGATCGTGACGGGATGAACGGGGAATCGTCAGGGTGACCAGGCTTGTTCTCGGTGACAGGAGGCTGGTCGAGGAGGAGCCTTGACCCTGCCGCCACATCTATCGAGGGGACCGTCGTGACCTGCCCGTCCCTGCTGCGCCGCCGGCCGGAAGGCACCGACGTGCTCGGTGACCTTCCGCACGGCCCGTTGCACCGGGTCGGCGAGACGGGGAAGGCGGTCTCCGAGCGGGTACGCCGCGACGACACGTTCGCTCAGTTCGTCCGGTTCGTCCTGGTCGGCGGTTCGTCCACCGGGGTGTACGCCGTTCTCTTCCTGGGCCTGGAGTGGCTCGGCTACCTGCCGGCCCACGTCGTGGCCACGGTGTTCTCCTCCGTGCTGGCCAACGAGATGCACCGCCGGCTGACCTTCCGGGCCGACGAGCGGGTCGGCTGGCTCGCCGCCCAGATCGAGGCGGGCGGGGTCTCGCTGTTCGGCCTGGTCGCCACGAGCGTGGCGCTCCGCTGGCTGGAGGCCAGCGTCGGCGCGGCCCACCCCGCGCTCCAGATCGGCCTGGTCGCGGCCGTCACCGGCCTCATCGGCCTGATCCGCTTCATCGCCCTGCGCTGGATCTTCCGCCCGACGGGAGTCCGGATCGCTCAGTAGCGTGGTCCGGGTGAGCGAGCCGACCGGAACCGGCCCCTCCCCCTGGCCGGGCCGCGCCCGGGTAGGGGGTCGCTGGGCGCTGCGCGTCCTCATCGCGCTCACCGGGGCTCTCGTCGCCGTGCTCCTCTTCGGCCGGATCTCGGCCCCGATCGGCCCCTTCGACGCGACGCTGGCCTTCCGCCCCACCGGGGGCGGCGCATCGGTCGCCGTACCACCCCTGGGGGCGCTCAGCGTCGACGTCTACGACGGTCCGTTGCACCTCGACGTCGCACTGCAGCAGGTGGACCAGAACCGCGCGCGGGCACTGGCCAACGATCCCGTGCGGCTGGCCGGCGTCGTCGGTGAGGTCAGCGCCGACCTGCGGGCCGCAGTTGTCCGGCTGGCGTGGACCACTGCGGGCTGGGCGATCGCCGGCGCCGCCCTGACGTCCTTGGTCATCACCCGCCGCCGACGGGAACCGGTGATCGCCGCCGGGGTCACGGCCGCGATGCTGGTCGGCACGGCCGGGATCGGTGCGGCCACCTGGCGCCCGCAGGCGCTCTCGCAGCCGACCTACACCGGCCTCCTCGTCAACGCGACCAGTCTCATCGGCAGCGCCGAGGACATCGTCGCCCGCTTCGACGCCTACCGTGCGTCCCTCGAGGACCTGGTGGGCAACGTCGGGACGCTGTACTCCGCACTCTCCGCCCTCCCCGCGCCCGCCGACGGCGGCGAGACGGTTGCCCTCCTGCACGTCTCCGACCTCCACCTCAACCCCGCAGGATTCGACCTGGTCGCACAGGTGGCGGAGCAGTTCGGCGTCGACGGCGTGCTCGACAGCGGCGACATCACCGACTGGGGCAGCGAGCCGGAGAACCAGCTGATCACCTCGGTGGGCACCCTGGGTGTGCCCTACGTCTACGTGCGCGGCAACCACGACTCCGCAGCCACCGCTGCGCTCGTCGCTGCGCAACCGAACGCCACCGTCCTGGACTCGTCGTCGGTGACCGTCGCCGGCATCGAGATCGTCGGCATGTCCGACCCGCGATTCACCCCGGACAAGAGCACAGGGGACGACGACGCAGGGGACGCGGTGCTCTACGAGTCCGGCGAGGAGCTCCTGAAGTTCATCCGAGGTCTCCCGGAACCACCGGCGATCACGTTGGTCCACAACCCGAAGCTGGGCCGACCCCTCGACGGCGACGTCCCCCTGGTGCTCGCCGGGCACACCCACGAGCGCAGGGTTGGGCGGTTCGACGAGGGGACGCTGCTCATGGTGCAGGGTTCCACCGGAGGCGCGGGCCTTCGCGCCCTGGAAGGCGAGTACCCCGAGCCGCTGACCTGCAGCGTCCTCTACCTCGACGCGGAGACCGGACGCCTGCAGGCCTACGACGACATCACGCTCGGCGGGCTGGGCGAGACCGAGGTGACGATCCAGCGCCGGACCGTTCCGCAGCAGGAGGGGGGCGACAGCACCCCCGACGACAGCACGCCCGGCGACAGCACCCCCGGCGACGGCGCCCCTTCCGACGGCACGGGCACGGGCACGCCCGCGTCCCCGACCGGATGAGGATGCGCACCTACGCTCGGCACATGTCCTCGACGTCGACGGCCACCCGGATTGCCGCTCCCTTCCTTGCGGGCGCGCTGCTGCTGCCGCTGTCCGCCTGCTCCTTCTCCGCCAACGGCGTCAGCTGCTCGACCAGTTCGTGCACGGTGACGCTGAGCGGCGAGCGCGCCGAGGCCGACATCCTCGGCACCACGCTGTCCTTCGGCGGCGTGCAGGACGGCCGTGCCTCGCTGAGCGTCGGCGGAGCCAGCGTCACCTGCGGGCAGGGCGAGACGGTCACGGCGGGACCACTGGAACTGCAGTGCTCGAGCGTCACCGACGACTCCGTGGAGCTCACCGCGTCCCTGGGCTGAGCGCCCCCGCTCAGCCGGAGTGGGCCACCTCGAGCACCACCCGCGTGGGGTTCTCCAGCAGGTGGACGCGGAAGGGGTTCTTCGCTCCGGTGCCCACGAAAGCGACCGCGGTGCCCTCGAACGTCGCGTCGTAGACGACCTCGGTGACCGCCGAGGTCCCGGCGCCGGTCAGCGACGGACCCGCGTACTCCTCGACCCCCGTCGCGTACGGGTAGCCCACGCCGGTCAGGGTCACCTGGAGGACGGCGTCGCCGGCGACGTCCACCGGGTCCCCCTTTCCCTGGGACGCCGGAACCTCGACGTACCGCACGTCCCAGCCGGGGGTGCCGGTGCCGCCGACCTCGAACACGACCCGGTCGAAGCCGTCGTGTCCGCCGATCCGGATGTCGCTCACCGTGACCGCCGCGTCGGCGGACGCCTCCGCGGTGTCGGCCACCGCGTCTGCGGGGAAGTCGGGTGCGTCGCCGGCCCCGTCCTCGGCGGTGCCGGCCACGGCCGGGGACTCCGTCGCGGCGCTCTCGCCGGACTGCTCCGCCGCACCAGCGGATGACGAGGAGGCGGCCTCCGACGTCCTCCCTTCGCCGCATCCGGCCAGCAGGACAGGTCCGGCGAGGAGCAGCGGGAGGAGGGCAGCGGCGCGGGAACGGGTGCTCACCGGCGAAGTTTCGCAGGACACCTGCCCCCCGCCGAGGTACGCCACGGGGGGCATGTATTGTTTCTTCCGCCCCCGGCGAACTACGAGCCCCCATCGTCTAGTGGTCCAGGACGCCGCCCTTTCAAGGCGGTAGCACGGGTTCGAACCCCGTTGGGGGCACGCACGACCAGTAAGGCCCTGTAGCGCAGTTGGTTAGCGCGCCGCCCTGTCACGGCGGAGGTCGCGGGTTCGAGTCCCGTCAGGGTCGCTCTCCGGTGGAGACACCGGGAGGGGCAGGTAGCTCAGTCGGTACGAGCGCTCGCCTGAAAAGCGAGAGGTCGGCGGTTCGACCCCGCCCCTGCCCACCAGCACTTCATGGCCCCGTCCCGGTTCCCGCCCTGAGCTTGCGAAGGGTGGGGAGGACGGGGTCCTTTTCAGACCCAGCTGCGGTCGGCCGCGACCTGCGCATAGACGTCGGCGTGCACCTGCCGAACGGCGGTCCGCTGCTCATCGCGCCAATCTCGGTCGGCGGGGCGCGGCATGGGCCGCGCGAGTGCGGCCGCGACGGCAGCGGTGAGGGACACCGGATCCAGCCGTCCCTGCTCGTGGTTGCCGTAGGAGACGACGTCGGACCACTGATCGGCGAACCATCCGCAGCTGGGCGCCACGACCCGGGTGCCGACGTCGCGGCAGATCTCCAGGTCACGTGAGTGACTGCCGCACGGCTCGGGCAGCACCGCCACGTGCAGCTGCTGCAGCTGAGCCGACCAGTCCTCGCCCGGATGGACGACGAGCTCCAGGTCTCCGCGCCGGGCCAGCGTGCGCACGGCACGCCCGGTCCACTGCTCGTCCGCCGCGTCCACGAGCACCCGCAGCCGGCCACCCCCGGACACCGCACCCGACAGTGCCGCCCGGACCAGGGCGGCAGGATCGGGTACCGCCGCCGACACCCGTCCCAGGCGCAGCCCGACGACGCCGCGTTCGGCGCCGAGCTCCGGGTCGGGCACGGTCACGGACGGATGGGCGACGACGATCGCCGTCCGCCCGAACCGCTCGGCGATCTCGTCGGCCGCGCCGGACGTCAGCGTGAAGACCACCTCCGCGGTGGACAGCACCGCCGAGAGGTGTGCGTCCATCGCCTGTTCGTGGGCACACCCTCGCCCGGGGGCACGCAGGCGGTGCACGGTCACCACCAGCGGGATACCGAGCCGGCGGACGGTCTCGGCCCAGCACTGGCCGGCCGCCATCGCCACGTGACCGGGCCCCGTGTGCAGGTGCAGGACGTCCAGCTCGGCGGCGTGCTCGACGAGATAGGCGACGTCCAGCCATGGGCTGAGTTCCCCGGACGGGCCGACGCGGACCACGTCGGAGGGAAGGACCGCGTCGACGTAGGAGTCGGCGAACGGGATGGTGGCCACCCGGACGGGGTCGCCCCGGCGGAGCGACCCCCTGGCTTCAGGAGGGTCTGCGGGCATCACAGGGGTGGTTCGGCTCCTCGTGTGGTCGAGCACTGGACAGCAGGGCGCACTGCTCGACGATCTCAGCGCCCGGCCACGGTCTTCGAGCCGGTCACGATCTCCCTACCCAGCGCTACCCCCGGCGAACCCGTGACCAACTCCATCGGGTGAGCGGGCGCAGCACAGCCGACGACCGCCCGCTCCCGCGTGGCGCCGCTCGACGGTGAGGGTCCGCGCCCGCCTCGTCGTCACGGGGGACGACGATGGTGGCACAGCTCGTCAGGGACGGCCCGTGACCGCCGTGCGGCGACGGCCCGCAGGGCGCGGCGCAGCCCGCCATCCCACGGCACCGGTGAGGACGATGCCCGCAGCCAGCGCCACGAACAGCCACGGGACGTCGTCGACGGCGTCAGGAACAGCATCGCCCCGACCACGGCAGTGCCTCGAGGACTGCAGGGCACGTCGAGCAGCCGTGGGCGTCCCCGACGCGGGGATCGCCGTGGTCAGCGCTCCCCGGCAGCCGATCGGGCGGCGCGGGCCCGCCGGTAGGACGGTGCCCGGAACCGGGCCATCGGCCCGTCGGGCACCAGGCCCGGTGGCGGGTTCTGGACGGCGTCGAAACGGACGTCGGGATCGAGCGCCGGCACGGCACCGGTCAGCGCCAGGGTGGCGAAGGGCTGCCAGGGACCGAGACCGCGCGCGACGGCGAGGGTGAAGCGCAGCCCGTCCCTGGCGACGGCACGAGCGAGCGGCCCCGGGTCGGACGGCACCCCGGCGGCCTCGGGGAAGGCGGCCAGTCGCAAGGATCCGGCGTCCGAGCGGTAGGCCATGATCGAGGAGTAGATCGCCGCCGCGTCCCGTCGCGGCAGCGGCAATAGGCGGGTCAGCGGACCCCGGCCGGTGGTGCTCAGCAGCAGGTCGATCGGCGTCCCCTCGCCGGGCAAGCGGACCGCCAGCCCGAGCAGGTCCGGGAGCGGGGCCGGCAGTCCGGCCCCCCGGGAGAGCCGGACCACCGCGGGGTCGCTCGCGACCGCCTCCAGCCACGGGACTCCCCTGCCCACGGCCCCGCCGCGTCGCTCCAGCACCGCGTCGAACACCGCACCCCGCGGGTGCATCGGCTTGCCGCCGCGCCGGCGGGCGAGCCCGCCGACGGGCACGGCGACCAGCCGGCCCGCCCCGCGGGACAAGCCCGTCACCAGTCGTCGTCCCGCAGCCACCCGCCGGGTCTACCCATCGCCCGAGGTCTGCTACCCGACCGTGCCGGCCGCTGACCGATGCGACGACATCCGCCCGCTCCTGCCGCCCCGGACGGCCAGCAGGAGCGGGCGACTCGTCCCGATCCGGTGTGCGCATCTGCCAGGGGCGAGGTCAGGCCAGGCGTACCGACCGGCCAACTGTGTGCATCCGGCGGGAGAACTTCGGTGAGATCTGCCGGAGCAGATCTGATGACACGGACCGTTCCCACGCTTACGTTCTGTACATGCTCTCCACGCTCCTGGTCATCGGCGGTCTCCTTGTCGGACTGCTCGTGCTGCTCGCCCTGATCGTGAGCCTGAGCGCTCGGCCCCAGACCGCCGCCCGCCCGGCCGGCGGCTCCGCGCCCGCGCGGCCGTGGGTCGCCGATGCCGGCCGCCCGCACCCCGACGCGTGGTCGCCGATGCCGACCACGACCACCAGCGAGATCGCCGCGGTCCGCTGACCCCCTGATCCCGGCGTTCCGGCGGCTGCGAGAGCGCGCCGCCGGGACAGCCCGGCCGTCAGCAGGCGCCGCGTCCTCGAGGACGTGCTCGTGGAGGAGCACCTGCCGCGCTCGGCCGTGTCGACGGGCCCTGTTCGAGGGGACCTGCGGCGCTGTTCCTCCTGGCCGGCGTCGTCGTCGGCGCGGTGACCCCGCTCGCCCCGGCCCGAGTCACCTCGTTCCGGTCTCGCGACGACAGAGGGCGACGAGTGGATCGGCAACACGCCGTCCGCAGAGCGGCCCGCGCAGGAACCGGTGCGCAGGAACGGTTCGGCGCGCGACCATTCCGGCAGGAGCAGTGTCGATTGCCGGGCTCCGGCCCGGGCGCAGGCGAGGTGGTCCATGACCGGGCGGCATCGTCCCCGGCGGCACGCGGCCCAGTTGCTGCTCGTGGCCGTCCCCCTCGCGGGCGCGCTCCTGGCGGCTCTGCTGCTCCCCTGGTTCCTCGGACCCGGCCTGGTCGTCCGCTCCCACGCCGACCTGCTCGCCCCCCTGCCGGTCGAGCTGGGCGCCCCCCCGGCCGGCAACACCGTCGTCCTGGCCTCCGACGGCGCACTGATCACACACTTCTACCGGAACAACCGGACGCCGGTGGACGGCGAGGCGATCGCCGAGGTGATGAAGCAGGCCCTGGTCGACATCGAGGACTCCCGCTTCTACGAGCACCGGGGGCTCGACGTGGAGGGCACCGCGCGCGCCCTGGTGAAGAACCTCCTCGCCGGGGACGTGCGCGAGGGCGGCTCCACCATCACCCAGCAGCTGGTCAAGCAGACCCGCCTGCAGTCCGCCACGACCGCCGAGGAGCGGCTGGCCGCCACCGAGGAGAGCCTCGGGCGCAAGCTCCGGGAGGCGCGCCTCGCCCTCACGCTGGAGAGGCAGTACTCGAAGGCGGAGATCCTCACCCGCTACCTCAACATCGTCTACTTCGGCCAGGGCGCCTACGGGGTCCAGGCCGCGGCCCAGCGCTATTTCGGTGTGGACGCCGCCGGTCTCACTCTGCCGCAGGCGGCGATGCTGGCCGGGTTGGTGCAGACGCCGACCAACGACGACCCGATCACCAATCCCGACCGCGCCCGGGACCGACGCGACCAGGTGCTGCAGCGCATGCACTCACTCGGACACATCACCGATCAGGAGCTGGCCGAGTTCGCAGGGCAGCCGGTGGAGGTCAACCCGACCGAACCGCCACCCAACGGGTGCGTGGACGCCGTGGTCGGCGGGTTCTTCTGCGACTACCTGCAGCGCCACCTGACGGAAGGGCTGGGCCTCACCCAGGAGCAGCTGGAGACCGGCGGGCTGACCATCCGGACCACCCTGCGCCCGGACCTCCAGGTGGCCGGTGACCAGGCGGTGGTGGCCAACCTGCCCCTGGGCGATCCGCTGGCCGGCATGTTCACCGCGGTGGAGCCGGGCACGGGGAAGGTCCTGGCGATGAGCGTCAACCGACGCTTCGGCTACGACGGGGCTGACCCCGCGCAGGAGTCGGTCAACCTCAACGTGGTGGCCAGCCAGGGCGCGGGGTCGACGTACAAGGTGTTCGTCGCCGCCGCCGCACTGGAGCGTGGGATCCCGCCGTGGCACACCATCACCACCAGCGACCCGTACGTGTCGCGGGTCTACAAGAACGGCCTCGCCCCCTACGCCGTGGAGAACGTCGGTGACAACTACCCATCGACGCTGACCATGACCGAGGCTCTGATCCGCTCCTCCAACACCTACTTCGTCGCCCTGTCCGACCAGCTCGGCAGCGTCGAGGGCCCGGTCCGGACGGCCCAGCGGATGGGTCTGTTCTCCCTGGACCCCGTCGCCGATCAGCTGATCGCTGAGAACCGCGGCTCGTTCACCCTCGGCGCCGAGGCGACCAGCCCGCTGGCGCTGGCCAGCGCCTACTCCACCCTCGCGGCATCGGGCACCCAGTGCGACCCCACGCCGGTGACCGAGATCCTCGACCGCAACGGAGCGCCGCTGACCGGGCCGGACGGCGCACCACTCCCCCTGGCCGGCACCTGCACGCCCGGTGCGGTGCGGCCGGAGGTCGCGACGACGCTGAACCAGATCCTGGTCGGCGACACCGCCCTGCCCATCGGCACCGGCACCCGCGCCGCGATCCCCGGCCACCAGATCGCCGGGAAGACCGGCACGAGCCAGGATCGCTTCTCGGTGGCCTTCGTCGGCTACACCCCGCAGTACACCGCGAGCGTCATGATCCTCAACCCCAAGCAGAACCAGGACATCGGCGGCTACGGCGGCCGGCTCGCGGCACCCATCTGGCGGGCGGCCATGGAGCCGATCCTCTCGGCTCAGCCGCCGGTTCCCTTCCCGCCGCCGGGCATTCGGCTGACGGATCCGACGCCGCCCCCGCCCCCTCGGCCCCGGCCCGCGCCGGCACCCGCACCCGCACCCGCGCCCCCGCCCCCGCCCGTCGAGGCGCCCCCGGTCGAGGCGCCCCCGGTCGAGGCGCCCCCGGTCGAGGCGCCGGCGGCCGCGGTGCCCCCGGTCCAGGTGCCGGGCTGAGCAGGTGCCGGGCTGAGCAGGCTCCCCGCCCCCTGGGGAGCGACACGACGCGGATCGAGGGGCGTCAAACCCCCGCTGTCATCAGCTCGGCCGCCCGTTCACCCAGCATCACCGCGGTCGCGGCGGGGCCCCGTGAGGTCACCTGCGGCATCACCGAGGTGTCGACGACCCGGAGCCCCACCACGCCCCGGACCCGGAGGTGCTGATCCACGACCGCGCCGGGGTCGGTCTCCGGGCCCATCCGTGCGGTGCCGGCCAGGTGGATCGCCGTGGTCAGGTGCGTCCGGATCCACCCGTCCAGGGCCGGGTCCTGGGCAAGGACGTCGTCCGGTGGACCGGTCCGGCCGGCGAGCAGCGGGGTCAACGCGTGGGTGCGCAGCAGGTCCACGGCCAGCCGGACGCCGCCACGCAGCCGCCGGCGATCGGACTCCTCGGCGAGGTAGCGGTAGTCCAGGCGGGGCTGCCCCGACGGGTCGGCGGCGACCAGTGACAGCCGGCCGCGGCTGTCCTCGCGCTGCAGCCCCACCGCCACCATCGGGTCGTCGCCGCGCGGTACGCCGGTGATCCGGCTGAACGGAGCGAGCCAGGGAAGGATCTCCAGGTCACCGGGGACCCGCGACCCCTCCGACGTCGCGTGCAGGACGCCGTGCAGGGGCAGGCGACCGGGCGGCGGGGTCAGCGGGCGCGCCGGCCGGTAGCCGACGTGGACGATCGGATGGTCGGTGAACTCCGCCCCCACCCCGGGCACGTCCGCGACGACCGGGATGCCCGCCGACCGCAGATCCTCGGCCGGCCCGACCCCGGAGAGCAGCAGCAGGTGCGGTGAGCCCACCGCACCTGCACTGAGCACCACCTCGGCAGCCCGGACGACGTCGTCCGCCGTCTCCACCCCCACCGCGCGTCCGTTCTCCACGACGACGCGGCGCACGGTCACCCCGCCGCGCACGGTCAGGCCGGCCAGACCGCGACGGGGCGAGAGGTAGGCCATGGCGGTGTTGACGCGCAGGCCTCCGGACACGTTGAACGGCACCGGCCCGTACCCCGGGGGGCCGTCGGCGTTCTTGTCCGGTTCGGCCGGGAAGCCCAGCTCGTCGGCCGCGGCAGCGAACCCGTCGGCCAGTGGATGGCCGCTGCGGGGACGCTCGACCGGCATGGGCCCCTCCGTCCCGTGGCCCGGCCGGGCGCCGAGATCGGCGTCGGCCTCCAGCCGCCGGAAGGCCGGGAGGACGGCGTCGTAGGACCACAGGTCGTTGCCCGCGGCGGCCCAGCCGTCGAAGTCCGCGCGGGTGCCGCGGATGAACGAGCCGGCGTTGAGGGCGCTGGAACCGCCGACCACGCGCCCCCGGGGCACGGGCACCGTCCGGTCGTCGGTCAGCTCGGCCGACAGGTCCCAGTTCGCCGGATGCCCGGGAGCGGCCGCCCGCATCGTCGTCGGGTCGCGCAGCTCCGGCGGGAAGTCCCCCGGCTGCGGGTGGTCGGCCCCGGCCTCCAGGAGCAGCACCCGCCGCCCCGCGTCGGCCAGCCGGGCCGTCACCACGCAGCCCGAGGTCCCCGCCCCGACCACGACGACGTCCCACGCCTCACCCACCGGTCAGGCCGAGAACCTCGGGGAGATCGAGCCGGCGCACCTTGCCGGTGGAGGTGCGCGGGAGGTCGTCGAGCCGGTGCACCGTCTTGGGCCGCTTCGCGGCGCCCAGCCGGTCCCGCGCCCAGACCCGGAGCTCAGCGGGGTCGGCCGGGCCCACGTAGGCCGCGACCACCCGTTGCCCCCACTCCTCGTCGGGCACGCCGAACACGGCGCTCTCCACGACGCCCGGATGCGCGTCCAGGACAGCCTCGACCTCGGCCGGGTAGACGTTCACGCCCCCGGAGATGACCAGGTCCTCGCGGCGGCCGTCGAGCCACACGACGCCGTCGTCGTCCACCCGACCGAGATCGCCGACGGTGACCAGGTCCCCGCGCCAGGCCGTCGCGGTCTTCTCCGGCGCCCGCCAGTACTCGAACCGCGCCCACGGCGGCACCGCGCACCACAGCTGCCCCCGGTCGTCGGTCTCCAGCCGGCGGCCGGGCCGGGCGCAACCCACGCTGCCGGGGTGGGCCAGCCAGTCCTCCGGCGAGCAGACGGTGAACTGGGCCTCGGTGGAGCCGTAGAACTCCCAGACACTGCCCTCGGGCAGCGCGTCGAGCACCGCTCGCTTCAGCGGCGCGGGGCACGGCGCCCCGGCGTGCACGAAGCGGCGGAAGGAAGCCCAGTCCACGCCCCCGTGCGCGACCAGCCGCTGCAGGTGGGTGGGGACGCAGAAGGTCGTGGTCGGGTGCAGCGTGGAGATCGCCGCGGCCGCGCGGGCGACGTCGAAGGGTCCGGGCAGCAGCACGTCACCGCCGGCGAGCAGCGTGTGCACGGCGAAGCGCAGGGGGGCACTGTGGTGCAGGGGTGAGAGCACCAGGTGCCGGTCGCCGGGCCCGAAGCCCCACAGCTCGATCTCCTCGGCCGCCAGGGCCCGGGCGTCCTCCTCCGCCAGCACGCCGGACCAGACACCCTTGCGCCGTCCCGTCGTCCCGGACGTGTAGTGCATGGGCCGGGCCAACGGGACGTCGGCGAGTTCGGCCTCCTCGGTGCCGGTCAGCAGCCGGACGGGATCGCCGGCGACGTCGAGTGCGGGGTCGGCGTCCGCCGCCAGTGCCGCCCGCTCGGCCGGGGGCAGGCCGGGGTCCAGGACCACGGGGACGATGCCGGTGCGCAGGGCGCCGAGCACCACGGCCAGCAGTGCGGGGGAGGCCGCCGCGGAGACCAGCAGCCGGTCACCGGCACGCAACCCCGCGTCGGCCAGGGCCGCAGCAGCACGGCGCTGGTCCCGGACGCTCTCCGCCGCAGTGACGATCACCCGCCCCGACCTCCCACTCCGGTCATGCCAGGCGCACCGCTTCCCCGGGGCCGAACTCGACGCGGCCCTCGGCGCGCAGCTTGGCCAGGGTGGCGCGCGTGGACTGCGTCGCGGCCGGCCAGAGGGACCGCGGCACCTCGGCGTAGACGGTGGCCACCACGTCCTCCACCGAGGCGGCGCCCGCGGCCAGCGCCGTCAGCAGCTGGTGCTCCCGGTAGGCGCGGTGGGCCAGGTAGTAGTCGAGGACGGCACCCGGGTCCTCGGTGAGCTCCGGTCCGTGCCCGCAGTACAGCGCACTGGGGCCGAGGTCGTGCACCCGCCGGAGGGACTCCAGGTAGGCGACGACATCGCCCTCGGGGTGCGTGACCACCGACGTGCCCCGCCCCAGGACGTGGTCGCCGACGAGGACGGCGCCGGACTCCAGCCGGAAGGCGAGGTGGTCGCCGGTGTGCCCCGGGGTGGCCACGACGCCGATCGTGGTGCCCGCCAGCGAGAGCCGTTCGCCGTGGTCCAGGAGCCGGCCGCCCGGTCCGGCCACCGCGGCGCCGGCCGCGGCGACGGGGGCACCGAAGTGCGCTCCCCAGGGCAGCGCCGCCTCGGCGTGGTCGCCGTGGTGGTGGGTGACCAGGACGGCGACACAGCGGGCGTCCCGGTCGGCGAGGGCGGCCTCGACCGCCGCGAGGTGGGCGGTGTCGTCGGGCCCCGGGTCCACCAGCACCGCCTGTCCGGCACCCGGCGCCCCGACGACGTAGGTGTTCGTGCCGTCCAGCGTCATCCCCGACGGATTGGGCGCGAGAACACGGGTGACCAGTGGCTCGAGGTCCGCCCTCCGTGGCAGCTCGCCGGCGGCGGGCAGCCCCCAGGTGGCACGCGGGTCGGCCGGGGCATCCACGTCCGGCACGCTAGCCGGACGGGTGGGCGGTCGCGCATCCGGCGGCTAGCCTCGCGCCCATGCGCCAAACCCTCACCGCCTGCCGTAGCGGGCTGTCCGCGGCCGCCGCCGTCGTCCTGCTCACGGCCTGCGGAGGGTCGGACGGAGAGGAATCCGCGTCGTCGGAGTCGAGTGCGAGCAGCTCGAGCGCGGCCCAGACCACCGCCGGCGAGTCCGGCTCCGAGTTCTGCACCCAGGCGCGCGAAGCACTCGAGCAGATCGAGCCCGCCTTCAGCGGCTCGGGTGACCCCACCGCGCTCGCCCCGGCGCTGCAGCAGGCGGCCGACGACGTCCGCGCGATCGAGGCGCCGGCGGAGATCTCCTCCGACTGGACCGCTCTCGGCGACGGGATCGAGCAGTTCGCGCAGGCGTTCGCGGCGGTCGACGTCAACGACCCGGCGTCGGCGTCGGCGTTCCAGCAGCGCACCACCGAGATCGTGGGCTCGCTGACCTCCTCGGCCACGAACGTGCAATCGTACCTGACCGAGGAGTGCGGCATCGACCCGACCCCGACCGACCCGGCTGCGCCGTCCAGCTGATCGATCCCGAGCACGACTGCGGCCCGCCACTCATCCCCGAGGTGGCGGGCCGCAGTCAGGCCTCCCTGCCGGGGGGCAGGGGGGTCCTTCCTCAGCCCCCACAGCCCCCGATGTAGACACCGCGGGCATTGAGCCAGGGCACCGGGTTGATCTGGTCGCTGTAGAGCCTGCCGTTGCGGTGCACCTCGAAGTGCAGGTGCGGCCCCGTGGACTGGCCGCGGTTGCCGACCTCAGCGATCTCCTCGCCCGCCGACACGCGCTCGCCGACGGAGACGAAGTACCGGTGCACGTGGCCGTAGACGGTGACGTAGCCGTCGTCGCCTTCGATGTAGACGGCCTGGCCGAAACCCGTCGCCGGTCCCGCCCGCCGGACCACGCCCGAGGTCACCGCGTAGACCGGGGTGCCGATGGAGGCGGCGATGTCGACGCCGTAGTGGGTGACGCCCCAGCGCGCGCCGTAGCAGCTGGAGACCCGACCGTAGGTGGGTGCGGCATAGTCGCCCGAGCCACCGCTGACCGCGCCGCCACCACCACCGCCGCCGCCGCCGGAGGCGCCGCCGCCGTCGGAGGACGAGCCCGAGCCGCCCCGGGCCGCGGCCGCTGCCGCCGCCGCTGCTGCCGCCGCCTCCCGCGCCGCCTTCTCCGCGGCCGCCCGCGCCGCGGCCTCCTCGGCCTCCCGCTGGGCCACCCACTGCTGGTAGGCGTCACGTGCGCCCTGGAGCTCGAGCAGCTGGATCTGCGCCGCCTGCAACTGGGTCTCGTAGTCGGCCTTCTGCGCGGCGACCGCCTCGTAGGTCCGCTGCTGGGCGGCCAGCTGGGCGTCGGCCTCCCGCTTAGCGCCCTCGGCGACCGCCTCGGCTGCGGCCATCTCGTCGCGGGCGGCGCGGGCGGAGGAGTCGGCGTTGGCCTGCGCCACCTTGGCGATCTCGAGCTCGCCGAGAGCGTCGAGCTGGTTGTCGGCGACGTAGTCCAGCAGCGCGGCCCGCTGGACGAGCTCGCCCGGCCCGGCGGAGTCGAGCAGGGCGGCGGTCGTGCTCAGGGCCGAGCTCTGCATGTAGCTGTCGCGCGAGAAGAGGGCGATCCGGGCCTCCGCCGCGGCGACGGCTGCGGCGGCTTCCGCCAGCTGGGCGGCGGTCCGGTCGGCGGCCTCCTGCGCCTCCACCAGAGCCTCCTCGGCCAGCATGTAGGCCGTGCCGGCGGCCTCCGCCAGGACTCCCACGCGCTCCAGTTCGGCCTCGGCGCCGGCGACGAGACCGGCGATGCGGCCCACCTCGGCGGCGGCGGCGTCCTGCTCGGCCCGCGCGGCACCGAGCTGACTGTCGCTCGGGTTGGGCGGCGGTGGCGGGACGGCGGCGGCGGGCGCCGCGGAACCGAGCAGCGTCGCGCCGGTGACGGCGGCGACGAGGACGGCTCGTACGGGGCGAGCCCTGCGGCCCGCGACCGGCCGGCGGGAGGCCGGGCGTCCGGGGACCGTCGGAGTCGTCGGTCCGGACGGACGACGCTGGAACATGACTCGCTCCCTGGGGAAGAGGGTGGGCGTTGGTGCCCAGGGAGAGTCGCAGCGTCACCATGAGTCACAAAGGCAACACGCGGAACATTCGACGTACCGCGGTAAGAACGGTCGGTCACCGTCTCATCACAATCGGTATGTCGACATTCAGGTCAAGCCGGCCGGCCGCTCCAGCTCGTGCGCCAGCTGATCCAGCTCCGCGCCTCCGGCCATCAGGCCGGTGAGTTCCTCGCGGGTGACCTCGCCCTTGGCGAGGCTGCCGACGCTCCGGCCCCGGTTCAGCACCAGGAAACGGTCGCCGACCGGATAGGCGTGGTGCGGGTTGTGCGTGATGAGGACGACGCCCACTCCACGATCGCGCGCCTGCGCGACGTACCGCAGCACGACGCCGGCCTGCTTGACCCCGAGCGCCGAGGTCGGCTCGTCCAGGATCAGCACCCGCGCCCCGAAGTGCACGGCGCGGGCGATGGCCACCGACTGGCGCTCCCCGCCGGAGAGCGTGCCGACCGGCTGGTCGGCGTCCCGGAGGTCGATGCCCATGGCGGCCAGCTCCCGCCGGGTGGTCTCCCGCGCCCGGGCGGCGTCGAAGCGCCGGAACGGCCCCCACCCGCGGGTGGGCTCGGCACCGAGGAAGAAGTTCCGCCAGATCGCCATCAGGGGGATCATCGCCAGGTCCTGGTAGACCGTGGCGATGCCTGCGTCGAGCGCCTCCCGGGGCGCTCCGAAGGCCACCGGCTGCCCGTCGAGCAGCACCTGCCCCCGGTCGGCCCGGTGGACGCCGGAGAGGATCTTGATCAACGTCGACTTGCCCGCGCCGTTGTCGCCGAGGACGCAGGTGACCTCGCCGGCCCGCACCGTGGTCGTGACGCCGTCCAGCGCGATCACCGACCCGTAGTCCTTGCCGACGTCCCGCAGCTCCAGCAGGGGCGGGGACTGCGGACCGCTCATCGCCGCGCCGCCTCGGCGTAGCGGCGGACCAGCCGGTTGGCCAGCACGGCGAGCAGCAGCATCGCGCCGAGGAAGAAGTAGAACCAGTCGGCGTCCCAGCGCAGGTAGGGGATGCCGAGCTGCGTCATGCCGAAGATCAGCGCGCCGAGCGAGGCGCCGATCGCCGAACCGAAGCCGCCGGTGAGGAGGCAGCCGCCGATCACCGCGGCGACGATGTAGATGAGCTCCTGTCCGATGCCGGTGTTGGCCTGCACGGAGGTCAGCCGGACCGCGAGCGTGGTCCCCACGAACCAGGCGGCCGCCGCGGTGGTCATGAACAGGGCGATCGTCGTCCGGCGCGCGGGAACGCCCACGTTCCGCGCCGCGACGTCGTCCCCGCCGGTGGCGAAGACCCAGTTGCCGAAGCGGGTGCGCAGCAGGACCCAGGTGGCCAGCGCCGTGAAGAGCACCCACCACAGGATGGCCACCCGGAACTCGGTGCCGGCGATGCTCAGCCGGGAGGCGAACACCCACTCGGCCGCCGCGTAGCCGGGCACGCCGGCGATACCGCCGGCGGTGACGGTCCCGGTGAAGAACTTGGTCAGGCCCAGGTTGAGGCCCTGGAGCATCAGGAACGTGCCCAGCGTGATGATGAAGCTGGGCAGGCCGGTCCGGGTGACCAGCCAGCCGTTGAGGAACCCGATCGCCAGCGCGAGGACCAGCGCCACACCCATCGCGGTCCAGATGTTCTGCCGGAACTCGACGGCGACGACGCCCACGGTCAGCGCCGTCGTCCCCGTCATGACGCCGGCCGAGAGATCGAAGTGCCCGCCGATCATCAGCAGCGCGACGGCGACCGCCATGATCCCCAGGGTCGAGGCGGGGTCCAGCCAGTTGGCGACCCCGCGTGCCGAGCGGAAGACGGGCGACTGGACGGCGAAGAACGCGAAGACGACGACCGCCCCGATCAGCGCCCCGAGCTCCGGCGTGACCAGCAGCCGCCGCAGCGGTCCGGTCGCGGTCAGCCGCTCGTCGGCGCGCCGGCCGGCCGGCGCCGCGGCCTCTTGGGTGCTCAGCGCGTACCGGCCGAAGCCAGGTCGGCGATTTCGTCGACGTTGCTCGCGTCGACGATCCCCGGCCCGGTCAGCACCGGCTGACCCCCGCCGACGGTGTTGAGGTTCTCCGCGTACAGCTGGAGCATCACGATCGGCAGATAGCCCTGCTCGTACTGCTGCTGGTCCACGGCGAAGGCGATGTCGCCGTCCTGGATGCCGCGGATGACGTCCTGGTCGAGGTCGAACGTGGCGACCTGGGCCTCGGAGCCGGCGTCCTCGGTGGCCGCCACGGCGAGGGTGGCGACGGCGGAGTTGAGGGTCAGGACCGCGTCGATGTCCGGATCGCTCTGCAGCTGCGAGGTGATCGTCGACTGGGCGCCCTGCAGGTCGTTGATGTCGACCTGCAAGGGGGTCACCGCGCTGCCCAGACCCTGCGACGCGCCCGAGCAGCGCTGCTCCAGCCCGATGTTGCCGGCCTCGTGGAGGACGCAGAGCACCTTCGCCGCGCCGGCGTCCGCGAACTGCCGCCCGGCGCCCTGTCCGGCGATGGCCTCGTCCTGACCGACGTGGCCGATCGCACCGAACTCCGCGGAACGCTGCCCGCCGGAGTTGATCGTCACGACGGGGATGCCCGCTTCCACGGCCGCCTCCACCGAGTCCTGCAGGGCGTCGGGGTTGGCCATCGAGACCACGATGCCGTCCACGTCCTGGTTGACGGCCGCGTCGATGAGCTGCGCCTGCCGCTGCGGGTCGCCGTCGCTCTGGTAGTCCACCGAGATGCCGAGGTCCTCGCCGGCCGCCTCGGCACCGTTCTGCACGACGTCCCAGAAGGCGTCGCCGGCCGAGCCGTGGGTGATCACCGAGAACGTCAGGTCGCCACCCTCGGCCGCCCCACCCCCGCCGGAGCCCTTCCCGCCGGAGCCCCCTCCGTCGATCGTGCAGGCCGCCAGGACCAACGGTGCGGCCAGGGCGAGCGCCGCCAGGCGCGAGGGTCGAGCCATCGTGCATGTCCTCCAGGCGTCGCGGGGCAACGCCGTCCCCGCCGGATGTCCGGAGAGATCATGCCTTCCTGCCGTCGAGGAGCCCGCCCGGACCCACCGGCGGCAGGTCACAGGGCAACGGAAGGGTGCGGTGGCCACCGACGCCCCGGGGCGCCCGCGGACCCCCGTGGGACGTGCCGCCGATCAGCGGCCGACCAGCGTCGTCTCGAAGTCGTACCGCGACGCACGGTAGATGTGCCGGCCGAACTCGACGGGCTGCCCCACGTCGTCGAAGGCGGTCCGTTGCATCGTGAGCACAGCCGAGCGGGGCGGTTCGCCCAGCAGGCGCGCCTCCTCCGCGCGCGCCATCCGGGCGCCGATCCGCTGGTGGGCCACCCGCAGGTGGACGCCCGCCGCCCGGAGGTACTGGTAGAGCCCGCGCTCGGTGAGGTCCTCGACCGTGGGCATGAAGCGACCGGGCAGGTAGTTCGTCATCAGGGCCAGCGGTTCGCCGCCCGAGCTCCGCAGCCGGCGTACGACGACGAGCTCCTCTCCCTCGGGAAGGTCGAGCTCACCCGCGACGTCGACAGGTGCCGGCACCCGCTCGAGCGAGAGGACGGCGGTCGTCGGCGACGCCCCCGACCGCGCCAGGTCCTCATAGAGGCTGGTGAGCTCCACGGAGCGGCTCACGTGCGGCTGGATGACCTGGGTGCCGACGCCCCGCTTGCGCACCAGGAGCCCCTTGTCGACCAGTTCCTGGACCGCACGGCGGACGGTGGGGCGGGACAGTCCGTACCGCTGGGCCAGCAGGAGCTCGTTGTCCAGGCGCGAACCGGCAGGCAGTGCCCCGCCCGTGATGGCCCCCTCGATGGCCCGTGCGAGCTGGAAGTACAGCGGGGTCGGGCTGGAGCGGTCGATGTCGAACATGAGCGCGGGTGCCACGGAACGCCTCCTGGAGCGGCTCGTCACTGCCGGGCTGCGGCCGGGCGACGGCCCGATGATCGCAGACCCTCGCGGGGCCCTTGTCCCCGCCGGAGCACCCCTCCCTCCTTTGAAGTGATGACCTTATGTCAGAACAAAGTATTGACACAGGGATGTGGTCCCGAGCACAGTCGGAAGCGCACACCACGGCCTGCCTGCGATCGCCCCCGAACGGACGGTGCCCACCGTGACTGAGCCCTTGGACGTGCTGGCGATCGGTCGCAGCGGGGTGGACGTCTACCCGCTCCAGGTCGGCGTCGGGCTCGAGGACGTCGAGACGTTCGGCAAGTACCTCGGCGGCAGCGCGGCGAACGTGGCGGTGGCCGCCGCGCGCCTGGGCCACTCGGTGGCTCTCGTCACCGGCGTGGGTGACGACCCGTTCGGCCGGTTCGTCCGGCGGGCGCTGCGCGATCTCGGGGTGGACGACCGGCTCGTCGTCGTCGACCCGGCGCATCCGACCCCGGTCACCTTCTGCGAGATCTTCCCGCCGGACGACTTCCCGCTGTACTTCTACCGCCGGCCGACCGCGCCGGACCTGCAGATCCGCCCCCAGGACCTCCACCTCGACGCCGTCCGGGGCGCCCACGTGCTCTGGGCGACCGTGACGGGCCTGTCGGAGGAGCCGAGCCGGTCGGCCCACGTCGCCGCCTGGGAGGCCCGCGGACGACGCCGGCACACGGTCCTCGACCTGGACTACCGGCCGATGTTCTGGTCCTCCCGGGAGGAAGCCGCGGCCCAGGTACGGGCGGCGCTGTCGCACGTGACCGTCGCCGTGGGGAACCGGGAGGAGTGCGCGGTCGCCACCGGCGAGACCGATCCCGATCGTGCGGCGGAGGCGCTGCTGGCCGCCGGCGTCGAACTGGCCGTGGTGAAGCAGGGGCCGAAGGGGGTCCTCGGCAGGACCGCGGAGGAGCGCGTGGTCGTCCCGCCCACGCCGGTGGAGGTGGTCAACGGCCTGGGTGCCGGGGACGCGTTCGGGGGCTCCCTCTGCCACGGCCTGCTGGCCGGCCTGTCCCTGGAGCAGACGCTGCGCAACGCGAACGCCGCCGGCGCGATCGTCGCCTCACGTCTGGAGTGCTCGACCGCGATGCCCACCGGGGCGGAGATCGCCGCCGTGGTCGACCGGTCGGCCGTGACTGGCCCGCGCCCGATGCTGGAGGAGACCCGTGCCTGATCTGACCACGTCGGTGTCCGACGTCCTCGACACCGCTGCTCCGCGCTGCCGTAGCTACGAGGACATCACCGAACTGCGCTCCCGTGACCCCGGAGCCATCGGCCGGGCGCTGCGGGAGCGCCGTCGCCGGCGCGCCTTCCTGCCCCCCGACGGCCGGCTCATGCTGCTCGCGGCCGACCACCCGGCCCGCGGAGCCCTGGCCGCGCAGGGCCGACCCTCGGCGATGAGCAGCCGCACCGACATGCTCGACCGGCTCCGCGAGGCGCTCGCCCGGCCGGGCGTCGACGGCCTGCTCGCCACGGCGGACATCGCGGAGGACCTCGTCCTGCTCGGCGCGCTGGAGGACAAGGTCGTCGTCGCCTCCATGAACCGCGGGGGCCTCGCCGGGGCCTCCTTCGAGCTCGACGACCGCATGACCGGCTACGACGTAGCCGGCGTGGTCGAGGCCCGGTTCGACGCCGCCAAGATGCTCAACCGCATCGACCTCGACGACCCGGGCACGGTGGCCATGCTGGAGACCACCGGTCGGACGATCAGCGAACTGGCTCGGGCCGGCGTGCCGGCGATGCTCGAGCCGTTCATGTCCCGTCGGGTCGACGGGAGGGTGGCCAACGACCTGAGTCCCGATGCGGTGATCCGGTCGGTCCACATCGCCCAGGGTCTGGGCTCCACCTCCGCCTACACCTGGCTCAAGCTCCCCGTCGTGCCGGAGATGCGACGCGTCATGGACGCCACGACGCTGCCGACGCTGCTTCTCGGCGGCGACCCGTCCGGTCGCCCCGAGGAGACCTACGCCGGCTGGCGCGACGCGCTGTCGCTCCCGTCGGTACGCGGCCTGGTGATCGGCCGCACCCTGCTCTACCCACCCGACGACGACGTCGGAGGGGCGGTGGACACCGCGGTCGCTCTCGTCCACTGAGAAGGACCCTCCTGCCCCCGTCGAGGAGTCGCCATGAGTACGGTCACCCGTTCCCTGCACCTGCCTGCCGGCACCGCCGCCGGCGGCCCCTACGTCCTCGAGGTGACCCCCGAGTCCGCCGGCTGGGGACACACCGGCCTGCGCGTGCTCGAACTTCCGGCCGGCGGCGGGCATCCGGTCGACACGGGCCCGGACGAGGTCGTCGTCGTTCCGTTGGCGGGCGGCCTGACCGTCGAGTGCGAGGGCGAGGTCCTCACGCTCACCGGGCGCAGCGGCGTCCTCGCCGGCCCGACCGACTTCGCCTACCTGCCCATGGACGCCACCGCCGAACTGCACAGCCGCGACGGCGGCCGCTTCGCCCTCTGTTCCGCCCGCGCCCGACGCCGACTGCCGGTCCGCTACGGCCCGGCCGCGGACGTCCCGGTCGAACTGCGCGGCGCCGGCCGGTGCAGCCGGCAGGTGAACAACTTCGCCACCGCGGACGTCTTCGAGGCGGACTCGCTCATCGCGTGCGAGGTGATCACGCCGGGGGGCAACTGGTCGTCGTACCCGCCGCACAAGCACGACGAGACCTCCGCCGTGGAGACCGAACTCGAGGAGATCTACTACTTCGAGGTCGCCCCCGGTCCGCAGGGGCAGCCGGGCCTGGCCTACCACCGGGTGTACGGCACGCCGGAGCGCCCGATCGACGTGCTCGCCGAGGTACGCGACCGCGACGTCGTCCTGGTGCCCCACGGCTGGCACGGCCCTTCCGTCGCCGCGCCCGGACACGACCTCTACTACCTCAACGTCATGGCCGGCCCCGGCCCGGACCGGGCCTGGCGGATCGTCGACGACCCGGCGCACGCGTGGCTGCGGGACACGTGGGCGGCCGAGGACGTCGACCCGCGGCTCCCGCTGCGCTCCCCTGCCGGCACCAACCAGAACGGAGCCCCCCGACCGTGAGCGAGTCCTACCCTGCGCCGGCTGCCCTCGAGACGGTGCGGCTCACCGTTGCCCAGGCCGTGGTCCGGTTCCTGGCCCAGCAGTACACCGAGCGCGACGGGCAGCGACAGCGGCTGTTCGCCGGCTGCTTCGGCATCTTCGGGCACGGCAACGTCGCCGGCCTGGGCCAGGCACTGCTGCAGGCCGAGCTCGAGGACGACGCCGCCGAGCCGTCCCTGAGGTACGTGCTGGGCCGCAACGAGCAGGCCGTCGTGCACACCGCCGTGGCCTACGCCCGGGCCAAGGACCGGCTGCAGACCTGGGCGATCTCCACCAGCGTCGGCCCCGGCTCCACGAACACGCTCACCGGTGCGGCGCTGGCCACCATCAACCGGCTGCCGGTGCTGCTGCTGCCGGCGGACACCTTCGCCACCCGCTCGGCCGGCCCGCTGCTGCAGGAGCTCGAGCGGCCCGACACCGGGGACGTGACCGTCAACGACGCCTTCCGGCCGGTCTCGCGCTACTTCGACCGCATCTGGCGACCCGAGCAGCTGCCCGGCGCCCTGCTCGGCGCGATGCGGGTGCTCACCGACCCGGCCGAGACCGGCGCGGTCACCCTCTGCTTCCCGCAGGACGTGCAGGCCGAGGCGTTCGACTGGCCGGTCGAGCTGTTCGCCGAGCGGACCTGGCACGTGGGCCGGCCGTTGCCGGAGCCGGCTGCCCTGCAGCGCGCCGTCGAGGTGATCCGCTCGGCCCGGCGCCCGCTGATCGTGGCCGGCGGCGGGGTCATCTACTCGCAGGCGACCGACGCGTTGGACGCCTTCGTCTTGGCCACCGGCATCCCGGTCGGCCAGACCCAGGCCGGCAAGGGCGCGCTGCCCTACGACCACCCGCAGTCGGTCGGCGCGATCGGCTCCACCGGGACCACGGCGGCCAACGCGCTGGCCCGCGAGGCCGACGTCGTCATCGGGATCGGCACCCGGTACCAGGACTTCACCACCGCCTCGCACACCGCGTTCAACGACCCCGGCGTGCGGTTCGTCAACGTCAACATCGGCTCGTCGGACGCCGTCAAGCACGCCGGTGTCGCCGTGCAGGCCGATGCCCGCGAAACGCTGACCGCGCTCACCGAGGCGCTGACCGGCTGGTCGGTCGACGACGGGTACCGGGCCCGCACCGCGGAGCTCGCCGCGCGGTGGGAGGCCACCGTCGAGGCCGCCTACCACCCCGAGACCCCGAGCGCCGGCGAGGGCGGCCGGCTGACGCAGAACGAGGTCATCGGGATCGTCAACGAGGTCTCCGCGCCGCGGGACGTCGTCGTCTGCGCCGCCGGCTCCATGCCCGGCGACCTGCACAAGATGTGGCGGGTCCGCGACCGCAAGGGCTATCACGTCGAGTACGGCTACTCGACCATGGGATACGAGATCCCGGGGGGCATCGGCATCCGGATGGCCAGCCCCGACCGCGACGTCTTCGTCATGGTCGGCGACGGCTCCTACCTGATGATGCCGACCGAGCTGGTCACCGCCGTCCAGGAAGGCGTCAAGATCGTCGTCGTCCTGGTGCAGAACCACGGCTTCGCCTCGATCGGGGCCCTGTCGGAGTCCCTCGGCTCACAGCGGTTCGGCACCCGCTACCGCTACCGCTCCGAGTCCGGCCGGCTCGACGGCGACGTGCTGCCGGTCGACCTCGCCGCCAACGCCGCCAGCCTCGGCGTCGACGTCCTGGTCGCGCAGGACGGGCCGAGCTTCGAGGCGGCGCTGCGCAAGGCCAAGGCCGGCGACCGGACGACGGTCGTGCACGTCGAGACGGACCCGCTCATGGACGCGCCGTCGAGCGAGTCGTGGTGGGACGTCCCGGTCAGCGAGGTGTCCACCCTGCAGAGCACCCAGGACGCCCGCGCGGTCTACGACCGCTGGAAGGCCGTCCAGCGTCCGTACCTGAACCCCACCGAGCCCTGACCCACCGTTCCCGGAGGAGGACCGTATGAGCGCGGACAGCCAGGCGGCGACCGCACCGCAGCAGGACACCGGCCACACCCCGGGTCGCAGCCGCATCAGGGTGGGGTCGGCGCCCGACTCGTGGGGCGTGTGGTTCCCCGACGACCCGCACCAGGTGCCGTGGCAGCGCTTCCTCGACGAGGTCAGCGCCTGCGGGTACGAGTGGATCGAGCTGGGCCCCTACGGCTATCTGCCCACCGACCCCGCGCAGCTGTCCGACGAGCTCGGCGCGCGGGACCTACGGGTGTCGGCCGGCACCGTGTTCGAGCACCTGCACCGGCCCGAGTCCTGGGACGCCGTGTGGAGCCAGGTCAAGGACGTGGCCGCGCTGACCGAGGCCGTGGGCGGGACACACGTCGTCGTCATCCCGGACACCTTCCGTGACCAGAAGACCGGCGCGGACGTCGAGCCACGGGAGCTCACCCCCGAGGCGTGGCGCGCGAAGACCAGCGGTGTGGACCGGCTGGCCCACGCGATCCGGGAGGAGTACGGGCTCTCCATCGCCTACCACCCGCACGCGGAGAGCCACGTGGGCTGGCAGCACGACATCGAGCGGTTCCTCGCCGACACCGACCCGCAGCTCGTGCCGCTCTGCCTGGACACCGGGCACGTCAGCTACTACCGAGGCGACAACCTGGACCTGATCCGCCGCTACCCGGAGCGCATCGGTTACCTGCACCTCAAGCAGGTCGACCCGACGGTCGTCGACGAGGTGCTCGAGAAGGACATCACCTGGCCGGAGGCGGTCAGGATGAACGCGTTCGTGGAACCGCCCAACGGGGTGCCCGCCTACCCGCCGCTGTTCGAGGCGATCGAGGAGCACGGGCTGGACGTGTTCGCGATCGTCGAGCAGGACATGTACCCCTGCCCGCCGGACCAGCCGTTCCCGATCGCCCGGCGCACCCACCGGCACATCGCCGGCTGCCGGCTGCCGGCGCTGGAGATCGGCGCCCCGAAGACCCCCGCCACCGGATCGGAGGCCCAGGCGTGACCACCGCCGAGACCCGCGCCGGGGTGCTCCCCGACCTCGCCGACGTCCCGGCGCGCGACCTGCGCGTGGCCGTGCTGGGCGTCGGGATGATGGGCGCCGACCACGTCGCCCGCCTCTACAGCCGCATCTCCGGAGCCCAGGTCGTCGCGGTCAGCGACGCGTTCGCCGAGAAGGCCGAGCAGGTGGCCGCCGCCGTGCCCGGCTGCCGGGTGATGGGCGACCCGCTGGCCGCGATCGCCGACGACGACGTCGACGCCGTCCTGATCGCCACCCCCGGCCAGTTCCACGAGGAGCAGGTGCTCGCCTGCATCGGGCGGGGCAAGCCGGTGCTGTGCGAGAAGCCGCTGACGATGGACGCCGACAGCGCCCTGGCCGTGGTCCGGGCCGAGGACGAGTACACCGCGCGCACCGGCCGGCGGCTGGTCCAGGTCGGCTTCATGCGCCGCTTCGACCCCGAGTACGCCGAGCTCAAGGCACTGATCGCCGGCGGCGGGCTCGGTGAGCCGCTGCTCGTGCACTGCGCGCACCGCAACGCCGCCGTCCCGCCGCACTTCACCAGCGAGATGATGGTCAACGACTCGGTGGTGCACGAGGTCGACGTCGCCCGGTTCCTGCTGGACGAGGAGATCGCCGCGGTGACCGTGCTGCGGCCGAGGGCGACCCGGCACGCGGTGGCCGGCCAGTCCGACCCGCTGCTGGTGCTGTTCGAGACCACCGGTGGCCGGATGGTCGACGTCGAGTGCTTCGTCAGCACCGGCGTGGGCTACGAGGTGCGCACGGAGGTGGTCGGCGAGGACGGCAGTGCCATGATCGGCCTCGACCTGGGCCTCGTCCGCCTGGCCGGCGGGACCCCGGGCGCGACCCGGTCGACCGGCATCGCGCCGGACTTCCGGCAGCGCTTCGGCCGCGCCTACGACATCGAGCTGCAGCGCTGGGTGGACGCCGCCCGCCGCGGCGAGGTCGACGGCCCGGGGGCGTGGGACGGCTACGCCGCGCAGGCGGTCTGCGCCGCCGGGGTCGAGGCGCTGCACAGCGGACGGCGGACCGAGGTCCGGATGGAGTCGCGATGAGGATCGCCCTGGACCCGCAGATGCTGCGCAACGTCCCGCTGCTCGAGCTGCCCGACGTGGTGGCCGGCATGGGCTACGAGTGGATCGAGCTCTCCCCCCGCGAGGACTTCATCCCGTTCTTCAAGCACCCGCGGGTGGACACCGCCACGGTGCGGGCCTTGCGGTCGAAGCTGTCCGACGCAGGCGTCGGCGTCACCTCGCTGCTGCCGGTCATGCGCTGGTCGGGCCCGGGCGAGGTGGAGCGGCAGGCCGCCGTCCGCTACTGGAAGCGGGCCATCGAGATCTGCGTCGAGCTCGGCGCGGACACGATGAACTCCGAGTTCAGCGGCCGGCCGGAGGCCCCGGAGCTCGCCGAGGCGATGTTCTGGCGGTCGATGGAGGAGCTGCTGCCGATCTTCGAGCGGGAGGGCGTCAAGCTCGTGCTCGAGCCGCACCCGGACGACTTCATCGAGCTCGGCCACCCGGCGGTCGACATGGTCCGCGGCATCGACTCGCCGTGCGTCAGCTTCCTGTACTGCATGCCGCACACGTTCCACCAGGGCGACGACGCGGCCGGGATCATCGCCCACGCCGGCGACCTGCTCACCCACGTGCACGTCGCCGACTCGATGGACCACACCGCCTCCGACGGGCTGCGCTACATCACCAACCCGCCGGGCAACCCCGTCCGCGTCCACCAGCACATGGAGCTCGGGCGCGGCGACGTGGACGCCGACGAGGCCTTCGCCGCCCTGGCGGGGATCGGCTTCGACGGCGTCCTCACCACCTGCGTCTTCGGGTGGGACGACCAGGCCCGCGAGTCCGGCACGCGGATGCTCGCCGCCATCCGCGAGCTGGTCTCCAAGCACTTCCCCGGTGACGCGCTCGCCGGTGCCTCCGCTCCCGGACGGCCGAACTTCCCCCAGACACCGCTCCCCGACGACACCGCTCCTTGAGAGGTAGCCATGCCCACCCACATCCCGCACTGGATCGACGGCGCCCGCCGCGAGGGTGCCAGTGGTCGCACCGGAGAGGTGACCGACTCGGCGACCGGTGAGGTCACCGGCCAGGTCGCGCTCGCCTCGCCCGAGGAGGTCGACGCCGCGGTCGCCGCCGCCTCGGCCGCCTTCCCGGGCTGGCGCGACACGTCGCTGGCCAGGCGCACGGCGGTGCTGTTCCGCTTCCGGGAGCTGCTCAACGCCCGCAAGCCCGAGCTGGCCGCGATCATCACCGCCGAGCACGGCAAGGTCCTCGACGACGCCCTGGGCGAGGTCTCCCGCGGCCAGGAGGTCGTGGAGTACGCCTGCGGCGTCCCCTCGCTGGTCCGCGGCGGGTTCACCGAGAACGCCTCGACCAACGTCGACGTGCACTCGGTCCGCCAGCCGCTCGGCCCGGTGGCGATCATCAGCCCGTTCAACTTCCCGGCGATGGTCCCGATGTGGTTCTTCCCCATCGCGATCGCCACGGGCAACACCGTCGTCCTCAAGCCCAGCGAGCAGGACCCCTCGGCGGCGCTCTGGATCGCCGAGCTGTGGAAGGAGGCCGGGCTGCCCGACGGCGTGTTCAACGTCGTCCAGGGCGACAAGGTCGCCGTCGACCGGCTGCTGGAGCACCCCGACATCCGGTCGGTGTCCTTCGTCGGCTCCACCGCGATCGCCCGCTACGTCTACGAGACCGGCACCCGCAACGGCAAGCGGGTGCAGGCCCTCGGTGGCGCGAAGAACCACATGATCGTGCTCCCCGACGCGGACCTGGACCTGGCGGCCGACGCCGCGGTCAACTCTGGGTTCGGCTCGGCCGGCGAGCGCTGCATGGCGATCAGCGCGATCGTCGCCGTCGGCGGCGTGGGTGACGACCTGGTCGCCCGCATCGCCGAGCGCACCGCCACGCTGCGCACCGGCGACGGCCGGAAGGGCAGCGACATGGGCCCGCTGATCAGCCGGCGGCACCGGGACCGGGTCGCCTCCTACGTCGACGCCGGCGAGGACGAGGGCGCCAAGCTGGTGGTCGACGGCCGTGAGGTGCAGCCCGACGGCGGGGAGAACGGGTACTGGCTCGGCCCGACGCTGCTCGACCACGTGCAGCCGCAGATGAGCGTGTACACCGACGAGATCTTCGGCCCGGTGCTCTCGGTGCTGCGAGTGGACACCTACGAGCATGCACTGGAGCTGGTGAACAGCAACGAGTACGGCAACGGCACCGCGATCTTCACCAACGACGGCGGCGCCGCCCGGCGCTTCCAGCACGAGGTGGAGGTCGGGATGATCGGCATCAACGTCCCGATCCCGGTGCCGATGGCCTACTACTCCTTCGGCGGGTGGAAGAACAGCCTCTTCGGCGACTCCCACGCGCACGGTGCCGAGGGCGTGCACTTCTTCACCCGCGGCAAGGTCATCACCAGCCGCTGGCTGGACCCCAGCCACGGTGGCCTGAACCTCGGCTTCCCGCAGAACGCCTGAGAGAGGACCGGCCGGAGCCGGCGAGACGAGTCTCCGCCGGCTCCGGCCCCTCCCGGCGATCAGAGGGTGAAGGCGGTGCGGAAGCGGTCGAGGGCCCGCGCCGGATCGCCGGAGGCCCAGCCCTCCAGAGCCACGACGCCGGTATAGCCGAGCCGGCCGAGGGCGGCCGCCACCGCCGGGTGGTGGATCTCCCCCGTGCCCGGCTCGCAGCGGCCGGGGACGTCGGCGACCTGGATCTCGCCGATCAGCGGCAGGGCCCGTTCCACGAGCGCCACGAGGTTCCCCTCGCCGATCTGCGCGTGGTACAGGTCGAGGTTGAGCCGCAGGTGCGGGCTGCCCACCGCCTCCACCAGGGCGATCGTGTCGGCGGCGCGGGCGAACGGCGTGCCCGGGTGGTCGACGGCGGTGTTGAGGTTCTCCAGCGTGAAGACCCGCCCGGCCCGCTCCCCCAGCCTGGCCAGCTGCTCCAGCGTCCGCGCGGCGGTCAGCCACATCGCCGGGGTCACCACCTCGGCGGGGACGACCGGCAGCCCCCGGCCGTCCAGCCCGGTCCCGTGCACGTTGAGCCGCGGACAGTCCAGCCGCTCGGCGACGGTGAGGGACTGCGCGGCGGTGCGCAGCAGCTCCGCGGCGCCGTCCGGGTCGGCCAGGGTGCCGCTGACGTACCCGGTCATGGAGGAGAAGGTCGCGCCGGTCCTCGTGAGCTCGTCGACGTCCTTCGCCGTCCAGTCCCAGATCTCCACCTCGAAGCCGGCGTCGGCGATGCGCCGCACCCGCTCGGCGAACGGCAGGTCGAGGAAGAGCATCTCGGCCGAGGCCGCCAGACGAAGGACCCCGTCCCCCCCACCCCGCGCGAGCTCGGGGCGGTGCCCTGGACGGGGCCGGCTCACTTCTCCACCTCGTCGATCCGCACCGGGTGGCCCGAGCGCACGGACTCGGCCGCTGCCAGCGCGATCGCCAGGGCGGCGCGGGCGTCCTCGCCGGTCGCCCGGGCCGGGGTCCCGGTGCGGACGGCGTCGACGAAGGCGGCCAGCTCGGCGGTGTAGGCGTCCGGGAAGAGTTCCTGGTCGCCGCGGACGGTCTCGACCAGCCGCCCGGCCGGCCCGGAGAAGGCCATCCCGCTGCGCCGGCCGTCGCCCATCGTCGCCATCCCGCCGGAGCCGAGCACCTCACCGCGGACGTCGTAGCCGTAGGCGGCCTCGAAGCAGGCCTCGGCCACTGCCATGGCCCCGTTGTCGAACCGCACCGTGACCACCGCTGTGTCGAGCAACCCGCGGTCCCGCCACGCCGGCTCCACGAGCGCGTCCCCGGTCGCGAAGACCTCCACGGCCTCGCCACCGGGGTTGAGGAACCGCAGCGTGTCGAAGTCGTGGATGAGCGTCTCGAGGAAGATCGTGTCGGGCAGGACACGGGACGGGTCGAAGCCGCCGGGGTCGCGGGTCAACGAGCGCAGCAGCCGGGGGGTCCCCAGGGTGCCGGCGTCGAGCAGCACCCGGGCGGCCCGCCAGTCGGCGGCGAACCGGCGGTTGAAGCCCACCTGCAGGACGACGCCCGCGGCGCGCGCCGCGTCGATGGCGCGGGCGGCGTCCGGGAGGGTGACCGCCATCGGCTTCTCGCAGAAGACGTGCCGGCCCGCCGCCGCGGCGGCCACGACCAGGTCGGCGTGGGTGCGAGCCGGCGCCGCGATGACGACGGCCTCGACGGCCGGGTCGTCCCAGAGCTGCGCCACGTCGGTGCAGGAGCGGTCCGCGCCGAGCGCCCCGGCCAGCCGCTCGGCGGCACCCGGCGCGGGGTCGACGACCGCGGCCAGCCGCGCGGACGGCAGGCGCCGGGCAAGTGTCTCGGCGTGGAAGGCGCCCATCCGCCCCGACCCGACGAGGGCCACCCCGGTCCGACCCCCCTGCAGGGTCCCGGCGTGGCCCCGTCCCGGGTCCCGACCTGAGCCTGCGATGGGTGGGGAGGACGGGGTCCTTCCACGGTGGGGGGCAGGGGGGTCCTTTCTCACAGGTCCAGCACCAATCGGTCCGTGCGGGCACGGGACACGCAGATCATCATGCAGTCGTTCGCCTCTCTCTCGTACGGACCGAGGACGGAGTCGCGGTGGTCGGGCACGCCGTCCAGGACGGGGGTCTCGCAGGTGCCGCAGGTGCCCTCGGCGCACGAGGAGAGGACGCCGACCCGGGCCTCCTCGACCACCGACAGGATCGAGCGGTCCGGCGGGACGGTCAGGGTGAGCCCGCTCTGCTCGAGCACGACCTCGAACGCCTCGGACCGCACCGGCTCGGTCAGCGGCCGGGCCGCGAACCGCTCGACGTGCAGGGCGCCGGCCGGCCAGGCGCCACAGCGCTGCTCGACGGCGGCCAGCAGCGGCTCCGGGCCGCAGCAGTACACGCGGGTGTCGGCCTGCGGCGTGCCCAGCAGCCCCTCCAGGTCGAGCAGCCCGGCCTCGTCCTGCGGGCGGACCGACACCCGGTCGCCGTACTGCGCCAGCTCGTCGAGGAAGGCCATCGAGGCCCGCCGCCGGCCGCCGTACACGAGCCTCCAGTCGGCGCCGGCGGCCTCCGCGGCCCGGATCATCGGCAGGATCGGCGTGATGCCGATGCCGCCGGCGATGAACAGGTAGCGGGGTGAGGCGACCAGGGGGAAGTTGTTGCGCGGCCCGCGCACCCGGACGGTGTCCCCGACCTCGAGCCGGTCGTGCACGTACCGCGAGCTGCCGCGGCCGGCCGGGTCGCGCAGCACTCCCAGGCGGTACTCGGAGTGGTCGGCGGGGTCGCCGCACAGCGAGTACTGCCGGGTGGGGGCCTCGCCGAGCACCAGGTCGACGTGCGCCCCGGGCTTCCACGGCGGCAGTGGGCGGCCCCCGGGCTCGCGCAGGCTCAGGACGACGACCCCGTCGGCGGCCTCCTGCTTGGCGGCGACCCGGGCCTCGGTCTCGAACTCCGAGGTGGCCAGGGTGACCGTCGTCGTCCGGTGGGAGACGGCCTCGACGTGCGGGCGGCGTGCGGACCGGCCGAAGGTGCCCGGCAGGTTCTTCCAGACGTACATGTTGGGCGAGCTCGGGTAGAAGGTCGGCGGGCCGGCGAGCTCGTAGTCCCCCAGGACGGGCAGGGCCTCCTCGAGCGCGATCCGCGCCTCGAGCCGGGCCAGCGGAGCACCCAGACAGCCGTGCACGCCCTCGCCGAAACCCAGGTGCCGGCCCCGGGGCCGGGTGATGTCGAAGGTGTCGGGGTCGGGAAACTGGCGCTCGTCCCGGTTGGCGGCGCCCATCACGAGCACGACCCGGCCGCCGGCGGGGATGGTGACCCCGTGCAGGGTGACCTCGCGCGACGTCGTCCGGGCGGTGAGCTGCAGGGGCGTGATCAGGCGCAGAGCCTCCTCCACCGCGGCCGGGAGCAGCGACGGGTCGGCCTGCAGGAGCGCGCGCTGGCCGGGATTCTCGGCCAGCAGCGTGAACAGCGTGCCGGTCAGGCCGGCGGTGGACTCGACCCCACCGAGGAAGAGGATCATCATCAGGCCGCTGACCTCGGAGTTCGGTGTGACCTCCTCGCCCACGAACGGGACGCCGTCGATGTCGGCCTGGACGAACCTCGTGACCAGGTCGTCCCGGGCGGCGCGGCGTCGGTCGTCGAGCAGGTCGATGAAGAACTGCTGCACACCGGCGGTGGCCGCCCGCGCCACCGGGGTCAGGTGGGGCGTGCCGGGCACCCGGTCCTTGAGCTCGTGGGTCCAGTGCTCGAGCTGCTCGCGCCGCGCCCGCTCCAGGGGGTCCGGGTCGTGCCGGCTCGGCAGACCCATCAGGTGGAAGAAGACGTCGAAGGGCATGGGCCAGGCCAGCTCCTGGGCGATGTCCACCGTGCCTCTGCCGACCGCGCCGCGGTCCCGCCAGGAGGCGACCAGGTCGCGGACCACCGTGCGGATGCCGTCCTCCAGCTGGGCGATCCGGCGCGGCAGGAAGTAGGGCTGCACCACCGAGCGGACCTGGTCGTGCCGGGGGTTGTCCATGCTGCCGATCGAGCCGGGCGGCACCTGCTCCAGGCGGCTGTCGTCGATGTCCATGCCCTCGAAGCTGCGGAACGTGTCCGCATCCAGCGCCGCCCCGCGCACGTCCTCGAAGCGGGTCAGGGCGTACCAGCCCCACCGTTCGCTGTAGTAGACGGGCGCCTCCTCCCGCATCCGCCGGTACACCGCGAACGGGTCGGACGTGTAGAAGTCGGGCGCGAACGGGTTGTAGTCGATCGCCGTGGCGGTGCTGGCCATGTCTGTCTCCGCGGGCGCGTGGTGGCGACGGGCGGAAGCGCTGGACCGGCAGCCGCTCTAAAGCGCTTCAAGGCCAGGGTGCCGAGTGACTGGCGTCACGTCAACCCATGGTCAGATCGAACTGATCCCCGACGGGACCCGCCCCGGGGGTCATCGAGCTCAGCGTCCGGCGGCGCCCCGGTTGTCCCCCGAACCACCAGGCGCGGCGGGACGACGACCTCGCGGTGCTCCATCCTGCCGCCGTCGAGCCGCTCGACCACCGCGGCGACCGCGTGCCGCATCAGCTGCTGGGACTCCTGACTGACGGTGGTCAGGTCCACGTGCGCCAGCCGGGAGAGGGGGCTGTCGTCGTAGCCCACCACGGAGACCGTCCCCGGGACCCCGACGCCGCTGCGCAGCAGCGTGTCCAGCACCCCCACCGCGGAACGGTCGTTGTACGCGACCACGGCCGTCGGCGGGAGGTCCGTCGCGAGGAGCGCCCGCGCCGCGCGCGCCCCGGACTCCTCGCCATGGTCACCGGGCATGACGTGCAGGTTCTCGCCGAGCCGGTGACGGCGCATCGCCCGCTGGTACCCGCGACGCCGGCCGGCCGAGATGGCCCCGGGGCCGCCGTCGACGTAGGTGATGCGACGGTGCCCCAGGGCGACCAGGTGGTCGACCGCCAGGGCGACGCCCTCGTCGTCGGCGGCGCGGACGACGTCGACGCCCGCCGACGGGACGGCCCGGCCGACAGCCACCACGGGCAGCTGCCGGTCGAGCGCGCCCAGCCGGGCGGCCGGGGCCTCGGGCCCGAGGAGGACCAGGGCCTCGCAGCGCGAGTCGAGGAGCGTCTCGACCGCCCGCCCCTCGTCCCGGGTGCGGGTCATCGTGCTGAGCACCAGGTCGTATCCGTGCTCCTCGGCCGCCTCGTGGACGTCCTCGACGAGCTGGGCGTGGAAGGTGCTGCGGACGTCCATCAGGACGCCGATCAGCCTGCTGCGCCGGCGGGCCAGCAGGCTCGCGGCGCGGTCGGGCCGATACCCCAGCCGGGCGGCGGCGTCGAGCACGCGCTCGCGGGTGACGCTGCTCGGCCCCGCGGAGCCGCGCAGCACGAGCGACGCCGTCGCCGGCGAGACCCCCGCCGCGGCCGCGACGTCCTGCAACCGGGGACGACGCACCGACTCGGCTGCACTCACGACGACCACCCACTCCCTTGACGCGACCCTTGCACCCTGCTGAGATCGGCGTCACCATTAAAGCGCTTTAAGGACATCAGCGGTCGACCGCTCACCCGCGGAGCGTGCCACGGCCGCGGAGGCACCCACGCATCGCCGGAGCCCCGTCCACCCGAGGAGAGGAACAGCCATGTCGCGACGACGACTGTCCGTGGCGGTGATCGGGGCCGGGATGGCCGGCCGCAGCCACGCCGCCGGGTACCGCCAGGTCAACACCGTCTTCGGAGAGGGACTGCCGCCCATCCGGCTGGCCGCCGTCGCCGACGCCAACGAGACGCTGGCCAGGGATGCCGCCCGCCGGTACGGCTTCGAGAAGGCCGTCTTCAGCTGGGAGGAGATCGTCGAGGACCCCACGATCGACGCGGTCAGCATCGTCGTCGGCAACGCGCTGCACCGGCCGATCGCCGAGGCGTTGATCGCCGCCGGCAAGCACGTGCTGTGCGAGAAGCCCCTGGCCGGCTCGATGGAGGACGGCCGAGCCATGGTCGCCGTCGAGGAGGACGCCGACGTCGTCACCGCGGTCGGCTACACGTATCGCCGGTCCCCGGCCATCGCGGCGATCCGCGACCATGTGCGCAACGGTGAACTCGGGGACTTGTCACTGTTCCACGGCCGGTACTGGTGCGACTACGCCTGCGACCCGCGCAGCCCGCTGACATGGCGATTCAGGGGAGGTCTCGGCTCCGGCGCACTCGGCGACATCGGCGCGCACGTGATCGACGCCGCGGAGTACCTGTGCGGGCCGATCGTCGCGGTGTCCGGCGGCGCGGTCTCGATCCAGATCCCCAAGCGCCCGCTCCCCCTTGGCGCAGTCGTGGGGCACGGCGCCGCTCCGGTCAGCGACGAGGTCGGCGAGGTCGAGAACGAGGACACCGCGATGTTCACTGCGCGGTTCGAGTCCGGCCTGACGGGGTCGTTCTCCGTTTCCCGCACCGTATTCGGCGTGCCGAACGGCCTGGGGTTCGACGTCTACGGGCTGGACGGCCGCGCCGCGTTCGACTTCCACCGGCCCGCGGAGTACCTGTTCGACGACGCCCAGCCCGAGGCCCGTACGCGCGGCGTCCGCCAGGTGATCGTCGGCCCGCAGATGCCCTACTTCCACGGCGGCTACCCCATGGAGGCCCCGGGCGTCGGCATCGGCAACCAGGAGGCCTTCATCTACCAGTGCCGGGCGTTCCTGGATCAGATCGCCGGCACGCCCGACCCGTTGCCCGCCAACGCCTCCTTCGCCGACGCACTCCACACCATGGCGATCATCCAGGCCGTCGTCCGGTCGTCCCAGTCCGACGGCGGAACCGTCGAGGTCGCCTCGGTGAGCTCCGGCATGCCCGTCGAGGCCGACGCTCCGGCCAACCCTGCGCCCCCCGCCTGACCACCTCCACGACCAGAAGGCGAGAACTCCCATGACTCTCAAGCTCGGCGCCTACACCGCCTGCCTGCACGACCGCCCCCTCGGCGAGGCCCTCGACGTCCTGCAGGCCAACGGCCTGACGTCGGTCGAGGTCAACACCGGCGGCTTCATCCCCTCCCCGCACTGCCACGTCGACCTGCTGCTCTCCTCCGAGCAGGCCCGGCGGGACTACCTCGACCTGTTCGCCTCCCGTGGGATGGAGCTGAGCGGGCTGAACTGCAACGGCAACCCGCTCAACCCGCTGCCCGGCGTCGGCCCCAAGCACGCCGACGACCTCCGCCGCACCATCGAGCTCGCCGGGCTGCTCGGGGTCAGGAACATCGTGACGATGTCGGGCACGCCCGGGTCGGACCCCGACGCCAGGTACCCGTCCTGGGTGGTCAACCCGTGGGACGGCGTCTACATGGACGTCCTGGACTACCAGTGGGGCGTGGCGGTCGACTTCTGGAAGGAGATCGACGCCCTCGCCCGCGCCCACGACGTCCGGGTCGCCATCGAGATGCACCCGCACAACCTGGTGTTCTCGCCGGTGACCCTGCGGAAGCTGGTCGAGCTGACCGGCGCGACGAACCTCGGCGCCGAGATGGACCCGTCGCACCTGATGTGGCAGGGCATGGACGTCGCCGCCTGCATCCGCGACCTGGGTCCGCTGGTGTTCCACGCTGCGGCCAAGGACGCGATGATCACGCCCGGGGTCGACATCCGCGGCGTGCTCGACACCTCGTTCACGCGCGTGCCCGCCGACGCCGCCGACAAGGTCCCCACCGGCTACGGCTTCTGGTGCAACGCGTGGCCGGAGGACCCGGCGTGGCGGTTCGTGGCCGTCGGCGCCGGCCACGACGTCGGCTGGTGGACCGGGTTCCTCCGCGCGCTGGCCGAGGTCGATCCCGACATGGCGGTCAACATCGAGCACGAGGACGCCGCCTACGACCGCCTCGAGGGCCTCGCCCTCGCCGCCGAGAACCTGCGCGCCGCTGCCGAGAAGATGTAGCGCCCGGAGGCCCTCCTGCGCGGACGGGGTCTCGGGGCACCCCGCAGCGGACCGCGTCGTCGTCGTGGTTGTTGACCGACGACTCGGCGGCTCGCGAGGCTTGCGGGATGACCACGGTCCCGGACGTAGCACTCACCAACGGTGTCGCGATCCCCCAGCTCGGATTGGGCACCGCCCGGCTCCCCGACGAGGAGATGCGGCGGATCGTCCGCGAGGCGCTCGAGGTCGGCTATCGGTTCGTCGACACCGCCGCCAGCTACGAGAACGAGCGGGGTGTCGGGCAGGTGATCGCGGACTCGGGCCTGCCGCGCGAATCGGTGTTCGTCTCCACCAAGCTGCGCGGTTGAGAGCAGGGGTTCGACTCGGCGAAGGAGGCGCTGGGGTCGAGCCTGGACCGGCTCGGGCTGGACTTCGTCGACCTCTACCTCATCCACTGGCCGCTGCCCCGGCTCGACCGCTACGTCGAGTCCTGGCTCGCCATGGAGGAGCTCCTCGCCGAGGGTCTTACCCGCGCCATCGGCGTCTCCAACTTCCTCCCCGAGTACCTCCACCGGCTCGCTACCGCCTCCTCGACCGTGCCGGCGGTGAACCAGATCGAATGCATCCGTGGGAGCCGCAGCTCGAGCAGCGCGCCGACGACGCCCGCCGGGGCATCGTCACCGAGTCGTGGTCCCCGCTGGCCAACGGCGGGGAGCTGCTGCGGCACCCGGTGCTCGCGAGGATCGGCGCCCGGCACGGCCGAACCCCCGCGCAGGTGATGCTGCGCTGGCACGTGCAGCAGGGCCTGGTGACGTTCCCGAAGGCGTCCAGCCGCGGCGGGCTGGTCGAGAACCTCGACGTCTTCGACCTCACCCTGACCGAGGAGGACATGGCCGACATCGCCACGCTCGCCGACGGCACCCGGGTCGACGGGCAGTACCCGGACACGTGGGAGGAGTTCTGAGCCCTGCTGGATGACGGGTTTTTCGTGGGATGTGCTGCCTTGTCGGCCCGGCAGGCCCCCGTCAGGCTCGACGGCACGTCACCCCGCACCGGAAGGCCGACGCCATGACCACCCCCGTTCCCGGCCGGATCGCTTCCGGTTGGTTCGCCGCGGAGGACTGCCGCCTGGAGGAGTTCCGTGCGGTCGTCGAGACCACCACCGACCTGGCCGACTACCCCCACGCCGACGAGGTGCGGGAGAACGTCCTGGTCTACGGTGCCCGGCTGCGCGACTCCGTCGCCACCCCCGACGGGCGCCGGGAGGTGCAGGCCGAGCTGGCCCGCGCGCTGACCGACGGTCCGGGGATCGTCGCCTTCACGGGCGCCTTCCCCGACACCGGCGTCGTCGACCGGGCCACCGCCGTCTTCGAGGCGATGATCGCCGAGCAGAAGGCGGCCGGTGTCGCGGCCGGGGACCACTTCGCCAAGCCCGGCGCCAACGACCGCGTCTGGGGAGCACTGGACAAGTTCGCCGTCCGGGACCCGGAGGCCTTCGCCGCGTACTACGGCAACGACGTGATCGCGCTGGTCTCGCAGGCGTGGCTGGGCCGCGGCTACCAGCTCACCAGCCAGGTCAACGTGGTCAACCCCGGCGGGCAGGCCCAGGTCGCCCACCGCGACTACCACCTCGGCTTCATGTCCGAGGAGCAGGCCCTGGCCTACCCGGCGCACGTGCACCGGCTGTCCCCCGTCATGACCCTGCAGGGCGCGGTCGCGCACTGCGACATGCCCGTGGTGACCGGCCCGACGATGTACCTGCCGCACTCGCAGAAGTACGCCCCGGGCTACGTCGCCTTCCACCAGCGGGAGTTCACCGCGTACTTCGACGAGCACTTCGTCCAACTGCCGCTGCGCAAGGGCGACGCGGCCTTCTTCAACCCGGCTCTGTTCCACGGCGCCGGCACCAACCGGTCGGCCGACGTCCGCCGCATGGCCAACCTGCTGCAGGTCTCCTCGGCGTTCGGCCGGGCGATGGAGGTGGTGGACCGGACGGCGATGTGCCGCGCGCTCTACCCCGTCCTGCAGGCCTGAAAGGCCGCCGGCGCCGCCGAGCACACCCTGCGCAACGTCATCGCCGCCTCGGCGGAGGGCTACGCCTTCCCGACCAACCTCGATCGCGACCAGCCGATCGGTGGCCTCGCCCCCGAGACCCAGGCCGAGCTGGTCTGGCGAGCCGTGCAGGAGGGCTGGACCCCTGGCGCGCTGGACGCCGAGCTGACCGCCCAGGCCGAGCGGCACACCAGCGCGCCGTGACGGCCGCGGCGTGTTCCGGCCAGCCAGGCCGGAACGCCGGTCCCGGACACCGCTGCGCCGGCCGGACCGCCAGGTCCGACCGGCGCAGCCGTGGGGAAATCAGCGCTTCAGCTCGTGCGAGAGCTCGGCGAGTTCCTGGCCGCCGGCCATCTCCGTCGTCAGCTCCTCGAGGGAGACCTCGGAGCGCTTCTTGTCCAGCACCCGACGACCGAGCTTCAGGATGATGAAGTGGTCGCCCACCAGGTAGGCGTGGTGCGGGTTGTGGGTGATGAAGACGACGCCCAGGCCCGCGTCACGGGCGGCCGCGGTGTACTTGAGCACCACCCCCGACTGCTTGACCCCCAGGGCAGCGGTCGGCTCGTCCAGGATCAGGACCCGCGCGCCGAAGTACACGGCCCGGGCGATCGCGACACACTGCCGCTGCCCGCCGGACAGGGTGCCGATCGGCTGGTTGATGTCCTTGACGAAGATGCCCATCTTCTGGAGCTCGGCGTCGGCGATCTCCCGCATGGCCTTGATGTCGAGCGGGGCCATGGGGTACTTGCCCTTGCGGATCTCCGAGCCGAGGAAGAAGTTGCGCCACACCTCCATGAGGCCCACCACCGCGAGGTCCTGGTAGACGGTGGCGATCCCGGCGTCGAGTGACTCCCGCGGTGAGGAGAAGTGCCGCTCCTTGCCGTCGACCCGGAGCGTGCCCTCGGTGTGCGGGTGCAGACCGGAGATGATCTTGATCAAGGTGGACTTGCCCGCGCCGTTGTCGCCCAGCACGCAGGCGACCTCTCCGGCGTTGACCGTCAGGTTGACGCCCTCGAGAGCCCGGATGGCGCCGTAACTCTTGCCGCAGCCCTCCATCTCGACCAGTGGCGTGCCGGCCTTGAGATCGGGTGCGGCGTGCTCGGCGATGGTGTCGGTCATGTCACTTCCTCTGGGCCGCGTAGTTCTTGACGTACAGGTTGACGAGGACGGCGAGCAGCAGCATCACGCCGAGGAAGGTCCGGAACCAGTTCGGGTCCCATCCCGCGAAGACGATGCCCTGGGTGGTCATGCCGAAGATGAAGGCGCCGAATGCTGACCCGACCGCCGAGCCGTAGCCGCCCGTCAGCAGCGCACCCCCGACGACCGCGGCGATGATGTAGATGAACTCGTTGCCCACGCCGAGGCCGGACTGCACGGAACTGAAGTTGAAGAGCAGGTGCATGCCCAGGAACCAGGCGAGGAAGGCCACGCCCATGAACAGGCCGATCTTGACCTTCGGCACGGGCACGCCGACCGCGCGCGCGCTGGCCTGATTGCCCCCGGCCGCGGTGATCCAGTTGCCCGTGCGGGTGCGCAGCAGCAGCCAGGAGGCGACGGCCACGAAGAAGAACCACCACAGGACGGTGACCTTGAGGGTCATGAACCCCAGGGGGATGTCGGAGGCGAAGATCGCGCGGGCGGAGTCGAAACCGTCGAGCGCACTGGCGTTCGGGGTGGCGACCGTACCGGTGACCAGCTTGGTGATCCCCAGGTTGAGGCCCTGGAGGATGAAGAAGGTGCTCAGCGTGATGAGGAAGCTGGGGATGCCGGTCCGCATCACGAGGTAACCGTTGACGAAGCCGATGGCGAGCGCGACCACCAGGCTGAAGATGACGCCGACCCACATGTTCAGGCTGAACTGATAAGTGATCATCGCTGCAGCCAGCGCAGACGTGGCCACCGCCACCCCGGACGACAGGTCGAACTCGCCGCCGATCATCAACAGCGCGACCCCGACGGCCACGATGCCGATCGTGGAGCTGGCATAGAGAACGGTGGCGAAGGCGGGCAACGTGCGGAACGGCTCTGCCACCGCATAGAAGAAGAGGAAGATCGCAATGGCCGCGGCCAGCGCCCCTACCTCGGGTCGGGCCAGGACGCGGGACAGGACCGATCGCTGCGTGCGCGCCGGCGCGGCAGCCTTGGGTGGGGGGGCCGACGGCTTCGTCGCCACGGATGAGCTCATCGCTTGCTCCAAGGGGGACGGGGCGGGGGGAGCCGGGTGTCCCCCCGGCTCCCCCCAGAGGGACTACCGGGTGTTGTTCTCGGCGTACTTGACGATCGGGCCGATGTTCGTCTCGTCGACGATGGACGGACCGGTGAGGACCGGCTGACCACCACCGATGTCGTTCCCGTTGGTGAGGTTGAGCCACAGGGCAGTCACGGCCAGGTAGCCCTGCACGTAGGGCTGCTGGTCGACGGAGAAGGCGATGTCACCGTTCTCGATCGCCTTGGCGACGTCGGCGTTGAGGTCGAAGGTGATGATCTCCGCCTGACTGCCGGTGTCGGACGTGGCCTGCTGGGCCGCCTGCGCGATCGGCGCACCGAGTGTGACGATGTGGGTCACCGACGGGTCCTGCTGCAGCTTGGAGCCGATGGTCTGCTGCACGGAGGGGAGGTCGGTGCCCGTGACGTAGAGGATCTCAGTGTTCGGGAAGCCCTCCGTCACGCCGGCGCAGCGGGTCTCGAGGGCGACCTGACCCTGTTCCTGGATGATGCAGAGGGCCTTCCCGCCGCCGTCCTGCCCGATCCGCTCACCCACGGTGCGGCCGGCGAGCTGCTCGTTCGAGCCGAAGTACATCGGCACGTCGTAGTTCTGGTAGTCGTTGATGCCGGAGTTGAACGCGACGATGGGGATGCCGGCCTCGGCGACTCGCTGGGCAGCCGGGCCGACCTGATCGGGATACGCCAGGGTCAGTGCGATGCCGGCGACGTCACTGTCGACCGCGTTCTGCACCAGCGTCGCCATCTCGCCCGCGTCCGGGTCGTTCGAGTAGTTCAGCGTGATGTTGTGCCTCTCGGCTGCGGCCTCCGCGCCGGCGCGGATCTTGTCCCAGAAGGTGTCACCCGGGGCCTCGTGGGTGATCATCGCGATGGTGTACTCCTGGCCGGCGTCGACACCCTCGTTCTGGGCACCACCCTCACTGCTGCACGCGGCCGCCAGCGCGACGGCGCTGACCGCCGCCAGCACCTTCAGCGGTCTCCCGATTCTGCTCATCGAGTAGTCCTCTCGTCGTGCGGTCCACCGGACAGGAGGGCCGCGGGGGTGTGGTTCCGGAGGGCCGGGACGACGGATCGGAAGGACGCAGGGCCGCGACCTTGCCGAGATGGTCCTGCGCCCGTGGTGTCAGGGGAAGCAGTTCGCCGCCCACCCGTGACGGCTTTCGCGATCGGGCATGGCGCGCCGGGCGCGGCGGACGGGCCGTCCACGTCGGGCGCCATGGTCGTCCTTCCCGGTCGCTGAACGCTGCCACGTCGAAGCGACCGATCGCCCCGTCACCCGAGCGACCCGGCACCTCGTCCAGGCCCATATGTCCTGACAATCTGACATGGATAATGTGACAGGGGTAACAGGACGCGTCAATACCTTCTCCGCCGATCGGCCCAGGGCATCTGCCGCGGGGAGAGCCCCTCGACGCAGGGGCCTCGAGGGGGCCGGCATGGAATCTCCGCCACCCCGTGAGGGCGACCCGCGGAGCGTCAGACGGTGGGGACGTCGACCCAGCCACCGCCGGCTGCGGACGCGATGACGGCGTCGAGCGCGACAGCGGCGCGGACGGCGTCACGGATCTCGGTGCCGTAGGAGCTGCCCTCGGCCACGGAGCGCAGGAAGTCCCGGGCCTCGATGACCTTGAGGTCGTCGTACCCCATGGCGGTCGCGGCCGCGGGCTGGAAGGCCCCGTACATCCCGGCTCCCGGACCGACGTACACGGTTTCGACCGGCTCGTCCTGTCGGGCGGTGCCACCCACCACGCCCAGCTCGCCCATCCGGCGGAAGTCCCAGAACAGTGCACCGTCCGTGCCGTGGACCTCGAACCCGTAGTTGTTCTGCTCACCGACGGCGACGCGGCTGGCTTCCAGCACCACCCGGGCGCCCGATGACAGTCGCAGCAGGGCGGAGACGTAGTCCTCGTTCTCGACGGGGCCCAGGTCTCCGCCGCGGATGCGTACGTGCCCGGCCGTGGCACCGGTGGGCCGGGCTCGCTCGGTGATGAACACGGCCGTGTCGGCCACGAGGGACTCGACGTCGCCCAGTAGGAACCGCACCAGATCGACGCCATGGGAGGCCAGGTCGCCGAGAACACCACTGCCGCCGCGGGCTCGCTCGTAGCGCCACGTCAGCGCGCCATCGGGCGAGGCGGCGTAGTCGCTGAAGAGGCGGAAGCGGGCGTGCGTGACCTGCCCGATCTCACCGCCGCTGATCTTCTCGCGAGCCAGAGCCACAGCGGGGGCGTGGCGGTAGTTGAATCCCACGGCGCTCTGCACGCCGCTGGCCGCGACGGCGGCGGCGACGGCTCGCGCGTCGTCCGCCGTGAGGCCTACGGGCTTCTCGATCCAGATGTGCTTGCCGGCGCGGGCCATCGCGACGCCGACCTCGCGGTGCAGGAAGTTCGGCGTTGCAATGCTCACCGCGCTCACGCGGGGATCGTCGAGAATCTCGCGCCAGTCCCGCGCGGCGGAGGCGAACCCGAAGTGCTCGGCGGCTTCCTCGGCCCGGCCGGGCACGTCGTCGGCCACCACCACGAGCTGCGGCACGACCGGCAGCTCCGGGAAGTGGTGCCGCACCCGGGCGTAGGCCTGGGTGTGCACGCGGCCCATCCAGCCGAAACCCACGACGGCGACGCCCACAGGCTGGGCGCTCATCACCGCGCCCCCTGCGTGCGGGCGCCGACCGTCGGCCGCGTCATCCGCGGGAGCGTAGCGACGATGACGCCCGCCGGGAGACTGTCGCGTCATGATGGACGCAGCGCGCGGGGAGGTGCCGATGCACGGCGGACCCAGGTTTCGATCGAACCTGCAGGCGGAGCTGGGGAATCTGCTGCGGCCGCCGAACCCGCGCCTGGAGCGGCAGGTCAGCGAGCAGGTGCGCCCCCGACTCCGAGAAGTGGGACGCAGCCATGCCGGTCGTCCGGCGGCCGAGATCGTCGCCGCACTCGAGGAGGTCGTGCGGTCGGCCGGCGCCCGGCCGGACCGCACCGCTCTGGAGGAGTTCGCAGAAGAGATCTCCCGCGGCGGCAATCCGTTCGACTGACCGGACGCCACGGCGTCCGATCGTCATGAGTGGGTCAGTTGGCCCGGTGCAGCCGGACGTGGGCCTGCCGGCTGAGGATCTCGCCGACCTCCCACGCTGCGCTGCTGATGCTGGCGTCGACCAGGACCTGCAGGTCGTTGCGGTCGGCGTCCGACGAGTAGTCGGCCAGCTCACGCTCCAGGGCGTGGCGGCGGTCGCTGACGGTCTGGGCGTGCGCCGTGAGGGCGGACGGGCTGTTCGGGGTGAACTGGCGGGACATGACAACTCCGAGCTCGGGGACGAGGGGAAAGCATTGGCGCTCTCCACACCTTTCAACGCCCGCCGGCCGTGGACATTCGACAGATCGCTGTGAGTGTCCCCACGTCCCGTGGCGCCTGTCCCGGGTGGGCGCGACGGGAAGTGCGGAACCGGACCTCCGCGTTCTCGGGACGACAGCCGGAGTGGATCTAGGCTCGGGGCGTGGATGTGCTGAGCGCCGGTCACGAACAGGTCGTCTTCTGCAGCGACACCGAGTCGGGGTTGAAAGCAGTCATCGCCATCCACTCGACGGCCCTCGGTCCGGCGCTCGGCGGTACGCGGTTCTACCCGTACGCGAGCGAGGAGGCGGCGGTCGCGGACGCGCTGCGGCTGTCGGCGGCGATGTCCTACAAGAACAGCCTCGCCGGCCTGGACCTCGGTGGCGGCAAGGCCGTCATCATCGGTGATCCGCGAACCCAGAAGACCGAGGCGCTGTTGCGCGCCTACGGCCGGTTCGTCGAGACGCTCGGCGGGCGCTACCTGACCGCGTGCGACGTCGGCACCTACAACGCCGACCTCGACGTCGTCGCCCGGGAGACCCGCTTCGCCCACGGCCGGTCGGAGGCCTACGGCGGCTGCGGCGACTCCTCGGTCCTCACCGCGTACGGCGTCTTCCAGGGGATGCGCGCCGCGGCCCAGCACTGCTGGGGGACACCGTCCCTGGAGGGGCGCACCGTCGCCGTCGCCGGGGTGGGCAAGGTCGGTTCGTGGCTGGCCGGCCACCTGGTGGACGACGGCGCCGACGTCGTCGTCACCGATGTCGACCCGGCCGCGGTCGAGCGGCTCCGAGTCCGGCACCCCGGCGTGCGCGCCGTCGCGGACACCGCGGAGCTGATCCGCACGCCGCACGACGTCTATGCCCCTTGCGCCCTCGGTGGCGCGCTCGACCCGGTCACCGTGGCCGAGCTGCCCTCCCGCATCGTCTGCGGCGGGGCGAACAACCAGCTGGCCACGCCGGAGGTCGCCGAGCAGCTGCGCGGGCGCGGGATCCTCTACGCGCCGGACTACCTCGTGAACGCCGGCGGGGTCATCCAGGTGGAGGACGAGCGGCACGGGTTCTCCTTCGCCCGTGCACAGTCCAAGGCCAGCGGCATCTTCGAGGTCGCCCTGCGGGTGTTCCGGGCCGCCGACGAGGAGCGCGTGTCCCCGGCCGTGGCGGCCGACCGGTTGGCCGAGGAGCGGATCCGCTCGGTCGGCCGCCTGGCGACGATCCGGCTGCCCCACTGAGAGCTGCGACACCCGAGTGAGCGATGTCCCGCTCCCCGGGGGGAGGGACGTGTGCCCGCCGCCGATCCGTGTCGTAAGGTTGTCCAAGACATTGTCACTCAGTCGGGGTCGCCACGCGGGCCGTCCAGCCCGGGGGCTGGTCTCCCGCACTCCGTAGCGAGGGGGTCGAGCCGATGGGGCGCGGCCGAGCGAAGGCCAAGCAGACACGCGTGGCCCGTGAGCTCAAGTACAGCTCACCGAACACTGACCTTTCTGCTCTGCAGAAGGAGCTCGCCGGATCCACGCCGTCCTACGTCGCCCCTCCGCGGGCGACGGACGACGACGCGGACGACGACGAGTACAGCGACCGTTGGGCCGACGACGACGCGGACGACGACTGGGCCGCCAGCCCGCGTTGATCGGTTGATCCGCAGCGTCTGATCGAGGACACCGCAGCTCCTCCGGGAGCTGCGGTGTTCTCACGCACCGTCCGAGCGGCCACCGTGGCCGTCAGCGGTAGGAGCCCACCAGACGGGCGGCCGGGGTGTCGGCGTCTTCGCGACGGCCGATGCTGCCGGCGACCCACGTGGGGACGCCTGCCGCGGTCAGCTGCGCGACGGCGTCATCCGCGGCGTCGGGCGCCACGGCGGCGACCATGCCGACGCCGCAGTTGAACGCCCGCTCGGACTCCTCCCGCGGGACGCCGTGCTCCTCCATGAGCCGCACCGCGGCCGGCAGCGACCACGTGGTGCGGTCCAGCACCGCCTCGAGCCCGTCCGGGACGACCCGGGCGGTGTTGCCGGCCAGCCCGCCGCCGGTGATGTGGGCGAAGGCGTGCACGCGGTCGACGCCGAGTGCGTCGACGAGCGCCAGGCAGTCGCGGGCGTAGATGCGGGTCGGCTCCAGCAGCTCCTCACCCAGCGGTCGGACCAGTCCCGCCGGAGTGGCGTGCAGGTCCAGGCCCGCCGCGCTCACCACCCGCCGGACCAGTGAGTAGCCGTTGGAGTGGAAGCCGGACGACGCCATGGCGATCACGGCGTCGCCCTGCCGCACCCGCTCCGGGCCCAGGACGGCGTCGGCCTCCACGACACCGACCGCAGTCGCGGCCAGGTCGTACTCGTCGGCGTCCATGAGGTCGCCGTGCTCGGCCGTCTCGCCGCCCACGAGTGCAGCGCCCGCCCGGGTGCAGCCCGTGGCGATACCCGTGACGATCGCGGCGACCCGCTCCGGGACGACCTTCCCGCAGGCCACGTAGTCCTGGAGGAACAGCGGCTCGGCCCCGCAGGCGACCAGGTCGTCGACGACCATCGCGACGAGGTCGATGCCGACGGTGTCGTGCCGGTCGAGCTGCCGGGCGAGGGCAATCTTGGTGCCGACGCCGTCGGTGGAGGAGGCCAGCAGGGGTCGGCGGTACTTCGCCGTGTCCAGCGCGAACAGGCCCGCGAAGCCGCCGAGCCCGCCCACGACCTCCGGGCGGTTGGTTCGCTCCACCGCGGCGCGCATCAGCGTGACGGCGCGCTCCCCGGCGTCGATGTCGACGCCGGACGCCGCATACGTGAACTCGGTGCTCACTGCTCGGTTCCGCCCTCGTTCCGCTCCTCGGTCGACGCCCTTGGTCGCCTTCGCGCTCGCTCCGCTCCTCGCTCGCTGGCGCTCGCTGCGATGCTCACTCGCTGTCGGCTCCCGGCATCCCCCTGCGATGCTCGCTCGGGCGTCACTCTCGCGGTGCTCACGGCCGGGTCAGCGCGTCCTCGGCGCCGCCGGGAACGGTGGCGCTGCCGGCCTGCTGGCCGGTCCAGCCGCTGATGGCGCGGTGCTCGATCCCTTCGAGCACGTGCTTGCCGAGCACCTCGGGCTCCCCCAGCGGGATCGGGTACTCGCCGGTGAAGCAGGCGGTGCACAGTCGGCTGGCGGGCTGCTCCGTCGCTGCGATCAGGCCCTGCTCGGAGACGTAGCCCAGGGAGTCGGCGTTGATCGATGCGCGCACGCCGTCGACGTCGAGGCCGTTGGCGACCAACTCGGCGGGGCTGGCGAAGTCGATGCCGTAGAAGCACGGCCACTTCACCGGCGGGGAGGCGATCCGGACGTGCACCTCGATGGCGCCGGACTCGCGCAGCATCCGGATCAGGGCACGCTGGGTGTTCCCCCGCACGATCGAGTCGTCGACGACCACCAACCGCTTGCCGCGGATGACGTCACGCAGGGGGTTGAGCTTGAGCCGGATGCCCAGCTGCCGGATCGTCTGGCTCGGCTGGATGAAGGTGCGCCCCACGTAGGAGTTCTTCACCAGGCCGAGCCCGTAGGGGATCCCGGAGGCCTCGGCGTAACCGACCGCCGCGGGGGTTCCCGACTCCGGCACCGGGATGACCAGGTCGGCCTCGACGGGGTGCTCCTTGGCCAGCCGCCGGCCGATCTCGACCCGCGCGGCGTGCACGCCACGGCCGGAGATCGTGGTGTCGGGCCGGGCGAGGTAGACGTACTCGAAGACGCACCCCTTGGGCTCGGCGACCGCGAAGTGCTGGCTGCGCAGGCCGTTCCCGTCGATCGCGATGAGCTCGCCGGGCTCGACCTCGCGGACGACGGAGGCGCCGATGATGTCGAGGGCGGCGGTCTCGCTGGCGACCACCCAGCCGCGCTCCAGTCGCCCGAGCACCAGCGGCCGCACCCCCTGGGGGTCACGGGCGGCGTACAGGGTGTCCTCGTCCATGAACGTGAGGCTGAAGGCGCCGCGGAGCTGGGGCAGCACCTCCATCGCCGCGGCCTCGACCGAGAGGTCCTGGTGGGCGGCGATCAGCGCGGTGATCAGGTCGGAGTCGTTCGTGGCGACGAACGCCCCGGCCACGCCGTCGTCGGCGGCCTTGGCGGCCAGCTCGGCGGTGTTGACCAGGTTCCCGTTGTGGCACAGCGCCAGGCCGGTGCCCGCCTCGGTGGTGCGGAACGTCGGCTGGGCGTTCTCCCACGTGGAGGCGCCCGTCGTGGAGTACCTGGTGTGGCCGACGGCGAGGTGGCCGCGCAGGCTGCCGAGGGTCGGCTCGTCGAAGACCTGGCTGACCAGCCCGAGGTCCTTGTAGACGACGACCGAGGCGCCGTCGGACACCGCGATCCCGGCCGCCTCCTGACCGCGGTGCTGGAGGGCGTACAGACCGAAGTAGCTCAGCTTCGCGACCTCCTCCCCCGGCGCCCAGACACCGAAGACGCCACAGGCGTCCTGGGGACCGGGAGCGTGGGGGTCGAGGTCGTGCGTCAGCCGTCCATCACCGCGAGGCACTCCATGAGCCTACCGGCGATGTGCCATCCGCCCACGATCGGCAGGGGAACCCGCTCAGGGTGCCGCGGGCCGGGCGGGACTTGTCATGATCGGCACGTGTTCACCCCCACCCCCGACGACGGTGTGCGCCGCAGCCCCGAGCGGCTGTGGGACGAGAGCCTCCGGCCGACCGGGCCGGTCCCCGACCCGGGGCGCAGGTACACCCCGTCCGAGCAGGCGGCCGGCCAGCACCTGATCGACGTCCACGACCATCTGCGGGCCGAACTGGAGCAGCTCCGCGGTCTGGTCGAGCAGGTCACGGCGGGCGCGCTGGACGTCGGCGCTGCGCGTTCCGCGATCGCCGCGATGACCGTGCGGCAGAACAACTGGACCGTGGGCGCGTACTGCGCGTCCTACTGCCGGCTCGTGACCGCCCATCACAGCCTGGAGGACGAGGCCGTCTTCCCCCAGCTGCGCGCCGCCGACCACCGGCTGGCCCCGGTGATCGACCGGCTCGAGGAAGAGCACCTGGTGATCCACGACGTCCTCGAGCGGGTCGACCGGGCGCTGGTGGGCTTCGTCGCCGCGCCGGGCGGCGCGGGGCCGCTGCGCGCCGCCGTCGACGTGCTGACCGACACCCTGCTCTCGCACCTGTCGTACGAGGAGCGGGAACTGGTCGAGCCGCTCGCCCGGCTCACGTCCCACTGAGGTCAGTCGACGTTCCGGAGCTCCGCCGCGATCGTCGTGTCCTCGCCGTGCCCGGTCCTGACCACGGTGTCCCCGTGCAGCGTGAACAGCTCCGAGCGGATCGAGTGCACGATCGTGGGCCGGTCGCTGAACGACCGGCCGGTGGCGCCGGGCCCGCCGTGGAAGAGGGTGTCGCCGGTGAACACGGTGTTCAGCTCGGGTGCATGGAGGCACACACTCCCCGGCGAATGACCGGGCGTGTGCCGGGTGACCAACTCCACACCGGCCACCGAGAACCGGACGTCGGACGCGAGCTCCCGGTCCGGCTCCGAGTCGGGGTGCACGACGTCCCACAGCATCCGGTCCATCGGGTGGAACCAGATGGGCGCACCGGTGGCCTCCCGGAGGGCAGGCGCCGCGGTGATGTGGTCGTTGTGCCCGTGGGTGAGCACGATCGCCGTCACCCGCCGCCCGCCGACCGCCTCGACGATCGGGGCGGCGTCGTGCGGGGCGTCGATGACGAGCACCTCGTCGTCGTCGCCGACCAGCCAGACGTTGTTGTCGACGTCGAAGTCCTGCCCGTCGAGGCTGAACACCCCGCTGACGACGACCTTCTCGACGCGGGCGGTGGTCACTTCAGGACCACCACGCTGCGCAGCACCTCGCCGCGGTGCATCTTCGCGAAGGCCTCCTCGACGTCGTCCAGGCCGATGGTCTCGGAGACGAAGGCGTCGAGGTCGAAGCGGCCCTGCAGGTACAGGTCGATCAGCATCGGGAAGTCGCGGGACGGCAGGCAGTCGCCGTACCAGGAGGACTTGATCGACCCGCCCCGGCCGAAGATCTCGATCGCCGGCAGCTCGATGGTCATGTCCAGGGTCGGGACGCCGACCATCACCACCCGACCGGCCAGGTCACGGGCGTAGAAGGCCTGCTCGAACACCTTCGGGTGGCCGACGGCGTCGATCGCGACGTCCACACCGAAGCCCCCGGTCAGCGCCCTGATCGCCTCCACCGCGTCGGTGTCCTTGGAGTTGACCGTGTGGGTGGCGCCCATCTGCTTGGCCCACTCCAGCTTCCGCTCCTCGATGTCGACGGCGATGATCGTCGTCGCGCCGGCCAGCTTGGCGCCGGCGATCGCGGCGTCCCCGACGCCGCCGCAGCCGAACACCGCGACGCTCTCCCCGCGCTGCACGGCGCCGGTGTTGATCGCGGCACCCACCCCGGCCATCACCCCGCAGCCGAGCAGGCCGGCGGCGGTCGGCGGAGCGGCCGGGTCGACCTTGGTGCACTGGCCGGAGTGGACCAGGGTCTTCTCGGCGAACGCGCCGATGCCCAGCGCCGGGGACAGCTCGGTGCCGTCGGCCAGGGTCATCTTCTGCGCGGCGTTGTGGGTGGCGAAGCAGTACTGCAGCTCGCCCTTGAGGCAGGCGCGGCACTGCCCGCACACCGCCCGCCAGTTGAGGATCACGTAGTCGCCGACCGCGACGTTGGTGACGCCCTCACCGACCGCGGACACGACGCCGGCGGCCTCGTGGCCGAGCAGGAACGGGAAGTCGTCGTTGATCCCGCCCTCCCGGTAGTGCAGGTCGGTGTGGCAGACCCCGCACGCCTGGATGTCGACCACCGCCTCACCCGGGCCGGGATCGGGGACGATGATCGTCTCGATGCTGACCGGAGCACCCTTGCTGCGGGCCACGACGCCCTTCACCTCATAGGCCATGGGACGAGCCTAGGTCGGCGACGCCACCGCGGCCGAACCGCCCCCAACCTGCGCATTCGGTGGTCACGGCCGTGTCTCGTCCGGGTGTCGGACGCGCGGCCGCGGAGGCGGCGACGTACCGTGCGAACGGTCGCGATGCATATCACAGCGCGCGACCGGGTTGCGCCCGTCCGGGTGCGCCCCTCCCGACTCGGAGGTTGTTCCGTGGCAGTACCCAGCTTCCTGGCCCGTGAGCGCATCGTCGCCCGGCCGGGATTCAACCGCTGGCTGATCCCGCCGGCGGCCCTGGCCGTCCACCTGTGCATCGGCCAGGCGTACGCGACCAGCGTCTACAAGACCGCACTCGTCGAGCACTTCGACACCAGCCTCACCGCGATCGGCATCATCTTCTCGATCGCCATCGTCATGCTCGGCCTCTCGGCCGCCGTCTTCGGCACCTGGGTGGACAGGAACGGCCCCCGTGCCGCGATGTTCACCTCCGCCGTCTTCTGGGTGTCCGGCTTCCTCGTCGGCTCGCTCGGCATCTACACCGAGCAGCTGTGGCTGCTGTACTTCGGATACGGCTTCCTCGGCGGCATCGGCCTGGGCATCGGCTACATCTCCCCGGTCTCCACGCTGATCAAGTGGTTCCCCGACCGTCCGGGCCTGGCAACCGGCATGGCGATCATGGGCTTCGGTGGTGGCGCGCTGATCGCCTCGCCGCTGTCGCGCCAGCTGATGAACTTCTACGACCCTGGCTACGACGGAACCGCCGGCACCGTGCCCAGCGGCAACTCGGTCGCGCTGCTGTTCCTGACCCTGGGCCTGGTCTACCTGGTGTTCATGATGTTCGGGGCGTTCATCATCCGGGTCCCCGCCGACGGCTGGCGTCCCGACGGCTTCGACCCGGCCTCGGTCAAGGCGAAGTCCCTGGTGACGACGGAGAACGTGTCCGCCAACAACGCGATCAGGACCCCGCAGTTCTGGCTGCTGTGGACGGTCCTGTTCTGCAACGTGACCGCGGGCATCGGCATCCTCGAGCAGGCCGCGCCGATGATCCAGGACTTCTTCCGCGACGGCGCCACCTCGGCCGTCGCCGCCGCGACCGCCGCCGGCTTCGTCGGGCTGCTCTCGCTGTTCAACATGGGGGGCCGGTTCGTGTGGTCCTCCACCTCGGACTACATCGGACGCAAGCCGATCTACATGGTCTACCTGGGTGTCGGCATCGTCCTGTACATCGTCCTGGCGACCCTCGGCAGCACCGCGACCTGGGTCTTCGTGCTGACCGCCGCCATCATCATCAGCTTCTACGGCGGCGGCTTCGCCACGGTCCCCGCGTACCTGCGCGACCTCTTCGGCACCTACCAGGTCGGCGCCATCCACGGCCGGCTGCTGACCGCGTGGGCTGCCGCTGGCGTGGTCGGTCCGCTGATCATCAACGGCGTCCTCGACTCGCGCGGCACGCCGGGTGAGCTGGTCGCCGGTGACTACCGGCCGGCGCTGTTCATCATGGTCGGCCTGCTGGCCGTCGGCTTCGTCGCCAACCTGCTGATCAAGCCGGTGGCCGACAAGTGGCACGAGCCCAAGGCCGCCCCGTCCCCCTCCACCCAGGAAGCGAGCGCCGCCCGATGAGCACTCCTGCCTCCACGAGCAGCAACCAGCGACCCACCCACACCCCGGCGGCGCTCATCGCGTTCGCCTGGACCCTCGTGGGCGTGCCCCTGGCCTACGGGTTGTACAACACGGTGAAGGCGGCCAGCGCGCTCTTCGGCGGCTGACCCGCACCACCGCTGTCCACTGCGCCCCGTCCGCTCCCGAGCGGACGGGGCGCAGTGCTATCTCAGGGGCCGCAGCGGCAGGTTGTCCGAGAGGTCCGCGCGGTTGCCGCTGGCGCTGACCTTCCCCTCGGCGACGGCGTCCTCCCATGTGAGCTGCCCGGTCGCCAGGCGCAGCCAGGTCGCGGCGTCGGTCTCGACGACGTTCGGCGGGGTGCCGCGGGTGTGCCGCGGGCCGGGCACGCACTGGACGGCGACGTGCGGGGGCACCCGCAGCTCCACCGAGCGGCCCGGCACCTGCTGGGCCAGCCAGCGGGCGGTGGTCTTCACCGCGGCGCCCACGACCGCGCGGGGCGGCTGCTCCGCCTCCCCCGCCAGCCACGGGAGAACGGGCCCGAGGACGGCGCGGAGCTCCTCCGCCGGGATGGGGGCGGTCCCGGCCATCAGCTGGTCGGGACGGTGCCCGCCGGAACGGTGCCGATCGTGGCTTCCGGGCTGCCGAACAGCGCCGGGAGGGTCGCCGACCACGCCGCGCGCAGCTCGTCGAGCGGCAGGTCCAGCAGGCCGTCGACGGTGAGCGCCGCCCCGCCCGTCGTCCCCAGTTCCGTCACGGGGACGCCGGCCCACTGCGCCGTCGTCTTCACGCCACCGGGATCCGACGTCGTGACGACGACGCGGGCGGTGGACTCGCTGAACAGCGCCGTGAACGGGTCGCCGTCCAGGTGCAGGCGCGCGCCCACCCCGTGGCGCAGCGCGGACTCCGCGAGCGTCTGCGCGAGGCCGCCGTCGGCGAGGTCGTGCGCAGACGTGATCAGGCCCTCTCGGCCCAGCGCAGCCAGCAGGTCGCCCAGCGTCCGCTCGGCGGCCAGGTCGACCGCCGGGGGCCGCCCGCCCAGGTGTCCGTGCACGACCGACGCCCAGGCCGAGCCGCCGAACTCCGGCCGCGTCTCGCCGAGCAGGAGGACGGTCTCCCCCTCCTGTCGCCAGCCGGAGGGCACGCGGCGGCGGACGTCGTCGTGCACGCCCAGGACGCCGATCACCGGCGTGGGGTTAATCGGCACGTCGCCGGTCTGGTTGTAGAGGCTCACGTTGCCGCCGGTGACCGGCAGCCCGAGCTCCCGGCAGGCGTCGGCCAGGCCGCGGACGGCCTCGGCGAACTGCCACATAACCTCCGGCTCCTCCGGGGAGCCGAAGTTGAGGCAGTTGGTGACAGCGAGCGGCTTGGCACCGGAGACGGCGACGTTGCGGTAGGCCTCGGCGAGGTTCAGCTGGGCGCCGAGGTAGGGGTCGAGGCGCGCATAGCGGGCGTTGCCGTCGAGGGAGAGCGCGATGCCGCGGTGGCTCTCCTCGTCGATCCGCACCACGCCGGCGTCCTCCGGCTGGGCCAGGACGGTGTTGCCGCGCACGTAGCGGTCGTACTGCTCGGTGACCCAGGTCTTGTCGGCGCCGTCCGGGCTGCTGACGACCGCGAGCCAGTGGGCCTCGAGCTCGGCGCCGGTGACCGGGCGCGGGAGGCGGGCGGCGTCGTCGGCCTGGAGGGCGTCGAGGTCGGCGGGGCGCTGCATCGGGCGCTCGTAGACGGGTCCCTCGTGGGCCACGGTGCGCGGCGGGACGTCGACGATGCGCTCGCCGTGCCAGTCGACGGTGAGCCGGTCGCCGTCGGTCACCTCACCGATGACGGTGGCGAGCACGTCCCACTTGCGACAGACGGCGAGGAACTCCTCGACCTTGGCCGGCTCGACGATCGCGCACATGCGCTCCTGCGACTCGCTCATCAGGATCTCGGCCGGGGTGAGCGTGCTGTCGCGCAGCGGGACCGTGTCGAGGTCGATGTGCATGCCGCCGGTACCGGCGCTGGCCAGCTCGCTGGTCGCGCACGAGAGGCCCGCGCCGCCGAGGTCCTGGATGCCGGTGACGAGGTCGACGGCGAAGATCTCCAGGCACGCCTCGATCAGCAGCTTCTCGGTGAACGGGTCACCCACCTGGACGCTGGGGCGCTTGGCCGGACCCTCGGCGTCGAAGGTCTCCGACGCCAGGACGCTGACGCCGCCGATGCCGTCGCCGCCGGTGCGGGCGCCGAAGAGGATCACCTTGTTGCCGACACCCTCGGCCTTGGCCAGCCGGACGTCCTCGTGCTTCATGACGCCGACGCACAGAGCGTTGACCAGCGGGTTCCCGGCGTAGCAGTCGTCGAAGAGCAGTTCACCGCCGATGTTGGGCAGGCCCAGGCAGTTGCCGTAGCCGCCCACCCCGGCGACGACGCCGGGCAGCACGCGGGCGGTGTCGGGCGCGTCGGCGCGACCGAACCTCAGCGAGTCCATGACCGCGATCGGCCGAGCGCCCATGGTGAGGATGTCGCGCACGATGCCGCCGACGCCGGTGGCCGCGCCCTGGTAGGGCTCCACGTAGCTCGGGTGGTTGTGCGACTCGACCTTGAAGGTCACCGCGTAGCCGTCGCCGACGTCGACCACGCCCGCGTTCTCCCCGATGCCCACCAGCAGCGCGTCGCTCGGCGGGAGATCGCCGAACTGCCGCAGGTGCACCTTGCTGGACTTGTAGGAGCAGTGCTCGCTCCACATGACCGAGTACATCGCCAGCTCGGCGGTGGTGGGACGGCGGCCCAGGATGTCGCGGATCCGCGCGTACTCGTCCGACTTCAGGCCCAGCTCGGCGTACGGCTGCTCGTCGTCCGGCGTCCGCGCCGCCAGCTCGACCGTGTCCAGGCGGTCGGCCAGCCGGCCGGGACCGGTGTCGAGATCGCTCAGTCCCTGGGTCACGCTGCAACGACCGCCTTCAAGACGCTGGTGAAGAAGCCCAGCCCGTCGGTGCTCGGCCCGGTGAGGTCCTCGACGGCGTGCTCGGGGTGCGGCATCAGGCCGACGACCCGGCCGTCCTCGCTGGTCACGCCGGCGATGTCGCGGCTGCTCCCGTTGGGGTTGCCGTCGACGTAGCGGAACACGACCCGCCCCTCGCCCTCCAGGCGGTCGAGGTCGGCGTCGGCGGCCACGTAGCGGCCCTCGCCGTTCTTGACCGGGATCACGATGCGCTGGCCCTCGCTGTAGTCCGTCGTCCAGGCCGTGTCGGCCCGCTCGACCTGCAGCACCTGGTCGCGGTTGCGGAAGTGCAGGTGGCTGTTGCGGGTCAGCGCGCCCGGGAGGAGGCCGGCCTCGCAGAGCACCTGGAAGCCGTTGCAGATGCCGAGCACGGGGAGGCCCTGCTTCGCGCGGTCGACGACGTCCTGCATCAGGGGTGCGCGGGCGGCGATGGCACCGGCCCGCAGGTAGTCGCCGTAGGAGAAGCCGCCGGGGAGGACGACGGCGTCGACGTCCTTGAGGTCGTGGTCGGCGTGCCACAGAGCGACCGGCTCACCCCCGGCCAGCCGCACCGCGCGGGCGGCGTCGACGTCGTCCAGGGAGCCCGGGAAGGTCAGAACACCGATGCGCACAGCTCGTTCTCTCAGTCGGTGGTGAGGTGCAGTTCGACGTCCTCGATGACGGGGTTGGCCAGCAGCGTCTCGGCGATCTGCTTCAACTCCGCCTCGTCGGGCGTGCCGTCGACCTCGAGGACGAAGTGCTTGCCCTGGCGGACGCTGCGGATGCTGTCGTGGCCCAGCCGGCCCAGCGCTCCGAGCACCGCCTGACCCTGAGGGTCGGAGATCTCCGGCTTGAGGACCACGTCGACGACCACCCGGGACACGCCAACGAGGGTACCTGGGCGCGTTTTCGCCCCTGCCCCGCTCGTTTCCCGCGAGATCTGCACACTCGTGGCCATCAGCGCCTGATGACCACGAGAACGCAGAACTCACTGGCCCAGCGCCCGCAGGATCTGGGCCACGACCTCCTCTGGTCGACCGAGCACGTCCGCGCCGCTGAAACGCAGGACCGTCCAGCCGGCCGCGACGAGCGCGTTCTGCCGCCGGAGGTCCCGCACGAAGACTCCACGCTCGCGATGGACGGCACCGTCGAACTCGACGACCACCCCGTGCTCGGGCCAGGCGAAGTCGGCACGGAACTCTCCACCTGCCGTACGGATCACGTACTGGAGCTCTGGAGCCGGAACGCCCGCGGTGTGCAGGAGCCACCGGAGCACCGACTCCATAGGCGACTCCGCACGTGGATCCGCAACGGGGAGGACGGCTCGGGCCCGCGCGGAACCGCGTCCGGACGGCCGGAGTCGCAGCTGAGCGTGCAGGTCGTCGACGGAGCACCAGTGGGCCAGCAGCTGGTCGGTCACCGCCAGCAGCGCCGACGGCGCCAGGGTGGCCGCGAGGTCGCGCCAGGTGCGCTGCGGGTTGGTGAGCCGGAAGCCGAGCCGTTCGACGACCTCGGCTGCCATCAACGGACGGCGATGGATGCTGCGGTCCACACGGGCGCGCACCGCCGATCCGGTCACGACGGTGAGATGAACGCGGGGATCCTCGGGCTGCATGGGGATCGCGAGGCCCCAGATCGTCGCCGCCGTGACGTGGCTGACGACGGCGTTCGGGGGTGCGCTCAGCAGGACGGCGGTGATCCGGGCCGTCACGTCATCGAGCAGCGCCCGAGGCAGGTAGGTGTCTCGGGACAGACGCGCGACGCCCCGGTGACGCAGCTGCCAGTCGGAGATGCCTGCGGAGGCGGCGCCGGACCGGGTGGCCGGGCCGGTGAGACGGGGACGAACCGGGCGACTGGGCACCGCCGGAGCCTGCTCCAACCGGCACCGACCCCGCTGGCGTCGTCCACAACCCTGGAGCGAGATCTGCGAACTCGTGGCCATCAGCGGCTGATGGCCACGAGTGTGCAGATCTCGCGGGTCAGGGGGTGAGGAGGGACCAGACGGCGTCGGGCGTCTCCCAGTGGGCGTTGTGACCGGCGCCCTCGAGGAGGACGGCGTCGGGATCGACCCGGCGCATGGCGTCCAGCCCGACCATCGGGTCGCCCGAGCCCGCGGACAGCCGCAATGGCGCCGCGCACCGGGACAGGATCGTCTCCACCGACGGGCCCACCGCGCCGAACGCCCGCGGGTCGAGAGCGGCGATCCAGCCGCCGTGAGCGACCCGGGTCCCGGCGCGCGCCACCGGGTCGACCGGGTCGACGAGGTCGCGCAGGCCGGCCATCTTCAGGTGCCGGTCGGCGGCCTCGAGCGAGCTCGCGAAGACCTGGGGCGGCCGGGTGGACATCGCCGCGGCCCGCGTCACCTCGTCGTCGGTCCAGTCGATCTTCACGCCGACGGCGACGACCCGGTCGACAGGGACGCCGTACCAACCGCTGCCGAGCACCGCCCCGACGACGCCGCCGAACGAGTGGCCGAGCACCGTGACCCGTGTGGCGCCGGTCTCCGCGGCCAGCTCCGCCATGTCGGCGGCGTGGATGCCGTAGCCGTAGGGCGGCTGGGCCACCGAGAGTCCGTGACCGCGGAGGTCGGGCGCCGCCCACCGGCCGTCCCACGACTCATCGACCAGCGGGGGCAGCCGCCGCCACACCGCCGCCGTTGCGCCGAGGCCGCGCAGGAGGAGCAGCAGGGAGTCGCCCCTGCCGCCGGTGAAGTCGCGATGCCGCCGCTGGTCCGTCGCAGGTCAAGAGAGTCGCACGTCAGGACGGCGGCCCGTCCGAGGAGCGACCCTCAGGCGAACTTCTGGCCGGTGAGCTTCTCGTAGGCCGTGATGTAGCGCTCGCGCGTGGCGGCTACGACGTCGTCAGGCAGTTCGGGCGGCGGCGAGACCCGGTCCCATCCGGACGACGTCAGCCAGTCACGGACGTACTGCTTGTCGAACGAGGGCTGCACGGAACCGGGTGACCAGGTCGCCGCAGGCCAGAAGCGGGACGAGTCGGGCGTGAGCACCTCGTCGCCCAGCACCAGCCCCTCCCCCGCGAGCCCGAACTCGAACTTGGTGTCGGCCAGGACGATCCCGGCGTCGAGCGCGATCTCCGCGGCGCGCGAGTACAGCGCCAGGGTCAGCTCCCGCAGCTCCTCCGCCCGCGCAGCACCGACGGCGGAGACGACGGCGGAGAAGTCGATCGCCTCGTCGTGTTCCCCGACCTCCGCCTTGGTCGACGGCGTGAACACCGGCGCCGGCAGCCGCGAACCCTCGACCAGCCCGGCAGGCAGGGGGACGTCGCGGATGGACCCGGTGCGCGAGTACTCCACGGTGCCGGACCCGGAGAGGTAACCCCGCGCCACGCACTCGACCGGCAGCATCTCCAGCCGCCGGACCAGCATCGCCCGACCGGCCACCTCCGACGGCACGTCCGAGGCCGAGATGAGGTGGTGGGTAGCCCCGAAGGACGACAGCACCGGCGTCAGCTGCTGGAACCACCACACCGACAGCTGGGTCAGCACCCGCCCCTTGTCGGGGATCGGCGTCGGCAGCACGTGGTCGTAGGCCGAGATCCGGTCCGACGCCACCAGCAGCAGCCGGTCGGAACCGGCGTCGTAGATCTCGCGCACCTTGCCCCGGGCGACGAGCGGCAGGTCGATCACGTCAGTGCGGCCAGCCGGTCGAACAGCGGACCGAGGTTGGTCACGTACCGCTCCGGCCGGCAGATCTCGTCCAGGCGCGCCTCGTCCAGCGTCACGCCGGAGTCCTTCGCCCGCGCCCGGAGCGTCTCCCGGAACGGCGTCCCGGAGTTCCAGGTCTCCATCGCCGCGCCCTGCACCAGCGCGTACGCGTCTTCCCGGGAGAGTCCGCCCTCGACCAGCTCCAGCAGTACCGACGACGTGTAGATCAGGCCGCCGGTGGACTCCAGGTTGAGGCGCATCCGCTCGACGTCCACGACGAGGTTCTCCACGAGCCCGGCCGTCAGGTCGAGCAGGTAGTCGGTGGTGATCGCGGCGTCGGGCAGGAAGACCCGCTCGGTGGAGGAGTGCGAGATGTCGCGCTCGTGCCAGAGCGGGATGCCCTCCATGACCGGCACGATCGCCGCCCGCACCACCCGCGCCAGCCCGGCGATGCGCTCCGAGCGGATCGGGTTCTTCTTGTGCGGCATCGCGCTCGAGCCCTTCTGGCCCGACCCGAACGCCTCCGACAGCTCGCGCACCTCGGTCCGCTGGCCGTGGCGTACCTCCAGCGCGATCGCCTCGCAGACCGTCGCGATGATCGCCAGCGCCGAGACCCACTCGCTGATGCCGTCGCGCAGCACCACCTGGGTGGAGGCGTCGGCCGGCCGCAGCCCCAGCGCCTCGGCGACGGCCAGCTCGACCGAGGGGTCGATCAGCGAGTACGTGCCGACGGCGCCGGAGATCGCCACCACGCCGACGGCCGAGCGCGCCGCCCGCAGCCGGTCACGGGATCGCGCCATCGCGAAGGCGAGGTCGGCGACCCGGTGGCCCCAGACGTCGGGCTCGGCGTGCACGCCGTGGGTGCGGCCGACCTTGATGGTGTCCCGGTTCGCCAGGCCGTGGTCGCGCAGCGCGGCGACCAGCCGGTCGGCCTTGGCCAGCAGGACGTCGGTGGCGTCGGTGAGCTGCACCGCCAGCGCCGTGTCCAGCAGGTCCGACGACGTCATGCCGTGGTGCACGTAGGCCGCGGCCGACCGCGGCGAGGTGTTGTCGGCCCACGCGGTGAGGAAGGCGATGACGTCGTGCTGCGTCGTCTCCTCGATCTCCGCGACCCGCTCGGGCGTGGGCGGCGGCGCGTTGCGCACCGGCTCCACCACCTCCGCCGGCACCCGGCCGGCAGCGGCGTGCGCCTCGAGGACGAGCGTCTCCACCCGGCACCAGAGCTCGTACTTGTGCTGGTCGCTCCAGACCCGGCCCATCTCGGGGAGCGTGTAGCGCTCGATCACGCGGGTACCGCCTGCCACTGCTCAGCTCGTCGCACCACGGGACCATCCTCCCGCAGGGCTGACGCGATCATTGACGGCCCCTGCTTCAGCCCCGGAGGTGCGTGATGCGCAGACGCGCACGTGACCTCACCCTGCGGGCCCGCGAACGGATCCGGGCGGCCCGGGAGCACGACCCCCACGGCTGGCACCACTACGACGGCGACCCGGAGCCGATCGACTTCGTGCAGGACCCGGCCGACGACGGGTCGTACGAGGAACCACGGGACGGGTCCACCAGACCCCCGCTCGGGAGTCCCGAGCCGGGCGCCCCCGACCTCGACGGCGCTGTCGGCCCCGGCGGGGTCAGCGGTCCGCCCGACGGCGGCCGGCCGCAGCGCCCGCCCGCCCGGGGCCGGCGGTCCGCTCCCCCACGCCGGACGAGCGCCGAGGACGACGTCCCCTTCGGCCTGCGGACGGCGGCCGCGTGGTCCTGGCGGCTGATCGTCGTGATCGCCGGGTTGTACGTGCTGCTCTATGCGGCGGCCTACATCGCGGTCGCGGTCGTGCCGGTCATCGTGGCCCTGCTCCTCGCGGCGCTGTTGCAGCCGGGGGCCGCGGGTCTGGTCCGGCGCGGCTGGCCGCCGTCCCTGGCCGCCTTCACGATGCTCCTGGTCGGGCTCACCGTCGTCTCCGGGATCATCACGCTGGTCGTCCAGCAGGTCGCGGCGGGTCTTCCCGATCTGGCCGAGCAGGTCAGCGAGGGCATCGGCCAGGTGCAGTCGTTCGTGGTCCGCACGTTCCCGATCACCCGCGGGCAGCTCGAGGACGCCGTGGCCTCGATGCAGGCGACCCTGGTCGACAACCAGGACACCCTCGCCTCCGGGGCGATCACCACCGCCACGACGGTCGGTGAGGTGTTCACCGGCATCGTCCTGGCGCTGTTCACGCTCTTCTTCTTCCTCAAGGACGGCCGGTCCATCTGGCTCTGGCTGGTGGGCCTGTTTCCTGCCGACTCCCGGGCCTACCTCGACGAGGCCGCCCGCCGGTCGTGGCGCACGCTGATCTCCTACGTGCGGGCGACGGTCGTCGTGGCGCTGGTGGACGCCGTGGGCATCGGGATCGGCCTGGCGATCCTGCGGGTCGATCTGGTCATCCCGCTCGCCGCGCTGGTGTTCCTGGGCGCATTCATCCCGATCATCGGATCGTTCCTCGCCGGAACCGTGGCGGTCCTGGTCGCACTGGTGACCCAGGGACCGATCACCGCCCTGATCGCTCTGGCGATCGTCGTGGCCGTCATGCAACTGGAGGGCCACGTCCTGCAGCCGCTGCTGCTCGGCCGGGCGGTGCGGGTGCATCCGCTGGCGGTGGTGCTGGCCATCGCCGCGGGGCTGCTGATCGGCGGCATCTTCGGGGCGCTGATCGCCGTTCCGGCGGTGGCCTGTGCGAACGTTGCCGGTACCTACCTGAGCCGGCGGCACGAAGGGCCCCGCCCGCCCGAGCCGCGGCCGGAGCGGGCGAAGCCCGCGGTCACCGCGAAGTAGTGGAAGGACCCCGTCCCCCTCACCGCTCGCTCGCTCGCGGCGAGCCTCTGGACGGGGCCGAGCTGTCAGCCGACGGTGATGCGGCCCTCGACGGCGGCGAGCGCAATGTCGGTGCGCCAGTGCGCGTCGGCCAGTCGGACGCCGGCAACGCGCTCGTAAGCGGCCTGCCGGGCGGCGGCGAGGTCCTCGCTCACAGCGGTGACGGCGAGCACCCGGCCGCCTGCGGAGACCACGGTCCCGTCCGCGGCGAGCGCGGTGCCCGCGTGCAGCACACCCTCACCGTCGGCTCCGGTGATCGGGTCACCGGTCCGGGGCCGTTCCGGGTAGCCGTGCGCGGCGACGACGACGGTCACCGCGGCGCCCTTCCGCCAGCGCAGCGGCGGATGCTCGGCGAGCGTGCCGGTGGCCGCGGCGTGCAGCAGCCCGGCCAGCGGGGTCTCGAGCAGGGGCAGCACCACCTGGGTCTCGGGGTCGCCGAAGCGGCAGTTGAACTCGATCACGCGCAGGCCGCCTGAGGTGAGCGCGAGGCCGGCGTAGAGCAGGCCGCTGAAGGTCTCCCCGCGGCGGGCCATCTCGTCCACGGTCGGCTGCAGCACGGTCGCCAGCACCTCGTCGACCAGGCCCGGCGGCGCCCACGGCAGCGGCGCGTACGCACCCATACCGCCGGTGTTCGGGCCGACGTCGCCGTCGTCCCGGCGCTTGTGGTCCTGTGCGGGCACGAGCGGGAGGACCGTCGTCCCGTCGGTGATCGCGAACAGGGACACCTCCGGTCCGTCGAGGTACTCCTCGACCAGCACCGCCCCGCCGCCGTCGAGCACCTTCCGGCCGTGCGCCACCGCGGCGTCGCGGTCGTCGGTGACGAGCACGCCCTTGCCGGCCGCCAGGCCGTCGTCCTTGACCACGTACGGCGCACCGACCTCGTCCAGCACGGTCTCCAGCTCGGCCGGCCCGCCGACCGGCCAGGACCGCGCGGTGGGCACGCCGGCGGCGTCCATCACGTGCTTGGCGAAGGACTTGCTGCCCTCCAGCTGCGCGGCCTGGGCGGAGGGGCCGAAGCAGGCGATCCCGGCGTCCCGGACGGCGTCGGCCGCGCCGGCGACCAGCGGCCCCTCGGGCCCGATGACGACGAGATCGGCCCGCCACGCGGTCGCCACGCCGGCCACGTCCACCGGGTCGGCCACGTCGACCGCCAGCGGCTCGGCCAGCGCTCGCGTGCCCGCATTGCCCGGGGCGCAGGCGAGCGCGGTCAGCTCCGGGTCGGAGGACAGAGCGACGCACAGAGCGTGCTCCCGGGCACCGGAGCCGATCACCAGGACGCGCACGGCTCGCGACGCTACCGAGCCCGCCGTCATCGCATCCTGTTGGGCTGCTCCCGCAGCGCCCGGTGCAGGGTGCGCAGCCGGGCCCGCTCCTCCGCGCGGGCGCGGGCGTCGACGCGCAGCAGCCGGCGATGCGCTTCGGCCTGCAGCTTGCGCCAGGCGATGAAGCGCGCCGGGTCCAGGCGGCCGTCGTCGATCGCCGCAGCGACCGCGCACCCGGGCTCGCCGCCGTGGGCGCAGTCGCGGAACCGGCAGCCGGTGGCCAGCTCGCTGACGTCGGCGTAGGCGGTCTCCACCCCTTCCGCGTCGTCGTAGAGCGCCAGCTCACGCATGCCGGGGGTGTCCACGAGCAGACCACCACCGGGCAGGAGGCGCAGCTCACGGGCGGTCGTGGTGTGCCGGCCACGCCCGTCCTCCCGGATCTCCCGGGTCCCGGCCACGATCCGCCCGGCCAGTGCGTTGGCGAGGCTTCCCGACCCCGGAGGGGCCGACCATCGCCGCGGTCCGTCCCGGCCCGAGCAGTGCACGGAGCTCCCCCAGGCCCACCCCGGTGACCGCGCTGACGGGCAGGACGTCGACGCCGAGGGCGTCCTCCCGCACCGCCGCGACGGTGGCTCCCACGTCGGCGCAGAGGTCCGCCTTGTCAGGACGACCACCGGCGTGGCCCCGCTGCTCCCGGCGACGGCGAGGTAGCGCTCGACCCGGCGCATCCGGGCATCGCCGGTGAGGGCGTCGACCACCAGGACGGTGTCGAGGTTCGCCGCCACCACCTGGGCCTCCGAGGTCCGTCCGGCGATGGTCCGCACGAACGCGCTGCGCCGCGGCAGGACGGCGACCGCGAGCTCCCCGCGCAGTGCCACCCAACCGCCCACCGCCGGGCCACCCGGCTCCACCCCGTACAGCGCCGCGGCCGGGACCACCCGCTGCTCGCCCTGGCCGCTCAGCACGCTGAGCCTGGCGCGGTCGACCCGGGTCACGCGTGCGGGCGTGCACCCCGGAGGGAGCTCGACCACGCGGTCGGTGGTCCAGCCCAGGGCTGAGAGATCGGTCACGAGCCGATGGTGCCGCGCAGGTCAGCGCCGTGTCTCTCGAATTGTGTGCGCCGCGTTCCCGCCCGTTCACTTCGAGTACATCCGATGAGGGTTCCGTGAAGGACATGCGCGCGTCCGAGTTGCTGGCGGTCCGTCCAGCGACCCGCCTTCCCCGCCCTGTCATCGTCGGGCACCGGGGTGCCCCCGCCTACCGGCCGGAGCACACGGCCGCCGGCTACGAGCTGGCGATCGACCTCGGTGCCGAGCTGATCGAGCCCGACGTCGTCGTCAGCCGCGACGGCGCCCTGGTGGTCCGCCACGAGAGCGAGCTCTCCTGGTCCACCGACGTCAGCAGCCGACCGGAGTTCGCCGACCGGCGGACCACCAAGCTCGTCGAGGACGAGCTGTGCACCGGCTGGTTCGCCGAGGACTTCACCCTCGCCGAGCTGCGCACGCTGCGCGCCGTCGAGCGCATGCCGGAGGTCCGGCCGCTCAACACCGCCTACGACGGCCGGTTCGGCATCCTCACGCTGGCCGAGGTCGTCGACCTGGCCCGCGCGCGGTCCACCGCCGACCGGCAGATCCGGGTCCTGGCCGAGCTCAAGCACCCCGGCTGGTCCGCCGAGCAGGGTCTCCCCATGGCGGAGCTGGTCTCCGAGGAGCTCCGCCGGCTCGGCGCGACCGACGCGCAGGGTCCGGTGATGCTGCAGTCCTTCGACGCCGCCGTCCTCCGCGACCTCCGCGCCCGCCTGGGTGAGCACGGGCCGCAGATGATGCAGCTGGTCGACGACGTGGCGGAGGGGGACCGCATGGTCACCCCCGCCGGTCTGCGGGAGATCTCCACCTACGCCCAGGGTGTCGCGCCGAGCGTGGAACGGGTTCTCCGGGATGTCGACGTCGTGTCCGGCACCTCGGCGCTGGTGAACGAGGCGCACCGCGCGGAGCTGGCCGTCTTCACCTGGACCCTGCGGGCGGAGAACGCCTTCCTGCCCGAGCCCCTGCGCGTGGGCACCGTCCCCGAGGCCCTGGGCGACGCGATCGGCATGGCCCGCCGACTGCTCTCGCTCGGCGTCGACGGCCTGATCACCGACTCCCCCGACCACGCCGCCCAGGCCGTGGCCGAGCTCCAGGCTGCCCTGGTCTGATCGCCCCGACGACGGGGCCCGGAGGGTCCCGGAGGAGGGGCGAAGAGCCGCGGCAAGGAGCTGGGGACGGCAGGGGGCAGCGGACCGGAGCGGTCAGCCGCTCCGGCGAGACGGCCTCGACGACGGAGGGCCGAAGGTCCTCCGGAGAAGAGGCCCGGGACGCGCTCAATGCAACGCGGGACAGCACGTGGCCGCGGTGTCGTCCGGAGGACGACAGAGAGCATGGCCGCGGTGCAGCCCCGGAGGGCTGCTAATCGATCAAGTCGTGGATGACCACGTTCTCGTCACGGCCCGGGCCGACCCCGATGACGCTGATCCTGGCGCCCGAGAGCTCCTCGAGTCGCCGCACGTAGGCCTGCGCGTTGGCGGGCAGCTCGTCGAACTTCCGGCAGTGCCGGATGTCCTCGGACCAGCCCGGCAACTCCTCGTAGACCGGTGTGGCGTGGTGGAACTCCGTCTGGGTCATCGGCATCTCGTCGTGCCGGACGCCGTCGACGTCGTAGGCGACGCAGATGGGCACCGTCGCCAGGCCCGACAGCACGTCGAGCTTGGTGAGGAAGTAGTCGGTGATCCCGTTGACCCGGCTGGCGTAGCGGGCGACGACGGCGTCGAACCAGCCGCAGCGCCGGTCGCGACCCGTGGTGACACCGACCTCGCCGCCCTGGGTGCGCAGGTACTGGCCGTCGGCGTCGAAGAGCTCGGTCGGGAACGGCCCGGAGCCCACGCGGGTGGTGTAGGCCTTGAGGATGCCGACCACCCGCTCGATCCGGGTGGGGCCGACCCCGGCCCCCACGGCGGCGCCGCCGGCCGTCGGGTTGGACGACGTGACGAACGGATAGGTGCCGTGGTCGACGTCGAGCAGCGTGCCCTGCGAGCCCTCCAGCAGGACCCACTCGCCGGCGTCGAGCGCCTTCCCGAGCAGCAGCCGGGTGTCGACGATGCGGTGCTTGATCGCCTCCGCGTACTGCGCGTACTCCTCGACGACCTCGTCGACGTCGATGGCCTTGCGGTTGTAGACCTTGACCAGGATCTGGTTCTTCTCCTGGAGGGTGCCCTCGAGCTTCTGCCGCAGGATGGAGAGGTCCAGCAGGTCCTGCACGCGGATGCCGACCCGGGCCACCTTGTCGCCGTAGGCAGGGCCGATCCCGCGACCGGTGGTGCCGATCTTGCGCTTGCCCAGGAAGCGCTCGGTCACCTTGTCCAGGGCCCGGTGGTGGGGCATGATCAAATGCGCGTCCGAGGAGATGACCAGCCGCGAGGTGTCCACCCCGCGCTCGTCGAGGCCGGCGAGCTCGCCGATGAGCACCTCGGGGTCGATGACCACGCCGTTGCCGATGACCGGTGTGCAGCCGGGCGTCAGGATCCCCGACGGGATGAGGTGGAGGGCGTACTTCTCGCCGTCCGGGGTGATCACCGTGTGGCCGGCGTTGTTCCCGCCCTGGTAACGGACGACGTAGGGGACGCGGCCGCCGAGGAGGTCGGTGGCCTTGCCCTTGCCCTCGTCGCCCCACTGGGCGCCGATCAGCACGACAGCCGGCATCGGGTTCTGGTTCTCCTCGGTCGTCGGGGTGGTGGGCGGGTCGGTTCGTCCGGCACCCGGCGACTCCCGGCCGCTTGGTCAGCCGGGATGGTCGGGTGGTCAGGTGGCAGGGTATCGGCATGGCTTCCGTCCAGCTGGACCTCCGCCGTCTGGAACCCGGCCAGGCCCCCCGACCGACGGACGTCGCCGCCGCCGGGGAGGCCGAGTCGCTGCGCGTGCGAGGTCCGGTCCCCGGCCTGGCCGCCGTGCTCACCGTCCTGCTCAAGGCCCAGCGCACCTCGCTCGTCCCGGTGGCCTGGGAGCCGGCGGATGACAAGGCCTCGCTCGCCCTGGCCCGCGACATCGGCGTCGGCACCGGGGAGCCCCGGGACCTCTGCCTCGTACGCGACGACCACGGCGGAGTGCTGCTGCACCACGGCCGGGTGCAGGCCGACGGCGACGGCCGCCGCTCCCTCAGCCGGCGGCTGGGGCTGCAGGCCCACCACGACGACATCAAGGTCGCCGACGGCGAGATCACGCGCATCGACGTCCGCCCCGTCTGGCGGGCGGTGGACACGATCGGCGTCACCGTGATGACGCTGCCGCTGCGGCCGACCCGGCACACCAGCGGCCGGGCCCTCCAGATCGCCTCGGATCCGGCGCGCGTCCTCCGTGACGGGGTGGCCTACCCGCGGCCGGTCCACCGCTGGACCTGGTACGCCGACGACCGCGTGCGCTGGCGCCTGCAGCCCTGAGGAAGGCTCCGTCTGCCTCACCGTGGCGACCGCTGAGCGACCCGCGCCCGGGAGGAGGCTGCCGTCGAGACGCGCAGCTTCCTCCCGGGCGCCTGGTCAGGCGAAGAGGCTCACCCCGCCGGGGCCGACGAGCAGGCCGACGATGATGAGCACGATTCCCCACAACATCTGGCCGCGGATGATCGCGAAGATTCCCGCGATCACCAGTACCACGGCGAGGATCCAGAGCAGCGTGACCATGACGTGCCTCCCATCCCTCCGCGCCGCCCTCGCGGCCACGGGATACGGACGGTAGCGATCATCACGGAGAGTGGCGACCGGAACGACCCTGTTCCGCGGCGCGACATCCTCCGATCAGGGCGCCAGTGAGGGATCGCAGTCACGCAGCAACTGGGTGCAGCGCTCCTGCTCGTCGTGCTCACCGATCGCCTCCGCGGCCTTCGCCAGCACCGTCACGCAGCGCAGGAACCCGCGATTGGGCTCGTGTGACCACGGCACGGGGCCGTAGCCCTTCCACCCGTTGCGGCGCAGCGCGTCCAGGCCGCGGTGATAGCCGGTGCGGGCGTAGGCGTAGGCCTCGATCGTGTCGGTGAGCCCTCGCTCGGGCCGGCCCAGCGCCTCCTCGGCCAGGACAGCCCAGGTCGCGCTGACCGTCGGGTGGTGGGCGGCGACCTCGGCGGGCGGGTTGCCGGCCGCGAGCTCGGCCTCGGCCTCCGGGTGGGCCGGCAACAGCGTCGCCGGCGGCTCGCCCAGCAGGTTGCCGTGCGCGTGCACCATCAGGCGCCCTGCGACTGGCCGGCCGACAGCAGGTGCTCGCACGCCTCGACGACGCGCGCGGCCATGCCGGTCTCGGCGGCCTTGAGGTAGCTGCGCGGGTCGTAGGTCTTCTTGTTGCCGACCTCGCCGTCGATCTTCAGGACGCCGTCGTAGTTGGTGAACATGTGGCCCGCGATCGGGCGGGTGAACGCGTACTGGGTGTCGGTGTCGACGTTCATCTTCACCACACCGTAGGAGAGCGCCTCCCGGATCTCCTCGAGCGCCGAGCCGGAGCCGCCGTGGAAGACCAGGTTGAACGGCTTGGCGCCGTCGCCGAGGTTGAACTCCTTGGCCACGATCGCCTGGCCGCGCTCGAGGACGTCGGGGCGCAGCTTGACGTTCCCGGGCTTGTAGACGCCGTGCACGTTGCCGAACGTCGCCGCGAGCAGGTACACGCCGCGCTCGCCGAGGCCGAGCTGCTGGGCGGTGCGCAGGAAGTCGCCGTCGGCGGTGTAAAGCTTCTCGTTGATCTCCGCGACGACGCCGTCCTCCTCGCCGCCGACGATTCCGATCTCCAGCTCGAGGACGATCTTGGCCGCCGCGGACTTCTCCATGAGTTCCTCGGCAATGTCCAGGTTCTCGGTGAGCTCGATCGCCGAGCCGTCCCACATGTGCGACTGGAACAGCGGCTCCTGGCCGGCGTCCACGCGGTCCTTCGAGAGCGCGATCAGCGGCCGGACGTAGGAGTCGAGCTTGTCCTTCGGGCAGTGATCGGTGTGCAGCGCGACGTTGACCGGATACTTCTCGGCGACGACGTGGGCGAACTCGGCGAGCGCAACCGCACCGGTGACCATGTCCTTCACCTTGGTGCCGGAGGCGAACTCCGCGCCGCCGGTGGAGAACTGGATGATGCCGTCGCTGCCCGCGTCGGCGAACCCGCGGAGGGCCGCGTTCACCGTCTCCGAGGACGTGCAGTTGATCGCCGGGTAGGCGAAACCGCCCTCCTTGGCCCGGCGGATCATGTCGGCGTAGACCTCGGGGGTCGCGATGGGCATGCGGGGCACTCCTCCGATGGGATGTGGCTGTACGGCGCTGTACGTCATGGTCAGTATTGCGCCGCGACGGTTACTCCGGGGCGTCGGGGCGGACGTTCAGACCCAGAGCGGTGACCAGTACGACCGCCTGGGGGACGTCGACCTGCGCGCCGGTCAGCTCGACCGAGCGCGGGTCGACCGCGGAGAGGTCCGAGCCGCGCAGGTCCGCACCGCTGAGATCGGCAGCGTGCAGGGAGGCGGCCGACAGGTCCGGGTACCGCAGGGTGGCGCCGGTGGCCCGCACCCCGGTGAGGTCGGCCTCCCGCATCCGGGTCCCGGTGAGCGTCGCCCGGGCCAGGTCGGCGCCCGGCAGCCCGACGAAGGACCAGTCGCCCCGTTCCACGGTCAGCAGGTCGAAGCTGCACGCGTCGAACGTCGAGCCGATCATCTTGCAGTCGACGAACGTGGCGCCGAAGAACGAGCAGCCGGTGAAGGTGCAGTTCAGGAACGCGGCGTCGGTGTGCCGCGAGAGGTTGAACCGACAGTCGCGAAAGGTGCACTCGGTGAAGACCGCCCCGTCGTCGGTGGCCTCGGTCAGGTCCACGCCCACGAACGCGACGCGGACGTGCTCCTGACCGGAGAGGTCCTCGCCGTACCAGTCGGCCTGCCGGACCTCGCTCTCCGTCGGCGGCGGTGCGGCCTCGTACGCGCGGTCGGCCATGTGCTCCAGCCCTGTCCTTCAGCCCTGCTCGATGCGGCTGGCCACGCGGGCAGCGACGACCACCGGGTCGTAGGTCGGGGAGAACGGCGGCGCGTAGGAGAGGTCGGAGCCGGCCAGCTCCTCCGCCGTCAGCCCCGCCCAGATGGCGGTCGCGAACACGTCGATCCGCTTGCCGCTCCCCGGGCCGCCGACGACCTGGGCGCCCAGCAGCAGCCCCGACCCCGCCTCCGTGATGATCTTGACCGCGATCGGCGCGGCCCCCGGGTAGTAGCCGGCCCTGGTCGAGGACTCGATCACCTCGGTCCGGAAGTCGTAGCCGCCCTCCTCGGCCTGCGTGGTGCACAGCCCGGTCCGCGCCACCTCGAGGTCCCCGACCTTGGTCATCGCCGTCCCCAGGACGCCGGCGAAGCGCGCGGGCCGCCCGCCGATCACCGAACCCGCGACCCGGCCCTGCTTGTTGGCGTGCGTCCCGAGCGCGACGTGGATCGCCTCGCCGGTGATCCGGTGGAAGGTCTGCGCGCAGTCACCGGCGGCGAGGACCTCGGGGTGCGAGCGGCTGCGCTGGGTGTGCGCGACGTCGATCGCCCCGGTGGATCCCAGCTGCAGGCCCGCCTCCCGGGCCAGCGTCGTCTCCGGGCCCATGCCCAGCCCGAGGACGACGAGGTCGGCGTCGTAGGCAGCGGCGTCGGTGCGCACCGCCCGAACCGCACCCTCGGGACCGACCTCGATCTCCCGCACCGGCTGGTCGCTCTGCACGTCGATGCCCATCCCGCACATCGCCGCGCAGACGCGCTGCCCCATGTCGGCGTCCAGCTGGGCCATCGGCAGCGGATCGGCGAGGACGACGGTCACCTCGAGGCCGCGCGCCTGCAGCACCTCGGCCATCTCCAGCCCGATGTAGCCGCCGCCGAGGACCACGGCGCGCTCGGCCCCGGCGGCGATGGCGGCCCGGATGTCGGCGCCGTCGGCGAGCCGGTGGACCCCGTGCACGCCGTCGGCGTCCAGCCCCGGCACCGGCGGGCGGAACGGCCTGCCGCCGGTGGCGACGACGAGGGAGTCGTAGCCGATCCGCTCTCCTCCTGCCGCGACGACCTCGCCGACGGCGAGGTCGATCCCCTCCGCCCGGGTGCCGGTGCGCACGGCGATGTCCTGCTCCGCGAAGTCGGCCGGGGTGCGGGCGAGCAGCCGGTCGGGGTCGGAGACCTGGCCGCCGATCCAGTACGGGATGCCGCAGGCGGAGTAGGAGATCTTCGGGCCCTGCTCCAGGACCACGATGTCCAGTTCCCCGGCCGGCTGCAGGCGCCGCGCCTGGGCGGCCGCCGACAACCCGGCGGCGTCCCCCCGATGACGACCAGCCGCTGTCGATCCACGCGCTCAGGTTGCCATCCCCCGGCCGATCGCGGCGGCTCCCCCACTCATCGGCCGGCGGCCACAATCAGCGCACGGCGGTCAGCCCGGCCACCGCCTCGAGATCCCCGGCGGTCGCTGCGCGGAAGACCTTTCCCGGGTTGAGCAGGCCCGCCGGGTCGAGCGCGTCCTTGATCGCGCGGTGCACGGCCAGGGACACCGGCCCGATCTCCCGCTCGAGCCAGTTGCGCTTGAGCAGGCCGACGCCGTGCTCACCGGTGATCGTCCCGCCCAGGGAGAGGCCCAGCGCGAGGACCGCGTCGAAGGCGGCGAAGGCCCGCTCGCGCTGGCCGGCGTCCCCGGGGTCGAAGATCACCGTGGGGTGCATGTTGCCGTCCCCGGCGTGGCCGACGACCCCGACGAGGAGGTCGTGCTCGGTGGCGACGGCGTCGCAGCCGTCGATGAAGGCCGCGATCCGGGACCGGGGCACCGCCACGTCGTCGAGCAGGGTGGTGCCCAGCCGCTCCAGCGCCGGCAGCGCCATCCGGCGGGCCGCGAGGAGCAGATCCCCCTCAGCCGGGTCGTCCGTGGAGTGGACGAAGTCCGCGCCCGCCTCCTCGCAGATCCGGGTCAGCAGCGCGATCTCGGTGTCCGCCGCGGCACCGCCCGCGTCGGACTGCGCGACCAGCAGGGCCTGCGCGTCCCGGTCGAGGTCGGCCTTGAGCAGGTCGTCGACGGCGCGGATGCAGGTCCGGTCCATCACCTCCAGGAGGCTGGGGACCAGCCCGGTGGTGACCACCCGCTCGACGACCTGACCGGTCTGCGCCGTCGTCGCGAAGCTCGCGGCCAGGGTGACCGGCCGCTGCGGCGCGGGGCGCAGCGCCAGGGTGGCCTCGGTGATGACGCCGAGCGTCCCCTCGGCACCCACGAACAGCCGGGTCAGGTCGTAGCTGGCGACGCCCTTGACGGTGCGACGGCCGGTGCGCAGCACCCGCCCGTCCGCGAGCACGACCTCCAGGCCCAGGACGTAGTCGGTGGTGACGCCGTACTTGACGCAGCACAGCCCACCGGAGTTCACCGACAGGTTGCCGCCGATGGTGCATCAGTCGTAGCTGGCCGGGTCCGGTGGATAGAAGAGCCCGACCCCGGCCACCGCATCCCGCAGCGACTTGTTCACGACGCCGGGCTGGACGACGGCCAGCCGGTCGGCCGGTGCGACCTCCAGGACGGCGTCCATCCGGGTCATGACCAGGGCGATGCAGCCGTCGACGGCGTTCGCCGCGCCGGTCAGGCCCGAACCGGCCCCCGTGGCACGACGGGGACGCCGTACCGCGAGGCCACCTGCATCACCGCGACCACCTCGGCGGTGGTGCGCGGCAGCACGACCGCCGCCGGCACGCCGGCGTCGACGAGCATCGCCTGGTCACGGGCGTAGGCGGCCGTCACGTCGGGGTCGAGGAGGACCCCGTCGGCGCCGAGCGCCTCCCGCAGTTCGGCTGCCCACGCCGTCGCTGTTGTGGTCACGGTCACACCGTAAGCGGGGATGGCTCCCTCAGGCCGTCGTCGGCCCCCGCGAGGGGCACCGGGCGGCGTCCTCGCTCAGAGGCCGAGGTCGGCGAGGGTGAAGGCGGCGCGGTACTCGAAGCCGGCCTTCTCCACCGCCTCGCGGCCGCCGCGGTCGACGATCACGGCCACGCCGATCACCTCGGCCCCCGCCTCCTGCAGGGCCTCGGCCGCGGTCAGCGGGCTCCCGCCGGTGGTGGAGACGTCCTCGACCACGAGCACCGCGCGGCCGGTGACGTCCGGACCCTCGATCCGGCGCTGCAGCCCGTGCGCCTTGCCCGCCTTGCGGACGACGCAGGCGTCCAGGAATCCCTCGCCGTCGGCGGCGGCATGCAGCATCGCGGTCGCCACCGGGTCGGCTCCGAGCGTCAGCCCCCCGACGACGTCGTAGCGCAGGTCGCCGGTCAGCTGCCGCATCACCCGGCCGACCAGCGGCGCGCCCTCGTGGTGCAGCGTGAGGCGGCGCATGTCGATGTACCAGTCGGCCTCCCGCCCCGAGGAGAGCGTGACCTTCCCGTGCACCACGGCCAGCTCGACGATCAGTTCGAGCAGCCGGTCACGGTCGGGCAGGGCGACCCCGCCCCAGGGGCCCGCCCCGAGGGACGAGGAGTGGGGAGGGAGGGGGTCCTTTTCCATGCGCCCGACCCTACTGAGCAGCCCTGCCTGCGGCGCCGGCATGCGACAGGGCCGCCGTCCGACCGGAGTCGGACGACGGCCCTGGGGCGACCCGCTCCGGGCGCGTCCTCGTACGGGGGCGTCAGGAGTGGGGAGAGGCCGTCCTCGCTCAGGCAGCGGCGGGCTTGAGCACCTGGTCGATGATGTAGACGGTGGCGTTGGCGGTCTGCACGTTCCCGCAGATCACCGAGGCCTCCATGCCGACGACGGTGCCGTCCATGGCGACCGAGAAGTCCTCACCGGAGCCCTCGATGGTGACCTCGTCGTTGTTGAGGGTGGTGTGCGTCCCGGCCAGCTCGTCGGGGGTCAGGCGACCCGGGATGACGTGGTGGGTGAGCACGGTGGTCAGCTGCGGGGTGTCGGCCAGCAGCGCGTTCAGCGCGTCGGCCGGAACCGCCTCGAACGCCGGGTTGGCGGGGGCCAGCACGGTGATGTCGTCGGTGGTGTTCAGCGTGTCGCCCAGGTTCGCGGCGGTCACGGCCTGCACGAGCGTCGACAGCGCCGGGTTGTTGCCGGCGGCGGTGGCGACCGGGTCGTCGGTCATCCCGGTGAAGCTGCCCTCGCCCTCGGCAGGGACGGCGGAGCAGCCGGCACCGAACGGCTCGTCGGACGTCGGCATCGCGCTGCTCTCCGGCGCCTCCGAGGTCTCCATGCTGCTGCCCGTGTCCGCGGAGGCGGTGCTGTCGGACGAGTCGTCCGAGCCGCAGGCGCTGAGCGTGAGGGCGAGGGTGGAGACGGCGGTCATGAGGACGCCGCGGGTGAGGAGATTGCTCTTCACGGTGATGGTGCTCCTTGTCCTGTCCGTGCGACCGCATTGTCGCGGGCGGGTGCTGCGCCGGTCCGCGGGAGCGGTCCGGAGTGTCGCGTCACCGGCGGGCGCCGGGACGGGTCGGGGTCCGGCCGAAGAGCCGGAAGGAGTGGTCACGCGGCGACCACCTGGACGGAGTGCCAGCCGCTGGAACCCGCGGGGAACGGCGTCGCGCGGTCCTCGGCCTGCACCTCGCCGTCCGCGCTGGTGGCGCGCACGGTGATCGAGTGCCGGCCGGGGGCGAAGTCGTAGGGCAGCACCCACTGGCGCCACAGGTCCGCGTCGACCTCCGGGGAGAGCTCGGCCTGCGCCCAGTCGTCGTCGTCGACGCGCACCTCGACCCGGGCGATGCCGCGCGTCTGGGCCCAGGCGACGCCGGCGATGGCGCGCCGGCCGGCCCGGAACGGGCGCAGCGGTGCCGGCGTGTCGATCCGGGAAGCGATCTTGATCGGCCCCTCGGCCGCCCAGTCGCGCTCCACCCAGTAGGCGTCGATCGCGTCGAACGTCGTGGCCTCGATCCGGACCAGCCACTTGCAGGCCGACACGTAGCCGTAGAGGCCCGGGATGAGCATCCGCACCGGGAAGCCGTGCTCGACGGGCAGCGGCTCACCGTTCATGCCGAACGCGAGCATCGCGTCCTCGACCTCGAGCGCCGATCGGGTCGGGGCGCCGATGGTCATGCCGTCCTCGGAGCGGCAGAGCAACTGGTCGCTGCCCGAGCGGATGCCGTTCTCCTCGAGGAGGGCGGCCAGCGGGACGCCGACCCAGCGGGCGGTCCCGGCGAGCCCGCCGCCCACCTCGTTGGAGACGCAGGTGAGTGTGATGTCCCGCTCGATCAGGTCGGTGCGCTCGAAGAGGTCGGCAAGGGTGTAGCTGCGCGGGGCATCGAACATGCCGGTCATCGACAGCCGGTAGTCGGCCGGGCGGATCCGCGGCACGCTGATCGCCGTGTCGACCCGGTAGAAGTCGCGGTTGCCGGTGAACAGCGGGGTCAGCCCGTCCACCTCGGTGGCCAGGTCGGCACCGGCGGGCAGCGCCGCCGCCCGGGAGGCCGGCGCGGGCAGCCGGAGGGCGGCGCGGTCACCGGCGACGTCGAAGCGCCGCTGCAGCAGCCGGCCCCCGGCTCCGGTGACGGCGGCGGCGCCGAGGGCCACCCCGCCGGCGAGGAAGAAGCGGCGACGGTCGAGGGCGGCACCCTTGCGGTCCCCGGAACCGAGGACGTCGCGCAGCCGGTCGACGATGCGCTCGTCGGCCGGTGTCCCCCCGGCAGGCGGAACGGGGGGCGCCCCGGCGGCTCGCGGAGTCGGGTTCAGCGGCGCGAGGAGCGCGAGCAGCGCCGCGATGCCGGCCGCGGCACCGAGGAGGGACGGGAGGGCGTCCAGCGGACCGCCGGCCGGCCGGGTGACGGCGGCCAGCGCGCCCACCAGGCCGAGCACCGCGATCCCCCCGGCGCCCAGCCGCCGGTTCCGCAGGCCGACGAGCCCGACGAGCAGCGCACAGACGGCCGTGATCACCACCGTTCCGACGACCAGGGCGATCTTGTCGTTCTCCCCGAAGGTCCGGATGGCGAAGGCCTTGACCGGCTCCGGCGTGAGCGTGATGACGGTGTCCCCGACCGCGATGACCGGTGACGACGCGGCCCCGACCACGCCCGCGATCAGTTCGGCGACACCCAGGGCGACCGCTGCGGCGAGCAGCCCCGCCAGCGCCGCGAGGGCCCGGCGGCCGGCGGAACTCCGGGCAGGAGAGGCCCCGGAGGAGGGGGGCGGAGCCTGCACCGACGTGGTCACCCCCTGTCTTCGGGCGCCGTGACCGATCCGGATTCGGGTGCGGCGAGATCTGTACGGGGCACGACCGTTCGTGGCCCGAGCGGCCGGTGCCGACGATGCCGACGATCTGCCACGCTGAACGGGTGCCGACCTCCCAGCCCCCCGCCGAGGGCACATCCGCGCGCCCGTCGATGCCCCCGTCCGTGCGGGTCGCCGTCATCGTGATGGGGGTGCTCGCCGCGCTCCTCCTGACGAACGCCGCGCTGCTCTGGTACGCCTACGACGACGCGGTGGCCCGTCTCGTGCGGGAGGGGGAGGACATCTCCCGGTCCGAGGCCAGCCAGTTCGTGCTCATGTCGCTGGTGCCCTACCTGGTGGTCGGGCTCGCCCTCGCGCTCGCCGCCTGGTTCCTGCCGCGCCGTCAGCCGTGGGCCCGCTGGGTGGGCCTGGCCGCCAGCGCGCTGCTGGCACTGCTCTCGCTGATGTCGGCGATGAGCATCGGGGGCGTCACGATCCCGCTGCTGCTGGTCCTGGTCCTGGCCGTCGCTGCGGTCACGAGCCTGCTCGCGCGGACCACCGGCACGTGGGTGCCGAAGCTGCACACCCGGGCCTGACCGGGCTCCCGACGAACCCGGTCAGCGGCGGCACGACGGGCCGCCGCTGCCGGATCCGTCAGCCCTGACCGTTCGCGCGCTGCCAGCCGCGGAAGCGGTACCACTCGTTGGACGGCTTGAGCGCCAGCAGGACGATCCCGGCTGCCGTGAGCAGCAACTGGAACCAGCCCAGGGAGGTGAGGAAACCGGTGCTCTGGGGGCCGCCGGCGGCGGAACCGGCCAGGCCGAACACCACGCTGAGCCCCCCGAGGACCCAGATCACGATCCGGGCCCAGTTGCGCCCCTTCCAGGCGAACCAGAGGAAGAGGATCTGCAGCCCCACGAAGATCAGCGTGACGATCGCGCCGATCACGATCCCGGAGCGAATGACCTCCTCGGTGAGGGCCGGGTCGGTGTTGACCTCCAGTTGCTGGCCGATCAGCGTGTCGATGTCGGAGAAGCTGACGATCGCGGCGATCACCCCCAGCACGAGGCTGGCCACGAGGGCGCCGATGCCGGCCCGAACGGTAGTCGGCCGCTCCATGGCCGGCGGGGCGCCGTAACCGGTCGGGGCCGAGGGCGCCGGCGCGTACCCCGGGTACTGCTGCCCGTACGGCGGCTGCTGGCCGTACTGCGGCTGGGGTGGCGGCGCGTTCCAGCCCTGCGGCGGGCCTCCCTGACCGGGCTGCTGCGGCGGGGCGTTCCAGCCCTGCGGCGGGCCTCCCTGACCGGGCTGCTGCGGCGGGGCGTTCCAGCCCTGGGGCTGGCCTCCCTGATCCGGCTGCTGCGGCGGGTCGCCGTACGGCCCACCCTGTCCTGACGTCATCTCCGGCCTTCCATTCGTACCGATTCCCTAGCGATCATGGAGGACGCCGGGGGACCACGACGACCGTGGGACCGCGTGTCGTCGCCCGGACGCGTCCGCCACCCAGCGCGGTAGTGCCCGCCGGATCGGTGAGCCGACGGGCCCTTTCTCAGCCGCGGGTGACGCTCAGCCCGCTGGCGTCGTCGGCGACGTCGGCCGGCCAGTCGACGACGACCTCGTCACCGTCCCGGATGTCGCCGGCCAGCAGCGCCTTCGCCAGCTGGTCCCCGATCGCCGACTGCACCAGCCGGCGCAGCGGCCGCGCCCCGTAGACGGGGTCGAACCCGTTGAGCGCCAGCCACTCACGGGCGGCCTCGGTGACCCGCAGCGTGAGTCGCCGCGCGGCCAGCCGGCGCGCCAGCACCCCGACCTGGATGTCGACGATCCCGGCGAGCTCCTCCGTGCCGAGGGCCCGGAAGACCACGACGTCGTCGAGCCGGTTGAGGAACTCCGGCTTGAAGTGCGTCCGGACGACGTCCATGACCGCCTCCCGCCGCCGCTCCTCGGGGATCGACTGATCGGCGATCAGGTGCGAACCCAGGTTCGACGTCAGGATCAGGATGGTGTTCCGGAAGTCCACCGTCCGGCCCTGGCCGTCGGTCAGCCGGCCGTCGTCGAGCACCTGCAGCAGCACGTCGAAGACGTCCTGGTGCGCCTTCTCCACCTCGTCGAACAGGACGACGGTGTAGGGACGCCGCCGCACCGCCTCGGTCAGCTGGCCGCCGGCCTCGTAGCCGACGTAGCCGGGCGGGGCCCCGACCAGCCGGGCCACGGAGTGCTTCTCCGAGTACTCGCTCATGTCGATGCGGACCATCGCCCGCTCGTCGTCGAACAGGAACTCGGCCAGCGCCTTGGCCAGCTCGGTCTTGCCGACGCCGGTCGGACCGAGGAACAGGAAGGAGCCGGTCGGCCGGTTGGGGTCGGCGACGCCGGAGCGCGCGCGGCGCACCGCGTCGGACACCGCCCGGACGGCATCGGGCTGGCCGACCACCCGCGCGGCCAGGCCCTCCTCCATCCGCAGCAGCTTCTGGGTCTCCCCCTCGAGCAACCGCCCGGCGGGGATGCCGGTCCAGGCCTGCACGACCTCGGCGATGTCGTCGGGCCCGACCTCCTCCTTGAGCATGGAGTCACCCGCCGCCACGGAGTCCTCGGCCGAGGCCAGGGACCGCTCCAGCTCGGGCAGTCGGCCATATCGCAGCTCGGCGGCCCGCGCCAGGTCGCCGTCCCGCTCGGCTCGCTCAGCCTCGAGCCGGACGTGCTCCAGCTCCTCCTTGATCCGCTGGATGCGCTCGATGGCGGTCTTGTCCTGCTGCCAGCGGAAGGTCAGCTCGGCGAGCTCCTGGCGGCGGTTGGCGAGCTCCTCGCGCAGCGCGGCGAGCCGCTCGATGGAGGACGGGTCGTCCTCCTTGGTCAGCGCCATCTCCTCGATCTCCATGCGGCGGACCGCACGCTCCACCTCGTCGACCTCGACGGGGCGGCTGTCGATCTCCATGCGCAGCCGGCTGGCGGCCTCGTCCACGAGGTCGATCGCCTTGTCCGGTAGGAAGCGCGCCGTGACATAGCGGTCCGACAGCGTGGCGGCGGCCACGATGGCGGCATCGGTGATCCGGACACCGTGGTGCACCTCGTAGCGCTCCTTGAGGCCCCGCAGGATGCCGATGGTGTCCTCGACGCTCGGTTCGCCGACGAAGACCTGCTGGAAACGGCGTTCCAGCGCGGGGTCCTTCTCGATGTGCTCGCGGTACTCGTCGAGCGTCGTCGCACCGACCATGCGCAGTTCACCGCGGGCGAGCATGGGCTTGATCATGTTGCCGGCGTCCATGGCCGAGTCGCCGGTGGCACCGGCGCCGACGATCGTGTGCAGCTCGTCGATGAAGGTGACGATCTCACCCTCGGACTCGGAGATCTCCTGCAGGACGGCCTTGAGCCGCTCCTCGAACTCACCGCGGTACTTGGCACCGGCGACCATGCTGGCCAGGTCCAGCGCCATGAGGCGCTTGCCCTTCAGGCTCTCCGGCACGTCGCCCGCGACGATCCGCTGGGCCAGGCCCTCGACGATCGCCGTCTTCCCCACGCCCGGCTCGCCGATCAGGACCGGGTTGTTCTTGGTACGGCGGGACAGGACCTGCACGACGCGACGGATCTCGGTGTCGCGGCCGACGACCGGGTCGATCTTGCCGTCGCGAGCGCGCTGGGTGAGGTCGACGGCGTACTTCTCGAGCGCCTGGAAGGTTCCCTCGGGGTCCGGCGTGGTGACCTTGCGGTTGCCGCGCACGGTGCGGAAGGCGCCGAGCAGCGTGTCCCGGGTGGCCCCGGAACCGATGAGGACGTCACCGGCCTCCCCACCGGACTCGGCGAGGCCGACCAGCAGGTGCTCGGTGGAGATGTACTCGTCGCCGAGTGCACCGGCCTGCTCTCCGGCGGCGTTCAGGACGCGCAGGAACTCGCGGGACGGGGACGGCGCCGGGACGGTGGCGCCGCTGACGCTCGGCATGCGGCGCAGCGCCGCCTCGGCCTTCGCACGGACGTCGACCGGATCGGCGCCGACCGCCCTGAGCAGCGGGCCGGCGATGCCGTCGGACTGCTCGAGCAACGCCACCAGAAGGTGTACCGGCTCCAGCGCCGCCTGGCCGCGAGCGACGGCGAGCCGCTGCGCTGCGGCGATGGCTTCCTGCGACCGGGTCGTGAGCTTGCTCTCCATGGTCAGGGACGCGCTTCCTCTCGTCTGGATCGGGCGGCCGCCGGGAGTGTCCCCGACGGCGCGTGGTCGACCGGTACAACGGTTGCCAAGTTGAGTCTGTTCCACTCAACCCTGGCGCATCCAGGCAGCTCCCGTCCTGCCCCTGTCGGACGACGAACTCCGACAAGGCCATGGCGCACCTGCTCCTGCGCCCTAGACTCGGGGAATGACCGCTCTGCCGGCACCGAGTGTGGCGCTCGACGACCAGCTGTGCTTCGCGCTGTACGCCGCCTCCCGGGCCGTGACGGCGCGTTACAGGCCGATGCTCGACACCCTCGGCCTGACCTATCCGCAGTACCTGGTCATGATGCTGCTCTGGGAGTCCGACCACCAGACCGTGGGCCAGCTCGGCTCACGCCTGGCTCTCGACAGCGGAACCCTCTCCCCTCTGCTGAAGCGGCTGACCGCCGCGGGACTGGTCACCCGGCACCGCCGGGTCGAGGACGAACGCTCGGTCTCCATCGCCCTGACCGACCAGGGCCGCGGCCTCCGCGAGAAGGCCTTCGCCATCTCCGAGGAGATGATCGGCGCCATCGGCTTCGACACCAGCGAGTTCGACGAGCTCAGGCAGCGGCTGCGCCTGCTCACCGAGCGCGTGAACCGCGGCGAAGCGATCTGCTGACGCGGTAGCACCGCAGCCGAGCGGGTAAGAGGCGACCAGAGCGCCGCCCAGGAGCGGGCGGCGCCCGGCCCGGAAGAAGGCCCATGGCTACTCGCACCGCACGCACCGCCTGGAACGGCACCCTGCAGGACGGCTCCGGACAGGTGGAGCTCTCCAGCTCCAAGCTCGGCACCTACGAGGTCTCCTGGCCCAAGCGCACGTCCGACGAGGCCGACGGCACCACCAGCCCCGAGGAGCTCATCGCGGCCTCGCACTCCGCCTGCTTCTCCATGGCCATGTCGGGCGAGATCGCCAAGGCGGGCGGCACCCCCCAGGCACTGGAAGTCACCGCCGACGTCGGTTTCGGCCCCGACAAGGAAGGCGGCGGCTTCATGATCACGGGCATCAAGCTCACCGTGCGGGGCGAGGTCGACGGCCTCGACGCTGCCGGCTTCGAGAAGGCGGCCCAGGCCGCCAAGGTGGGCTGCCCCGTCAGCAAGGCGCTCACCGGCGTCGAGATCACGCTGGACGCCGCGCTCGACTGAAAGAGGACCCCCTCCTCCCACCCTCGGTGAAGGACCCTCTCCCCGAGCCCTTCGCACCCTCAGGGCACGCCAGGAGAGGGCCGACCCGGGAAGGGCCACGGGTGCGACGACGGCTCGGCCCCCGGCGGGGCCGGGACGTCGTCGTGGTGAGGTCGGTCAGGAGGCGACCGGCGCCTCCGCCTCCTCGCGGAGTCGCTCCTCGCCGCTGCGAGTGCTCAGGGCCACCTCGCGGATGAAGAAGATCGCCACAGCGGCCACCACCGCGATCACCGCGGAGACCAGGAAGACCCGGCCGGTCGCATCGCCGTAGGAGACGCGGATCAGGGCCTGGACGGCCGGCGGGGCGTCTGCCAGGTCCGCCAGGCCGACGCCCCCGGAGCCCTGGGCGACCGCCGCACCACCCGGCGTGCCCGCGAGCCCCTCGGCGATGAGGTGACCGACCCGACTGCTGAGCACGGCGCCCAGCACGGAGACACCGATCGTGCCGCCGAGGCTGCGGAAGAAGGCCACGGCGGAGCTCGCCGCACCCAGGTCGGTGGCCGCCACGGTGTTCTGCACGGCCAGGACGAGGTTCTGCATGGTCATGCCGATGCCGACGCCGAGCACGAAGAGGAACACGCCGAGCACGACCATGTCGGTCTGGTGGTCGACCACCGACAGCAGACCCAATGCCACGACGACGAGCACGGAGCCCGCGACCAGGTATCGCTTCCATCGGCCGGTGCGGGTGATCAGGATGCCCGAGACCGTGGAGGACAGCAGCAGGCCGGCGACCATCGGGATGGTCAGCAACCCGGCCGCCGTGGGCGAGTAGCCGCGGGCGACCTGCAGGTACTGCCCGAGGAAGACCGACGAACCGAACATCGCCACACCGATCGCGATGCTGGCGATGATCGCCAGGGTGGTCGTGCGGTCGCGGAAGAGCCGGAGCGGGACGATCGGCTCCTTGGCCCTCGTCTCGGTCACGACGAAGGCGACGACGGCCGCGACGCCACCGGCGAGGAACAGCCCCGTCTCGGTGGAGGCCCAGGCGAAGCTGTTGCCGGCCAGGGTGACCCAGATGAGCAGCGTCGAGACCGCGGCGGTGAGGAAGGCTGCGCCGAGGTAGTCGATGTGCACCTCGCGCTTGGTCACCGGCAGGTGCAGCGTGCGCTGCAGTAGCACGAGCGCGACGACGGCGAACGGGACGCCGACGTAGAAGACCGAGCGCCACCCGAGCCAGCTGGTGTCGACCATCAGGCCGCCCAGCAGCGGCCCGCCGACGGTTGCCACGGCCATCACGCTGCCGAGCAGCCCCGCGTACCTGCCCCGCTCCCGCGGGCTGATCATCGCCGCCATCGCGATCTGCACCAGCGCCTGCAGACCGCCGAGGCCCAGGCCCTGCAGCACGCGCCAGGCGATCAGCGTCTCCACCGACTGCGCGAGCCCCGCCAGCATCGAGCCGACGATGAAGATCACGATCGACAGCTGGATGAGCATCTTCTTGCTGAACAGGTCGGCGAGCTTGCCCCAGATCGGCGTCGAGGCCGTGGACGACAGCAGGGTCGCGGTGACCACCCAGGTGTACTGCCCCTGCGTGCCGCGTAGGTCGGCGATGATCGTGGGCAGGGCGTTGGCGACGACGGTCGAGGCGAGGAACGCCACGAACATCGCCAGAAGCATCCCCGACAGCGCCGAGAGGATCTCCCGGTGCGTCATCTGCCCCTGCTGCTCGACGGGCGCCTGGTCGGCGACGGCCGCGACCGCAGTCGGGCGTCGGAGGGTGCTGCTCACGTTTCTCCTGATGTTCTGGGAAGCGGAAGGTCCCGTCGTCATCGCGGCGCGGGCACCGCTGCCCGGTCCGTTCCGTGCGGAACGCCGGCCGTCTCGAGGTCGCTCACGAGCCGGTCGAGAAGGCCGGTGAGGGTGTGGGCGTCGTCCTCGTCCCAGCCGGCCAGGGCGCCGAGCGCCCAGTCCGCCCGCAGCGCGCGGGTAGCGGTGAGCGCGTCGGCGCCGGCGGGGGTGAGGCTGAGCAGGCTGGCCCGGCCGTCCTTCGGGTCAGGACGCCGCTCGACGTGGCCGCACCGCTCGAGGACGGCGATCTGCCGACTCGCGACGGAGACGTCGATCCCGGCTCGCGCCGCGAGGTCACTGCTGCGCTGGGCACCGTCCTGCTCGAGCGGCAGGAGGAGCGCCCAGCCGAAGGAGGGCAGGTCGCCGTAGAGCTGGGCCGCGGCCCGTGAGCTGATGCGTCGGCCGGTGCGGACGAGCTGGGCGATGCTCGCCGTCAGCCGGTCCCGGGTCTCCGGGCTGATGGGCATGAGGAGTCCTTGCGTCGATGCTTGCAGACCGCAACCATATGCCTGGTTGGTTGCGGTCAGCAACAAAATGCACGGTGTCGGGCATCACCGACGTCAGCAGGTGTCCGACGCCCGCGCAGGATCTCAGGCCGGAGGGACGGGGGCGGGCCGGTCGCGGCCGGCCGTCAGCTCCGCCGCCAGCGCGGCAGCCGCGGACCGGAGGAGGGACACGACGCGGGGCACGGCGTCCATGGCCATCCGCCCCTCCGGCCCCGACACCGAGATGGCGGCGGCCGGCGCGCCTCCGGGCACGGGGACGGCGACGCAGCGCACGCCCTCCTCCTCCTCCCCGTCGTCGAGTGCGTAACCCTGCGCAGCCACCCGGTGCAACTGGGACAGCAGGGCGTCCGGGTCGGTCAAGGTCCGGGGTGTCCGCGAGGGCATACCCGCCCGGGCCAGCACCTCCCGGACGCCGTCGTCGGGCAGCCCGGCCAGCAGCACCTTGCCCACGCCGGTGCAGTGGAGGTGGACCCGGCGGCCGACCTCGGTGAACATGCGCATCGAGTGCCGGGAGGGCACCTGCGCCGCGTAGACGACGCGGTCGCCGTCCAGCATCGCGAGGTTGGCGGTCTCCCCGACCGCGTCGACCAGCGCGGACAGGTGCGGCCGCGCCCACGTCGCGAGGGTCTGTGAGGCGATCTCCCCGAGGTGGATCAGCCGGGGGCCCAAGACATAGCGGCGACTGGGCAGCTGACGCACGTAGCCGCGGGTCACCAGCGTCCGCACCAGCCGGTGGATGCTCGACAGCGGCATTCCGCTCTCGTGCGCGAGCCGGGCCGCGTCTACCTGATGAAGGCCGGGCTCGAGGGCGAGCCCATGACCGACTCGATGGTGCAGCACTTCGACGCCTGCCTGGGCTGCATGGCGTGTGTGACGGCCTGCCCGTCGGGCGTGCAGTACGACCGGCTGATCGAGGCGACCCGCGCACAGATCGAGCGCAACCACGACCGCTCTCCCGGCGACCGCGCGCTGCGCAGCGCGATCTTCGCCCTCTTCCCGTACAAGAGGCGGCTGCGCGCCCTCCGGGGACCGCTGCGCGCCTACCAGCGCAGCGGGCTGCCGCGGCTGCTCCGGCGCACCCGGCTGCTCGAGCGGTTCGCCCCGAAACTCGCTGCGATGGAGAGCCTGGCGCCGCCCCTGGGCAAGCGGGAGCGGGTGCCGGCCCGGGTGCCGGCCGTGGGGCAGCGCCGGGCCGTGGTGGGTCTGCTCACCGGCTGCGTGCAGGGCGAGTTCTTCCCCGGCGTCAACTCGGCCAGCGCCCGCGTGCTGGCGGCCGAGGGCTGCGACGTCATCGTGCCGCCGTCCCAGGGCTGCTGCGGGGCACTGTCGGTGCACAACGGCCGCGAGCCCGAGGCCCAGGCCTTCGCCCGCGCCACGGTCGACGTGTTCGAGGCGGCGGGGGTGGACACCGTCGTGGTGAACGCCGCCGGTTGCGGATCGAGCATGAAGGAGTACGCCGAGCTGCTCGCGGACGACCCGGACTACGCCGAGCGGGCCCGGGAGTTCTCCGCGAAGGTCCGCGACATCTCGGAGTTCCTCGCCGAGCTCGGCACCGTGGCCGAACGGCACCCGCTCGCGGTCAGCATCGCCTACCACGATGCCTGCCACCTGGCGCACGCCCAGGGCGTCCGGAGCCAGCCCCGCGCATTGCTGAGCGAGATCCCGGGCCTGGAGATCCGTGAGATCGCCGATGCCGCCATCTGCTGCGGGTCGGCCGGGATCTGGAACGTCCTCAACCCCGAGCCCGCGCGGGAACTGGGCGACCGGAAGGCCAGCAACATCGTCGCGACCGGGGCGTCGCTCCTGGTCACGGCCAATCCCGGCTGCCTCATGCAGGTGGCGGCGTCCCTCGACCGGCAGGGCGCCCGGGTCGGCATGGCGCACACGATCGAGGTCCTCGACGCCTCCATCCGCGGCCTGCCGGTCTCCGCCCTGCGTGTCCCCGATCCCCTCCGCTGAGCCCACCGCTCAGGCGGGGTGAGCACCACCCGTCCCACGTCCACGCCTCACGCCGAAGTGAGAAGGCCGATGTTCGAACAGGTACTCGCCCCGGTAGCCGGGTCGCTAGGGCTCAGCGCGCTCTGCGCGGCCATCCCGCTGGTCACCCTCTTCGTGCTCCTGGGGGTGATGAAGGTCAAGGCCTGGATCGCGGGGCTGGTCTCCCTGGGCGTCGCCATGGTGGTGGCTGTCCTGTTCTTCTCCATGCCCGTCGGCCAGACCCTGCTGTCGGCCACCGAGGGGGCCGCCTTCGGCTTCTTCCCCATCCTCTGGATCGTCATCAACGCGATCTGGGTCTACAACCTCACGGTCTCCAGCGGCCACTTCGACGTCCTGCGCCGCTCGTTCGCCAAGGTGAGCCCTGACCAGCGCATCCAGGCGATCATCATCGCCTTCTGCTTCGGCGCGCTGCTGGAGGCGCTGGCCGGCTTCGGGACCCCCGTGGCCATCACCGTCGTCATGCTCATGGCGATGGGCTTCAAGCCGCTCAAGGCGGCCGCGGTGTCGCTGATCGCCAACACCGCGCCCGTCGCCTACGGCGCCCTCGCCACGCCGATCATCACCCTGGCGACCGTGACCTCGGGCGTGAACGACGACCCGCGCCTGAACGTGGACACCCTCGGCGCGATGGTCGGGCGGCAGACGCCGATCCTCGCTGTCATCGTCCCGCTGGTGCTCGTCCTCGTCGTCGACGGGAAGCGCGGTGTCCGTCAGACCTGGCTGCCGGCGCTCGTCGCGGGGCTCTCCTTCGGCGTCGCCCAGTTCGTCGCCTCCAACTACATCTCGGTGCCGCTCGCCGACATCGTCGCCGCGCTGGCTTCAGCGGCTGCTGTCGTGGCGCTGCTCCGGGTGTGGAGGCCCTCCGAATCCCCTGACCTCGCCGAGCCCGCACACGCGACCGCGGCCGCCGGGGGAACGGGCGCGACCACCGAGGAGACCCTCGCGGGCGGTCCCGGCGACCAGCGGGCGCGCGACCGGGGAGCGCCGCGCCCGGGCTACGCCGGCAGCTCCGGCGGACCGGCCGACCCCGACGTGTCCTCCGGCGCAGGCCGCTCCGACGGCGGTGGCGAGGTCTTCAAGGCCTACGCCCCGTACCTGATCATCATCGTGATCTTCTCGCTGGCCAACCTCGGCCCGGTGAAGACCGCCCTGGCGGAGGCTCCGTGGACGATCAAGTTCCCGTGGCTGGGACTCAACGTGTTCGCACCCGGTGCCGACGAGCCCCTGGCGTCGACCACCTTCACGTTCAACTGGTTGCCGGCCGCTGGCACCCTGATGATCTTCGCGGGCATCCTCACCGCGCTGGTGCTGAGGGTGTCGCCGGGCCGGGCGTTCAAGGCCTACATCGACACCTACAAGGAACTCAAGTGGGCCATCGTCACGGTGATGGCCGTGCTGGCCCTGGCGTACGTCATGAACCAGTCGGGCCAGACGACCACGCTGGGCGCGTTCCTCGCCCAGACCGGGAACTTCTTCGTCTTCCTGTCCCCCATCCTCGGGTGGATCGGGGTGGCGGTGACCGGGTCGGACACCTCGGCCAACGCGCTCTTCGGCGCCCTGCAGGTGCAGACCGCGGCCCAGGCCGGGTTGGACCCGGTGCTCCTCGCGGCGGCCAACACGTCCGGTGGGGTCATGGGCAAGATGGTCAGCCCGCAGAACCTGGCGATCGCGGCGGCCGCCGTCGGTATGGCGGGCAAGGAAGGGGAGCTGTTCCGCAAGGTGTTCGGCTGGAGCATCCTGCTCCTGCTGTTCATGTGCCTGATCGTGGTGCTCCAGGCGACCCCGGTGCTCGGCTGGATGGTTCCCTGAGCGCCGGCCGGCGACGGGGAGGACCACTGCGCCGCACTCGCTCCCGGTTCTGCTGCACACGGTTGCCTCGGCGGGCCTGAGCGCCCGGCGCCTGCTCGGGGTCTTCGTGGAGCCGACGAGATCGGGCTCCGCAGCGGCGCTGCCGCGGAGCGTGCTCACCCGCTTCCCCGGGGGCTGAGCCGACCGGTCAGGCGGGGCGCGGACCCCTGACCTCGGCCTCGCGGGCCTCACCGAGCCGGTTGAGCCGGGCGAGGAGCTCGGCCAGCGTCGCGACGTCCTCGGCCGGCCAGTCGTCGAGGTCGGCCTCCCAACGCACCCGCCGGGTCTCCCGGATCCGGGCGAGGCGGGCCGAGCCTTCCGCCGACGGGGTGAGGACCTGCGCGCGGCCGTCCACCGGGTCGGCGGCGCGGTCGACCAGCCCGAGGTCGACGAGGTGGGCCACCTGCCGGCTGACGGTGCTCTTGTCCAGGCCCAGCCGCGCCACCAGGTCGCCGGCCCGCAGCGGGCCGGCGTCCTCCAGCAGCGCGAGCAGCCCGTAGGCCGCACCGTCGAGGTCGGGATGCAGCTGACCGGCCAGCCGGGCGGAGATGGCCCGGGCCCGGCGGAGGAGCAGGCCGATCTCGCGTTCCAGCCGGACGAACGCCTCGTGCTGGTCGACCCGGTCCGGGGGACCGCTCACCGCTCGGCCCGCGGGCGCCAGACGACCAGGGCGGAGCTCTGCCGGTTCTGGGGCATCAGATCCCGCCGGTACCCGGCCGGAACGGCGGCCTCGGCCGCCATCCGCCGGGCCTCGGCCATGTCCAGGGCCTCCAGCAGCTCGTGCACCCGGGCCTGTAGCGCCTCCACCTGGGACTCCAGGTCGATGATCCGCTTGATGCCGGCCAGGTTGACGCCGTCCTCCTGGGACAGCCGCTGCACCTCTCGCAGGAGGGCGACGTCCCGCGGGCTGTACCGCCGGCCGCCCCCCGGCGTGCGGCCCGGGCTGACCAGGCCGAGCCGGTCGTACTGGCGCAACGTCTGGGCGTGCATGCCGGCCAGCTCGGCCGCGACGGAGATGACGAAGACCGGGGCGTCCTCGGCGACGGAGCGCGTGGGGTCCTGCGCGCTGCTCATCCCTCACCGCCCGCCTGCACCGCGGCGGTGATCTGCGGGCGCGGGTCCTCGTCCATCTCCTCGGCCAGGTTCTCGAGCGCCTTGCGCTGCGCGGGGGTCAGCCGCGCAGGCACGGCCACCTCGAGGGTGACCAGGAGGTCACCGGAGCGGCCCTTGCCCGGCACGCCCCGGCCCCGGACGCGGAGCGTGCGTCCGCTGGCGGTACCGGCCGGCACCTTGAGCGAGACGGTCCCGTCGAGGGTCGGCACGGTGATCGTCGTCCCGAGCGCCGCCTCGGCGAAGGTGATGGGGACCGTGAGCGTCAGGTCGTCGCCCTTGCGCCCGAACAACGGGTGCTCGGAGACGTGCACGACGACGAACAGGTCACCGGCCGGGCCGCCCCGCCGTCCCGGCGCCCCCTTGCCGGGCAGCCGGATGCGCTGCCCGTCCTTGACGCCGGCCGGGATCCGGACGGTGATGGTGCGGGTCTGGGTGGTGACCCCGTTGCCGCCGCAGGTGGGGCACGGGTCGTCGACGACCGAGCCGGTGCCGCGGCAGTTGCGACACGGCTCGGAGAACGCGAACGCCCCCTGGCTCCGGCTGGTCACGCCCGCCCCCTGGCACACCGGGCAGGTGTGCGGCGAGGTCCCGGGCTTGGCGCCACTGCCCGCGCAGGTCGGGCAGGTGCCCGGACTCTGCATGCGCAGCGGCACCGTCACGCCGAGCACGGCCTCGTCGAAGGAGAGCGTCGCCTCGGTCTCGACGTCCTGACCCCGCGCGGGTCCGGACGCCGCCTGGCTGCGGGCGCGGGCCCCACCCCCGGCGGCGCCGCCACTGAACAGCCCGCCGAGGAGGTCGCCGAGCCCGCCGGCACCACGCCCCCCGGCCGCGCCGGCCCCACCGAACAGGTCGCCGAGGTCGAACGGCTGGCCGCCGCCGCCGGGGAACCCGCCGGGGAAGCCACCAGGGCGTCCGCCGGCGCCGAACAGCCGACGGGCCTCGTCGTACTCCGCCCGGCGCTTGGTGTCGGACAGGACGTCGTAGGCCTCCGAGACGTCCTTGAAGCGGGCCTCGGCCTCGGAGTTGCCCGGGTTCTTGTCCGGGTGCAGTTCCGTGGCCAGCTTGCGGTAGGCCTTCTTGATCGCCGCCGCATCGGCGTCCTTGGGGACGCCCAACGCGGCGTAGTAGTCCTTCTCGATGAAGTCCCGGGTGCTCATCGGGCGCCCCCTCTCTGTCTGTCTGCCGTGCCGGTCAGCCGGCGGCGGGCTGGTCGTCCGGCGTGACCGGCTGGTCGTCGGTCGCGGGCTCGGCAGCCGGCACCGGCGACTCAGCCGACGCAGGCTCGGCAGCCGGCGCCGGCGACTCCGGCTCGGAGACGCCGACCATCGCCGTCCGGAGCACCCGGTCCCCGCGGCGGAAGCCCTGCCGCAGCACGGTGGTCGCCGTCGGAACGCTCACCTCCGGCGACGTGTCGTGGAGGACGGCCTCGTGCAGCGCCGGATCGAACGGGTCACCCGCTTGGCCGAAGGCCTCGACCCCGAGGCCGTCGAGCAGCCCGAGGATGCGGTCGGCCACCAGCTTGAACCCGCCGGTGAGCTCGTCGTGGTCCCGGGCCCGCTCGATGTCGTCGACGATCGGGAACAGCTGCGCGGCGAAGCGCTCGGCGGCCTGGTCCACCACCAGTGCCCGGTCGCGGTCGACCCGCCGCCGGTAGTTGGCGTACTCGGCCGTGACCCGCTGCAGGTCCTCCGTTCGCTCGGCCAGCTGCTTCCCCAGGTCGCCGTCGGGGGCGGACTGGCCGGGCACCGACTCCTCGGCGACCGGCGTCTCGTGCTCGCTCATCTGTTCCTCTCGGACCGCTGTGTCTCGGGCGGTGGGGCCGGGGGTGGTGCCGGCCGGCTGCTCGCCGGCCGGCACCCGAACCGTGCCCGTGGTCGGATCGATGCGCCGCTTGTCGCGGATCACGACCCGCGGCGCATCCTCGTCCCGGGGGGCGGTCATGACCGCTTGTCGGTGTCCTCGTCGACGATCTCGGCGTCGACGACGTCGTCGTCAGCAGTCGGCGCGGATCCACCGGCCCCACCGGACGCCGCGCCCGCCTCGCCGCCCGCAGCGGCCTCCGCGTTCTGCGCGTACAGCGCGCCGCCGACCTCCTGGGAGACCCGGGCCACCTTCTCCTGCGCGGACTTGATGGCGTCGATGTCCGACCCACCGAGGGCCGAGCGCAGGTCGGTCAGCGCCTCGCCGAGCTCGTCCTTCTTCTCGGCCGGGATCTTGTCGCCGTTCTCCGCGAGGAACTTCTCGGTCTGGTACTGCAGCGACTCGGCCAGGTTGCGGGTCTCGGCCTCCTCGCGGCGCTTCTTGTCCTCCTCGGCGTGCGCCTCGGCGTCCTTCATCATCCGCTCGATGTCGTCCTTGGGCAGGGCCGAGCCACCGGTGATGGTCATCGACTGCTCCTTCCCCGTCCCGAGGTCCTTGGCGTGGACGTGGACGATGCCGTTGGCGTCGATGTCGAAGGCGACCTCGATCTGCGGGACGCCGCGGGGCGCCGGGGGCAGCCCGGTCAGCTCGAACATGCCGAGCTTCTTGTTGTAGGCCGCCATCTCGCGCTCGCCCTGGAAGACCTGGATCTGCACGGACGGCTGGTTGTCGTCGGCCGTCGTGAAGATCTCGGACCGCTTGGTCGGGATCGTGGTGTTGCGCTCGATGAGCTTGGTCATGATCCCGCCCTTGGTCTCGATGCCCAGGGACAGCGGGGTGACGTCGAGCAGCAGGACGTCCTTCACCTCGCCGCGGAGGACACCGGCCTGCAGCGCGGCGCCGACGGCGACGACCTCGTCGGGGTTGACGCCCTTGTTGGGCTCCTTGCCGCCGGTCAGCTCCTTGACCAGGTCGGACACCGCCGGCATGCGGGTCGAGCCACCGACGAGGACGACGTGGTCGATCTGGCCGACCGAGATGCCGGCGTCGCGGATCGCCTGGTTGAACGGCGCGCGGGCCCGGTCGAGCAGATCCTGGGTCAGCCGCTGGAACTCGGCACGGGTGATCGTGACGTCGAGGTGCAGCGGACCCTCGGCGCCGGCCGTGATGTAGGGCAGGTTGATGTTGGTCGACTGCGCGCCCGACAGCTCGATCTTGGCCTTCTCGGCGGCCTCGCGGAGGCGCTGCATGGCCAGCTTGTCCTTGGACAGGTCGATGCCGTTGGAGGCGTTGAACGTCTGCACCAGGTGCTTCACGACGCGCTCGTCCCAGTCGTCCCCACCGAGGTGGTTGTCACCGGCGGTGGCCTTCACCTCGATGACGCCGTCGCCGATCTCGAGCAGGGAGACGTCGAAGGTGCCGCCACCGAGGTCGAAGACGAGGATCGTCTGCTCGGTCTCGCCCTTGTCCAGGCCGTAGGCCAGCGCGGCCGCGGTCGGCTCGTTGACGATGCGCAGGACGTTGAGGCCCGCGATCTCACCGGCCTCCTTGGTGGCCTGGCGCTGGGCGTCCTCGAAGTAGGCCGGCACCGTGATGACGGCGTCGGTGACCGGCTCGCCCAGGTAGGTCTCGGCGTCCCGCTTGAGCTTCTGCAGCACGCGGGCGCTGATCTCCTGCGGCGTGTACTGCTTGCCGTCGATCTCGGGCGACTTCCAGTTCGTGCCCATCTCGCGCTTGACGCTGCGGATGGTGCGGTCGACGTTGGTGACCGCCTGGTTCTTGGCCGACTGGCCGACGAGGACCTCGCCGTTCTTCGCGAAGGCGACGACCGACGGCGTGGTGCGCGAGCCCTCGGAGTTCGCGATGACCGTCGGCTCGCCGCCCTCCAGGACGGTGACGACGGAGTTGGTGGTGCCGAGGTCGATTCCGACCGCTCGAGCCATGGTGATGACCTCTCTTCCGTGGTGCTGGTCTGGGTGGTGCTGCTCCCGGTAGCCGAGGGCCTCAGCGACTTGCGCGAGGTCCACTCAACTTTCTTGCCCACCCTAACGGCAGGGATCGGACCGCTGTTCCAGGGGCCCCCAAATTTCTGCCGGTCGCGTCGCCTCGGGCGTTCATCTGGCGAGTACCGCGGTGTGGTGGCGACGACCGCACCGCAGCGCGGTAGTCGCCACCACGGTGCGGTTCTCCTCCGCGTCGTCCACAGGCGACCTTCCCCATGTCCCGACAGCTCGCACACTTCGCGGGCGCATCCACTCCTGCGCGCTGCCGCCGATCGCCGCCATGGGGTCTTCACCGCCGTCGACGCCCGACGCGCCGGCTACGCCCACCCCGAGTCCGGCACCTGTGCGCGTCCGGACGCTGGCGCCGGCTGCGACGCGGCATCTACGTCACCAGCCACGACCTCGCCCGCGCCGAGGAGGAGGGCCGGCGCTACCAGCTCGAGTGCCTGGCGATCCTGGTGGCGCTCGATCGCCCGGCCGCAGCGCTGAGCCACCTGTCGGCCGCCCGCCTCTCGGGCCTCCTGTGGCGGGGGACATCGGACGCGGACGTACGGCTCACCGATCCGGAGCACAACCGTCGTGGCCGCGGCTTCCGTGTGACGCGAGCGCCGCTCGACGCGACTGAGATCCGCACGCTCGGGGCGTTCCGGCTCACGACGCCGGCTCGCACGCTGATCGACTGGGCGCGCGAGGGTCCACTGGAAGGCGCCGTCGTGGCGATGGACGCCGGTCTTCTCGCCAGGAAGGTCGGACCCGAGCAGCTCGTCGAGGCAGCCGCTCGGGCCCGCCGATGGCCGGGCGGACCTCGGGCGGCGCGTGCGCTCTCCCTGACCGACGGGCGTGCCGAGTCACCGCTGGAGACGCGGGGTCGCCTGCGGATCGTGAGCGCTGGTCTGCCCGCGCCGGAGCTCCAGGTGGAGATCCGGACCGGCGGACGCCTGATCGCGGTCGTCGACGCCTGGTTCGACGAGGCCGCGGTCGCGGTGGAGTTCGACGGGCGGGTCGAGTACACCGACCCGTGGCGGGAACGTTCCCCCGAGCGGGTGCTCTGGGAGGAGAAGCGGCGCGAGGACGAGCTCCGCGCTCTCGACATCGGCGTCGTGCGCATCGCGGACGCGGACCTGGGGGCCAGATGGCCCCGCGCCGAGCGCCGGCTGCAAGCGCTGCTCGCGTCGCCGGGACCGGCGATCCGGCGCTTCGACACGACAGCCCGGGCCCGAGGTCGGCAGCGCAGCGGCTGATCACCCCGGCCCTGTGGTCGCCACCCGAGCCGTACAGGGCTCAGGTGACGACCACGTGGCTGGAGCGGGGGTCAGTCGGTGGCCGACTCGGCCGGGAAGACCGGGAGGGGGACGTGGGGGCGCGGCAGGTCGGTCGCGCACTGGCCCGGGGACACGGGGACCGAGTGGATGTCCACGTCGAGGCCGAGGAGCTCGTAGGACTGCGGGAAGGAGTGCGGCACGGGCACGCCGTCCGCGGCCAGGGGCTGCTCCAGGACCCGGACGCAACGGTCGGCCCACCACTCCTGGAAGCCCACCTGCAGCGGGCGGCCGTCCTGGTCGTAGAGCAGCGCACCCTCCAACGGCGTGCCGTCCGCGGCGTACGGCAGGACGTCGGTCACGGGCCCGTACCGCGACAGCAGTGGGTACTCACCGATCGCGTGCTCGGGCGGGGAGGTCCCGGCCGCGCCCAGGTACGTCCCGCGGGAGACCTCGGACCTGTCCCACGCCACGAAGGTGAAGAGGAGGACGACGACGCCGGACGCCGCGACGAGCAGGCCCAGCGGCCGGGGCATCCGGCGGCGGCCCAGCGCCACGGACCCGGCCACCGCCGCGACGACGAGCACGGCACCGAGCAGGTGGTTGTCCAGCGGGGCCGGCACCGGGAAGTCGCTCACCCCGTCCAGCTCGTGCAGGCAGGGCAGCAGGACCACCAGGTAGCCGCGCAGCACCCACCACGCCGGACGCAGTTCGCCCAGCAGGCGCCCGACCTCGCGGGCGGCGGGCACGATGCGGCGCCCGGCGGGCGTGGCCAGGACGGCGTCCAGCCGCTCCCGCATGCCGAGGCTCGCCGCCCGCGCCACACCGCCCCGGGCCGGGAGGCCGGCGGCCGAGCGGAGGTCGGCGGCGTAGGCGGCCGGCGGGCCGAGGCGGACGGCGACCGGGCGGTCGTCGTCCTCCGCCGCGAGCGCGTCGAGGTGCTGGGCGAGGTCCTCGAGCAGGGCGCTGCGGTCCTCGGTGGGGAGGTCTGCCAGTTCGTGCTCGACGGCGGCCAGGTAGTCCTGCGCCTGGCGGGTCGTCGAGTCCGTTGCCGCGGTCACGCCGCCACCTCCGGCCGGGTCAGGAGCCCGTCGACGGTGTCGGCGAACGTCCTCCACGTCTTGGTCGAGTCCTCCAGCACCGAACGCCCCCTGTCGTTGATCGCGTAGTACTTGCGGTGCGGCCCCTCGTCGCTCGGCACGACGTAGGACGTCAGCGCACCGGCCTGGTAGAGGCGGCGCAGCGTGCCGTAGACCGATGCGTCACCGACTTCCTCGAGTCCCGCGGTGCGCAGGCGGCGCACCACGTCGTAGCCGTAGCCGTCTGCGTCGCGCACCACAGCGAGCACCGCGACGTCGAGCACTCCCTTGAGCAGCTGACTGGCGTCCACTGACCCACCTCACCTTCCGCCACTGTGGCGCTGCGGACAGTAGTGCACGGTGCGGAGTAGTGCGGGTGGTCGAGGACCGGCGTGTCGTGGCCGGGACCGGGTCGGGCCGGCCCGGCCGAGGGCCGGCGGGCCATGGCCGGCAACCGGGGGTTACCGATGAGTAGCCTCGCGGCGCGCCCGCTATCGTGCGGGCATGCGGACAGTGATGCCCGCCTGCGATCCGCGCCCCGGTCCCGGCCGGTGCGGACGACGGTTCGCGCACCACCAAGTGCCCCCGTCGCCGCAATGACGACGGGAGTCGGCCGACGCCGCGAGGCGTACGCGGGAGGAAGAAAATGACGGGCCCGTTGCAGATCGTCCTGGGCACGATCAGCGTCCTGTTCCTGATCGTCGCCTCCGTGATGGCCTATCGGGCGGTCCGGGCGATGGTGCGCATCATCTGCACCGGTCAGCCCGACGGCACCCGGTTCGGGCCGGTGAAGACCCGGCTCAAGACGCTGGCCATCGAGTCCCTGGGCCACACCCGGATGCTCAAGTGGTCGACGATCGGCGTCGCCCACTGGTTCGTGTTCGTCGGCTTCTACGGCCTGTTCCTGACGCTGGTCGAGGCCTTCGGCGAGGTCTGGGACCCGGCCTTCCACCTGCCGCTCATCGGCGAGTGGAGCCTGTGGAACCTGTTCGCCGACATCATCGGCACGGGCACGATCCTCGGGATCGTCTACCTGATCTACCGGCGGCAGAAGGACCACCCGCGCCGTCAGGGCCGCACGAGCCGCTTCGCCGGCACGAACGAGGGCCGCGGCTACTTCGTCGAGGCCGTCGTCCTCACCGTCGGCATCTGCATCCTGCTGATCCGTGCGCTCAAGGTCTCCAGCGACCTGACCGACGCCCCCGCCTGGTCGCACCCGATCTCCGGCGCCGTCGCGACCCTGCTGCCCGACAGCCCCGACCTGCTCACGATCGTCGCCTTCGTCAAGATCGTGGTCAGCCTGACCTGGCTGGTCGTGATCAGCCGCATCCTGAACATGGGCGTGGCCTGGCACCGGTTCAGCGCCTTCTTCAACATCTACTTCAAGCGCAACGCCGACGGCGCACCCGCGCTCGGCCCGCTGCCGCCGATGACGTCGGGCGGCAAGCCCATCGACTTCGAGGATCCGGGCGAGGACGACATCTTCGGCCGCGGCAAGATCGAGGACTTCACCTGGAAGGGGATGCTGGACTTCACCACCTGCACCGAGTGCGGGCGGTGCCAGAGCCAGTGCCCGGCCTGGAACACCGGCAAGCCCCTGTCGCCGAAGATGGTGATCATGGACCTGCGGGACCACCTCTACGCCAAGGCCCCGTACCTGATCGGTGAGAAGACCGCGTCGGAGACCATGCCCGACTACGACATCCTGAAGCCGAGCGACGAGCAGGTCTGGGCCTCCGGGTACGCCCGCATCGAGGGCACCAACGACGCCCAGGCGCACCGCCCGCTGGTCGGCACCCTCGAGGAGGGCGGGGTCATCGACCCCGACGTCCTGTGGAGCTGCACCAACTGCGGCGCCTGCGTGGAGCAGTGCCCGGTGGACATCGAGCACGTCGACCACATCAACGACATGCGCCGCTACCAGGTGCTCATCGAGTCCAGCTTCCCCTCGGAGGCCGGCGTGATGATGAAGAACCTGGAGAACCGCGGGAACCCGTGGGGCATGGGCGGCAACGTCCGCGAGGACTGGATGAAGGAGCTCGACTTCGAGGTCAAGGTGGCCGACGGCCCGCTCGACTACGACATCGAGTACCTGTTCTGGGTCGGCTGCGCCGGTGCCATCGACGACCGCGCGAAGAAGGTCACCAAGGCCGTCGCCGAGCTGCTGCACACCGCGGGCGTCGAGTTCGCAGTCCTGGGCAACGGGGAGACCTGCTCTGGCGACCCCGCCCGCCGGATGGGCAACGAGTTCCTCTTCCAGATGCTGGCGCAGGAGAACGTGGCCACGCTCGACGCCGCCTTCGAGGGGCGCGTCCCCGGCATGCGCAAGATCGTGGCGACCTGCCCGCACTGCTTCAACTCGCTGGGCAAGGAGTACCCGCAGCTCGGCGGCCACTACGAGGTCGTGCACCACACCCAGCTGCTCGGTCAGCTCGTCGAGGAGGGCCGGCTCACCCCGGTCACGCCGATCGACCGCAAGGTGACCTACCACGACCCGTGCTTCCTGGGCCGGCACAACAAGGTCTACACGCCCCCGCGGGAGATCCTCGACTCCGTCCAGGGCTTGTCCACGCAGGAGATGCACCGCTGCAAGGACCGCGGCTTCTGCTGCGGCGCCGGCGGCGCCCGCATGTGGATGGAGGAGAAGATCGGCAAGCGCATCAACATGGAGCGCACCGAGGAGGCCCTGGAGCTCGACCCCGACGTGATCTCCACGGCCTGCCCGTTCTGCATCACGATGCTCTCCGACGCGCTGACGTCGAAGAAGCAGAACGGCGAGGCCGGTGAGCACGTCGAGGTGCTCGACGTCAGCCAGATCCTGCTGCGCTCGCTGACGCCGGTCGGCGTCAGCGCCCCGGGGGCGGAGTCCGGAGCGGACGTCGGCACGAAGGCCGACGACGTCGCCGGCACCGGTTCGGCGGCCACGGAGCACGGCCCGACCGCCTGACGACAGCTTCGGGAGCATCGCAGCGAGGAACGAGCGAGGAGCGGACCGGAGCGCGGAGTCAGGCCAGAGACATGGCCTGACGACAGCTTCGGGAGCATCGCAGCGAGGAACGAGCGAGGAGCGGACCGGAGCGCTGAGTCAGGCCAGAGAAATGGCCTGACGACAGCTTCGGGAGCATCGCAGTGAGGACGACGGCGCGCGTCACCTTCGACGGGGTGGCGCGCGCCGTCGTCGTTCCGGGCGCAGGCGTTCCCGGCGCGGGCCGTCCCGGGAGACGACTCCGCGGTGCGGACCCGACGCGTCCGGCCGCCCACCCCGGCACCTCGGCCACCGCAGGCGCAGAGGACGATCCGTGGGTGACCCGCACCGCCCGCACCGCCCCCACCGACCTCGGCGCCGGCACCGATCGCCGTCGGGGCCTCGCGCTCATCGCCGTCGCGATCGTGCTCACGGCGCTCAACCTCCGGACGGCGGTCACCAGCGTCGGCCCCGTGCTGGAGGAGATCGAGCGCGGCCTGGGCATCTCCAGCGGCCTGGCCGGCGTCATCACCACCATGCCGGTGCTCTGCTTCGCGCTCATCGGCTTCACCGGCCCGGCCCTCTCGGCCCGCTACCGCGACTCGCACGTGCTCGCCGGCGCCCTGATCGCCATGAGCGGCGGCCTCGCGCTGCGCAGCCTGGCCGACGCCTTCCCGGTCTTCCTCGCCGGCACGGCACTGGCCATGGCCGGCGGGGCCCTCGGCAACGTCATGCTCCCCAGCCTGGTGAAGCGGCACTTCCCGGCGCGGACCGGCCCGCTCGTCGGCGCGTACAGCACCGCCATGGGCCTGGGCGCGACCCTCGCCGCCGTCGCCGCGCAGCCGGTGGCCGACGCCGCCGGGGACGAGGGCTGGCGCTGGGCGCTCGTCGTGTGGGCGGTGCCCGCGCTCGTCGCGGCGGCCGTGTGGCTGGCCGTCCCGGCCTCGCCCGGCGTCTCGCGCGAGGGTCATGCCGCCGTCCGCATGCGGGCGCTGGTGCACAGCCCGACGGCGATGGCGCTCACCGCCTTCTTCGGCGTCCAGGCGCTGCAGGCCTACGTCGTCATCGGCTGGTCGGCCCAGTACCTGCGCGACTCGGGTCTGACCGCCGCGACCGCGGGGCTGTTGCTCGGCCTCAACTCCGTCGTCGGTCTGCCGCTGAGCGCCGTCATCCCGTCCCTCACCGTCCGACCGCGGATGCAGCGCCCGCTGCTGCTCGTCTTCCTCGCCAACTACGTCATCGGCTGGGTGGGGCTCTGGATCGCCCCGACCGCCGCGCCGTGGCTCTGGATGACGCTCATCGCCGTCGGCATGGGCACCTTCTCGATGGTGCTCACCCTCATCGGCCTGCGGGCCCGGACGCCCGAGACCGTCTCCGCGCTCTCGACCGTCACCCAGGGCTGGGGGTACGTGATCGCCGGAGCCGGCCCGCTCCTGGTGGGCGTGCTGCGTGGGGCGACCGGCAGCTACGACGGCATGTTCGTCATCGTGCTCGTGGGCGTCGCCGTGCTCGGCGTCGCCGGGTGGATCGCCACGCGGCAGGTCTTCGTCGACGATGAGGTGGAACGGTCCGTTCCCGGCTGGTCACCGGCCGGGCGCTGCACCGACGTGCTGGAGAGCGCGGGCGCCGAAGCGCCGGCCAGCGCACACATCGCCGACACCGCGCCACCGCGCGACCAGGGACGGCGCGCCGCCGCGCCTCCCCGCGACTAGGGACGCCGGGTCTCCGTGCGGGTGAAGTTCCGGTAGGACCGCGACGGCGTCGGGCCACGCTGGTCCTGGTAGCGGGAGCCGTAGACCGCCGAGCCGTACGGGTGCTCCGACGGGGTGGTCAGCCGGAACAGGCACAGCTGGCCGATCTTCATGCCGGGCCACAGTGTGATCGGCAGGTTCGCCACGTTGGACAGCTCCAGCGTGATGTGCCCGGTGAAACCCGGGTCGACGAAGCCGGCCGTCGAGTGGGTGAGCAGGCCCAGCCGGCCCAGTGAGGACTTGCCCTCGAGCCGGGCGGCGAGGTCGTCGGGGATGGTCACGACCTCGAGCGTCGAGCCGAGCACGAACTCGCCGGGGTGCAGCACGAAGGGCTCGTCGCCCTCGGGCTCGACCAACGTCGTGAGGTCGTCCTGCTGCTGGGCCGGGTCGATGTGGGTGTACCGCGCGTTGTTGAACACCCGGAAGAACCGGTCCAGCCGGACGTCGATGCTGGACGGCTGCACCAGCCCCTTGTCGTAGGGCTCGATGCCGAGGCGACCCTCGGCGATCGCGGCCGTGATGTCGCGGTCGCTCAGCAGCATGGCGCGGAGTCTAGGGACCGCCCCGCCCGCCCCTCCGGGCGAACCCGGGCAGGGGCCGCTCGGCCGCCGTCCCGGACCGGCCCGAGACGTGCGGGAAGACGCAGTGCGCCGGTCGTACGCCCGGCCCGGCGGGCGTACGCCTCGTGCGTCCGGCGACGTTCGCCACGTGCCCACGGCGCGCACGGCGCCGACGGGCTGATTCACACATCACGGGCTGTCGCAGATGGCCGAGCGGCTGCGGTCGGAGGCGACGGGCTTCCTGGCCGAGATGCGCCGCTGATCAGGGGGTGCGCTCCCGCGCGGGAGGACCGCCAGGTACTGTGGCGGGCACCGCGGGTGTAGTTCAATGGTAGAACATCAGCTTCCCAAGCTGACAGTGCGAGTTCGATTCTCGTCACCCGCTCTCATCGCCCGACCGGCGGAAACGCCCGAACGGTCGGCTCCGAGCACGATCCTCCCGACGCCCGCTGGACGCTACGCGGACCTCAGGACCACGAGATGTCGACCGGCACGAGAGCGGTCCGCCGGCGTCGCATCAGGACGACGACGTACGAGACGACTGCCAGGGCCATCCCGCTCAGCCAGAGGGCCGTCTCGTACTGCGCGGGGTAGAGGACGCCGCGCAGGTAGTGGGCGATGAAGCTGCCCTCGTACGGTGCCCTCCCGCCCATGCCCAGCAGCCACTTCTCGACAGTGGTGACGGGGCAGGTGAAGGACGTGGTCGTGACGTAGATCGAATAGACCGTCGACACGATGTGCGGCCAGATCCAGGCGAACCGGTGCAGCGCGAGGAAGCCGCCGAACACCATGTAGACCAGATAGGCCATGTGCACGGTCGCGACGAGTGCCGCGGCCACCAGGGCTGCCACGAGCGGACTATACGACCGGAAACCGGAACGAGTCCTTGCGGGAACGAGTCCTTGCGATCCACCGACCTGATCGGTGAGAGCGCCTCGGGCCTCGCCGCGAAGGAGCGCTCGACACCGGCGCAGGAACAGCGGGGCGGGAACAGCGGGGCGTGCGGACGGGAAGGGCCCTTCGGCACGCGAGTGCCGGTTCAATGTCCGCGTGACCTTGTTGTCGACGAGGGACGAGCACGGCGGGCGCGTCCCGACGACGACGCGTTTCCTCGTGCTGCTGTGCCTCGGCGTGGTGGTCGTCCGCGCGACCTACGTGCCGCGGCCACTGCGAAACGACGAAGGCGGATACCTGCTCATCGCGCGGCAGTGGCATACGGGCGGCGAGTTCCTCTACGGCGACTACTTCGTCGACCGCCCGCCGCTGCTCATGCTCATCTTCAAGGTCGCGTCCCTCACGGACTGGGACCAGGCCATCCGGGTGGTGGCGATCCCGTTCGTCCTCCTGTTCGTCCTTGCCGGCTGGCGTGCGGGCAGCCTTCTCGGCGGCCGGGCCGGAGGCCGTTGGTCCGCGCTGGTGGCCGCGGGCCTGATGTGCTCCCCGGGCCTGGCCACCGAGCAGGCCGATGGCGAGCTGTTCGGTGCTGCGTTCGTGATGGGAGCCATCGCCCTGGCCCTGTCGGCCTGGAACGCCGACTCGCTGACGCGCCGGCTCCGGTTGGCCGGCGCCGCCGGCGTCGTCGCCGCTGCGGCACCACTCATCAAGCAGAACCTGCTGGAGGGCGCGCTCTTCCTCGCCGGCCTCGTCGTGTTCGGGTCCTGGGGGCAGGATGCGACGACCCGCCGCCGCGCGGTCGTCATGGCGCCGGCGGCCCTGCTCGGCGGACTGCTCGTGTGTGCGTCGGTCTGGCTGTGGCTGACCTGGGCGCGGATCGAGCCGGGCCACGCATGGCGGGACCTCGTCGCCTTCCGCGGTGCGGCCCTGGAAACCATCTGGTCGAGCAGTCCGGACGCCTCCATCCGCAGGGGGGCGCTGCTGGTGGTCCTGGGCCTCGTGACGGGGCTGATCCCCATCGCGATCGCGTGGTTCCTCCGGGTACGTCGCTGTGTGCCGTGCGGCTCACCCGAAGGCAGGACGATCAGCACGCTGATGCTGTTCGGTCTCGCGGCCATCACGGCAGGTGGCAGCTACTGGCCCCCCTACCTGCTGCAACTGGCGCCGGCGTCGGTACTCGCCGTCGGGGCGATGGCCCCCATGGCCTCCCGGGCCGGCTCCTGGATGAGAGGAGCCGGCACGATGGTCGTGTCGGCGGCGGCTCTGGGGACCCTCGTGACGCTGGTGGTCCACGCGACCGTGCCGTCGATCTGGTACAGCCAGCGGATCGGCGAGTGGCTGGCCGGCTCCGAGGCGGTGGGCGACACGGCGTTCGTGGCGTACGGCCTCCCCTCCGTCCTGGAGACCGCGGACATGTCCTCGCCGTACCCGCACCTGTGGAGCGTGCCGATGCGCACGTTCGACCCTGCGCAGGCCCGCCTCCGGGAAACGCTGGCCGGGCCTCGGGCACCGTCGTGGATCGTCCAGGTCACCGGACTGAACGCCTGGGACATCGACGCCGGGTCGAGGCTCCGGGAGCTGATCCACGACCGGTACCGGGTCGTGGCGGAGATCTGCGGCCACCGGGTGTGGCTGCGTCAGGACCTGACCCGGGAGCTGCCCGTCCCACCGCCCTGCTGACGACCGGAGTTCGGGAACAACGGTCCTCCACCGTCCACGTGGTCGCCGGCGACCCTCCTCTGCCACGGCCGACGAGGCGAGTCCACGGCCCGCGTGAGCGCCGTCGCCTTCACGGCGTAGTCGAGGCCGGTGATCAGCGTCCAGGCGACGGTCACCACGACGACGACCATCAGCGCCTCGGTCCACCCGGGCTGCGCGAGCGCGAGCAGGATCAGGGCCGTCTGCGTCACGGTCTTCACCTTGCCGCCGCGACTCGCCGGGATCACACCGTGCCGCAGAACGGTCAGCCGCAGACCTGTGACGGCCACCTCACGGGCCAGCACCACCAGGGTCGCCCACCACGGGACGACGTCGTGCCCGGACAGGCAGATGAGCGCGGTGCCGACGAGGGCCTTGTCGGCGATCGGATCGACGAGAGCGCCCAGGTCGGTGCACTGGCCCCGGCGTCGGGCGACCCAGCCGTCGGCGAAGTCCGTCACCGATGCAGCCACGAACAGCGCAAGAGCCGCCATCCGGCCCCGGGGGCTGTCCCCCGCGACGGCGAGCGTCGCGCCGAGGAAGGGGACGGCGAGCAGGCGCAGGCCGGTGAGGACGTTCGGCAGCGTCCACATCGTCGCGCTCATCGCCGGAACACCGTGCGGTTCATCGCTGGAACACCATCAGGTGGTAACCGCAGGTGGCTCCTCGCCCCTCGGCGACGTGCGCGAGGCGGTACTCGGACATGCCCCGATGGTCGTGGATCGCCTGCTCGGTCGGGTAGTAGCCGACGAACCGCCGGGCGTCCCGGCTCGACAGCACCAGGACGTCGGGGGCGCGGCGATGGACGAGGTCCGCGCGCTCGCGGGGCGACATCCGGCCGGTCTCCTGGATGAGCGGCTCGTTCAGGAAGAAGTTGTCGATGACGTATCGCCCCTCGGCGCGAGCCGGTACGAGCCCGGCGTCGGAGATGGCGAAGGAGGTCTCCGGTGGCGTCGTGCGCAACCAGTCCAGGGCAGACTCCCGAGCACCGACCCGGCAGTCCATGTACCGCTGCTGCGTGCCGTGCACGCTCCAGACGTCGCCGGGAGGGAGCGCGAGGACCACGAGTCCAGCGGCGGCCGCGAGACCGGCCCCCCACACCGCGCCGTGGCGCTGCCGGAGCATCCGGACGCCGTGTCCGACGACGACCGCCGCCAGCAGCGCGATCAGCGGCCAGACCGGCATGAAGAAGCGGCTGTAGGCGTTCGCGCTGTCCAGCGTGCCGATGGACCCCAGCGCGTAGACGACCGGTGGGACCGCGAGCAACCGGGCCCGGCCGGTCAGGATCACCGCGCCGACGACCGCCAGCATGATCGGGAACAGCGCCTGGTCGAGGAACTTGTCGAGCACGGTGAACCCGTCGCCGGCGCCGGACTTGTAGAGCACGGAGTTGGGCAGCAGGTGCCCGTACACACCGAACCGGACGGCCTCGAGCAGGATCTGGGAGCAGAGCGGGATACCCCCGAGCAGCACGGCACGGATCAGCGCGCGTCGGCGTGTCGCTGCTCGGAAGAGGCCCGGGATCTCGCCGGCTGCCACTACGGCCGCGGCGATGGCGAGCCCTTCCGGGCGCAGCCACGGCAGCACGGCGAACGCCGCGGCGGCGCGCAGAACCCTGCCTCCGTCACGTCGGGCGACTTCGAGCGTGCCGGCGGTGGCAGCCAGGGCGACCGGAAGGGTCTCGAGGCCGCCGACACCCCAGAGGGCGAAGGGTGCACTGCAGGCGGTCAGCACCGAGGCGATCCGCGCCGCGGATTCGCCCACGACGGCTCGCCCCTGGACGTAGACGAGGACCACGCACGCGAGGCCACTGGCCACACCGAGCAGGCGAGCGGCTCCCGGCGCGGACCAGCCGACCGCGTGGGCCAGGGCCTCGATCGCCACGAGCAACGGATTGCTGAAGCCCTCGACGCGAGGACCGTCGGGGTTCCAGACGAAGCCTTCCCCGACCGCGAGGTTCTCCGCGTAGCGAACCGAGATCCAGGCGTCGTCGGTCAGGAAGCCGCGCAACGACCAGCACAGCGCCAGGTGGATGAGGGCGGAGAACCCGACGACGGCCCAGCCGAGCGTCGCCGGCGACGGGCGGGAGAGCCCCCTCCGGGGTGGCGTCGCCGCGGCCGGTAGGGTGATCGTCCTCACGGCGCTCCGTTTCCTGTAATTCGACGGCGGGTCGGGACGATGACGACGTGTGTTAGCCGACAGTTCAGAGAAACTAGCCGTATATGGATGTCCCTGCCGTTCGTGCTGTCCGCGATAGCGCCTACGGGATGGCCGTGGCCGTCGCCCTCGCCACGGGCACCGTCGCCGTGGTCTGCGCCGTGTACCTCGGCCTTCCGCTCCGCGACCCGGACGGGTTCCTCGGGCCGACCTACATCCGCCTGCCGCTGCTCGTGACACTGATGCTCGCGGCCGACGTGGCCCCCCGTGCCCTGATGGGGGTGCGCTCGGTCCGCGCCGTACCGAGGCAGATGCTCCTCGTCGCCCGCGAACGCTGGCCCTGGCGGCGCCTTCGTCCGGCACTGATCGGGCTGGCCGCCTTCTACGGCACCTACGTGTCGTACCGCAATCTCAAGCACTTCCTCCCTCTGCTCCGGCCGGACCTGGTCGACGACGAGCTGCTGCAGCTCGACCGGTGGATGGCGGGCGGGGTCGCGCCCGCTCAGGTGGTCCACGACGTCCTCGGCACCGGCGCCGCTGCGCACGTGCTGTCCTGGGTCTACCTCGCGTTCCTCATGTTCGTCCCGGCATCCCTCGCCCTCGCCCTCGTGTCCAGAGGTCGGTCCCGCGAGGCCAGCTGGTACGTGACGGCCCTGTGCCTGAACTGGTCGCTGGGTACCGCCAGCTACTACGTCCTCCCGTCGCGGGGCCCGGTGTACGCCCAGCCCGAGCTGTTCTGGAGCCTTCCCGAGACCGGCACGTCCCAGCTCCAGAACAGCCTGCTCATCTCACGCTGGCTCGTCCTCACCGATCCGCAGGGGACCGAGCGCATCCAGAGCATCGCCGCCTTCGCGTCGCTGCACGTGTCGATCATCTTCACCGCGGCGCTCATCGCGCAGCTCACGCTCCGGTCGATCGCGGTGCGCGCGCTGCTGTGGGCCTTCTTCGCCCTCACCGTGACGGCGACCATCTACTTCGGCTGGCACTACATCGTGGACGACATCGCCGGGCTGGCGATCGGTGGAGGAGCCGTCCTGCTCGCGGGGTGGGGAACGGGCCAGTTCCAGGGTCCGGAGGCATCCCGGCGAGAGGACCCCACGGATGGCCGTGCCTGGATCGGGCCGCCTGCCGAGGGCCCTCGGCGTCACCCTCAGGAGTCGCCGTCCGCTCCATGACGTCTGTGGCGCTGCCACCGTGCCGAGGTCAGGGCGGCAGCTCCTCGCGGAAGACGAAGCGCCGGTAGGACATGAAGCGGAAGAGGCTGCCGAGCGCGAGGCCGACGCCGTTGGCCGCGACGTTGTCGGCCACCGGGCTCGTGAGACCCAGGACGTAGCGCGAGAACGCGAGGCAGCCGAGCGCGATCCCGAGGGCGACGCCGCTCAGGGCCAGGTACAGCGTGTACTCCCGGGCGAGGCGGCCACGTGGACGGTCCCGATAGGTCCAGAACCGGTTGCCGACGTAGGCGACGGTGGTTCCCGCGATGAGCGAGACCGTCTTGGCGACGAGCGGCTGCTCACCCAGCCAGCCGTCCCCGCCCAGGTGCACGAGCGCGTTGTAGCCCCCGATGTCGACGGCCAGGCCGAAGACGCCCACCGCCGCGAATCCCGAGGCCTCTCTCCCGAGGGCCCGACCGCGTTGCCGCTGCGCCACGGTCCGCGTGGTCACAGCGACAGGCGGCGGAAGACGGCCGCCACGGTCTGCCGCAGAGCGCTCATGACCAGCCGGGGAGCGGGCCGAACGCGGGAAGCCTCCGGACGGCGAGCGGCGCCGCGACCACGAGCCCGTTCCGGGGCAACTGCCGCACGCGGAGCGCCTCGACGAGGGCCCACGCCGCGGAACTCCGAGCCGAGATCTGCCTGTCCGCGGCAGCGCCCGACGCGCCGGACGTGGCCCTCATGTCACCGCCTCCCATGGCTACCGGTGCCGTCACCGGTCGCGACGGAGCCGGCCCACCCGATCATCCGTCAGTCACCAGCATGGCCGTGGACGGGGAAAACCGCTGGCTGAGACCGGCCCGTCACCGTCCGCCCGCGTGCTGCGGCCGCTTTCCATCGTCCCGCCCATCAGGCACGGGACCGTGGCGGCGCGCCACAGGGCACGGCACGGGGTGGCCGGATTCCGGCCGCTCCGAGCTCGGGCGGACGCCACGCCCCGAGAGCAGCGGCGCATCCAGAATGACGTCCATGGGTGCAGCACCGCGGTATGCACTGACGGCGACGCGGCCTCGGTCGGGCCTCGTCGACCGGGTGAGCAGCAGGCTGCCGAGGGTGGCGCTCGACGGCGTCCTCGACGACCTCGACCGTGCCGCCGAGCGGTGCCTGGTGCCGGGGAAGGCCGCGGGTGAGGGCTACACCTGGGATCCCCTGGACCGCGACGACCCGGCGTGGTGGCCGCAGGGCGTGGCGAGCATCCGTTCGGGTCGCGTACTGCTCGTGAGCTGGTACGCCAGACGTCGCGGGCTCCTCCGCACGCCCGGGTCGCGGATCTCGGTGATCGACCGGACCGACCCGGAGCGCGCCCGCTACCGACACGTCCTGCTCGTCGCGCCACACCGCCGTCTCGGGGTCCTGACCATGGGCACCGTCCCGGTGCACGCGGGCGGCATCGCCGTCCACGGCGACGTCCTGCACGTCGCCGACACCCTCTTCGGGGTGCGCGTCTTCCACCTCGGAGACGTTCTGCGTGTCCCCCGGCGACCGTCCGGCGGGGAGGGAGCGACACTCCGCGGCCGGATCGACCGGCTCCGGCGACCCACCGGCCGCTCCGGCGCCCACGGGTACGACTACGTACTCCCTCAGCTCATGGCATACCGGGTTCCGCTGCGCTCGGGCGCACGTCGGTTGCGTTACTCGTTCCTGTCCACCGGACAGGTGGCGGGCCGGCCGAACCTGGTCGTGGGCGAGTACCGCCGCACGGGGAAGGGGGCTCCCCGACTCGCGCGCTACCCGCTCGATCCTCGGACGGGTCTCCCGGCTGCCGACGAGCACGGCCGGTGCACCCCGCTCGAGGTCTACGAGGGTCAGCCGAGCCGGATGCAGGGAGCGGCCGTGCACGAGTCCGCGTGGTTCGTCACGGCCAGCGCCGGCGAAGGATCGCCCGGAGACCTGTACGTCGGCGCGCCGGGGGCGCTGCACCGCCACCGGGGGGTGTTGCCGACCGGGCCGGAGGACCTCGGCTGGTCCCGCCCCGGGGATGAGCTCTGGTGCGTGTCCGAGTGGCCCGGTCGCCGATGGATCTTCCCCATCGCCGCGAGCCGCTGGCGGCCGCCGGACGAGGCAGGGCACGGGGGACCGTGACCGTCGGCACGCCGCGGGTCAGGACGCGGTGGCCGCCGAGCCGCGTGGGTCGTGGATGGTGCCGACACGATCGAGCAGCTCGCTCATCCGCTCGCCGCCCATCGGCCGGGCGTAGTGGTAGCCCTGCGCGATGTCGCAGCCCAGGGCGCGCAGCGCGGTGACGTGCTCCGTGCCCTCGACACCCTCTGCCACGACCGTGAGCCCCAGGTTGTGGCCGAGGTCGATCGCGGTGCGGACCAGGACGGCGTCGTGCTGCGTGGTGGTCATGCCCATCACGAACGAACGGTCGATCTTGAGTTCGTCGACCGGCAGCCGCCGCAAGTGCGACATGGAGCTGTAGCCGGTGCCGAAGTCGTCGATCGAGAGCCGGACACCGAGGACGTGCAGACGTTGCAGGACCTCCATGCAGCGGGCGGAGTCGCCCATGACCGCACTCTCGGTGACCTCCAGGCGCAGGAGCTCCGCCGGGACGCGACGCTCGGCCAGCAGCCGCTGGACGAGGTCGGGCAGGCCCGCGTCGAGCAGGCAGCGGGTGGAGAGGTTGACCGCGACCGGGACAGGATGTCCGGCGTCGATCCAGGCCCGCATCTGCACGAGCGCCATGTCGAGCACGCGCTCGGTGAGCCGCAGGATGATCCCGGTCCCCTCCGCGGCCGGGATGAAGTCGCCGGGTGGGATCAACCCCTCGGTGGGGTGCTGCCAACGCAGCAGCGCCTCGGCGCCCTCGATCCGCTCGCCGTCCAGGGTGTACTTGGGCTGGTAGTGCAGGAACAACTCGTCGGTGCCGTCCAGGGCGCGGCGGAGGTCGCCGAGAACGGTCAGCCGCGCCGGCGCGGTGACGTGTTGCTCGGGCTGGAAGACCACGGCTCCCGCCTTGACCTCCTTCGCGGCGTACATCGCGATGTCCGCGTGGCGCAGGAGCGCCTCGGTGTCGGTCCCGTGCCACGGGGAGACGACGATGCCGATGCTGGCCTCGATGTCGAGGGCCACGCCGTCGACGTCGAAGGGGCGGTGCAGCGCCTCGCGCAGCCGGGCGGCGACGGCCTCGGCCTCGGCGATCCCCTCCACGGACGGCAGCAGGACGGCGAACTCGTCGCCACCGAGGCGCGCCACCGTGTCCCCCTCGCGGAGGACCGACCGCAGGCGGGGACCCACCTGGCGGAGCAGCTTGTCGCCGTGGGTGTGTCCCAGGGTGTCGTTGATCTCCTTGAAGCGGTCCAGGTCGATCAGCAGCATCGCGACCTCTCCGGCCGACCGGCTCGCCGCCGCCAGGGCCTGCTCGAGCCGGTCACGCAGCAGCTCCCAGTTCGGCAGGCCGGTGAGTGCGTCGTGGGTGGCCTGGTGACGGTCACGCTCGGCGGAGGCCTGCAGGGCCGCCCTCTGCCGGCGCAGCTTCCTCGATGCCGATGCGATGAGCCGGAAGACGACGACGTAGAAGACGGTCAGGCTGGCCACGAGCGCGACCGTCATCGTGCGCACGTCCTCGCGCACCGCGACGGCCACCGGCGCGTACGGCAGATACAGCTCGATGACGCCCTCCGGCCGGGTGGCACCGGCGTACTGCAGCGGCACGTAGACCTCGAGCAGCTGGTGCGCGCCGTCGTCGCTGTCGACGCTGTCGTCGGCGGAGTGCGTGAAGCTCGAGACGACGTGACCGTCGAGCGCGGTGCCGAGCTCTCCCGACTGCGAGGTCTGGCCGACGAGCTCGGGGTTCTCGGAGTGGTAGAGGATCGTCCGGTCGCGGTCGAAGATCTTCAGCTCGATCGGGTCGAAGGCGGCCAGCTCGTGGCCCGCCGTGCCGAACTGCTCGGCGGCGTCGTCGACGGCTTCCTCCACGTCCGCCAGGCGGTACGGGCGGAAACCGTCCGCCAGGTCCGCGGGGGTGAAGTGCGGCTGGAGACCGAGGCGCACCGCCATCAGGGCCGCGTCCTCCGCCTGCTGGCGAGCGCGGTCCTCGATGGCCGAGCTGAGCACCGAGGAGAGCACCGCGCCCACCAGGAACGTGAGCACCAGGCTGGTCGCGCCGAAGCGGATCAGGAGACTGGTGCCCCGCAGCCGGCGGAGAAGACTCATGCCCTGACGATCGGGCCGCGCGCGACAGTTCTTGAACAGGGGCTGTCACACCCCCTCATCGGGGTGAGGGCGGCCGTGGCCATGGCCGACCGCTCCCGCCGGACGAGCCGCACGCGTCGATGCCGCTACCCGACAGCAGCGGGGGTTTCACCCAGGGTACGGACACGCACGAACACCGTTCCGGAATGGTGTTGATCGCCTTCTCCGTGTGACGGTCGGGCCTTTGGTCCCTGGGAGACCGCTGGACGTGCCATAACGATCGCCCCATGAGCGAGATGCCGTCCCCCCGGGAACCTGAGCCGAGCCCGGAGACAGAGCTGCGGCCCACCGTCCCGTCGGCGTGGCCGGGTGACGGTTCGGCAGACGCCGCCCCAGCGGTCGGGCCGTTGCATCTCCCCCCGCTGCTGCCCCGCAGGCAGAACCCGTGGCTCATCGTCGAGGTCGACGGGTCGGCGGCCGCACACGGACCGTTGGTCTGGGCACTGCGTGAGGCCGCACGGCGAGAGGCGACCGTCGTCGCCGTGCTCGTGCTCGACGAGCCCGCCGGTGATCCTCTGGAGGGCTCGGGCCGGCTGCTCCTCCGCGCGCGGCTCTCCGCGCAGGAGCGACTGGAGGCGCAGGTCCTCCGGGCGATCGGGGAGACCGGGGTGCACGGGCGGACCCGCACCGCGGTCCTCGACCGGCCGGTGTTCGAGGCGCTGACCGCCGCCACCCGCGGAGCCGATCTCGTCGTCGTCGGCACCCACGGGAAGACCCTGCTCCGCCAGGCGGTCCCCCGACCTCCCACCCACCGGCTCGCACGTGGCGCCTGAACGCGGCGACTCTCCCTCCGGACCAGGGACCGGTCCTCCCGCTCAGGGACCGGTTCCCGAGCCCGGCCAGGACTCCTACCGTCGGGCCGTGCCCCCGCCCGATCCCCTGGCCCCGCCGTCCGAGGGCGACGTCCGTGCCGTGCCGGTGGTCACCGCGGCACTGCGGGCAGTCGCCTCCAGCAGCCAGCTGGAGGCCACCCTGCACGACATCGTGCACGCGGCGGTCCAGCACGTGGATGCCCGCTACGGGGCCCTCGGGGTCCTGACGCCCGACGGCCGGCGGCTGGACCGGTTCGTCATCGTCGGCATGGGGGAGGAGGAGCGCGAGCGCATCGGGCGCCTCCCCCAGGGACACGGCGTCCTCGGACTGCTCGTGGACGAGCCCTCGATGCTCCGGCTCGACGACCTGGCCGAGCATCCGGCGTCGCTCGGTTTCCCGGAGGGGCACCCGCCGATGCGCTCGTTCCTCGGCGTCCCGGTGCACGTGGGCGAGGCGAGATTCGGCAACCTCTACCTCACGGAGAAGCGCACCGGAGGTCCCTTCACCCCCGCCGACACCGAGGTGGCGCAGGCCCTGGCCGCCGTCGCGGGCGTGGCGATCGAGAACGCCCGGTTGGCAGAGCGGGCCGAGATCCGACGCAAGTGGGGGCAGGCGGCCACGGAGATGGCTGCGGCGCTGCTGTCGGGGGCCGATCCCGACCATGTGCTCCGGACGGTGTCCACCCGCGTCTCCGCCCTTGCCGACGCCGACGTGGCCGGTGTCCTGGCCCCGAGTGCCGATGATCCCGGGACGATGACCATCGTCGCCGCCGTGGGGTATGCCGCCGAGTTCGCCGAGGGGGTGCGCGTGCCCCTGGGGGGCACCCTGGTGGGTGAGACCCAGCAGGCGGGCGTGCCACGCCTCATCGACGACATCGACGCGATGCCGGTGGTCGGCACGCTCTCGGCGGTGGAGGTCGAGCTGACCGCGGGCTACGGTCCCGCCCTGCTGGTGCCGGTGGGCAGCGCCGCCCATCGCGGGCTGCTCGTGATCATGCGACGGGCCGGGCGGGCGCCCTTCTGCCCCGACGAGCTGGAGCTCCTGTCGACCTTCGCGGCGCAGGCCACGGTGGTGCTGGAGCTCGCCCGCTCCCAGCAGCGGGCCCATCGGCTCCAGGTCCAGGCCGACCGCGACCGCATCGCCCGCGACCTGCACGACCACGTCGTCCAGCGCATCTTCGCCACGGCGCTCTCCCTGGACCGGCTCGGCCGATCCGTGGAACAGGAGCGTCCCGAACTGGCGGCCGGGCTCTCGCGCAGTGTCGACGACCTGCACGGCACGATCGCGCGGATCCGCACGTCCATCTTCGAGCTCCACGAGGCGGGGGACGCGTCGGCGGCCGCCGTCCGGCAGCGGCTGGCCGAGGTGCTCCGCTCGGTGACCGAGGGTCACGACGTGCGGCCGGACCTGCGGATCCGGAGCGAGCACGACGACCTGACGCCCGACCTGGTGCTGGACCTGGTGGCGGTGGTGCGGGAGCTGGTGACCAACGTGGTCCGGCACGCGCGGGCCCGGCGGGTGACCGTGGCCGTGGACATCACCGACGCGGCCCGCGTGGTGGTGACCGACGACGGGTGCGGGCTGCCACCGGTCACGGTCCGCAGCGGGCTGGCCAACCTGGCCGACCGGGCCGAGCGGCGAGGCGGGCGACTGACCACGATGTCGTCGGGCTCGGGAACCGAGATCTGCTGGACCGCGCCGCTCCCGTCCTGAGCCTCAGCCGCTCGCGCGGTCGCGGAGCTCCGTCGCGAGGATCGCCGCCTGGGTGCGCCGCTCGAGGCCGAGCTTGGCGAGCAGATGGCTGGTGTAGTTCTTGACCGTCTTCTCCGCCAGCCCCATCCGGGCGCCGATCTGGCGGTTGGTGAGCCCCTCGCCGATCAGCCGCAGGACGGTGCGCTCCTGATCGGTGAGCAGCGCCAGCCGGTCGCTGCCCGCCGCTCCCACCCCCCGGGCACGGGACACCGCGGGCGCGACCTCGTCGAACAGCACGCCACCGCCGGCGACCGTGCGCACCGCCGACGCCAGGGCCGGACCGCGCACCTGCTTGAGCAGGAAGCCCGACGCGCCCGCCTGCACCGCGGCGTCGAGCGCCTCTTGCTCGGCATAGCTGGTCAGGACCAGGCACCGCAGGCCGGGCACCTGACCGTGCAGCCGCCGCCAGAGGGCCGCCCCGTCGCCATCGGGCAGCCGCATGTCGATGAGGACCACGTCCGGTCGGACGGCGGGCACCCGTACCAGCGCCTCCGCGACCGATCCGGCCTCACCGACGACGGAGATGCCCGGGTCGTCCTCGAGCACCTCGGCCACACCGCGTCGGACGACCTCGTGGTCGTCGACGAGGAAGACGCGGACCGGCGCCGACTGAGTCTGCACCGAACCGCCCCCTCCCGATGGCACCAGGCGGCGAGCCTAGGGCGTCGGGCGCGTCTCCGGAACGGATTCGGTCACGCTGGGAGAAGGAGTGCCGCATAGAGGGTGAGGCCCGGCCCGAAGGCCATGACGACGACCGGCCCGTCGACGTCGGCCATCTCCTCGAGCACCAGCAGGACCGTCGCCGAGGAGCAGTTGCCGTGTTCGGCGAGCACGCGGCGCGAGGCGGCGATCTCGTCCTCGGTGAGCCCGAGCTCGTCGCGGACGACGTCGAGGATCCGTGGGCCGCCCGGGTGCACCGCCCATCCGGCGACGTCCTCGATGCGCAGACCGGCACCGTCGAGGAGCTCCTCGACCACCCCGCCGACGTGGCGGGACAGCACGTCCGGGACCCGGGGGGACAGCCCCATGCGGAAGCCCAGATCGGTGACGTCCCAGGTCATGTGGTCGGCGGTGGAGGCGTCCGTGCGGGCCACGATCCCGGCCAGCCGGCGTCCGCGGAAGGCCCCGGGCTCCAGGACGACGGCGGCCGCCGCGTCGGAGAACAGCGCGTGGGCCACCACCTGCTCGAGGTCCCGTTGCGCCGGCTGGACGTGCAGGCTGGTCAGCTCGCAGCAGAGCAGCACGGCCGGCCGGGCCCGGGCGGTCACGAAGTCGCTCACCGCGGCCAGGCCCGGGATCGCGGCGTAGCAGCCCATGTGCCCCACCAGGAGTCGCTCCAGGCCCGGGGGCATGCCGAGGTCACCGGCCAGCCGGATGTCCAGCCCCGGAGTGGCGTACCCGGTGCACGTGGCGACGGCGAACAGCCCCACCTCGTCCGCCGCCAGACCCGCCGCGTCCAGCGCACCGGCGACGGCCTGCTTGCCCAGCGGCAGCGCCTCCTGGACGTAGCGCTCCATGCGGGCGCCGGTCCCCCACCCGCTGATGTCCTCGTCCATGGGGCTGGCGACCGCGTGCCGTCGCCGGACCCCGGCGCTCGCGAAGATCCGCCCGGCCGCCCGCACGCCGTCGTAGTGCCGGGCGAAGAAGCCGTCCCAGACGGCGTCCTGGTCGAAGGTCGCCGGGAGCGCGGAGCCCAGACCGGTGACGACAGCGGCGGTCACGGGCACTCCGGGGCGCACGGGCCTGGCGTCATGTCCCGACGGTACGTCGCACCCAACACAACCGCCTTCTCGCCCGCTGCCTCACCTTTTGCGGCCGTACCCGGCGAAGAGGACCGCTGTGGTGGGCAGGGTCTTCATCCTGACTCCGGCCCGGCGCCCCAGTCGCCAGCGGACGATGTCCCGCACCGAGGGCCGCAGTCCGACCAGCTCCAGGTCGAGACCGAGGCCGGGCGCCGCGGCCAGCAGCCGCCGGCGGTCGACGAACAGCGCCGGGTCGTGGATGCCCGGTGGCGGCCCGCCGGGCACGCGTTCGAGGATCCGCACCGCGATGAGATCGGCCAGCCAGGTGTCGGCGATCGCGTCGATGATGAGCGTGCCCCCGGGCCGGAGGAGCCGGGCGGCCTCGGCCAGCACCGCCACGTCGTCGTCGACGTGCTCCAGGATCTCCCCGGCGACGACGACGTCGGCACACTCGTCGGTCAAGGGCACCGCCAGCACCGAACCGCGCAGGGGCAGGACTCCGTGGGCGCCAGCCAACCTCAGTCCGGGCAGGCCGAGATCGACGCCGACGTGCCGGTATCCCAGGCGGGCGGCGTGCGGGGCCATCAGGCCGCCGCCGCACGCCAGGTCGACGAGGAGCGCGTCCGCGGAGGAGGCCGGGGGGATGTGCTCCGCACGCGACGCGGCCAGCCAGTGGAGCATCGCGAACCCACCGGCACCGTCCCACCACTGGTCGGCGAGCTGGTCGTACTGGGCCGGATCGTTGCGCCGCAACCCTTCCGACATCATGGCGCGATGACCACGGTCGAGGGCGGGAGCGTGGTCACCGGGCCATGATCGCCGGTCCCCGCCGCCCACCGCACCCCCACCACCGGAGGTACCCGCGTGTCCGTCACCGTCGTCGGCAGCCTCAACGAGGACGTGCTCGTCGCCGTCGGCCGGCTGCCGGGGCGGGGCGAGACCGTGATCGGCCGGTCCGCCGTGCTCGCGCCGGGGGGCAAGGGCGCCAACCAGGCCGCCGCCGCCGGGGAGCTGGGCCCGGGCGTGCACATGGTCGGGCGCGTGGGCCAGGACCCGGCCGGCGACCGGCAGCTGGCGGCGCTGGCGGGCTCCCGGGTGAACGTCAGCCGCGTGCACCGCACCCCCGGGGTCCCGACCGGCTCGGCGACCATCCCGGTGGAGGAGGGCAGCGGCGAGAACCTGATCGTCGTCGTACCGGGGGCCAACGCCGCACTGACGCCGGAGGACGCCGACGTCGAGTCCGTGCGCCGGGCGCGGGTCGTGCTGCTGCAGCTGGAGACCCCGCTGGAGACGGTGACGGCCGCCGCCCGGGCCGCGAGCGGCACCGTCGTCCTGACCCCCGCTCCCCCGCAGCCGCTGCCCGCGGAGCTCCGGGAGCACGTCGACGTCCTGGTGCCCAACGAGCACGAGCTCGCCCACCTGGCCGGGGTCGAGCCGGGCGAGCGGGCACCGGCTGAGGTGGCCGCACTGGCCCGGTCGGTGGTCTCGTGCGCGGTCGTGGTGACGCTCGGGGCGCGCGGAGCGCTGATCGTGCCGCCGGAGGGACAGCCGCTGCTGCAGGCCCCACCGCCGGTGACGGCCGTGGACACCACCGGCGCGGGCGACTGCTTCTGCGGCGCCCTCGCGCAGGCCCTGGCCACCGACCCCGACCTGCCGGCCGCGGTGCGGTTCGCCGTGACCGCCGCGGCGCTGTCCACCACCGGGCCCGGCGCCCGCGGCGCCCTTCCCGGCGTGGACGCCGTCCGGGGACTGCTGCCGCAGGTGCCCGAGGCGACCGGAGTGACCTGAGCTGCGGTCCCCCTTACGGTGACGGTGTGATGGCGCTGTCGCTGATCGCCGAGGTAGAGGCGTTGCTGTACCGCCACGACCCGGTGGGCATCAACTTCGGCGACAACCCGGACGAGTACCGCCCCGAGGCGGAGAGCATCGTCGCGCGCCTCCCGCGAGCACGGTCCGTCGACGATGTCCTCGCGCTGGTGCACGAGGAGTTCGTGTATTGGTTCGACGAGGACATCGCCGGCCCCGCAGACCGCTACGAGGACATCGCGCGAGACGTGTGGGCTGCCTGGCTCGCCAGGCCGTCCAGCGCCTCGTAGCCCGACCCTGGCGAGGCCCTGCATCTCACTTCCACCGTCAGGGGGCTGCGGTTCAGCCGGCGGACGTGCGGGCACTGGGCGAGCGGACCCGACGGATCGAGGAGGACCCGCGATGACCGACCCGGACCGCCCCGCGCACACCGCTGAGCCGGCCGAGGGCTCGGAGGAGCCCGGCGACCAGCCCGGCGGCCGGACCCCCCACCCCGACCAGCCCGCCGAGGGTGCGGAGGGCGGCCCCGGCGGGGCGGACACCCCGGACGCCTGAGTCCGCGGGTGGGGCGGGACGGCGATCCCGGCCCCACCGCGGCGTCAGTTCCCGGCGGTCGCCTTCTCCTTCACCCGGAGTTCGCGGCGCAGGATCTTGCCGCTGGCCGACTTCGGCACCGCCTCGATGAACTCGACCTGGCGCACCCGCTTGTACGGGGCGGACCGCTCGGCGACGAACGCCAGGACGTCGTCCTCGGTCGCGCTGCTGCCCGGCGCGCGGACGACGAAGGCCTTGGGCACCTCGTCACCGCGATCGTCGTACACGCCGATCACCGCGGCGTCCGCGACGTCGGGTGAGGCCAGCAGCACGGCCTCGAGCTCGGCCGGCGCCACCTGGTAGCCCTTGTACTTGATCAGCTCCTTGACCCGGTCGACGACGTGCCACCAGCCGTTCTCGTCGACGGTCCCGATGTCGCCGGTGTGCAGCCAGCCGTCGGCGTCGATGAGGGTGTCGGTCTCCTCCTGGCGGCCGAAGTGGCCCTTCATCCGCTGCGGGCCGCGGATCCAGATCTCGCCCTCCTCACCGAACCCCACGTCCTCGCCGGTCTCGACCGACACCAGCCGCGCCTCGGTGGAGGGGAAGAGCTTGCCGATGGTGCCGGGCGGCGCGTCGTGCGCGGTGCCGTCGGGGACGAGGTGGGTGCCGGGTGACAGCTCGGTCATCCCGTAGGCCTGGCCTAGTTCGGCGCCCATGCGGCGGGAGGCCAGCGCGCCGAGCTCGGCGTCCAGCGGCGCGGCGGCGGACAGGATGAACTCGAGCGCGGAGAAGTCGCGCCCCTCGAACGCGGGGTGCTTGGCCATCGCGAGCACCACCGGCGGCGCCACGTAGGCGCGGGTGATCCGGTGCTGCTCGAGGACGTCGATGAACCGGTCGAGCTCGAAGCGCGGCAGCACGACGACCGTCGCGCCCTTCCGCAGCGCGACGTTCATCAGCACGGTCATCCCGTAGATGTGGAAGAACGGCAGGACGGCGACGATGCGGTCCTCGCTGGTCATGGTGTGGACGGCGTCGATCTGCGCCAGGTTCACGCCGATGCTCGCGTGGGTGAGCATCACGCCCTTCGGCAGGCTGGTGGTGCCCGAGGAGTAGGGCAGCACGGCGACGTCCTCGGCGGCGTCCACGGCCACCTCCGGTACCGGACCCGTTGAGGCGAGCAGCTCCTGCACGCTGCGGTGCCCCTCGACCGTGTCACAGGTCCACACCGGCCGGTCGCCGGCCGCCTCCACCGCGACCGGCAGCAGCGCGCCGACCGTGATCACCATCGAGGCATTGCTGTCCTCGAGCTGGTTGGCCATGTCCTTCGCCGTGGCCAGGGCCGAGAGCGTGGTGACCGTGGCCCCGGCGCGGCTGGCCGCGTAGAAGACGACCGGATAGAGCACGGTGTTCGGGCTGTGCAGCGCGACGACGTCGCCGGGCCGCACCCCGATCTCGGCGAAGCCGGCCGCCATCCGCTCGACCATCCGGGCGAGCTGGGCGTAGGTGATCGTCTGGCCGCTGACGCCGTCGATCAGCGCGGGATGGTCCCCCCGGTCGGCGGCATCCGCCAGCACCGTCTGCCAGATCGGCGTCGTCGGGGTGTCCACCGGCGGGTACTCGCTGGTGTGGATACGCGGTGCGGACATCGTCGTCCTTCCGTTCGGGGGGCCGAAGTGGTCAGTAGGAGCGGGGCAACTGCAGGTCGTGCTGGGCGACGAAGCTCAGGATCATCTCGCGGCTGACCGGCGCGATCCGGCTCACGCGGGAGATCGCGAGGAGGGCGGCGACGCCGTACTCCTGCGAGAGGCCGTTGCCGCCGTGGGTCTGGATCGCCTGGTCGACGGTGCGGGCGGCGGCCTCGGCGGCGGCGTACTTCGCGCTGTTGGCGGCCGTCCCCGCGTCCTGGCCGGAGTCGATGAGCCAGGCGGCCTTCTGGGTCATGAGCCGGGCCAGCTCGATCTCGATCTGGCAGGCGGCCAGCGGGTGCGCCAGGCCCTGGTGGGCGCCGATCGGCGTCCCCCAGACCTGCCGCTGCCGCGCGTACTCCGTCGCCTTGCGCATGGCCAGCCGGGCGACGCCGAGGGAGTAGGCCGCGGCCATCACCCGCTCGGGGTTGAGCCCGGCGAACAGCTGCGCGATGCCCTGGTCGGGGTGGCCCACGAGGGCGTCGCCGGGCAGCCGGACGTCGTCGAGGAAGACCTGGAACTGCCGTTCCGGGCTGACCAGCTCCATCGGGATCGGGTGCGCGGTCACGCCAGGGGCATCGGTGGGGACGACGAACAACGCCGGGCGCAGTCTCTTCCCGGAGGTTCCCGCCCGGCCGTCGGCCAGCCTGCCCACGACGAGCAGCGCGTCGGCCTGGTCGACGCCGCTGATCCACACCTTCCGGCCGGTGAGCACCCATTCGTCGCCGTCCCGGCGGGCGACGGTGCTGATCTCGTGCGAGTTGGACCCGGCGTCGGGCTCGGTGATCGCGAAACCCATGGTCTGCGAGCCGTCGGCGAGCGCCGGGAGCCAGCGCTCCTTCTGCTCCGGCGTGCCGAAGCGGCTGATCACGGTGCCGCAGATCGCCGGCGAGACCACCATCATGAGCAGCGGACAGCCCGCGGCGCCGAGCTCCTCGAGGACGATCGACAGCTCGACCAGGCCACCGCCCCCGCCGCCGTACTCCTCGGGCAGGGTCACCCCGAGGAAGCCGGCCTTGCCCGCCTCCGCCCACAGCGCGTCGGTGCGGCCGCCGGAGCGGGCCTGTTCCAGGAAGTAGGACTGGCCGTAGCGGGAGCCGAGGTGGGCCACCGCTGCCCGCAGCGCCCGCAGCTCCTCGCCCTCGTCGAAGTCCAGGCTCACCCTTCTCCTTCCGCCTCGATCACGGCGAGCACGGCGCCCGCGTCCACCTGAGCCCCCAGGACGACGTCCAGGGAGCGCACCACACCCGTGGCCGGTGCCACGACGGGGTGCTGCATCTTCATCGCCTCGAGCACGAGCAGCTGCTGCCCGGCCGTGACCGCGTCCCCGACCGCGACGCGGACGGCGGTGACGGTGCCGGGCATCGGCGCGACCAGCGACCCCTCGGCCACGGTCGCCGCGGCGTCGGGGAAGCGGGGCAGCGTCCGCAGCCGCAGGGACCAGCCGTCGCCGTCGACGTCCACGGCGTCGCCGACGGCATGCACCGCGAGCCGGCGCTCCACGCCGGCGACCTCGAGCACCACCTCGTCCGGCGTCGCGGAGATCAGGACGACGTCGTCGCGGCCCTCGACGACCAGCCCGGCACGCGTGCGCCGGTAACCGACCTCGACGGTCGTGCCCGCGACCTCGAACGCGGCCGACTGCGGCTGTGACGGGACGTTCCGCCACCCGCTCGGCAGCTCCCCCAGCACCCGGGCGTCGCGTCGCCGGGCGGCGGCCGCGGCGAGCGGGGCGGCGAGGACGGCGAGGTCCACCTCGTCCGGCCCGGCCAGCGGGGCGGCGAGCGCGTCCAGCCCGATGCGGTCGAAGAACGCCGTGTCGATGCGGCCGGCCAGGAAGTCCGGGTGGCGGAGGGTGCGCACCAGCAGGTCCCTGTTGGTGGTGACGCCGTGCACCCGCGCCCCGGCGAGCGCGGCGGCGAGCCGCCCCGCGGCCTCCGCCCGCGTCGGCGCCCAGGACACGACCTTGGCCAGCATCGGGTCGTAGGCCACGCCGACCGGGGTGCCGTCGACGACGCCGGCGTCGAGCCGGATGCCCGGCCGGTCGGGGACGTCGAACTCCGTCCGCACGCCCGGCACGGCGAAGCGGCTGATCGTGCCGCTGGACGGGCGCCACCCCTGGGCCGGGTCCTCGGCATAGAGGCGGACCTCGATCGCGGCACCGTTGGACCGCGGCGGTTCGGCGGGCAGCCGCTCCCCTGCGGCGATCCGCAGCTGCCAGCCGACGAGGTCCAGCCCCGTGACGCACTCGGTGACGGGGTGCTCGACCTGCAACCGGGTGTTGGTCTCCAGGAACCAGAAGGCCGCCGGCTCGCCCGGTCGCGGAGTGCGCGCCAGGAACTCCACGGTGCCGGCCCCGACGTAGTCGATCGCCTTCGCGGCGGCCACGGCCGCGGCCGACAGCTCGGCGCGCAGGTCGTCGTCCACCATGGGGGACGGCGTCTCCTCCACGACCTTCTGGTGCCGGCGCTGCAGCGAGCACTCCCGCTCCCCGAGCGACCACACGGTGCCGTGGGCATCGGCGAGGACCTGGACCTCCAGGTGCCGGCCGGCCTCGACGTAGGGCTCGCAGAACACGGTGGGGTCGCCGAACGCCGACGCCGCCTCGGCGCGGGCGGTCGCGATCTCGTCGGGGAGATCGGGGAGCGCGCGCACCACCCGCATCCCCCGGCCCCCACCACCTGCCGACGCCTTGATCAGCACCGGCAGGTCGGCCTCGGTCACCTCGGCCGGGTCCAGTTCCGGCAGGACGGGCACACCGGCGCCCGCCATCAGCTTCTTGGCCTCGACCTTCGAGCCCATCGCGGCGATGGCGGCCGGCGGGGGACCGATCCAGATGAGTCCGGCGTCGATCACCGCCTGCGCGAACCCGGCGTTCTCCGACAGGAAGCCGTAGCCGGGGTGGATTGCGTCGGCGCCGGAGCTGCGTGCGGCGTCGAGCAGCAGGTCGATGCGCAGATAGGTGTCGCCGGGAGCGGACCCGGGAAGCCGGACGGCGCGGTCGGCGTCGGCGCGGTGCGGGCTGTCGGCGTCCGCATCGGAGTACACCGCCACGGTGCCGATCCCCAGGTCACGGCAGGTGCGGAAGACCCGCCGGGCGATCTCGCCACGGTTGGCGACCAGGACTCTGGTGATCGGCTTCTCGGCAGACCGCTTCTCGGAGGACCGCTTCTCGGAGGGCATTGCTCCACTCACATCCGGAAGACGCCGAAACCGGCTGATTGCCGCAGACCGCCCGATCCCGACCCGATGCCCTCGACCTCGCCGCTGGCGATCGCCGAGAGGCACAGGCCCAGCACGGTCCGGGTGTCGCGGGGGTCGATGATCCCGTCGTCGTAGACCCGTCCGGAGAGGAAGGCCGGCAGCGACTCCGCCTCGATCTGCGCCTCGACCGCCGCGCGCATGGCGGCGTCGCCTTCCTCGTCGAACGCCGTCCCCCTGGCCTCCGCGGCGGCACGCGCCACGATGGACAGAACGCCGGCGAGCTGGGCCGGGCCCATCACCGCGGACTTCGCCGACGGCCAGGCGAACAGGAAGCGGGGGTCGAACGCCCGGCCGCACATGCCGTAGTGGCCGGCGCCGTAGGAGGCGCCGAGCAGCACCGACAGGTGCGGCACCCGGCTGTTCGCGACGGCGTTGATCATCATCGCGCCGTGCTTGATGATCCCGGCCTGCTCGTACTCCCGGCCGACCATGTAGCCCGTCGTGTTGTGCAGGAAGACCAGCGGGGTGTCGGTCTGGTTGGCCAGCTAGATGAACTGGGCGGCCTTCTGCGCCTCCTGGCTGAACAGCACGCCCTGCGCGTTGGCGAGGATCCCGACCGGGCGGCCGTGGATGCGCGCCCAGGCGGTGACCAGGCTGGACCCGTACCGCGGCTTGACCTCGTCCAGATCGGAGTCGTCCACGATCCGGGCCAGCACCTCGCGGGGATCGAAGGGCTGGGCGAGATCGGCGCCGACGATGCCGAGCAGCTGGTCCTCGTCGTACCGGGGCGGCAGGGACGGGCTGGGCTCGGGACCCCGCTTGCGCCAGTTGAGCCGCGCGACGATCCGCCGGCCGATCCGGATCGCGTCCCTCTCGTCGACGGCCACGTGGTCGGCCAGACCGCTCACCCGGCCGTGCATCGCGGCACCGCCCAGCTCCTCCTCGTCGGCGATCTCGCCCGTGGCCATCCGCACCAGCGGGGGTCCACCGAGGAAGACCTTCGCGCCGCCGTCGACCATCACGACGTGATCACTCATGCCGGGCACGTAGGCCCCGCCGGCGGTGGAGTTGCCGAACACCAGCGCGATCGTGGGGATGCCGGCGGCGGAGAGGCGGGTGAGGTCGCGGAAGATCTGCCCGCCGGGGATGAAGATCTCCTTCTGGGTGGGCAGGTCGGCGCCGCCGGACTCGACGAGGTTGATCAGGGGCAGCCGGTTCTCCCGGGCGATCTGCATCGCGCGGAGGGTCTTCTTGAGCGTCCAGGGGTTGCTGGCCCCGCCGCGGACCGTGGGGTCGTTGGCGATCAGCACGCACTCGACGTCCTCGACGACGCCCACGCCGGTCACGACGCTGGCGCCGACGGCGAAGTCGGAGCCCCACGCGGCCAGCGGGGAGAGCTCGAGGAAGGGGCTGTCCGGGTCGATCAGCAGCTCGATCCGCTCGCGGGGCAGCAGCTTGCCCCGCTTCCGGTGCCGGGCGATCGCCTTCTCGCCACCGCCTGCCAGGGCCCGTGCGTGCTCGCCGTCGAGCTCGGCCAGGGCCTGGAGCATGGCCGCGCGGTTGGCGGTGAACTGCGCGGAGGCCGGATCGAGGGTGCTCCGGTGGACGGTCACCGAGCCGCCCGGGTCCGGCCGTCCCCGGCCCGCACGTCCACGGCTCGCACGTCCACGGCATAGCCGAGCAGCCGGCCGGCCAGGTCGGCGAGCACCTCGGTCGCACCGCCGCCGATGCCCAGGATCCGCACGTCGCGGTAGTGCCGTTCCACTTCCGACTCCCTCAGGTAACCCATGCCGCCGTGCAGCTGGACGGCCTGGTCGACGACCCACTCGCCGGCCGCCACAGCTGCGTTCTTCGCCAGGCAGGCGTCGGCCGTGACGTCCTCCCCCGCGGCATGCCGGACGACGACCGACCGGGTGTACGTGCGGGCCAGTTCCACCCGTTGATGCGCCTCGACCAGCCGGTGGACGACGGCCTGCCGCCCGGCCAGCGGGACACCGAACGTCGTCCGGTCCTGCGTCCATCGCCGGGTGAGCGCCAGCGCCCGGGCGGCGACGGCGTAGGCGTGCACGGCCAGGGCCAGCCGCTCGGTCACGAACTGCCGCATGATCTGGCCGAACCCGCTGCCCTCGGGGCCGACCAGGTTGGCTGCCGGCACCCGCGCGCCGGCGTAGGAGAGCTCCGCGGTGTCGGAGCAGAGCCAGCCCATCTTGGCCAGCCGCCTGCTCACGGTGAACCCCGGTGTCCCGCGCTCCACGACCAGCAGGCTGACCCCGCGGGTGCCCGGGCCACCGGTGCGCACGGCGGTGGTGACGAAGTCGGCACGCGTGCCGCTGGTGATGAAGGTCTTGGCGCCGTCGACGACGTACTCGTCCCCGTCACGGACGGCCCGGGTGCGCAGCGCGGCGACGTCCGAGCCGGCATCGGGCTCGGTCACCGCCAGCGACCCGATCAGCTCCCCGGCCCGGGTGGGCCGCACGAAGCGGTCGATGAGGTCGGCGTTCCCCGACGCGACGATGTGCGGCAGCGCGATCGCATGGGTGAACAGCGCTGCGAGCAGCCCGGACGAGGCACCGGCCTCGACCATCGCCTCCATCATCGTCACGACGTCGACCAGGTCGCCGCCCTGCCCGCCGACCTCCTCGGGCATCCCGATCCCGAGCAACCCGGCCGCCGCCGCCTCGCGGTGCAGCGAGCGGGGGATCTCGCCGGCCTCCTCCCACGCCGCCAGCCCCGGCACGACGTGCCGGCGGACGAAGCCGGCCGCCGACTCGCGCAGCGCCGACCGTTCCGGCGTCGTCCAGGGATCCGCCAGCCGCCCGACCGTCACAGGAACTCCTCCGGGATCTCCAGCGTGCGGCTGAGCAACCACTCACCGATCGCCTTCCCCTGCGGGTCGAAGCGGGTGCTGGCCGCCACGCCCCGGCCGAGCAGCCCATCGATCACGATGTTGACCGCGCGCAGGTTCGGCAGCGGATGCACGTCGACGGGCAGCCCGGCCGCCTCGGGGAGCAGCTCGCGCACACGGTCGGGCGTGAGCGTGGCCGCGAGCCAGGCGGCGGCCCCGTCCGTGCGCGCCCAGATCCCGATGTTCGCGGTGCCGCCCTTGTCGCCACTGCGCGCCCGCGCCACCGCGCCCAGCGGCGCCGACCGGGTGGGTCCGTCGACGGTCGTGCTCCGAGTGCCACTGCACTCAGCGCACGAGCTTCCGGAGGACACCTCCTGAATGGGTCGGGTTCCCTCCGGCGGGGCGACGTCCACCCGCGAGCCGTCGGGGAGGACGGCGACGTGCGGCACCTCGGTCTGCGGCACGTAGGCCGCGGTGTAGACGCCGTAGGGCGAGCCGTTGCCGGGTGGCGCGGTCAGGTGGAAGCCGGGGTAGCCGGCGAGCGCCATCTCGACGGCGGCCCCGCTGAAGGCCCGCCCGACGACGTCCGGCGAGGGGTCGAGCGCCTGGCAGCGGAGGAGCACGCTGGCGCCGGCCTCGGTGTCGGCGTCCGCCCGCCCGTCCCCGAGCTGGGACCAAACCAGCTCCGCGGGCCGCGCCGGGAGCGCGGCCTCGAACTGGGCCCGGACGAAGGCGGGTTTCGCGTCGATGCGGTCACCGGTGAGCACGAACGTGACCTCGTTGCGGTGGCCGCCGAGGGAGTTGAGGCAGACCTTCGTGGTGGGCGGCGGGCGCTCGCCCCGGACACCGGAGATGCGCACGCGGTCGGGGCCGTCGTCGTGCAGCTCGATCGTGTCGAACCGGGCGACGACGTCGGGGCCGCCGTAGCGCGGGCCACCGATCTCGTACAGCAGCTGGGCGGTGACGGTGTCGCGGTCGACGACGCCGCCGGTGCCGGGGTGCTTGGTGAGGACGCACGACCCGTCGGCCGAGATCTCGGCCAGGGGGAAGCCGGGGTGCAGCAGCTTCTCCAGCGGGTGCTCGTCGAAGCACGACAGGTTGCCGCCGGTCGCCTGGGCGCCGCACTCGAGCACGTGCCCGGCGACCACCGCCCCCGCCAGTGCGTCGAGGTCGTCGCGGCCCCAGCCGAAGCGCGCGATCGCGGGGCCGACCACGAGCGAGGCGTCGGTGACCCGCCCCGTGACCACGACGTCGGCGCCGGCCCGCAGGCACTCGGCGATCCCGAAGGCGCCCAGGTAGGCGTTCGCCGTCAGCGGCGAGCCGAGGCCCAGCTCGGCGGCGCGCGGGAGCAGGTCGTCCCCCTCGATGTGCGCGACGGAGGCGCCGACCCCAAGCCGGCCGGCCAGCTCGCGCAGCGCGCCGGCGAGGCCGGCCGGGTTCAGCCCGCCGGCGTTGACCACGATCCGCACGCCACGGTCCACGGCCAGCCCGAGGCACTCCTCCATCTGGCCGAGGAAGGTGCGGGCGTATCCCCGGGAGGGGTCCTTGGCGCGGTCCCGCCCGAGGATCAGCAGGGTGAGCTCGGCCAGGTAGTCGCCGGTGAGAACGTCGAGCGGCCCGCCCTCGAGCATCTCCCGCACCGCGGCCCGCCGGTCGCCGTAGAAACCCGAGGCGTTGCCGATCCGCAGCGGCGCGGTCACGCCTCCGCCCCCGAGGCCGGCCGACCCGGACCGGGTGGTCCGGCGAACGCCTGCGCGAGGTCCAGCCAGCGGTCGGCGTCCGGCCCCGCGGCACGCAGCGCCAGGTCGGCGCGGTGCCGGCGCTGGGTGACCCGCAGGCAGAAGTCCAGCGCCGGGCCGGTGACCCGCTGGGCGGCGTCCTCGGGCCCCCAGCTCCAGGTGGACCCGTCCGGCGCGGCCAGTTCCACCCGGAGCGGCTCGGCGGGAGCGGGCAGGCGGTGCTGGATGAAGGCGAAGTCGCGCGTGCGGACGCCGAGGTGGGCGATGTGCCGCAGCCGGGCGGTTGCCGACGGCGGCAGGCGGAGCGCGTCGGTGATGTCGAGACCGTGCGCCCAGGTCTCCATCAGGCGTGCGGTGGCCATCGAGGCGGCGCTCATCGGCGGACCGAACCAGGGCAGCTTCGTTCCGTGCGGCAGGGCGGCCAGCCGGTCCGCCAGCTCTGCGCGGCCGGACCGCCAGCGGGCGAGCAGGCGCTCCGGTCGGTCGGCGGCACCCGCCGCGGCCGCGTCGTCGACGAGCGCGGTCAGCTGCGGACCCGCGGCTGCGACGGCTGCGGAGAAGCCTTCCGGATCGGTCGCCGCGCACAGGGCCTGGTCGTCGGTCCAGGCGAGGTGGGCGATCTGGTGGGCGACGGTCCAGCCGTCGGCCGGCGTCGGCTCGAGCCAGGCGGTGTCCCCGAGGCCGGCCACGACGTCGTCGAGAGCGGCGCCCTCGGCGGCGAGATCGGCGAGCAGCTCGTACAGCAGCGCCGAGGGGTCTGGCACGGCCACCTCCACGCTCCGACGATCCCACTGACCGCCCGTACGGTCAGCTTGGGGTGTGATCCACGTCGCAGTCAAGACCCGGAGCGCGAGCCGCACGGACGACCTCCGCCACGACCCTCGCGACCTCGCCGTCCGGATGACCGAGGACTTGGGCCGCACCCGGATCGGTCAGCACGCCACCGAGGAAGGTGTCGACGAACGAGGCGGCCACCTCGGATGCGCTGCGGGGACCTTCGGGGTCGAACCAGGTCCACATCCAGTGCACGGCTCCGAAGAGCTGGAGCGTGCGCAGCCGGTCGTCGCCCGGCCGGAACTCGCCGCCCGCCGTCCCCTCGGCCAGGACGCCGACGACCAGTTCCCGGTACTCGTGACGCAGCGCCTGCGACGTCTCCATCCCTGGAGCGGAGGCGAAGCGGACCACCTCGCGCTGGAACGCGATCGTCGCGGTCCGGTCGACCACCTGGTAGTGGACGCCCAACTGCACGAAGGCCGCCAGGCGCTCGGCCGGCCGCGTCAGCCGCTCCCAGATGAGCTGCACCTCGGCCAGCCGGCGGCGCATGTAGCCCTCGTGCAGCTCGCGCAGCATCCGGTCCTTGGTGCCGAAGTGGTGGACGATCGTGCCCTTGCTGATGCCGAGCTCCACGGCGAGGTCACCGAAGTTGGTGCCGTCGTAGCCGCGTTCGGCCACCGCCCGGGTGAAGGCCGCGAGGATCTCCGCGCGGCGGCTGTCACGGCGCGGGGCGGGGCCGTCGGGGACGACGGGGCGGGCGACCACCCCCTGACCGTACGGACGGACGGTCCCCTCTGGCCAGCGCCGGGTCGCGTGGTGCAGGCTCCCGTACCGTGCTCCTCGACGCCGCGCTGCTGTCCACCGGGATCGACGACGTCGCGGCCACCGCGCGCGACCTGGAGGCCCGCGGCTACGCCGGCGTCTGGGCCTCGGAGGCCGACCACGACCCGTTCCTCCCGCTGCTCTCCGCTGGCCAGGCGACCAGCCGGCTCCAGGTGGGCACGGCCATCGCGGTCGCGTTCGCCCGGTCGCCGATGACCCTGGCCATGACCGCGCACGATCTGCAGCGCTACACGCGCGGCCGCTTCGTCCTGGGGCTGGGCAGCCAGGTGAAGCCGCACGTGGAGCGCCGGTTCTCCATGCCGTGGAGCCCGCCGGTCGAGCGCATGCGGGAGTACGTGGCCGCACTACGGGCCATCTGGAGCGCCTGGCAGGACGGCACCCGGCTGCGGTTCGAGGGCGAGCACTACCGCCACACGTTGATGACGCCGATGTTCTCGCCGCCCGCCCACCCGTGGGGCGCGCCGCCGGTGCACCTGGCCGCCGTCGGGCCGGGGATGACCCGGCTCGCCGGCGAGGTGGCCGACGGACTGCTCGCCCACGGCTTCACCACCGCCCGCTACCTGCGCGAGCGCACCCTGCCCGCCCTCCAGGAGGGGCTCGCCGCGTCCGGTCGCGCGCGGGATGAGGTGACGATCAGCCTGCCCGGGTTCGTGGTCACCGGGCGCACCGAGCCGGAGCGCGCCGCGGCCGCCGCGGCCGTGAAGGCGACCGTCGCCTTCTACGGCAGCACGCCCGCCTACCGGCCCGTGCTCGAACTGCACGGCTGGGACGCCCTGGCCGACGAGCTGCACGCGCTGTCGGTGGGCCGCCGCGAGGACAAGTGGACGGCGATGCGTGACCTGGTCGACGACGAGGTGCTGGAGACGTTCGCGGTCGTCGGCGACCCCGACGAGATCGGCCCGCTCGCGCGGAAGCGGTTCGACGGTCTGGTCGACAGGTTCAGCGTCTACGCGTCCTACCCCGCACCGATCGAGCTCTGGGACCCCCTGATGGCAGCGTTCCGCTGACGAACGCTCCGCTGGGAGCCGCGCCTCGCAGCAGAGGAGCACCCGCCCCCACCAGCGGGGACGTGACTCACCTCTCATCCCTCGTGGGGAGGATCACCACCCCCAGGCTGTTTCTCCGGCGCGGGGTGAGGGCAGGCTGGTCGGCATGGAGGACACCCAGCGCGACGCACGAGTATCCGACGACTCCACCGAGGTCCACACCGAGGAGTCCCGCACGCCGGAGCCGGCGGCCGTGACGGTCGCCCGCATGCTGGCCAACCCGCGCCGCATCCGCCGGAGCTGACCCCCGCGCCGGGGGTGCCGCCCAGCGGCGACCCGGCGTTGGTCACCGTCCGTGGCCACACCGGCCCCACCGGCCCCCGGCGTCTCGCGGAACACGCATGCCCCTCATCACTCAGAGCGATCAACCCCGGCGCGCCGCGAACTGATCCGTCACGCATGTGATGCACCATCGCTGCGTGACCGCCGCCCTGCCCCTCGCCGCCGACGACGCCTTCGCTGCCGCCGACGGCGGCGCCCCGGTTCGCCGCAGCCGCGCGGAGCGGCAGGCGATCGTGCTGGACACCGCCGAGCGGCTCTTCGCCGGCCGGAGTTCGCGCAGTGTCGGCATGGACGAGCTCGTCCGCGAGACCGGCCTGGGCAAGATGACGGTGTACCGGCTCTTCAAGAGCAAGGACGACCTGGTCGGGGCCTACCTCTCCCGCAAGGCGGCCACGGTCCTCGCCTTCATCGACGCCGAGCTGGTCCGGCTGGAGGGTGACCCCCGCGCCGCCCTGCTCTCGGTGGTGGACGCCGTCGAGCGCGACGTGACGCGCACCGGCTTCCGCGGCTGCCCCTTCACCAACGTCAGCAGCGAGTACGACGACCCGCAGCACCCTGCGCGGTCGGCCGCCGCGGACTACAAGTTCGAGTTGCACACGCGCCTGGAGCGGCTGGCCGAGGAGGTCGCCCCGGGCAACGGCGAGGACCTCGCCGCCCAGATGCACCTGATCATCGACGGCATGTACCTCTCCGGGGGCCTGCTCGGGCCCGACGGCCCGGCCGCGCACGGCCGCCGGCTCGCCGAGCGCCTGATCGCCATCGCCGTCGGCGCCGTCTGATCCAGCCGTCGGCGCCGTCCGACCGAGCCGTCGGTGCGGGCCTGACGCGTGGCCGTTCCCGCTCCTCCGGCACCATGAGCCGGTGACGACCGACCGGACCCGGCCCGACCTCGACGACACCACCGTCGAGGGCCTCGGCAAGCTCTCCGAGGCGCTCGAGACCGTCGAGCAGGCACGCGGCATGCTCTACGGCTTCCACCAGCTGACCGGCAAGGCCGACCTGCTGCTCCAGGACGCCGTCGATCTGCTCCGGCAGGCCGGGCACACCGCCCTCGCTGACGACCTGGACCGCGATCTGGTGGGCCGCAACGTCGTCGCCGACCGGTGGACCTTCCAGATCGTCGAGGACTACGACGCGAACTACTGGGCCACGTTCCGGGACCTCGACGGACGGGCCCGGACCGAGCTGGCCGACGGCGACCGGCACGTGTACGAGGCCCGCATGAAGCAGCGGGAACGGAGCACCGGGCACCCCCGCCACGAGGCGGGCCCCGCCCTCGCCGACTGAGGGTCCGCCCGGCCGGCAGCGACGCGGGCAACGGCTCTCGCGGCTCGGGGCGGGCGAATTGGCGACGGTCTCGCCCGAGGGCGACGATGTCCACGTGACCATGCCTGATGAGGACAACGCCGGATCCGACCGCCACGCGCGCCCCATCGGCAGCGAGGTCGCCCCTCCCGCGGACCCGGAGTCGCAGGGCGGGGAGCCCGGCCCCGCCAGCGGAGTCGCCGGACCGAGCTACCCGCCGGCCGAGACCGAGCCCGACGCACAGTGAGCGCGGAGTGCTCTGCGCCCACCCGGTCAGGGCACCACACTTGAGGGCGTGACGACTCCCGATCCACGCCCCCCCGGCACCCCCGGCACCGACCCCACCCTCGGCTCGCGTGGGAATGAGCCGGCGGGCCCGCCGCCGGCCACGTCCACCGGTCCGGCCACTCCTGCCCCGGCGCCCCAGCAGCCGGCGCGGGGCACCGGTCGCACGATCCGTCGCACGCTCGCACTCTCGCTGCTCATCTTCGTGACGGTCGTCCTGGTGCTGTTCGTCGTCTTCAACACCCAGACCGTCGACATCAGCCTGGTCTTCACCGACGTGCGCGCCCCCCTGGTCGTGGCGCTGCTGGTGGCGGCCGCGCTGGGCGGGGCCATCGTCGGGTTGTTCGACGCCGTCATGGTGGCGCGCGGGCGCCGGAAGAGGCGCTGATCGGTGAGTGACACACCCCGTCGGGGCGTGTCACTCATGGAGCACTTGCTCGTTGCTACCCGTGGGTAATACCGTTTGTTACTGGCGAGTAGGAGATCGCCGTCCACCGCACGGAGCACGGGAGCGCAACGCACATGAGCCACTACACGGCCAACCTCCGGGACCTCGAGTTCAACCTCTTCGAGTTCCTGGACACCAAGGACCGCTTCGGCACCGGGCCGTTCGAGCAGATGGACGCCGACACCGCCCGCGGGATCCTCTCCGAGATCCGCAAGCTGGCGGAGGGCCCGATCGCCGCGTCGTTCGTCGACGCCGACCGCAATCCGCCCGTCTTCGACCCGGCGACGAACTCGGTGACGCTCCCTGAATCCTTCAAGAAGTCGGTCAAGGCCATCGAGGACGGCGAGTGGTACCGGCTCGACCTGCCCGAGCACCTCGGCGGCTTCGGCGCCCCGCACGTGCTCACCTGGGCCGCCTTCGAGATGATCCTCGGTGCCAACCCGGCGGTCTTCATGTACGGCTCCGGGGCCGCCTTCGCCGCGATCCTCGACGAGCTGGGCACCCCCGACCAGAAGCGCCTGGCCGAGCTCATGCTCGAGCACAAGTGGGGCGCCACGATGGTCCTCACCGAGCCCGACGCCGGCTCGGACGTCGGCGCCGGCACCACCAAGGCCGTGCAGCAGCCCGACGGCTCGTGGCACATCACCGGCGTGAAGCGGTTCATCACCTCGGCCGAGCACGACCTGTCGGACAACATCATCCACCTGGTGCTGGCCCGCCCCGAGGGTGCGAAGGCCGGCACCAAGGGGCTGTCACTCTTCGTCGTTCCCAAGTTCCACGTCGACCTGGAGACCGGTGCTCTCGGCGAGCGCAACGGTGCCTACGTCACCAACGTCGAGAAGAAGATGGGGCTCAAGGTCTCCACGACCTGCGAGTTGACCTTCGGCGACGGCCCGGTGCCGGCGAAGGGCTGGCTGGTCGGCGAGGTGCACGACGGCATCGCGCAGATGTTCAAGGTCATCGAGCACGCCCGCATGTTCGTGGGCGCCAAGGCCATCGCGACCCTCTCGGCCGGCTACCAGGTCGCGCTCGACTACGCGAAGACCCGTGTCCAGGGTGCCGACCTCACCGCGACGTCGAAGGACGCCCCGCGGGTGACCATCACCCACCACCCGGACGTGCGCCGGTCGCTCATGCTGCAGAAGGCCTACGCCGAGGGCATGCGCGCGCTGTACCTCTACGCCGCGAGCTTCCGCGACCAGGTGACCGAGGCCGAGGCCGCCGGCGAAGGCGACGGCGAGAAGGCCGAGCTCGCCGGGCGGGTCAACGACCTGCTGCTGCCGATCGTGAAGGGGTTCGGCTCCGAGCGGGCCACGCAGCTGCTCACCGCCGAGTCCCTGCAGACCCTCGGGGGCTCCGGGTACCTGCAGGACTACCCGATCGAGCAGTACATCCGTGACTCCAAGATCGACACCCTCTACGAGGGCACGACGGCGATCCAGGGCCAGGACTTCTTCTTCCGGAAGATCGTGAAGGACGGCGGCGTCGCTCTGACCTGGGTGGCCGAGCAGATCCAGGCCACGATCGACGGCGAGGCGGGCAACGGCCGGCTCAAGGAGGAGCGCGCTCTGCTGGCGACCGCGCTCTCCGACGTCCAGGGCATGCTCACCGCGATGTTCGGTCACCTGACCGCCGCGCAGGAGGACATGACCTCGCTGTACAAGGTCGCCCAGAACACCAGCCGGCTGCTGCTGGCCACCGGTGACCTGATCACGGGCTGGCTGCTCGTCCGCCAGTCGGAGGTGGCCCTGGCCGCGCTCGGCGGCGAGGTCAGCGAGAGGGACCGCCACTTCTACGAGGGCAAGCTCGCCGCCACCCGCTTCTTCGCCACCCAGGTGCTGCCGCGGCTGTCGTCGGAGCGGGTCATCGTCGAGAACACCGACAACGCGCTCATGGAGGTCGACGAGGCCGCGTTCTGAGAAAGGACCACCCTTCCCCCCACGCCTCGCAGGCTCGGCGTCGGTCCCTGACGGGTGGCCGTTCCAGCAGCTCACGTCGAGGGCCGCCGTTCCCACCGGGGACGGCGGCCGGGCTGAGGTGCCGTCGCCGTTTCCGGCCGCGGACGACGGGCATGCCCCCGGGACCACCGCGGAACTGGAGGAGGAGCCATGACCGACCCGGCGGGCAGTGACCGGATCCAGCAGGACGTGCCGACCGCATCAGGCACCGGCGACAACAGCGACACCGGGTCCTCGTTCGAGGACGTGCCGCTGACCCGGGAGGACGCGGTGGCCCGGGACGCCGCCACCCCCGACGACCTGCCCGCGAAGGTCGACGGTGCCGTGGCTCGCGCCGAGCGTGCCGACCCACCCGGCGGGGCATGACCGCGCCCCGTCTCTCCCGACAGCCCGAGGAGCCCGAGGAGCCCCATGAGCGAGTCAGACCCCACCGGCTACCGCGAGTCGCCCGACACCACCGACGGGCCCGTCGCGGACGACCAGACCGACGACGCACCGGAGGGCGACGCCACCCTCACCACCGACGACGAGGCACAGGAGGACGACGGCATCGTCCGTCCGGGCAACGCGCCCGACTGAGACGCAACGGGCTCCCCGCGACGATCGTCGCGGGGAGCCCGTGAGGAGGGCCCCGCTGCAGGGTCCCGCGCCGAGCCTGCGAGGCGCGGGGGGCAGAGGGGTCCTTCTTCAGACCCGCTCGGCCGGGTGGTCCTCCACCTTCGGCACGACGGCGTGGTCGGCAGCGAGGTCGCGGGAGCGGGTCTCGCGGTACGAGAGGACGGCGACGACCGTCACGACCGCGCAGGCGAGCAGGTACAGCGAGACCCGAGTGGGGTGGGGATCCTCGAAGCTGCCCAGCAGCGCCAGCGCGATGAGCGGGGCCGGCGCACCGGCCACCAGTGAGGCCAGCTGCGAGCCGATCCCGACACCCGTGTAGCGGGATTTCGTCCCGAACAGCTCGGCGAAGAACGCGGCCTGGGGGCCGTACATCGCCCCGTGGAAGAGCAGGCCCACGGTGATGGCGAAGACGCTGAGCCCGAAGCTGTCGGCGTCGAGCAGTCCGAAGAGCACGAAGGCCCAGACTCCGATGCCGACGGCGCCGAACAGGTAGACCGGCTTGCGGCCGACCCGGTCGGACAGCGCCCCCCACAGCGGGATGGTCACCAGGTGGACGGCCGAGGCGATGACCAGGGCGTTCAGGGTGAACGAGGGGTCCGCCCCCTGGGCGTTGATCAAGTAGGAGAGGCTGAAGGCGGTGAGCACGTAGAAGGAGACGTTCTCGGCGATCCGCGCGCCCATCGCGACGAGGACCTCGCGCTTGTAGTGCCCGAGCACGGTCACGATCGGGGCCTTCTCGGCCACGCCGGTCGTGGCCGCCTTCTCGGCCGCGACCCGCTGCGCCTCGAGGAACACCGGCGACTCGCTGACGGCCAGCCGGACGAACAGCCCGACGACGATCAGCACCGCCGACAGCAGGAACGGGATGCGCCAGCCCCAGCTCTCGAACGCCGCGTCGGACTGGAAGGCCGCCAGCAGCGCGAGGACGCCGGTCGCCAGGAGGTTGCCCGCAGGGGCTCCGGCCTGCGGCCAGGACGACCAGAAGCCCCGGTTCTCGGGCTTGCCGTGCTCGGAGACCAGCAGCACCGCACCGCCCCACTCGCCACCGAGCGCGAAGCCCTGGACGAGGCGGAGGGTGACCAGGAGGAGCGGGGCCAGCACGCCGACGGTCCCGAACGTGGGCAGCAGGCCGATGGCGAACGTCGCGCCACCCATCATCAGCAGCGAGATGACCAGCAGCTTCTTGCGGCCGATCCGGTCACCGAAGTGGCCGAAGACCAGGGCCCCGATCGGCCGGGCCGCGAAACCGACGGCGTAGGTGCCGAAGGACAGCAGCGTGCCGGCGAACTGCGACTGCTCGGGGAAGAACAGCGCGGGGAAGATCAGCGCCGCCGCGGAGCCGTAGAGGAAGAAGTCGTACCACTCGACGGTGGTGCCGATGACGCTGGCGCCGACGACGCTGCCGAAGCGCGTCGAGGACTGCTCCGGGGGTGCGGACATGCAGATCTCCTCGTCGAGGGGCGGTACCTGTCGACGACGACGCTAGGAAGACGACCGCGACCGGGCCATGTGCCGGACCGACCCGAATGTGACGCCCACCATGTGGTGTCCGCCCATGCCGAGCGCTCGGTCGCCACGACCGGAGACTCGCCACCGTCCCACCGGAGGGTGTGGCGATGCACCATGCCGACGGCGAGCGGAGTGTGCGTCGCGGCCGTGGGGCAGGTCGCACCGGCCGCCTAGCGTTCCGGCCATGGCGGTCAACGGTTCCCTGGTCGGACGGCGCGCGTTCATCACCGGCGGCGCGTCGGGCATCGGACGCGCCTGCGCCGTCCGCCTCGCGGAGGCCGGTGCCGACGTCGTCGTCGTGGACCGCGATGCGGACGCGGCGCTGGCGGCCGCCGCCGAGGTGGGCGGCACCGCTGTGGCGGCCGACCTCTCCGACCTCGATGCCGTGGACCGCCTGGACCTGGCCGTCGACATCCTGGTCAACAACGCCGGCCTGCAGCACGTCGCGCCGCTGCACGAGTTCCCGGCCGACCGGTTCTCCTACATCCTCCGGCTGATGCTGGAGGCGCCCTTCCGGCTCGTCCGCGGGGCACTGCCGCACATGTACGAGCGGGGCTGGGGCCGGGTGGTCAACATCAGCTCGATCCACGGGTTGCGGGCCTCGGCGTACAAGTCCGCCTACGTGACGGCGAAGCACGGCCTGGAAGGCCTGTCGAAGGTGATCGCCCTCGAGGGGGCCGAGCACGGGGTCACCTCGAACTGCGTGAACCCCGCCTACGTCCGGACGCCGCTCGTCGAAGGCCAGATCGCCGACCAGGCGAAGGCTCACGGACTGTCCGAGGACCAGGTCGTCGAGCAGGTGATGCTCGCGCCGGCGGCGATCAAGCGGTTGATCGAGCCCGACGAGGTCGCGGAGACGGTGGCCTGGCTGTGCTCGCCGTCCGCGGCCTCGGTCACCGGCACCTCGCTGGTCATGGACGGCGGGTGGAGCGCGCATTGAGCGCGCGACCGGCGAGAATGCCGGTCGTGACCCGGTCCCCGGCCCCACCTCCCGCCGGCGACGGTGCGCGGCCGGGCGCAGGACGGGCGGCTGAGTTCTTCGAGCTGCTGCTGGAGGACGCCGGGGCGATCGAGTACGAGCGGCCGCTGGTCCGTGCCCGCGCGGCCGGGGCGGACGGGGACGAGCTGGCCGAGCTCGAACGGGTGAAGCTGCTGGCCCTGGAGGTGCGGGAGGCCTTCGCCGCCCGCCGCCGTCGGGAATCGGAGCTCTCCGCGCTCTTCGACACCGCCAACGATCTCGCGGCCCTGCGCGGCGTGGATTCCGTCCTCACCGCCATCGTCCGGCGCGCCCGCCAGCTGCTCGGCACCGACGTCTCCTACCTGACGCTCAACGACCCCGCCGAGGGCGACACCTACATGCGGGTCACCGACGGCTCGGTCTCCGCCCGCTTCCAGGCGCTGCGGCTGCCGATGGGAGCCGGGCTGGGCGGGCTGGTGGCGCAGACCGCGGCGCCCTACGCGACGGCCAGCTACTTCACCGACGCGCGCTTCCGGCACACCGACCAAATCAACGACGGCGTGCACGACGAGGGGCTGGTCGCCATCCTCGGCGTGCCCCTGATCCGCGGCTCCCAGGTGATCGGCGTGCTGTTCGCCGCCGATCGCACCGAGCGGACCTTCGACCGGTCGCAGGTGTCCCTGCTGGGCTCCCTGGCCGCGCACGCCGCGATCGCCCTGGACAACGCCCGGCTCCTCGAGGAGACACGGGCGGCCCTCGATGAGCTCTCGGCGGCCAGCCGGGAACTGCGCGCCCACACGACCTCGGTGGAGCGTGCGGCCGGGGCGCACGACCGGTTCATCGACGTCGTCCTGCGCGGGGGCGGTGTCGAGGGCGTCGCGGCCGCGGTGACCGAGGCGCTGGGCGGCAGCATCATCGTGCTGGACGAGGAGGGCCGGATCGTCCCGGCGGACCCCTCCCCCGCCGCCGAGCTGCCCCCGGACCCCGCCGGGGCGCTCACCCTCGCCCGCTCGACCGGCCGCACGGTGCGCGACGGCAGCTGGTGGACCGCCGCGGTGACCGTGGACAGCGAGCTGCTCGGCGGTCTGGTGCTGCACCGGGACGACGAGCTCTCCGACGCCGACCAGCGGATCCTCGAGCGGGCCGCGCTGGTCACCGCGCTGCTCCTGCTCATCCGCCGGACGGCCGGCGAGGCGGAGAACCGCGTGCGGGGCGAGCTGCTGGAGGAGCTCCTCCGCTCACCCCTGCGCGATCCCGACGGCGTCCGGGAGCGGGCGCGGCGGCTCGGGGCCGACCTCGACCGGCCGCACGCGATCGTCGTGGTGCGGGCCGAGGAGCGCTGCCGGCCGCGCGCACTCGCGGCGGCGACCCACCTGGCGGCGACCCGGGGCGGGCTGGCCGGGACGCAGGACGGCTGCGTCGTCCTCTGCCTGCCCGATCTCGCGCCGGGCGCGGCGGCGAGCACGGTGTGCCGCGACCTGACCAGCGCCGGAGCGGGCCCGGTGACCGTCGGTGGCGCCGGCCCGGTGCGCGGCCCCGCTGCCGTGGCGGCGGCCCACGCGGAGGCGGCCCGCTGTGCGGCGACCCTGGTGGCGCTCGGCCGGGCGGGTGGGTCGGCCAGCGCGGAGGAGCTGGGGTTCTTCGGCCTGCTCGTGGGCGAGGGGCGGAACGTGCAGGGGTTCGTCGACGCGACCCTCGCCCCCGTACTGGAGTACGACGCCAAGCGCGGCACCGACCTGCTGGGCACCCTGCAGGCCTTCTTCGACGCCGGCAACTCGCCCGCGCGGGCTGCCGAGGCCCTGCGCGTGCACGTCAACACGGTCACCCAGCGGCTGGACCGGGTGGGCCGGCTGCTCGGCAGGGAGTGGTCCTCGCCCGAGCGGGCGTTGGAGGTCCAGCTGGCGCTGCGGCTGCACCGGCTGACCGGGACCGTCCCGGACTGAGCACCTCCTACCCTGGGGCGGTGCGTCCGTCCTCGGCTCCCCCGGTGCAGGTCCTGGCGGGGGACGAGTGGACGGCGCTGGCCGCCGCGCACGAGGTCCGGATCGACCGGTGGACGGCCCCGCACCAGGAGCGCCGCCGCCGCGGCCAGGCGCACCCGGTGCTGGACTTCCTCTTCACCTACTACTCCGAGACGCCCGGCCGGCTGCGCCGCTGGCATCCGGGCCCGGGGGTGGCGCTGGCCGCCCCCGCCCCGCACGCTGCCTGGCGGTGGTACGCCCTCGAGGACGGGGCCGTGCGCCTGGACGTCGATGCCTTCGTGGCCGACCGGGGGGACACCGTCCGCTTCGTCCACCGGCTGCTGGCTGCGACGGCCTCCCGGCCGGCGTTCAGCGGCTGCTTCGGCCTGCACGAGTGGGCGATGGTCTACCGCGACCGCGACACCCGGCACTCCGTTCCCCTGCGGCTCGGCCCCGAGGGCACTGACTCGGTCGTCGAGGCCCACCAGATCCGGTGCACGCACTTCGACGCGTTCCGGTTCTTCACGCCCCCGGCCGTGACTCGCAACCGCCTGCGGCCCACCCGCGAGACACAGCCCGACCTCGAGCAGCCGGGCTGCCTGCACGCCGGGATGGACCTCTACAAGTGGGCCTACAAGCTCAGCCCTGCCGCACCCGGTGAGCTGGTCGCCGACTGCTTCGAGCTGGCCGTCGAGATCCGCGAGCTGGACATGCGCGCCTCCCCGTACGACCTGCGGGAGCACGGCTACGAGCCGGTCGCCATCGAGACACCCGAGGGCAAGGCGGAGTACGTGGCCGCCCAGCGCGGGTTCGCCGAGCGCGGCGCCGTCCTCCGACAGCGACTACTCGACGTCTGCGAGCAACTCACCGGCGGAGCCTTGCATCGCTGAGGAAAGGTGCGCGGACCGGCGCGTCGGGATGCTCCACCCGCACCCAGGAGGAGTTCGGGGCTCCCTGGAGCTCGCCGGGTCGCCACGATGCCCGGGACAGCGACGTCGAGCCTGAGGGGACGGCGCCGCCTGACCAGCTGGCCTCCGCACACACCGGGGATGCCGCTGCGGGGCGAGTGAGTGTCCCGGAGATCGATGCGCGAGGACGGCGGTACCTCCGGAACGTTCGCCCGGAGTACCGCGGGCCAGCACTGGCTAGAACGTGCAGGGCACGGCTACCACCGGTGTGCCGCGGCCATCGTGCACCCGGTGATGCTCAGCGGGTCAGCCATGGTCGTGACCCGTGCCGTGGCCGTGGCCGTGGCCGTGGCCGTGGCCGTGGCCGTGGTCGGCCCCGTGGTCGCCGTTCAGCTCACCACAGGCCACCGGAAGCTCGGCCTCCAACGGCGCGCCGAGCGCGGTGATCGGCTCTGGGTCGTACATCCCGTCGTCGTCCAGGTCCTCGCCGTGGATCACGATGTGCAGGTCGTCGAGTTCGTCGACGACGTCCTCCGGAACGTCGAGGAGGATGCGCTGGTAGGTCAAGGTTCCGTCCTGGCCGGCCACGGGCGCCGTGTCGAGATTCAGGCCGGCGGCCGCGCTCGTGTCGCCCTCCGTGCTGAAGGTGACCTGGATCGGGCCGTAAGCGGGCAGCCCATCGGCGGTTTCGATCAACTGCTCACTGACCCCACCGGCCCGGAACCGTGGGCCCGGGCACTCGTTCTCTGCCTCGAGTTCGCCGTGAATGTGCATGAGGTGGGGCAGCAGCGGACTGAGCCCGTACGCCGTCACCTGCACCTTCAGGTCGCGGTCGACTTCGACCAGCTGCGCGAAGCCATGCACATCGGACCCGCTGTCGGCCGCGGGTGATGCGGCACGGGGTCGAGGCGGGCGTGGTAGGTCTCGGCGTCCCACCGATCGTCGTACTGGCCGTCCGATCCGAACGCCGGGGTGACCAGGGCCGGCAGCAGTGCTGCGCCGGCCAGAACGGTGAACAGTGCTCGATTGCGCATCATGATGCTCCTGTCGAGAGGGTGTCGGCCGAGTCACCACGACTCGACGACGCTTCCCGTTCGAGCCCAGCCGCCCCCGGTTCGGCCTTACGGGTCCCCGCCCCGGATCAGTCGAGCACCAAGGCGCGTCGCACACGAAGTGTTGTCCACGCCACACCTCGGCGTAGGCTCACCGGCCGCACCGGTAGACGCGGCAAGGGTCGCGACAGTCCGTGAACGTCGCGACTTCTCCAGTTCTCGTCGATCACAGCGAAATCTCGGGCGGCTTCGCCCAGCGCAGCCAGGTCCCACCGCCGGCAGCGGTGCGCGGTCAGGCGACGAACAGCAGCCGAGCCCGGTCACGTGTCCGCCACGGTCTCGGCGGGCCCTGCGCGGCACGTCTCACCAGCCACCTCCAGGACGATCCCGGCCCGCCGCTTCGATCAATGGCGGACGCGAGCCGACGGTCAGACGCCGTCGCGGGGCTGACCGCCCCCCATGCCCGCACCCACCTGGTCGCGCAACTGCTCGACGACACGGCCCGGCGTGGGCCCGCCGTCGCCGGACCGGCGTCCCGCCCGGCGTTCCCGGAGCCGGCAGACCAGGCCGGCGATGCCGCCGGGCACGAAGAAGACGACCAGGATGAACAGCGTCCCGAGCAGGAACAGCGGCTCGGACAGGGGGATCCGCAGCCAGGCCGGGAGGTCCTGCACGGCCGGTGAGTTGGCCAGATCGGTGAGCCGGCTGTCCAGGTAGGTGTAGAGGACACCGCCGAGCACCGCACCCCAGCGGCTGCCCGCCCCACCCAGCACCACCATGACGAGCAGGCCGAGCGTGAAGTCCGCCGTCGTCGTCCGGGGAGTGGACCCGCCGAGCAGCAGCAGGTGGACGACGCCGCCGAGGGCCGCGAGCAGTCCGGCCAGGACGAAGACCAGCAGCTTGAAGCCGTACGGCTGCAGGCCGAGCACCTCGACGCGGCGCTCGTTCTCCCGGATGGCCTGCCAGACCCGGCCGGCCCGCGAGCCGGTCACCCAGCTGACGACGGCGTAGACCAGCACCAGGTACGCCACCGCCAGCCAGTAGACGTTCACCGTGTTGAGCACGCCGACGAACGCATCGGGCACCTGATCGCGGTCCAGCGCCAGGCCCTCCTCGCCGCCGGTCAGACCGCCCGGATCCTGGAGCACGATGATCGAGCCGACCTGCGCCGTCGCCAGCGTGACCATCGAGAACGCGATCCCCGAGACCCGCAGTGCCACCCCGCCGACGAGCAGGGGCAGCACGATGCCCACGACCGTGGTGAGCGCGAGCGCCGGCGCGAGCCCCCAACCGAGCTCGGTCAGCGCCAGGTTCGCGACGTAGGTGCCGGCGGCGAAGTAGAGCGCGTGACCGAAGGAGAGCAGTCCGGTGAAGCCGAACAGCAGGTCGTAGGAGAGCGCGACCCCGCCGAAGATGAGGCACAGGGCGAGGAGCTGCAGCGTGCCGGGGCTGTTCAGCACCCCGTCGAAGAGCCCCGGCAGCTGCAGCGTGGAGTACGGCAGCACCGCGAGCACGACGAACACGACCAGCGGCAGCAGCCGCCGCAGAGCTGTTCCGTTCAACCCGCCCGTCCTCATGCCACCCTCGCCGTCAGCCCGCTCGGGCGGGTCAGCAGGACCACGGCCAGCAGCAGGACGACCGACAGGTCGCCCACCCCGCTCGCCGCGTAGTAGTTCGCGAACTGCTGCACGAGGCCGACCAGCACCGCGGCGACGGCCGCGCCGGTGATCGAGCTCATCCCGCCGATGACGACGACGATGAACGCGAAGATCAGCAGGGAGGTGCCCTGCCCCGGCGAGATCGAGCCCAGGTAGATCCCGCCCAGCGCGCCCGCCAGCGCAGCGAACGCGCCGCCGATGGCGAAGACCAGCGTGAACGCCTTGCGGACGTCGATGCCCAGCGCCGTCACCATCGCCCGGTTCTCGACGCCGGCCCGGATGATCAGCCCGAAGCGGGTGAACCGCAGGAACGCCAGCACGGCGACCAGGACGACGAGCGCACTCCCGATCAGCAGGAACCGGTCGTTGGGCACGTTGGCGCCGAGGACCGAGGTGGTCCGCTGGGTCCATTCCGGCCGGGGGAACGGGTGCGGGTCCGCACCCCAGACGGCGCGCACCAGGGCCACCAGGGCCAGGCTGAGCCCGACCGTGACCAGCACCTGCTCGATGTGCCGTTCGTAGAGGGGCCGGATGAGCGCCAGCTCGATCAGCGCCGCGACCAGCGTGCCCACCGCCACGCCGAAGGCCACCGCGGAGACGAAGCCCCAGCCGGTCGACCCGGCGCCGGGCAGGTGGTCCGACGCCCACCAGGTGCCGTAGGCCCCGATGGTGAGGAAGGCGCCGTGGGCGAAGTTCAGCACGCCCATCAGGCCGAAGATCAGCGAGAGGCCGGACGCGACCAGGAAGTACAGGGCTGCCAGACCCAGACCGGTGATCGCGAGCAGGACGACGGTGTCCATCAGGCGTGTCCCCCGCTCGTCGCGACCCCGAGCAGCTCCCGGGTGCGGTCGGCGTCGGCCAGCAGGTCCGGAGCGGACCCGCTCCAGGCCACCCGTCCCTGGTCGACCACGACGGCGTCGGTCGCCATCCGGCGGACGACGGTCAGGTTCTGCTCGACGAGCAGGATCGTCACCTCCTCGGCCGCGCGGGCCAGCACGTCGGCCACCTCGGCGACGAGGAGGGGGGCCAGCCCCTTCGTCGGCTCGTCGATCAGCAGCAGCTGGTTGTCGTTGAGCAGCAGACGCGCGATGGCCACCATCTGCTGCTGCCCGCCCGACAGCGTCCCGGCCAGCTGGCGGCTGCGCTGCTTGAGCTCGGGGAACAGCTCGTAGACCCGGTCGTGGTGGGCTGGTGCGTCCCGGCGCTCGGCCAGGGTGAGGTTCTCGGCGACGGTCAGCCCGCCGAAGACCTCACGGTCCTCCGGGGCGTAGCCGATCCCGCGGCGGACGATCTCGTGGGTCCGGCGACCGGAGAGGCGCTGGGTCCGTCCGTCGTCGCCGGTGAACTCGACGACGCCGGTCGACGGCACCAGGCCGAGCACGGCCTTGACCGTGGTGGTCTTGCCCGCACCGTTGCGGCCCAGCAGGGCGGTGACCCCGCCGCGGCGGACGGTGAGGTCCACGCCCTGCAGGATGTGGCTGCCCGACAGCCGGACGTGGACGTCGGTCATCCGGAGGAGGGGCGCGCTCACAGCTCCTCCCCCAGGTAGGCCTGCTGGACGGCGGGGTCGCTGGTGACCCGCGACGGGGTGTCCAGCGCCAGGAGCCGGCCGTGGTGCATGACGGCGACCCGGTCGGCCAGACCCAGCAGCACGTCCATGTGGTGCTCGACCATCAGCACCGTCTTGCCCTCCTCGCGGTGCACGTCGGCGATCACCTCGGTCAGCCCCGCGACGTCCTCGATGCTCACCCCGGCCATCGGCTCGTCCAGCAGCACGACGGCCGGGTCGGTGGCCAGCAGGATCGCCAGCTCGAGCTTGCGCTTGTCGCCGTGGGAGAGCGCCCCGGCCAGGCCCTCGGCGCGCCGCGCGAGGCCGACACGCTCCAGGGACCGGGTCGCGACGTCGTGCGCGGCGTCGTCCGGGCGCACCCGCTGCCAGGGCCGCATGCTGCCGCCCAGCTTGGCCTGCGCGGCGAGCCGGACGTTCTCCCGCACGGTCAGCCCGGCGAACACCGAGGACGCCTGGAACGTGCGCCCCAGCCCCCGGCGGGCGCGTGCCGAGGGGCTGGCACCGGTGATGTCGGTGCCGTCCAGGGTCACCGTCCCCCCGGTCACGGGCAGCAGGCCCGACAGCAGGTTGAACAGCGAGGTCTTGCCGGCGCCGTTGGGCCCGATGACGGCGACGAACTCACCGGGCGCGACGTCGAAGCTGACGTCGTCCACGATGACCGCCCCGCCGATGGCGCAGGTCAGTCCGGCGACCTGCAGCACCGGCGCGCCCGCGGCGGGGCGGGCGCCCGGTGCTGCATCAGTCCGGGTGGACACGGTGCGGGCTCCCGATCGGCGCGGTCAGGAGCCGGCGGTGGGCGGAGCGGTGTCCTCAGCGTCGAGCGTCTCGACGAGGACCGGGACCAGCTCGCCGTTCTTCTCCTCCAGGCGGGCCTGGAACATCGGCTGCAGGAGGGCGTGGTCCTCCTCGCGGATGGTGAGCTCGCCCTTGACGCCGTCGAACGTCCAGCCCTCGAGCGCGTCGATCATGGCCGCCACGTCGTCGCCGCCCTCCTGGATGGCGCGGACGATCATCTGTGCCGCGGTGAAGCCGTCGGGCGTGAAGAGATCGACCTCGCCGCCGTCGGCCTCGACCCGCTCGGCCATGGCCTTGCTGACGTCGTTGTCCACGGCCTCGGCGAAGAAGTGCGAGAGGTAGTCGATGCCCGTCGCCGAGGCGCCGTAGGTGGCGTAGGAGGCGCGGATGTCGAGGCCGGTGACGACGGTCGAGGACTCGAGCACGCCCTGCTGGCCCATCGCCTGCCACATGGCCGGCGCGGTCTCCCCGGCCCAGGCGACGAAGACGAGATCGGCGCCCGCGTCCCGCGCCTGGGAGGCGAACGGCGTGAAGTCGGTGGCCGTGGCCGGCACCAGGAGCGGGTTCACGGTGGCTCCGCCCTCGGTGCCGAGGACGGCGGTGACGGCCGCGACGTTGGCCTGCCCGAAGGCGCTGTCCTGGGCCACGACGAGCACCTGCTTGCCCGCGGGGTCCCCGATGAAGGACTGCGCGGTGAGGATGTCCTGGTAGGTCTGGCGCCCCGACCGGAAGGTGTTGGCGTTCACCCCGGTCAGCGCGTCGGTGGCGGCAGGGCCGGAGATGAACAGCACGTCGTTCTGCTCCGCGAGGGGCGCGACCTGGGTGCCGACGCCGGACGCGGTGGAACCGGCCAGGATCTTGACTCCCTGCCCGATCAGGTCGGTGGCCTCCGCGACGGCCTTGGCGGGGTCGCCGGCGTCGTCGCGCTCGATGACCTCGATCTTCCGGCCGTCGACCTCGCCGGTGCCGTCGGTGGCGTAGTCCAGGCCCGCCTCGAAGCCCTGGAGGTACTGGGCGCCGTAGGTGGCCAGCGGGCCGGACTTCGAGTAGACCAGGCCGACCTGCACCGGCGCGCCGCCCTCGGAATCGCCCCCACCGCCGGAGGGTGCGGCGTTCGGACTGCCGCAGGCGCCGAGTGCGAGGGCGCCGGCCGCCGCCACCGCGAGGGTGAGGGTCCGGGACCGGGAACGGGTGCGGGGCATGGCGATCTCCTCGGGGTGCGCGTCGCTGCACAAGTGGCCTGGCCCACACCGTAGGGAGGTGATGATCTTCTGCCCATGTGGGCGTGTCCCACACCCTCGCCGCGTGATGTGGTGCACACCACCACTCACCAGGCCCGTTGTCCCGGCGGCGCACCGATCCGGCACGCCGTACCGTCGCAGGGGTGACCTCGACCCGCACCGGCCGCTGGGTGCGGCTCGACGGAACCACCAACACCCGCGACCTGGGCGGGCTGCCCACGACCGACGGCGGCCGCACGGTCCCCGGCCGGATCCTCCGCAGCGACAACCTGCAGACCCTCACCGCGAACGACGTCCGGCGGCTGGTCGGCGAGATCGGTCTCCGTTCGGTGATCGACCTGCGCACGACCGCGGAGATCCTGCTCGAGGGGCGGGGGCCGCTGCGCGACGTCCCGGAGGTCACCCACCGGCACTTCAGCCTGCTGCCCGAGCGCGGCCACCACACCGACGTCTTCGCGGTGGAGGAGGACGACCCCCAGATCGACCTCCCGGCCGGCTGGGCGGAATCCCTGCTCCCTCGGCAGGTCGCGGACCACGACGCGGGCGAGTCGCCGGCCGTGCGCTCCTACCTCGGATATCTCGGTCAGCGCGCCGACAACGTCGTCGGCGCCCTGCGTGCGATCACCGTGGCCGGGGACGGGGCCGCGGTCGTGCACTGCGCGGCGGGCAAGGACCGCACCGGTGTCGTCTGTGCGCTGGCCCTGGCCGTCGCCGGGGTGCCGCACGAGGAGATCGTGGCCGACTACGCGATGACCGCCGACGTCATCGACGCCCTGGTGGCCAAGCTGGCCACCTCACCGACCTACGCCGACGACATGGTCACCCGGGACGTCGCGAGCCACACGCCGCGGGCGGAGACCATGGACCGGGTGCTGACCCTGCTCGAGGAGCGGCACGGCGGCCCGGCCGGGTGGCTGGACACGCACGGCTTCGGCGCGGACGAACAGGCCGCGCTGCGCGCCCGGCTGCGGGACTGACGAACACCCCCGAAGGACCCTGTCCTCCGCACCGCTCGCAGGCTCGCGGCGGGACCCCGCAAGGGGGCCGGCTCAGCGGACGGTGCGAGCTCCGCGGCGGTCGCGCTGCTTGTGCCGGTACATCGCCGCGTCGGCCTCGCGGAGCAACTGCCCCGCCGTCCGTTCCCCGTCACCGCCCCGGTGCACCGCGACCCCGACGCTGGTGCCGACCGTGACGTCGGCCCCCTCCAGCCGGAAGGACTCGGTGAAGCATCCGGCGACCCGTTCGGCCAGGCGGTGCGCGTCGTCGGGGTCTGCCAGACCCGGCGCGATGATCGCGAACTCGTCGCCGCTGAGCCGGCCGACGGTGTCCCCGGGGCGCACGACGGCGCGCAGCCGGGCAGCCACCTGACGCAGCAGCTCGTCGCCGGCGGCATGGCCGAGGGTGTCGTTGACCTCCTTGAACCGGTCGAGGTCGCTGAAGAGGACGCCGAGGTGAGCGCCCGGCCGTGCCTCGGGCAGTGCGGCGCCGAGCCGATCGAGGAAGAGCACGCGGTTCGGCAGCCCCGTGAGCCCGTCGTGCGTCGCCTGGTGGCTCACCGTCTCCAGCAGCCGCGCCTTCTGCAGCGCCGTGGATGCCTGGTCCCCGACACCCCGGAGGCGCACGAGGACGTCCCCCACGAGCGAGGACGGTGCCGCACCGGCCTCCCAGCCTGCTGTCGCCACGCCCAGGAAGGTCGTGCCCGCCAGCAGCGGGACCGCCACGACGTCGGCACTGCTGATGCCCCGCAGCAGGCCGCGCAGGACGGGACTGCTCGTCGCGTCGTCGACGATCAGCGGTGTGCGGTCGGTGAGCATCCCGACCAGCTCCGGGGTGTCCTCGGGGCGGATCTCCGCCCCCTGGAGCAGAGCGCGCTGCTCGTCGGACATCCCGTAGGCCGCCGACGCCCGGAGGACGCCGGCCCCGGGATCCCACAGCAACAGGCTGGACCGGGTGCATCCCACGATGCGCGGCAGCGCCTCGGCGACGACCTCGGTCACCGCTGCGGCGTCGGACGCCGCAGCGAGTTCGTGAGCCAGCTCGAGCAGCGCGCCGGCCCGGTCCGCCTCCTGGCGCGCGCCCTCCAGGGCGATGAGGAGGTCCAGCGCTCCGGCCGCGTGCCCCGCGTACGCCGTGAGCATCGACCGCTCGTCGCCCAGGGCGCCCTCGCCGGGCGGATAGATCGCCGCGAGCCGCCCGTGCCGGCGCCGGAAGGAAGCCACCTCGACCGCGACCGCGCCTGGCCCGAGGTCACCACCGGCCAGCAGGGTGGCAGCCATCGCGGGCACCTCGTCGACGGGCAACCCAGCACTGTGCACCAGCGGCGCACCACCGCTGGGCGCCTCCACGGCGAGCAGATAGGCGGGCGCCAGCACCGCCTCGGCAGCCCTGGCCACGATGCGCTCCAGGGCCGTGTCGACGTCGCCGCTGGCGACGAGGTCCGTGGCCGCGGACTGCAGGGTGCGCAGTTGCCCGCGCAGCGCCTGCAGCTCCGGCTCGAGGGCCCGCGTGTCCCGCCCACGCCCGCGTGAGCCGCGCCTGCGCCGGTCCCACGTGACGCGGTAGAGGCAGGCCGGGTGCCCGTCGGATTCGCACTCGCCGTGCTCGATCTGCGCCGGGGCGAGCCCGAAGATCACCGGCACGGTGCTCAGCAGGCCCTGCGCGTAGATGCAGTCCAGCCGGGAGTGCTCGTAGCCAGGATGGAGCGTGTACCGGATCGTCGCCGACGTCCCACCGACCTGCAGCATCTCCATGGTCGAGGTGGTGCTGAACTTCGCGACCGCCCGCGGCAGCGCCCGGAACACCTGCCGGGGCGTGCCCATGGCGCGCAGCAGGATGACGATCGAGTGGGCGAGCCCGCTCTGCAGGGCGGAGGCGCCGACCCGGTACATCAGCCGGCTGTCGCCGAGCACGTCGGTGGCCGCACGGAACAGGCGGATCCGCGTGTCGTAGCTCCACCAGCGGGACTGGTCCTCCAGCTGTTCGGCGTCGTACGGAACGCCCGCCGCCTCGAGGACCCGGGTGACGGCGTCCTCACCGCCGGCCGCGCGGACGTAACGGAGCAGCCCGCCGGTCGTCGCCCCGGATGTCTCCCGCGCCTCGGCGGACGCCACCCCGGTCATGGCCGGCGCCGGGCGGGGGGAAGGACTGCGGGCGTCGCCGGGCGCCACCGCCGGCCGGCGGTCCCACCGGCGGCGACCGACGTCCCTGAGAGGTCCACGAGGAGACGAACGGCAGGTCAGGCCTCCGACTGGAGCCCGATGACCCGTTCGGGGGATCCCGGGAGCCGGTGCGGGACCGCGCCGCCGGGGCGGGCCGCCGAGCGGCTCATCGAACCCGGACAGCAGACGACCCCGGCCTCCACAGGAGGTCGGGGTCGCGCTCGGAGGGCGCCGCGGTGCCGGCGCCGCCGCGTCAGCGGCTGTTGGCGAGGGTCAGGAGCTCGTCGCGCATCGCCGGGCTGCTCGTACGGGCGAGGGCCTGGTTGAGCGCTCGCCGGGTACGCGCGGCCTGCCGACGCTGCTGCCAACGGGTCGTCACGCTGCTCATCTGTGGTGCCTCTCATCGGGATCGATCGCCTACACCCTTAGCAATGCAGGCATACGCCACTCTATTCCGACGAATCCTAGGTAGATCTGTAATATGACCGACGTTGTCTCACTCTTCGGGGTGAGAATGGTCACCTCGCCAGGAGGGCCCGCGCCGCCGCCCGGGCCGCCTGCGGTTCGTCCGCGGCCACAGCGGCCTCGGCGGCCCGCTCGCAGGTGTCCAGGTCGACCGTGGAGAGACGGCCACCGACCCGGGCGACGGCCGGAGTGGCGCACGACAGCGAGGTGATCCCGAGGCCGACGAGCACGCAGCCCAGCAGGGGGTCGGCGGCGGCCTCGCCGCAGACTCCCACCGGCTTGCCGGCCCGCCGGCCGGCCGCGGCGGTCAGTGCCACGAGCTCGAGCAGGGCCGGCTGCCACGGGTCGGTGAGGTCGGCCAGGTCCGCGGAGAGCCGGTCGGCGGCGAGGGCGTACTGGGAGAGGTCGTTGGTGCCGATCGACAGGAAGTCCACGTGCGCGAGGAGTCGCTCGGCGTGCAGCGCGGCCGACGGCACCTCGACCATCACGCCGGGCACGAGCCCGCGCGAGCGGACGGCGGCCGCGAAGCCGGCCGCCTCGGGGACGGTGGCCACCATCGGCGCCATGACCCAGGGGGTGGAGCCGGTGCGCGACGCGGCCTCGGCGACGGCATCGAGCTGGCGCTCGAGGAGCCCGGGGTCCCGGCGGGCGACCCGCAGGCCGCGGACGCCCAGCGCCGGATTGGCCTCGTCGGGAGCGGTGGCGAAGGCCAGCGGCTTGTCCGAGCCGGCGTCCAGTGTCCGGATGACGACCTTCCGTCCGGGGAAGGCCGCCAGCACCTCGGCATAGCCGACCGCCTGCTCCTCGACGGACGGCTCCTGCGCACGTCCCAGGAACGCCAGCTCGGTGCGGAAGAGACCGACCCCTTCGGCATGGGCATCGGCCGCAGCGCGGGCTCCCGCACCGTCCTGGACGTTGGCCAGGATCTGGACGACCTGCCCGTCGCGGGTACGCCCGGGACCGGCGTAGCCGGCGAGCGCCTCGGCGGCCAGCCGGGCATCCTCCACCCGCGAGCGCGCCTCCTCGGGTTCGGGATCCACGGTGACCGTCCCCTGCTCCCCGTCGATCAGCACCGTCGCCCCTGCGGGCACGTCGTCGAGCCCGCCCACGCCGACGACACAGGGCAGCCCGAGCTGGCGGGCGATGATCGCCGTGTGGCTGGTCGTGCCGCCCAGGCGGGTGGCCAGCCCGAGGATGCGGGCGGGGTCGAGGCCGGCGGTGTCCGCAGGCGCCAGGTCGTCGGCGAGCAGCACGGACGGCACGTCCGGCGCCGGGACGCCGGGCTCGCCCTGGCCGGTCAGCTCGGCGACGATGCGGTCGCGCACGTCGCGGACGTCCGGAACGCGCTCGGCCATCAGGCCGCCGAGCGAGGCGAACATGTCCATGAACTGCTGAGCCGCCTCCACGGCAGCCACCGGTGCCGGCGACCCCTGGTCGATGCGCTGCTCGGCGGACGTGCGCAGGGCCCGGTCCACCGCGATACCCGCCGTGGTGCTGAGCACCTCCGCGCTGACTCCCGTGGCGGCCGCCGCGCGCGCCGTCAGCCGCGCCGCGACCAGCTCGGCCGCGGCCCGGTAGCGCTCCTTCTCCGCCTCACGCTCGCCCTCGGGCACGGCGGCACCGGGCTGGGCCGGCAGCTGCACGGCCCCGGCCGGACGCACGACAGGGCCGACGGCGGCGCCGGGGACCACGGGCGTCCCGGTGAGGACGGCGGGACCGGTGGTCGCGGGCGAGGACAGGGTGCTCGACATGGGTACCTCGCTGCAGGAGGAGGGCGGACGATGGGAGCGGGTCGGCGTAGTGACCAGCCTCACGAATAGGTGTTGACTTGTCAACGGATCGGACGTAAAACAACAGAGACACAAACCTAAAGCAACACAGTCGGACACAGCCCAGCCACCGGAGGTCCGCGTGCTCTACCCCGAGGAGCGCCAGCAGGCGATGGCCGCGATGGTGGCCGACCGCGGCCGGATCGCCGTCGCGGCCCTGTCCGAGGAGTTCGGGGTCACGACCGAGACGGTGCGCCGCGACCTGGCCGTGCTGGAACGGGCCGGGATGCTGCGCCGGGTGCACGGCGGCGCGGTTCCGGCCGGCGCGCTGACCCTGGTCGAGCCGGGTCTCAGCGAACGCCACCGCTCGCGCAGCGAGCAGAAGCGGGCGATCGCCGCGGCGGCCCTCCAGCTCCTCCCCGGGGCGGACGGGAGCATCGCCCTGGACGGCGGGACCACGACGGCCGCCCTCGCGGAGATCCTGCCGGCCGACCGTCGGCTGCTCGCCGTCACCTCCTCGGTCCCGATCGCTTCCCGCCTGTCCCTGACCCCCGCCATCACCCTGCACGTGCTCGGCGGGCGGGTTCGGGGAGTGACGCAGTGCGCGGTCGGCGAGACCACGGTGCGCTCACTGGCCGAGCTCCGGTTCGACGTCGCCTTCCTGGGCGCCAACGGCATCGCTCCCGGGCACGGTTTCACCACGCCGGACGACGCCGAGGCCGCGGTCAAGCGGGCCATGGTGCGGGCCGGTCAGCGCACGGTCGTGCTCGCCGACAGCAGCAAGCTGGGGCGGGAGCACCTGGTCCGCTACGCGGCGATCGAGGAGGTGGACGTGCTGGTCACCGATGACGGCGCCGATCCGGAGATGGTCGCGGAGCTGGAGAAGGCCGGCGTCGAGGTCGTGCTCGCGTGAGCATCGCAGCGAGCGCCAGCGAGCGAGGAGCGGAACGAGACCGGAGTCGAGGCATGAGCACCGCGAGGACGACGGGCGAGCGAGCATCGCAGCGAGCGCCAGCGAGCGAGGAGCGGAACGAGCCCGGAGTCGAGGCATGAGCACCGGCCGCGTCGTCACTCTCACGGCCAACCCCAGCCTGGACCGGACCCTCTCCCTCCCGGGCCCGCTCCGGGAGGGCGGGGTCGTGCGCCTCCTGGACGCCGTGACCGAACCCGGCGGCAAGGGCGTGAACGTCGCCCGGGCCGTCGCCGCTGCCGGCGGCGAGGCCGTCCCGGTGCTGCCCGCTGCCGAGCACGACCCGATCGTCGCGGCGCTGGCCGAGCGCGGCCTGCCGCCGGTGACGGTCCCCGTGGACGCCCCGGTGCGCACCAACTACACGCTCACCGCCCCCGACGGGACGACCACCAAGCTGAACGAGCCGGGCATCCCGCTGACCGCGCAGACGCGCGCGGCGCTCGCCCGGGCCGTGCGGCTGCACGCCTCCGGCTCCCGCTGGGTGGTGCTCTCGGGCTCGCTGCCGCCCGGCACGCCGGCCGACTGGTACGCCGAGTTGGTCGCCCTCCTGCGGGACACCGGCGTCCGGATCGCCGTCGACACCTCCGACGACCCGTTGCGGGCGCTGCTCGCAGGTGGTCGCTCCGGTGCCCCGGACCTCCTCAAGCCCAACTCCGAGGAGCTGGCGTCGCTGGCCGGCGTCCCCGAGGCCGAGCTGCTGGGCGACCCTGCGGTCGCCCTCGCGGCCGTCCGGGTGCTGCACGAGCAGGGGGTGTCCGAGGTGCTCCTCACGCTGGGCGGCGACGGCGCGGTCCTCTCCACCGCCGACGGCGGCCTCTGGTCCGCGCGTCCCCCGGAGATCACCGTCCGGAGCACCGTCGGCGCCGGCGACTGCAGCCTCGCCGGCTACCTGCTCGCCGACCTCGCCGGCGCGCCGCCGGCGGAGCGACTGCGCACCGCCGTCGCCTACGGATCGGCGAGCGCGTCGCTCCCCGGCTCCGCCGTTCCCACCCCGGCCCAGGTGGACGGCTCCGCAGTACGGGTCCTCGCCGGGATGCCCGGCAGCGAAGCAACGAGCACCAGCGCCGTCCCACCCGCCGGCCCGAACACCGACCCGGCCGCCGGCCGGGTCGCCCGCTGACCCCCGGGAGAGGTCCCATGCCCGCACTGATCACCACCGATCTGGTCGCGCTCGACGCCGACCTCGGTGCCGACAAGGGCACGGTCGTGCGCCGGCTGGCCGACATGGTCGCCGCCGACGGCCGGGCCACCGACGCCGACGCCCTGCACGCCGATGTCCTCGCCCGCGAGGCACAGGCGGCGACGGGCCTGCCCGGCGGCATCGCCATCCCGCACTGCCGCTCCGAGGCGGTGACCGAGGCCTCGCTCGCCTTCGCCCGCCTCTCGCCGAAGGTGGACTTCGGCGCACCGGACGGCCCGGCCGACCTCGCGTTCCTGATCGCCGCGCCGGCCCACGGGGACGCCGACCACCTCACCCTGCTCACCGCGCTGGCCCGCGCGCTCGTCCGGCCGGAGTTCGTGGCCTCGCTGCGCTCGGCGACCTCCGAGGAGGAGGTCGTCCGGCTGGTGGACGAGGTCGTCTCGCCCGCGCCGGTGGCCGCCGCGGCCGCTCCGGCAGGTGCCCCCGCCACGGGTGCCACTGCTGCCGGTGCCAGCGCAGCCGGCGCTGACGGAGCCGCTGCGGGACGGAAGAGCATCGTCGTCGTCAGCGCCTGCCCGACCGGCATCGCGCACACGTACATGGCAGCGGACAAGCTGGCCGCCGCCGGCAAGGCGGCGGGTGTCGACGTCCACGTGGAGACGCAGGGCTCCTCGGGTGCGACGCCGCTCGAGCCGGGCCTCATCCGGTCGGCCGACGCGGTGATCTTCGCCGTCGACGTGGGGGTGCGGGACCAGGGCCGGTTCGCCGGCAAGCCGGTCGTCCAGAGCGGGACGAAGCGCGCCATCAACGAGCCCGACGTGATGATCCGCGAGGCCCTCGCCGCCGCCGACGACCCGAACGCCCGCCGCGTGACCGGCGGCGCCGAGGCCGAGACCACCGCCTCCTCCGCAGGCCGGCCCGGCACCGCCACGGAGATCCGCCGCTGGCTGCTCACCGGCGTCAGCTACATGATCCCGTTCGTCGCGGCGGGCGGTCTGCTCATCGCGCTGGGCTTCCTCTTCGGCGGTTACCAGATCGTCAACGACAACCCCGACGTCGAGGGACAGAGCTACGCACTGAGCTGGGTGCTGAACAACTCGTTCCTCGACCTCCCCAGCGCCCCGGGCGTCGAGGGCCTCAACGACGGCTTCCTCGGCTACCTCGGAGCGGTGTGCACCGTCCTCGGGCAGGCGGCCTTCAGCTTCCTGGTGCCTGCGCTCGCGGGGTACATCGCCTTCGCCATCGCCGACCGCCCGGGCATCGTCCCCGGCTTCGTCGTCGGCGCGGTGTCCGTCACCGTCGGCGCCGGCTTCATCGGCGGTCTCGTCGGCGGCATCATCGCCGGCTTCGCCGCGCTGTGGATCAGCCGCTGGAAGCTCCCCGTCGGCGTCCGCGGGCTTCAGCCGGTCGTGATCATCCCGCTGCTGGCCACGCTCATCGCCAGCGGCATCATGGCCGTCCTGCTCGGCCGTCCGCTCGCCGCCGCCCTGGAGGGGCTGGGCAACTGGCTCAACGGCCTCACCGGCACGTCGGCGATCCTGCTCGGGATCATCCTCGGCCTGATGATGTGCTTCGACCTGGGCGGCCCGGTCAACAAGGCGGCCTACGTCTTCGCCACCACCGGCCTGACCGCCGCGGCCACCGGCGCGCCGCTCGTCATCATGGCGACCGTCATGGCCGCGGGCATGGTGCCGCCGCTGGCGATGGCGCTGAGCACGGCCGTCCGCCCCAAGCTCTACACACCCGCCGAGCGGGACAACGGCAAGGCCGCCTGGCTGCTGGGTCTGTCCTTCATCTCCGAGGGCGCCATCCCGTTCGCCGCGGCCGACCCGCTCCGGGTCATCCCGTCGATGATGCTCGGCGGCGCCACCACCGGCGCGATCGTGGCGGCCAGCGGCGTGGAGCTGCGGGCCCCGCACGGCGGCATCTTCGTGTTCTTCGCGATGCAGGGAGTGCTGATGTTCGTGCTCGCGCTGGTCGCGGGGGCGGTCGTCGGTGCCGTCGCGGTGACCGTCGCGAAGAGCATCGGCCGCACCGACGCCGACGACGCCCCGGAGGACGCCGTCGACCTGGAGCACGCGCACGCCCCGGCCCACGCCCCGGCGCGCGCGGCGACCGCCTGAGCGGCAAGCTCACCACCACCCGTCCCCAGCAGCGAGGAAGACGCCAGATGCCCAGTCAGACCGTCACCGTCGGCTCCCGGGTCGGGCTGCACGCCCGGCCGGCAGCGCTCATCGCCGAGGCCGTCGGAAAGGCCGGCGTGCCGGTCACCCTCGCCACGCCGGGGGGCGCACCGGTGGACGCCGGCTCGCCACTGATGATCATGACGCTCGGCGCCAAGCAGGGCGCCGAGGTCGTGGTCAGCAGCGACGACCAGGCCGTGCTCGACCAGATTGCCGGACTCGTCGCCCAGGACCTCGACGCCGAGTAGCCGCACACGCGACGGCGCCCGCCCCCCCGTCACGGGGGCGGGCGCCGTCGTCGTCTCCGGGAGTCGGCCGACTCCCGCGACCTCACTGCTGGTCGGGCCTCGGGACGTCCCCGCGCCAGGCGCCGGTCTCGGTGCCGCGGCTCTCGATGAACTCCTTGAACTTCTTGGCGTCGGCCTTCACCCGGCGGTCGTCGAAGCCCAGGGCGGCGCCGGCCTTCTCGACCAGGCCCTCGGGCTCCCAGTCGATCTGGATCATCACCCGGGTCCTGGCGTCGTCCAGGCGGTGGAACGTGACCACCCCGGCGTGCTTGGCCTCACCGCTGGTGCTGGTCCAGGCGATGCGCTCCTCGGGGTGCTGCTCGGTGATCTCCGCGTCGAACTCGCGCTTCACACCATCGATGTTGGTCACCCAGTGGGTGCGGGTGGCGTCGAGCTGCGTGATGCGCTCCACGCCGCCCATGAACTGCGGGAACGACTCGAACTGCGTCCACTGGTCGTAGGCGACGCGGATCGGGACGTCGACGTCGACGGCTTCCTGCACGCTGGCCATGGTGAACCTCCTCGTTCTCTCGGTGGCGTCTGGCCCCGCCCCTACCCCGGTGGCGGTCGTCGGACACCTGTACGAGCACTCAGCGCAGCGCGGCGGCGACGCTGCCGCGCACCGGGCGGCCGTCGAGCAGCAGCATCTGCGCCAGGTGGTAGGCGTCCGGCTGCCCTGACCAGGTGCCCGTGCCCACGTCACCGGTGGGGGTCAGCTCGTGGTGCCAGCTGCCGGTGGCGGGATCGGCGAACCGCTGCTCACCGTGCTCGCGCCACCGGCGGGCCAGCTCGCCGTAGTGCGGTTCGCCGGTGACCTCGCCGAGCACGCACGCGGCCGCGATCGCCTCGCACAGCACCCAGTGCATGCGAGCCTGCACGACCGGGCGGTCGTCCCAGTCCAGCGTGTACGGGAAGCCGTCGTGCCCGTCCGCTGCCCAGCCGCGCTCCGCCGCCGCCCCGAACAGCGCGACGGCGTCGTCGAGCAACCAGTCCCGGCCGACGTGGCCACTTCGGCCCTGGAGGGCCGCGCGGAGGTGCAGCGCGAGCCGCGCCCACTCGAACTGGTGGCCGACGGTCACGCCGTAGGGGCGGAACGGGTCGGCGGGGCGATCACGGTTGTACTCGGGCAGCGGTGTCCAGTCCGCGGTGAAGTGCTCGGGCAGCCGCCAGTCGCGCTCGCGCGCCCAGCCGTGCACGACCCGCTCGGTGGTGCGCAGCGCCTGGGCGCGCAGCCGGTCCGACGTCGCCGGATCGGTCCCGGCCACCGCGTCGGCCGCCGCCAGGGACGCCTCGACGCCGTGCATGTTCGCGTTGACCCCCCGGTAGGCCTCCAGCGTCGTCCAGCCCCGGTCCCACTCCTCGACCGCGAGCCCGGCGTCGTCGTCCCAGAAGCGGGTCTGCCAGACGGCCAGCGCCTCGTCGAGCAGCGCCCGCCCGCCGGGTACGCCGGCCGACGTCGACGTGGCACCGGCGAGGACGACGAACGCGTGCACGTACGCCGCCTTGCGGTCGTCGGCGGTGCTCGACCGCCACCCGCCGTGCTCGCGGTCGTGCAGCGGCCCGTCGGTGAGCGCGGCGACGCCGTGCCGGGCCAGCTCGTCCGCCCCCGGCCGGCCCGGGAGCGAGGCCAGCCCGAAGACGTGCGTCATCCGCGCCACGATCCACGTCTCGACCGGCCGGCCCCGCACCACTCGCCCGTCGGCGCCCAGATAGCCGAAGCCACCCTCGGGCAGCCGTGACCGGGCGGCGAAGTCCAGCAGCCGGTCGAGGTCCGTCATGTGCGCCTCCTCGCTGGCCTCGCGCAGGGTCCCACCGCCCGCCCCGTCCCGAGGCTCACCCCGAGCATGCGAGGGGTGAGGAGGACGGGGTCCTCACATGGTGGGGGCAGGACGGCCCGCTCAGAAGGCCAGCGCCGCCCCCGGGTCGTGCAGCAGCGCTCCGATGTCGGCGAGGAAGCGCGACCCCAGCTCCCCGTCGATGATCCGGTGGTCGAAGGACAGCGCCAGCTGGGTCACCTGCCGGGGCACGACCTTGCCCTTGTGCACCCACGGCATCTCCCGGACCGCACCGAAGGCCAGGATCGCCGACTCCCCCGGGTTGAGGATCGGTGTCCCGGTGTCGACGCCGAAGACGCCCACGTTGGTGATCGTGATCGTTCCGCCCGTCATGTCCGCCGGTGTCGTCCGCCCCGCGCGGGCGGTGGCCGTCAACTCGGTGAGCGCCCCGGCCAGCTCGGTCAGGGAGAGCCGCCCGGCGTCCTTGATGTTGGGGACGACCAGCCCGCGGGGGGTGGCCGCCGCGATACCGAGGTTGACGTAGTCCTTGACCACGATCTCCTGGGCCGCGTCGTCCCAGGAACTGTTCACCATCGGGTGCCGGCGGACGGCGAGCAGCAGCGCCTTGGCCACGAAGAGCAAGGGGCTGACCTTGACGCCGGCCAGCTCCGGGCGCGCGGCGAGCCGGTTCCGCAGCTTCATGGTCCGGGTGACGTCGACGGTGAGGAACTCGGTGACGTGCGGCGCGGTGAACGCGCTGGCCACCATCGCCGCCGCGGTGTGCTTGCGAACGCCCTTGATCGGGATCCGCTGCTCGCGGCCCTCCGCGGGCAGCGCGCCGCCGAAGGCGCCCTGGACGACGGTGTCGTCCGACGCGGCCCGGGCGACCGCGGCGTCGACGTCGGCCCGGGTGATGATGCCGCCGGCGCCGCTCCCGGAGACGGTGGCCAGGTCGACGCCGAGGTCCTTGGCGTACTTGCGCACCGGCGGCTTGGCCAGCGGGCGGAGCCGGCCCCGGCCCGGGGTAGCCCCGGCCGCCGTGGCGGCCTCGCCGCGCAGGGCGGCCGCCTCGGCCTGGCGGCCGACCTCCAGGCCACCGTGCCGGACGGGCTTGGTGTCGGCGTCGGGGGCGGTGGTGAGCAGCGGCGGGTGGTCCGTGCCGCCGGTGGCGTGGTCGGCGCCGGGCCGTGCCGTGGCTCGCTCGGCGACGGCGGCGCCCGTCCGCCTCGGGCGGCGTCGGGCGTCGGTGGTGCGTGGCCCGTAGCCGACCAGGACCGACGTCCGCCCACCCGGCGCGGGCCCGCCGATCAGGCCCGCGGCCGGCTCGGCGTCGGCCGCTGGAGCGGTGGGAGCCGCATCGCCGGCAGGTGCGGCCCCACCCTCCCCGCCGGTGTCGATGGTGATGATCGGGGTGCCGACGTCGACCATCGTGCCCGCGTCGAACAGCAGCTCGGTGACCGTGCCGGCGTAGGGCGAGGGCAGCTCGACGGCGGCCTTCGCCGTCTCCACCTCGCACAGCGGCTGGTTCACCGTGACCGTGTCTCCGACGGCGACCAGCCACTGCAGGATCTCGCCCTCGGTGAGGCCCTCACCGACATCGGGCAGCTTGAACTGGCGCAGCGCGGTCATCCTCAGAACTCCATGGAACGGTCGACGGCGTCGAGCACCCGGTCCAGGTCGGGCAGGTACTCCTCTTCCAGCTTCGACGGCGGGTACGGGGTGTCGTAGCCGCCGACGCGCAGCACCGGCGCCTCGAGGGAGTGGAAGCAGGTCTCGGTCACGCGGGCGGCGATCTCCGCGCCCAGGCCCAGCGTGGTCGGCGCCTCGTGGGCGACGACGCAGCGGCCGGTGCGGCGAACGGACTCGTAGACCGGCTCGAGATCCAGCGGGGACACCGTCCGCAGGTCGACGACCTCCAGAGAGCGGCCCTCCTCCGCGGCGGCCTCCGCGGCCTGCAGGGCGGTCTTCACCATCGGGCCGTAGGCGAGCACGGTGACGTCGTCGCCGCCGCGGACCACCCGGGACCGGAACAGCGGCTCGGGCGTCGCGGACGTGTCCACCTCCGCCTTCTCCCAGTACCGCCGCTTGGGCTCCAGGAAGATGATCGGGTCGGGGTGGGCGATGGCCTGCTGGATGCCCCAGTAGGCGTCGACGGGGTTGCTGACGGCGACCACTTTGAGCCCGGCGGTGTGCGCGAAGTAGGCCTCGGGGCTCTCGCTGTGGTGCTCGACCGCGCCGATGCCGCCGCCCATGGGGATGCGGATGACGATGGGCATCGCGACCCTGCCCTGCGAGCGGGCATGGATCTTGGCGACCTGGGTGACGATCTGGTTGTAGGCGGGGAAGACGAACCCGTCGAACTGGATCTCGCAGACCGGCCGGTAGCCGCGCATGGCCAGGCCGACGGCGGTCCCCAGGATGCCGGCCTCGGCGAGCGGGGTGTCGACGACGCGGTCCTCCCCGAAGTCCTTCTGGAGTCCGTCGGTGATCCGGAAGACACCGCCGAGCTTGCCGATGTCCTCGCCCATGAGCACGACCTTGGCGTCGTCCTCCATCGCCCGGCGCAGCCCGAGGTTGAGCGCCTTGCCGATGGTCAGGGTCTGAGTGCTCATCAGTGCTCGCCCCCCTCGAACGAGGCGTGGTACTCGACGAACTCGGCCCGCTGGGCGGCCAGCGGTGGCGTCTGCTCGGCGTAGACGTGGTCGAACATCACCGTGGGGTCCGGATCGGGCATGTCCACCGTGCCGCTGCGGATCCGCGCGGCGAGCTCGTCGGCCTCGGCCTCGACGGAGTCGAAGAAGGCGGCGTCGGCGACGCCGCTGCGCGAGAGGTAGGCCTTCAGCCGGGCGATCGGGTCGCGCAGCTTCCACTCCTCGAGCTCGCTGGCCAGCCGGTAGCGCGTCGGGTCGTCGGAGGTCGTGTGCGCGCCCATCCGGTAGGTGAACGCCTCGATGAACGTGGGGCCCTGACCCTCACGGGCGGCGGCGAGCGCGGCCCGGGTGACGGCCAGTACGGCGAGCACGTCGTTGCCGTCCACCCGCACGCCGGGGAACCCGAAGCCGGCGGCCCGCTGGAACAGCGGCACGCGGGACTGCCGCTCCAGCGGCACGCTGATCGCGTACTGGTTGTTCTGGCAGAAGAAGACGACCGGGGCGGAGAAGCTGGCGGCGAAGATCATCGCCTCGTTGACCTCGCCCTGGCTGGTGGCGCCGTCGCCGAGGAACGCCAGTACCGCGCTCTCCGCGCCGTCGCGCTGCACGCCCATGGCGTAGCCGGTGGCGTGCAGGCACTGCGCGCCGATGACGATCGTGTACAGGTTGAAGCCCAGCGCGGCCGGGTCCCAGCCGCCGTTGTCCACGCCGCGGAACAGGCCCATGACCTGCAGCGGGTCGACCCCCCGGGTCCACGCGACGCCGTGCTCGCGGTACGTCGGGAAGGCCATGTCGTCGGGCTGCAGCGCGCGGCCGGCGCCGACCTGCGCGGCCTCCTGACCCAGGAGCGAGGCCCAGATGCCCAGCTCGCCCTGGCGCTGCAGGGCCGTCGCCTCGACGTCCCACCGGCGGACCAGCGCGAGATCGCGGTACAGGCCGCGCAGCTCGTCGTCGGAGATGTCGAGGGAGTAGTCCGGGTGCTCGACCCGCTCGCCCTCCGGCGTGAGCAGCTGGACGAGGTCGGGCTGCTCCGGCAGATGCGGGGACGCTGCCCCGGGTACGGGGTCGACCACCTCGGTGGCCTGGCGCAACGCTGTCACGGGGCTCTCCTCGCCGTCTGCCGCCGGTGCCGGGGTCACCGGCCCGCGGTCGTGGACGTGTCCGGGACGCCCGGGTGTGGCGCCCTTCACACATCCTGACACGACATCCCGGCAGGTGAGCAACCCCACGCCTGTAACGATCTGCGCAACATCGCCCGAACTGAGTGCGCAGAACGATCGTGCACGACGCGGTGACAATGTCAGACTGAGCAACGTGCCCGAGGTCGACGCCACCGACGCCCGGTTGCTCCTGGCCCTGGGCGAGGACCCCCGAGCGAGTGTGATGGCGCTGTCGCACCGCCTGGGGCTGGCCCGCAACACCGTGCAGGCCCGGCTCGCCCGGCTGGAGAGCAACGGCGTGCTCGCCCCCCTGGACCGGCGGGTGCGCCCGGAGGCCCTCGGCTACCGGCTGAGCGCGTACGTGACCGTGCAGGTGGCGCAGCGCGGCCTCGCCGACGTCAGCGCCGCACTCGCACAGATTCCCGAGGTGCTCGAGGTGACCGGCCTGTCCGGTGTGGCCGACCTGCTCGTGCAGGTCGCCGCGAAGGACGCCGACGACCTGTGGCGCCTCACCGAGCAGGTCCTGGCCATTCCCGGCGTCCAGCGGATCGACACCGCCCTGGCGATGCGGCGGTTCGTCGACCACCGGCTCGGGCCGCTGCTCGAGCGGGCCGCGGGGGAAGGGCGCGGCACGGACTGAGCGATCGGCGCGGCCGCTACACCCGGGACGCCCGGGTCCGATACCGCTGCCCCGTGCCGAGCCGCGTGGGCCACCGTTCCGCTGGTCGTCCGCCCGGGTAGGGCGGGAGTCATGGCGAGGACGACCCCGATGGGCACGTTGGGCAAGGGCACACGCGGCATCAGCACGGCCGGCTGGATGCTGCGCGGAGCCGCGGCGGGGGCGGCGGGCAGCACCGCGCTGAACGCCGTCACCTACCTGGACATGGCCCTCCGGGGCCGGGGTACCAGCTCCACGCCGGAGGACACCGTCGAGAAGCTGGCCGAGACCGCGCACCTGACCATCCCGGGCGAGGGGGACACGCGGCGGAACCGGGTGCAGGGGCTCGGTCCGCTGCTGGGGCTCGTCGCCGGGGTGGGGGTCGGCGTCCTGGGCGGCCTCGCTCGGGCGGCGGGGTACCGCTCGAGCACGCCGGTCGGGACGGTGGTGACGACGCTGGGTGTGCTGGTGGCCGCCAACGGACCCATGACCGCACTGGGGATCACCGACCCCCGCACCTGGTCGGGCACCGACTGGCTCAGCGACCTGGTCCCGCACCTGGCCTACGGCGTCGTCGTCACGACGACGATGGACGCCTTCGATCGGCCCTGACCGGCGAGAACGGCCGGTTCCGTAGGGCACACTGCCCGGCGTGGACGAGATCACGACCGAGGCGGAGCTCCGGGAGCTGCTGGGCGAGCCGACCCCGCGGATCGCGAACAAGGACCTGCCCGCCCTCGATGAGATCGGCCGTCAGTGGCTGGCCTCCTCGCCGTTCTGCCTGGTGGCCACCAGCGCCGCCGACGGCAGCTGCGACGTCTCCCCGAAGGGCGACCCGCCCGGTTTCACGCTCGTCCTGGACGACGCGACGATCGCCCTGCCCGAGCGGGCGGGGAACCGCCGGGCGGACGGCTTCCGCAACATCCTGAGCAACCCTCACGTGGGGTTGGTCTACCTCCTGCCCGGCCGGGGCGACACGCTGCGGATCAACGGCCGGGCGCGCCTGGCGCGCGACGCCGACCTGCTCGACCGGATGGTCGTCACGGGGCATCGTCCGCTGCTCGCGATGGTCGTGGAGATCGAGCAGGTGTACTTCCCCTGCGCCAAGGCCTTCCTGCGTTCCGCGCTGTGGGACCCGACGACCTGGCAGCCGGACGCGATCGCCCCGCGGCCGGTCATCGCGCAGCGCGAGCGGCCGGAGGAGTCGCTGGCCGACCTGGAGCGCTACTACGGCGAGCAGTACTCGGCCGGGCTCTATCCGACGGCCGGCTGAGTGGTGCACGACATCGGCGATCTCGGCCCCGTCAGCGCCTGGTGGGCTGTGCGGATCACGCCGCGGATCAGCGCCAGCCGGCCTCGTCGACCCCGCCGGGCACCGGGGCATCGGTGTCGTACGGCGTCCGGGTGAAGACGAACGTGTCCAGGTCCAGGTGGTCCTCGGCGATGCGCAGCGTCTCGCCGGCGAAGTAGCCGTCCAGCCCGACCCACATGCCGTCGTCCTGGGCGGTGAACCGGCTGGCGCGACCGCTGCGGCCGGGCAGCGGCATGAGGTGCAGCATCCCTGCGCCCACCGCGCGCAGGACGTACGGCGAGGGCCCCCAGAACCAGACGCCCAGCAGCTCCAGGGGGACCGGCGACGGCGAGGGGCGCCACGGCTCCACGACCCGCGGCTCGGCTGCCCGCAGGTCGCTCAGCAGGCCGAACACCACCGCGTCGAGGCCGGCGGTCGTGTTGGCCAGAGACACCGCGCCGGTCGCCTCCTCCCGGTCGACGAAGACGCCGGCGAGGAAACCCGGCATCGACCCGCCGTGGCCGACCAGCGTCCGCCCGTCCATCCGGACCACCTGGACGCCGAGCCCGTAGGCCGACCAGCCCGGCGCCGAGGAGTCCACGCCGGCCGGCACGGTCATCTCCTCGAGCGTCGCCGGGTCCAGGACGTCGCCGGTGTCGCCGATCAGGAACGCGGCGAAGCGGGCGAGGTCCTCGAGGGTCGCCCAGAGCTGCCCGGCGGCGGCCATCACGCCCGCGTGGTGTTCCGGCTCGGGCAGGACGACGTCGGCCCACGGGTGGACGGCGGTGCCCTGGGCGGCCGGGGCGACGGGGCGGGGCGTCGTCCGGTCCATGCCCAGGGGCGCCAGGACCTCCGCGGTGACGGCGTCCTCCCACGAGGCGCCGCGTAGGCGTGCCACCAGCTCGCCGAGCAGGCCGAAGCCCAGGTTGGAGTAGTGGAAGCGGCGGGCCGCGCCGAGGACGACGTCCTCGGGGGCCAGGCCGAGGTCCTCCAGCGAGCCGCCCGGCGTCCGCTCCCACCAGCCACCGGGGCTCTCCGCGGAGGCGCCGGCGAGGTGCGACAGGAGCTGCCCGACCGTGCGGTTCCCGAACGGCGTGCCGGGCAGGTGCCCGTCGAGGTGGTCGTCGAGGTGCAGCCGGCCCTCGTCACGCAGCCGCATCACGGCCACCGCGGTGACGGTTTTGCTGATCGAGCCGAGCCGGTACTGGACGTCGCTGTGCGGCTCGGCCACGTCGCCCCGGCCGGCCGACCAGGCCAGGTCCCCGTCGCGGACCACCCCGGCCACCAGGCTGGGCGACCGGCCCTCCCGCTGCGCACGGGCCGTCCGCGCCAGGAGGAGACGGGCGGTCGTCGGCAGCACGGGTTCGGGCATGTCGGCGACCGTAGCGAGCCGCGGCCGGGGACCGCAGGTCAGGCGGCGACGGCCGCGTCCTGCGGCAGCCGCCCGGACCGCGTCGCCCACCGCTCGAACAGGATGCTGGTGAGGGGTGGGATGGAGGCGACGAGAGCGAGCATCGTCGTCCCGATCGACCAGCGCAGCACCCGGGCGGCCACCAGCGCGACGACGACGTAGGCGATGAAGATCCCACCGTGGATCGGCCCGAAGATCTTCACGCCGAGCTCCGTGGTCTCCGGGACGTACTTGACGTACATGCCGATCAGGAGGCCGATCCAGGAGAGGGCCTCGGCGACGGCGACGATGCGGAACGTGGTGGCGGCGGTGCGGCGGGTCACGTCCCGATCCTCCCCGAGCCCTCCCCCCGGTCGGCCCGCCTGCGGGGGTGACATTCCCTACCCGGCGGGCAGGCCGTGGGTCGGCCCGAGGGCCTCGAGGGCGCATGCGCGGTCGGTCCCGGCGACGGAAGCCGAGCGTGACGGACCCGTCCACCCTCCCTGCGGCGGTGGCCGGACCGATCGGCACGAGCGCGAGGGTGACAGGGTCGGGCGCGTGCGGGACTGGCTCGGCGGGAGTTCTGCCTGGTGCTGCTGCGCCGGATGGCCGACGTCCGCCCCGATCTCGTCGCAGACGCGGTCCCCCGCCTGGGTGCGACGCCAGTACGGCAACACGTGGGGGGAAATGTGACACTTCGTCGCCGCCTTGACCGGCGGAATCGCGAGCGTCGGATGGAGGCCGCCCGGCGCGGTGAGTTCTGAGGCTGGCGCTGTGCAGCCGCCGGGCGCCGCAGCGACACGCGGCCGCACGTATCCGCGGGAGAGGTGAGCCGGCGCTACGGCAGATCGGCGGCCGGCGCGTCCGTGCAGTGCTGCGGCGCGGGCGCCCGGCATCCTCCTGGCATGACGACGGCAAACCGTCTCTGGCTCATCGGCTTCTCGAGATGAAGGAACCCCACCCGGGTCGGCTCCGTCTGCCGCCTGGTCCCGGCGTAGTGCTCCTGCTGTTGGCGGTCGTGATGGCCGTCGGCACCCTGGCGGTCGCGTGGGCGCCGGCGCTCGGGGATAACCGCAGTCAGGTGTGCCGCGACCGCGGAGCGCCCTACGCCCCGCCTTACGAGTCATGGCAGGTGGAGGCCCATCAGTCCTGGCTTCCGCTGGGGGTCACCTGCACGTGGTCGAACCCGACCAACGGCAACGTCGTCCGCCAGGAACCGGCATGGGGGCCCACGGTCCTGGCTGGAGTGAGCTTCGTGTCGGGCCTCGCGTGGATCGTGGTCGTCGGCTGGCGCCGCCGTCAGCAACAGCCCACGGCCTGACGTGACGAAGACGCCGCATCGTCTCGCCGGCTTCGGGAGCGCGAGGTGGACGATCCTCGACGTCCGTCGAAGTGTCAGCCGACGGGCCCGGGGACGAGATGCGACCAACGACAGCGGTGGTCCTCTGAGCCTGGCCGCGTGGGACCGCCGGGTGTCGTAGCGACACGCTGTGAACGGGTCCCGGCCGGGGTGCGGCTGCTGCCTTGCGATGACGGCGCTGCTGGCCGCCAGGTCGTCGCTGTGGCGTGAGGTGCGGCGCGCTGGTGTCGTAAGTGGCTCCGCCGACGAAGGCGCGCGCGGGGTGACGCCGTCGAGTGACGTTCCGGTATCGCTGCTGGCCCAAGCTGCGGCCGCCCGGCACTATCCGGACCATGAGGGCCCCACGACCGAGCGCGTCGCGCCGTCTGCTGGCGGCGTCCCTGCTGGTTGCTGTCGGCGTACTGGCGGGCTGCGGCGGTGCTGCGACCGCCACGCCGCAGGCGCCGCCCAGCTTCGTCAACGCTCCTTCCGACGACGGCCAGATGCACCTCCCACCAGCTGACACCACGGTCGGGTTCAGGGAGCGGGCGCTCGCCGAGTTCCGCGACTTCCCGCAGTACGGGGGCACCGCGGTCAACCCTGACCACACCCGCTTGACCATCCGGTGGCACGGCGAGGTGCCCGACGCGCTGCGGCAGGTGATCGACGACTACGCCCCGCAGGTGCCCTTCGAGATCGTCATCGAGGGCACCGAGTTCCTGCCCGGCGATCTGCGAGCCGAGGCGGACCGGCTGCTCCGTGAGCACGCGCCGGTCATCCAGGGGGCAGGGCCGCGGCCGGCTGGCGACGGGGTGGATGTGACCGTGTCGTCCCAGGCTGTCCAAGCGGCCGGGAGCGCCGAGGCGGCGCTCGCGGAGAACGGTGTGGTCAGCGACTTCCCGATCTTCGTCATCTCCGTTGGCGACGTCGAGCCGGCTTGAGAAGGGCCTCGGCTCGTTCCCGCAGGAGCCGGTGACCGGGCGTCAGCCGGCGGGCGGTAAACGGTGGAGCTGGTACCGGTAGGTGTGGCTGCTCTCCGGCGGGCGGAGCTCGATGTCGGCCGGCGTGCGACGCGGGTCGGCCTTGCGCGGCCGCGGCACCCGGGCCGCAGCGTGGCGGGCCTCGGCGGCGCGGCGGAATGAGCCGTGGAACCACGCCTCGAGGTCGCCGTATCCGGGGTTGGAGGTTGCCCCGGCGAGAACAGCCGTGACGAGCTGCTCCACGTCGCCGTCGCGGTCGGGGCTGCGCGCCCAGTGCCGGGCAACTTCCAGGGCGAGGTGCGGGTCGGCCAGCTGCAGGTCGCGTTCGACGGCCGAGGCGAGCAGCTTGCTGACCGTGGTGTGCTGGTGCTTGGCGCGGGCCTCCTGGACGACGACCCACAGCATGTGCGCGGCCACGTCGGACAGGCCCTGCGCCGGCCAGGTGTCGATCTTGCGGGCGCTCTTGCCGTAGTACAGGTCCTTCTTCACCTGCTTGGACAGCAGACTGACCGGGACGCCGGCGGCGGTGGTGCCGTAGTCGAGGGCGCGGCGGGTGAGCAGCTGGTAGATGACGTCGCGCGGACAGGGCCCGCCGGCGACGCAGGCCGGGCAGGCGGCGTGCGGCTCGCACGGCTTGGCGTCGCGGATGTGCCGGTGGTTGGCCTTGTACCAGGCCCGTGCCGCGGGCCTGTCGAGCCGTTCGAGCAGGGGTTCCAGCCCGACAAGCAGAGTGCCCATGTCACCGGGGTCGCGGGAGGTGGCCAGCAGCCCGGTGAGCCGGTCGAGCAGCCGGGGCGCCTGGCGCTCGTCGTAGAGCACCTTCGCGGCGATGGTCGGGCAGTGCAGCCGCACGCAGGCGGCGACCTTCGCGGTCCAGGCGTCGAGGGCGTCCTCGCTCGGGCGGGCCGGAAGCCGGCCTCGGCCGTGGCAGGAGCGGACGTGTCCGGCGGGGATCTGCGGCGCCCGCATCCGCCGCCGGCGGCGGACGGTGGCCGCGATGTCGCCGCTGCGCTTGGGCTTGGCGACGCGGCAGAACTCCTCCCAGCTGGTGATGCCCGCCAGCGCGGCCTCGGCCAGCAGGCAGTCGAGGACCTCGGCGGTGTCCTGGGCGTCCTTGAGCGCCTTGTGCAGCCGCGCCTGGGCGCGCGGGACGGCGAGGGCGGTGTCGATGCCGTAGCGGGTGGCGAGGTCGGTGAGCTTGGCGAAGTTGGCGACGCCGGGCAGCTTCAGCCGCACGCCGAGGAACTCGGTGTCGAACACGAGCCGGTCGAACGGGGCCATCCCGGCGCGGGCGTAGGCCGAGGCCAGGTGCCCGACGTCGAACAGGGCGTTGTGGCAGACCAGCGACGCGTCCGGGTAGCGGGCGAGGAACGCGTCCAGCTCGGCGAGCACGGTGGCGACCTCGGGCTGGCCGGTGAGGTCGGCGGTGCGGATGCCGTTGTAGGCGCTGCTGTCCTTGTCCACCGGCACGCCGGGGTTGGCCAGCCGGTGGAAGGTCGCCCGGCGGGTGCCGTTGAGCAGCACGACCGCCCCGACCGAGATCGGGTGGTAGGCGGCGTCGGCGGTCCTGGTCGCCTTCGTGCGGGTGGTCTCGATGTCGAGCACGACGAACTCGCGGCCGGCGACCAGCTCCCGGTAGGCCGCGCCCTTCTCCTGGGCGCTCATGAGGAGTGCCGTTCGAGCAGCTCGGTGACGGAGAACGCGTCACGCAGACCCAGCACGCCGGCTGGCTCGGTCAGAGCCCGCGGCGGCGGCGCCCAACCTCGGTGCGTCTTGGATGCGTGCCGGATGGCGCGGGCGACCTCGTGCTGGTCAAGCAGCGCGCCATTCGCGCCCGTGACGATGAGGTCCCCGAGCAAGTTGGTGCGCGCCAGGTTGGAGAACATCGCCCCGCGGCGGGTGGTCATCCGCTTCACCCACAGCCGGATCTGGGCCTCGACCGCGGCGTTGCTGACTTGCACCTCGGGGTCGTTGTGCCGCTGCGCCACCAGCGCGGTGCGCCGCAGCAGCGGCTCGTAGCGGCGGCGCTGCGCGGCCACCAGGTCCGCCGGCAGGTCGGCGGCCGCCGTGACGTCTTCGAGGTCGTCGAACCAGCTGCTCACCGCCTTCGGGCCGCCGTCGCGCATCAGGTCCCGGCTGAGGGCGTACATGTGGTCCCGCACCTTGTCGGCCAGCCCTCCCCGGGTGGGCGTCAGGTTCGCCTCGATGTTGCGGGTCGCGTGGAACATGCACGGCACGACCGTCGTCTTCTTCCCCCACACCGCGGTCGCGGCCTTCTCGATCGCCGCCGCGCCGTCGGCGACGAGGAAGTTCGGCGCGTCGAGCTCGGCCAGGACCAGCCGCCACGCCTCGGCCGAGGCGTTGGGCAGCGCGCGGACCCGCACCAACCGGCTGGACCGGCCGGTGACCCTGCCGTCCTTATCGCGCTCCCAGCGGGTGCGGCTGACCACCAGAGCCGTCCACACGACCGGGGCGCTGGTCAGCGTGGCCGACCGGGCGTAGTCCCGCTTCACCGACACCTCGTCGGCGAAGTACACCACCGGCAGCCCCTCGGCCCGGTAGGCCGCCTCCTCGACCCGCATCGCCTCGAACGCCGGCTCGGTGACGAACGGCGCGAACCGCTCGAGGATGTCGGCCGACAGGTGCCAGTGCGCCTTCAGCTCCCGGCGCGGCCCGAACTGGCCGGCCTCGTGCAGCTCGTCGGGGGTCTTGCCCCCCACCGTGCGCACCCGACCGGTCGGGCGCTTCATCTGCTCCAACGCTCGCTTCGACACCGCGGTGTAGGCGTGGCCGTCAGCGAGGTCCCGCAGCACCGACACGACCACCGGCGTCGGCACGTTCAGCCGCCGGCTGGCCGCCTCGGTGCCCGCGTGCCGCGGGGTGAGCACCTCGCAGTCCGGGCAGCACGTCTCCTCCTCCACGACCGCGCGCGGCAGCTCGGCGGAGAAGCTGTGGTAGTCGCTGTCGTCCTCCCGGTTCACGCAGCGGTACCGCTGCCGCTCGCCGGCGGCGGTCTTGTACGTGCCGTTCGGCCACACGTGCCGTCCGGTGTGCTCGGGCCGGGGACACGGCGGCGCGGCCACCGCCTGGTCGATGAGCAGGCGCGCGTCGGCCTTCGGTCGCGTGACCACGGTGAAGTAGTGGACGCCCGCCTCGCCGTCCTGCTCGTACCGGCAACGGAACACCCGTGTCGCTCCCCGCTTGGACTGCCGGGCCTGACGAGCATGGATCTGCGCCCCCACGTGACCCTCCGGGCACGCGGGCGCAGGCACAGACCGGCGAGCGACCACTGCGTGCACCTCCAACGCGGAGGGCACGAGTGGCCCTAACCGAGCGTCAAGATCAAATCACACAGCGGCGACGAAGTGTCACATTTCCCCCCACGTGTTGCCGTACTGGTGCGACGCGGGGGGGGGCCCATGCGGCGCACACCCGCTGGCGTGCGGGCCACGTTCGCGCGGGGGCTGCTCCAGCGGGTCGACGGCCCCGTTCAGGGCACCGCCCCGAACGTGTGATGGGTGGGGAGGACGGGGTCCTTTCTCAGGCCGCGATGCGGCGGGCGCCGCTGAAGCCGCTCATCAGCGGGGCCACCTTGACCACGTCGCCGGACGTCGGCGCGTGGACCATCTGCCCGTTGCCGATGTAGATGCCCACGTGGCTCACCGGGCTGTAGAAGAAGACGAGGTCACCGGGCTGCAGCTCGTCGCGGGAGACCGGCTGGCCCATCCGCGACTGCATGAGGCTGGAGTGCGGCAGGTTGATGCCGGCGGCGCGGAAGGCGTAGGCCGTCAGGCCCGAGCAGTCGTACGAGTTCGGACCGCCCGCGGCCCAGACGTAGGGCTTCCCGCGCTGGGCCATCGCGACCTCGATGGCGGTCTGCGCGGCCTCGCTGTCGGCCACGACGGGCGCGGCCGCGGGCACGGCCGCGCGCTCCTGGGAACGGCTGGCGCGCTCCTCGCCGTCGTGACCGTCGACGGCGGGCCGCTCCTCGCCGTGGTGACCGGCGATGGCGGCCTGCTGCTCTTCGGCGCTGAGCTGCCGGAAGGCGGCTTGGTACTGGTCGACCTCTGCCTGCAGTGCTGCCTGCTGGGCGGCGACGGCGTCGTACTGGGCCTGCGCCTCCGCGGCAGCCTGCTGGGCGGCGGCCTGCGCCTGTTCGGCGGTGACGTTGGCCGAGGCGGCGCGTTCGAGGATGCCGCTCTGGTGACCGGCGACCAGCTGCAGCGTCGCCATGCGGTCGACGAACGCGTCGGCGGAGTCGCTGGTCAGCAGCGCCTGGAAGGACGAGAGACCCTCACCCGTGTAGGCGGTCCGCGCCAGGCCCCGGACGTTCTGCTGGGCGGCGGCGAGCTCGGCCGTGGCCTGCTCCATCGTCGCGACGGCCGCCCGGGTCGCATCCTGCTGCGCCGCGAGGGTCACCCGCGCCTCGTTGAACCGCTCGGTGATGATCTCGAGCTCGTGCCCGCGGGCCGCGACGAGTTCGGCGGCCTCGCCCGAGGTCGTCGGAGCAGCCTGCGCGGGCGCCGCCACGAAGAGTGTGCCGACGACGGCTAGGAGGGCGAGCGTGCCGCGGCGGACCAGGGCCGGACGGCGGGCCGACGTGTGGGGGGCAGTGCTGAGGGGGGTCGCCATGATGCGGCGGCGCTCCGTTTCATCGTGTCCTGCGGTCGATCCGTCGGGTCGTGCGACTTCGGGCCGACACTGGCCCGGCGCGACGGCGTCCGCGGTGCGTGCGGGAGGTGACTGAGCGCCCCGGCGAACACACTGACCGTAAGCGCTGTTACGTGGCCGTGACAATGACAAAGATGTATTTCGTTTGAACTTGCAGTTCAGGGGCATGGAAGGCCGTCCGCCTGGTCCCAGCCGCCACATCAACCACGGTGGCCACAGCCCGGAACGCGCGGTTCCGCCCCGGAACCCGACCGGTGCTCGGTTTCGGACGACGCCGCGCGGTCAGTACGGAGGGCATGGATCTGAAGCGACCCCTGCTCGTGCTCGCCCTCGCCGGCTCCCTGGTCGCCTGCGGCGGGGACAACACCAACTTCCAGCGGGGCGAGACCAACTGCGACGCCGCGGGCGAGGAGGCGTCGAACCCGCAGGACGCCAGCTGCCAGGAGACCGGTACGCCCGACGGCGACGACGAGGGTGACGACTGACCCACCCCGCGGACGGGCCGCCTCCGGCGATACCGTCCGCGGGTGACGCGCAGCAGGTACGACGTCGTGGTCGTGGGCGGCGGCCACAACGGCCTGGTGGCCGCTGCCTACCTGGCCCGTGCCGGCCGGTCGGTGCTCGTGCTGGAACGGCTCGCCCAGGTGGGGGGCGCCGCGATCAGCCGGCAGGTGTTCGAGGGCGTCGACGTCCGGCTGTCCGCCTACTCCTACCTGGTCAGCCTGCTCCCCGACCGGATCGTGGACGACCTCGGTCTGGAGGTCCGGCTGGCCGATCGCGCGGTCGCGTCCTACACGGCGACCACGCGGAACGGCCGGCCGACCGGACTGCTCGTCGAGCGGGACGAGGGGCCCGCGACCGCGAGCTCGTTCCGACAGCTGACCGGTTCCGACCGTGAGTTCGCCGGGTGGCAGCGGTTCTACGGCCGGCTGACGACGCTCGCCGAGGACCTCGCCCCCACCCTGACCGAGCCGCTGCTCTCCCCCGACGAGCTGGCCGGGCGGCTGCGGGATCCCGAGCTCTGGCACGACCTCCGGGAGCGGCCGCTCGCCGACGTCGTGGCCGACCATCTCACCGACGACGTCGTCCGTGGCATCGCCCTGACCGACGGGCTGATCGGCACCTTCGCCGACGTGCACGCCGACGACGGACTCGCCGGCCGGTGCTTCCTCTACCACCTGGTCGGCAACGGCACCGGCCGCTGGCGGGTACCGGTCGGCGGCATGGGGGCGGTCACCGGCGCCATGGCCACCGCGGCGCGCCGTGGGGGCGCGGAGCTCGTCACCCGGGCCACCGTCACGGCGCTGGAGCCCACGGCGGACGGCGTCACCGTGCACTGGACCGACGACGAGGGCTCGACGGCTGCGGTCGAGGCCGGTCACGTCGTCTGCGGTGCTGCCCCGACCGTGCTGGCCGAGCTGACCGGCAGTGATCCCGGGCCTCGTCCGTCGGGGTCGCAGGTGAAGATCAACATGGTGCTGGCCCGTCTCCCCCGGCTGCGCTCGGGCGCGGACGCGTCGGCCGCCTTCGCCGGCACGTTCCACGTCGACGAGGCGGCCGGTCAGATCGACGCGGCCTATGCCCAGGCCGCCGCCGGCCGGTTGCCCGAGGTCATCCCGTTCGAGGTGTACTGCCACTCGCTGAGCGACCCCTCGATCCTCGGGCCGGTCGAGCGGGCGACCGGGTTCCACACCCTCACCCTGTTCGGCCTCCACACGCCGGCCGAGCTGTTCCGCGAGGACCCGGTGGGCACCCGGCGAGAAGCGGTCCGCCGGGTCGTCGTCCAGCTCGACGCGCACCTCGAGGAACCGCTGCTGGACTGCCTGGCCCGCGACGCCACCGGTGAGCCCTGCCTGCAGGCCGCCTCGCCGCTGGACGTCGAGGAGTCCCTCGCCATGCCCGGCGGGCACATCTTCCACGGTGACCTCGCCTGGCCGGTCGCCGCGGCCCCGGACGAGGTCGGCACGTGGGGTGTGGCGACCTCGCACCCGCGGATCGTGGCCGCCTCCTCCGGCGGCACCGTCCGCGGCGGCGCGGTCAGCGGCCTCGGTGGTTACGCGGCGGCCCGCCACCTGCTGGACCCGCGCTGACGTCGCGGCCCGTGGACGAGCGGTCCCCGGGCCCGCGGGGCCACGTCACCGATCTCGTGGCCGGCGTCCGCCGTCGGCTGGTGGGCCGCGACCTGGCGCTGATCGCCGCGGGGCTCACCTTCTACGCGGGCATCGCCGTCGTCCCGGTGCTCGTGCTGGCCTTCGCCATGACGGCCCGGCTGTCCTCGCCGGACCGGGTCTCGGAGCTCGGCAGCCGGCTGGCCGAACTGCTGCCGGCCGCCGTGGGCGCCCCTGACGCCGTCGAACGGCTCGTGGCGGCAGGCGTGGGCCTGTCCTTGCTCGACGGCGTGCTCGCCCTGCTGCCCATGTCGCTCTACGGGGAGGGCCTGCGCCGGGCACTGCTGCGGTTCAGCAGCCGGCGGGAGGGCCTGACCGGCTGGAAGGGGCGGCTGGCGGCGCTCCCGGTGCTGCTCCTCGCCCCGCTGCTGCTCTATCCGTTGCTGCTCACCGTTCCGGTGATGGCAGACCTCGCCGAGACCGGCGGGTTCGGTCCGACGGTCGGTCGCATCGCCATCGGCTTCTACGCCGTCCTGGCGGCTCTCACCGTTCCGCTGGCCTGGGGGTTCCGCGTCGTCGGTGCCGGCCGGGTGCGCTGGTCGGCCCTCGCTGCCGGCGCCCTGTTCACCGCGGCCTGCCTGTCGGGGTTCCTGCAGGGTTTCGTGCTCTTCCTCGCCCTTCCGCTGGATCTCGGCGCGCCGTTCGGCGGCCTCGATGTGGTCGGCGGCGTCGTCGCTCTGGGCCTGTGGCTGTTCCTGCTGCACCTGGTCGTGATCTGCGGCTGGCTGGCGACCCAGTCGCTGGACGAGTTGTTGCAGGGGCGCTCAGCCGCCCGGTGACGCGGCTCGGGCACGCGGTCCGGCGAGGATCGGCCCCGCCGCAGCCACCGGATCCTCCGGATCCTCCTCGTCCTCCGGGTCCTCCGGGTCCTCCGGGTCCTCCGGGTCCTCCGGGTCCTCCGGGTCCTCCGGGGGTGGCGCCACCGGCGTCGGAGGCGGCGGCGGTGTCGGTGCTGGTGCCGGCGTCGGAGGCGGTGCCGGTGCCGGCTCCACGTGATCGGCACCGTTGATGATCAGGATGGACACGACCTGACCCGGTACCGCGCGACCGCCCTGCGCCGGGCTGGTGCCCACGAGGACGCCCGCCCGCTTGGCGCTGTCGACTTTCACGGTGCTGCTCTGGAAGCCGGCGGCGGCCAGCGCCCTGGCGCACTCGCGGGCCGCGGTGCAGGTGGGCACCGGGCGGGTGTTGCCGTTGGCGACGGTCGGGTCGGCGGGCGGGAAGTCGCTGCTGCCGCGCGTCTGGAGGATCGGCGCCATCGCGTCGTGCCAGATGGCGGCGCCCTTGCCGCCGCCGAAGCCCCCGACGTCCTGGTTCTTCTTGGGGTTGAACACCATGACGCTGGCGGCGATCTCCGGGGTGTAGCCCACGAAGGTGACGGAGTGGTTGTTCTGGGTGGTACCCGTCTTCCCCGCGATCTGGTGACCGGGCACGTGGGCACGCGGCGCCGTCTGCCCACGGTTGCCCGGCTCGACGTCCTTCCGCAGCATCTGGTTGAGCGTGGTGGCGACGCCGGGCGGGATGGCCTCGGGTGTGCAGTTGTCCCCGCGCACCAGCGGCGCACCGTCGTCGTCGAGCACCGGCTGACCGTCGCGGTCGAGGATCCCGGTGACGGGCACGACGTCGCACTGGGTGCCGCTGGCCGCCAGGGTGGAGTAGGCGCTGGCCAGGCCGAGCGGGCTCGTCGCATCGGGCCCCAGGGTGAACGACCCGCGGTTCTCGTCGATCACCGTCTGGGCGAGGTCGTCGGGACCGAACTGGTAGAGCCCCATCCGCTCGGCCATCCGCACCGGCTCCTCGACGCTGCCGAGGGCGTCCTCCAGAGCGACGAAGTAGGTGTTCGACGACTGGTAGAGCGCCGTCGTCATGTCCAGCGTCGCCCGGTAGGTACCGGCGTTCTCGACGGTGTAGGGCCCGCCGTCCTCCGTGTAGACGCGGGACCTGTACGGGCTCGGCGCCGTCAGCGTGTACTGGTTCGAATAGCCGCGGGCCAGCGCGGCGGCGGCCACGAAGACCTTGTAGGTGGATCCCGCCCCGGGGCTGGGAGTCACGGTGAGGTTGTAGGACTCCTGCGTGGGGTCGTCGAGGTCGTACCCGAAGGTCCGGTTCATGCTGAGCGCCAGCAGGTGCCCGGTGCCGGGTTCCACCGCGCTGAACGTCGCGACCCGCTCGTCCTCCAGCGGCATCGTGTGCAGGACGGCGGCGTCGCCGGAGCGCTGCAGCTCGGGGTCCAGGGTGGTCTGGATGGTGTAGCCGCCGCGCTCCAGCTCGCGCTGGCTGATCCCGAGCATCTGTGTCAGGTAGGTCTGGACGAAGTCGCAGACGTAGGGCCCGACGGTGGCCTCGACGCAACCGCGGCGCGGGGCGGGGGCCGGCGACAGGCTCAGGGGCGCGAGTACGGCCTCGGCCTCCTGGGCGGGGGTGATGTACCCCTGCTCGGCCATCCGGTCCAGCACCTGGTTGCGCCGGATGGTGGCGCCCTCGGGGTCGACGAAGGGATCGTCGTCGGACGGGCTCTGCACGAGGCCGGCGAGGAGCGCGGCCTGGGGAAGGGTCAGGGCGGCCGCGTCCACCCCGAAGAACGCCCGGGCAGCGGGCTGGACACCGTAGGCGTTCTGCCCGAAGTACACGATGTTGAGGTAGCGGGTGAGCAGCTCGTCCTTGCTGTACCGGTCCTCCAGATCGAGGGCCAGGCGCGCCTCGCGGAGCTTGCGGCCCACGCTCTCCTCGATGGCCGCTTCCCGCTCGGCCGGATCGTCGGTCGACTGCAGCAGGGTCTGCTTGACCAGCTGCTGGGTCAGCGTCGAGCCGCCCTCCATGACCTCGCCGGCCGCGATGTTCTTCAGCAGCGCCCGCAGGGTTCCCTGGACGTCGAGCCCAGCGTGCTCGAAGAAGCGGGCGTCCTCGACGGCGACCATCGCCTGCCGCATGACCTCGGCGATCTGCTCGCCGTGGACGGGGGCCCGGTTCTCCCGGTAGAAGGACGTGATCAGCTCGCCGTTGGCGGCCAGCATGGTCGTGTTGCCGGCAGGGGGCTGGTCGGTCAGCTCCTCCGGCGGATCACCGAGGAGGCTGGTCGACTGTTGCGCGACCAGGGCCGGGCCGCCGATCCACGGCATGAGCAGCCCGGCAAGGAGCACACCGGCCAGGACGGCGCCGAGGGCCATGGCGCACAACGTGCGGAACGTCCCCGCGCGCTGGTCCATGGCCCCTCCTCCCTGTCGATGCGGGCATCACCCCAACAGAGAACGCCGCGTCCCACAACACTCCGCGCCGTCCGGGGCGGAGCCGTGACGCGACGCGACTGGCAGGTGAGAATCGCGAGGTCAGAGCGCCGGATGGTCTGCCAGGGGCGCCGGGAGGTCGTCGCGGTGGAGGACGACGAGGGTGCTGACCGCCCGCGTGAGGACGACGTAGAGCCGGTGCAGCCCCCGCGGCTCGGCCGCGACGATCGCCGCCGGGTCCACCACCACGACGGCGTCGAACTCCAGCCCCTTCGCCAGCGTGGCCGGGACGACGGCCACCCGCGCGGCGTCGGCGTCGTCGGTCAGCACCCTGGCGGGCAGCCCCGCTCCGGTCAGGAGTGCGGCCACCTCGGCCACCGCCGCGTCCGGGCACACGATCCCGATCGAGCCCGGCGCGGAGCTCAGGTCCTCGACCACGCGGACGAGCGGAACGGCGAACGCGGTCACGGGACGCAGCCGGAGCGCACCGGGCTCCGCGCGGACCGCCGTCGCGGCCGGCAGGTCCGGGGCGATCAGCGGCAGCAGCCGGTTGGCGAAGTCCAGCACCTCACCGGGCACCCGGTAGCCGCTGGTCAGCGGGCGGACGACGGTGCCGGGGCGTCCCAGGCCGGCCAGCGTCTCCCGCCAGTCCGACGGCGACCAGGGGCTGGTGGCCTGCGCGAGGTCACCGAGCACCGTGAGCGTTCCCGCCGCCAGCCGGCGGGCCACCGCACGGCACTGCATGGGCGAGAGGTCCTGCGCCTCGTCGACGACGACGTGGCCGTACCCGGTCGTACGTTCCAGGAGACCGGCCAGCTCGTCGACGAGGACGGCATCGGCCTCGGTCCACGGCGCGGTGCGCACCGAGCGTGGCGGCACCGGCCACCCCAGCAGCGCCTGCTCGTCGTCGTCCAGCAGGCCGTGGGCCGCCCGGGCCAGCCGCTCGGGGTCGCTCCACAGCCGGCAGAGCACCCCGGCCGCGTCGCGCGCGGGCCAGACCTCGTCGCACAGCGCGCGCACCTCGGCGCTGCGGGCGGCCCGACGGGTCTCGGCGTCGCTGGGGCTGCCGCCGGCCTCCTCCTTCTGCCGCCGGGCATCCTCGGCCACGAGCATCATCAGGCGCTCTCGGCCGGCCGCGTAGTGCAGGAGCTGCTGGTCGTCGTCGGCCCGCGACCGCCGGCGCAGGTCGTCCACGTACCGCTTCAGCCGCTCCACCGGCACGCGGTACTTCCGTCCCGCCAGCGGCACCTGCACCGAGTCCGCGGGCTTGCGGATCTCCCCCCACAGCGCCCGGCGGAGGACCTCGGCCATGCGGGCGTCGCCCTTGAGGACGGCGACCTGCGGCCGGTCCGCGGCGCGCACCGGCACCCGGGCGGTGAGGTCGGCGACGGTCGTCTGCTCGACGTCGACCTCGCCGAGGGTCGGCAGCACCTGCTCGATGTAGCGCAGGAACGCCCGGTTGGGCCCGACGACGAGGACGCCGGTCCGGGACAGCTGGCCGCCGTGCGTGTAGAGCAGATAGGCCGCCCGGTGCAGGCCGACCGCCGTCTTCCCCGTGCCCGGGGCGCCCTGGACGCAGACCGACTCGGCGAGCGGCGCCCGGACGATGTCGTCCTGATCGGGCTGGATGGTGGCGACGATGTCGCGCATCGGCCCGCTGCGCGGCCGCTCGATCTCCGCCCGGAGGAAGCTCCCCGGTTCCTGCGGGTGGGCGGGCGACGACACCGCCAGGACCTCGTCCTCGTAGCCGGTGAGCTCCCCACCCGAGAAGCCGAAGCGGCGACGACGCGCCAGGCCCTGCGGATCGGCCGCGCTGGCCTGGTAGAACGGCCGGCTCATCGGCGCCCGCCAGTCGATGACCACCGGGTCGCCGGCGGCGTCCCGGACGTGGCGGCGGCCGATGTGGAAGGTCTCGGCTCCGTGGTCGTCGGACCGGGTGTCGGTCCGGCCGAAGAACGGTGGGACGCCGGGGTCGGCGGCCAGCGTCCGCAGCCGCTCGGCCCGTGCGGCGCCCAGTCGCTCGGACGCCCAGGCGTCGACGCCGCCGTCCACGACCGCGGCGGCGGCGGTACGCATCTCGGTGAGGCGCTCGGCGGCGAGGGCGAGGTGGGCGCGCTCGGCGACCAGGACGGGGTCGGCGGTCTCTGAGTCAACGGAGTGAGACACGGTCGGAGGACGTTACTCGCCGCCCCGCGCCCCGTCACGGGACTTTCGGCACAGAAAGTCCGACGAGCGGCCGGGACTTGCTGTACCGAAAGTCCGACGGTCAGGTCGGAGAGCGGTCGGGCGGCTCCACGATGTGGACCTGGACGGCGCGGAACTGCTTCGGCGTCTCGAGCAGGACGGCCCTGGTCGGCTCGCCGACGTCCAGGGCGGGCTCACGGCGCTTTCCGGCCAGCGGCGCGAGCCGGGGATCGGCCAGGACGTCGTCGACCAGTCCGCGGTCACCGCCGGTGAAGAGCGCGTCGACCGGCCCGGCGTGCGGCAGCAGCACCCGCAGCGCCGTCTCCACCGCGTGCGCGACGACGGCGTCGGTCTGGTGGCCGCGCCGACGGGCGAACCGCTGCTGCGACCAGCCGCCGGCCGCCGTCCGCCCCTGGACCTGCCGGGCATCGACCTTGGACACGACCAGGTCGGGCCCGTCGAACACCCCGACCGCCCAGCGCCCCCGGCGCACCAGCAGCACCGCCACCCGGTGCGGCTGTCGCACCGCGGCCGTGAACGTGGTCAGCAGCGCCGGCCCCGGCGCCCACGGGAAGGGGGCCCTCAGGACGACCGTCGTGGTGTCGGCACAGGTGATGCGCAGGGCCCCGTCGTCGGCGAGGACGACCTCGTGGAAGGCACCGTGCCGCTCGACCACGCCGTCCAGCCATCGGCCGAGCCGCTCCGGGGCGACCCCGAGCGTGCGGCCGCCGCCGGCCGCGGGGCGGGCGCGGGTCAGCGGACCAGCGCCGGCGTCGAGGCGTGTTCCGCCGGGATGTGCAGCAGCCGCTGGAACAGTGCGACGACCACCGCGGCGATCGCGGCGGCGACGGTGGCGACGAGGAAGGCGGTGTTCGCGCCGTGCACGTCGACGAGCTTGCCCGCGACGGAGGCCCCGATGGCCACGCCCAGCCCGAGGGCGGTGCCGATCCAGGTGAACGCCTCGGTCACGGCAGCCCGGGGCACGAGGACCTCGGCGAGGGTGAAGGAGCTGATGAGCGACGGCGAGACGGCGACCCCGGCGACCACCACGAACGGGACCATGAGCCAGACGTCGCGCACCAGCGTGAGCGGGATGCTCAGCACGGTCAGCAGCACCAGGACCGCGGTCAGCCGTTGCCGCAGCGGCAACCGCCAGTGCACCGCGCCCCACCCGATGCCGCTGGCCATGGAGCCGACCGCCAGCCCGGCGATGAGCACGCCGGACAGGGACATGGCGCCCATCTCGTCGGCGAAGGCGACCAGGGCGATCTCCAGGCAACCGAGGATCGTGCCGACCGCCGCACCGACAACGAACAGCACCCGCAGGCCGTGGGTGCGCATGGCGGACGGGCCGTTGCGGTGTTCGTGCGCCGCGGGCGGCGGCTCGGTCCGCCCCTGCGCGGCGAACAGCAGGCTGCCGACGGCGGCCAGGGTGAAGGCCGTGACCACGCCGCTGGTGGCATGTCCGGTGGTGGAGAGGAAGGTGACCAGCACCGGACCGACGATGAAGACGAACTCGTCGACCACCGACTCCATGGCCAGGGCCGTCGGCAGGCGGTGGCTGCCGCGCAGCAGGTGGGTCCAGCGCACCCGGATCATCGACGACACGGGCGGGATGCAGGCACCGGCGGCCCCGGCCGACACGAAGACGGTCCACAGCGCCCAGTCCTGCTTCACGGCGAACAGGAAGCTGACGCCGGACACGACGAAGACGGCCAGCACGGGCAGCAGCACCCGGCGCTGCCCGTGGGAATCGGCCCAGCGGCCGAGCACCGGCCCGGCGAGGGCCGTGGTGACCGCACCGGCCGCCGCGACGGCGCCGCCCAGGCCGTACGACCCGGTCTCCGCAGCGACCAGCAGCACGCAGCCCAGACCGACCATCGACAGCGGCAGCCGCCCGACGAACGCGGCGAGCACCATCGGCAGGGCGTGCGGGGTCCGCAGCACCTGCAGGTAGGGATTGGCCACGATCGGGGAGCCTCCAGGAAGGACCGCCTCCCACCCACCGTCGCAAGCTCGCGGTGGGGCCTGGAGCCGGCCGTCAGTGCAGTGACCGCCACGCTACCCACCGCGCACTCCCTCGGCCCGGTGGCGCCCGGCTTCCCCCGCGGACGGCCGAGGCCCGGGCCCCCTCTGGGGTCCCGGGCCTCGACCGGCCGCCTCCTGGCTCGGGGGGGCGGGGCAGGGGGTCCTCTTTCAGCCGAGCCGGCTCTTGAGGATCTCCAGCTCGTCCCACATCGTGCTGGGCAGCTTGTCGCCGAACTTCTCGAACCACTCGGTGATCTGCGGGATCTCCTCGCGCCACTCCTCGGGCTTGACGGCGAGGGCCTGCTCCACCTGCTCCGGGCTCAGGTCGAGGCCGGAGACGTCGAGCGAGTCCACCGTCGGGACGTGGCCGACGGGGGTCTCGACCGCGGCGGCCGTCCCCTCGAGGCGCTCGACGACCCACTTGAGGACCCGGCTGTTCTCGCCGAAGCCCGGCCACAGGAAGCCGCCGTCCTCGTCGCGACGGAACCAGTTCACGTAGAAGATCCGCGGCAGCTTCGAGGCGTCGTGGGCCTTGCCCGTCTCGACCCAGTGGCGGAAGTAGTCACCGGCGTTGTAGCCGATGAACGGCAGCATGGCGAACGGGTCGCGGCGCACGACGCCGACCGCACCGGTCGCGGCGGCGGTGGTCTCCGAGGAGAGCGTCGCGCCCATGAACACGCCGTGGTTCCAGTCCCGGGCCTCGCTGACCAGGGGAATCGTGGTCTTGCGGCGACCACCGAACAGGATCGCCGAGATCGGCACGCCCTTGGGGTCGTCGTACTCCGGCGCGAGGATCGGGCACTGGGCGATCGGCGTGCAGAAGCGGCTGTTCGGGTGGCTGGAGGGCTCGGTGCTCTCGGGCGTCCAGTCCCGGCCCTTCCAGTCGGTCAGGTGGGCGGGAGCGTCGTCGGTCATGCCCTCCCACCAGATGTCGCCGTCGTCGGTCAGGGCGACGTTGGTGAAGACCGAGTTGCCCTTCTCGATCGTGCGCATGGCGTTGGGGTTGGTGTCCCACCCGGTGCCCGGGGCGACGCCGAACAGGCCGAACTCGGGGTTGAGGGCGTAGAGCCGGCCGTCCTCGCCGAAGCGCATCCAGGCGATGTCGTCGCCCAGGGTCTCGACCTTCCACCCCGGGATGGTCGGCTCCAGCATCGCCAGGTTGGTCTTCCCGCAGGCCGAGGGGAAGGCAGCGGCGATGTAGTAGGTCTTCTGCTGCGGGCTGGTCAGCTTGAGGATCAGCATGTGCTCGGCGAGCCAGCCCTCGTCGCGGGCCATCACCGAGGCGATGCGCAGCGAGTAGCACTTCTTGCCCAGCAGGGCGTTGCCGCCGTAGCCCGAGCCGTAGGACCAGATGGCCCGCTCCTCGGGGAAGTGCACGATGTACTTGGTGTCGCTGCAGGGCCACGGGACGTCCTGCTGGCCCTCGTCGAGCGGGGCGCCCAGGGAGTGCATGGCCGGCACGAAGGGCCGGTCCTCCCCCATCGCGTCCAGGACGTACTGGCCGATGCGCGCCATGACCCGCATCGAGACGACGACGTACTCGGAGTCGGTGAGTTCGACGCCGAACATCGGGTTCTCGGCCTCGACCGGCCCCATGCAGAAGGGGATGACGTACATCGTCCGGCCGCGCATGCACCCCCGGTACAGCTCGGTCATGATCGACTTCATCTCGCCGGGGTCCATCCAGTTGTTGGTGGGACCGGCGTCGGCCTCGTCGACCGAGCAGATGTAGGTGCGGTCCTCGACCCGGGCGACGTCGCTGGGGTCCGACGCGCACCAGAAGGAGTTGGGCTTGGCCTCGAGCCGGGTGAAGGTGCCGGCGTCGACCAGCTTGGTCGTGAGCCGCTCCCACTCCTCGTCGCTGCCGTCCACCCAGACCACCTGGTCCGGCGTCGTCAGCTCGGCCATCTCCCGCACCCATGCCAGCAGTCGGGCATGCGTGGTGGGGGCATTGTCGAGACCGGGGGTGGCCACGGAAGTCACGGCGTCTCCATCCTCTGGGTAGCCGGGCAGGTCCGGCACCGGCGCTGGTGCTGTCGACCCGGCGTCGGTGCTGGTGCAACGAACCGGATCAGGTGAGGTTACCGGTGGTTCGCCCCGCTGTAACCGTGAGGGATGTTACGTCTAGGACGTCTGGTTCTCAGGTCGGAAGACCCTGGTGACAGGCGATCCGCGTCCCCGCCGGGGCGGCGACGCCGAGATCCAGGCGGCGCTGCGCCCTCTTCCTGCGTCCCCGGAGCTCGGCGAGCCTCAGGCGGGCCCGCCTCAGCGACCGTGGGCGGGACCGGTCGCGGCGAGGAAGGTCTCCCAGTCCGCGGGCACCGACCGGCCCCCGACCTCGGCGTCGACCCTGTCCATGTACCAGTGCCAGCCGAGCACGAAGTCGGTGACGTCGGCGCCCGCCCCGAAGAACTGGACGAAACGCAGCACGGTCCGGCCGCCCTCCCGCCACAGGTCCAGGTCGACCCGCCAGCCGTCGGTGTCCTGCTGCACCCACTCGATCACCAGCCGCCGGGGCGGGTCGCACTCGACGACGGTCATCGGCTCGCCGACCGGCTCTCCCTCCTCGTGCGTCATGGCGAAGGTGCCCCGGCCACCGACCACCCGCTCTCCGTCGTAGACGCCGATCCAGCGGGCCAGCCGTTCGGGCTCGGTGAGCGCCGACCAGACGTCCTCGATGGGCTCGGGCCAGGAGCACCGGAACTCCAGCCGCTGCCGGCCGTCGTCCTCGATGGTGACGATCCCCCGCCGGGTCTCGAGGTCCTCGGTCATGCGCCGTCTCCTGTTCGTCGTTCCCGCCGGCCGCGGGCCATCTCGGTGTCCAGTGCGTCCAGCCGCCGGGCCCACAGGTCGCGGTAGGGCTCCAGCCAGTCGTCGAGCTCCCGCAGGGGTCGCGGGTCCAGCGCGTAGAGCCGCCGCTTGCCCTCGGCGCGGGCCGTGACCAGCCCGGCCTCACGGAGCACCCGCAGGTGCCGGCTGACCGCCGGCCGGCTGACCGGGAACCGGTCGGCCAGCTCCCCCGCCGCCACCTCGCCGTGCGCCAGCAGGGCCACCAGCTCGCGCCGCACGGGATCGGCCAGGGCCGCGAGCGCGTCCACGGCGGATGCGTAACACAAACGTTACGCATTCCGCCAGAGGTTTCCTCCCGTGGACGGCCGGGGCATGCGAGCGGGCATGACCGTCACCGATCCCGACGTCCCCGATCCGCTCAACGACCCGCGCACCCTGCAGGCCGATCCCGGCGCCTACGGCCAGGGGGACGACCTCGCCTCGGCCGCGGACGACCCCGCGGCGGCTGGGGAGGACGAGCTCGCGACCAGCCAGAACCTCCCCGACGAGGCCGGCGGTGGCGATGTCACCGGCGGCGCGTTCTCCGAGGCTCCACCGTCCTGACCTGCATGTGACGGATCGGTCCGGGGCGGGTAGGGCGCAGGCCCCAACCGCTCCTGACCGAGGAGGATCAATGGCCACCGGTGAGACCGGCTTCGCCGACGTGTTCTACGACCTCGTCTCCGTCCAGTACCACTCGCTGAAGGCCGGGCACGACTACGGCCAGTACGTCCGGGACGCCGAGAACGCCGGCCTGGACGACGTGGCGAGCTTCTTCCGCGAGGTCATGGACCAGGACTCCGCCCGCGCGAAGCGCTGCCACGAGTTCCTCGGCAAGCTGCAGGGGACCGATCACGGAGGCCCGGCGACGCAGTAAGAGGACCCCCTGCGCCCACCGTGAAAGGGCTCCGTCCTCCCCACCCCTCGCCCGCTCAGGGCGGGATCCGGGACGGGCACGGCGGGACCCTGCGGCAGGCCACTGGGCCGGACCGGCGGGACAGCGGCACCATGGGCACGTGATCAAGACGCCGCTGACCCGCTGGTTCGACCTGACGACGCCGGTCATCGGTGCGCCGATGGCCGGCGTGGGCGGGGGCGCGCTGGCGCGTGCGGTCTCGCAGGCCGGCGGCCTGGGGATGATCGGCGTCAGCGGGGCGCACCCCGCGGGGTTCATCACCGAGCAGTCCGCCATCCCCGCCGCGGACCAGCTGCCGTTCGGGATCGGCCTGATGGCCTGGACCCTCGCCGACCGGCCGGATCTGCTCGAGGCGACGATGGCCGCCCAGCCGGCTCTGGTCTCGGTGTCCTTCGGGGATCCCGCGCCCTACGTCGGTCCGCTGCACGACCGCGGTATCGCCGTCGCCGCGCAGGTCAACACGGTCCTGGACGTCTCCCGGGCCGTGGACGCGGGGGTCGACGTGATCGTCGCCCAGGGAACCGAGGCCGGTGGGCACACGGGGCAGCGCGCGACCCTGCCGCTGCTGCAGGAGGTCCTGTCTCTCACCGACCGGCCGGTGGTCGCCGCCGGGGGCATCGCGACGGGGCGGGGAATGGCCGCCGCCCTCGTCGCGGGTGCCGCCGGCGTCTGGATCGGAACGGCGCTGCTGGCGTGCACGGAAGGGCTCAACTCCCCCGCCGCCCGGGAGCGCGTGCGCGCCGCCTCGGGCGAGGAGACCGTGCTGACCCGGGCGTTCGACGTCGCGGAAGGTCTCGCCTGGCCGGAGCGCTGGCCCGGTCGCGCGCTGGTCAACGAGTTCTCCCGCGTCTGGCACGGGCGGGAGGACGAGCTGCTCGACGACGCCCCCGCACGCCGGCGTGTGGTCGAGGGACGGCGCACCTGGGACCCGGAGGCCTCCCCGGTCTATGCCGGGGAGGCCGTGGGCCTGGTGACAGCGGAGCGATCGGCAGCCGACGTCATCCGGGAGATCGACGCCGCGGCCGAGAAGGCGCTGCGCGCCGTGCCGCGCCTACTGGGTTGATCCCTGCCCTTGCCCCTAGACCACGCAGCTGTCGTCGGTGCAGCCGTCGGCTGCCGGGACCGTGATCAGCGGGTGGGACTCGGTCCACGCCCGCTCCAGGATCTGCAGGAGCAGCTCGGCCGGCTGGGCACCCGCGGCGCCGTACTTGCGGTCGACGACGAAGAACGGGACGCCGGTGGCGCCGAGCGCCTGCGCCGTCGCGCCGTCCTCGCGGACGGCCGCCAGATAGCGCCGGTCGGCCAGCGCAGCGCGGACCTCGGCCTCGTCCAGACCGACCTCGACCGCGAACGGCACGAGCGAGTCGACGTCGAAGACGGAGCGCCCCTGCTCGAAGTAGGCGTGCAGCAGGAGCTCCTTGAGCTCGTTGCGCTTGCCGTGCTCGGCCGCCAGGTGCAGCAGCTCGTGCGCGAGCAGGGTGTTGCCGCTGGTCGCGTCGGCCAGGTGGTACTCCAGACCCTCGTCGGCGGCGACCTGCTCGACGTGCGCCATCATGCCGCGCATCTCCTCGACGGGGCGGCCGTACTTGGCGGCCAGTGCGGGGAGCGTCGGGTGCGTCTCGCCCTCGGGGACCGAGGGGTCGAGCTGGAAGGACCGCCAGACGACCTCGACCTGATCCCGGTGCGGGAACTGCTCGAGGGCGCTCTCCAGGCGGCGCTTGCCGATGTAGCACCAGGGACACACGACGTCGGACCAGACCTCTACCTGCATATCGGGCACCAACGTCGTTGCGACCTCAATCATTCCTGGAAGCCGCGGTACGGTCCGGAGGACGCGGTGTCACCGCGGTCCGGGAGGACCGCAATGTCAGAGCCTCACCTCACGCCGACGAGGTCGACGACGAAGACGAGCGTCTCGCCGGGCTTGATGACCCCGCCGGCACCGCGCTCGCCGTAGGCCTTGTGCGCGGGGATGGTCAGCCGGCGGCGGCCGCCGACCTTCATGCCGGCGATGCCCTCGTCCCAGCCCTGGATGACCATGCCGACGCCCAGCCGGAACTCCAGCGGGTCGCCGCGGTCCCAGGAGGCGTCGAACTGCTCGCCACCGTCGTGGGTGACGCCGACGTAGTGGGCGCTGACCAGGCTGCCGGGGGTGGCCTCGGGTCCGTCGCCGACGACGATGTCCTCGATCACGAGGTCCTCCGGTGCCGGCCCGGTGGGGGGCTCGACGTCCGGTCGGCTCAGCTCGGCCACGGTTCTCCCTTCCGTGCCGGGGCTGTCCCGGCGTCGGACCCATCCAAGCAGCGACCGCCCGGGCCCGCTCAGACGAGGTCGAGCTCCTCCTCCCGAGGATGGGCGACCGGGGGCGGGACGACGTCGAGGGGATGGGCGATCTCGTCGGCCGGCAGGCGCGCCGCCACGATGGCCACGACGGCCAGCAGTGGCGGCACGAGCCCGGCGACCAGGAAGGTCGTGGTCAGGCCGATCACCTGGCTGATCGTCCCGGCCAGGGCCATCGACAGCGGCATGAAGCTGAGCGAGACGAAGAAGTCGAGGCTGGCGACGCGGCCGAGCAGGGCCGGGGGCACCCGGCGCTGCAGCAGCGTCCCCCAGATGACCATCCCCGCCTGGAAGGTCGCACCCATGACCGCGCCGGCGGCGACCATGACCCACAGGTCGGAGGCGAAGCCGAACACCACCAACGGGACGCACCCGAGGCCCCACAGCAGGTTCATGACGGTGAGGTAGCGCCGGGGCAGCCGGAGCGAGGCGACGACGAACGAGCCGATCGCCCCGCCGATCCCGAACGCGGCCAGGACGTAGGCGTGCTGGGTGGGCCCGCCCCCCGCGTCCTTGATGGCGAACGGGACCAGGACCTCCAGCGGGCCGATGAAGACCAGCAGCATCAGCGACGCGAACACCAGCGTGGCCAGCAGCCACGGCGTGCGGATCATGTAGACGAAGCCCTCGCGCACGTCGGCCAGCAGCCCACCGGCGCTCTCGCCGTCAACCGGCAACTCGCGGCGGACCGGTGTCGTCGGCAACGCCCAGAGGCACGAGGCGGCCAGCAGCGAGGCGACCGCCGTCGCGGCCAGGGCCGCCCCCGGCGAGTACGAGGCGACCAGGAAACCCGCGGTGGCCGGGCCGGCCGCGTTCTGCAGCACCGGCCGGACCATGCCCTCCAGACCGTTGGCCGCCAGGAGGTCGCCGTCGGGCACGAGCGCGGGGACCAGCGCTGAGTACGCCGGGTAGTACAGACCCATCGCCAGCCCGCTGACGAGCGACATCGCGGCCAGCTGCCACAGAGTGCTCGAGCACGCGAGCGACAGCGCGGCCACCACGGCCATCGTGCCGCCCTGGAGCAGCTCGGTCGCGAGCAGGATGCGCCGCTGCGGGATGCGGTCGGCCAGGGCCCCGCCGAGGAGGGTGGTGGCGAGCATGCCGCCGGCCCCCAGTGCGGTCACCATGGACAGCGCCGCGGGACCGCCGCGGAGCGCGACCACCTGCCAGACGAGGGCGACCGCCCACAGCCCCGCCGCGAGCAGTGACAGCGCCATCGACGCCGCCAGCAGGCGGTAGTGGGGATGCCGCAGGGGCGACAGCGCCCTGGGCAGGCTGGTCATGGGGCTCCTCCGGTGGTGGTCGGCCCCATGATCGACGTCGGGTACGACAGGACGCACGCGATTTCGCGGCCGGCGCACCTGCCCTGCCCCGGGTGTCCCTCCCGCGCACTAGGGCGTGTCTGGCGGATCTTGGCTGGCAGGGGTCCGCAGCCAGATCTTGATCGAGGCGACGTCGATGGTGCCTCGGAAGACGAACTCGCGTTTGT
>NZ_FZNO01000044.1 GCF_900188025.1 Blastococcus mobilis
CCCGCTCCCGCAGCTCGTCGGGGTACTTCCTCGGTGCCGCCATGACTCTCATCCTCCAGTGGATTGAGAGCCTCCATCAGACCCGGGGCGAGACACCATCCCATGCCGTCCTAGCGTGGCGAGATGTCCGGCGCTGCGCCGTCCGACAGTGACCAGGTATGCGCGGCCGAGTTGCTTGCGGGCCTGTGCTTGGCCACGGACCTCGCACGGGGTTTCCCGCTGGAGCACGGCCTGCACAGCACGTTGGTTGCGATGCGGCTCTGCGAGCGATTGGCAGTGGACGACGAGACGGCCTCGCGCACGTACTACGGCTCCCGGCTGTTCTACGTCGGGTGCACGGCCGATGCCGAGGTTGCCGCCGAGATCTTCGACGAGGGCGCGCTGAAGCAGTACTTCGACCCGGTCATCTTCGGCAGTCCGGCCCAGTCCCTCGGCGGCGTCGTCCGGGCCCTGGCCGGATCGGGCGGACCGGTGGTCCAGTTGGCGAGAGTGCTGCGCAAGCTGCCGCGTGCGGCCAGCGGCTACCGATGGCACATGGCTGCGATGTGCGAGGTCGGGGAGATGCTGAGCGCTCGGACGGGCGTCGGGCCTGACGTGGCCTCGCTCTTCGCTGCCTTCACCGAGCGATGGGACGGGCGAGGGGAACCAGGTCGTCTCGCGGGCGAGCAGCTGCCGCAGGCGCTCCGGATCATGCACGTCGCCCGAGACGCGACTTTCCAGCGGCTGCTGGGCGGGCAGGCGCACGCCGAACGCGTCATCGCCGACCGGGCCGGCGGTGCCTTCGACCCGGCGGTGGTCGCCGCGCTGACCGGCGACGCAAGAGCCGTGCTGGCCGGCACAGACGAAGTCCCCGCGTGGGACGCCGTGCTCGCGGCCGAGCCGGGAGCGCCCCTTGTGCTCCATGGGGCCGAGATCGACCGGGCGCTGTCAGCCTTGGGCGACTTCGCCGACCTGGTGGCGCCACATCTCGCGGGCCACTCGGCCGGCGTGGCGGAACTCGCTGCAGCGGCCGGGCGGCACTGTGGCCTGACCGATGCGGTTGTCCGCGATGTGCGGCGGGCAGGGGCCGTGCACGACGTCGGCAGGGTCGCGATCTCAGCGGGTGTCTGGTGCAAGCCGGGGCCCCTGACACCCGACCAGTGGGAACAGGTGCGCTTGCACAGCTACCACGGGGAGCGCGCACTGTGTCACTCGCCGATGCTCGCCCGGTTGCTGCCCGCCGCCACCGCACACCACGAGCGGCTGGACGGCTCGGGCTATCACCGTGGCTCGACGGCGGCGGCCCTACCCCTGACGGCTCGGCTCGTGGCCGCCGCAGACGTCTACCGGGCGCTGACCGAGCCACGGCCGTACCGAGACGCGTTACCCGCAGCCGAGGCGGCCGAGGTGCTACGTCGAGAGGTCGATGCCGGGCGGTTGGACGGCGTGAGCGCGGTCGCCGTCCTGTGGCTGCCGGCCAGCCGGTGCAGCGCGTGGGCCGACCCGCGGGTCTCACCGAGCGCGAGGTCCAGGTGCTGGTCCGGCTAGCCCGTGGGTTGCAGACGAAGCAGGTGGCGCGCGCCCTCGGGATCTCCGTGAAGACGGCCGATCATCATGTGCAGAACACCTACGCGAAGATCGGCGTCTCCACACGGGCCGCGGCTGCGGTGTTCGCCATGGAGCACGGCCTGATCGACTGGGGAGAACTCCCCATACCCACCACGTACGGCCGTTCCTAGCGTCGGCTCCATCGACCGGGAGGTGTCCTGGTCCGAGATGGGGAGGTCGTCATGCGACGTATCGACGCAGCGCGCGAGCGCGGCACCGTGCAGCGGAACGCCACGAGCGGCCCTCGTGCCCGAGCAGGCCTGTGGGCCGCCGGCGTCGCGGGCGTGGCGGGCCCGGTGATCTTCACCCTGACCTTCCTGGTGCTCGAGCGCCTGCGAAGTGGGGAGTTCAGCCCCGCGAAGCAGCCGTAAGCGCCCTGGAGGCCGGCCCCTACGGCTGGGTGCAGCAGGTGAGTTTCGTCGTGTTCGGGCTGCTGACCCTGATCTTCGCCGTCGGCCTGCACCGCGGCCTGCGGCCGAGCCGCCGGGGCATCGCCGGACCGGCGCTGTTCGGTGTCAGCGGTCTGGCGCTGCTGTTCGCCGCGGCGATCCCGCTGCGCCAGGACGCCGCCGGTGAGGTCTACGACCCGGGTGGGCACATCGTGGCAGGCAGCGCCTTCTTCGCGGCCAGCGCCGTCGGGCTGCTGGTGCTGTCGCGGCGGATCGCGTCCGATCCCGCGTGGTCCGGCTTGGCGCTGGACGCTGGCGGCCGGGCTCACCTGCGTCCTGGCGTTCGTCGTGATGCGTTTGGGGGCCATTCCGGAGGAGGCGCCACTGCATGAGTGGGTCGGCCTGCTGCAGCGGGCAACGATCATGCTGGCGCTCTTCCCGACGAGGGTCGCGCTGTCCCTGCGGCTGCTGCAGTTGGGCCGCGCGCCGCAAGAGCCGTCCGGCGGTCGCACCGGGAAGTCAGCCACCCGCGACATGAGAGCCATTGACGCCTGAAAGGAACGGAATCCCCACGGTGAACGAACCGTGGGGATTTTGTGATGCGTGTCCGAGGGGCGACACGCCACATACGCGCACGGCTGCACCTCAGCTGACGTGACTCGCGTCAACCCCGGTGCCCCGCGAAAGCCGGCGCAGGATCTCGTCGCTGCTCGCGTGGAGCACGCCCATCCGACCCGCTTCCTGCAGGTGGATGCGCCGCAGCCCGGAGATGGCGTCCGCGGCGATCAGGGTCCGGTAGTCGTGCTCGCTCGCGTCGTAGACGGTCGCGCGAGGACAGTTCGGGTAGTTGCAGCCGGCGATCACGACGGTGCTCACGTCGAGGGGGGCGCCGGGGGGCCGGAGTTCGGGAGCGAGCTGCGAGCCCGCCGAGCCAGGGCGAACCACCGGCGCACCCGACTCGATGAGGCTGCGCCGTGGCAGGTCGACGTCAGCCCCCTCGTAGAGCCGGACGACGTGCACGATGGGACGGTCGGCGTCCCGGAATCCCCGCACGAGGCGCGAGACGGCCGGCACGATGGCGCTGGTGCCGACGACGGTCTTCGGGGCGGTCCTCGCCGGCGCGATCTTCGGCGACCACACCTCGCCGCTGTCGGACAGGACGATCCTGTCCTCCATCGGGGCCGGGGTGCACCTGATCGACCACGTGGTCACGCAGCAGCCCTACGCCCTGGTCGCCGCCGGAGCGTCGGCGGTCGGTTATCTCGTCTCGGGCACCACCGAGAGCACCGGTCTCGGCCTCCTGGCGGCAGTGGTTGCCCTGGCCCTGGCCGTCCTCGTGCTGAAGGGACGCAGCGCCGTCCAGCGGGACGAATCGGTGAGTGCGCACCGGGGGAGTCGGGTCAGGAGTTGACCCGACCCATGCAGGGTGTCCCGTGGGGGCGCCTCCGGCATCACCGGACAGGACGCTCGGGGGTGCGCTGCCGCGGCGGGGCAGTCGGCGCCAGGTTGACGATCACCGTGATCGACCACATGCGCTGCAACGGAATCCGTCTACGGCTTGCGGGTTGGCTGCGGGCGCGGTGACATGGCCCACAGCACGCTCGTCGAGTCGCTCTGGACGGTGGCCTCGAGCGAGCTCAGCGCGAAACTGGGGGGCAGCGGTGACGACGTACACCGAGGAGTACCGCGAACTGGTGGCTGAGACCCCCAGAGGAGCGGTCACGGCGGCGTTCCGGGAGGAGGTCGCCGCGGTCGTGAGCCCCGGCGGCCTCATCTCCGAACCCGCCCAGCTGCACACCTACGAGTGCGACGGGTTGACCGGCTACCGCGTCACCCCGGCGCTCGTCGTGCTGCCCGCGACGACCGAGGAGGTCGCCGCCGTCGTCCGGCTCTGCGCCCGGCACCGGATCCCGTTCGTCGCCCGGGGTGCCGGGACGGGGCTCTCCGGGGGAGCGCTGCCGGTGGCCGACGGCATCGTCATCGGCCTGGCCCGCATGCGGAAGATGCTCTCTGTCGACGTCGACAACCAGCGGGCCGTCGTGCAGCCCGGCGTGACCAACGCCGGTATCTCGGCCGCGGTCGGCGGGCACGACCTGTACTTCGCCCCCGATCCTTCCAGCCAGATCGTGTGCACCATCGGCGGCAACGTGGCGGAGAACTCCGGTGGCGCGCACTGCCTGAAGTACGGGTTCACGACCAACCACGTCCTGGCGCTCACGTTCGTCACCCCGGACGGCGACGTGGTCACCCTCGGAGGCGACTCCACCGACCAGCTGGGGCCCGACCTGCGGGCAGTGGTCCTCGGCTCCGAGGGCACGCTGGGGATCGTCACCGAGATCACCGTCCGGCTGCTCCGCCGCCCGGAGGCCGTACGGACGCTGGTCGCCGACTTCCCCGACGCCGAGCAGGCCGGCAACGCCGTCAGCGACCTCGTCGCGGCCGGGATCGTCCCCGCCGCCGTCGAGATGCTCGACGAGCTCGCCATCGAGGCGTGCGAGAAGGCGGTGCAGGCCGGCTACACCCTGGGCTCCCCGGCCGCGCTCGTGGTCGAGCTGGACGGGGTGGAAGCGGAGGTGGAGGAGGAGTTCGAGCGGGTGCAGGAGATCTGCCGGCGCAATGCGTCCACCCACATCCGGATCGCCGGCGACCCCGTCGAGCGGGCCAAGGTGTGGAAGGGGCGCAAGGCCGCCTTCGCGGCCATGGGGCGGATCAGCCCCGACTACTTCGTGCAGGACGGCGTGATCCCCCGGACCAAGCTCGGCAGCACGCTGACCCGGATCCGGGAGATGTCGGACGCGGCCGGCCTGCGCGTGGCCAACGTGTTCCACGCCGGCGACGGCAACCTGCATCCTCTGGTCCTGTACGACGCCGCCGTCCCGGGGCAGGCCGAGCAGGCCGAGCACCTCGCCACTGCCATCGTCGAGCTGTGCGTGGAGCAGGGCGGTTCCATCACCGGCGAGCACGGGGTGGGCAGCGACAAGGCGTGCTCGATGGTGAAGATGTTCGGACCCGACGACCTCACGGTCATGGCCCGCATCCGCGCGGCCTTCGATCCGCAGGGCCTCTGCAACCCCGGCAAGGTCCTTCCCACGCCGAGGCTGTGCGGCGAGCGCCCCGGCCCCTACCGTCCGCACCCGCTGGAGTCCGCGGGCATCATCGAGCGGTTGTGAGGACGCCGTGACCCTGGTGAACAGCACATCCGTCGCCGTGGAGCGGCCGGAGTCGGTCACCGAGGCGGCCGACCTGCTGCGCGGCACCGACGGCCCTCTCCTCTTCCGCGGCGCCGGGACCAAGCAGGCCTGGGCCGGCCGACCGGTCGAGCCGGCCCTGGTCGTCGAGACCGGGCGGCTCTCGAGCGTGTTGGCCTACAACCCGGCGGACATGACGGTCGCCGTGGGTGCGGGCATGCCGCTGCGCGACCTGCAGGACCTGCTCGGCGAGAAGGGGCAGTGGCTGGCGCTCGATCCGAGCACCGAGAGCGCGGGGGCGACGGTCGGCGGCCTGCTCGGCACTGGCGACTCGGGACCGCGGCGGCTCCGGTACGGCGCCCTGCGCGACCTGGTCATCGGCGTCACCCTGGTGCTGTCCGACGGCACCGTCGCCCGCGGCGGCGGAACGGTCATCAAGAACGTCGCCGGCTACGACCTGCCCAAGCTGCTCTACGGCTCCCTCGGCACCCTCGGCCTCGTCGCCGAGGTGGTCCTGCGGTTGCATCCCCGTCCCGCGGCCACCGCCACCGCGACCGTGCAGGTGCCCGTCGACGAGGCGGGCGAACTCGCGCTGCGGCTCGCGGCCTCGCCGCTGGAACCCGCTGCCGTGGATTGGGGCGACGTCGACGGAGGGCTGCTGGCAGTCCGGTTCGAGGGGACCCCGGCCGGCGTCGAGGGCCGGCGGTCGGCGGCCGGCGAACTCCTCGGCGGCGCTGCCGGTGTCGAGTGGCGGACCGGCGCCGACGAGGAGACCGTGTGGCAGCGGCTGGCCGAAGGGCACCGCCCCGAGGAGGAGGAGACCCTGGCCGTCGCCGGCACGCTGCCCGGCCGCACGGCGGACGTGGCGTGGGCGCTGTCGGAGGCCGCGGAGGCCTCCGGCGTCCGCACCGCCCTCGCCTCGAGGCCCGCGCTCGGGCTGCACACCGCACGCTTCGCCGGCGCGCCCGCGGCGGTGGGTGCGGCGGTCACCGCCTGGCGGGAGCGGGTGCTGGCCATGGGCGGCAGCGTCCTGCTGCGCGACCGGCCGGCCGCCGTCGACGCCGAGGTGGATGCCGTCGGGCCACCGCCGTCCTCGGTCGGGCTGCTGCGTTCCCTGCACCGACGACTCGACCCCCACGGTCGCTGCGCCCCGGGCCGGCTCGGCTCGTGGCTCCCGCACCCGGCACCCGGAGAGGACCGCGACAGGTCATGACCGACATCAGCCGCGACGAGGACCAGCGCGTGAGCGTCCAGCCGGTGGCCATCGGCAACGGCGCCGGGGTCTTCGACCTGCACCACCCGCCGTCCGACGAGCTGATCTCCGACTGTGTGCACTGCGGGTTCTGCCTGCCCACTTGTCCGACGTACGCCCTGTGGGGCGAGGAGATGGACTCGCCGCGCGGGCGCATCTACCTGATGAAGCTGGGCAAGGAGGGCAAGGTCCCGCTCGACGACACCTACACCCAGCACTTCGACATGTGCCTGGGCTGCATGGCCTGCGTCACCGCCTGCCCGTCCGGCGTGCAGTACGACAAGCTGATCGAGGCGGTCCGTCCGCAGCTCGAGCGCAACCGGCGGCGCTCCCTCACCGACCGGTTGTTCCGCGGCATGATCTTCGCGCTGTTCCCGTACCCCAGCCGGTTGCGCGTCGCCGCCGTCCTCGGCGAGCTGTATCGACGGTTGGGTCTGCGCAGCCTGCTGCACCGGACCGGGCTCGTGTCGCTGCTGCCTCGGCGGCTGCAGGCGGTGGAGGCCCTGATGCCGCCGGCCAAGCTGCGTCACCTCGCCACGCGGACCCCGGCCGTCACCCTCGCCGTGGGAACGACCCGGCGGCGGGTCGGCTTCCTCACCGGCTGCGTCCAGCGGGTGTTCTTCGCCGACGTCAACCAGGCCACCGTCCGGGTCCTCACCGCGGAGGGGTGCGAGGTGGTCGCCCCGCCGACCCAGCGCTGCTGCGGCGCGCTCAGCGAGCACGCCGGGCGGGAGCCGGAGGCCCTGGACAGGGCGCGGGGGCTCATCGACGCCTTCGCCGAGGTCGAGGTGGACACGATCGTCGCCAACGTCGCCGGCTGCGGCTCCACCCTCAAGGAGTACGGACGGCTGCTGCGGGACGACCCGGACTACGCCGATCGGGCCGCCGCGTTCTCGGCGAAGGTGCAGGACGTCTCGGAGCTGCTGGCCGAGCTCGGCCCTGTCGCTGAGAGACACCCGATCGAGGCGCGCCTGGCCTACCACGACGCCTGCCACCTCGGGCACGCCCAGGGCGTCCGCAGCCAGCCTCGCGACGTGCTGCGGACCATCCCCGGTCTGCAGGTGACCGACATCCCCGAGGCGGAGATCTGCTGCGGTTCGGCCGGCATCTACAACCTCGTCCACCCCGAGCCGGCCGAGGAGCTCGGCCGGCGGAAGGTCGACAACGTGCTCTCGGTGAAGCCCGACGCGCTGGCCACGGCCAACCCGGGCTGCCTGCTGCAGATCCGCCGGTACTGGCCGGGGGAGTTGCCGATGTTCCACCCCGTCGAGCTGCTGGACGCCTCGATCCGGGGCGTGGACCCGATCGCCGCGGCCACCGCGCGCAGCGGTCGACCGCGGCTCGACGCGCGTACCGCCGAGCCCGGGAGCTTCTAGCCGGGGCAGTTATGGGGGACCGGACGAAACGGCGTCCGGCGCAGCGGATAGACAGTGATGGGTCAGAGAGTCCAGAGCGGGACGGCCCGTCCCGCCGGAGATGGGGAGACAAGCGTGGAGACCGGAACCGACGAGACCGTGCGCGACGCGACCGGCGGGCTGCAGGTCGACCCGGCGCTGCGGAGCTTCGTGGCCGACGAGCTGGTCGCCGGTCTCGACCTGGCACCGGAGCAGTTCTGGTCGATCGTCGCCGACCTCCACGGACGGTTCGCCGGGCGGGTCGAGCAGCTGCTGCGCCGCCGTGACGAGCTGCAGGAGCAGATCGACGCCTGGCACCGGGAGCACGGCGTCGGCGACGTCGAGGCGCTGGAGGCCTTCCTGACCGAGATCGGCTACCTGCTGCCGCCGGAGGAGCCGACCGTCCACGTGCAGCGCGTGGACCGGGAGATCGCCGAGGTGCCCGGCCCCCAGCTCGTCGTCCCGGCGAACGTGCCGCGCTACGCGCTCAACGCCGCGAACGCCCGCTGGGGATCGCTGTACGACGCCCTGTACGGCACCGACGCGCTGCCGATGGAGCACGAGCTGGCACCCGGCTACGACGAGCGCCGTGGTGCCCAGGTCATCGCCGAGGCCGACCGCCTGCTCGACAGCTTCTTCCCGCTGGCCGAGGGCAGTCACGCCGACGTCGTCGCCTACCGGCTGCCCTCGGCGGGGGAGCTGTCCGTCGAGACGGCCACGGGGACGACGGGCCTGGCTGATGCGTCCCAGTTCGTCGGGCACCGGCCCGGGGACGGCGACGGGCCGGCGGGGGTCCTGCTGCGCCGGAACGGGCTGCACCTGGAACTGGTGATCGACCCCTCGACCAAGGTGGGTGCACAGCACCACGCCGGGGTGTCCGACGTCGTGCTCGAGTCCGCGGTGACCACCATCGTGGACCTGGAGGACTCGGTCGCCACCGTCGACGGCCCGGACAAGGTCGGCGCCTACCGGACTTGGCTGGGGCTGCGCACCGGCGAGCTGACCGCCTCGTTCGGCAAGGGCGGGCGCACCGTGACCCGCTCGGTCCACGGCGACCGCACCTACGTCGGCGTCGACGGCCAGGAGCTGACCCTCCCCGGCCGCTCGCTGCTGCTCGTGCGCAACGTGGGCCATCACATGCGGCTGGACGCCGTCCGCACCGCTGACGGCGAGCCGTTGCTGGAAGAGGTCCTCGACGCGCTGGTCTCCGCGGTGGCCGCGCTGCACGAGTTCCGGGGCAACGCCCGGTACTCCAACACCCGGGCCGGCAGCGTCTACATCGTCAAGCCGAAGATGCACGGCCCCGACGAGGTGACCCTGTCGGTGGAGCTCCTGGCCGCCGTGGAGGAGGCCCTCGGCCTGGAGCCGACCACCCTCAAGATCGGCATCATGGACGAGGAGAAGCGGACCTCGACCAACCTGGAGGCCTGCATCGCCCGGGCGGCCGACCGCGTCATCTTCGTCAACACCGGCTTCCTCGACCGCACCGGCGACGAGATCCACACCGACTTCGAAGCAGGGCCGGTGGTCCGCAAGGACGACCAGCGGTCGCAGACCTGGCTCACGACCTACGAGGACCGCAACGTCGACGTGGCGCTGGGCGCCGGATTCGCGGGGCAGGCCCAGATCGGCAAGGGCATGTGGGCCAAGCCGTCGGCGATGCGCGAGATGCTCGACACCAAGGGCGGCCACCCGCGGGCCGGGGCGAACACCGCCTGGGTCCCGTCGCCGACCGCCGCGACCCTGCACGCGCTGCACTACCTCGAGACCGATGTCCTCGCGGTGCAGGAGGAGCTGAAGAAGCGGCCGCTGGCCGACCGGCGCGGCCTGCTCGTGCCGCCGGTGCTGCCGAACCGTGGCGCCGACCTGCCCGAGGAGGAGAAGCGCCACGAGCTGGAGACCAACGCGCAGTCCATCCTCGGCTACGTCGTGCGCTGGGTCGGGCTGGGGATCGGCTGCTCGACCGTGCCCGACCTCGAGGGCGTGGGCCTGATGGAGGACCGCGCGACCCTGCGGATCTCCAGCCAGCAGATCGCGAACTGGCTGCACCACGGGCTGGTCGACGAGGCACAGGTCCGGGAGACCTTCGCCCGGATGGCGGCGCTGGTCGACGAGCAGAACGCCGGCGAGCCGGGCTACCAGCCGATGTGCACCGACCTCGAAGGCAGCCCGTCGTTCCAGGCCGCGCTGGACCTGGTCTTCTCCGGACGGCGCGAGCCCAACGGCTACACCGAACGAGCGCTGACCCGCTGGCGGCAGCGCGCCAAGGCGACCGCCGACGGCGGCGGGGAGCCGGAGACCAAGGAGGCGGTCCTCGACGACCAGGCACCGAGCCCGGCCTCCTGAACCGTTCCCGTACCCCAGACGACGAGGAGCTCCCCGTGACCATCGACCTGCAGACCGCCCGCACGATCGTCGCCGAAGCGCTGGCGGCCGGCCGCGCGAAGGGCTTCAAGCCGCTGACCGTCGTGGTCCTCGACGCCGGCGGGCACCTGGTGGCTGCCGAACGTGAGGACGGGGCCTCCAACAAGAGGTTCGAGATCGCGTCCGGCAAGGCGCAGGGGGCGCTCGCCCTCGGCCTGGGGTCCCGGGCGCTGATGGCACGGGCCGAGCAGCAGCCCTACTTCATCGCGGCTGCCACTGCGGCCGTCGGCGGGTCGCTGATCCCGGTACCGGGCGGAGTGCTCGTCCGGAACGAGGGCGGCACGCTGCTCGGGGCCGTCGGAGTCTCGGGGGAGACCTCGGACAACGACGAGGCCGCGGCAGTGGCCGGGATCGAGGCTGCCGGTCTGCAGGCGCAGCCGGACTGAGCGGACCGGGGAGACCTGGCGGCGGACCGTCGCGCCGGACGCGGAGCACGCAGCGATGGGCCGCCCTGCCGCAGGCACTCGCGGACGCGCGCGCGCCGTGGCACCATCGCCCACACGACTCGCCCGTGCACACGTCGTTCGCAGGAGCGGACATGGCCCGATATCTCGTCGTCGCGCACGAAACGGTGACCAACCCCGCGTTGCTCAAGCAGGTCCGCGCCGTCCGGGAGCAGGACGGGGAGGCCGAGTTCGTGCTGCTCGTACCGGCGACGCCGGTCCGGCACCTCCTGTTCCGGCGGGGTGATGAGCACGACGCCGCTGTCGCCGCCGGGAAGCTCGCCGACCGAGCCGGCAGGATGTTCGCCAAGAAGGGGTTGCCGCTCAGCGACGTCCGCGTCGGCGCAGCCGATCCGATCGAGGCGATCGACGCGGAGGTGACGGCCAACCCGGGGTATGCCGGGTTCGTCATCTCCACGTTGCCGGAGGAGAAGTCCCGCTGGCTGCAGATGGACCTGCCCCGCGCCGTCGCTTCGAAGTACGGCCTTCCCGTCCACCACGTCGTGGCCGCCCAGGACTACACGCTCGCCGACCTTCCCTGAGCGTGTCCTCGTGTCCCGGACACGGTCAGGTCACCGGTCCGGCTCCAGGAGCCATTCGCGGGCGACGCGCTCGGAGAGCTGCTGGAGCAGCGGCTCGGCCTCGGTCATGCACCGGGCCGGGTCGGGTTCGAGGTCGGTGAGGGCGTAGGCCGCACCGATGCCGGCGTCGGCGAGCTCGGCGTCGTCGAGGAGACAACGCCCCGCCACGGCGACCACCGGGACGCCGTGCGCGCGGGCCGCGGCGGCGACCCCGGCCGGGGCCTTGCCGGCCAGCGTCTGCCGGTCCAGGGACCCTTCTCCGGTGACCACGAGCGCCGCGCCGGGCACCTTCTCGTGGAAGCCGGTCAGCTCGAGCAGCAGCTCGATGCCGGGGCGGGCCGAGGCGCCGAGGACGGCGAGCGCGGCAAAGCCGACCCCGCCCGCCGCTCCGGCGCCCGGGAGGGCGGCGGCGGGATGGCCGCCGGACCCCGCGCCGGTCGCCGTCCCGAGCACCTGGGACAGCCGCGCGAGGGCGGCGTCGAGGACCTCGACGTCCGCAGCGCCGGCGCCCTTCTGGGGGCCGTAGACCGCGGCGGCGCCGCGCGCTCCGAGCAGCGGGTTGTCCACGTCGGTGGCGAGAACGATCTCCGCCCGGTCCAGCCCCGGATGCAGCCGGCTGAGGTCGACCCGGTCCAGGCGGGAGAGGGCGCCGCCGCCGGGCGGCAGGTCCACGCCGTTCGCGTCGAGGAACCGCGCACCGAGGGCACCGAGCATGCCGGCACCGCCGTCGGTGCTGGCGCTGCCTCCGATCCCGACGACCACGCGTGCGCAGCCGGCGTCCAGCGCCGCCCGCACCACCTCGCCCAGGCCGGCGCTCGACGCCGTCAGCGGCGCGAACCGCCCTGGGGGCATCCGGACCAGCCCGCACGCGTCCGCCATCTCGACGACCGCGGTGCCCTCGCGGAGGGCGTAGGCGGTGTCGACCGGGTCGCCGAGCGGACCGGACACCCGCACGGGTACCCGTGCGTACCCGGCGTCGAGTGCCGCCTCCAGGGTGCCGTCGCCGCCGTCGGCGACGGGGTTCAGCACCACCTCGAGGTCGGTGGCCACGCGGCGCAGGCCGACGGCGACGGCGGCGGCCACCGCGGTGGCGGAGAGGGACCCCTTGAACTTGTCGGGAGCGACGAGGACGCGGGTCACCGCCGTGCCGCCCGGCCGGTCCGGCCCGGCGACGACGGTGGCGACGTCCCCGGACTCCGCGAGGTCGTCGTCCCCGGTGCCCATGGCGGTGTCGCTGATCCGGTCAAGCGGACCAGCCCGCCGTGCCGCCGCTGGCGCCGCGCCTCCGCAGACGCCGGCGGAGGTTCACCCGGACCTGCGGCACCCGCCACCGCCGTCCCCGTGGCAGCGGCCGGCCCCCGGCCGCCGCGGCGAGGAGGTCCGCGAGGTGCACGGCGTGGACCGCACTGCCCCGCCGGCGCAGGTTGCCGTGCAGCTGCCGCTGGCACCCGGGGTTGACCGTCACGACGTAGTCGACCCCGGCGGCCTCGTACGCGTCGAGCTTGGGCGCGAGGATCCGCTTGCTGTCGCGCGGACGCAGCAGCGAGTAGGTGCCGGCGGAGCCGCAGCAGGAGTCGTCGCCCTGGACGGGCACGAAGTCCGCGACGGCGGAGATCAGCGCGCGCGGCTCGGCGAAGACGCGCAACCCGTTGCGCAGGTGGCAGGAGTCCTGGATCGCCACCCGGGCGCGCCGTCCCTCGATCTTGACCTCCCCGACCGGCGTCGCGCCCGTCTTCGCCAGGTGCTCGGAGAGCTCCTGCACCCGGTCGCGTCCGAGCACGCCGGCGAGGTGCGCCGCGCACCCGCCGGCGGTGGTGACGATCGTGCCGGGCAGCGTCTCCCCGAGCGTGCGGGCGAGCTCGCGGCCCTTCTCGGACTCGCCGTTGTGCGCATGCAGCGCGCCGCAGCAGCCCTGGTGCGGGGGGACGGCGATGTCGGGCAGCAGCGTGCGGACCGCCCGGCTGACGCCGGGGAACAGCCCCCGCTCGAAGCAGCCGAGCATCAGGGAGGTCTGCGCGGGGGCGGCCGTCCGCGCGTGCCGGCGCACGAGCCCCATCATCCGCAGCAGGGCCGTCCGCTCCGCGATCATCATGAGCGCCTGGGCCGGCGGCGGGCGGCGCCGACCCCGCCACTGGTGGTCGCGCCATTCCTCGAGCAGGTCGCCGTACTGCACCCCTGCGGGGCACACCGGCTCGCAGGCCCGGCAGCCGAGACAGAACGACGACTCCTCCCGCAGCCGCGGGTCGTCCTCGTCGAGGCGGCCCGTCTCGAGGGCGCGCATCAGCGTGATGCGCCCGCGCGGCGACGAGGCCTCGTTCTTGGAGACGGCGTAGGTCGGGCACGCGGGCAGGCAGAACCCGCAGGAGATGCAGCGGTCGAGCAGCGCGGGGTCGAAGATCCCCCGGCCCGGCGGCGTTGCCATGTGCTGCTGCTGGGGACCCGTCATGATCCCAGCTTCCCGGGGTTGAGGATCCCCGCCGGGTCGAACGCGGCCTTGATCCGGCGGAGCAGGGCCATCTGGTCGGCCCCGAGCCGCGCTTCGAGATAGGGCAGCTTCGCGGCGCCGACGCCGTGCTCGCCGGTGATCGTCCCGTCCATCTCGATCGCGGCGGCGAACACGTCGCCGAAGGCCTCGTGCGCCCGGTGGATCGCGGCCTCGTCGCGCTGGTCGACCACGCAGGTCGGGTGCAGGTTGCCGTCGCCGGCGTGCCCGAAGGTCGCCATCGGGACCTCGTGCCGGTCGGCGATCTCGTCGATGCGGTCGACCATCGCCGCGAGCCTCGGCCGCGGCACGGTCGCGTCCTCGAGCAGCGTGAGCGTCCCCAGCCGGGACAGCGCCGGCAGCGCGCACCGCCGGGCCGTGAGCAGTGCCTCCGAGCGGGCGATGTTCTCCGCGAGGGTCACCTCCAGCGCCCCGCTGTCCGTGCACTGCTCCCCGATGCGGCCGAGGTTGCGGTCGACGACGTCCTCCGGGCCGTCGTCGCCGAACAGCAGCAGCGCTCCGGCGTCGAGCCGCAGCCCGAGGTTCGCGTACTCCTCCACCGCGCCGATGCACTTGGCGTCGAGGAACTCCAGCGTCGCCGGCACGATCCCGTCGCCGATGATCGCGTCGACGGCGCGGCCGGCGTCGGCGAGCGACCCGAAGTACGCGACGCCGGTGTTGGTGGTGGCCGGCATCGGCAGCAGGGCGACGGTCAGCTCGGTGAGCACCCCGAGCGTGCCCTCGGACCCGGTGAGCAGCCGGGTGAGGTCGTAGCCGGCGACGTCCTTCCACAGCCGCCCCCCGGTGTGGATCACCTCGCCGGTCGGCAGCACCGCGGTGGTGCCCAGGACGTAGTTGCGGGTGACCCCGTACTTCAGCCCGCGCAGCCCACCGGCGCAGGTCGCGACGTTGCCGCCCACCGTGGAGACCGTGCGACTGCCCGGGTCGGGGGCGTAGAGCAGGCCCTGGGCGGCCGCGGCATCGGCCAGAACGGACGTCGGCACCCCGGCCTCCACCCGCGCGAGCAGCTCACCCGGGCTGATCTCCAGGACCCGGTCCATGCGGGTGAGGACGAGCACGATGCCGCCGCGCTCGGGGACGGTGGCGGCGCACAGGTTCGAGCCCGCCCCGCGCGGCACGACCGGCACGCGTCGCTCGGTGGCCAGCCGCAGCACGGCCGCGACCTGCTCGGTTTCGGCCGGCCACACCACCGCGTCGGGCACGGCGCGGAAGACGGGCGTCGCGTCGCGCGCGTACGGCTCCACGTCTCCGGCTTCGGTGCGCACGTGGTCGGCACCGACGATCGCCTTCAGCTCGGCGACCAGTTTCCGGTCCAACGTCACGACCGGTCCCCTCCGACGACGATCACGTGCAGGGTGCGCGGGCCGTGCACGCCCTCGACCCGGTCGAGCTCGATGTCGCTCGTCGCCGACGGGCCGGAGATCCACGTCAGCGGACGGTCGGTGCGCAACCGCGTGACGGCGGCGGGCACGTCGTCGACGACGTCCTCGGCGCGGACGATGCAGACGTGCACGTCCGGGACGAGCGTGAGTGCGCGGCGCCCGCACAGGACGCCGCTCTCCAGCACGATCGTGCCGGTCTCGGCGATGCCGACGGTCGAGCCGGTCACCACCGCGTCGAGGGCGTCGAGGTCGGCGACCGACAGTGGCTCCTCGACGGTGTCGCGCACCAGCGCCACGCCGCCGTCGGTCAGGGCCGCCCACTCCTCGGGCAGACCGGCGGGCACCCCGACCCGGGTCGCCCCGACCCGGCTGAGCGCGGCCGTCACCGCCGTCGCCACCCCGTCGGACCTGACCCGCTCGACGGTCGCCTTGTAGTCGGCCACCCGCTCGCTGAAGCGCTCGACGTCCCCCTCGGGGTGCTCCCGGTGGCGTCGGTAGTCCCGCGGGACGGCGAAGTCCTCGCTGGTCTCCTCGGGCGGCACGTCACCCAGGGCGGTGCGGATCCGACCGAGGACCTCGTCGCGGGCCCCGGTCATGCGGCTCCTCCCTTTCCTCGGGTGCGGTGCCACCACTGACGGAAGGACTCCTTGGGCGGCAGCGGTATGTCACGCGCCCGGCTCCACTTCGAGGCGGCGCCGAAGGGAACGGGGCCCAGGCTGGTCCGCTGTTCGCCGAGCATGCGGCGGCCGAGCCCGGCCAGCCGCTGGACCGCCGACAGCCGCCCCGGCTTGTCGAAGGTCCACGCCGCCGCCCGCATCCCGAGCATCTCGGCGGTGGGGACGCTCCTGTCCCGGGTGCTGTCCACGACCTTGCCGCGCAGGTGCACCAGCAGGTCAGGGATGTCGATGCGCACGGGACAGACCTCGAAGCAGCGCCCGCACAGCGACGACGCGTAGGGCAGCGACTTCTCGACCGGCCCCGCGTCGACGCCGTTGAGCAGCGGGTTGAGGACCGCCCCGATGGGGCCCGGGTAGACCGAGCCGTAGGCGTGCCCGCCCGTCCGCTCGTACACCGGGCAGAAGTTCAGGCACGCCGAGCAGCGGATGCAACGCAGCACCTGGCGGCCCACCGGGTCCGCCAGCGCGCGGGTGCGGCCGTTGTCGACGAGCACGATGTGCACGGCCTGCGGCCCGTCGCCCGGCGTGACGCCCGTCCACATCGACGTGTACGGGTTCATCCGCTCCCCGGTGGACGACCGGGGGAGCAGCTGCAGGAACACCTCCAGGTCGGCGAACGTCGGCACGATCTTCTCCACGCCGACCACGCTGATCAGGGTCTCCGGCAGGGTCAGGCACATCCGGCCGTTGCCCTCGGACTCGACCACGACCAGCGTCCCGGTCTCAGCGACCGCGAAGTTCGCTCCGGAGATGCCGACCTTCGCCGACATGAACTTGCGCCGCAGGTGCTGGCGCGCCGCCCCGGCAAGCATGCGCGGCTCGTCGGTGAGGTCGGGCGGCGCGCTCGGCATCTCGCGCAGGAAGATCTCGCGGATCTCGGCGCGGTTGCGGTGGATCGCCGGCACGAGGATGTGGCTGGGCAGGTCGTCGTTGAGCTGGACGATCAGCTCGGCGAGGTCGGTCTCGAGCGCGGCGATGCCCTCCTCGGCGAGGGCCTCGTTCATGCCCATCTCCTGGGTGGCCATCGACTTCACCTTGACGACCTCGTCCGCGCCCGCCTGCCGCACCAGCTCGGCCACGAGCTGGTTGGCCTCGTCGCCGTCGCGCGCCCAGTGCACGGTCGCGCCCGCCGCTGTCGCCGCAGCCTCGAACTGCTCGAGGTAGTCGGGCAGGTGGCGCAGCGCCCGGTCCTTGATCGCCGCACCGGCGAGCCGCAGCTCCTGCCAGTCGTCGAGCTCGCCGACGACGCCGTTCCGCTTGGTGCGGATGACCTTGGTGGCATGGGCGAGGTTACGGCGCAGCTGGGTGTCGACGAGCGCGACCTTCGCCGCATCGGGGAAAGCCGGCATGCCCACGAACGTGTGGCTCACGGGTGCGTCACCTCCTGCCCGGCCAGTTCCTGCTCGGGTCGGCCCTTCCACCGGGCCGACTCCGCCGGCTGTTCGGCGTGCGTCGTCCCTGCGGCGCGCTCGGTGGAGGCCAGCACCTCGGCGATGTGCAGCGTGCGCACTCCCGACCGCTCCCGCCCCAGGATCCCGCCGATGTGGGTGAGGCAGGAGTTGTCGGCCGACACCAGCACCTCCGCTCCCGTACTCCGCACGTGGCGCACCTTGTCCGCCCCCATGGCGACGGAGACGTCCGAGTTCTTGATCGCGAACGTGCCCCCGAAGCCGCAGCACTCCTCCCGCTCCGGCAGGTCGACCAGCGTCAATCCGCGTACCGCCCGGAGCAGCCGGTACGGCCGGTCGCCCAGCTCCAGTGCCCGCAGGGAGTGGCACGTCGGGTGGTAGGTGACCCGGTGCGGGAAGTACGCCCCCACGTCCTCCTTCCCGAGCACGTCGGTGAGGAACCGCGTGAGCTCGTAGGTCTTCGGCGCGACGTTCGCGACGCCGTCGCGGAGGGCCGCGTCGCCCCGCTCGGCGGCGATCCTGGAGTGGTAGTGCTGGACGGTGCCGGCGCACGACGCCGACGGCGCGACCACCGCGTCGTAGCCGTCGAACGTCTCCACGTACCGGCGGACCAGTGGCAACGCCTCGGCGCGGTAGCCGGTGTTGATGTGCATCTGCCCGCAGCAGGTCTGCCCGGTCGGGAAGTCGACGTCGACCCCCAGCCGTTCGAGCAGTTCCACCGTGGCCTTGGCCGACTCCGGGAACATGGTGTCGTTGAAGCAGGTCACGAACAGGGCGACCTTCATGGGGCTCCCTCGTCGATCCGTGGTGGGAGATGCGCGTCGGGTTCGTCTTCTCCGATCACGGCAGCATCCAGGCCAGGACGTTGGACTGCAGGTAGATCAGCACGCACAGCACGAAGAGCAGGCCGATGCTCCAGAAGATCGTCTTGCGGAACAGGTCGGCCTCCCGCCCGACGATGCCCACGGCCGTCGCGGCGATCGTCAGGTTCTGCGGGCTGATCATCTTGCCGACGACACCGCCCGAGGTGTTGGCGGCGACGAGCAGGGTCGGGTCGAGTCCGGCCTCTTCCGCCGCGGTCTGCTGCAGGGTCGCGAACAGGGCGTTGGCCGAGGTGTCGGACCCGGTGACGGCGGTTCCCAGCCAGCCGAGGATGGGGGAGAGGAACGCGAACGCCGCGCCGGTCCCCGCGATCCAGGTGCCGATCGTGATGGTCTGGCCGGAGAGGTTCATGACGTAGGCCAGGGCGAGCACCGTGGCCACGGTCAGGAAGGCCCAGCGGAGCTTGACGGCCGTGGCCGCCAGTTCGCGAAGGGCCCGCCCGAGCGGCACGCGGTAGACCAGGGCGGTGACGAAGCCGCAGATCAGCAGCAGCGAACCCGGCGAGGACAACCAGGGGAAGTTGTAGACGGTGGATGTCACCGGTGTGCCCGCGGAGTTGAGCACGTTCTGGTCGAGGCCCGGCCACGCGATCTTGACGTCCTGGCCGACCAGGAAGTCCTTCACCGGGGTGAACAGCTTCGCCAGCGAGAAGACGGCGATGACCAGCAGGTAGGGGAAGAACGCCATCAGCACCCTGTTCCGGGTGAGGCCCGCAGCGTGCTCGGTGAGCGCCTGCTGCTGCGTCTGGGTCTGCACGCCCGCCCCCGCCCCGGTCACGGAGCCGGCCTCCCGCCGGTCCTGCGCGCCGTCCAGCTCCGCCTCGTGCTCGCCGTGCAGGCGCGCGGCGGCCTCCTCGGAACCCCGCGGGGTCCACACCTTGAGCGTGACGACCGCCGCGGCGAGCCCGGCGAGCGCGGCGACGATGTCGGTGAGCTCGACGGACAGGTAGTTGGAGGCAACGAACTGGCCGACCGCGAACGTGACACCTACGGACAGCGCAACCGGCCAGGTCTGCCGCAGCCCGCGCTTGCCGTCCACCATCAGCACCAGCAGCGCCGGCACGATGAGCGCGAGCAACGGCGTCTGTCGGCCGACGTAGGCCCCGATCTCGTTGTAGTCGATACCCGTCAGCGTGCCCGCGGTGATGATCGGCGTGCCGATCGCGCCGAACGCGACGGGCGCGGTGTTGGCCAGCAGCACCACCACGGCCGCGCGGACCGCGGAGAAGCCGAGCGCCATGAGCATGACGCCCGTGATCGCGACCGGAGCGCCGAAGCCCGCGAGCGCCTCGAGCAGCCCGCCGAAGCAGAACGCGATGATGATGGCCTGCACCCGCGGGTCGTCGGAGATCAGGTGGAACGCGGCGCGCAGGTCCTCGAACCGCCCGCTCACGACCGTGACCTGGTACAGCCAGATCGCGGTGAAGACGATCCACATGATCGGGAACAGGCCGAACACCGCGCCCTCGGTGGCCGACAGGACCGCGAGGCCCACCGGCATGCCGTACGCGGCCACCGCGACGGCGATCGCGACGACGAGCGCGGCGAGACCGGCCCAGTGTGCCTTCCACCGCAGCCCACCCAGCGTGACGAAGATCGTCAGCAGCGGGAGGAGCGCGACGAGCGCCGAGACGGTGAGGCTTCCGAGTGGGGCGAGGTCCTGCTGATACATGAGGTCCCCCGGGCGGTGTCGACAGTGACATGCATCTCGGTCCAACCAGCAGGAAGGGCATACCGCATAGCCGGCCGGAGGACCAGCCGAAACTCCGAACCCGGGCGTGTCCCGTGGCCACCGGGAGAGCCTGGAGCAGGCCACACATGCCCGCTGCACGCTGCCCGAAGATCGGCGGGCGCGTGTCCCCTTGTCGACCTACCGACTTGTCGTCGGCGTTGAGACCCTGCAGTGCGGCGACAGCAGACCGTCTCGCAGAACAGGAGGCCAGTGGACCCGCTGCGCCATTGGCAGGTGTGCGCGGTGCTCGGCGGGCGGCTCAGGCGAAGGGACCTGAGGTGTCTCGATAACAGATCGGACATGCGTGTTCTTCCGCAGCCTCCGGCGGCCAATCGCCATCCACCACGTCGACCTCGGCCCCGCATTCGGCTCGGAACGGTGCCGCCTTCCGGGTGGCGGCGGCCACCACCGCATGACGCGCGCCGACCGGTTGGCCGTCCACCCCCGCGCGACGGCCGATGACATAGTCGCTGCCACTCATGTGCAGGGCCTACCACAACCGACGCCGTCCGGGCCTGCGAACGAGCAGGAGCAGCGCTCCTCCATGACCGCCGGCCCCGCCGGACGGCGCAAGGGGAGCGCCTTGAGGACGAAGGGCGCCCACGCCCGGCACCTCCAGGTTCCGGCTGCCGGACTTCCTCGCTGAGCAACACCAGCCCGGCAGGCTTCCTCGTGGGCCGTGGACGCTTCCGCGCCAGGCGGGGACCTCGCCACTGCCGGCTGGACCCCGTCCGTGGACGGGTCGGTGACGCACACGGCGACGGCGGCCGCAATCCGCGGGCACCGGCTGCGCGCCCTCGTGCACCTGTCCGAGCACCTGGCCCGGCGGGTGAGCCGCCGCCGGCCGGTGCCGTCGAGCTCGCTGGAGCACTCACCGGCACCGTCGCGGCAGGGGCCGGGGCGGCGCACCGCGCGGAGGGCCGCCGGCTGGGTGCGTTGGACCTCGTGACCGCCACCGAGAGTCCCTGAACGGCCCGGCCGGGTCGCCTCGCCGGATCGGGGCGCCGTTCACGGATCAGGGCCGGACACCTGTGAAGGGTGTCCGGCCCTAGTGGCTGTGTCTAAGAACGTGTCTCGGAACCCGGGTCACCGGGCCAGGCGTCGGGACATCGTCATGATCATCGCGATGTAGACCATCGCTTCGGCGTGCTCGGGCAGGGTCTCGTAGTCGCGCACGCATCGGCGGTGTTTGCTGATCCAGG
>NZ_FZNO01000056.1 GCF_900188025.1 Blastococcus mobilis
GCGGCACCGAAGGGCCGAACCTTCATCTCCTACACAGCACCGCGGTCGATCACTCAGCTACCAAGTGACCTCCCGCGCTCGTGGCACACCCCAGTTGCCCAGCGTGCCCTCGTTGATCCCCAGGTCACCGGCGACCTCGGCGATGGGCTTGCCGGTCTCGAGCACCATCTGCACGGCTTCGGCCTTGAACTGCGGACTGAACCTGCGCCGCTGCTCTGGCATGGACAGATCCTCTCAGCAGAGAGTCACTGTCCAAGATCGTTGGTACACCCCACTACAGGTCCAGACGGACGGTCAGCCCACGAGCCGCCCAGATCCCGTAAGTGGGAGCGGGTAGGGAGCGAGGCTGCGCACCAGCCTGCGATCGTGACGCGCAGTAGTGGGCCCCTGGCGACGCTCGACCACGATTTGCGGGTCGCCTTCGGCGACCTCAAGGATCCAGACATGGCACTGGCCGCCGACCTGGCGGCCGAGAACCTGCACCACGCACTGCAGACTGACCTCGCCGAGCTTGGCGCGGTCGAGGTGATGACGGAAGTCGAGACGGCCGACAAGGCGTGCGTCTTCCGGGTGTCGGGCCCGAACGACAGCCGCGTGGACGTCGAGGTCTCGACTGTGCTGCCCTACGCCGTCGTCCTGTCCCCAGACGTCCCAGGCCGCGCGCACTACCTCACCGACGCCACCGGAGGCTGGACAGACCAGGTTCTCGCCGTTGTGCGACGACATGGCCTGTTCCCCCTCTCCAGCGAGACCTGTCGGGCCACCTCCCCCGTCGTCGACCCGTACAGCGGAGAACGCATGACGTACTTCGAGGTGCTGTTCCGCGACGAGCACGGTGTGCCATGAGCCAGTGATACGGCACGCAAAGCGGGGGGTTAGTGGGAGATGAACGACCCCAGCCAGCCGCCTCTTGCCCGCTCAAAGGGCATACCTACAGGTAGACGCCTTACGCGGTGGGCCCCGTGGGGATCGAACCCACAACCCGCGGATTAAAAGTCCTAGCGAGGACGTGTCACGCGGTGACGTCCGATGACGACTTCGCTGGTCGGCTGCGAGTTCGGTGTCGGCGGCTACCGCCTTCGCTCTCCCGTTGACGCGCAGTGCGCGACCACAACGCGACCACATCCGGCCCCGCGCTACCGACCACACGGGCGCTTCCGGTCCCAGATTGACTGTCGAACTTGACCTGTGTGGACGGCTATGTCCGCCGCGACGCCAGTACTGGGGCACCAGCCCCGGCTAGAGGCCGCGGGGCGGGGGCCGCAGCGTGTCATCTGGAGTTCATGCACTCGTGCGGGTGACGAACGCTCCGCCACGTCGAAGGCCGCTGACCTGCGCGTTGAGAAACGGTACCGTCCCGGCTCACCTACCACACGGGGACTGGTTCATGACGGAGTTCGGCACACAGACAGCGAGCGTTGAGGCTGCCCCTGCAGCAGAGACCAGCCAGGGGGCGGCGCCGCCCTCGCGGCGCTGGGTGCGCTGGGCTGTGCCCCTCGTCGCCCTTGCCGTTGGCTTCGCCGGTGGGGCCGCGATCGTCGTCGCGTCGAGCGACCCCACAGGATCCGAGGAGTACCAGGCGCTGGAGGCAGAGCTCGAGGGCGTCCGCGCCGACCAGGAGTCCGTTGAGGCGGACGCGCAGCAGGTGTACCGGAACGCAAAGGATCTCGAGGACCAGGTCGCCGTGCGCGAAAGCGGAGTCGACAAGCGCGCGGCCGACCTCGATCAGCAGGCTCGGGACGTGAAGGCCCGGGAGGATGCAGTTGCGGCGATCGAGCAGCGGATCGTCCAGACGTCCATCGGTGAGGGCATCTGGACTGTCGGAGTCGACGTGGAGCCGGGCACGTACCGGACCGCGGAGCCGCTGACCGGCTACTGCTACTGGGCCATCCTGAAGTCTGGCACCAACGGCGGCGACATCATCGAGAACGACGGCCCGGAGGGCGGCGTCCCCACGGTCACCCTCAGCCCCGGGCAGGACTTCGAGAACAGCGGCTGCGGGACCTTCGTCAGGCAGTAGCTCGGGCATGACGAAGAGCCCCCACCGTCCGGAAGGCAGGGACGGGGGCTTTGTGGTGTGGGTGGCGCGTCCGCCGACCACCGGACCGTTGGAGCGCGGTGACATGACCGGGCGGCCGGATCGCGCTCGACGGCGACAACTACGCCGTCGACAATCGCGATCGTCGCCCCCGGAGTCCCGCCGTCTTTCAGGACTGGTTGAGGATGTCGACCACGCCGGCGTCCTGGCAGCTGGACTGCAGCGCCGTGACGGCGGCGGTGAGCGGGTCCCGGTAGTCAGCCCAGCCCTGGAAGTCGTTGGCCGGCCACTCGGCGATGCCCACCATTGCCTGGCGCACCGCCTCGATGTCGTCGGCGACCTGCCCGTCGGCGGGGAGGATCTCCAGCACGCGAGCCGCGTAGTCCGCGTCGTCCCAGATGACCATCTGCCTGACGCGTGTGGGCTCCAGGCCTCCGACGGAGGGGATCTCGGCCTGGGTGATTGTGTCCCCGGAGAGCCGGCAGGCGGCGTTGTTGTCGGCCGGCTCAGCGGTCGGCGGCGCAGCCGCGGCGGACGAGCCTCCCGAGTCGTCGTCACCTCCGCAGCCAGCCAGAACCAGACCGGCAACACCGAGGCCTACCAGGCCGCGGCCGACCCGGGCCAATCGCAGATTGATCATCACGCTCTCCCCGTGTTCGTCAGTCGACGGAACCTATCCCGCCCAGACTCGGTAGGTCGGCGGTCAGCCGATCAACGCGCCGAACGACAGCCTCGGCAGCTCGTACGCCCGGTCGAGGGCAGTCGTCCAGAGACCCCGGATTCCTGGACCGCGGTCATACACGCGCGGCTCGTCCCCACGCTGCCGGCGCACGCGTCGTCGGCACCCTGGCGGGCGGTCACGTAGGCCTCGAACGCGGCGACCATCTGTTCGTGGGCGGCCCCTTCGCCGTCAGGCGGCTCCTCGATGGTCGACACGAACGCAGCCGAGTCGCTGGCGGGCACGTCGTAGTGCGCACCGCCCGCGGGATGCGTGGCGCGGAAGGCTTGGATGACCTCCTGCGTGTACTCCGCAGCGTTCTCAGACGACGACGAGGCGATGGGCGTGGGCCCAGAGCGGCAAGTTGTCCACTGGCCACGTGACGTGGCCCCGGTCACCCGCTCGCGTACTCTGCTGTGCCGGATCGCGACGTGGAGGCGAGTTGAAGGACCTGGGCCACTGGGCTCGCTTCGGGGCACGGGTGCTCTTCGCTGCAGTGAGTCTCGCCGTCGGCGTGGTCAACATCCTCGTCGAGAAGGACGTCCTCCCCCTCTCGGACGGAAGGCAGCTGGCCTTCGTCATCGTGCTCGCCAGCATCGCCTTGATCGACAACGTCCGGCATGCGGTCCGCCGCTTCTTCGAACCGCAGAAGGAGCAGGCTCAGATTCGGGTGCAGAAGCCCATCATCGGCGTGCTGCTGGCGCTCGCCCAGACGAAAAACCTGCAGGTCAAGCACCTCGGATCCAGCATCTTCGTCCTGCGCCGGACCGGCCTTCTCCGCCGACGCAAGCTGGTCCGGGTCATCCGGTTCCGGCTCGCGAACCATCCTCAAGCCACACAGGTGGAGTGGGGGAAGGGGAAGGGTGCCGTCGGCACATGCTGGGAGACCGGACGAGCGGAGTACCGCTACCGCCGCCCGGTCGCCGAGAAGTACGGCGCACGGAACCTCACCGATGCCGAGTTCGCTGAGCTGCAGAAGAAGAAGGGCGTCACGTCCGGCTTCAGCCGGACGGAGTTCATGTCGATGGTCTGCAAGTACGCCGAGATCCTCGCTGTGCCCATCCGCAGCCCGGAAGGAGAACTCAAGGGAGTGGTGTCCATCGACCTCTCTATCGAGGCTCCGGGTCACGCACGGTATCTGGGCGACTCCAAAGTGGAGCGGCTCGTCGTGGAGGGTGCCGTCCACCTCCTACGCGACGACCTCGACCGGCTCTAGACTTCAGCATGCCGAGGAGGCGACCTGTGGCTGATCGCAAGAAGACCGACCCCGATGCCCTACTGAAGGCCTACTACCAGATCATGCGCGAGCTGGGTCCTGACCCAGTCCTCGAGGAACGCATAGAGCGAGAGGAGCACCGGCTGGAGCACGCCGGCACCGCTCGCACGGCCCGCTAGGCGAACAAGAACCGACGAAGAGCCCCCATCGACCTTGAGGTCGATGGGGGCTTTTCGTTCTTCGGGTGGCGGTCTGGCGCGCGATTCGCTCACGGCGGGCCACCTAGCAGGCACGAGCGAGTGAACGCTGTCGCCCCACCTGTTCGCCCGGATCAGCACGTTGTCGGCCTTCGGCCCGATGTACGCCATCAGCAGCCCCCAGCGGCGTGTCGCGGCCGTACACCTCGGTGAACCGGCGACCCGGCCGCCAGGCTGGCCGCATGGAGCGGTGGAAGCACCTGAGGTTGACCGTCGAGGACAGCGGCCCTAACGGCCAGCAGTACGTCCTGAATCCGTGGCAGCCGGACATCGAGCTGCCGCGCGTCACCCCCGGCCACACGGTGCAGATCGTGAACGATCTCGGGTTCGAGGGCTGGCAGCTCGTCAGCGCGGACGCGGCCACCGACACCTACTGGATGAAGCGTCGCGTCGTCGAGCCAGCGTCCGAGCAGTCGCCGTAATATCGGGCGGTCTACTGCGAGATCTACATCGGCGATGAGCGGGCCGTCGCCCTGTTCTTCACGGTCGGTCGTCGGCGCGCTCGGCCTGATTGCGAGGCTGGGGTTCGGCTACAGGGCCGTGCGCACTCAGCGCGAGGTGGACGCCCCGACCGCGCTTATGACCTCGAGCAGCACTGGCGCGGGCAAGGCTATGTGCCCGGGCCTCCGCCAGGCTGGGTGCGACCCGACGAGTCCAACTCCTTCGTGTAGCCCGGCGGGGTTCACCGCCGCACCTTCAGGGCGAGGAACACAGGCAGCGCACCACCTGCGCCGGCGCCGTCGTCTCACCGCGGTCGATGCGTGCCAGCCGGGCATGAACCTCGGTCTGCGCCCGGTCCCACCACTCCTGCTGGCGCTCGATGGGCCGTTTCACGCGGTACGTCCCGCGGCGTGCGCAATGCTGCCGAGGTGACTTCGCCGTACCGCTCATCAGTGCTGGGATCGCCGGGGCGGTCGCTTGGCTCGTTGCCCGACAGACAGCACGGCACACTCGGCAGAACTGGTTGCTCGAGAAGCGCCACAAGGTCTACGAGCGGGTCGTCGACACCACTCTCGACTTGATCGGCGACTCCGAGACGCCCCGCCTCGCAATGCGGCACGCCATGGGAGACCCGACCAAGCGGGGGGCACTACTCATCAGCCTGCGCCGAGTCCACCTGGTGGCGCCCGGTCATGTCGCCCACAAGGCGCAGGAGGCGATCCGGACGGCTGACCGGTCAACGGCAGCTTCGACCACCAACGGACCGTGGACGCGCTCAACCCCCTGATGCGGGCGGTGAGCGATGACCTGATCCCCAAGGACATGCGGCTGAGCTGTTGACCATGGGAGTCGATCCCCTGATCGACTAGGAGTGCATGGCCTCGGCGGCGTCGGAACGTAGTACGCGTGTTCGTCGAGCGCGGGCGGTGCCGGCAACCGGAATGCAGCAGGACGCTGCGACCACACCGCGACCACCCGCCTCATAAGCGCAGGTCAAACGGTGCGCCCGCGGATACCTAATCCGCTGGCTCGTACTCTGACCTGGCACATTTGCGACGTGGTCGCACGGTCCTGGTCGCGCCCAAGACGGTGCGTCGTCAACAACACGGGTCGCCCAGGCCGGAGGCCAGTGGGACCCGTGTCCCAGGAGAGCAGCTCAGCGCCACTGCTCTGCGACGGCGCGGAAGTGCACCCAGTCCGCCGCCTCGGTCGGGTCGTTGCTCGGCGGAACGACCACCGTGACGTTCGTGCGGAAGCACTACGCCGCCGTTGCGAACGCGGCGATCCGATCCGGCCTCGATGAGCGCCGTGTAGCCCTGGCGGAGCAGCAGTTGGACATCATCGAGGCGGCGGTGATCGGCGCGGTCGGTGATCTCGGTCTGGATCCGCAGGACGGCCGGGATCGAAGGGCGACCGGCTTACGGCTGCGCCAGGCGATCGAGCGTGGCGGAGCCGTGGGGGGATCCGTCTACAGCCCCGAAACGGTGCGGCAAAGATCCGGGCCTTTACCGGTCGCGGTCGAGCCCCCCGCAGCGTGCCTCACCCCGTCGACTCTGAGCTTGGTGAGGTCATCTCTGACGACTTACGGGAGCAAGCGAAGTCGGGCGCAAGCAGCTCCAAGACCTCCGATCAAGCAAGGCAGATCCCCGTAGGTCTGCGGCCCGCCGATCGGTGTGTCTGCAAGGCTCCGGGACCGCGACCGAACCGCGTGACAAGTGCTGGTTGCCGGGCCACCATCGAGAAGGTCCACCGTCACTCCACACCGGAGGTCGGAATGGCCACCGAGATTGCAGTGCACCACGCTCTCGAGGACTGGCAAGCCGTACGCCAAGAGAGTCTGTGGCGACCTCGTGAGGAAAAGTCCCTGCTCGTCGGAAATGGAGCGAGCATGGTGGTGTCGGAGAAGTTCGGGTATCGATCACTCTACGACCAGGCGAGCCTCGGTTCGGACGACCAGGCACTGTTCGATGCGTTGGACCACACTCGGAACTTCGAGATTGCACTGAACGCATTAGGGATAGCGACGCTTGTGTGTCGCCAAGTTGGCCAAGATTTCAGCAAGATCGAGGAACGCTATGCCAGCATCCGGGAGGCCCTGATCCGAGCCGTGCATGTCTCGCATGTGAACCATGTGGACGTCTCCGAAGATCGCCTGCGCTACATAGGAGACGGGCTGATCAAGAACTACCTCAATGTCTATTCGACCAATTATGACCTCCTTCTGTACTGGTCGATGATGATGCACGGCTCGTTCGACGACTGGGGCGACTTCTTCTGGAACGAGCTGACGTTCGATATCCAGAACTCGGAGCCCAATCCGACCATCCCGCCTCGTACGATGCTGCACTACCTTCATGGCGGCCTTCACTTGTATCGCTTGCCCGACGGTCGCGTGAAAAAGCGTTCTGCTGCTGTTGGAAGGGCCATACTGCGCCAGCTGGACAGCCTTGCGGATCTACCCTTCTTCGTCAGCGAAGGCTCGTCACAGGACAAGCTGCGCGTTATAAGGGGGTCGGACTACCTGTCCCATATGTATGAGAGGCTCCGTGACGACACGACCAGCTTGGTGGTGTTCGGCCACGACTTGGGCAAGCAGGACGCGCATATAGTCGACGCGCTCCAGTCGCGGGAGCACGTTGCATTTGGCGTGCATCCCACGTCAGATGCCGAAGTGGCTGCAACGGTGGAGCGCATCAAAAAACTGCTGCCCAACGCGAAGCTTCGCTTCTTCGATGCCCGAACTCACGGACTCGGTACGACATGGCTCCGGGTCTCGTAACTGTCGCATCGGCCCAGGACGCTGGCGAAGTTCCGACTTCTGGATCGTGCAGCCACGGGCCCGGACTGGAGAGGCGGCGACGGGGCTAATCATGCTATGTCGGGCCTGATCGACTCGAATATGAGCCACGGCTCGGATGGGAGCTTTAGAGGTGGGTGACGCGTCGGTCGCCATAGATCAGGTCACGGCATGTGTTCGCGGATACCTAATCCACGGGAGAACCGCCTCGTCCCGGCAGATGCGGGAGCTCCTCGGCTGGATCACGGGCCCACTCCCGGGCTGCCCAGCCAGAGCACCGCCGCAGCGTGAAGTGTGCGAAGCGGCCTGCGTTACGTGCGGTGACTGCGTATCGGAGTCCTGAGGGAGCCTGATCACGCGTCGCATCGCACTGGTCTTGCTGCTCGACCAGCCTGTTTTCATCTAATCACGTGCCCACCTCCAGGACGGCACCCCGGCATCCCACAGGCGCTGATCGAAACCGAGATGCAGGCGCCGGCCAGGCCGCCGGGTCGCGGTCAATCGCAGTAGTCGCAGCGTCCGCTGGCAGGAAGCACCGTGTTGCACATAGGGCAGGTTCTGCGAGGACGGGGGTCGGGCTTCTGCCGGCGTGTCTGCTTGGCGACGTAGACCGGTGTCATCTGTGGTGCGGCGTCCTCGGGGACATGCTCGCAGTAGGTGCGGTAGCAAGTGAGGCGGTCGACGGCAGCGGCACGCTGCCGCTCGTCATCCGAAGTGAAGTCCCCGGCGGGGTGCTCATGGTTGATGTACCCCGGGCCCACGCCGCCAGTTCCCGTCAGGACGACGAGCGATGTCAGTGGAGGCTTGGCTTCGGCACGCGTGGCGTTCTGCACTGGTCCGAGTACCTGGCTGATCCAGTTGGTCATCAGCGACCGGGTCCGGTAGCCGGTCTCGTCGAACAATTGGTCACGGAGCTGCTCGTACCTGATCGTGCCGTTGTAGGTGGCTGCGACCCTCTCAAGGATGGGTTCAGTGGCCTCGACCCATGCAGCTACCGCGACTGACCAGTCGACCTGCGCCGTCGGATCAGAGTCGTGCCAGGTGCCAGGCGTCTTAGCCCGGATGCACCGTGACGAGCGGCCACTGCCTTGAGTGATCTTGGTTTCGGAGTGGGGAAGCGTTCGGCGCGCTGAGGGCAGGGTTGTCCCGCCGGGCTGGCCGGCCTC
>NZ_FZNO01000030.1 GCF_900188025.1 Blastococcus mobilis
GCGGCACCGAAGGGCCGAACCTTCATCTCCTACACAGCACCGCGGTCGATCACTCAGCTACCAAGTGACCTCCCGCGCTCGTGGCACACCCCAGTCGCCGAGCGTCTACGAGGACCTGACCGTCCGGGAGAACGCCCGCTACTTCGCCTCCCTGTACGGGATGAGCGCCCGCGAGGCGGACGCCGCGCTCGCCGACGTGGGCCTCACGGATGCCGCCGGCCAGCTGGTGCGTGACCTCTCCGGCGGGCAGAAGGGCCGGGCCTCGCTGGCCTGCGCCCTCGTGGCCGCCCCCGAGGTCCTGGTCCTCGACGAGCCCACCGTGGGGCTCGACCCGGTGCTGCGGGTCGAGCTCTGGGAGCGCTTCCACGCCCTGGCCCGAGCCGGGACCACGCTGATCGTCTCCAGCCACGTGATGGACGAGGCGAGCCGGTGCGACCGGCTGCTCCTGCTCCGCGACGGCGAGCTGCTCACCGACTCCACCCCCGCGCAGCTGCGCATCGACGGCCGCTCCGACGACCTCGAGGCGGCCTTCCTCAACCTCGTCCGCGCCCGCGAGGAAGTAGGCGTGGGCGGACAGGGGCGTGAGCATCGCAGCGAGGTACGAGCGAGGAGCGGAGCGCCCCGCGGAAGCGAACAGGAGAGCCCGGCATGACCACCACGGCGACCCGCCCAACCCCGACCCCCACCCCGGCCGCCTGCCTGAGCCCCCGGCTCGTGACGGCGACCGCCGGCCGCGTGCTGCGCCAGCTGCGGCACGACCACCGCACCATCGCGATGATGCTGGTCCTGCCCAGCCTGCTGCTCGGCCTGCTCTACCTGCTCTGGAAGGACGTGCCGACGCTGCCCGGTCAGCCGGGCGTCTTCGACCGGGTCGGGCTGACGATGCTCGGCATCTTCCCCTTCGTCGTGATGTTCCTGGTCACGAGCATCGCGATGCTGCGGGAGCGCACCTCGGGCACGCTCGAGCGGCTCACCACTCCCCTGGCCCGTCTCGACCTGCTGCTCGGGTACGGCGTGGCGTTCGGCCTGATGGCCGCGCTGCAAGCCCTGGTCACCGTCACCGTGGCGACGACGGTCTACGACCTCGACGTCGCGGGCTCCATCTGGCTGGTCGTGGTCATCGCCGTCGTCGACGCGGTGCTGGGCGTGGCTCTCGGGCTGCTGGCCAGCGCGTTCGCCCGCAGCGAGTTCCAGGCCGTGCAGTTCATGCCGGTGATCGTGCTGCCGCAGTTCTTCCTCTGCGGGCTGCTGGTCCCCCGGGAGCAGATGGCCGGCTGGCTGCAGGCGATCAGCGACGTCCTCCCCCTCACCTACGCCGTCGAGGCGCTCCGGGAGGTCGGCAGGTCGGCCGCCGAGACAGGCATCATGTGGCGGGACATCGGCATCGTGGCCGGCGCCGCCCTGCTCGCCCTCGCGCTCGCGGCGGCGACCCTGCGGAGGAGGACGAGCTGAGCGCTGTGGAACCGGCTGACGCCCGCGGGGTGGCCCGTCGATCGGGCCGGCGCCCCGGCAACCCCGGCACCCGGGAGGCGGTCCTGGCCGCCGCCCGGGCAGCGTTCGCCGAGCGGGGGTTCGACGGCGCGACCATCCGGGCCATCGCCACCGCAGCCGGGGTCGACCCGGCCCTGGTCCACCACTACTTCGGGAACAAGGACAAACTCTTCCTCGCCGCGGTCGAGGCGCCGGAGGACCCCGCCGAGTTCCTTCCCGAGGTGCTCGCCGGCGGCAACGACCGGCTCGGGGAGAACGTCGTGCGGATGCTGCTGAAGGTATGGGACGGCCCCGCCCGGCCGGCTGCCCTGGCGCTGGTCCGGTCCGCCGTGGTCAACGAGTGGACCGCGAAGCTCCTGCGCGAGTTCCTGGTCTCCCAGATCCTGCGGCGCGTGGTGGGCACGCTCGGGCTCCCCGCCGCGGAGCGCGAGGCGCGGGGGTCGATGGCCGCCTCCCAGCTGATCGGCCTGGTCATGACCCGCTACGTGCTGAAGGTGGAGCCGCTCGCCTCCGCGTCGCCGGAGTCGCTGGTGGCGGCGATCGGCCCGACCGTGCAGCGCTACCTGACCGGCGACGTCGACCTGCCGGCGCAGCAGAAGCGCTGACCCGATCAGGCCGATCAGCGCCCGGCGAGGACCTCGCGCAGCCGGTCGGCGAAGGCCTCGGGCTCACCGCGCTGGCCGAACTCGCCGCCGAGGAAACCGCCGTGGTCGCCTGGGAACTCGACCACCTCCTGGCCCAGGGCCTCGGCCACCGCAGCAGAGGTCCGTCCGGTGAGCAGGTCCTGCGACTCGACCCCCGCGGCGATGACGATCCGCGTCGGCGCCGACGTCAGCGCCGCGACGTCGGGCCGGTACGCGGTGATGGCATTGGAGATTCCCGACAGCAGGGGGTCCTCGCGGGAGCCGTCGTCGTCGTCGGGGAGCCCGTACGCCGCCGGGTCCGGGGCGGACGTGGCGAAGAAGTCGTCGGAGAACTCGCCCTTCCAGGCGGTGAGGGCGATGAACGCGGCCATGCCGTGCCCCCACCCCTTGTCGTGGTAGGCGGTCTGCACATCTCGTTCGGCCGCGAAGGCCCGGTCGGCGTCCGGCAACAACCCCAGCAAGGGCGGCTCGTGGCCGACGAGCGTGGTCACGTCGTCCGGGTGGGCCGCGATCAGGGCGAGCGCGGTCACCACACCGCCGCTGCTGGCGAACATGTCCACCGGCGCACCGACCGCCTCGATGATGCGGTGCACGTCATCGGCGTTCTGCTGCGGCGCGTGGTCCGTCCGGCCGTCGAGTCGGGTGCTGCGCCCCAGGCCGCGGGGGTCGTAGGTGACGACGGTCCGGTCCGGGAAGTAGGAGGCGAGCGTGCCGAAGCCGCTGGCGTCCATGGGGGCGGCGATGAGGAACAGCGGCCGGCGACCGTCAGCCGTCGGCAGCGGACCGCGGACGTCGTAGGCGAGGGACGCCTCGGGGGTCTCGAGCGTGTGGGTGCTGGTCATGGTCGTGCAGACCGCACCCCCAGCGGAAACTCATCGCCGAGCGTCCCGGCGCCCCCGATCAGCGAGGGGCACGGGCGAGCTGCCGGCTCTGGGCGACCAGTCGTCCGGTGGAGTCCCAGATCCGGTAGTCCTCGTCCACCCAGCCACCGGAGATCTCGCTGGAGCGCGCCTCCACCAGGCACCAGCCGGGCGCGGGGAGCGCCCGGACGAGCACCTGCAGCTGCACCGTGGGCGCCCAGCCGAGGTTGCCCCTCGCGAAGCTGGTCGGGGGCAGGGCGTCGGCGAAGGTCAGCAGTGCCAGCGGATCGGGTTCGCGCCCGTCGGCGAAGCGCATCCAGGCGCGCAGCACGGGCTCCCCCGACGGCTGGCCGAACGCCCAGCCGGCGGTGGCGACGTCCAGCCGCGTGTCCACCCGCAGCGACAGCCCGGGCACCTGCACCCCCGCCGGCGCCAGGTCGCGGTGCTCGGCGACGGAGAAGCACTCCTCCACCGGCGGCACCTCGGGCATCGGGTGTGAGTACTCGGACGGCCCGGAGCCGAGGGTCGCCGTCGTCGTCTGGACGGTCAGTGCCGGCCCATCGGCGTCGGCGAGCGTGACCAGCGAGTGGGCCAGCGTCCGCCCGGACGCGCCCGGCACGACGGTGAGCGTGGCGGGACCGGCGGCCGGGGCGCGCAGATAGCTGGCCGAGAGCGCGACCGGGTGCGGATGCGGACTCTCCAGCACCGCGGCGCGGCCCACCACCGACAGCAGATACCCGCCGTTGAGGATGCCGCCGCCGACGTCCCAGCCGGGGTCCAGCTCGGCCACGAGTCCCCCACCTTCCGTCCGCCGGACGGCGGTGGCGGCGTCGAAAGCGGTCGTGGGGTGGGTGGGCGAGCAATCGTCCTGCGGCACGATGGTCAGGGTGCCAGGGTGGCTTGCCATGGAGTACACGCACCTCGGCCGCAGCGGCCTGTCGGTCTCCCGCCTCTGCCTCGGCACCATGAACTTCGGCTGGAAGACCGAGGAAGCCGACTCGCACGACATCATGGATCGCGCGCTGGACCAGGGGGTCAACTTCTTCGACACGGCCAACGTGTACGGCTTCGGCGTCGGGAAGGGTCGCACCGAGGAGGTGCTCGGCAGCTGGTTCGCCGGGGGCGGGGAGCGCCGGGACAAGACGGTGCTGGCCACCAAGGTGTACGGCTCGATGAGCGACTGGCCCAACGACACCTTCCTGTCGGCGCGGAACATCGTGCGCGCGTGCGAGGCCTCGCTGCGCCGGATGCGGACCGACTGGATCGACCTCTACCAGTTCCACCACGTCGACCTGCGGACGCCGTGGGCGGAGATCTGGCAGGCCTGCGAGACCCTCGTCGCTCAGGGCAAGGTGCTCTACGTCGGGTCCTCCAACCACGCGGCCTGGCAGATCGCCGCGGCCAACGAGACCGCTGCCCGGCGAAACTTCCAGGGGCTGATCAGCGAGCAGTCGCACTACAACCTGCTCACTCGCCACGTCGAGCTGGAGGTGCTCCCGGCCGCGGAGCACTACGGCGTGGGGATCATCCCGTGGAGCCCGCTGGCCGGTGGCCTGCTCGCGGGGGTGCTCGAGAAGTCCGACGGCGCCCGGCGCAGCGAGGAACGGAACAGGGAGCGCGTGACGAAGCACCGGCCCGCGCTGGAGGCCTACGAGGCGTTCTGCCGGGAGATCGGCCAGGCGCCTGCCGACGTCGGTGTGGCGTGGCTGCTGCACCAGCCCGCGGTGACCGCGCCGATCGTCGGGCCGCGCACCATGGAGCAGTTCGAGGGAGCCCTCACCGCCCTGGACGTGCAGCTGGACGACGAACACCTGGCCCGGCTGGACGAGATCTTCCCGGGCTACGAGCCGGCGCCGATGGAGTACGCCTGGTGAGCCCGAGCAGGTTGCCCGCCCGGTCAGAGGAAGATGCCCGCCGGCTGGCGACCGCTCAGGCCACCGCCATCTGCGGCTCGGCGGGATCGCCCTCTCGACGATCCGCCGGGTGATGGTGGGGGCGCGCCGGTCACACCTGCGGCGGCGCCAGGACGCCGACCCGGGCAGTTCTCGTCGCCGACAGGCGCGGACACCCCCTGCCGGGCGGCCACAACTACTCACTCGGCGCGAACGGCCCAGGAGGCCAGCGTCTCGTAGGTCGGCCTCGGACCCAGGTGGCTCTCCCACAGGCGGACCTCGGTCACCGGCCACGCCGGCCCGCGGTATCCGGCGAGCCGGTCGGTCAGCGCACCGTCGGCGGGCTGTCGCGGCCGCCAGCGCCCCAGGGTGAGGTGCGCCCGGAACGGCCGGTCCTCGACCGGCAGCCGCAGCGCCCGGGCGCAGGCGGCCAGTCGGGCGGCCAGCTCGGTCAGCGGGGCGACGTCGCCGTCGAGGCCGGCCCACGCCACCTGGGGACGGCGCAGCGAGCCGAACCGCCCGCCCCCGGCCAGCCGCAGGGTCATCGGGGTCGCGTCCGCGATCGCCGGCCCCGCCGCGTCCACCAGCGGCGGCACCCGCTCCTCCGGCACCGCGCCGAGGAAGAGCAGCGTGAGGTGCCACCGGTGCGGCGCGCTCCAGCGGGGTGCACCGGGGACCTCCCGCAACGGCTCCAGCGCCGCCGCGAGATCTGCCCGGGCCTGCTCCGGCGGATCGACGGCGAAGAACAGGCGGCGCCCGGACGGGCTCAGCCCCGCACCGCCAGCCCGGCGCCCTCGAGGGCGGCGAGCAGTCGCAGGCGCTCCACGTCCCGCGCCGGCCCCTCCGGGGTCGCCCGGAGCTCCTGCGGTACCTCCAGCAGCCCCGCCGCCTCGATGAGCACGTCGTCGTAGGCGGCGGCCAGTGCGCGTCGCCGGGCCATCGGCGACCCGGCAGGCACCAGGGCCACCGAGCGGGCGAGGCGGCGGACGTCGGCCGCGACGACCTGGAGCGGCCGGCAGCCGGGTGCAGGGTTGCGTGCCGCTCGTCGACGGTCAGCGATCCGGCGGACCCAGCGGACGACGGGGCCCGTCCACGCGATGAGGGCCGCGACCACGGCGACCGTGCCGCCGATCTGCAGAAGTGGGACGTGCATCTCGCCTCCCGAGCCGGGAACGGATGCCGGGGACGGTACTCCGCCGTGCGGTGCCTGGCGGAACTCTCAGCCGCCCAGGAACTGCTGTCCCGGCGCCCGCTCGGCGGCGGCCTCCTCCGCGGTCCGCACCGCAGCCGGCGGCACCCGTGCCCGCGTCCCCGGGGCCCCGACGCGCAGCCGCAGCCGGGGCGGCGCGAGGTGCCCCTCGAGCCGGACCCGCCGTCCCCGGGCCAGCCAGGCGCCGGCGCCGATCCCGGCGACGGCGCAGACCGTGCCGCCCAGGATCAGTCCCCACGGCGCGCCGAGGTGCTCGGAGATCCAGCCGATCAGCGGCGCCCCCACGGGTGTGCCGCCCATGAAGCACATGAAGTACAGCGCCATGACGCGCCCCCGCATCTGCGGGTCCACGCCCAGCTGGACGAAGCTGTTGTTCGCCACGCTGAACACCAACGCCGCCGCCCCGGTGGGCACGAGCATCACCGCGAACGAGACGTAGCCGGGCATCAGGCCCGCCAGGATCGTGAGCAGGCCGAAGACGACGGCCGAGATCACCAGGAACCGTTGCCGTGGCCGCACGCTGCGCCGGGTGGAGAGCAGCGCGCCGGTCAGGGAGCCGACGGCGAAGGTCGTCGAGAGCAGCCCGAAGGCCTCCGCCCCGAGGTCGAACTGCTCACGGGCCATCAGGGCGATGGTCACCTGGTAGTTGAAGCCGAACGTCCCCAGGACGAAGGCCAGGCCCATGGCGAGCACGAGATCGGGATGGGCCCACGTGTAACTCAGCCCGGCCCGCAGCTGTCCCTTCGCCCGGGCCACCGGCGCGCTCGGACGCAGGTCCGCGGCCCGCATCCCGGCCAGTGCCGCGATGGTGAACGCGAAGCTGGCGGCGTTGACGAAGAACGCCGGGGCGGTGTTCCCCGAGGCCGCGCCGATCAGCAGGCCCGCCACGGCGGGCCCGATCAGCCGCGCGCCGTTGAAGATGGTCGAGTTGAGGCTCACCGCGTTGGCCAGCAGGGTCGGCCCGACCATCTCGGACACGAACGCCTGCCGGACCGGCGCGTCGACCGCCGAGACCGCGCCGAGGCCGCCGGCCAGGGCGAAGACGTGCCACAACGCGACGCCGCCGGTGGCCACCAGGATCGCCAGGACCAGGGCGAGGAGCCCCATGAGCGCCTGGGTGACCAGCAGCATCCGCCGCTTGTCGTAGCGGTCGGCCAGCACGCCGCCGTACATGCTCAGCAGGAGCGTGGGGCCGAACTGCAGAGCGGTGATCAGGCCCAGTGCGACGCCGCTGTCGCCGGACAGCTGCAGCACCAGCCAGTCCTGCCCGATGCGCTGCATCCAGGTGCCGGTGAGGCTGACCAGGTTGGCCGAGGCGTAGGTGCGGAAGTTCCGGACCCGGAGCGCGCGGAACGTGCCCGTGCCCGGATCCTGGGACGCCGCCTGGTCAGTGCTCGTGCAAGTCACCCACCCGCGAGCTTCTCCATGATCCCGGCGGCCCCACGCAGCACCGCCCGCTCCTCGGCGGTCAGCTCCTGGAGGCGGCTGCTCAGCCAGGCCTCGCGCGCGCGGGCTTCCGCCGACAGCAGGTCCTCGGCCGCGGACGTCAGGCCGATGATGACCTGTCGACCGTCGGTGGGGTGGGGCGTGCGGGTGACCAGCCCCATGTTCTCCAGAGCGACGACGACGCGGGTCATCGACGGCGGCTGGACCCGCTCGTGCGCGGCCAGCTCCCCCGGGCTCATCGGGCCGTTGCGCTTGAGGGTGGACAGCGCCGCGAGATGGGTGAGCGTGACCGAGGTGTCCACCCGCTGGTTGCGCAGCCGCCGGGAGAACCGCATGACCGCCAGCCGGAGGTCGTGGGCGAGCGCCGCGGTGTCGAGCGTCGTACGGCTCACGATGCCCCGTTCACGACCCTCAGCTTAAGTCAGTGGAGCTCAGAAGATCTGCTGCAGGGGCTCCAGCGCGAAGTACACGAGGAACATCAGCGCGATGACCCACATGAGCGGGTGCACGTCCCGCGGCCGGCCGATCGCCGTGCGCAGCAGCACGAAGCTGATGACACCGGCCCCGATGCCGTTGGTGATCGAGTAGGTGAACGGCATGAGGGCGATGGTCAGGAACGCCGGGATGACCAGCGACATGTCGTCCCACACGAGGTCCCGGATCTGGGCGATCATCAGCGCGCCGACGATGACCAGCACCGGCGCCGCGGCCTCCGAGGGCACGATCTGCACCAGCGGGCTGAACAGCGTGGCGACCAGGAACAGGACGCCGGTGACGACGCTGGCCAGGCCGGTGCGGGCGCCGTCGGCGACCCCGGCGGTGCTCTCGACGTAGGTCGTGTTGGACGAGACGCTGCCCGCACCACCCGCGGCCGCCGCCAGCGAGTCGACCAGCAGCACCGGCTGCGACTTCGGCAGGTTGCGGTTCTCGTCGAGCAGGTCGGCCTCCGCACCGACGGCGGTGACCGTGCCGACGGTGTCGAAGAAGTCCGCGATCATGATCGAGAAGACGATGAGCAGGGCGGCGATGACGCCGATGCGCTCGAAACCCCCGAACAGCGAGAAGTTCCCGATCAGCGACAGGTCGGGGGCTCCGACGACGTCGTCGGGCAGCGTCGGCACCTGCAGCGCCCACCCGCGCGGGTTCTCCGCGCCGTCGGGACCGAAGCGCGGGCCGATCTCGGCGATCGCCTCCACCGCGATGGCGAACACGGTCGTGACGACGATGCCGATGAGCAGCGCCCCCCGCACCTTGCGGACGACGAGCACGCTGGTCAGCAGGAGTCCGACGACGAACGTGAGGATCGGCCAGCCGGCCAGCTGCCCACCGACGCCGAAGCTGATCAGCGGGTTGCCCGGCCGGATGATGCCGGCGTCGGCCAGACCGATGATCGTGAGGAAGAAGCCGATGCCGACGGCGATGGCGGTCTTGAGCTGCGGCGGGATGGCCTCGAAGACGGCGCGCCGGAACCCGGTCAGCACCAGCACCGTGATGAGCAGGCCCTCGAGCACGACGAGGCCCATGATCTCGGGCCAGGAGAGCTGGGTGGCGGCGAAGACCGCGACGATGGCGTTGATGCCCAGGCCGGTGGCCAGGGCGAAGGGGTACCGACCGACGATGCCCATCAGAACGGTCATCACGCCGGCGATCAGGGCTGTCACGGCGGCGACGGACGCGAACGGCAGGCTGTTCCCGTCGACGTCGGCCCCGGACAGGATGATCGGGTTGAGGACCACGATGTAGGCCATCGTGAAGAAGGTGGTCAGTCCGCCACGCAGCTCCCGGCCCACGGTGGAGCGCCGGGCGCTGATCTCGAAGTAGCGGTCGAGCCCGTTCCTCGGCCGTACCTTCGGCCCGTCGCTGCGACGGGCGGCACCCTGACCGCCGGGGACCACCTCAGCCGGCGTCCCGCTGTCGCCGTGGGCACTCGCTCCGGTGGATCCCGGGACGGGACGGGACTTCTCGGGCATGCGGACTCCCCGGGACGGGCGGTTGCTGGCGACGAGCGGCGACAGCGTGCCACATGATCGTTCCAGCCACGCCTCTCGCCCTGTCACGACGGCCCGGATGGGCTCGCGCTCGCACGAGTCCTAGGGTCGCACCGTGCCCGGACCCACGAAGCAGGCCCCGCCGCCGCTGCAGGTGGACACCGCCCGCGTGGTGGTGGTGGGGATCGGGCTCTGGGCCGTGGCCCTCGCCGTCCTGCTGTTCCTGGGCGACCGGGTGGACCGGATGTGGACCTGGACCTGTGTCGCGGCGATCGTCCTCGGCACACTCGGCCTCTGGATCATGAAGCTGCAGGGCCAGCTGCCCCGCAGGTGAGGTGATGGAACGGTCGCCCTTCAGGGACCCGCGCCGAGCGCACGAGGCGTGGGGGGAAGGGTGGTCCTTCTACAGGACGTCGAAGCCGCCGGTGTCGTAGCGCGCGGTCCGCACCACCTCGGTGGCCTCCTCGACGACGAGGGTCGCCTGGCTGTGGGCGCCACAGCCGTAGTCGGCGGTGACCACACGGCCGTCGGCGGGTGCGTAGGCGTTGCCGCAGGCCCCCACCATCTGCCGCAGCGAGCCGGCCAGCGGCAGGTAGAAACCGCAGGTCGCGCACGGGCCGGGCGCCTGACGGGCCATCGGGGACCCGGGCCCGAACTCGCCGGCCGACCAGCGGCCGACGGCCTCGCTGCGGCCCTCCGCCGACATGACCCGTTCGCGGCCCAGCCCGAGCTCCTCGGCGACGACGCGGCCCTCGGGATCCTCGGCGGAGTCGTCCTCCACCAGGTACGCCGGGGCCAGGCGCGCGTCGTCCTCGGTGGAGGGCAGCACGTCCCCGACGGAGAGGTCGCCGGGCAGCAGCCGCTCGTGCCACGGCACCCAGGCGGGCGCCAGCAGGGCCGAGTCGCCGGGAAGCAGGACGACCTCGTCGACGGTCACGGTCTCCTCGCCCGGTACGCGGGCGACCGTGACCGCCCAGTGCCAGCCGACGTAGCCGGGCAGCCGGCTGGCGAACGTGTGGGTCAGCACCTCGCCGAGGGCTGTGCCGTCGAAGTCCCGCCCACCCCACTCGCCGTCCTCCGGCGCCATCGGCTCCGGGGTGGCGCCGAGGTGGTCGCCGACGAGGGCGGCATCACCGGCGGTCTCGACGGCGGCGGCGCGGGCCTGCTCGACCGCGGCGGCCAGGACATCGGCGGGCACGGCATCGGACCGGGAAGGGGCGGAGGACTCGGTCACCCGCTCATTGTCCCTGACGCGTCCACCTCCGCGGCCGACCACCCGTCCCGCTCCGTGCGGCACGATGGGGCGGTGCCTGCGTCCCGTCGTCCGCCCGGCGCAGGCCGCCGTGTGCGCCCGGCGGGCCGCACCGGTCCGGCCCGGCCGGACGCCGAGACCACGCCCCTGGACGTGCCCCGGCCGGCGACCCGTCCCATGCCCTCGGTCGCGGACCGGCCGACGACGGCGCTCCCCGGTCCGGCGGCCCCGGCGAAGCTGACCGTGACCCGGGTGGCCGCCGCCCGTTCGCGTGAGCTGACCGCTGCCGCGGCCCGACGGGTGCGCGCGGCCAGCCGTGCCGACGGCGCCGGCGAGAGCGGGCTGACCCAGCTGCTGTGGGTCAACGCGCTGCACATGGCCGGCGACGCCATGATCGCCGTCTCCCTGGCCGGCACGCTCTTCTTCGCCGCCACGACCGATGCGCAGCGGGGCAACGTCGCCCTCTACCTGCTGGTGACCATGGCGCCGTTCGCCGTCCTCGCCCCCGTCATCGGACCCGCGCTGGACCGCCTGCAGCGGGGACGGCGCTGGGCGATGGCGGCCAGTCACCTCGGCCGCGCCGCGCTCGCCGTGGTGATGGTGTGGCACTTCGACGACTTCTGGCTGTACCCGGCGGCACTGGGCGTGCTGGTGCTGTCCAAGTCGCACAACGTGCTGCGTGCGGCCGTCGTCCCCCGGGTGCTCCCCTCCGCCATGTCGCTCACCTCGGCCAATGCGCGGCTGTCGGTCTTCGGGCTGGTGACGGCAGGGATCGCCGGTGGGCTCGCCGCCGGCATCGCGGCGGTGCTGGGCTTCGACTGGGAACTGTGGGCGACCGCGGCGGTCTTCGTGGTCGCCGGGGTGCTCGCCATGCGGCTGCCCCCGCACGTCGACGTCCCGGCCGGCGAACAGCCCGCCGACGTCCTCACGGCCGCGGGGATCCCGGTCGGCAGCCGCCGGCGGCGGGTGAGCCCGCACGTCGTCCTCGCGCTGCGCGCCAACGCGGCGCTGCGCGGGCTCGGTGGCTTCCTCACCATCTTCAGCGCGTTCCTGGTGCAGGCCACCTACGACGACGGCTGGACGGCGACCCTCGCACTCGGGGCGATCGCAGCGGCCGCGGGGCTCGGCAGCTTCGCCGGCACCGCCGTCGGGTCGCGCATGCACGCGGCGGCGCCCGACCGCCTGGTTCTCATCTCGGCCGCCTCCGCGGCGGCCATCACCCTGCTGGCCGCGCTGTTCTACAGCTTCGCGATGGCGGCCGTGGTGGCCGGCGTGGCCGCCGTGACCAACGCCCTGGGCAAGTCGGCGCTCGACGCGATCATCCAGCGCGAGGTGCCCGACAACCTGCGCGCCTCGGCGTTCGCCCGCTCGGAGACGTGGCTGCAGATGGCATGGGTGGTCGGCGGTGCGCTCGGCATCGCACTGCCCCCGACCGGCTGGCTGGGTTTCACCGTCGCGGCGGCGCTGCTGGGCCTGGCCGTCGGGCTCATCGTGTGGAGCCTCTACCGCGGCGGTCGGTCGCCGCGTCCGGCGCCGGCCACCTCCGAGGCGCCCACGAGCCCTGTGCGACCGTCGTGGTCGTGAGGAAGTCCGCCGCCGTCCTGCTGCCGCTCGTCCTGGCCGGTTGCGGCGGCGGGGAGCCCGCCGGGCCGCCGGGCGTCTCGGTCGAGGTGGGCGCGCAGGAGCTCGACGTGCGCCCGGTGCAGTACTGCCTCGACGGCGAGGGCCAGCGCTACGAGACCGCCCCGCCGATCCTCGAGGTCTCCCCCGGCGCCGCGATCAGCCTGACGGTGCCGGAGGCCGTGGCGGAGCGCGGCTGGAGCGTGCAGGTCTTCGACGAGCAGCTCGAGGAGATCATCGGCGAGGTGGACGTTCCCGCGGGCGAACGGGTCTTCGACGAGATCACCACCGACGACGTCGTCCCGCCGGCCTTCTACCTCGTGGTCGTGGAGGACAAGGGCGGCGACTGCGGGGAATTCTCCGGCGCCTGGCCGGTCGGTTTCCTGCGCGCCGGCGGCGACCTCGGCGGGACGCCGTCCTCCAGCGCCCCGCCGGCGGGGTAAGGCCCCCTCACGGGGTGCGGAGGGCGGGTCCTTCTTCAGCTCTCCAGGTCGGTGGCGACGGCGCGCAGCACCGAGGCCACCTTGCGGGACTCCGCACGGTCGGGATGCCGGCCGTGGCGCAGCCCCTCGCCGACGTCGTCGAGGAGCTTGATCAGGTCCTCGATGATCGGGACCAGCTCGTCGGGCTTCTTCCGGCTCTTCGCTGCGACGGTGGCTGCCACCGACGGCAACGGGTCGAGGATGCGCACCTGCAGCGCCTGGTCACCCCGGCGCCCCGCGACGATGCCGAATTCCACCCGCTGACCGGGCTTCAGCTCCGACGTCCCAGCCGGTAGGGCGTCCTTGTGCACGAAGACGTCCGGGCCGTCCTCGCGCGCGAGGAAGCCGAAACCCTTCTCCGGGTTGAACCACTTGACCTTGCCGGTGGGCACGTTGATCCCTCGGTTGCTCGGTTCCGGGTCCGGCACGCAGGCCGGGGGGACGACGGCGGCGCGAGGCCGCTCGCCGACAGGTTAGCCGCCCGACCCTCGACAGGGACCTGCCGTTCCGCCCTGGCGTCGTCCTCGCCCTAGCCTGGCTCCGTGCCCCCATCCCCGGACAGCACGACGCACCCTGACTACCGGTTCACCCTCGCCAACGAACGCACCCTGCTCGCCTGGCTGCGTACCGGGCTGGCACTCGTGGCCGGCGGGGTCGCCGTGGCGACCTACGCCCCCGACCTCGGCGTCCGGTGGGGCAGCGCGGCGGTGGCGCTGGGCCTGGTGCTGGTCGGGCTCGGCACCGCCCTGGCCGGCTACCGCCGCTGGCGGGCCAACGAGGACGCCATCACCGCGGGCCGGCCACTGCCCGCCAACTGGATGATGCCGACGATCGCCGCGGCCGTCGCCGCCGTGATCGTGGTGGTGGCCGTTCTGGTCGGCGTCGAGGTCCTGGGCCGATGACGCCGCCCGTCGAGACACAGCCGGAGCGGACGGCGCTGGCCTGGCAGCGCACCGGACTGGGCGTCCTGGCCGTGGCCGGGCTACTCGGGCACGACGCGGTACGGCAGGGGGAGCCGGTGCGGCTGGTCGTCGCAGGGGTCGCGGCCCTGCTCGGGCTCGGCGTGCTGGGAGCTCTCGCGCCCGTGCGCTACCGCGACGTACGCCGACGCGTGGCAGCGGGAACCGGCATGGGCGCGCCACGGCTGGTCGCCTCCGTGACCGCGACGGTGGTGCTCGTGGCAGTCGTGGCGGCCGTCGCCGTGCTCACGCCCCGTTGACCGGACCCGACCTCGGCGATGACGTTCCGACGAGTACGGCGTCGGACACGATCCGCCCGGAGCCAACCGTCGATTCGCCCGCTTCGCCGGCCCCTGCTCGCCGAGGGTGTCCCTGAGGGCAGCGCTCATGGACGGCTTCCACGCCGAGCGGCCCCGGCGGGGGATCGTTCAGGAGCTGGGAGTGATCACGTGGCGCCGGCGCGGGGCACCACGTCGAGCCGGTCCAGCAGCTCCAGGAAGACCGCGGCGAACGGATTGTCGGCGACGGCCCGCCGCACCTCCGCCCAGTCGACCTGCTCGCGCAGCGCCCGCGCGACCGGCAGCTCCCGGGAGAAGTCGCAGTAGTGCTCGTCGAGCGCCATCAGCTTGGTCACGACGATGTCGGTCGCCGTCAGGACCGGCATGAGCACCGACAGGACCGGAAGGTTCTCCGCCCGGTCGATCAGGTCGGTCTCCACGGGATGACCGCAGGTCCGCCACAGGACGTCGACGATGGACGTCCCGCTGACGACCTTGGTCAGCCAGTCCTCGGGCGGGTCCTGGATCTCGAGCCCCGCATCGGCCAGCACCTTCACGGCCCGCTCCGACTCCGCCTCCGGAACCAGGAAGTCGGCGTCGTGGTGGGGCTCCGGGGCGCCGCGGACCCACGCCGCATAGCCGCCGCACAGGGCGAACGGCACATCGCTCTGCTTGAGTGCGACGGCGGTCCGCTTCAGGAGGTCCCGGATCTCTTCCCGCTCCGATGGCTGCACGCCGGTCCTGCTACCCGTCTCCACCCGGCGCACGCACGGGAGCGGTAGAACCGGCGCGCTCGGGGCACAGGTTCCCCGTGCGCATCGCCACCTTCAACATCCTGCACGGGCGCTCGCTGGACGACGGCCGCGTCGATGTCGACCGCCTGTCCGCCGCCGTCAAGACGCTGGACGCCGACGTCCTCGGCCTCCAGGAGGTCGACCGGGACCAGCCCCGGTCGCTCGGCGCCGACCTCACCGCGGTGGCTGCGGAGGCGATGGGCGCCGTCGACTCCCAGTTCGTGGCCGCCCTGTCCGGGACCCCGGGCGGGACCTGGATGGCCGCGACGGGTGACGAGCAGCCCGGCTCGGCCAGCTACGGCGTCGCGCTCCTGTCCCGGTTCCCGGTGGTGTCCTGGCGGGTCGTGCGGCTGCCCCCGCTGCGGGTGAGCGTGCCGCTGTGGTCACCGATCACCGGGCGTCCCTTCCTGGCGCGGGACGAGCCACGGGTGGCGATCGCCGCCGTCCTGGAGGGGCCTTTCGGACAGTTCACCGTCTGCAACACCCACCTGTCGTTCATCCCCGGGTGGAACAGCTCCCAGTTGCGCCGGTTGGTGCGCTCGCTGACCGGAACGCGGGAGCCGCTCGCGCTGATCGGGGACCTCAACATGCAGAAGTCACAGGCGGCCCGGGTCAGCGGACTCCGCCCGATCGCGTCCGCGGTCACGTTCCCCGCGCACCGGCCGCATCGCCAGCTGGACCATGTGCTGGTCCGCGGCGGACTGGCGGCCACCGGTCCGGCCGAGGCGGTCCAGTTGCCGCTGTCGGACCACCGCGCCCTCGTCGTCCCCTGCGGGCCGGTCTGACGACTCGCGGTCCGCGCGCGGCTACGCCACGATTCGATCATGGTCACCGCCGGCGCAGCGCGCGTCCTCACACTCCTCGCCACGATCGTCCGCGTCGTCTGCTCGATCATCGCGGGGCTGATCGTCATCCACGCGGTGTTCGTACTGTTCGAGGCCAACCCGGCCAACCTGCTCGTCGAGTTCACCGCCGGCGTGCGGGACACCTTCGGCTGGTTCACCAAAAACCTGTTCGCGCCGTCGGACCCGAAGATCGCCGAGGCCATCAACGACGGTCTCGCCGCGCTCATCTGGGTGGTCGTGGGCAGCCTGGTCTCCAAGCTGCTCGTCCGCGCGGCGCCCGCCTCGAAGGCCAAGGCCTGATAGGCCCCCTGCGGGGTCCCGCCGCGAGCCTGCGAGGGGTGGGGGGCAGGGGGTCCTTCGACCTTCGTCAGGCGTTGCGGACGGCGGCCGCGGACTGGAGGCCGAGCTCCTCGACCGACACCTGCCGCATCTCGACCTTGCGGATCTTGCCGGTGACCGTCATGGGGAACTCGTCGACGACCTTGACGTAGCGCGGCACCTTGTAGTGGGCGAGCTTGCCGGCGCAGAACTCCCGCAACCCCTCGGCGGTCAGCGGCTCGGCGCCCTCGCGCAGCCGCACCCAGGCCATGAGCTCCTCGCCGAACCGCTCGTCCGGCACGCCGATCACCTGGGCGTCGACGATGTCGGGGTGGGTGTAGAGGAACTCCTCGATCTCCCGCGGGTACACGTTCTCCCCACCGCGGATGACCATGTCCTTGATCCGCCCGACGATGTTCAGGTAGCCCTCACCGTCCATCACCGCGAGGTCGCCGGTGTGCATCCAGCGGGCCGCGTCGATGACCTCGGCCGTCTTGTCCGGTTCGTTCCAGTAGCCGAGCATCACCGAGTAGCCGCGGGTGCAGAACTCCCCGGGCTCCCCCCGCGGCACGGTCAGCCCGGTCGCGGGGTCGACGACCTTCACCTCGAGGTGGGGATGGACGCGGCCGACGGTGGAGGTCCGCCGGTCGAGGTCGTCGTCGGCGCCGGTCTGCGTGGACACCGGTGAGGTCTCGGTCATCCCGTAGCAGATGGTGACCTCGGTCATCCCCATGTCGCTGACCACCCGCTTCATGACCTCCACCGGGCACGGCGAGCCGGCCATGATGCCGGTGCGCAGGCTGGAGAGGTCGTAGTCGGCGAAGTCGGGCAGCCCCAGCTCGGCGATGAACATCGTGGGGACGCCGTACAGCGAGGTGCAGCGCTCGTCCTGCACCGCCTGAAGCGTCAGCGCCGGGTCGAAGCCGGGTGCCGGGATGACCATCGTCGCCCCGTGCGAGGTGGCCGCCAGGTTGCCCATCCCCATGCCGAAGCAGTGGTAGTAGGGCACCGGGATGCAGATCCGGTCGGCCTCGCTGTAGCCGCAGCCCTCCCCCACGAAGAACCCGTTGTTGAGCAGGTTGTGGTGGGTGAGCGTGGCGCCCTTCGGAAAGCCGGTCGTCCCCGACGTGTACTGGATGTTGATCGGGTCGTCGGCGGACAGCTCGCTCTCCCGGCGGACCAGCAGCTCCCGGTCGCCGGCGCGGCCGGTGGCCAGCAGCTGCTCCCACTCGGAGTCACCGAGGAAGAGCACCTCCCGCAGCTCCGGGCAATCCCCGCGGACCTCGGCCACCATCGCCCGGTAGTCGCTGGTCTTGAACTCCGGCGCCGCGACCAGGACCGAGATCCCGGCCTGCTTCAGCACGTAGGCCAGCTCGTGGGTCCGGTACGCCGGGTTGATGTTGACCAGGATCGCGCCGAGCTTCGCCGTCCCGTACTGGACGAACACCCACTCGGCGCAGTTCGGCGCCCAGATCCCCACCCGATCGCCCTTCCGGACGCCGAGGGCGTCCAGGCCCAGCGCGCAGGCATCGACCTCGGCGACCAGCCCGGGATAGCTGAACCGGCGCCCCGTCGCGCACTCGACCAGCGCCTCGTGGTCGCCCACCCGCGCTGCCGTCCGATCGAGGTTGGCCCCGATCGTGTCGCCCAGCAGCGGAACCGTCGAGGTCCCGCTGCTGTAGGACGGCAGCGCGGGGCTCATCGCCGGTTCTCCGGCAGTTGCACGCCGGCCCGGTTGGGCTTGTCGGTCGGGTGCGCGTACCGGAGGCTCTCGACCGGGAGCGGGAAGCTGTGGTCCTCACCGAAGGGCGAGAGCGGCCCGGCGGACACGCTGGTCAGCTCGGTCAGCGGCGGGCCGCCGTCATCGGACTGCCCCCAGGTGGGCTCCACCAGGTGCGCGTGCTTCTCGTTGCGCTTCGCCATGTCGTCTCCGTGTCCAGGTGCACCGTTCGGTGCACGTCGGGGGCATTCTCGCGGACGCCATACCCGGCGCGCACGCACTCTCCCCTCCCGGCCGGTCGTCACCGGCTGACCCGCGCGCCGAACAGCGTGGGCAGGCCGTCGGCGGTGAGGACCCACTGGGAGCCGCCCACGGGCGCCGCGAGGATCTCCGCACCGTCGAGCGCCTGGATCGACCGGGTCCGCCAGACCGCGGTGCTCAGCAGCCGCAGGCGCACGCGCTCCTGGTGGGGGTCGAGCTCGTCGTAGCCGAACGGCTCGAACGCGATGATCGCCGGGCCGGCGATCCGCAGCCGCCCGGGCTGCCAGGGCGTGGTGGCCAGCGCTCGGCGCCAGCGGTAGGTGCGCAGCAGTGCCCCGGCGCCGGCGACGACGCCGACCACGCCGACGAGCACGAGGACGATGACGACCAGCCCCAGGAGCGGGACGCGCCGTCCGGTGCCGGCGAGGGTGACGGCGGCCATGCCCAACAGCACCCCGAGGACGACGGCGATGACGCCTCCGCCGAGCCAGCGGAGGGCGCCGGCCTGGTGGGCGGCCAGGGCCGTGCGGGTGTGGGGGTCCTCCCCTGCCGGTGGCACCTGGTCATGCTGCCAGGAGCACCCGTTCGCGGAACGACGTAGCGTGGACCGGATGCCCACGGAACCCCCTGCGACGCTCGCCGCCTGGCTGCGCACCCGCAGCGACGAACAGTTGAGCGCGTTGCTGGTGGCCCGTCCTGACATCGCCCGCCCCGCAGCTTCTGATCTGGTCGCCCTCGCCAGTCGGCTCGCCGTCCCCGTGTCGGTCGACCGTGCGCTCGACGAACTGGACGCGGCAACGCTCCAGGTGCTCGACGCGGTACTCCTCGCGCCGACCGACGGTGTGGCGCCCGACGATCTGATCGCGGCGCTGCCCGACGTGCCCGACGACGTGCTCACCGCGGCGCTGGACCGGCTCACCACACGCGCCCTCCTCTGGGGGGACGACGTGCTGCGCGCCCCCGACCCGGTCCGCCGGGCCGTGCGGCACCCGGCGGGCCTGGGCCGGCGGGCCACCGAGCTGCGGGTGCAACTGCCCGGCGACCTGGCGGCCACGATCGGCGAGCTGGCTCAGGAGGAGCGGGAGGTGCTGGAGCGCCTCGCCGCCGAGCGGCCGGTGGGGCACCTGCCCGACTCGCCCTCCGACGTCAAGACGCCGGCGCGGCGACTCCTCCAGCGGGGGCTGCTGGCGCGGATCGACGCCCTCAACGTCGAGCTGCCCCGCGAGATCGGACTGCACTTGCGGGGCGACCGGCCGTTGGGCCCACCACGGCTGCGCCCGGAGCCCGCGGTGGCCACGCACGAGCAGGCGTCGGTGGACCGGCGGGCGGCCGGTGCGGCGCTGGAGAGCGTGGGGAAGATCGGCGAGTTGCTCACCCTGCTCGAGGAGGAGCCGGCGGGACTGCTGCGCAGCGGCGGGGTGGGCGTTCGCGACCAGAAGCGGCTGGCCCGCGTGCTGCACCTGGGCGAGGCCGAGGCGGCATGGCTGCTGGAGCTGGCCTACGCGGCCGGGCTGCTCGACGTCGGGGGACCGCACCGCGACGAGTGGCTGCCCACCCGCGCCTACGACATCTGGCGGGAGCAGGACCTCGCCGACCGCTGGGCGGTGCTGGCCGCCGGCTGGCTGGGCGGGGTCCGACTGCCGTCCCTGGTCGGGCAGCGGGACGTCGCCGGCAAGGCCGTGAACCCGCTGTCGCCGGATCTGACCCGGCACACCGCCCCGGCGATCCGGCGGTCGGCCCTGGCGGTGCTCGCCGAATACCCGCCCGGCGCCGGGCTGGCCCCCGACGACCTGGTCGCCCTGCTCCGCTGGCGCACGCCCCGCCGGGCCGACCGGCTCGCCCCGGTCCCCGGGATGCTGGAGGAGGCGGCGCGGCTCGGGGTGCTGGTCGGGGGCGTGCTCTCCACCGCCGGGCGCGGGTTGCTCCTCCAGGGCGAGGACGGCGCGGCCGACGGCATGCGCGGGCTGCTGCCCGAGCCGGTCGACCACGTGCTCGCCCAGCCCGACCTCTCGCTGATCGCGCCCGGCCCGCTGGTGGCCGAGCTCGCCGACACCCTCGCCGTGGTCGCCGACGTGGAGTCCTCGGGCGGGGCCACGGTCTTCCGGGTATCGGAGTCCAGCGTGCGGCGGTCCCTGGACGCCGGCTGGTCGGCCCCGGATCTGCACGACTTCTTCACCCGTGCCTCCCGCACGCCGGTGCCGCAGGCGCTGGACTACCTGATCGACGACGTCGCCCGGCAGCACGGCCGGCTGCGGGTGGGCTCGATCGAGTCCTACGTCCGCTCCGACGACCACGGGCTGTTGTCCCAGGTGCTCAACGACCGGCGGACCGCCGGGGCGGAGCTGCGCCGGCTGGCGCCCGGGGTCCTGGTCAGCGGCCTGGGCGCCGACGAGGTGCTCTCCGTGCTCCGGGAGGCCGGCTACGCACCGGCCGGGGAACGTCCCGGTGGCGCCGTCCTGACCCGTCCGCCGGCTCGCCCGCGGGCACTCGGCAAGCGGTCCGGCACCGATTCCTCGCCCGCGCCGCGGCCCCTGACGACCGACGAGCTGGCGGCGACCGTGCGCCAGATGCGGGCCGGGGACGCCGCGCTGTCGGCCCGGCGCGGCGAGGCGGTGCGCCAGGTGCCCGGCGTGACCACCGCCGGCACGCTGGAGCTGCTCTCCCGCGCCGTCCGCGACGGTGCGGCGGTGTGGCTCGGCTACGTCGACGCCCAGGGCAGCGGCAGCCAGCGCGTGGTCCGCCCGGTGTCACTGGTCGGTGGTTTCCTCCAGGGGTACGACGAGCGGCGCGGGGAGAACAGCACGTTCGCCGTGCACCGGATCACCTCCGTCGCCCTCGTCGAGCAGGATCCGGAATCCACGACCGCGTCCTAGCACCGGACCCTCCGCAGGCGGGGGCAGCAGCAGTACCTTGACCGGCGCAACGAGGACCCCGATGCCGAAGGGGCCCTCCTCCGCCGAGGTCCGGCCCGGTCGACCGAGCACAGGTGGGTCCGCATGACCGAGCGGAAGAGCGTGGCCGAACAGCTGGCGGCCGCCCTGGCGACCGTGCTGGGGATTCCCGAGCTGCCGGTGCGGCTGCGCGCCTGGGACGGCTCCGTCTGGGGCCCCGGCGATGCCCCGGTCGTCGTCATCCGCTCCCGCCGGGCGCTGCGCCGGATCGTGTGGGCCCCCGGTCAGCTGGGCCTGGGGCGGGCCTACGTCGCCGGCGAGATCGATGTGGAGGGCGACCTCTACGCCGTACTCGGTGCGGTGGGCGAGGCTGCCCGGCTGGGACCCGACAGGTCCCCGCCCCGGCTGTCCCGCGCCGACCGGCTGGCCCTCCTGCGCACGGCCGCCACCCTCCGGGTCCTCGGCCCCGCCCCGGCTCCGCCACCCGAAGAGGTTCGCGGGACCCGGCACGGCCTGCGGCACAGCCGGCGGCGCGACGCCGCGGCCGTGTCCCACCACTACGACCTCGATGACGACTTCTACCGCCTGGTCCTGGGCCCCACGATGGTCTACTCCTGCGCCGTCTGGGACGACGAGAAGACCGGGCTCGACGCCGCCCAGGAGGCCAAGCTCGATCTCGTGTGCCGCAAGCTGGCGCTGCGGCCCGGCGCGCGGCTGCTCGACGTCGGATGCGGCTGGGGCAGCCTGGCCCTGCACGCGGCGCAGCGCTACGGAGCTGAGGTCGTCGGGATCACCCTCTCCGTCCGGCAGGCGGCGCTGGCGCGCAGGCGCGTGGCGGAGGCGGGACTTCCCGACCGCGTCGACATCCGGGTCCAGGACTACCGCGAGGTCGACGACGGACCCTTCGACGCGATCAGCTCCGTGGGCATGGCCGAGCACGTCGGCCGGGCCCTGCTGCCGACGTACGCCGGCCACCTGCGCGACCTGCTCGTCCCCGGCGGCCGGCTGCTCAACCACGCCATCGCCGGGCACGGGTGGACGGCGACCCGGGACCCCGACACCTTCATCTCCCGGTACGTCTTTCCGGACGGAGAACTGGTCAGCCTCGCGGAGACGGTCGGCGTGCTGGAGGGGGCCGGCCTCGAGGTCCTGGACGTGGAGGCCCTGCGCCGGCACTACGCGCTGACCCTGCGGGCCTGGGTCAACCGCCTGGAGGAGAGCTGGGACGAGGCGGTCCGCCTCGGTGGAGCGGGACGGGCCCGGGTGTGGCGGCTCTACATGGCCGCCTCCGCCCTGTCCTTCGAGATGGGGGCGCTGGGCGTCAACCAGGTCCTCGTCCAGCGGCCCGGCGGGGCTCCGCCACCGCTGCGCCGCGACTGGGTCTGACCACCGACGGCCTCGACGCCTCGTCGAGCGGGAAGTCCTCGTCGGTGTGCACGGTTACCTTGGGATGGCCACCCGGTCCCCACCCGTGGCCGCTCCCCGACCCGCCGAGGAAATGGACTCAGCCACCAGTGAGTGACGGCCCCCTGATCGTCCAGTCGGACAAGACCCTGCTCCTCGAGGTCGACCATCCGCTGGCCCGCGAGTGCCGGGCGGCGATCGCCCCGTTCGCGGAGCTCGAGCGCTCCCCCGAGCACATGCACACCTACCGGGTGACGCCCCTCGCGCTGTGGAACGCCCGTGCCGCCGGGCACGACGCGGAGCAGGTCGTGGACGCGCTGGTGCGCTTCTCCCGCTACCCGGTGCCGCATGCGCTGCTGGTCGACGTCGCCGACACGATGGACCGGTTCGGCCGGCTCACCCTGGCCAACAACCCGGTGCACGGGCTGGTGCTCACCAGCTCCGACAAGGCCGTTCTGGAGGAGGTCGTCCGGTCGAAGCGGGTGGCGCCCATGCTCGGCGCCCGCATCGACGACGACACGATCGTCGTGCACCCGTCGGAGCGCGGTCGGCTCAAGCAGGCGCTGCTGAAGGTCGGCTGGCCGGCCGAGGACCTCGCCGGCTACGTCGACGGCCAGGCCCATCCGATCGACCTGGATCAGTCCGGCTGGCACCTGCGCGACTACCAGCAGGAGGCCGTCGAAGGCTTCTGGGCCGGCGGTTCCGGCGTCGTCGTCCTGCCCTGTGGCGCCGGCAAGACGTTGGTCGGCGCGGCGGCGATGGCCGAGGCGAAGGCCACGACGCTGATCCTGGTGACCAACACCGTCGCCGGCCGGCAGTGGAAGCGCGAGCTGATCGCGCGCACGTCGCTGACCGAAGAGGAGATCGGCGAGTACTCGGGCGAGCGCAAGGAGATCCGCCCGGTCACCATCGCGACCTACCAGGTGATCACCACCCGCCGGAAGGGCGAGTACCGGCATCTGGACCTCTTCGACGCCCAGGACTGGGGCCTGATCGTCTACGACGAGGTGCACCTGCTGCCGGCCCCGATCTTCCGGCTGACCGCCGATCTGCAGTCCCGCCGCCGCCTCGGCCTCACCGCCACGCTGGTGCGCGAGGACGGGCGCGAGGACGACGTCTTCTCGCTCATCGGGCCCAAGCGCTACGACGCCCCGTGGCGGGACATCGAGGCCCAGGGCTACATCGCACCGGCCGAGTGCATCGAGGTGCGGGTCTCGCTCGACGACGAGGAGCGCATGACCTACGCCGTCGCCGAGCCCGAGGAGCGCTACCGGATCGCGGCGACGGCGCAGTCGAAACTGCCGGTGATCCGGCGGGTGCTCGACCGGCACCCCGACGAGCAGAAGCTGGTCATCGGCGCCTACCTCGACCAACTCGAGGAGCTCGGCACCGCGCTCGACGCCCCGGTGATCCAGGGCTCGACGACCAACCGCGAGCGGGAGAAGCTCTTCGACGCCTTCCGCGCCGGGGAGATCAAGACGCTCGTCGTCTCCAAGGTCGCAAACTTCTCCATCGACCTGCCGGAGGCCGCCGTCGCCGTCCAGGTGTCGGGGACCTTCGGTTCGCGGCAGGAGGAGGCCCAGCGCCTCGGGCGGGTGCTGCGCCCCAAGGCCGACGGCCGGCAGGCGCACTTCTACACGGTGGTCAGCCGCGACACCCTCGACAGCGAGTACGCCGCCCACCGGCAGCGGTTCCTCGCCGAGCAGGGCTACGCGTACACGATCGTCGACGCCGCGGACCTGGCCGGTCCGGGCGAGGTCAACGGCCCCGACTGGGTGGACGAGCCCGCCGACTGACGCCGTGCCCTCCGACGAAGTGCGCTGAGGCCCCGTTCCGAGCCCTGGAACGGGGCCTCAGCGCACACGCTCCCCGGATCCGCGCTGACCCCTCCGTCACCGCCCGCCGCGGGCATCGGGAGGCACGTGGGGACGCCGGGACCGGCGAGGCGTGACGTGCCGGTCCCTCACGGCATGAGGAACACCACACGTCCTACCTCTTGACTTGCATTTCCGCCGGTCAGCGGCTTGCCGGCGGCTCCTATACGTCGCGATGGCCGGGGCGCGCGGGAGGCGACCGGTTGGGCGTGTTGCCTCTCCGCCAGTGAAGATGGACCCCGTCATGGGGAGTGCATTGCGAGCGGAGGCCCTGAGCCCGCAGACGACCAGCCGACCGCTCCGAGCGTGGCAGCAGGCCGCTCTCCAGCGCTACGAGGAGCAGTCGCCGAAGGATTTCCTGGTCACCGCGACCCCCGGCGCAGGCAAGACGACCTTCGCCCTGACGCTGGCGGCGCGGCTGCTCTCCCGGCGCGAGGTCGCCCGCGTGATCGTCGTCTGCCCGACCGACCACCTGCGCCTGCAGTGGGCCGATGCCGCCGATGCGATGGGCATCGTGCTGGACCCGGGCCTCACCAACGCCGTCGGCCCGGTGCGTGCAGGCACCCAGGGCTATGTGACCACCTACGCGCAGGTCGCCGGCAAGCCGATGCTGCACGCCGCCCGCGCCACCGCCGTCAAGACGCTGGTCATCCTCGACGAGGTGCACCACGCCGGTGACGGCCTCTCCTGGGGCGAGGCGGTGGAGGAGGCCTACGGCTTCGCCGCCCGCCGGTTGTGCCTGACCGGGACGCCGTTCCGGACCAAGCCGGACGAGCGCATCCCCTTCGTCCGCTACGAGGAGGACAGCTTCGAGGGCGACGACGGCGAGGGCGGCATCGGGCTGGTCAGCCGCGCCGACTACACCTACGGCTACAAGGAGGCGCTGGCCGACAACGTCGTCCGACCCGTCGTCTTCGCCGCCTACACCGGCACGTCGCGTTGGCGAAACTCCGCGGGTGAGGTCGTCGCAGCCTCGCTGTCGGAGGCCGGCACGAAGTCGGTGGAGATGCAGGCCTGGCGGACTGCGCTGGACCCCAAGGGCCAGTGGGTGCCGCACGTGATCGCCGCGATGGACGACCGGATCACCCACCTGCGGGAGAGCGGCATGCCCGACGCCGCCGGGTTGATCCTCGCCAGCGACCAGGACGACGCCCGCGCCTACGCCAAGATCGTGCGCCGGGTGACCGGCAAGGCGGCCGAGCTGATCCTGTCCGACGACCCCAAGGCGTCGAAGAAGATCGAGCGCTTCGCCACCGGGTCGGCGCGGATCGCGGTCTGCGTGCGGATGATCTCCGAGGGCGTCGACGTGCCCCGGGCCGCCGTCCTGGCCTGGATGACCTCCTACCGGACACCGCTGTTCTTCGCCCAGGCGGTCGGCCGCGTGGTGCGCTCCCGGGCGCCGCACGAGTCGGCGACGGTGTTCCTCCCCGCGGTGCGCCCGCTGCTGTCGCTGGCGGCGTCGATGGAGGAGCAGCGCAACCACGTCATGCCCCCGCCGAAGACGGTGCAGGGCGACGAGCTGGACCTGGAGCCGCTGCCGCCCAAGGAGAAGGACCCCGACGGCCTGAAGCAGTGGGAGGCGCTGGAGGCCGACGCCCGCTTCGCCCACGTCCTGCACAGCGGCACGGCGCACACCGGCGAGGGCTCCGGCCCGACGGTCGTCGTGGACGCCGAGGACGAGGAGTTCCTCGGCATCCCCGGCCTGCTCACCCCGGCCCAGACAGCGGAGCTGCTGGCCAAGCGGGACGACGAGCTCCGGCTGCGGATCGCACAGAGCCACCGGGCCGACGACGGTGACTTCATGCTCGTCGAGGACCACCCGGACGAGGACGACGCCGGCCGCTCGTGGCGCGACGCCGCCGAGCTGCGCCGGGAGATCAACCGCCTGGTCAACCGGGTCGCGGCCCGGACCTCGCAGCCGCAGGCCGTGGTGCACACCCAGCTGCGACAGTCGGTGCCCGGCCCGCCGTCGGCATCCGCCTCGGTCGACGTCCTCCGCGCCCGCCGGGAACGCCTCCGCACCATGCTCTGACAGCGGCCAGAGCGGCCACTTCGGCCGTCAGGTGAGGAGGCCGCGCTGGGCGGCGATGGCGACCGCTTCGGTGCGGCCGTTCGCGCCGAGCTTCGCCAGGATGTTGCTGACGTGCACGCTCGCCGTCTTCTCGCTGATGTAGAGCTCGGCCCCGATCTGCCGGTTGGTCCGTCCCTGGGCGAGCAGCCGGAGCACCTCGGCCTCGCGCGGCGTCATGACGGCGGAAATCTCGGCCGCCCGCACTCCCCCGACGTCCAGCCGGCCGCGCCGGATCAGCCCTTCGACGGCGGTCCGCAGCGGGGCAGCACCCAGCCGGACCGCCACCTCGTGCGCCAGCCCTGCCTCCTCCGCGGCCTCCACCCGATCACCAGTGGCCAGCAGCGCCTCCGCCAGCCGCCACCGCGAGCGCGCCTCCTCGTAGACGTGCCCGAAGCCGAATGCCTCGACCGCCGCGCGCCACAGCTCCGGAGCCGCCTCGCCACGGACCCGGGCCCCCTCGGCCTCCACCCGGGCCAGCCAGGCGATGGCCTCGACGCCCATGGTGTCGCCGTAGGTCCCGCGGTAGATCTCGACCGCCGAACGCGCCGCCTCGACCAGCTGCTCCCCCGCCCGCACCCAGCGCTCGGTGCTCTCGGCGTCGCGGTCCCGGCGCGCGGCCGCGGCAGCGTCGCCGACCGGAGCCAGCGCGGTACCGGCCAGCCGCAGCACGCCGAGGTGGTCGTCGTCCCACTCCTGCCGCAGCCGCCGGTAGGCCGCCAGCGCCACGTCGACCGCCTTCTGCGGCTCGCCCTCCCAGGCGGCGAGGTCGATCTCGGAGCCGGCCGTGACGAGGTCGAGCAGGATGTGCGCGCTGAGCCGCGGGATCAGGCTCCGGGCCCAGTCGATCCGCTCGCGGGCGGACGGGTCGCCGCGGCCGACCAGCACCAGCAGCCCGTCGGCACGCACGTGCGCCGACATCTCCGGCACCCGGGCCAGCACGTCGGCCTCGGCCAGGCTCCCGTCCCAGTCGCCGGCCATGTACAGCGCCGTCACGTGCAGGTGCCGCAGTTCGGCGGGGTAGTACGACCACTCGACGCCGAGGTCGCGGGCGCGCCGCGTGCCCCGCCGGGTCCAGCCGAGCGCCTCGCCGATCCGGCCCGCCTCGAAGGGGACGGTGGCGAGGTTGTACAACACCCGCATCTCGACCTCGACATTGCCGGACCGGCGGGCCCGGATCAGCGCCTCGTCGAGACGGGCGCGCACCTCTGCGGGGTCGGCGCCGGGACGTGCCCGCACCTGGGTGACGGCGATGTCGGCCCAGGCTCCGTCGAAGCCCAGGGCATCGGCCGCCGCGAGCGCCTCCTCGGCCGCCGCGTCGGCCTCGTCGTTCCGGCCGACCGAGTAGCTCATCCGCGCATGGGTCGCCGCCGCCCACGTGCGCACCTTCGACGGCGGCTGCGCCGGCACGAGCGCCATCGCCGCCGCGCTCTCGCGGTAAGCCCCGGCGTCGTCCTCGACCCGCACCATCGCCTGCGCCAGCGTGTAGTGCACCCGGGCCCGGGTCTCCGGATCGGCATCCGGCCCGAGCACCTCCAGGGCCGAGCGCAGGAGAGCGACGGCGCGGTACGGCGCCCCCACGGTGCGCGCGGTGGCCGCGGTCTCCAGCAGCAGGGCCACCTGGCCCCGACCGGCACGCTCCTCGGCATCGGGCACCGCCGACCACAGCGCGAGCGCGGCCTCGAGGTGCTGCAGCTGCTCGGCGGGGGCGCCGACGCCGCCGGCCGCGGCCGCCGCCTCCAGGGACGCGCTGAAGGCGCCCGGCAGGTCGTTGCTCTCGCGGGCGTGGTGCGCCCGTTCGGCCGCCGTCCCGGCGCCCGGGACACGGGCCAGGTAGGCCGCGATCGCCGCGTGCAGCCGCACCCGCTCCCCCGGCAGCAGGTCGGCCAGCACCGCTTCGCGCAGCAGCGCGTGCCGGAACCGGTAGCGACCGTCGTCCGAGACCACCAGGAGGTGGTGGTGCACCGCCTCGGCGAGCGCCGTCTCCAGGTCGCCGTCGCTGAGTCCGCCCACGGCGGCCACCAACTCGTGACGCACCCGGCGCCCGGCAACGGCGGCGACGCGGAGCACCTGCTGCGCCGCCGGCGAGCGCTGCTCCACCCGGGCGAGCAGGACGTCGGTCAGGGCCATGGGCAGCGCCTCGCCGTGCAGACCCGCCGCCAGCAGCTCCTCGGCGTAGAAGGCGTTGCCCTCGGCTCGGGCGACGACGTCCTCGATCGCGGACTCGGACAGCGACCCGGCCGCGGCCGCCAGGCGGCGCACCAGCGCACCGACCTCGGCATCAGGCAGCGGGCTGAGCTCGAGTCGCTCCACGCCCGGCAACCGCACCAGCTCGGCCAGCAGGGGCCGCAGCGGGTGGCGGCGGTGCAGGTCGTCGGCGCGGTAGGAGGCGACCACCGCTACCGGCTCGTCGGAGAGCCGAGCCAGCAGGTAGCGGAGCAGGTCGCGGCTGGACCGATCGGCCCAGTGCACGTCCTCCAGCACGATCAGCAGCGGTCCGTGGGACGCCAGCTCGCAGATGAGCCCGGCCACGGACTCGAACAGCTGGAGCCGGCCGTCCTCGACCGGCTGAGGCGCCGCGCGGTGCGGGAGCGGGCTACTGAGGTCACGCGCCTCGGCCGCCGGCTGCACCGGGAACGACACCGGCCGCCCCGCGAACAGCGCGGCGAGGACCGGGTTCGCCGCCGCGGCGGGAGCGAGCTCGGGGTCGGCCGCCACCGGGCGGAAGAGGTCCACGAACGGCAGGTAGGGCAGCCCGACGTCGCCCAGGTCGACGCAGTGACCGACCAGCACCCGAACCCCTCGCTGGGCCGCGCGGGCGGTGAGCTCGTCGAGCAGCCGTGTCTTGCCGACACCGGCATCACCGGCGAGCAGGACGCCGCTCGTCCGCCCGGATGCCGCCCGGTCGAGGTGCCCGAGTAGATGGGCGAGCTCGGCGGCTCGTCCCACCAGCGGCGCGTCGTCCCAGCGTGGCACGGGGTCGATCGTGGCACGGGCCTCCGACAGGACCGAGCCGGTTCTCACCCGACAGAGCCGGTCAGCGCGGTCGCCGGCGGTTGCGGAACCACGCGCCGCGCCTGGTGCGGCTCCCGCGGCCGGCCGCCATCAGCAGCTCTCGCCGGTACGCGAGCTCGGCGTCGAGAGCCGGGTTGCTGTAGTGGAGCGTCATGGTCGTTCCCTCTCGTCGTCCCTGGTGGACGACGGCAACGTTCGTGCTGAGGGGTCCGGCCCGGCATCGGGCGACCACGCCGTTCTGCGGCCCGCCGGCGCCTAAGGGGCCTCAGACCCACCCCTTCGGGGGACATCGGCCCGCTGAGGCGGTTCACCTGCGACGTCGGGGGCACCGGTCGGCCCGCGGCGATCGCCGTCGGTTCTGCGTGCCCGCGCGTGAGCCGTGAGGAAGGGAGTTCGCAATGCGGCTCGGAACTGCCATCGTCCTGCTCGCGCTGGGCGCGATCCTGACCTTCGCCCTGCGCGTCGACGTCAGCGGTGTCGACCTGCAGGTGGTCGGCTGGATCCTGATGATCGCCGGCGCCCTCGGCATCGTGCTAGAACTCGCCCTCTGGGGCCCCCGCTCCCGTCGCCGCGTCACGCACAGCGAGGGCTACGGCGCCCCTGCCGCCGGTGGCCCGGTCCAGCGCACCACCACGGACGAGACCTACTGACGGTCCCGTCCCGCACACACGCGACAGCCCCCGTCCGCCGTGGACGGGGGCTGTCGCGCGTTCGGGGCCCGGTGCTCAGGTTCAGGTGAGCTCGGTGCCGTTGGTCTCCTTCAGAGTCGTCAGGATGACGACGAACGCGATGACCGCCCCGGCCGCCACGTACCAGAAGAACCACAGCGGGTGGCCGGCCTCGGACAGCGCCGTGATAACCAGGGGTGCCGTGCCCCCGAAGCACGCGACGGTCAGGTTGTACCAGGCGCCGATGCCGGTGGCCCGAAGCTCCGTGGGGAACAGTTCGCTCATGATCGCCGGGGCGATCGACGCCATCAGCGCATAGAGCCCCAGCCCCACGGAGAAGACGACGATCAGCGAGAACAGGTTGTCCTGCACGAGGAACGACAGGGGCACGATGAGGACCGCGAGCGCGCCCGACCAGGCGAGCAGCTGCGGTCTGCGCCCGAAGCGGTCCGACATCGCACCGAAGGGGTAGCAGAGCGCCACGAACAGCGCAGTGCCGATGGACAGCGCGACGAAGACGTCGGTCTTGTCGGCGTCCCGGAAGGTGATCGCGAATGGCGTGAGGGCGCTGAAGAACGTGTAGTACGACAGCGTCGACAGCAGCGTGATGGCACACAGCTGCACCACGGACTTCGGGTAGTGCTTGATCGTCTGCAGCAGGGGGTGCTTGGTCGCCCGGGCCTTGTCCGCGTTCTCCTCGAACTGCTCGGTCTCCACCAGCGAGCGGCGCAGCCACATGCCGATGAACCCCAGCAGGCCGCCGATGAAGAACGCGATGCGCCAGCCGTAGCCCTGCAGCTGCTCCTCACTGAGGATGCTGGTCAGCAGCACGCCCAGCAGGGACGCGGCCAGCAGCGCGGACCCGGTGGAGATGTAGAAGAACGAGGAGTAGCGGCCACGGTGGTCGGGCGGGGCGATCTCGCCGAGGTACGCCGACGCGTTCGACACCTCGCCGCCCAGTGACATGCCCTGGGCGATGCGGGCCAGCAGCAGGAGGATCGGCGCGAGCCACCCCACCTGCTCGTACGTGGGCAGGAGGGCGATCACCATCGAGCCGCCGGCCATCAGCAGGATGGTCAGGAGCATCCCGGCCTTGCGGCCGCGCAGGTCGGCGAACCGGCCGAGCAGGATGCCACCCAGCGGGCGGAAGAAGAAGGCCAGGGCGTAGGCCGAGGACGCCCCGATCAGGGCGAGCGCTTCGTTCTCCGACGGGAAGAACTGTCCGGCGAAGAAGACGAGGAACGTCGCGTAGACCGTCCAGTCGAACCACTCGACGGCGTTGCCGATGCTGGCCGAGACCAGCGTCCTGACGGGTAGCTTGTGGCGCTCGTCCGCGACCGCCGGCACAGATCCTTGACGCGCCGTGTCTGCCATGGTTACCCCCACGTCCACCTGGGATGAGGTGGCTCACGTTAAGCGCGCGGCACCGGTCGAGCACCTCGGGACATGAGAACGCGGTCCCGCGAGGGGGCGCTGACACAGGTTGGGGTCCGGACCGGATGACGGCCGCCTCGCGGCGAGATGCACAACGCGGCTCCAGCCCCCGACCGAGGTCGGGGCGGTAGTCCGTGAAGGCGTTAACCAAATGGCACCCGGGGGCACGATGCACCCGGCCCGGACAGCTTCGAGCCTACGCGCCTCACCGTGACGCGTCCTGTCGCGCCGAGTGGGCCCGGAGGGTCCGCGCAGGGGTGACGCAGGGGCTCCTCGGCGGGCGGGACGGCTCCTGGCCGCGATGCGGTCCGGCGGACCGCGATGTCATGGCGATGCGGTCCGGCGGACCGCGATGTCATGGCGATGCGGTCCGGCGGACCGCGATGTCAGTTGAAGCCGCGGTCGTCCTGTTTCAGCGCGGTGTCCACCGTGAGCGCCGAGGCGATCACCAGGCTGGCCAGCGGGTCCGGCAGCCGGTAGTGCACCAGGACGACGTAGCGATCGGCGGTCGTGAACAGCGTCCGCGCCAGCCCCTCCCACTTCTTCGTGATGCGGGCGACCTCGACACCGGCGGCGTCGGCGATCGCGAAATCCCACGCCCGCCAGTTCTCGGCCTGGATGGCGCCGACCAGCCGGCCGTCGGCGACGAGGTCGAAGCGGATCCTGCCGAAGACGTTGGCCTGCACGATCTCGCCGACCGAGGCGCCGTCGGGCCGCTGCACCACCACTCGGGACCTGACGACCTTGGCCGGACGGGTGAGCACGAGCACCGGCCCGCGAGTGTCGCGGACCTCCAGCCGGTGGGTGAGGAACTGGTCGAGGCTGGAGACGAGCCGGACGGCCTTCTGCAAAGAGCTCTGCCCCACCTGGACGACGGCGCCGATCTGCTGCCCCTGTCCATCGAGGACCGCGTACTCGTTGGTGAGCTCGATGACCTTGGTCTTCTGCGACACGAGGAGGACCGGCTGCTCGTAGAGCGAGGGGCCGCTGCCGTATCCCGGACCAGGCGGTCCCGGCGGCGCGGGTGGGGCGACCTGCTGGACGTGCTCGGTCCAGCCCTGGCCGTCCCACCAGCGCGTTCCGCCACCTCCTGCTGGGTCGGCGTACCAGCCGGGTGGCGGAGGGGGCTGCGTCACGGCGGCCAAGTTAGCGTCCCGTCGCCGACCAGGTGTTGGACGGAAGGCCGGGGCACCGCGTGCCAGACTCCGGCCATGGCTGACCTGACCGACGTCGAGGCCCGGGTCGTCGATGCCGTCGACGAGCAGTGGGTGGTGGATCGGCTGACCCGCTTGGTCGCCGTCCCCTCGATCGGGGGCACCCCGGCCGAGAGCGAGGTGCAGCACCTGCTGGCGGGGTGGCTCGACGAACTCGGCTGCGACGTCGACCTCTGGCAGATCGACCTGGCCGAGGCCGCCACCGCCGCCGACGCCCCGGGCCAGGAGGTCGAGCGCACCGAGGCGTGGGGAGTCGTCGGGACCGTCCCCGCCGCCGGGAGCGGCCCGCCCGCGCTGGTGTTCTCCGGTCACACCGACGTCGTCCCGCCCGGGGACCTCAGGTTGTGGGACGGCGACCCGTTCGTGCCCCGCATCGTCGGCGGCGACCTGCACGGCCGCGGCGCCTGCGACATGAAGGCCGGCGTCGTCGCCTCCCTCGCCGCCCTCGCCGCCGTCCGGACCGCGGGCGTGCGGCTGGTCCGGCCCGTCGCGCTCCACGGGGTGATCGGTGAGGAGGACGGCGGCCTCGGCGCGTGGGCCACGCTGCGGCGGGGGCACCTCGGCGACGTCTGCGTGATCCCCGAGCCGACGGCGCAGGCCGTCGTCACCGCCAACGCCGGGGCGCTCACCTTCCGACTGGAGATCGAGGGCCACGCCGCGCACGCGGCCATGCGGGACCGCGGCGTGAGCGCGGTCGAGCTGTTCACCGTCGTCCACGCCGGCCTGCAGGAGCTGGAGGCGGAGCGGCAGCGGGACGCCGATCCACGCTTCGGCGACGCCCGCTTTCCCTACGGCCTGTCGATCGGGCGGGTGCAGGCCGGCGACTGGGCCAGCTCGGTACCCGACCGCCTGCTGGCCGAGGGGCGGTACGGCGTCCGCGTCGGCGAGCCCGTCGAGGTCGCCCGGAAGGTGTTCGAGGACCGGGTCGCGGTGATCTGCGCCGCGCATCCCTGGCTCGCCGCCCACCCGGTGCGGGTGACCTGGACGGGAGGCGCGTTCGCCAGCGGGCAGCTGCCCATCGGGCACCCGCTGCTGCCGGCCGTCCGCGCGGCCGTCGCCGATGCGGGCGGCGGCCAGGCCCCCGAGCAGGCGATCGCCGCGGGCAGCGACCTCCGCCTGTACGCGGCGGCCGGTGTCCCGACGCTGCACTACGGACCGGGCGACCTCCACCTGGCACACGGCCCCCTGGAGAAGGTGCCGGTGACCGAGGTGGTCACCGCGGCCCGCGCCTTCGCTCTCCTGACCGTGCGCAGCTGCGGCGTCCGGTGACCCGCGGAGCCGGTGGGCTGGTCGGCTTCGACGCGTGGGCCGAGCTCGCCGGCGACTCCCCGATCTCCCGGACCGAGTGGGCCGCCCTCGTAGCCTCCTGGAGCGAGCCACACCGCCGCTATCACGATCTCGCCCACCTCGCGGCCGTCCTCGGACTGGTCGGCCGGCTGGCGGGCGCGGCGGCCGACCCGGAGGCCGTCCGCCTGGCCGCCTGGTACCACGACGTGGTCTACGACCCGGAACGCAGCGACAACGAGCAAATCAGTGCGGAACGAGCTGGTGCGGGCCTGCGCGGTCTCGTGACCGACGAGCGGCTCGCCGAGGTCGACCGGCTCGTGCTGCTCACCGCCGGGCACGACCCGGCACCGGGCGACGCGAACGGTGCGGTGCTCTGCGACGCCGATCTCGCGGTCCTGGCCGCGCCGCCGGAGTCGTATGCGGCCTACGCCTCGGCGATCCGGCTGGAGTACGGCCACCTCTCCGACGAGGAGTTCGCCACGGGGCGGATCGCCGTCCTGCAGCACCTGCTGGCGCTGCCGGCGCTCTACCGGACCGAGGCGGCCCAGCCGTGGACGGGGACCGCACGGGCGAACCTCACCGCCGAGCTGACGCTGCTCAGGCGCCGCGGCGGGGCTTCCTGAGCCGCAGCCCGGCGGCCATCAGCCGGCCGAGCAGTTCGCGCGCCCCCACCGGCTGCGCCCCCGCCGCGACCGCCACGTCGTAGAGATCCTCCGGGACGTCGTAGTGATCGCCCTGGAACGCCCGGCGCGGGATGCCGAGCTCGGTCGCGACGAAGGCGTGCAGCTCCTCGTAGGAGACGTCGCTGACCAGGTGCGACCACCGGCGGCCCCGCCACGGCCACACCGGGGTGTCGATCAGCACGGCCACGGAACGCAGTCTGCCCGCCCCGGCTAACGTTCCGCGCGTGCAGGAGATCCGCTGGGGCGTCGTGGGGCCGGGCCGCATCGCCGAGAACGTCATCGAGGACTTCGCCGTCGTCGAGGGCGCGCGGGCGGTCGCCGTCGCCTCCCGATCACTGGACCGGGCCCGCTCCTTCGCCGACCGCCACGGCCTGGACCGGGCGCACGGCTCCTACGCCGAGATCCTCGCCGACCCGGACGTCGACGTCCTCTACGTCGCCACGCCGCACCCCCAGCACCACGCGCTCGCGCTGGGCGCCCTGCGCGCCGGGAAGGCGCTGCTCGTCGAGAAGGCGTTCACCGCCACGACCGCCGGGGCGCAGGAGGTGATCGACCTGGCGCGCGAGACCGGGGTGTTCGTCATGGAGGCGATGTGGATGCGGTTCCAGCCGGCCGTCGTCGCGCTGCGCGAGCTGGTCGCCGACGGCGCGATCGGCGAGGTCCGATCGGTGCAGGCCGACCTCGGCGTCGCCCGCGACTACGACCCGGCCGATCGGCTGTTCGACCTCGCGCTCGGCGGTGGCGCCCTGCTCGACCTCGGGGTCTACGTAGTGTCCTTCGCCCAGATGCTGCTCGGCACCCCGGAGCGGGTGGTGGCGGCCGGCTCGCTGTTCCCTTCCGGCGCCGACGCGGAGGCCTCCCTGCTCCTCGACTACGGCGACGGGCGCACCGCCAACCTCGTGACGTCGCTGCGCCATGCGCTCCCCGGTCAGGCCCGGGTCTTCGGGACCACGGGCTGGATCGACGTCCTCCCCCGCTTCCACCACCCGGAGACGATCGTGCTGCACCGCGCCGGCGCGGAGCCCGAGACCATCACGCGAGCCCCGCTGGGTGCGGGGTACGCCCACGAGCTGATCGAGGTCACCGAGTGCGTGCGGGCCGGTCGCACCGAGAGCGCGGTCATGCCGCTGGCCGACACGCTCGCCGTCCAGAGCCTGCTGGGGCAGGCCGCCGAGCAGCTCGGCGTCCGGCACGCCGAGGACCCCGCCGTCCTCGGCTGAACGCGGTTAAACCGGCACCCCGGGCGTCTTCTGCCCATCGGCCCACGCGATCCCGAGCGCCTGGTCGGCGGTCGGCACACGGGTCGGGGTCCCGCCGGCCCGGTGCACGGCCTCGGCGAAGTGGACCGCGTCGATCGTCGCCGCTCCCCCGGGGTCGTTGTTGAAGTAGACGAGGACGTCCTCGTCGCCATAGGTCTGGACCAACCGGTCCGCCCAGAGCTGCAGGGTCTCCGGCCGGTACCGCCACTCCTCGAAGCCGTGGTGGAAGCGCAGGTAGCCCCAGTCCGCGGTGCGCCAGAGCGGGGCGACGGGCTGCTCGTCGCGGTCGGCCCAGCAGAGGGCCGCCCCGTACCGCTCCAGCAGGGCGCGGATGTCGTCGGTCCACCAGCTCTCGTGCCGGGGCTCGACGGCCACCCTCGTGCCGCCGGGGAAGCGGGCCAGGCAGTCGCGCAGCAGGTCGGCGTCGGCCTTCAACGTCGGCGGCAGCTGCAGCAGGATCGTGTCGAGCCGGTGCTCCAGCCCCTCGGCCCGGCCCATCAGCCGGGCGACGGGTTCCTCGGGTTCGCGCAGTCGCTTGATGTGGGTGAGGAACCGGCTGGCCTTGACCGCCCACCGGAAATCGGGCGGCGTGCGCTCGCGCCACTTCACGAACGTCTCGCGCTCGGGCAACCGGTAGAAGGCATTGTTGCTCTCGACCGTCGCGAAGAACTCGGCGTAGTGCTCGAGCCACAGGCGCTGCGGCAGCTTCTGCGGGTAGAACAGGCCGCGCCAGTCACGGTACTGCCAGCCCGAGGTCCCGATGATCACGGTCACGGGCAACCGCCTACCCTGCGCAGTCATGGCTGACGCACCCGCAGGGCGCAACTCACCCGCTCGGTTCAAGGACCTCTGCCTCGACGCCCGCGACCACCAGACGCTCGCGGACTGGTGGTGCGCCGCGCTGGGCTACGTCCGCCGGGACGAGCTGGAGGACGCGCAGACACCCGAGGACGACGAGCCCCGCCCGCTCGACTGGCCGGTGCCGATCGTCGACCCGTCGGGCGCCGGCCCGCTGATGTGGATCGTCCCGGTGCCCGAGCCGAAGATCGTGAAGAACCGGATGCACTTCGACGTCATCGGCGACACCGCTGCCCTGCTGACGGCGGGGGCGACCATGGTGCGGCCGCGCGACGCCGGCGACGAGGCCGACAGCATCGAGTGGGACGTCCTCGCCGACCCCCAGGGGAACGAGTTCTGCGTCTTCTCCCCGGAGGAGTAACCCCTCCCCCGACGATCATGAAGTTCGCGGGGGGACACGCCGTCTTCGACCGGCGCGTCGCCACCGGAACTTCATGATCGCGGCCGACGCGGCTGCCTAGCAGAACGCCGACAGGGGCGGCCCGTCGAAGCGGACCGCCCCTGCCGGGCAGTGCTGGTGTTACGGGAGGGCTGGACTCAGAAGTCCATGCCGCCCATGCCGCCGTCGCCGCCGGGCATGGCCGGGGCGGCCTTCTCCGGCTTGTCGGCGATGACGGCCTCGGTGGTGAGGAAGAGCGCCGCGATGGAGGCGGCGTTCTGCAGCGCCGAGCGGGTCACCTTGGCGGGGTCGATGATCCCGCTGGCGACGAGGTCCACGTACTCGCCGGTGGCGGCGTTGAGGCCCCAGCCGGTGTCGGAGTTGCGGACCTTCTCCGCGACGACGCCACCCTCGAGGCCGGCGTTGATCGCGATCTGCTTCAGCGGCGCCTCGAGCGCGACGCGCACGATGTTGGCACCGGTCGCCTCGTCACCCTCGAGCTCGAGCTTGTCGAACGCGACGGCCGTGGCCTGCGCGAGGGCGACGCCACCACCGGCGACGATGCCCTCCTCGACGGCGGCCTTGGCGTTGCGCACCGCGTCCTCGATGCGGTGCTTGCGCTCCTTGAGCTCGACCTCGGTCGCGGCGCCGGCCTTGATGACGGCGACGCCACCGGCCAGCTTGGCCAGGCGCTCCTGCAGCTTCTCGCGGTCGTAGTCGGAGTCCGACTTCTCGATCTCGGCGCGGATCTGGTTGACGCGACCCTGGATCTGGTCGGCGTCACCCGCACCCTCGATGATCGTCGTCTCGTCCTTGGTGGTGACGAACTTGCGCGCGCGGCCCAGCAGGGAGATGTCGGCGCTGTCGAGCTTGAGGCCGACCTCCTCGCTGATGACCTGGCCACCGGTGAGGATGGCGATGTCGGCCAACATGGCCTTGCGGCGGTCACCGAAGCCCGGGGCCTTGACGGCAACGGACTTGAAGGTGCCGCGGATCTTGTTGACCACCAGGGTCGCGAGGGCCTCGCCCTCGACGTCCTCGGCGATGATCGCGAGCGGCTTGCCCGACTGCATGACCTTCTCGAGCAGCGGCAGCAGGTCCTTGACGGAACTGATCTTGCCGTTGACGACCAGGATGTACGGGTCGTCGAGCACGGTCTCCATGCGCTCGGAGTCGGTGACGAAGTACGCCGACAGGTGACCCTTGTCGAAGCGCATGCCCTCGGTGAGCTCGAGCTCGAGGCCGAAGGTGTTGCTCTCCTCGACGGTGATGACGCCTTCCTTGCCGACCTTGTCCATCGCCTCGGCGATGAGCTCGCCGATAGCGGGGTCAGCAGCGGAGATCGAGGCGGTGGCCGCGATCTGCTCCTTGGTCTCGACGTCCTTGGCGGTCGAGAGCAGGTACTCGCTGACGGCCTCGACGGCCTTCTCGATGCCCTTCTTGAGGGCCATCGGGTTGGCGCCGGCGGCGACGTTGCGCAGACCCTCGCGGACGAGAGCCTGGGCGAGCACGGTGGCGGTGGTGGTGCCGTCACCCGCGACGTCGTCGGTCTTCTTCGCGACCTCCTTGACCAGCTCGGCCCCGATCTTCTCGTACGGGTCCTCGAGCTCGATCTCCTTGGCGATGCTCACACCATCGTTGGTGATGGTGGGGGCGCCCCACTTCTTCTCGAGTACGACGTTGCGGCCCTTGGGGCCCAGCGTCACCTTCACGGCGTCGGCGAGGGTGTTCATGCCCCGCTCGAGGCCACGGCGCGCCTCTTCGTCGAACGCGATCATCTTGGCCATGTGGTGATGTCCTCCATGCATTTGATCGCTGCACGGCCGGGTTCGGCGCCCGCGACGGACGACACCAGCGGCGTGGACGCTCCTTCGGTCCACTGGCCGGTGCCTCACCGTTCCGACCTGATTGGCACTCGGGTGGCCCGAGTGCCAGAAATGAGTCTGGCACTCGACCCCTGCGAGTGCAAGGACGGGGGGTGGGAAGGAGATGTTCCGAGGTGGATGCCTGGCCCGACTGCGGGGGCCGGAGGCCTCTCGATCGGGACATCAGCAGCGGCTCGATGGCCGCCGGGGACGCGTCCTGGCCGCGGTGTCGTCCGGAGGACGACGATGCAACAGCGGAGGCCCGGCCCCCCTCGCGGGGAACCGGGCCTCGGCGGGCTGCTCGGATCAGGCGGCGGTGACGCCGTCCGCCTGGGGGCCCTTGGCGCCCTGGACGACCTCGAAGTTGACCCGCTGGCCCTCTTCCAGGCTCTTGTACCCGTCCATCTGGATGGCCGAGTAGTGGACGAAGACGTCCTGGCCGCCGTCGACGGCGATGAAGCCGAAACCCTTCTCGGCGTTGAACCACTTCACGGTGCCCTGTGCCACGTGTGCTCCCACGTTCGTGCGTGCGGACGGCCCCTCCCGATCGGGGGACCGGGGTCTCGCTCTTCCGCCCGTCGAACACGAACGTGGAACTCGAACCGCGCGAGACGGTACATGAGGAACTGCTTGGTTGCAGTACATCCACGCACGGTGAACACCGGATCAGGCGACCTGTGCGGTCGCGCCGATCCGGGAGGTGTGGCCAGCCTAGCCTCAGCCGATGAGGCCGGCCGCACGCACCGACTTCAGGGACGGCTCGACGCGGTGCGTCGGCCCCACCACGGGCTCCAGCGGGTCGAGGGTCTTGAGGCCCTCACCGGTGTTGAGGACGACGGTCTCCTTCGCCGGGTCCAGGCGGCCGTCCTCGACCAGCTGACGCAGCACCGCGACCGTCACGCCCCCGGCGGTCTCGGCGAAGACGCCGGTGGTGCGGGCCAGGTCGCGAATGCCCTGCACGATCTCGTCGTCACCCACCCGGCCGACCGAGCCGCCCGTGCGGCGGATCGCGTCCAGGGCGTAGGGGCCGTCGGCGGGGTTGCCGATGTTGAGCGACTTGGCGATGCCGAAGGGCTTCACCGGCTTGACGACGTCCCACCCCTGCTCGAAGGCGGTGGCGATGGGGTCGCACCCGGCCGACTGCGCGCCGAAGATCGTCCACTCGGTCGCCTCGACGATGCCCGCCGCGGTCAGCTCACGGAAGGCCTTGTCGACCTTGGTCAGCAGCGAGCCGGAGGCCATCGGGATGACGACCTGGGCGGGGATCCGCCAGCCGAGCTGCTCGGCGATCTCGTAGCCCACCGTCTTGGAGCCCTCGGCGTAGTACGGCCGGACGTTCTGGTTGACGAAAGCGGTGTCCTCGAACTCGTCGGTCTCGGCCAGCTCGCTGGTCAGCCGGTTGACGTCGTCGTAGGAGGCGTCGACGGCGACCAGCGTCTGGCCGTAGACCGCCGACTGCACGACCTTGCCGGGCTCGAGGTCGCTCGGGATGAAGACGAAGGACGGGATGCCCACGCGGGCGGCGTGCGCGGCCACCGAGTTGGCCAGGTTGCCGGTGGAGGCCGCGGCGATCGTGCGGTAACCCAGGCCCTTCGCCGCGGTGGCGGCGAGGCTGACGACGCGGTCCTTGAAGGAGTGGGTCGGGTTGGCCGAGTCGTCCTTCACCCACAGCCCGCCGGTGATGCGCAGCTCGGCCGCCAGCCGGTCGGCGCGCACCAGCGGGGTCAGGCCGGGGTCCAGGGAGACGCGGTCGGCCGGATCCTGGCCGACCGGGAGCAGAGCGGCGTAGCGCCAGATGTTCTGCGGCCCGGCCTCGATCTGCTCGCGGGTGACCGCACGCATCAGCTCGGGGTCGTAATCGACCTCCAGCGGGCCGAAGCACTCCGCACAGGCGTGCTCGGCGATCAGGCCGAAGGTCGCCCCGCAGTTGCGGCACACCAGGCCGCGGGCGGGACAGGGCGGGACCGGGCCACGCGCGTGGGCATCGGCCTGGGCGGATCCGGGAGCGGTCAGGGTCATGCGACGACTACCTCCTCATCTTTCCCGCGCCGGGCCGTCTGCCGTGCGGGACGGAATTGGCACCTTCCGCTGCGCATGCGCAGACGGCGGTTGCCGGGGCTTCATCGGGCCGTGTCCCTCTGCCCCTCTGGATGAGTGGAACGCCCGGAACTGTACCCAATCGCCGGTGCTGCCCCGCGGGTGGCAAGGATGTGAGCCGTGACTCCCCCCTCCCCCGCGCGCATCGTCTACACCGACCTGGACGGCACGATGGTCGGCCCGCGCGGGTCGTTCTGGCACACCGCCGACCGGGAGCTCACCGCCGATCCGGCCGCCGCGCTCCTGGCCCTGCACCGCGCCGGTGTCCCGCTGGTGCTGGTCAGCGGCCGGACGTACGAGCAGGTCGTGGAGGCGGCCCGGATCTTCGCCGCGGACGGCGCGATCGCCGAGCTGGGATCGACCATCACCTGGGACGTCGGGCGGGGCACGCACCGGCTCACCGGCGAGCTCCCCGCGCGATACGCCGGCCGGACGCCCGTGGAGGTCATGGCCGAGCTGGGCGTGGTGGAGCAGCTCATCGCCGACCACCCGGGCCGCCTGGAGTGGCATGCGCCCTGGCACACCACCCACTCCACCGATGCGCTGCTCCGGGGCCGCGTGGATCCGCTCGCCGTCGACGCCTGGCTCGCCGAACGCGATGCGGGCTGGCTGACGCTCAAGGACAACGGCGCGATCCCGGCGACGTCCCGGATGACGCTGGCCGAGGACGCGCTCCCGCCGCGGGTCTACCACCTGATGCCGCGGGGGATCTCGAAGGGCGCGGCGATCGCCTGGGACCGGGAACGCCGGGGCCTGTCCCCCGCCGATGCCGTCGCGATCGGCGACAGCGTCAGCGACCTCGACATGGCGCCGGCGGTCGGTCGGCTGTGGATCACCGCGAACGGCGCGTCCGCGGACGGCATGACCGGCCTCCTGGACGCCGTCCCCAACGCGACCGTGACCCGCGCCGCGATGGGCGAGGGCTGGGCACAGGCGGTCCTGGCCAGCCTGTGACATCGTCGCCCCACCGGGCGACACCGCGGGCCAATTGCCCGCCGCAGTCGCGCGGAGCGCGTCCCGTCACACCTCCGGGACCCCTCCGGGACCCACTCGGCGCGACATCGATCCGACCTACGAGGTCACGTCGCGCCGGGCGAAGTGCCGGAACGCGAGCGCGGTGAACACAGCCGAGTAGGCCAGGCCCTGGACGACGCCGCGGAAGAGGTCCGCGGAGTCGACGGGGGTCTGCAGGAGGTCGGTCCAGGCGTAGTTGAACGCCGTCGGGAACCAGTCCCGGACCGCGCCGAGCTGCTCCACCTGCTCCAGGACCGCGAAGACCACGGTGGTGAAGACGGCGCCGCCTACCGCGGCCAGCGGGGCGTCGGTCACCGTGGAGAGCCAGAAGGCCAGGCTTCCGACGACGAGCAGGTGGACGGCGAGGTAACCGACCATCCCGGCCAGCCGCACGACGGCGGTTCCCTGGTCGAGAGCGATCCCCACGGGCGTCACCACGTCACCGAAGCCGAAGGCGATCCCGCCGGCGATCACGGAGACGACGACCACCGTCACCAGCGATCCGACCGAGAGGACGAGCGCGGCCAGCCACTTCTGCCGGAGCAGTCGCGCCCGCGGGACCGGGGTGGCCAGGGCATAGCGCAGCGACCCCCACGAGGCCTCACTGGCGACCGTGTCGCCGAAGAACAGCGCGAAGACGACCACCAGGAAGAAGCCGGTGGTCGCGAAGAGGACGAACAGCGTGAGATTCAGCCCGCTCGCCGTCGCGACGTCGACGAGGTTGACCCGGCTGTTCTCCTCTGCCTCCTCCGCGCCGCCCAGCTGGAGGGCGCCGATGAGGATCAGCGGCAGCGCGACCATGAGCGCGAGGACGCCGATCGTCCGGCGCCGCTTGAACTGCCGCCGCAGCTCCACCGACAGCCGCAGCGTCCGTCCGGGCCGGTACCCGGCCACCGCGCCGGTCGACTGCACGTGCGGGGCCATGGTGGCCACTTCGGCCCCTGGCTCGGTGCTCATGATTCCCCCACCAGCGCCAGGAAGGCGTCCTCGAGCCGACGTCGTGGCGTGAAGTGGTCGACGTCGATGCCGGCGCCCACCAGGGCCTGCAGCGCCGCGGCGCGGCTGTAGCCGTCCAGGTCGGCGATCAGCCCCTCATCGGTGCGCCCGGCGCTCACCCCGGGCAGCCCCTCGAGGACGGCGATCGCCCGGTCGGTGTCGGCGTCGTCGGACAGGCCGACGAGCACCGTCCCACCGGTGCCGACGATCTCCTCGACCGTGCCCTGCGCGATCTTCTGGCCCTTGGCCATGACCACCACGTGGCTACAGGTCTGCTCGATCTCCGACAGCAGATGGCTGGAGACGATGACCGTGCGGCCGGTCGCGGCGTAGGACCGCAGGACCTCCCGCATGGCGTGGATCTGCGGCGGGTCCAGCCCGTTGGTCGGCTCGTCGAGCACCAGCAGGTCGGGCAGGCCGAGCATCGCCTGGGCGATCGCCACCCGCTGCCGCATCCCCTGGCTGTAGCGGCGCACCGGCCGGTCGAGGGCGGTCCCGAGGCCGGCGACCTCGATCGCCTCCTCCATGTGCGCGTCCGCGGCCGGACGGCCGGTCGCTGCCCAGTAGAGCTGCAGGTTGTCGCGACCCGACAGGTGCGGTTGCAGACCGGTCCCCTCGACGAACGATCCCAGCCGCGACAGCACCGGTGCACCGGGTCCTGCCGCGTGCCCGAAGATGCTGATGCGTCCCTCCGTGGGGCGGATCAACCCCATGAGCATCCGCAACGACGTCGTCTTGCCTGCCCCGTTGGGCCCGAGGAGACCCAGGACCTGCCCGCGGCGCACCTCGAAGGAGAGGTCGCGCACTGCCACGAAGCCGTCCTTGTACGCCTTGGTCACGCCCTCGAAGCGCAGCGGAACGTCCTCGCCGTCCGGCTCGACGGCCGAGACCTGACGCCGGCGGTGGCGGCCCCACAGCAGCGCCACGGCCCAGCCGAGCAGGCCGAGGCCGACGAGGACGCCCAGCAGCACCCACCACCGTGACGAGCCGGTGTCGGCCCCGGTCCGGCCCTCGACCTGAGGCACCGCGACCTCGGCCGGGCCGGCGAGCGCGACGGAGTAGACGGCCGAGTCCGCCGGGAGCGCGAAGGCCTGGTCGGTGGAGGAGACGACCAGCCGCATCGTGTGTCCGGCCTCGAACCGGTGCACGATCCCGGGCAGGGTGGCCCGCACCGTCGTGGGTCGGGCCGGGTCGGCGGAGATGCCGGTGAGCGCCAGCGGGGCCACCAGCCCGGCCGGCAGCGTCGTCCCACCGCCGGGCGCGACGTCGTAGAGCTTGGCGAAGAGCGTGGCAGAGCCGCCGGGGGCGGCAACGGCGAGCTCCACCGTCGGAGCGCCGACGACCTCGACGGCGGCGTCGAGCGGCTGGCTCTCGAAGGCGGCGAACTGCCCGGGGATCTCGAGCGTCGCGCCGCCCAGTGCCGAGGTCAGCGCACCGAGGCCCGGGACGGTGGTCAGCGCTCCGGGGGTGCCGCCGGCCGGGGTGACGACCGGCTGGGCCGGCCCGCTGAGCGCAATGTTCCGGCGCGCGGCGGCGTCCCCGCCGTCCAGGCCGGGATAGGCGCCGGCGACGACCGTCTGGCTGTCGCCCTGGATCTGGCCGACGCCGCCCAGGCCGGTAGGTGCCGGGTACTCGAAGCCGGTACCGGGGTCGGCGCCCTCTTGCCGCAGATGGAAGTCGAACCAGCCCGCGACCTGCTCCCGCAGGTCGGCGGTGACCTGGTCCGACGCGGAGGAGTCGTGTCCGCCCGGGAACCAGACGACCTTGACCGGGGTGCCGTCGGCGGCGATGCCGCGGGCGTTGGCATCGGCTTGACCGAGGCCGAACAGCGAGTCCTGGGTGCCCTGGATCAGCAGGGTCGGTGCCTCGATCCGATCCAGGACGCCGGCCGGGCTGCTGCGGTCGAGGACGGCGGCGATCTCCGGCGTCAGCGTCCCCGTGGTCGCCGCCGTCTGGTACGCGGCGCAGATGTCGGCCCGGAAGCGCCCACAGATCAGCGTCTGCTCCACGGCGGCCGGGTCGAGGGAGGACAGGTCCGGGAGGATCAGCCCGTCGGCGGAGGCCGGCCCGCCACCGCTGTCGGCGTTCTCCTCGTCGCCGTCCTCGCTCCCGCCCGTGGCGCCACCGAGCGCGTCGAGCAGGCCCCCGGTCGGCACCGATCCCACGCCGAAGAAGAGTCCGGCCCAGAGCCGCTTGTAGACACCCGCGCCGGCGTCCTGCGGGGTCGCGGCGACGGTGCCGGCGTCGACGGTGCCGGTCTGGGAGGGGAAGAGCGCTGCGGTCAGTGAGTTCCAGGTGATCTGCGGCGCGATCGCATCGATCCGCTCGTCGTACGCGGCGCCGAGTAGCGCCAGCGCACCACCGTAGGAGCCTCCTGCGACGCCGACACGAGGGTCCCCGTCGCCGTCGAGCTCGACCTCGTCCCGGTCGGCGAGGAGGTCCAGCAGGGTGGACAGGTCCGCGACCTCGTACCGGGGATCGTTCAGGCCGATCTGCCCGGAGCTCCCGCCGAAACCGCGGGCCGAGTAGGTCAGGACGACGTAGCCGCGCTCGGCGAGGTGCTGGGCGTCGGAGGCGACGGACTGCTTGCTGCCACCGAACCCGTGTGCGAGGACGACGGCGGGAGCCGGGCCGTCGCCCGGGGGGAGGTAGAGCGTGGTGTCGAGCTCGACCGCGTCCGCACCGCTGCCGGAGGGCACCCGCGCCGCTTCCGTCCGGACCTCGGCGGCGGCGGCCGAGGGGGCGAGGGCGAGCAATGCGCTCGACGCGAGACAGAGGGCCAGGACTGCGGACGTCACACGGGCGCCGGAGCGCGGGCGGGGACGCACGAGCCCGCGGAGGGGGCGCACGAAGCGGCCAACGGACGGCGGACGATCCGTGTTCCGGTCAGGGCACCGCACGCCCGGGGACCGGCGGTCGGCCGGCCCCGGACCGGTGATCAGGGCTGCCAGTCGCCCGTCGTGACGACGACGAGACCGGGTGCCTGGACATCGGCAGGGACCTCGAAGAAGCGGGCGGTCGGGCCCTGCAGCTGGGGGAACTGCTCGATCAGCTGGAGGGCGGCCTGCCGCTGGTTCTCGTCGCCCTCGGTGAAGAACACCGTGCTGGCGGCCACGTCGCCGGCGGTGTACGCGCCGACGGCGGGCGTCTCCCAACCGCCGGCAGCGACGGCCGCCGCGACCTTGGCGGCCAGGCCGTTGATGGTGGTGGAGTTCAGCACGGTGACCGGCACCCGCACCGGTGCGGCCACGATCGGCTCGACCTCGATGGGATCGGTGGGCAAGGCCGGCAGCGAGCTGGTGTCCGGGACGACCGGGGCCGCACTGCTGGGGCCGGCCGGCGCCTTCGCCGCGGTCTCCTTCGTCTCGGGCGATACGTAGGAGTAGACGCCGAGCACGACGAGCGCCACCACCGTCAGGGCGATCAAGCCCTTCAGGACACGCCGCGGCTTGCGGGGCTCGTCCTCGTCGAGGACGGCCACGGCCGAACCGCTGCGCTTCTCGGCCTTGCGACGAACGGCGTCGGCGGCCTGCCGCTCGGCCCGCATCGCCGCTCGGCCACCCACGGGACCGGTACCGGACTCACGGACGGGCGCCGCTGCCTCGGTGGGCTCCTCGGGCTCGGCGTCGAGCTCGTCGGCCGACCGGCGCCCCCGGACCGAGCGCTCCGGGATCGCGGTGGTGCCGGGCGCGCTGCGGCGGGGCAGCGGCGCTCCGGAGAGCAGCTCGGGGTCGGTCGCGAACGGCCCGTCCCCGGAGCGGGAGGGCTTCGTCCAGTCACCGTAGGCCAGCGACGACGAGCCGTCCGCGGTCGTCTGGCGCGGCACCTGCGGAGCGGGCCGGGACCGCAGCCCGGAGGGGCCCGTCGAGGCGAGGGACGGCTCTGCGTCGGGCCAGACGCCCTCGCGCCGCGGTAGCGCGGGAGCCGGGGCGGCCTGTACGCGGGAGGGCCGCTCCAGCAGGTCACCCCGCGCGGCAGCAGCGGGCGTGGCGGTGGGCGACGCGGGCAGGAACGGGTCGTCGCTCGACAGCTCGAGGCGCGGCTCGGGGGCCGGGACGGCCTGGAAGGGCGCCACGGAGGTGCGGGGGGCCGTTGCCGGGCGACCCGGCGCGGCGGTGCGGGCGGCCGGGCGAGACGTGGCCGGGACCGGGGGGAGCGGGAGCCGCGCACGGGACACCGAACCACCGGCGTCCGGGGTGCGGTCGACGGCGGCCGGCACGGGCGGCGCGGCGGGCCGGCGGGCGCTGTTGGACCGGTCACGACCGGGGGCGGTCGGATGCTCGTTCAGCTCCGAGGCAGCGCCGCTCCACAGTCCGTCGGGGACGTCCGTACGGCGACGAGCAGGGGCTGGGGGGACGCTTCCCCGGTCCCGAGCGTCACTGTCTGATTCCGCGTGCCTGCCCACGGTGAGCAAATCTAACCGGTGTAACTCTCATTGGACAGAACCTTGGGACGAGCGCGTTCGTTGCCGCGCGAGTCGCAGGCGTCGGAGCCGTCGAACCAACAAGGGGTCGGCAGCCAGGGCGTCGGGGCGGTCGACCAGGGCGTTGAGCACCTGGTAGTACCGCGTCGGGGTCACGCCGAAGCGGTCGCGGATGGCGGTCTCCTTGGCCCCTGGGCGGCGCCACCACTGCCGCTCGAAGGTGAGCATGTCGTGCTCCCGTCGCGAGAGCTGCAGGCCCGGGACCTGCACGGAAGCCGTCTCCAGGCCCTCGGGCCGGGGTGGGGAGAGCACCGGGGTCGGGTCGTCGGTCATGGCTCGTCCATCTCCTGCTTCGCTCGGCCGCACCGGTGTCCGGTGGTGCCTCGGGAGCGACGGTAGCGGCGGGGTCCGACAGTCTCGGGGAGCGCGACAGCGTGCTCCGACACCGCGGTCACGGCCCCGCAGGAACCGCCTCGGCCGCCGCGCGGCGACTGTCCGCCCGGGCGTGTCGCAGGGTGTCCGCCGTGAAGACCGCCAGGGCCACCCAGACGATCGCGAAGCCGGCCAGGCGGGCGGGCGGCATGGGCTCGTCGTAGACGAAGAGCCCGATCGCCAGCTGCATCGACGGGGTGAGGTACTGCAGCAGCCCGACCGTGGACAGCGGGATCCGCCGCGCGGCGGCGGCGAACAGCAGGAGCGGGATCGCGGTCGCGACGCCCGAGCTGGCCAGGAGCAGCGCGTGCCCCACCCCGGCGTTGCCGAACGTCCCGTCCCCCGCGGAATGCGCGATGCCGAGGACCACGGCCGCGGGAAGGGCGACGAGCGCGGTCTCGACGAAGAGGCCGGGAGCCGCCTCGGTGCGCACCAGCTTCTTCATCAGCCCGTAGAGGCCGAAGCTCGACGCCAGGGCCAGGGCGATCCACGGCGGCCGCCCGTAGTCGACGGTCAGGACGACGACGGCGACGGCCGCGATGCCCACGGCGACCCACTGGAGCCGGCGCAGTCGCTCGCTGAACACCACCACGCCGAGCAGCACGCTCACCAGTGGATTGATGAAGTACCCGAGCGAGGTCTCCACCACGTGGCCGGAGTTCACGCCGTAGACGAAGACCAGCCAGTTGGCGGCGATGAGGACGGCCGCTCCCAACAGGACCAGCAGCCGGCGCCGGTCGGTGACGAGCGCGCGCACGTACGCCCACCGGCGGAGCACCGTGAGCAGGATCCCGACGACCAGCAGGGACCACAGCACTCGATGGGCCACGATCTCCAGGCCGCCGGCCGGCTCCAGGAGGGGGAAGTAGAGGGGAAACAGTCCCCACAGCGCGTAGGCCGAGAGCCCGGAGACCACCCCCAGCCGACGCTCGTCCACCGCCGCACCGTACGTGGCCGCCGTCCCGGATCCCGCCCCGAGCCGGCGAGGGTCGACGGCCCCGTCCCGGGCACCGCCGCGAGCGTGCGAGTGGTGAAGAGGACGGGGTCCTTCTCGGAGTCCTTCTTCAGGGAGTCTGGATGTAGTCGACCAGCTGCCTGCGCTCCTCCTCCAGCTCGTCGAGCCGCGCCTTGACGACGTCGCCGATGGAGACGATGCCGATCAGTGCGCCGTCCTCCACGACCGGCACGTGCCGGACCCGGTGGTCGGTCATCGTCCGCGCGAGGTCGTGCACGCTCGCATTCAGCTGACAGGTGTGCACCTGCGCGGTCATCACGCTCGAGACCGGCTCGGCCAGGAGGCCGGCGCCGCGGCTGTGCAGCCCCCGGGCGACGTCCCGCTCGGAGACGATGCCGTCGATCCGGCGGCCGTCGGAGGATACGACGAGCGCGCCGATCCCCTTGTCCGCCAGCAGGGCTAGGGCGGTCCGGACGCTCTCCGCCCCGTCGATGGTCGTGACCTCACGGCCCTTGTGCCGGAGCAGCTGGCTGATCTGCACGAAAGCCTCCCTCGCGAACGGTGCCGGGAGTGTCCACCCGGCGACGCCCGGGGGGCAACGGTGCGCCCGACCGGCCTACCGTCGGGGTGTGGCCCGGAAGCGACCCAACCCCGCACAGTGGGTCTGGTACGCCCTCGGCGGCGGCCTGCCCCGGGAACTCTCCCCCTGGGTGCTGGCCGACACGACTGGACCCACCTGGGTCTGGCGGCACCTCGCCCGGGCGGTGGTGCAGCTGCTACCGGTGCTCGTCCTCTGTGTAGTCGCCGTCCCGGTGCCCCTCGCCTACCGCCTCTCGGCCGCCGCGGGCGGGCTGATGCTCGGCCTGCTGTTCTCGATCGCCTTCATGACCGAGACGATCGAGCACCGGGTCACCAAGGCCGGATACCCGCCGGGCACCGCGGGCCGGCTGCGCGCCGAGCGGGCGGAGCGGGCCCGCGTGGAGCGCCACTCCCCCTACCGCCGCGGCGGCGCCGGGAGCTTCGACTGATCGTCAGTCCTCGACCCGGAACCCGATCTTCACGGTGACCTGGAAGTAGGCGACGCCGCCGTCGACGACCTGGCCGCGGATGTCCTCGGTCTGGAACCAGTCGATGTTCCGCACCGTCTGCGACGCCTTCCCGATCGCATTGCGGATCGCCTCGTCGACGCTGACCGGGCTGCTGCCCACGATCTCGCTCAGCCGGTACACGTGGTCGCTCACGCTGCCTCCTCGTCGTACGGCGGTTGTGTTCCGACCCTGGCACGCCTCGCCCGTGGGCGCCCCACGTACGCGGTTCCGGAGCACGCGAATACACCGTCCGACAGCTTTGGCGGTCCGGTGGTTCCGGGAGTCTTCGAGTCGTTCCCGGACGACGTCGAAGGAGCCCCTGTGGCCGCCCTCGCCTACGCCGAAGCCCCCCACCGCCCCGGCTCGCCGGCGCACCGACCGGGCCGACGTCCCGGCGGTGGACCGCCCACTCCAACAGCCCGCCGCCCTCGGACCGCCGCAGCCACGCACGGAGCGTCTGCGGAGACACCCCCCTGCTGAGCCACCGAGCAGACCGGATGGCCCTCGGCGGTCGCCGCCAGATAGCGCTGCTCGGCCACGCCCAACTCCCTCATCGAGGGAGCGTCGAGGATCAGCCGAGCTCGCACACCACGACGGAGCCGACGAGGGGACTCGAACCCCTAACCGCCCGATTACAAGTCGGTTAGGGGTTGAAACGGTACGTGTGACATCTCCAGGACCTGTCGGAGGTGACCGATACCGTTTGCAGAGGTGTGGCGCCGTGTTACACCCAGTCCCCCGTCGAGGAGCAGCCTGCCGTGCAGACGTACGTGTTCAGCCGGTCCCACGTCCAGGCTCTTACCCGCAACCCGCCCGTGCCGATCCCCGACGGGCTGCCGTTCGTACTCGATGACGACATGAGTCCCGTCGAGGACCTGAACGCCTGGCTCCGCTCGCTGCGCGAGCGAGGCTGCCACTCGCCACGTACGTGGGCGGGCTACGCCGATGACGTCCTCGCCTGGGCGCAGTTCCTGGAATCACGCGGCCAGTGGCTCTTCGACGACCTTGACCGCTTGAAGGCGGCCGTATCGGACTACCGGGAGGGCCGACTCCAGGGGGACGGCGACGACGTCGTTCAGATCATCGGCGGAGCAGCCTGGAACCGCGCCGTCTCCGCGATGGAAAACTTCTACGCCTGGGCGGTCGAGGCCGGGAAGATCAGCGGACCACCCTTCAACTACAAGGTGCTGCGTCTCCCCCGGTCCCACCGAGGGCACGACACCGCGAAGCGGAACCTCGCGCGCGCCAAGGCCGGGTCCGCCCTGGCCACGCTGCGGCACCTGGATCTCGACTACGCGGACATGTTCATCGCCGCTGGGCTCGGGGGCGCTGACCCCACCGGACAACCCGATGACGACTTCGCCGGGCGCCTCGCCACCCGCAACCGCGCGATGGGAGAACTCGTGCGCCACAGCGGCCTTCGCCGACAGGAGTTCTCGAACCTGCTCGTCTGGGAGATGCCACAGCCTGCTGGCCCCTTCCAGAACTACATCCCGCTTCCGGTGTCGCAGAAGATCGCGAAGGGAGCGAGGGCCAGGACGACGTGGGTGACCGCCGCCGCGCTCAGCGCGGTCGCTGACTACGTGTCGCTGGAGCGCCCGATCTACACCGACGGCTCATCGTGGACGCCGCAGCGGCGCCTGATGGTCTCCAACCCCACGAGGGACGGGGCGACTATCAACGGACGGCGGGTGCGCTGGTCCCACCTGAGCATCCCGCAGCGACGACGCCTTGTAGCCCCCGACGGCGGAAGCGGGCTCCTCTTCGTCAGGAGCACCGGTGCGCCCGTGTCAGAGGGCAACTGGCGGTACACCTTCAGGACCGCTGCTGATCGCTGTCGTCAGTTCGACCCGAACTTCCCGACGGTCACGCCCCACATGCTCCGGCACACGTTCGCGAGGTTGTCCCGGGTCTCGTAGAAGTTGAGGTGGCGGCCCCCTGCCCGCACCGGCCGTGAGGTAGGTGTTGGGCGTCCGCCAAGACACCACTTCG
>NZ_FZNO01000031.1 GCF_900188025.1 Blastococcus mobilis
GTCCAACACTACGCCGGTCTCCAGTCCACCCGATCCCGGGCCCCTGGTCCGGCGAACCTCCCGGTCCGCGCGGCGCATGGAGAACAGTACACGACATCTCGGGGGCGTGCACGGGGGGTCCTCGGAGGCGGGCCGTCCCGGATCCGCCCGGAGCCGGCGACGCGTAGGAGGACGGCGATCCCATGCGGCCGCGCCCCGAGGCCGTCCCCCCGCAGGGTCCCGACGGGAACGTGCGAACGGCGGGGGGGGTCCTTCTACGGGGCGTGCGGAGGACGGGGTCCTTCTACCGAGCCTGCGAAGGGCGAGAGATCTGGGCCGCCCTCCTGCACGGCCCCGACGCGAGCCTGCGAGCGGTGGGGCAGGAGAGTCCTTCCTCAGAGGCCCAGGAAGCTCTCGATGCCCACGGTCAGCCCCGGGCGCCGGGCTATCTCCCGGACCGCGAGCAGGACACCTGGCATGAAGGAGGCGCGGTCGTAGGAGTCGTGACGAAGGGTCAGGGTCTCCCCCGCCGCGCCCATCAACACCTCCTGGTGCGCCACCAGTCCGGTCAGCCGGACGGCGTGCACCGCCACCCCCTCGACGTCGGCACCCCGGGCACCCGGCAGCGCGTCGGTGGTCGCATCCGGCGAGACCGGCAGGCCTGCGGCCCGGCGCGCGGCGGCCACCAGGCGGGCCGTGCGCACCGCCGTCCCTGACGGGGCGTCCACCTTGTTGGGGTGGTGCAACTCCACGACCTCGACCGACGGGAAGAACCGGGCCGCCTCCTGCGCGAACTTCATCAGCAGGACCGCACCGATGCCGAAGTTGGGGGCGATGACGACGCCGACGTCCGGCTTCGGTTCGAGCCACTCGGCGACCGTCGCGAGCTTGGCCTCGTCGAAGCCCGTCGTCCCCACGACGCAGTGGATGTTGTTGTCGATGCAGAACCGGATGTTGTCCATGACCGCGTCGGGCCGGGTGAAGTCCACGACCACCTGCGCACCGGCGTTGGCGAGGTCGAACAGCCAGTCGCCGTCGTCGACCATGGCGACGAGCTCGAGGTCGTCGGCGGCGTTGACTGCCTTGACCACTTCGGTGCCCATCCGCCCGCGAGCGCCGAGCACCCCGACGTTGATGAGGGGGGCGTCGGCCGTCGGCGTCGGTGCGGTCTGCTGGTCCGGTGTGGAGGTGCTCGTCACGCGGTCAGGCTTCCCGTCCGAGGCCCGCGATGCAAGACGGCTGCCACGTCAGCGCGTCCGGCGCTGCCCGCGAGCGAGCCTCTCCCAGGCCAGGAGGCCGAGGAGGACGCCGACGACGTCCGCGATCCAGTCGGCGACGGACGCCGACCGGTCCAGCGGTGCCATGCCCTGGAAGACCTCGCTGAGCGCGGCGTAGAACACCAGGAGGACGCCCAGGGAGCTACGGCCGATGCCGGCCCAGCGGCCGGTCAGCGCGAGCAGAGCGAACAGCCCGGCATGGACGAGCTTGTCGACACCGGGGGGCGCGAACGGCACGCCGTCCGCGGGTGTGAAGAGCACCGCCAGGGAGACGAGGACGGCGACGGCGAAGGCGCCCCGGGAGAGGGCGCCGTGCACCCGGAGCGCTGCGCGCATCACTCGCCTGCGCTCAGAGCCGGTCGAGGTCGGACTCACGGTAGGGCCCCACCACGGCCAGGCACGTCTCGCGGTCGAACACCTCCGCCGCCACCGCCCGTACCTGGTCCTCGTCGACGGCGTCGAGCCGGGCCAGTACCTCCCGCACGGGCAGGTACTCCCCGTAGGAGAGCTCGCTCTTGCCCAGCCGGCTCATCCGGGAGCCGGTGTCCTCCAGGCCCAGCACCATGCCGCCCTTGAGCTGGCCGCGGCTGCGGGCCACCTCCTCGGGGGTGATGCCCTCGGCGGCCACTCCGTCCAGCTCGGCCCGGATCAGCCGGAGAACCTCGGGGACGCGCTTCTTGGAGCACCCCGCGTAGACGGAGAAGGACCCGGTGCCCGCGTAGTGCGACAGGGACGAGCCCACGCTGTAGACCAGCCCGCGCTTCTCACGGATCTCCTGGAACAGCCGCGAGCTCATGCCGCCGCCGACCGCGGCGTCCAGCACGGCGGCGGCGTACCGGCGCTCGTCGAGCCGGCCCATGGCCGGGGCTCCCAGCAGCAGGTGCGTCTGCTCCGTGCGCCGGGCGATGAGGCCGGCCGAGCGGGCCGGCTTGTGCACCGCTCCCTCCCCCGTGCGCAGCGGTGCCGGCCGGGTGTCACCGGCCAGCCGGTCGCCGAACGCGGCGGTGACGAGATCGAGCACCTGCTGGTGATCCACTCGCCCGGCGGCGGTCACGACGATCGAGGGCACGGTGTAGCGGCTGCGGTACCAGCCGTCGACGTCGTCCCGAGTCAGCCCCTCGATCGACTCGACGGTGCCGAGCACGGACCGGCCGAGCGGGGTGTCGCCGAACAGCGTCTCGGCGAACAGGTCGTGCACGCTGTCTGCGGGCTCGTCGTCGCGCATGGCGATCTCCTCGAGCACCACGGTGCGCTCGGACTCCAGGTCCGCGGCGGTGTTGCAGGCCTCGGTGACCAGGTCCGACAGCAACGTCACGGCCAGCGGGAGATCGCTGGAAAGGACGTTGGCGTAGTAACAGGTGTGCTCCTTGGCGGTGAAGGCATTCATCTCACCGCCGACGGCATCCATCGCCGTCGCGATCTCCAGGGCGCTGCGGGTGGTCGTCCCCTTGAACAGCAGGTGCTCGAGGAAATGCGACGACCCGGCCACGGCCGGCCCCTCGTCCCGGGAGCCCACGCCGACCCAGATGCCGAGGGTGGCCGAGAGGACACCCGGCATCGTCTCGGTCAGGACGCGCAGGCCGCCCGGCAGCTCGGTTCGTTCCACCCGGCCGCCGACCTCGTCGAGGTCGAGCAGGTGGGTCTGGCCGACGGGAACCGGGGCGGGTGCATCAGCACCCGCCCCGGTTCCCGTGATGTCAGGCGTGCTCACTCACCCGCGGAGGCAGCGGCCTCGGCCGGAGCCTCGGCACCGCCGGCGTCACCCTCGACGACCGGCACCAGGCTGATCTTGCCGCGGGCGTCGATGTCGGTGATCTCCACCTGCATCTTGTCGCCGACGTTCGCGACGTCCTCGACCTTGCCGATGCGCTTGCCGCCACCCAGCTTGCTGATGTGCACCAGACCGTCACGGCCGGGCAGCAGGGAGACGAAGGCGCCGAACGGGGTGGTCTTGACGACCGTGCCGAGGAAGCGCTCGCCGACCTTGGGCAGCGTCGGGTTGGCGATCGCGTTGATCCGGTCCACCGCGGCCTGGGCCGAGGGGCCGTCGGAGGCGCCGACGTAGATCGTGCCGTCGTCCTCGATGGTGATGTCCGCGCCGGTCTCGTCCTGGATCGCGTTGATCATCTGGCCCTTGGGGCCGATGACCGCGCCGATCTTGTCGACCGGGATGCGGACCGTGGTCACCCGCGGGGCGTACGGGCTCATCTCGTCGGGGCCGTCGATGGCCTCGCCCATGACGTCGAGGATGTGCAGCCGGGCCGCGCGGGCCTGGGTCAGCGCACCGGCGAGGACGTCGGAGGGGATGCCGTCGAGCTTCGTGTCGAGCTGGAGGGCCGTGACGAAGTCCTTGGTGCCGGCGACCTTGAAGTCCATGTCACCGAAGGCGTCCTCGGCTCCGAGGATGTCGGTCAGCGCGACGTACTCGGTCTTGCCGTCGACCTCGTCGGAGACCAGGCCCATGGCGATGCCGGCGACCGGCGCCTTCAGGGGCACACCGGCGTTGAGCAGGGCCAGCGTCGAGGCGCAGACCGAGCCCATGGACGTCGAGCCGTTGGAGCCCAGCGCCTCGGAGACCTGCCGGATCGCGTAGGGGAACTCCTCGCGGTCGGGCAGGACCGGGACGAGCGCCCGCTCGGCGAGCGCGCCGTGCCCGATCTCGCGGCGCTTGGGCGAGCCCACGCGGCCGGTCTCGCCGGTGGAGTACGGCGGGAAGTTGTAGTTGTGCATGTAGCGCTTGCGGGTCACCGGCGACAGCGTGTCCAGCTGCTGCTCCATGCGGAGCATGTTCAGCGTGGTGACACCCAGGATCTGGGTCTCGCCGCGCTCGAACAGCGCCGAACCGTGCACTCGCGGGATGACCTCGACCTCGGCCGACAGCGGCCGGATGTCGGTCAGGCCGCGGCCGTCGATGCGGACCTTGTCCCGCAGGATGCGCTGGCGGACGACCTTCTTGGTCAGCGCGCGGAAGGCACCGGAGATCTCCTTCTCGCGGCCCTCGAACTGGCCGGCCAGCGCGGCCTTGACCTCGTCCTTGAGCGCGTCGGTGGCGTCCTCGCGCTCGTGCTTGCCGGCGATCTGCTGCGCCTGGGCCAGCTTGTCGCCGACCTGGGCCTCGACCGCGGCGTAGACGTCGTCCTGGTAGTCCAGGAAGCGGGGGAAGTCGGCGACGGGCTTGGCGGCCTTCTCGGCCAGCGCGGCCTGCGCGTCGCAGAGCGCCTTGATGAACGGCTTGGCGGCCTCGAGGCCCTGCGCCACGATTTCCTCGGTGGGAGCCGGAGCCCCACCGGCGACCAGGGCGATCGTCTTCTCGGTCGCCTCGGCCTCGACCATCATGATCGCCACGTCGCCGTCCGGGAGGACGCGGCCGGCCACGACCATGTCGAAGACGGCGTCCTCGAGCTCGGTCTGGGTGGGGAACCCGACCCACTGGCCGTTGATCAGGGCCACGCGAGTGCCGCCGACCGGCCCGGAGAACGGCAGGCCGGAGAGCTGGGTGGACGCCGAGGCGCCGTTGATCGCGAGCACGTCGTAGAGGTGCTCCGGGTCCAGCGCCATGACGGTGATGACCACCTGGACCTCGTTGCGCAGGCCCTTGGCGAAGGTCGGGCGCAGCGGGCGGTCGATCAGCCGGCAGGTGAGGATGGCGTCCTCGGAGGGGCGGCCCTCACGACGGAAGAAGGAGCCGGGGATGCGCCCGGCGGCGTACATCCGCTCCTCGACGTCGACGGTCAGCGGGAAGAAGTCGAACTGCTCCTTGGGCTGACGACCGGCCGTGGTGGCCGAGAGCAGCATGGTGTCGCCCATGGTGACGACGACGGAGCCGGCGGCCTGGCGGGCGAGCCGGCCGGTCTCGAAGGTGATGGAACGGCTGCCGAAGCTGCCGTTGTCGATGACCGCCGTGGCGGTCGTGACGCCGTCCTCGGCGTCGAACTCAGCGGTGATGGTGGGTGCGGACACGTGTCCTTCTCTCTTCTTCGTCGCAGCGGCCTCGTGCCGGCGTGCGACTCCTCTGACGGCCTCGTGCCGTCCTGCGTCCGGGGCGACCGGTGCTCGATCGAAGCCCTCGGGCGGTGCCGTTCCCCTCCTGCGGAGAACTGATACGTCCCGGGGGCCACTACCGAGGACCGGCCCCTTCTGGGACGCGTCCGGCGGCTGGCCGGTTCTCCCCGTGCGACGGGTGCCGCACGAGGAAGGGGACCGTCCCGGGATGTCCCGGGAGCGGCCCCCTCGTCGTGCTTAGCGGCGCAGGCCCAGCCGCTCGATGAGCGAGCGGTAGCGCGTGATGTCGGTCTTGGCCAGGTAGTTCAGGAGACGGCGGCGACGACCGACCAGCAGGAGCAGGCCCCGCCGGCTGTGGTGGTCGTGCTTGTGCGCCTTGAGGTGCTCGGTGAGGTCGCTGATCCGGCGGGTCAGCATCGCGACCTGCACCTCGGGCGAACCGGTGTCGTTCTCGACCGTGGCGTACTCGGTCATGATCTGCTTCTTGAGCGCGCTCTCCAGCGCCATGTATCGCCTCCGGGGCGGGTCACGTGTGGCCCCCGGTCTGGGTCACGGGGGCAGGTTTCACACACGCCGGGTTGCCCCGGCCCTGCCAGCCTACCCGTCCTCCGGACGGAACCGCGGCCAGGTGCCGTTCCCCCGCTGCTCGAAGCCTTTCCCCGTCCCACCTCGGAGGACCCTCCGGGCCCCCGCTCGGCGTGACCGCTCCGCGGCTGCTCCCCGTCGCTCCTCGGGGGGACCCTCCGGGCCCCCGCTCAGAGCGACCCCTCAGGTCAGTCCGAGGATCGTTCGGGTGTCGGTGACGTCCTTGGCCATGGCGGCGAGCAGGGCGTCGACGTCGGGGAAGGCGGCCATGGGGCGCAGCCGCTGCACGAACTCGACGCCGACGTGCTCGCCGTAGAGGTCGCCGTCGTAGTCGAGGACGTAGGCCTCCACCGTGCGGCGGCTGCCCTGGAACGTCGGGTTGGTGCCGACCGAGATCGCCGCCGGGAACCGCTCCCTGCTCGCGCCGGTACGCGGGTCGCGGGTGACCAGGTGTCCGGCGTACACGCCATCGGCGGGGACGGCGGTGAACGGGGGGCTCTCCACGTTTGCCGTCGGATACCCCATGTCACGGCCCCGGCGGTCGCCCCGCACGACGACCCCGTCCACCCGGTGCGGCCGGCCCAGCGCCCGCGCGGCCGACGCCATGTCACCGGCCGCGATGCAGGCGCGGATGTAGGTCGACGAGATCGTGACCTCGCCGCCGTCGGACTCGGCGGCGGCGAGCGCCACCCCCTCCACGGCGAAACCGAACCTCCGCCCCTCCTGGGTGAGCGTGCCGACATTGCCGGCTGCCTTGTGCCCGTAGGTGAAGTTCTCCCCCACCACGACCCGGGCGGCGTGCAGGTGCTCCACGAGCACCGTGTGCGTGAACGACTCCGAGGACAGCCGCATGAACTCGGGCGTGAAGGGCAGCACGCACATCGCGTCGACCCCCAGCCCGGCGACCAGCTCCGCCTTGCGGTCCATCGAGGTGAGGATCGCCGGGTGCGAGCCGGGACGGATCACCTCCGCCGGGTGCGGATCGAACGTCAGCAGGAGGCAGGGACGGCCCATCGCGCGGGCCCGGGCGACGGCGGTGCCGATGAGCTCCTGATGACCCCGGTGGACCCCGTCGTACATGCCGACGGTGACGACGGTCCGGCCGAGGTCACCGGGGGTGACGTCCAGCCCACGCCAGCGCAACACGCGACAGCTCGTCCCGCGCCGCTCAGGCGACCCGGTGCAGCCAGCCGCGGGTGTCGGCGACCCGCCCGTGCTGGATGTCCAGGAGCGACTCGCGCAGCTTCATGGTCAGGGGGCCGGGGGTGCCGTCGCCGACGACGAAGTCCCCGGTGCGGGCCTTGACCTGGCCGACCGGGGTGATCACCGCGGCGGTCCCGCAGGCGAAGGTCTCGGTGACGGTGCCGTCGGCCACGCCCTGGCGCCACTCGTCGACGGAGAACCGCCGCTCGGTGACCGTGTGACCCATCGTCCGGGCGAGCTCGATCAGCGAGTCGCGCGTGATGCCCGGCAGCAGGGTGCCGGAGAGCTCGGGGGTGACCAGCTCGGCGTCGTCCCCGGAGCCGAGGACGAAGAACAGGTTCATCCCGCCCAGTTCCTCGATGAATTTCTTCTCCACGGCGTCGAGGTAGACCACCTGGTCGCAGCCGAGCGCGCTCGCCTCCTGCTGAGGTAGCAGGCTGGCCGCGTAGTTGCCGGCGCACTTGACGTCGCCCGTGCCGCCGGGAGCCGCGCGGATGTAGTCCTCGGAGAGGTAGACCGACACGGGGTGGACCCCGCGCGGGAAGTAGGCGCCGGCCGGGCTGGCGATGACCAGGAAGAGGTACTCCGACGCCGGCCGCACGCCGAGGAACGGCTCGCTGGCCAGCTGGTAGGGCCGGATGTAGAGGGTCTGGTCGGGGCCGGTGGGCACCCAGTCGCGGTCGGCGTCGACCAGCGCGTCGACGGCAGCGATGAAGGCGTCCTCGGGCACCGGAGGCATGGCCAGCCGCCGGGCGCTGCGGGCGAAACGGGCGGCGTTCGCCTCGGGACGGAAGGTGGCCACGCTGCCGTCGGGCTGGGCGTAGGCCTTGAGACCCTCGAAGATCGACTGCGCGTAGTGCAGGGCCGCCGTGGAGGGGTCCAGCTGCAGCGGGGCGTAGGCGGTCAGCCGGGCGTCGTACCAGCCCTCCCCCGCCCGGTACCGGGCCACGAACATGCTGTCGGTGAAGTACCGGCCGAAGCCGGGGTCGGCGAGCATCGCGGCGCGCTCGGCGGCCGGGCGACGCGGCACGTCCTCCACCACGAGCGGCACACCCTCGGTGAACTTCCGCGAGGACGTACGGCTGTCGGCGAGCGTGTCGGTCATGGCTCCCACCTGCATGTGCGCGTGCCCGGGCGTCCCGGCGACCACCGGGAAGCGTCGTCACACTATCCCCGCCGCGGGCGGCGGCCGTGAGCCGACCGCCACCCCGGGGGCGACTCAGGCCTGGTTCTCCTGGTTGGCCGTCGGGCCCGCGTACTCGAGCACCTCGTAGGTCCACACGTGAGCGGAGTGCGGAGCGGCCGACGCCAAGGTGTCGCCGCCGCCGTCGTGGGCCCGGTCGAAGTCCTGACTCGACTGCCAGGCCTCGTAGTCCTCCACGCTGGTCCACCGCGTGTACACCAGGTACTGGTCGGTCCCCTCCACGGGACGCAGCAGCTCGAACCACTCGAATCCGGGGGTCTTCTCGACGGCCCCGGCCCGTCCGCGGAAGCGCTCCTCGAACCGCTGCTGCTTGTCCGGGGGAACCGTGATCGCGTTGATCTTGACGACGCTCATGGACCTCCCCTTCCCGCCTCGCCCGCTGGCCAATCGCGCGATACGGCACCCTGGACGGCGTGACGTCGAATCGCACCGCCGACCTGGGGTTCGCCCGGCTGGACCTCGACCGGGCCGGCCGTACCGGCACACCGGAGGTCGTCTACGCCGCCGGCAAGACGCCGACGCAGACCGTGGCCTGCCTCGCCGCCCTCCTGGACGGCGGCGCCCGACCGGCCTGGGCCACGCGGGTGGACGACGCCACCGCATCCGCCATCCTCGAGCGCTGGCCCGACGCGGTCGTGGACCAGGAGGCGAGGTGCGCCTTCGTGGGCGGGCTGCCTGCCCCGGTCGGCAACGTCCTCGTCCTCACCGCCGGGACGTCGGACGGGCCGGTCGCCGCCGAGGTCGCCGCCACCCTCGCGGCGAGCGGCGTCGGCTGCACCCGGGTCGACGACGTCGGGGTGGCCGGCGTGCACCGGGTGCTCGCGGTCGCTCCCGACCTGGCGGCCGCCGACGCCGTCGTGGTCGTCGCCGGGATGGACGGCGCCCTGCCCAGCGTGGTCGCCGGCCTGACCGACCGGCTGGTGGTCGCCGTGCCCACCTCCGTGGGCTACGGCGCCGCGTTCGAGGGGCTGGCCGCGTTGCTGACCATGCTCACCGCCTGTGCGCCGGGTGTGCTGGTGGTCAACATCGACAACGGATTCGGGGCGGGCGTCGCCGCCGCCCGCATCGTCCGGTCGGCCCAGCGGTGACGGCGAGGCCTCAGCGGTAGCGGACGGGGTCCGGCAGCAGCTCGTTCATCGAGCCCGAGCGGAATCCGCGGGGATCGACCTCGACCCGGCCGAAGCCGGTGACCGAGGCGAGCAGGTCAGGTCGCGCGACCAACTCGTCGACGAGCGCGGCGTCGACCTCGACGCGCGCGGTGTCCCCGCCGAGATCACGCACCCGCAGGTCCCGGACCGCCAGCCCGGCGCCGGTCATCGCCGCGCGCAACGAGGTCTCCGCCGCCTCCACGCGCGCCAGCGCCTCGGCCGACACGGGCACGCCGTAGGCGATCCGGCTGGCCAGGCACGCGGCGGCCGGCTTGTCGGCCAGGGGCAGACCCCAGCGGCGGGCGGCAGCCCGGACGTCGTCCTTGGTCATGCCGGCGCGGGCCAGCGGCGCCCAGGCACCCCGCTCCGCGGCGGCGCGGATGCCCGGCCGGAAGCCGGCGCGCAGGTCGTCGGCGTTGGTGCCCGTGACGACGTCGGCGATGCCGAGGCGGGCGGCCAGCGGTGTCAGGACGTCGACCAGCTCGGCCTTGCAGAACGCGCACCGGTCCCCGGCGTTGGCCCGGTAGCCCTCGCGGGAGAGCTCGTCGGTGCGCGGCAGCTCGTGGCGGACCCCCAGGGACTCGGCGAAGGCGACGGCTCCGCGCCGCTCCGCGGCCGGGAGGCTCGGCGACACGGCGGTGGCGGCCACGACCCGCTGCGCACCCAGGGCGCGCACGGCAGCGGCCAGGACCACGCCGGAGTCGACACCGCCCGAGAACGCGACCAGCACGCCGGGGACGGCGGCCAGCTCGGCGTCGAGAGCGGCCAGCCGGGAATCGAGGCTCACGTCGGTGAGGCTGCCACAGCCCCTCCCGGCGGGAAGCCGACCGCCACCCGGGCAGCGGTGCCGGAGTCCTCGAGCAGGGCGACCAGGCGACCGTCCGGGTCGACCGCCGCGTGGGGGCCCGGCGTCCCCGTCGCCGGGATCCGCTGTCCGTAGGACAGCGCGCGGGCCTCCTCGACCGTGACCTGCCGGGTCGGGAAGACCGAGGTGGCGGCCTGTGTCAGCGGCAGGAACCCGTCCCCTCCGCCGGCGGCCAGGGCGGCCCCGGCCTCCTCCACCGGCGCCGCCCGCTCGACCGAGAAGGGTCCGGACGCGATGCGTCGCAGCGCCGTGAGGTGCCCGCCGACACCGAGCGCGGCACCGGCGTCGCGGGCGATCGCCCGGATGTAGGTCCCGGCCGTGCAGGCCACGGTGACGTCGACGTCGATCAGCTCGGGCTGCGGGCGTCTGATGTCGCGCACGTCGAGCCGGTGGACGGTCACCGACCGCGCGGCGAGCTCCACCGCCTCCCCGGCCCGCACCCGGTCGTAGGAACGGCGTCCCTCGACCTTCACGGCGCTCACCGACGACGGCACCTGCTGCAGCGGTCCCGTCTGCGTGGCCAGCGCAGCCACGACCGCGTCGTCACCCAGGTGCGCCGTGGACGACGTGGTCAGGACCTCGCCCTCCCGGTCGTCGGTCACCGTGCTCTGGCCGAGCCGGATGGTGGCCTCGTAGGTCTTGTCGTGGCCGCCGACGTACCCCAGCAGGCGGGTGGCCGCCCCGACGCCCAGCACCAGCAGGCCCGTGGCCATCGGGTCGAGCGTGCCGGCGTGGCCCACCTTGCGGACCGAGAGCACCCGCCGGGCCCGGGCGACGACGTCGTGCGAGGTCATGCCACCGGCCTTGTCGACGAGGAGCAGGCCAGGGGGGACGTCGGCGTCCGGCCGCCGGCTCATGGCTGGACTCCGACCGTCGTTCGCGCGGGACTCACGTGCCCACCGTTGCAGGCGCCGTCAGCCAGCGGTCACCCGCCACCCGGACGAGGACGCCGACCAGCCGCAGCGCGACGAACAGGCAGAGTCCGGTCCACACGCCCGCGAGGCCCCAGTCGAGCGGGCCCGCCAGCAGCGACAGCGGCAGGAAACCCAGGACGGCCGCACCGATCGTCACCGTACGGAGGTAGCCGACGTCCCCCGCGCCCATGAGCACGCCGTCGAGCGCGAACACCACGCCGGCCACGGGTTGCATCCCGGCCAGGAACCACCAGACGACCTCGGCCTGCGCCAGGACGGCGGGGTCGTCGGTGAAGAGCGGGAGGAGCATCGGCCGCAGGGCGAGCAGCAGCACCGCGACGAGCAGCCCGGTGCCGAGCCCCCAGAGGCCGACCCGAGTGGCGGTCGAGCGTGCGTCCGCCGGCCGGTTGGCGCCCAGCGCGTGGCCGACCAGCGTCTGCGCGGCGATGGCATAGGCGTCCAGCACCAGGGCGAGGAAGAAGAAGAGCTGCAGCGCGATCTGGTGGGCCCCGAGCTGCGCCGTGCCGGCGCGGGCGGCCACGCCGGCCGCGGCGAGGAAGGAGACCTGCAACACCACCGCACGGAGCAGCAGGTCCCGGCCGATGAACAACTGTGCGCGGACGGCCGCCGGCCGAGGTCGCCAGCCGACGCCCTCGCGCGCGATGGCCCGGACGAACAGCGCCGCGGTCAACGCCTGCCCGGTGACGTTGGCGAACGCCGAGCCGATCAGCCCGAGGCCGACGGTGTGCACGAGGAACGGGCACAGGAGGAGGCTGACCAGGCTGCCGGTGACCACGTAACGCACGGGCCGGCGGAGCTCCTGGACGCCGCGCAGCCAACCGTTGCCGGCGAGGGACACGAGGAGCAGGGGCACGCCGAAGGAGGCCACGCGCAACCACTGCTCCCCCGCCACGGCCACCGCACCGGGCCCACCGGCGAGCAGGCGGGTCAGCGGTCCGGCGAGGAGCTGGAACAGGACGAGGACGGTCAGGCCGAGGGCCAGGGCGAGCCACGTGGCCTGCACGCCCTCCGCGACGGCGCCGGTCCGGTCACCGGCACCGGCGCGTCGGGCGGCACGCGCGGTCGTGCCGTACGCGAGGAAGTTCAGCAACCCCGCAGCCCACGCCAGCAGCGCGCCGCCGACCGCGAGACCGCCCAGCGGGACGGTGCCGAGGTTCCCGACGACGGCGGTGTCGACCAGCAGGTACAGCGGCTCCGCGGCGAGGACGACGAGCGCGGGCAGTGCGAGGGAGAGCACCGAGGGACTACGGGTCACTCCGCGGCGAGCTCCCGTCGCAAGGCCGCGATCGTCGCCTCACGGTCGACGTAGGAGCTGTAACCCGCCGCGGCGACGTGCCCGCCGCCGCCGAGCGCCATGGCCACCCGGGCGACGTCCGTGGCGCCACGGGACCGCAGGGACACCGACCACGAACCGTCGTCCTGCCCCTTGAGCACGCACGCCACGTCGGCCTCCTGCGTGGAGCGGACGACGTCGACCAAGGCCTCGAGCTGTTCGCCGGGTAGACCGTGTTCGGCGGCCTCGGCAGTGCTCGACCAGGTCCACACGAGACCGGCGGCGACGTCGGTCTCCAGCACGGCGCGTCCGGCGACCACCGAGAGCAGGCCGAGCCAGCCGAAGGGGGCGGTGTCGAACAGCCGGCGGCTGACGGCGGAGTGGTCGATGCCCGTGGCCAGCATGCGGGCCGCCAGCTCATGGGTGTCGGGGCGGGTGTTGCCGAAACGGAAGGAGCCGGTGTCGGCGGCCAGACCGGCGTAGAGGCAGGTGGCCAGCTGCGGGTCCAGGCTGACGCCGAGTTCGTCGAGGAGGCCCGCGACCAGGGTGACGGTGGCCGGCGCGCTGCCGTCGACGAGCTGGACGTCGCCGAAGCCGGGGTTGCTGGCGTGGTGGTCGACCACGACCGAGGTCCCCGCGGCGTCGAGCAGGACCGAGAGCTCACCGAGGCGTCCGGGCGAGGCCGCGTCCAGGCTGACGAAGACGTCGGGCGAGGACGGGACCGCCGAGGAGGGCACCAGTCCTTCCGCGCCGGGCAGCCAGCCCAGCGATGCGGGCAGCGTGAAGGGATCGGGGAAGGTGGGGAGGACGCGGGCGCCCCGACGCCGCAGGCCCTCGGCGAGGGCCAACGTGCTGCCGAGCGCGTCCGCGTCGGGCTGCACGTGACCGGAGAGGACGACGGTGGCCCGGGCGTCGGCCGCCTCGGCCAGCACCGAGGCCGCGGTGCGGAGCGGGAAGGCTGCCGCACGCGGAGAGATGACGGTCACCGGTCAGGTTTCCGGTCCGGGGTCGGCGGCGGGAGGCGCGTGCTTCTCCTCCTCGACCGAGCCCCCACCGACCGGGTATCCCGGTCCGCCGTCGTCGGGCTCGTCGGACGCGATGCTCGGCACGTTCCCGATCTGACCGTGCTTGCCGCCGTCGGTGGGGTCGCCGGCGTCGGGCGCCTTCCGGCCACCCAGGACCGACGTGCCCTGGCCCTCGTCGGGCTCGTGGGGATCCGGGTCGCTCTCGGTCACACGTTCTCCTCGCTCGTCGACCACGGGACCGACGCTGGTGTGTCGACCGGTTCGCCCGCGCGCCCGCTCACAGCGCGCTCCTGCTCCGAGCGGAGAGGTCGTCGGCACTGTCATCGGCAGTGTCGGCCCCGACCCTGCTGTCGCCGTCGAGGGCGTCGTCGTCCTCGACGGGCTTCTTGTAGGGATCGGCCTCGCCGGCGTACTGGGCGCCCTCGCGGGCACGTGCCAGCTCGGCGTCGGCGAGCCGGGCGCGCTCGAGCGCGTCCTCGAGTTCACGGGCGGTGTCCGGAACGATGTCGGCGACGAAGGTCAACGTCGGCACGAACTTGATGCCCGTCTGCTTGCCGACCGTGGAGCGCAGGATTCCGGTGGCGCTGGTGAGCGCCGCAGCCGAGTCCGCGATCTGGGTCTCGTCGCCGTAGACGGTGTAGAAGACCGTGGCCTCGCGGAGGTCACCGGTCACCCGGGCGTCGGTGACGGTCACCATCCCGAGGCGAGGGTCCTTGATCTGGTTCTCGATCGCGGCAGAGACGATCTGACGGATGCGCACCGCCAGCTTGCGTGCGCGGGCCGGATCGGCCATCGGAGCTCCTCTGTCAGGGTGCCGGGTCCCGGCACCGTTCGGTCAAGGTCGGCGGGCCGACGGGCACGGCCCGGGTGGCCCCGTCCCCGATCCCGCCCCCGGCCTGCGAGGTGGGGGGACGGTGGCCGGCGTCCCGGGTCCCGCCCCGAGCCTGCCAGGGACGGGGCGGACGGGCCCCTCTCAGTCGTCGGTGTCGGCGAACAGTTGCCGGTGCGTCGACAGCAGGGTCACCTCCGGCCGCTCGGCCAGCAACCGCTCGCACGCGTCCAGGACGTCGGTCACCTGGCCGACGTCCCCCGAAACGGTGGCGATCCCTACCTGCACACGGCGGTGCAGGTCCTGGTCCCCCACCTCGGCGGCGGCCACGGCGAACCGGCGCCGCAGCTCGGCCACGATCGGCCGGACCACAGCCCTCTTGCCCTTGAGCGAATGCACGTCGCCCAGCAGGAGGTCAGCGGTGAGCGTGCCCGTGAACACTCGAAGGACCCTCCTGCCCCCCACCGTTCGCGAGCTCGCGCCGGGACCCTGCAGGAGGGCCGTTCCAGCGCGTCACCCGCTCACGGTAGGGGGCAGCGGGTCCCTTCTCAGGTGCGCGGGATCTCGCGCATCTCGAAGGTCTGGATCACGTCGTCGACCTTGATGTCGTTGAACGACCCGAGGCCGATACCGCACTCGTAGCCCTCGCGGACCTCGGTCGCGTCGTCCTTGAACCGGCGGAGGGACTCCACCGTCAGGTTGTCGGCGACCACGGCACCGTCGCGGAGAAGGCGTGCCTTCGAGTTCCGGACGATCGTCCCGCTGCGGACCAGCGAACCGGCGACGTTCCCGATCTTCGGCACCCGGAAGACCTCGCGGACCTCCGCCGTGCCGAGCTGGACCTCCTCGTACTCGGGCTTGAGCATGCCCTTGAGAGCGGCCTCGATCTCGTCGATGGCCTGGTAGATGACCGTGTAGTACCGGACGTCCACGCCCTCGCGGTTGGCGAGCTCGGTGGCCTGACCCTCGGCCCGGACGTTGAAGCCCAGGACGATGACGTCGTCGGCCAGCGCCAGGTCGATGTCGCTCTTGGTGATGCCGCCGACGCCGCGGTGGATGACCCGCAGCGAGATGTCGTCGCTCACCTCGATCTTCATCAGCGCCTCTTCGAGCGCCTCGACGGTGCCCGAGTTGTCGCCCTTGATGATCAGGTTGAGCTGGCGGTTCTCCTTGAGCGCGGCGTCGAGGTCCTCGAGGCTGATCCGCTTGCGCATGGAGGCGTTCTGCGCGTTGCGGATGCGGGCCTGGCGGCGGTCGGCGATCTGCCGTGCCACCCGGTCCTCCTCGACGACCAGGAAGGTGTCGCCGGCACGGGGCACCGAGGTGAGCCCCACGACCTGCACGGGGCGGGCCGGGAGGGCTTCCTTGAGCTTGTTGCCGTGCTCGTCGAGCAGCGACCGGACGCGGCCGTAGGCGTCGCCGGCCACGATCGAGTCGCCCTGGCGCAGCGTGCCGCGCTGGACGAGCACCGTGGCGACGGGGCCGCGGCCCTTGTCCAGCTTGCCCTCGATGACGACACCCTGCGGGTCCTGCTCGGTGTTGGCGCGCAGGTCCAGCTCGGCGTCGGCGGTCAGCAGGATCGCCGCGAGCAGGTCGTCGATGCCCTGCCGGGTGATCGCCGAGACGTCGACGAACATCGTCTCGCCGCCGTACTCCTCGGCGACCAGGCCGTACTCGGTGAGCTGCTGGCGGATCTTGGCGGGGTTGGCCCCCTCCTTGTCCACCTTGTTCACCGCGACCACGATCGGCACGTCGGCGGCCTGGGCGTGGTTGAGCGCCTCGACCGTCTGCGGCATGACGCCGTCGTCGGCCGCGACGACCAGGACGACGATGTCGGTCACCTTCGCGCCACGGGCACGCATCGCGGTGAACGACTCGTGACCCGGGGTGTCGATGAAGGTGATCGGCCGCTCGACACCCTCGAGCTCGGTGACGACCTGGTAGGCACCGATGTGCTGGGTGATGCCGCCGGCCTCGCGCGCCACGACGTTGGCGTCGCGGATCGCGTCCAGCAGCTTCGTCTTCCCGTGGTCGACGTGACCCATGACGGTCACCACCGGCGGACGGGACGACCAGTCCTCCTCGTCGCCCTCCTCGTCACCGAAGGTGAGGTCGAAGGTCTCGAGGAGCTCGCGGTCCTCGTCCTCGGGGCTGACGACCTGGATGTTCCAGCCGATCTCGGCGCCGAGCAGCTGCAACGTCTCGTCGTTGACCGACTGGGTCGCGGTGACCATCTCGCCGAGGTGGAACAACGCGGTGACCAGGGCGGCCGGCTGGGCGCCGATGCGCTCGGCCAGGTCGGTCAGCGAGGCGCCACGGGGCAGCCGGACGGTCTGTCCGTTGCCGCGGGGCAGCTGGACGCCGCCCATGCTGGGCGCCGCCATCGAGTCGAATTCCTGACGCCGCTGCTTCTTGCTCTTGCGGCCCCGGACCGGTCCACGGCCGCCGGGACGGCCGAAGGCACCGGCAGTGCCGGCACCCGAGCCACCACGGCCACGACCGCGACCGCCACCGCCGCCGCCGCCGCGGAAGCCACCGCCCGCGGGAGCTCCCGCACCGGGGGCACCGCCGCCGCCACCGGGACGGAAGCCACCGCCACCGCCGCCGCCGGGACCACCGGGTCGGCCACGGCCACCGGGACCGCCGGGGCCGCCACCGGGGCGCCCGGCGCCCGCGGCGCGGCCGGGCATCATGCCCGGCGAGGGACGCTGGGGCATCATCCCCGGGTTGGGACGCGGACCACCGGCACCGGGAGCCGGGCGGGGACCGCCGGCACCGGGAGCCGGACGCGGACCACCGGCACCCGGAGCGGGACGAGGTCCGCCCGGACCCGGGCGGGGGCCGCCGGGCGCCGGACGCGCGCCAGGAGCGCCGGGTGCGGCCGGACCGGGGCGAGCCGGGCCACCGGCCGCCGGCGGGCGTGGCGCGCTGCTGAAGGGGTTGTTGCCCGGACGGGGCGCCGGGCGCGGACCCGGCCGCGGGCCCGGAGCCGGTGCACCACCGGGAGCGGCACCGCCGGGAGCGGCACCGCCGGGAGCGGCACCGCCGGGAGCGGCACCGCCGGGAGCGGCACCGCCGGGAGCGGCACCGCCGGGAGCGGCTCCGCCGGGAGCTGCGGGACGGGGAGCGGCCCCACCGGGAGCGGCCGGGCGGGGAGCGCCCCCACCGGGAGCTGCCGGACGGGGACCGGCCGGCCGCGGGGCGGTCGGCTGCTGGGTCGGAGCACTCGCGGCAGGGGCCTGCGGCGCGGGTGCGGCCGGACGCGGACCCGGCGTGGGCGCGGCCGGACGGGCCACCGGAGCAGCGGGCGCAGCCGGAGCCGGCGCTGCTGCAGCCGGGGCGGCGGGAGCCGGAGCGGCGGGTGCGGGGGCACTGGGACGCGGGGCGGGCTTGGGGGCCGGGGAGCCGTTACCGGCACCGGTCCTGCTGCCGAGGGCCTCCCGGAGCCGACGGGCCACGGGGGCCTCGACGGTGGAGGACGCGGACTTCACGAACTCGCCCTGCTCCTTGAGCGTGGCGAGCACGGTCTTGCTGTCGACACCGAACTCCTTGGCGAGTTCGTGTACGCGGGCTTTGCCTGGCACGGGTCTCCTCTTGGTGAGGCCGGCGGCTTGCCCGCTCGACCTCGTCGTTAGTGGCGCATGGTCATCGTGAGAACTTCACGGCTGAGTCATCCGACGACGTCCTGTCGACATGCGGACCGGCCTGGTGCCGATCCGACCTCGGAACTGCTGGTGGTCACTCCGCAGCGCTGCTGCGATGCCCCACCTCTGTCGTGCTGCCCGTCCCGGCCCGCGCTCCGGATCCCTCCGCGGAAGGACCGGTGACGTAGGCGCGGAGCGGACCGGCCTCCAGCGGGGTGCTGCCGCCTCCTGGGAGGCGGAGCGCCCGTGTGAACGCCCGGCGTCGCTCCGCTGCGCGCAGACACTCCGGAGTGGGGTGCACCGATGCTCCCCTGCCGGGGAGCCGCCGCCGGGGATCCGGGACCAGGGCCCCGGATCGGGCGACGACGCGCAGCAGATCACTGGCCGGAGCGCGTTGCCGGCACCCCACGCAGGTGCGTACCGGTTTCGACGTTTCGGCCACCCCGCACTCTAGCGCGTGGCGGGCCCGGGATGTTCCGCGCGTCGCGGTGGGGGGCGGTGTGCCGGCGTCCGGCCGCCCGTCGAGCCCGCCGGTGCACCCGAACGCAGCGGCGGACGACCCACCCCGGGCGAGGGAGTCGCGGCGTCGTCGTCGGGCTGGGCGTCGCTGCGGATGTCGATCCGGCAGCCGGTGAGCCGGGCGGCCAGACGGGCGTTCTGCCCCTCCTTGCCGATCGCCAGCGACAGCTGGAAGTCGGGGACGATCACGCGGACGGCCTTGGCCTGCGAATCGACGACGCGGGCGCTGTTCACCCGCGCCGGGCTCAGTGCGGAGGCGACGAAGGACGCCGGGTCGTCGGACCAGTCGACGATGTCGATCTTCTCGCCGTGCAGCTCGCTCATCACGTTGCGCACCCGCTGGCCCATCGGGCCGATGCAGGCACCCTTGGCGTTGAGGCCTGGCACCTTCGTGCGCACGGCGATCTTCGAGCGGTGGCCGGCCTCCCGGGCAACCGCCACGATCTCGACGCTGCCGTCGGCGATCTCGGGGACCTCGAGGGCGAAGAGCTTGCGAACCAGGTGGGGGTGGGTGCGCGAGACGGTGACCTGCGGACCGCGGAAGGTGCGCGCCACCGACACGACGTAGGCCTTGATCCGGCTGCCGTGGGTGTACTGCTCGCCGGGCACCTGCTCGGCCGACGGCAGGACCGCCTCCACCTTGCCGATGTCGATGAGCACCGTGCCCTGCACGTTGCGGCGGTCGTGCGCCTGCACGACACCGCTGACGATGTCGCCCTCCTTGCCGGCGTACTCGCCGAAGGTCTGCTCGTGCTCGGCGTCGCGCAGCCGCTGGACGATGACCTGCTTGGCGGTGCTGGCCGCGATGCGGCCGAAGTCCGAGGGGGTGTCGTCCCACTCGCGGACGACCTCACCGTCCGGGCCGATCTCCTGGGCCAGCACGGCGACCTCGCCGCTCTTGCGGTCGACGTGGACGCGCACGTGCTTCGCCGCCCCGTCGGCGTGCCGGTACGCGGTCACCAGCGCCGTCTCGATGGCCTCGATCACCGTGTCGGCGGGGATGCCCTTCTCCCGCTCCACCGCCTTGAGCGCGGTGACGTCGATGTTCACTGTGCTCCTCCTCGCGCCTGCGGGATGCTGCCGGACTCGTCGTCGTCGGCGGACCCCGGGTCGTCGGTCAGCTCGTCGTCGGTCGGCTCGTCGTCGTCCCGGTCACCGGCGAGCTCGTCCTCACCGGGACCGGGCCGGCCGAACTCGACCTGCACCCGGCCACTGCCCAGCTCGCCCCACGGCACCTGCCGGGGGGTCGGGGGACGCTTCTTCGCGCCGGGCTTGCCCTGCGCCTCGACGGCGAGGGTCACGCCCGCGTGGTCCACCGCAGTGATCCGGCCGGTGACCTCGGTGGTGTGGCCGGCAGGGCCGACGGCCACGGTCACCAGGCGGCCGATGTTGCGTCGCCAGTGCCGCTGGTCGGTCAGCGGCCGGTCCACGCCCGGGCTGCTCACCTCGAGCACGTACGGCGTGCGCCCCATCCCGTCGTCGTTCTCGTCCAGCACCTCCGACACCGCCCGGCTGACCTCCGCGATGTCGTCGAGGCTGACCCCCTGGTCCCGGTCGACCACGACCCGAACCACGCTGCGCCGCCCCGCCGGGGTGACGACGAGCTCCTCCAGGTCGTAGCCCGCCGCTGCCACGACGGGCTCGATCCAGCCGGTCAGTCGCGCGGTGGCCGGGTCGCTGCGCTGGGTGCCGTGAGAGGTGGACACGGTCTCCTCCTCCGGGCTCGAGCGGCCGCCTGGTGCGGAACGCCATGACCCCCCGATCCGGTCACCGACCGGCCTTCGGCGCTGGTCTGACCCGGATGGAGGGCAAGTGCTCAGGCTACCGCCCGCAGGACAGTGATCCGACCACGCACCTGGAGCGGGCCGCCGGCCCCCGATCCCGCGCCGTCGGACGCGGGCACGGGGTTCGCACGGTCCGTCCGTGCCGGACGCGGACGCGCCTGGACCGCAGTACCGGGACCGAGCCGTCCCGGCTGCGAGAATGACAGCGATGTCTCCTCCGCTGCCCTCCTGCCCCCCGGGCTTCTCCCGGCGCACCCTGCTGGCGGCCTCCGCGGCGGGGCTGGCGGTCCTGGCCACCGGCTGCACCTCCTCGTCCGCCGATGAGCGCGAGAAGGTCACCAGCCGGCAGGCCGACGAGCTCAGCGCGCAGGTGGCGGTTCAGGAGGCCGTGGTCTCCGCCTTCGTCGCGGCGGGTGCGGCCGACCCGGCCCTCGCCGCGGAGGTCGCTGACCTCGCGGCACAGGCCGACGAGCAGCTGGCCCGCCTGCGCGCGGCGGCACCGGGCAGCTCGTCGTCGGCACCCCCCGCCGCCGGTGACGCGCCTCCGGCGCCGGAGACCCGCGCGTGGTTGCGGACCCAGGTGGCGACGGCGGCGGCTTCCCACGCCGCGGCGTGCGTGGACCAGTCCGGCGCCCGCGCGGCGCTGCTGGGATCGATCGCTGCGGGGCTCGCCGGGCAGGACGGGAGACTGGCATGACGAGGTCGCACGATGGCTGACGACACCTCCGACACGGGTGCGCTCGACGCGCGCACCGAGAACGCGGCGCTCCGCTCGGCCCTCGCGGCCGAGCACGCCGCGGTGTGGGGTTACGGCGTCGTGGGTGCGGCGCTCGACGCGAGCGCACAGGGCCTCGCCGCGGTGTCGGAGACGGCCCACCGCGACACCCGCGACCGGGTCGTCGACCTCCTGGCCGAACGAGGCGCCGACCCGGTGCACACCGCGGGCGGCTACGCCGTCCCGTTCCCGGTGCTGTCGGGGACCGACGCGGCCGCGCTCGCCGTGGTCCTGGAGGACGGCGTCGCCGCGGCGTGGGTACGGGTGCTCGACCAGGCCGTCGAGCGCACGACGCGCGAGCTCGCGGTCGGCGCGCTGACCGCGGCCGAGGTGCGCGCCGTGGGCTGGCGGGCCACCGCCGGCCAGACGCCGGCGACTCGTGCGTTCCCCGGCCTGCCGCAGCAGTAGAAGGACCCCCAGAAGGACCCCGTCCTTCCCACCACTCGCAGGCTCGCGGCGGGACCCGGGACGGGGCCATGCGACCCCCGCACGCTCGCGGCGGGACCCGGGACGGGGCCATGCGACCTCGCAAGCTCAGGGTGGGACCCGGGACGGGGCCGTGCTCAGAGTCCGCCGAGGAAGGCGTCCGTGACGGCGACCGCCGCACTGCTGGACTGACCGCCCTCGACCAGGACGGCGAAGGCGATGTCGCCCTGGGGCCCGGCGAGCTGGTACCCCATGAACCAGCCGTGCGAGTCCGGCGGGGTGTTGCTCCCGTACTCGGCGGTCCCGGTCTTGCCGAAGACGTCGCCTCGGTCTGCCAGGTCCGACGCGGTCCCCGAGACCACGACCTGCCGCATCAGCGGGCGCAGCGAGTCGAGCACGGGTTGACCAGGTCCGGCCGGGGCCGGGCCGGCCGGATCGGCGCCGTCAACCTCGACGGGCGCGGCAGGGGTGCCGCTGGCGATGCCCGCGGCGACCAGCGCCAGCTGGGCAGGGCTCATCAGCACCTCGCCCTGGCCGATCGCGTTCGCCGCCTTCGTCGTCCCCGTGCTGTCGGCGGGCACGCTGCCGCTGAAGATGCCGACCGGCAGTTTCCAGTCCGCTCCCACGCCGTAGGCGCCGGCTGCCTCGGCCAGCGCCCCGTCGGGCAGCTCGAGGGCCTGCTGGATGAACGTCGTGTTGCACGACTGCGCGAACGCCTCGGTGAACGGCACCGTGCCGAGGTCGAACTGGTCCTGGTTCTCGAACTCCCGGCCGTCGACGGTCGTGGTCCCCGGGCAGGGCACCGGGGTGCCCGGGGTGACCGCGCCCGCGGACAGCAGCGCCGTGGCGGTGATCGTCTTCATGGCCGAACCCGGCGGGAACTGGCCCCCGAGCGCGTTGCTCGCGTCCGCGACCTCGTTCGAGCTGACCGCCAGGATCTCGCCGGAACCCGGGCGGACGACGACCAGGTGGGTGGGCAGCTGCTGCCCTGCCACGGCGGCATCGGCCGCGTTCTGCAGAGCAGGGACCAGCGGCGTCCGCAGCGGCTCGCCCGGCGCGGGCTCGACCCCCCCGATCTCCACGCCGGTGTCGGCCGTGCCCTCGTCGGTGCTGACGACCGAGACGGTGAAACCGGGGGTGCCCGTGAGCTGCTCCTGGAAGACGCGCTGCAGCCCGGAGAGGCCCAGCTGGTCACCGGCGACGTAGCGCGGGGACCCGTCGTCCTCGGACTCCTCGATGACCTCCGCCGTGGCCGCGCCCACACGACCCAGCAGGGCGACGGCGAACCGTGGGGTCGGCGCCAGCAGGCGGGTGTCGGTCGGGAAGACCGCGCCGGGCAGGTCGAACACCTGGGCGCGGATCGCCTCGAAGTCGGGCCGGCGCAGTGTGATGACGGGTACGAACTGCCCCTCCGGAGCGGCCTCGACGTCGGCGACGATCTCGTCCGCCGCCACGCCGGTGGCCGCGGACAGCCCGGCGGCGAGCGTCGCCAGATCGGTGACCTGGGCGCGATCGATACCGACGTTCACCACCTCCGTGGGCGTGAACAGGGGCACTCCGGTGGCATCGGTGATCGCCGCCCGGTCCGGCAGCCTGCGGGTGAGCTCCAGGTGCTGTCCCTCCCCCAGTTCGGGATGCACCAGCGCGGGCTCGGCGACGACCTGCCACTCCTCGTCGCCCTCCGCCAGGCGGAGCGTCGACTCGTAGCTCCACTCGGGTGCGGCCGCGAGGTCCCAGGTGGCGGTCCAGCCGACGGTGGCGGTCCCGCCGTCGACGGTGACGGACCCGAGCTCGGTGCTGAGCACGGCGTCGGGCAGGTCCGTCGCGGTCTGCTCCAGGAGCGCGGTGGCCGCGTCGGGGTCGGTCGTGGCCCGCGCGGCGGCGGCGGTGTCACCGCCGGCCCACGCGTCGAGGAAGCTCTTCGCCGCGTCGCGGACGTCGCCCTCCGAGTTCCGGGAGCAGGCCCCGAGGACGGGAACGCTCACCACCAGGAGCGCGGTGGCGAGGGCGAGGGTGGGGCGAGGTGGTGTCCACGGCGGCACGGCGACAGACTGTCAGAAAGAGGACCCCGTCCCCCTCGCGCCTCGCTGCGCTCGACGCGAGCCTCCGGACGGGGCAGCTCAGAAGAGCACGCTGGCGTACTGCCCGACCTCCCGGAAGCCCACCCGGCGGTAGGCCGCGCGGGCGGCGGTGTTGAAGTCGTTGACGTACAGGCTGACGACGGGTGCGATCGCGGCGCGCGCGTACTCGACGACCGCTGCCGTTCCCGCCGTCCCGATGCCGCGGCCGCGGTGGGCCGGCGCCACCCACACGCCCTGCACCTGGCAGGCCGCTCGGGAGACGGCGCCGATGTCGGCCTTGAAGAGGACCTCGCCGTGCTGGATCCAGGCCAGCGACAGCCCGGCCCGCACCATCTCCGCCACCCGGGCGCGGTAGCCGGCACCGCCGTCGACGCGCAGCGGGCTCACGCCGACCTCCTCGGTGAACATCGCGACAGCGGCCGGGAGGAGGGTCTCGAGCTCGGTGGGCAGCACCGGCCGGACCCGGGGCTCGGCGGCCACGGCGGCCGGGCCGTCGATGGCCATCAGCGGCTGGCGGGGCCGGTGGTCGCGGGCGGGCCCCCAGTACGGCGCGAGCAGGTCCCAGAGGGGCGATACGGATGCGGCCTGGCCGACGATCGTCGAGCAGCGTCGCCCGGCGCGCCGGGCGCGTTCCGCGAAGGCGGCTGCCGCGGCGCGCTCGGCCCCCGGCACCGCGAAGGGGATCAGGTTGGCTCCGGCCAGACAGACCGCCTCGAGCTCGTTCCCCGCACCGAAGCCCCACAGCGGCGCGCCGAGCGAGGCCGCAGCGGTGCCGGCCGTCTCGATCCGTCCGGCGAGGACGCACGCCGCGACGGGGTCGGTGGCCAGCAACCGGTGGACGGCGGCCTCGTCGCCCTCGTCGAGGACGCGGGCGGTGGGCGTTCGGAGCACGGTCGGGTCCGGCTGCCCGGAGTCAGCTGACGCTCACGACGGGCGACCCCGCGGGCGTTCCCGCCGCCGTCTGCTCCTCGGCGATCCGCATGGCCTCCTCGATCAGGGTCTCCACGATCTGCGATTCGGGGACGGTCTTGACGACCTCGCCCTTCACGAAGATCTGGCCCTTGCCGTTGCCGGAGGCGACGCCGAGGTCGGCCTCCCGCGCCTCACCGGGGCCGTTGACGACGCAGCCCATGACGGCGACACGGAGCGGGACCTCCATCCCCTCCAGCCCGGCGGTGACCTCGTCGGCCAGCTTGTAGACGTCGACCTGCGCGCGCCCGCACGAGGGGCAGCTGACGATCTCCAGCCCGCGCCGGCGCAGGTTCAGCGATTCCAGGATCTGGTTGCCGACCTTCACCTCCTCGACCGGCGGGGCGGACAGCGAGACCCGGATCGTGTCGCCGATGCCCTGCGACAGCAGCGCGCCGAAGGCGACCGCGGACTTGATCGTGCCCTGGAAGGCGGGGCCGGCCTCGGTCACGCCGAGGTGCAGGGGGTAGTCGCACTGGGCGGCCAGCAGCTCGTAGGCGCGCACCATGACCACCGGGTCGTTGTGCTTGACCGAGATCTTGATGTCGCGGAAGTCGTGCTCCTCGAAGAGCGAGCACTCCCACAGGGCCGACTCCACCAGGGCCTCCGGCGTCGCCTTGCCGTACTTGGCCAGCAGCCGCTTGTCGAGTGAGCCGGCGTTGACCCCGATCCGGATCGGGGTCCCGGCGGCCTTGGCCGCCCGCGCGATCTCGCCGACCTTGTCGTCGAACTTCTTGATGTTGCCCGGGTTCACCCGGACGGCCGCACAGCCGGCCTCGATGGCGGCGAACACGTACCGCGGCTGGAAGTGGATGTCGGCGATCACCGGGATCTGCGACTTCTTGGCGATGATCGGCAGCGCCTCGGCGTCGTCGGTGTCGGGCACCGCGACGCGCACGATCTGGCAGCCGGAGGCGGTGAGCTCGGCGATCTGCTGCAGCGTGGCGTTGATGTCGGCGGTCTTGGTGGTGCACATCGACTGCACGCTCACCGGGAAGTCGCTGCCCACGCCCACCCCGCCCACGTCGAGCTGACGGGTCTTCCGCCGGGGGGCGAGGACGGGAGGGGGTGCAGCCGGCATGCCGAGACCGACGGGGATCGCCATGCCAGCCAGTATCCCCTGCGCCCGCGACCGTGCCGGTGACCCGGCTGTGACGTGCGCCGGGGAACGGCGGGCGGCGTCGGACCGGGGATCCCTCTCCCGACCGGCTGCGGCGTCAGCCCAGGGTGATCGGGTTGACGATGTCGGCGACCAACAGCAGCGCGGACAGGGCCAGGAACACACCGGCGACTAGGTAGGCCACCGGCATCAACCGGGCGATGTCGAAGGGGCCCGGGTCCGGCCGGCCCCGCAGTCGGGCGACCGTGGAGCGGGCCTTCTCGTACAGCGCCCCGGCGATGTGCCCGCCGTCCAGCGGATAGATCGGCAGCAGGTTGAAGAGGAACAGCACGAGGTTGATGCTCGCCAGCAGGCTGAGGAACATGCTCAGCTTCTGCTCGGTCGAGAAGTCCTCGAGGGCGAACACCTCACCGGAGATCCGGCCGACGCCGACGACGCCGATCGGCCCGTTCACGTCCCGCTCCTCCCCGAGGAACGCCGCCCGGAACAGCTGCGGGATGCGCTCGGGAATCTCCACCAACCGCGCCACCGACTGCGCGACGACCATGCCGAAGTAGCCGGGCACGTCGCTCACGGACTGGCGGGCGAACTCCTGGACCGGGCTGATGCCGAGGTAGCCGGCAGTGGCGGTCTCCCGGCCGGACGCGTCGGTGTAGACGGTGTTCTCGATCGGGGTGACGGTCAGTTGGCGCCGCTCGCCGTCACGCTCGATCGTCAGGTCGATCGGCTCGCCGGCCGAACCCCGGATCGCCTCCTGCACGAGGGTCCAGCTGTCGTAGGCCGTACGGTCCAGCGGCTGTCCGTCGATGGCGACGAGGGTGTCCCCGGGGCGCAGGCCGGCCTTCGCCGCCGGGCTCTGCTCGGGACGGGCACACGCATCGGCGCCCGCCTCGCACAGTTGGCCCTGCTCGTCGACCGGCGTGCTGCAGGTGGCGTCCTGGGCCGCACCGGCGGGGAGCACGCACTCCGGGACCGTCCGCAGCGTGGTGGTGGACACCGCGGGCCCCACGGTGGTCAGCAGGACCGTGAAGAACACGACCGCGAGCACCAGGTTGTGGAAGGGGCCGGCGAACATCACGATGACCCGCTGCCACCAGGGCTTGGCGTAGAAGACCCGGCCGTCGTCCGAGGGCAGGACGTCGTCGAGCGCCTGGCCGCGCACCTCGGCGATGAAGCTGCGCATGCGGGTGGCGCGCTTGCTCTCGCCCTCCTCGACCGGCGGGATCATGCCGACGATGCGGATGTAGCCACCCAGCGGGATCGCCTTGATGCCGTACTCGGTCTCACCGCGTCGCCGGGAGAACACCGTCGGGCCGAAGCCGACCATGAACTGCGGCACGCGCATGCCGAACTTCCGCGCCCAGAAGAAATGGCCGGCCTCGTGGAAGGCGATGGAGAAGAGGAGGCCGATCGCGAAGGCGACGACGCCGAGGACGGTCAGCAGGGTCGCGCTCAGCTCAGCCTCCGGAGATGACGCCCCGGGCGTGCTCCCGGGCCCACTTCTCGGCGGCCAGCACGTCCTCGACGCAGGTCGGTACGCCGAAGTCCGGCGCGTCGTCGAGGGTACGCGCGACGAGGTCGACGATGCCGCGGAAGGACAGCCGACCCGCCACGAAGGCGGCGACGGCCTCCTCGTTGGCCGCGTTGTACAGCGCCGGGACGACGCCGCCGGCCTCGCCCGCGAGGCGCGCGAGCCGGACCGCGGGGAACGCCACCTCGTCGAGCGGGGCGAACTCCCAGGTGCTCGCGGCCGTCCAGTCCAGGGCCGGCTGCACGACGGGCAGGCGGTCGGGCCAGGCCAGGGCGAGGGCGATCGGGAGGCGCATGTCCGGGGGGCTCGCCTGGGCGATCGTCGCGCCGTCGACGAAGGTCACCATCGAGTGGACGATCGACTGCGGATGGACCACGACGTCGATGTCGGCGTAGGGCACGTCGAAGAGCAGGTGGGCCTCGATCAGCTCCAGGCCCTTGTTGACCAGGGTCGCGGAGTTGATGGTGATCACCGGCCCCATGTCCCACGTGGGATGGGCCATCGCCTCCTCCACGGTCACGCCGGTGAGCTGCTCGGCGGTGCGGCCGCGGAAGGGACCGCCGCTGGCGGTGAGGACGAGCCGCCCCACCTCGCCACGGGCACCACTGCGCAGGCACTGCGCCAGGGCGGAGTGCTCGGAGTCGACGGGCACCAGCTGGCCCGGGGCGGCGGCCGCGGTCACCAGGGCGCCGCCGGCGATCAGCGACTCCTTGTTCGCCAGCGCCACGGTGCGCCCAGCCCCGAGTGCCGAGAGCGTGGGACGCAGCCCGATCGAGCCGGTGATGCCGTTGAGGACGACGTCGGCGGGGCGGGCGGCGAGCTCCTCGGCCGCCCGGGGCCCGGCCAGGATCTCCGGCAGCGAGTACTCCCCCTTCGACCAGCCGCGCTTGCTGGCGGCGGCGTAGAAGGCCAGCTGCAGATCCTGCGCGGCCGTGGCGCGGGCGACGGCGACCGTGCGGACGCCGAGGGTCAGCGCCTGCTCCGCGAGCAGCCCGACATCCCCGCCCCCGGCGGCCAGGCCGGTGATCTGCAGCCGGTCGGGGTTCTGCTCCGCGACAGCGATCGCCTGCCGGCCGATCGAGCCGGTGGAGCCGAGGAGCGTGACCTGGCGGGGTGAACTCACGCGCTGCATCCTTCCCGAGGCCGCTCGCCCGCATCACGGCACGCCGTAGCTCGGCCACCTCCTCCGGTGCTCGACGCCGGCTGCTGCCAGAATGTCGCTGCTCGCGAACGCGCGAGACAGGACAGGACAGGGCAGCGCCGCGAAGGCGGTCGACGAGCGCCAGCGAGGAGTAACGCGTGAGCGAGACGCAGCGGGTCAACCAGCCCGGTCGTGAAGAGGGCGTCGTCCGCGTCGGTGACCACCCGGTGGAGCACGAGCGGCCCGAGGACTGGGGCTGGCACGGCGAGACCGGCAGGAAGGGCCGGATCGGCGCGTGGATCTCGGTGGTGATCCTCCTGAGCTACCTCTACGGCAACCACGAGGGCCGGATGGAGGATCTCTGGCTGTTCGGCATCGCCCTGATCATGGTGCTCATCCTGCTGTGGGACATCCGTCGCCGGAAGAACGCCTGGCGCAGCCGCTGACCGGCCTCCTCCAGGGCACCGCCCCGAGCTTGCGAGGGGTGGGGAGGAGGAGGTCCGTCCTCAGGCGACCGTGACGCCGATCAGTGAGCCGACGGCATAGGTGATCCCCGCCGCGGCCACGCCGAACAGCAGCTGGCGCAGCGCCGCGTACCACCACGGCCGCGGCGTGAACCGCGCCGACAGCGCACCGGCGACCAGCAGTCCCAGCCCGCCGCAGAGGAGCGCGACCCACAGCAGCGAGACGCCGAAGAGGTAGGGCAGCAACGGGATCAGGGCACCCGTCGCGAAGGTCAGGAACGAGGAGACCGCAGCGACGCGCGGGGACGGCTTGTCCTCCGGGTTGAGCCCGAGCTCGGCGACGACGTGCAGCCGCAGCGCCGTCGCGGGATCGCGCGACAACTGCACGGCGACGTCGTGGGCCAGGGCCTCGTCCACACCGCGCACCCGCAGCATCTGGACCAGTTCCGCGAGCTCTCCCTCGGGGTTGCGCTCGAGCTCCCGGCGCTCCTTCTCGACCTCGAGGTCGAGCTGCTCGTTCTGCGTCCTGACCGACGTGTACTCGCCGAGCGCCATCGAGATGGCCCCGGCCACGAGGCTGGCGCCACCGGCCAGCACGATCGCCCGTGGGGGCGCACCGCCGCCGCCCACGCCCGCGACGAGCGCGGTGTTGGTGACCAGGCCGTCCATGGCTCCGAAGACGGCCGCCCGCAGCCACCCGCCGGAGACGTCGGCGTGACTGTGCTCGTGCGCCTCGGCCTCCGGCGGAGCCGAATTCACGAGTCCTCCTCGCCGCCGCTCGTCGACCCCGGTCGCGGAACTGCCGTACCCAGGCGTGAGCTCGCGAGCCGGCTCACGAATCGCCCTCCGCGCCCAGCTCGACCGGGGGCTCGACGGAGGGCACCGGCACGGCGACGCTGGGGACGCCCTCGACCCGGTCGGCGGCGGCCAGCTGACCGCAGGCACCGTCGATGTCCTGACCGCGGGTGTCGCGGACCGTCGTCGCGACCCCGGCGGCGCGCAGCCGCGCGACGAACTCGCGCTGCGCCGGGAGCGGGCTGGCGTCCCAGGGGCTGCCCGGCGTCGGGTTCAGCGGGATCAGGTTGACGTGCGCGAGCTTGCCCGCGAGCAGCGTGCCGAGGAGGTCGGCACGGAACGGCTGGTCGTTCACGTCGCGGATCAAGGCGTACTCGACCGAGTACCGGCGGCCGGTCTTCCGTGCGTAGGCGTCGGCGGCGTCGATGACCTCGCCGACCTTCCAGCGGGTGTTGATCGGCACCAGCGTGTCGCGCAGCTCGTCGTCCGGCGCGTGCAGGCTGACGGCGAGCGTGACGTTGCGGCCCTCGTCGGTCAGCCGCCGGATGGCCGGCACCAAGCCCACCGTGGACACCGTCACCGAGCGCTGCGAGAGGCCGAGCCCGTGCGGCGCCGGGGTAAGCAGGGCGTCGAGGGTCTTGCGGACGCGGGCGTAGTTGGCCAGCGGCTCCCCCATGCCCATGAAGACGACGTTGGACAGCCGCCCCGGCCCACCCTCGATCTCGCCGTTCGCCATGGCCGCGGCGGCGGCGACCGCCTGGCCGATGATCTCGGCAGCGGACAGGTTGCGCGTCAGGCCGCTCTGCCCGGTCGCGCAGAAGGGGCAGGCCATCCCGCAGCCGGCCTGGCTGGAGATGCACACCGTCGCACGGTCGGGGTAGCGCATCAGCACGCTCTCGACCAGCGCGCCGTCGTGCAGCCGCCACAGCGTCTTGCGCGTGCGCCCGTTGTCGGCGGTCTGGTGCCGGACGACGGTGAGCAGGCCGGGCAGCAGCGCCTCGGTGAGCGCCTCGCGGGCCCCGGCCGGGAGATCGGTCATCTGTGCGGGGTCGGTCACGCCGCGGTAGAAGTGCCGGGCCAGCTGGTCGGCGCGGAACGCCGGGTGGCCGAGCTCGGTGACTGCCGCGCGGGCCTCCTCGCGGGTCAGGTCGGCGAGGTGGCGCGGGGGCATCCCCCGGCGGGGGGCGTCGAAGACGAGCGGGAGGGCAGTCATGGCGTCGTCCATGGTCCCACTAGCCTGGCTGCGATGGCCGACACGGAGAGCGAACTCACCTCGCCGGAGGCCGTCCTCGACTCCGTCGGGGTGGGTCCCTGGCCCGGTCCGTGGCCGGCCGACCCGCGGTTCGACCGCGAGCTGCTGGCGCACGGCGACCGGCGCAACGTCGTCGACCGCTACCGGTACTGGACCGTCGAGGCGATCGTCGCCGACCTCGACCGCCGACGGCATCCCTTCCACGTGGCCATCGAGAACTGGCGGCACGACCTGAACATCGGCACCGTCGTCCGGACCGCGAACGCGTTCCTGGCCGAGGCCGTGCACATCGTCGGGAAGAAGCGCTGGAACCGGCGGGGCGCCATGGTCACCGACCGCTACCAGCACGTGCGGCACCACCCCGGGATCTCCGAGCTGGTCACCTGGACGCGGGAGCGGGGCCTCCCGCTGCTGGCCGTGGACAACCTGCCGGGAGCCCGGCCGCTGGAGACGGCCGAGCTCCCGAGGGCCTGTGTGTTCCTCTTCGGTCAGGAGGGCAGCGGCCTGTCGGACGAGGCACGCCACGCCGCCGACGGGGTCCTGTCCATCGCTCAGTTCGGGTCCACCCGGTCGATCAACGCCGGGGTGGCCGCCGGCATCGCCATGCACGCCTGGGTGAGGCAGCACGGGATGGGCGAATGACCCGCCCTGGGGTCGACTGAGCAGTTGCGGTCAACGACACGCCCGGACACGCCGACGCGGACGACCACAACTGCTCGGTCGAGCGGCGGCGGGGCGGGTCCGGCTCGCTGAGCGCCCGCCGAGCTGCGGTTTCGCCGCAACCCGGCCAGGCTTCGCGCATGAGCCGTCTCGCGGACGCCGACCTCTCCGTCAGCCTGTCGAAGAAAGACGCCAAGAAGCAGCTGGTCGAGGCCCAGCAGCGGCTGGTGCACCTACGTCTGCTGCTCGGCGGGCAGATCGGCCCCGGTGAGCTCGGTCCGCCGCTGCTCGTGCTGTTCGAGGGCTGGGACGCCTCGGGCAAGGGCGGGGCGATCAAACGTCTCGTCGGCGAGCTGGACCCCCGGCACGTCCGGGTCGCACAGTTCGCCGCACCCACGTTCGACGAGAAGCGGCACCACTTCCTCTGGCGGTTCTGGCCGGTGCTGCCGGGGTGGGGAGGCATGGCCGTGCTCGACCGCACCTGGTACGGCCGGGTGCTGGTCGAGCGGGTGGAGGGCTTCGCCCCCGAGGAGGCATGGCAGCGGGCCTACGCCGAGATCGTGGACCTGGAGACGACCCTGGCCGCCGAGGGCACGATCCTGGTCAAGTTCTGGATGCACCTCTCCCCCGAGGAGCAGCTCCGCCGGTTCGAGTCGCGACAGGCCGACCCGTACAGGGCGTGGAAGCTCACCGCTGAGGACTGGCGCAACCGGGAGAGGCGGCCGGCCTACGAGGACGCCGTCGACGACATGCTCGACCGCACCGACCATCCCGCCGGTCGATGGCACGTCGTCGCGGCGGAGGACAAGCGGTGGGCCCGCGTCGCGGTGGTCCGTACGGTGTGCGAAGCGATCGAGTCGGCCCTCCGAGCTCGCGGCATCGACGCCGATCCCCCGTTGGCGGCCGGAGCCTGACTCACCTCCCGGCGAGCCACTCGACGCGGCCGCCGTGCGGCGCGGTGTGCGCCAGCGGCCGCCCGTCCAGCGACAGCACGAAGGAGGGGGACCAGCCGCCCGCGTGCGTCCGGCCGGTGCCCGGCACCATGCCGGCGCTCTCCTGCGCGATCCAGCGGACCGGCAGGCTCCGCACCCGCTCCACGAAGGTGCTGCGGTGGGGCTCGGGGACGTAGGGCAGGACGGCGGTGTGCAGAACCACGGGCGTGGCGCCGTCCGGGACGAGGTCGAGGGCGTCGGGCAGCCGCTCCACCAGGTCCCCGGCCAGCATGGTCGGCGGCTCCTGCACGGCGACTGCGGCGGCCGTGTCCAGGCGCTGCAGCCGCCCGGCCTCGGCGGGGCCCGGCCAGACGAGGGCGCGCAGCCACGCGAGGTCGTCGGAGTCCGTGACGTCGAGGGGGTTGAGGTCGATGCCGATGCGCGCGACGACTTCCGGCAGCCGGGACGGCACCGGCACGCCGCCACTGGTGCTGCACCGCAGGTGCACCGGCTGCCGGGGCCCGACCGGCTGCCCATCGAACTCGTAGCTGTACCGGTCCGGGTACAGGCAGAGCCCCGCGGAGGCACCCACCTCCACCAGCGCCAGTGGACCGTCGAGCACGGCCAGGGCCGGGAGGAGGGCGGCGCACCCGGCCGGTTCGTTGGTCTGCGTCGCGCGGGCCAGCATGGTGTCCCGCAGCAGGTCGGCGCCGGCCAGGACCCGGTCGTGCAGCTCCGCGCCGTCCGCCGGCACGCCCCCGAGGAACCGGACGGCCGCGAGGAGCAGGTTCGGTTGGCGCTTGGCCTCGGGGAGGCCCACCAGGAAGCGCAGGATGTCGCGGTCCTGCGCCACCGCAGCCGCCAGCGTGGAATAGGTGGGCGACTCCTCGGCCGCCTCGTCGACGAATGCCCGGTAGCGCTGGGCGGTCCGTACGAGCACCTTGTCGCCCGTCACTCACCCATCGTGCAGGAAGTTTTGTGACATGACCGAGGCCGTGCTCCTGCACCTCATCGAGCCGGCGGAGTGGCGGAGGGCCCTGTCCCTCGGCGCCGTCCGACCGCCGTCCCTGGACGCCGTCGGGTTCGTCCGCCCCTCCCCGCCTGGGCAGGTTCACCTCTCGGCCGAGCGGCTCCATCCCGGACGGCGCGACCTGGTGCTGCTCGTGGTCGACCCGGGCCGCCTGACCGGCCCGGTGCGCATGGAGGCCGGGGTACCGGCCGGCCCCCGTCCCGGGTCCCGTCCTGAGCCTGCGAAGGGTGGGGAGGACGGGGTCCTTCTCTACGGCCCGCTCCCCACGAGCGCGGTCGTGGCGGTCGTGCCGTACCGGCCGCCGGTCGCACCGGTGCTCCCGGCCGCCGACGGCGTCCTCGGCCGGGCGATCGCCTTCTACTCGTCGCTGCCGGTTCGGCGGGCCGTGCGAGTGGGTGACGTCCCCGGCGGCGTGGCCGTGCCGGACCCGGACTTCCCGCACTCCCGGGACAACAACCGGCTCGTCCTGACCGAGCCCGTGGACGCCGCCACCATCACGGCCACCGCCGACGAGGTCGCCGGCAACGCGGGCCTGCCCGACCGGGTCGCCACGCTGATGTGGCCGGGCGCGGCGGAGGTGGCCGCCGACCTGGCCCGGCTCGGCTACGACATCGAGGAACAGCTCCTGATGGCCCGTCCCGTGGGGCCGCTGCCGGGCGGGGAGCGGGCCGAGGTGGTCGAGCAGCGCGAGGTGCACGAGCTCTGGGACCGCTCCTGGCGAACGGACCTGGCGGCCCTCGGCCCTCGGCTGGATCAGGTGGTGCCCCAGTTGATCGGCCGCGAGCAGCTCAACGACCGGGTCGTCGCGGTCAGTGACATCGTGGTCCGGGAGGACGGCCGGGTGGTGGCCGCCGGCCAGCTCCGGGTCGACGGTGCGACCGCCGCGGTGGAGTCGGTGATGACCGATCCGGCGGCCCGGGGCCGCGGGTACGCCGATGCCGTCCTGGCGCGCTCGCTGGGCCTGGCCACGGAGGCAGGCTGCGACCTCGTGATGCTGGAGGCGGCGGCCGACGACTGGCCCCGGCACTGGTACGCCCGGCGCGGCTTCGAGGTGGTGGGGTCGACCTGGTGGGCCCACCGGCCGGCGTGACTTCAGACCGGCGCGAGGACCGACAGCAGCAGGTAGGCCACCGCCGCCGAGGGCAGTAGGGAATCCAGCCGGTCCATGATCCCGCCGTGGCCCGGCAGCAGGTTGCCCATGTCCTTGATGGCGAGATCGCGCTTGATCAGGGACTCCCCGAGATCGCCGATCGTCGACGAGGCCGCGAGGGCCGCGCCGAAGACGAGCCCACCCCACCAGGGACCGTCGAGCCAGAGCACGACGAACGGGGTGGCGACCAGCATGCAGGCCAGCACCGAGCCGGCCATGCCCTCCCAGGACTTCTTCGGGCTGATCGAGGGCGCCATCGGGTGCTTGCCGAAGAGGACGCCCGCCGCGTAACCGCCGACGTCGCTGGCCACGACGGTGGCGATGAACGCCAGAACCCGCGCCGCGCCGTCGTCCGGCACCAGGAGCAGGACGGCGAAGCCGGCCAGCAGCGGGACGTAGATCGCGACGAGAACGCCGGACGCGGCGTCCCGGAGGTAGCCGGCCGGGCCGTGCCCGAGCCGCCACAGCAGGACGGCCAGCGCGGTGAGCAGGAACCCGACCACCAGCCCGGTGGGCCCTCGGCTCCAGGCCAGGCCCTCCATGACGAGCGCGCCGACCAGCAGCGGGACCAGCGGGGCGCTGAACCCACCGGCGCGCAGGGCCCGGGTGAGCTCCACGACCGCGACGAGGATCGCGGTGACGAGGACGGCGAGGAAGGCCGGGCGCCACAGCAGGAGGGAAGCCACGATGACGGCCACCAGGCCGACGCCCACCCCGATCGCGGCCCGGAGGTCACGGCCGGCACGGCCCCCGGCCGGGCGCTCCGTCGTGGGCAGCTCCTCGACCTCGCCGGGAAGGGGCATCGCCGTCGCGGTGGGGACCTGGTCCGCGGGAGGCGGCGGCGGGGACGGCCGGTCGCCGACGATCGGCACCGGACCGGTGTCGCCGTCGGTGCGGTCGGACCACGCGACGGGATGCTGCCCCGCCGGCCCGGGTGGACCGACGGTGTCGGAGGTCTGTGCCGCCCGCGAGCCGTAGCGGGGCAACGGCTCGGTGCCCGGCCCGGAGATCCCGGGACGGTCGGCGGCGGAGGGCGTGGTCATGGGGCGGACGGGCCGTCGGGGTCAGACCTCGAGCAGCTCGCTCTCCTTGTTCTTCATGGCCTCGTCGATGCCGTGCACGTGCTGCTCGGTGAGGTGGTCGAGCTCCTTCTCCGCGCGACGCACGTCGTCCTCGCCGGCCTCGCCGTCCTTGGCGATGCGGTCCAGCTCGTCCTTCGCCCGGCGGCGGATGTTGCGGATGGCGATCTTGGCGTCCTCGCCCTTGGCCCGCGCCTGCTTGACCAGGTCGCGGCGCCGCTCCTCGGTGAGCTGAGGGAACACCACGCGCAGGATCTGGCCGTCGTTGGTCGGGTTGACGCCCAGGTCGCTGTCGCGGATGGCCCGCTCGATCGCGGACAGCTGGCTCATGTCGTACGGCTTGATGACGGCCATCCGCGCCTCGGGCACGGTGATCGACGCCATCTGCGGCACCGGGGTGTACGCGCCGTAGTAGTCCACCATGATCTTGTTGAACATCGACGGGGCCGCGCGGCCGGTGCGCACCGAGCCGAGATCCTCGCGGGCGACCGACAGAGCCTTGTCCATCCGCTCCTCGGCATCGAGCAGGGTGTCGTCGATCACGGGTCTTCCTTCCATCGGCAGGCGGCCCGATTCATCGGCCGTCGGCTCAACTGCTTGTCGTCTCGGTGTGCTGGCCGGTCAGTCCGTGCTCACGACGGCTGGCTGATCAACGTGCCGATCCTCTCACCTGCGGTGGCCCGCGCGATGTTGCCGTCGCGCAACAGGTTGAACACCACGATCGGCATCCGGTTGTCCATGCACAGGCTGATGGCCGTCGCGTCGGCGACCTTCAGCTGCTTGGCCAGCACGGTGGCGTAGTCGAGGTCCTCGTACATGACCGCGTCGGGGTTGCTCCGAGGGTCGTCGTCGTAGACGCCGTCCACACCGTTCTTGCCCATCAGGAGGACCTGGCACTCGATCTCGAGCGCCCGCTGGGCGGCGACGGTGTCGGTGGAGAAGTACGGCATGCCGGCGCCTGCGCCGAAGATCACCAGCCGGCCCTTCTCCAGGTGCCGGATCGCCTTGCGCGGGATGTAGGGCTCGGCGACCTGACCCATGGTGATCGCCGACTGCACGCGCGTCTCCAGGCCCGCCTTCTCGCAGAAGTCCTGCAGCGCCAGGCAGTTCATGACGGTGCCGAGCATGCCCATGTAGTCGGCCTTGGTGCGGTCGATGCCTGCCTGGCTGAGCTCGGCACCGCGGAAGAAGTTGCCACCGCCCATGACGACCGCGACCTGGGTGCCCTTGGCGACCACCTCGGCCAGCTGCTCGGCGATGCCGCGGACGATGTCGGCATCGACGCCGACCTTGCCGCCCCCGAAGGTCTCGCCGGAGAGCTTGAGCAGCACCCGGTGGTAGCCGTTGCCGTCGGCCGGCTGGAAGGCAGTGGGGGCGGACAGCGGCGGTGTGGTGTCGGTCAACGCGTCATCCCTCGCTCGACATCGGTTGTCTGATCCTGCCGCATGGGTCGATGAGCCCATGCGGACGAACGAACGGCCCCGCTCCCGGGAAGGGAGCGGGGCCGCCGCGACACCAAGGACCCCCTGCCCCCCACCGCTCGCACGCTCGCGGCGGGACCCTGCAGGCGGGCCAGTTCAGGCCTGGCCGACCTCGAAGCGGGCGAACCGCTCGACGGTCATGCCGGCCTCGTCGACGATCTGCTTCACCGTGCGCTTGGGCTCGGTGATCGACGGCTGCTCGAGCAGGACGAAGTCCTTGTAGAAGGCGTTGACGCGACCCTCGACGATCTTGGCGATCGCCTGCTCGGGCTTGCCCTCCTCCTTCGCGGTCTGCTCGGCGACGCGACGCTCGGTCTCGACCGCCTCGGCCGGGACCTCCTCGCGGGTGAGGAAGCGCGGACGTGCGGCGGCGATGTGCATCGCCAGACTGCGCGCGGCCTCCTCGCTGCCGCCGGTGTACTGCACGGCGACACCGATGGCCGGGGGCAGGTCGGTCGCCCGCTTGTGCAGGTAGGTCGCGGTGGTGCCCTCGAAGGCGGCGAACCGGCTGAGCACGAGCTTCTCGCCGATGCGGGCGGACTCGGACTCGACCAGCGCGGCGACGGTCTGGCCGTCGACGTCGGCGGCCAGCAGCGCGTCGACGTCGGCCGGCTTCTGCGCGAGGACGACGTCGAGCAGGCGCTCGGCGAGCGTCACGAAGTCGGCGTTCTTGGCGACGAAGTCGGTCTCGCAGTCGAGCTCCAGCAGCGCGCCGTCCTTGCTGACGACGACACCGTTGGTCGTGGAGCGCTCGAGGCGCTTGCCCACATCCTTGGCGCCCTTGACGCGCAGGAACTCGACGGCCTTGTCGTAGTCGCCGTCGGCCTCGGTGAGCGCCTTCTTGCAGTCCATCATGCCGGCGCCGGTGGCGTCGCGGAGACGCTTGACGTCGGCTGCAGTGAACTCAGCCATGTCACTTCCTCTGTGGTCTGTCGGTGGTGCTGGCGTGCGGTGCGGACATGCGGGTGCGCCGCACCTCCCGGCCACGGGAGATGCGGCGCGCTCCGATCAGACCGCGGGACGGTCCTTGCCACCGGTGGTGGCGGGCACGCCCTCGACCGGGGCGACCTCGCCCGCGGTGACCGTGGGCGGCTCGGCCGGGGTCTCCGGCAGCGGGGTGGCGGTGGCATCGGCAGCCGGCGCGGCGGGGGCGTCCCCACCGGTCAGGAGCTCGCGCTCCCAGTCGGCCAGCGGCTCGTCGCCACCGATGACGGGCTCGGCGGCGTCGCCACGGCCGGCGTCGGCCTGAGCGGCCGAGCGGGCCATCAGGCCCTCGGCGACGGCGTCGGCGATGACCCGGGTCAGCACCGTGATGCTGCGGATCGCGTCGTCGTTGCCCGGGATCTTGTAGTCGACCTCGTCGGGGTCGCAGTTGGTGTCGAGGATCGCCACCACCGGGATGTTCAGCTTGCGGGCCTCGCCGACGGCGATGTGCTCCTTCTTGGTGTCCACGATCCAGATGGCGCTGGGCACCTTCTGCATGTCGCGGATACCGCCGAGGCTGCGCTCGAGCTTGGCCTTCTCGCGGCTGAGGACCAGCTGCTCCTTCTTGGAGAGGCTGACCAGGGCGCCGGTCTGCTCGAGGTCCTCGAGCTCCTTGAGGCGCTGGAGGCGCTTGTGCACGGTCTGGAAGTTGGTGAGCATGCCGCCCAGCCAGCGCTGGTTGACATAGGGCATGCCCACGCGCGTGGCCTGCTCGGCGACGACTTCCTGCGCCTGACGCTTGGTGCCGACGAACAGGATCGAACCGCCGTGCGCGACCGTCTGCTTGACGAACTCGTAGGCGTTGTCGATGTACCCCAGCGTCTGCTGCAGGTCGATGATGTAGATGCCGTTGCGCTCGGTGAAGATGAATCGCTTCATCTTCGGGTTCCAGCGGCGGGTCTGGTGCCCGAAGTGGACGCCGCTGTCGAGCAGCTGCTTCATGCTGACGACTGCCATTGCAGCCTCTCTCGTGTGCGCGCGGCCACCGGCCGCGCTTCTCGGTTCGTCGCGGGCACCGGGTGGTGCACCGCCCTGGCGTCCGACGGCGCCACACCCCCGGCGGTTGCCCGTCGGGACCGAGGTGGCGACTGCCCCGCCTGATCCGGCGGGAGGAGGACGCGCGAAGTCGACCCATCGGAACGGGCCGCACCGGACAGCATACGCCAGGCCGGGCGGCGGCTTTCCCCCGCGGTCGAGGCCGTCCACAGATCCGCCCACCCGGCTCCACCGGCACCCGCGCGAGCCGACTCTGCCCGCATGCGTGCCCGACTCCTGGCCCTGCTGCTCCTCGCCGTGACCGTCGCGTTCGCACCAGCGCCGGCCATTGCGGAAGCTCCTCCCGCCCCGACGCCGTCGACCGCCCACTGGACTGCGCCGATGGCCGGCGGCCTCACGGTGACCCGCGCCTTCGAGCAGCTCCCCCACCGGTTCGCGGCAGGGCATCGCGGGACGGACCTGCAGGGCATGCCCTGGAGCCCGGTGCTCTCCGCTGGGGACGGGATCGTCGTGTTCGCGGGCATGGTCGCGGGCCGGCCCGTGGTGAGCATCGACCATCCCGGCGGCCTGCGGACGACGTACGAGCCGGTGGACCCCTCCGTGGCCGCCGGGCAGACCGTGGCACGCGGCTCTCCCATCGGCACGCTGCAGGCCGGCCATCCGGGGTGCCCGGTCCAGGCCTGCCTGCACTGGGGGCTGCGGCGGGACGAGACCTACCTGGACCCGCTGCTGCTCCTGCGCCCGCCCCGGGTCCGACTGCTCCCGGCGCGATGATCGGACGTGTTGCGGATGGTTGCCACGCATCGCTCGCGGAGGTCGTCGGCGACCCCGGCGGAGTCGGCGTCCTGTAGGTCGGTCAGGGCCGCTCGGGCCGCTTCAGGACGACATCGCGGATGCATTCCGCCCTCGCGTAAGCCAGGTGCCTTCCGCGTCAGTGTTCGGCCCGCCAGACCCTCGCTCTGCCGAGCATCTGCTGGATCACCTCTGACTTGGCGTCCGCATAGTGATTCATGTCGGGCCACGGCCTCTGGGCCAGGTCGCGCTTCACAGCCGCGTACCGACTCCGGTCGGCCGGGTCCACTCGCAGCCAGTCCCTCAGGTCCACGTAGTCCGTCACGGCCTGGGCGTCGGGCTCGTGGACATGGACGTGCACGTCCTTGCCGGGCGTGCGCAGCATCCGATGACCTGGCTCACGGACCCGCAAGGCAAAGCCGGCGCCTTCCAGCGCGCTGGCGTATGACGACTCGTCCTCGACGTCCGACACGACAACGAGCACGTCGATGATCGGCTTGGCGGCAAGCCCCGGCACGGCGGTGCTCCCGATGTGCTCGACTGCGAGAGCAGTCTCCCCCAGGGCCGCGTGGATACGAGCCTTCACCGCAGCGAACCGTGCCGGCCAGGCCGGCTCGTAGTTCGACACGACCACCCTTACGGGCTCCCGGCCACCGATCAGGACGGAGTCGAGACAGTGATCACGTTCGGTGCCCATGGCTCGACGACCGCGTCCCGGCACACCGTCACGCGATGTCGGCGAGCTTGGTGCGCAGGTGCAGGACGGCCTTGGTGTGCAGCTGGCAGATGCGGCTCTCGGTCACCCCGAGCACCCGGCCGATGTCGGCCAGGGTGAGCCCCTCGAAGTAGTAGAGGCTCACGACCACCTTCTCCCGTTCCGGCAGCTGCTCGACGGCACGGGCGAGCAGCTGGCGCGCCTCGCCGTGCTCGGCCATGGCCTGCGGGTCGAGCGCGCTCGAGTCCTGCAGGGTGTCGCCCAGTCGCGGCGAGGCGCCGCCGTCGTCGTCGGTGAGCAGCTCGTCGAGGGCCACGACGTTGACCAGGGACAGCTGGCCGAGGAACTTGCGGATCTCCTCGACGTCCATGCCCATCTCGTCCGCGACCTCTTCGTCGGTCGGGCTGCGGTGGAGCCTGGCCTCGAGGTCGGCGACGGTGCGCTCGAACTGGCGGGCCTTCATGCGGACCGAGCGCGGGATCCAGTCGGTGTTGCGCAGCTCGTCGATGATCGCACCGCGGATGCGGGCCATCGCATAGCTCTCGAACTTCACCTCGCGGGTGGGCTCGAAGCGGGTGATCGCGTCGATCAGGCCGAAGGTGCCGTACGAGACCAGATCGGCCTGCTCGACGTGGGCCGGCAGACCGCTGCCCACGCGGCCGGCGACGTACTTGACCAGCGGCGCGTAGTGGAGGATCAGCCGGTCCCGCAGTCCGGGGTCACGGTCGGCGACGTAGTCGGCCCACAACTGCGCCAGGAGTGCGTCGGCGTCCGCACGGGACTCCTCGTCGTACTCGTCCAGCCGGTCGATCGTGGCCTCAGGCACGCTCGCGCTCCTCGGTGCTGATGGTCGGTCCCGCCCTGTGGTCCTGCCCCGTGACTGCTGCGGCTGGTCGTCCCGGCACGCAGCCACCCTCTCAGGCGCGCGGATGCGCTTGCGCATGGACCGCACGGAGCCGCTCGACCGTCACGTGCGTGTAGATCTGAGTCGTCGCGAGGCTAGCGTGGCCGAGCAACTCCTGGACGGAGCGCAGGTCCGCGCCGCCCTCCAGCACGTGGGTGGCTGCGGAGTGCCGCAGCCCGTGCGGTCCGATGTCGGGGGCCCCCGGCGTGCCGGCGACGGCGGCGTGCACGGTCCGCCGGGCCTCCCGCGCGTCCAGCCGTCGTCCCCGGGCACCCAGCAGGAGGGCCGGGCCGGAGTCCGGCGTGGCCAGCGCGGGCCGGCCGCGGGTCAGCCAGGCATCGAGCGCGCGGTCCGCGGGGACGCCGTAGGGGACGCTGCGCTCCTTGCGCCCCTTGCCGAGCACCCGGAGCAACCGCCGGCCGCGGTCCACGTCGTCGACGTCGAGGCCGACGAGTTCGCTCACCCGGATGCCGCTGGCATAGAGCAGCTCCAGCACCACGGCGTCGCGGAGGCCCACCGGTTCCTCGGCGCCGGCGGCGGCCTCGACCAGCGCGCGCGCCTGGTCGGGGGCGAGCACTCCCGGCAGGACGCGGTGCGCCTTGGGGCTGACCAGCCGCTGGCCGACGTCTTCCGGGCTGAGCCCGGCGCGGCGCAGGTACGCGGTGAAGGACCGCGCCGACGCGGCGTGCCGCGCGATGGTCGCCCGGCTGTGTCCCTTGGTCCGGCCCTGGGCCAGCCAGCTGCGCAGCGCGGCGAGGTCCAGGTCGTGCACCTGCCCGCCGCCCCGCCGCGCCAGGTGGTCGAGCAGGCCGACCGCATCGCTGACGTATCCGCGCACGGTGTGGTCCGACAGATCCCGCTGGGTGCGCAGGTGCTCCTCGTACCCGTCGAGGGCAGCGGCCAGCGGCGACGGCAGCGCCGCACGCACGTCTGCTGTCCCCGCGGTCACCCCGGAACCGTCCGACGGCGTTTCCCGACCGTCAAGCCGCCGCGCCGGGGCCTCCGGGCCGCCGGGGAGGTGGATGGAGCCGCCAGCCGGTGCCGGTCCACTCGACGAGGTCGGCCAGCTCGAGCGCGGGAAGGACCCGCAGCACCTCCAGGACGTCGCAGCCGGCGATCGCGGCCAGCCGTTCAGGAGTCACCCCGCTGCGCACGGGGCAGGCGTCCAGCACCCGTGCCGCGAGGTCGCTGAGCCCGTCCCGCGGCCCGGACGGCCGCTCCGGCAGGTCGGCCAGATCCGTGCCGATCCCACCCACCGCCTCGATGATGTGGTCGGCCGACGCGACCAACGTCGCGCCCGCCTGCTCGTCGCGCAGCAGCTCGTGGCAACCCACCGACATGGCGCTGGTGATCGGGCCCGGCACGACCAGGACCCCGCGGCCCAGCCGACGGGCCCGCTGAGCAGTCGCCTGCGCCCCCGAGCGCGCCGCGGCCTCGACGACGACGGTGCCCCGGGTGAGTGCGGCGATCAGCCGGTTGCGAACGAGGAAGCGGTGCCGCAGCGGCGCACAGCCCGGTGGCCACTCGCTGACCAGCAGCCCCGTCTCGGCGATCCGGTGGAAGAGCGCGCCGTGGGCGGCGGGATAGGGCCGGTCGACCCCGCAGGCCAGCACCGCCAGCGTCGGCGCCCCGGCTGCCAGCGCTCCGCGGTGGGCGGCGGCGTCGATCCCGAAGGCCCCTCCCGAGACCACCGTCCAGCCCCGCTCCCCCAGCTGGTGGCCCAGTTCCGCGGCCACGTGCTCGCCGTAGGCCGTGGACGCCCGTGACCCCACGATCGCCACCGACCGGTCGACCAGCTCGTCGAGCCGTTGGGCGCCCAGCACCCACAGCCCCATCGGCGGGACGGGGGCCTTCGTGCGGTCCGACTGATCCCTGCGGTTCCCGGGCTCGGCACTCACCGCGACGGTCAGGGCATGGAGCGGCAGCGCCGGCCACTCGTCGTCCTCCGGGATCACCAGCCGGGCTCCGCAGCGCTCGGCCCGCGCCAGGTCGGCCAGGGTGGCGTCCTGTTCGGCGCGCGCCCCGACCAGGGACCGGACCCGCTCGGGCGCCCGGCCGGAGCGCAACCGGCGCACCGCCTCGACGGGGCCGACGTCCTCCACGTAGCGCCAGAGGTCGATCGTGCCCGGCTCCACCGCGCGGCTCAGCCAGGCCCGCGCGCGCCGCAGACCGGGGTGGACCGGCAGGCCGGTCGCCGGCCCGCCGGCCGCCTCCTCGAGATCCTCGTCGAGGCTCATGCCGCCGTCCTCTGCAGGCGCATGCCGAGCGCCTCGGCGACCTCGTCGCTGCCGGGCACCGAGTGCCCGGCCAGGTCTGCCAGCGTCCAGGCCACGCGCATGACGCGGTCGAATCCCCGGACCGACAGCGCCCCGCGCTCCAACGCCCGCTCCACCAGCCCCAGGGCAGAGCGCGGCACCGCCCACCGCTCGCGCAGCAGCCGCCCGGGAACCTGGCTGTTGACCGTGAGCCCGGTGCCCGCCAGCCGCTCCCCCGCCGCGGCGCGCGCCACGGCCACCCGACGGGCCACCTCCGCGGTCGTCTCGGGTGGCCCCAGGCCGTCGAGCCACGCGGCGCGCGTCACCGGTGGGAGGTCCACCCGGAGGTCGATGCGGTCCAGCAGTGGCCCCGACAACCGCGATCGGTACCGGCGCCGCTCGAGCGAGCTGCACGTGCACGCGGTGTCGCCGGCGGCGCTGGCGCACGGGCACGGATTGGCGGCAAGCACGAGCTGCGCCCGGCACGGGAAGGTCGCCGAACCGGCCGCGCGATGGATGGTCACCTGTCCGCGCTCCAGCGGTTGGCGCAGCGTGTCGAGCACCGCGCGCGGGAACTCGGGAGCCTCGTCCAAGAAGAGCACCCCGCGGTGGGCCCGGCACACCGCGCCCGGCCGGATCTGACCGGAGCCGCCACCGATCAGCGCGGCCATGGTGGCCGAGTGATGGGGAGCCTCGAACGTCGGCCGGGTGACCAGTGGCGCCCCTGAGGGCAGCGTGCCCGCGACGGAGTGGATGGCGGTCACCTCCAGCGCCGCCTGCTCGTCCAGGGGCGGGAGGAGACCGGGTAGCCGCTCGGCGAGCATCGTCTTGCCTGCCCCCGGCGGGCCGGCCAGGAAGAGGTGGTGCCCTCCCGCGGCCGCCACCTCGACGGCCCGGCGCCCCGCGGCCTGGCCGACGACGTCCCCGAGGTCGGGAGGTGGCGCCGGCTCGGGCAGTGGGCCCCGGACGTGCCGGGTCAGCGGCTCGCGTCCGGCCAGGTGGGCGAGGACCTGGCCGAGAGTGCGCGCCGGGAGAACGTCGACGCTGTCGACCAGCGCGGCCTCCTCGGCGTTGGCCGTCGGCACGACGACCTGCCGATGTCCGGCGCGGGTAGCCGCCAACACCGCCGGCAACACCCCGCGGATGCCCCGCACCGATCCGTCGAGCCCGAGCTCGCCCAGGAGCACCAGCTGGTCGATCGACTGCTGGGGTACCGCGCCCGAGGCCGCGAGCACCGCCGCGGCGAGCGCGAGGTCAAAGCAACGGTCAGGACACGTCTAGAGCTGACCAGCCGAGCTGCTTGCCTCGGTGACTTCCCGGGAGCCGCGGCGCCCAGCGACGCTCATACGCTCGAACCAGGACACCGACGCGTCGGTGGGAAACCAGCGCGGCAGCGCACAGGGCCACTGCTGGAGGATCAGCCGGGGCTCAGCGATGCCGAAGGAGCCCGAAGGCGTCGCGGCAGGCGCTGCTCCAGCTCCGGCCGGCTACGACCGAGGGGTTTCCCTCGGGTGCCGCTCCTTCACCGGCGCAGGGATAGCCGGTAGAGCAGTGTCTGGCGCCGGTGTGGCGGTATCGCAATCGTCAACGGGAGCCGCCGCGTCGACCAACTGCTCGGCGACTTCGTCGACGTTGACCCAGACTTTCGGATCGGTCCAGTAGCCGGAGTGTCGGCCGGGGGCAGGTTCGGGCTGGCCGTAGACGTACCAGCAGGTGATCGGGTCCGGAAGCTCCTGATCCGCGGCGGCGGTGCCTATCTCCCGGCCGATGTAGTCGGTCTGGTAGTAGAGATTGCGCCACGCACGAATGCCGGTCCCAGATGCGGTGGCGGGCCGCAACCGGCTGAGCACAGTGCTGTTGAAGTAGGCGGGGAACGCCCAGCTGTAGAGGGTGCGCAGCGGCGAGCCGAAGGTGACCAGAGCCACCCTGTTCAGCAACGCTGCCTGTTGCGCTGCCGCCTGCGGCGCCGATCCCTTCTTTGGTGTCGTCTCGTCCGACACCGCCACGTCGGACCACTGACCGGGCTGTGGGGACGGCGGGGCCAGCTGTTGCAGGAGAGCGGCCGCGGCGAGGACTGTGCCCTGGCTGTGCGCGACCATCACGATCGAGCCGTCGCTGTCGTACACGCGCCACAGACGCCGCCGCAGCTCGGGCACGGCCCGTTCGGCGTAGGAGGGTGGGGCGAGCGGGTGGTAGGCGCGCGGCCAGAACGTGAGGACGTCCCAGAGAATCCCGATGCGGCGTCGGGCGGACAGATCACGCCACCCGCGGCGCAGCAGCACGATCAACACGACCGGCAGCCACGCGGCGATCCAGCTCCCTGCTGTGATCATCCACGGCTCGTTCCACGGCTCCTCGTGCTGAACCCAGACGCGGAACTGCACCCAGCCGAGCAGCACGAGCGCGACCGCGGCGGCGGCACTGAGCACCAGGTCCGTCTCGCGGGGGATACGAGCGGCCCGGCGGGCGCGTGCCACCCGGCCCGCCCACCGCTTCACGACCCTCTCCGCGGAGGGCTCCGCGCCGGCAGCGGCGTTCGTGGCAGGGGCGGCGGTGTACTGCCACGCCGTCTCCGTGTCCGGGCGGGGGAAGGCCTCGCGGTCCTGGTAGTGCCTTCGGATGTCCCTGGCGGCCTGCCGGCGGCCGGCCACCCACCAGGTGGTCCCCTCGATGGCCGCGACCAGCACCACGAACGCGAGGGGCCCGATGGTCAGGTACGACGTGAGGTCACTGACCACCGGAAAGAGGTAGAGCGTGGGGGTCTTCGGCGCGCCGCTGGGAGTCGCGGTGGACACCTCGCCCAACCAGTCGGCGAGCCGGATCATGACACCCAACATGACCGCGTTGAGCGCGAGCACGGCCACGATGAGCGCGGCCAACGGGCCGACCCAGCGGAACGTGGCCTCCTTCGGGCGCGGGTCGGCTCTGCGGTCGTGCCGAGCCGACGCGATCAGCGCCAGCACCGACACGACCAGCACCAGCACCACGGGGGCGAGGATGCCGACGAAGGCGACGTTGATCGTGTTGCGCATGCCGGGCAGCGGACCGACCGCCTGGGGGCCGGGGACCAGCGGTTGCGCCCAGGCGAACCCCGCCGCGGCGACACAGCCGACGAGCGCCAAGAGGGGCAGCAGCCAGAACCACAGCTTGCCGAAGGAGTTGCGGGCGGCGCAGACAAGGGCGGCGGCTATCGCGAGGCCTGCCGCAAGCCAGGCCACCTGGCGGGTGTTCCACGGGTTGGCGCTGTCCGTCCCGGCCGCGTGCAAAGTGGTCTGAACGGTGTGGACCATGGCGAGCGCGACAAACGCCAGGCCCGCGGCCAGGTGCGCCACGCCGAGATTCGCGGCGCTGCGCTGGCCGTCCCAGAAGGTGGGCTCCGTCAGGCCGACGTTCGCCGAGGCAGCACTGGACGAGAGCTGGTCAGGCTCACGCTGGCCCCGAAATGGCGGGCGGACCCGCTCATAGCGGCCGATCGAGCGTCCGGTCAACAGCGCCAGGATAGCGATGGCCGCGAGTGGCAGAAGTGCACCGAGAAGGATCCGCCGGGCCGGAAACTCGGCCAACGGCGAGGCGCGTAGCAGCCGCAGCGCCCACGTGTTCCCGGCACAGGCCGGCTGGCCGCCACACTGGTAGGCGATCAGGTCCATCGAGGTCATCGCGGTGAACAGCACCAGGTTCACTGTCAGGCCGAGCGCGGCCCACCGCACCGCCGCCCGATGCCACCGAAACCATTGCGGCCACCGGTGGGTCCACTGACTGCACATCCAGCCAGCCATGTTGGCCAAGGCGAACGGGAAAAGCAGCACCCACAGTGCCCGCGATCCGCTGCGCGAGGTCAGCCCGCCCCAGGAGTACGCCTCCACGTGGCGGCGCCGCCGCTGGCAGGTCCTGGGCAGGTCGGCGGTGCGGTAGAAGCCGGCGATGCGATCGCCGGACACCTGCTGCGGTGCGAGGTCTCCCAGCAAGTCCTCCGGAGTTGCCCCGCCCACTCCATGCACCCGGAGCTCGGTCACTCCGCTCAGCGGCACCCCGGGCTCCACCAGGCCCGAGGGCCGGTCCACCGGTCCGGTGTTGAAGCGCTGTACAGGCACGTCGACCCCGCAGGACAGCTAGAGGCATTCGCCCGTGCCACGGTAACGGCGGGGATCTGCACCGCCGTACGTTCAGTGCGCGAGCGGACTGCGGACAGCCGGGCGGTCCAGTGAACCGGAGCGTGGGCGGGACGGTGCCGCGCGGACATGTCATGCGCTGACGATGAGGGTGATGGACAGGTCGGCCCGCTATCTGCGCTAGGCAGATAGCGGGGGTCGTCTGCCCGGTCTGGGTGCCGCCGGGGGCGACGTGGCCGAGCACGGCGCGGGCAGCCTCGCGACCACATGAGCTCATCGGTCCATCGTCGTCACCGGGAGGACAACAGTTGGCCGATGTGTCCCGGGGCTCGTCGGTCTCCGGCACGTCGGCGCGCGGAGACGGCGCGCAGACATCGACCGCGCTCCGCGCCGTCGGCCTTCCTACGGTCCGGCGGACACGCCCGACGCGGATCGTCAGCCGGTCACCACGACGGCGTGTCTCAGGGGCGTCAGGGGTACGAGTAGACCTTCTCCCGCCGTGTCGCCGGGATCCGGCGGCAGCGGTCGCTGGTCCCCTCGACCTGCCGGTGCCACCGCTCATGCCGGGCCAGGCGATCGACCATCGCGCTGCACCGCGCACACTCGGTCAGCTCCGCGATACTCGCCATCCCCCGGACTTCAGGTCTCGCGTGGTCACCGGGGGGGCTGACCTCCCGACTCTCGTCCGGCAACGCCCCGCCCAGGATCCCGTCACGCTCGTCCGCGGCTCGGGCAGCCGCGTAAGGGATTTGGGGCGGCTCAGACCCGCTGGCGCGCTGCGGACTCCTCGGAGCGCTGCTTGAGGCCGGCAGCCTCCCTCTGCAGGTAGCGCCGGGCGAGGCCCCCGCAGAGCAGCCCCACCACCGACCCGAGGACACCCCCTGATCAATCCGGAGCGTCGCCTGCGACCCGTCGGCCCGTCGGCCCGTCCGACGACGCGGTGGAAGGCGCGGGTCCGCACCCCCGGGCTGTCGGCGGTCCAGGTGAACTGCTCCCCCGCCACCAGGTCGGCGACGGTCCACACCGTCGCCGGCAGCCGGGGCTGCTGGAGGCGCACACGGGAGCCCACCTGCAGGCGCGCGGAGCTCAACCGGCGCACCGAGGTGACCGACGCCGTCCACTCCGGCCAGGACTCCACGTCGGAGATGACCGCCCACACCACCTCCGGCGCGGCGCTGATATCCACCGTGAAGTCCGTATGCACGGCCACCTCCAGGCGCGGCCCGCCGCACCGGGACGAGAACCGGCCCTCGCCCTTCCCACCGCGGGTGCAGGGGAGGAAGTCTCCGGCTCGCCGGCCGGTGAGGGAAGGCCGAGAACTAAGGCGACGGACACGGCGACTCCCTGCAGAATCCGCGGCGTCCAGAACGGCGACCGGAGCCCAGGTTCAGTGAGGCCGCGAGCACCGCGGGCGGCCAACGCGAGGCCAAAGTGATGATCAGGACACGTCTAGAACTGGCTGGCCCCACCGCCACAGGAACGTTTCGTGCCCGCGCGCATCTCGCCCTGCCAGCGAGGCCGCAGCCTCACAGACAGAGGAGTCAACCGAACTGGGGGCAGTCCCACTTGATGTCGAAGACGTCAAATGGCTTGTAGAGGCGATGGATGACGTCGGCAGGCAAGTTGGGAAGGCGCTGTTCCTTGAGGATCACGCAGCGCTTCCGCCGGCCGAGCATGTAGCCCAGCTCTAGCCCGGGGCTTTCACGCCGCGTGATCGGTTGAGGCTGATCGGGAACGCGAAAGGTGCTCCTGACCTGCGAGGATCTGGGTTGTCTAGGTCCTGATCAACGCGGAGCCGGGAGCACCTTTCTGGTGAAGAAGACCACTGGGCTCTACCCGCCTCTGGTCGTCGACGAGCACGGCGCGAGCGTGGTGCCGAACGCCGGCGCGGTACTGCTGCTGCGTAACGCGGAGACGGTTGGTCTGATCTTGGCCCTGACCCAAGCGCTGGGGCCGTGGCAGCGGCCGTTGGCTCGGCATCGACCGGGCAAGGTGCTGCTGAACCTGGCCGTCGCCTTGGCGATCGGGGGGACTGCCTGGCCGACATCGGCCAGTTGCGCGCCGCACCGGAGCTGTTCGGCCCCGGTGGCGTCGGACCCGACGGTGTCCCGGCTGGTCGACACCCTCGCTGGTGATGCGACCGAGGCGCTGGCCGCGATCGGCGCCGCCCGTGCCGTCGCCCGCGGGAAGGCGTGGGCGCTGGCCGGCGCGCACGCCCCAGATCACGACAGTGGCGCGGCCGCACCGCTGGTGATCGACGTGGACGCCACCCTGGGAAACCGCGCACTCGGAGAAGGAAGAGGCCGCGCCGACGTTCAAGCGCGGGTTCGGACACCATCCGCTGTGGGCGTTCGTCGATCACGGGGCCGAGGGCACCGGTGAGCCGCCGGCGTTCCTGCTGCGCGCGGGCAACACCGTGGCCGACCACAAGGCGGTCATCCGCGCCGCGCTCGCCCAGCTGCCCGGTTATGACGGCGCTCGGCGGCCGGGGAAGAACGTGCTGGTCCGGGTGGACGGGGCCGGCGGCACCCACGGCCTGATCGAGTGGCTCACCCGCCGCCGGCTGTCCTACTCGGTCGGATTCTCGCTCCCTGCGACCTGGCCTCGATCCAGAAGACCCTTGCCGGCATTCCGGCGGGGGCCTGGTCGCCGGCCTACGACGCCGACGGCCAGGTCCGCCCCGGTGCCTGGGTCGCCGAGGTCACCGGCCTGTTCGACCCCTCCGGGTGGCCGCCGGGCATGCGGCTGATCGTCCGCAAGGAGCGGCCGCACCCGGGCGCGCAGCTGCGGATCACCGACCTCGACGGCATGCGGATCACCGCGTTCGTCACCAACACCACCCGGGGCCAGCTGGCCGACCTCGAGCTGCAGCACCGCCGCCGCGCCCGCGCCGAGGACCGCATCCGCTGCGCCAAGGACACCGGGCTTTCCAACCTGCCGCTGCACGACTTCGCGCAGAACCAGA
>NZ_FZNO01000085.1 GCF_900188025.1 Blastococcus mobilis
CGAACGGCTGCGCGGCTACGTGCAGGAGCGCCTGTCGGGCCAGATCCGTCGGCCCGACGGGACGGCGGCGTGGGACCGGCGACAGCAGCGTGGAAGGGCCGAAACAAACCGCGGCGGCAAGACCGCCGCTGGGCGACGGCGTGGAGCCCTGAGCAGATCGCTCGTCGGCTGCCCATCGACTTCCCCGAAGATGACGCCATGCGTATCTCGCACGAGGCGATCTACCAGGCGCTCTACGTGCAAGGACGCGGCGCGCTCAAGCGTGAGCTGGTGGCGTGCCTGCGGACCGGTCGTGCGCTGCGCGTGCCACGAGCGCGGACTGCCTGGCGTCCGGACGGTTTCGTCTCACCCGAGGTCATGATCAGCGCCCGGCCCGCGGAGGTCGAGGACCGGGTCAAGGGCCTTGACGTGCTCCCCCGATTGGACTCGAACCAATAACCCTGCGATTTGATCTTGATACCGTTGACGTGCCTTGAACATTTATGAAAGGCCTGATCGAAGGCCGGAAGGAGTGTTGACTGTGACGGCTGGTGACTGGTTCCATGCGGCAGTATTGGGTGCCTAAAGAGTGCCTGACGGGCACTTGTTAACACGACGACAGCGCTGATCTCGCCGACCGCGGCCCGCCGCAGGCCGTCATCTCGGGGGGCCGGAGACGGCGTGCCGGGCGGAAGCGAGCCACAGCGTCTGGGCCGCCGGCCTCCCACCCCGGATCAGCGTGCCGGACGCGGCGCGCCGCCGGAAGGGCGCTGTCGCGTCCCTGACGGGATGGGCCTTCGGCCCACCCTTCCCCCGGCCCACCGCGTCCGGACTACAGCGGGTTACGGGAGGCCGGAGCCCAGGTGTGGAGTGCTCACGCAACTGCTGTGGGACGGGCACCGCGTGTCGAAGATCTGGAGCCGGACGAGCTGCGGGCCAAGTAGCACCGATACGCCCGAGAGGTCAAAGCTGCGCATCTCCGACCGAGCACGAAGTCGACAGCGCCGTAGCTGCCGACGTCGCCCCCTAAGCCCGGATGCACCGTGACGAGCGGCCACTGCCTTGAGTGATCTTGGTTTCGGAGTGGGGAAGCGTTCGGCGCGCTGAGGGCAGGGTGGTCCC
>NZ_FZNO01000016.1 GCF_900188025.1 Blastococcus mobilis
ACGCCGGATGAGCTCGCGGACCTCGCCGTCCACGACATCCAGAGCGGTCGGCACAGCACCCCCGTCGAGCCCGGTCGATCAGTCGACAAATCGCCCGGACTGTATGGGAACCGATCAGTCCGCGGGGGCCGTGAGCCCGATCTGTGGACGACGTAACCGGGAGTGACGGCCACGACCACCCGAACAGGTGAGCGTCGCTGCACGGGAGCAGGGACCGGCCGGCTCCCTACGGCGCATGGACGACACGCGCGGTCCGGTCAGTGACCTCCCACTGCTGCCGCCGCGTCGACGATGCCCTCGCCGTAGAGGCCGTTGAGCTCGGTCGTCCCCTCGCACACCGCGTTGTAGTTCGGGGTGCGCCCCTCGTCGGTGTAGTCCTCCACCCCGCCGGCGGGACAGGGGTGGTCCTGGGCGGAGCCGGCGAGGACCGCGGCCACGACCGCGGGGTCGAGGGCCCGTCCACCATCACCGGTGGGGTGGCCCATCGCCTCGATGATCAGTGCGGCCACTCCGGCGACGTGCGGCGAGGCCATCGAGGTGCCCTGGAGATAGGTGTAGAAGCCGCAGACGCCGTTCTCGTCGCAGTACCTCACGGAGAACTCGTCGACCGGGTCGCCGTTCGGGTCGGCCAGTTCCCTGGCGATCGCCACGTGCAGCGGGTAGGACGACAGGACGAGGTTCCCCGGCGTCTGGTACGCGGGCGTGCCGACGAGATCGCGGAACCACCCACCCGGGGCGGCGATCTCGACATCGCCGAACCCGTAGCTGGAGTAGTCGGCCTTGGTGGTCGACGGGCCGACCGCCGACACCGAGATGACCTGCGGGGCCTCGCTCGGCAGGTTCAGGCAGGTCCTCGCGACCGTCCGCGGCCGAGCCGACTCCGGCGGGTAGTTGGGGCTCGTCTCGTCGACGCGCGTCGGTGCGGCGAGGTTCTCGAACTGGTTCCCGGCCGATCCCACGAGCGTGACGCCCATGCTGTGGGCGTAGGCCACCGCACCCAGCACCAGTTCGCGGATGAGCCGCTGCTGGGTGAGTTCCTCGTCGGTCACGGTGCCCTCGAGGTACTCGCCCCGCGAGCCGCAGTTGTACAGCCACGGGTCGGTGTAGAAGCTCATGTTGACGACGTCGAGGCGGGCGTCACCGGCGTACACCAGCGCCCGGACCGTCTCGTACAGGAAGAAGTAGCCGGAGTCCTGAGCCGCGCGCACGTTGACCAGGGTCGCGTCCGGGGCCACGCCCGCGATGCCGAAGCCGTTGTCGGCGGCCGCGACGATTCCGGCGACGTGCGTTCCGTGCCCACCGTCGTCCACGTCCGCCGGGTCGACGCAGCTCGCCACCTCGCACGGACCGTCGATCTCGGGGATGTCGGTCACGAAGTTCCGCGACCGCTCGGCGTCGAAGTTGGGGGCGAGGTCGGGGTGGCTGGCATCGATCCCGGTGTCGATGATCCCCACCTCGACGCCGGTGCCGGTGGCCCGGCGGTGCGCTGCGTCGGGCGTCGCCCCGATCATCGCCATGTTCCACTGCCGGTCCGCCAGGGGCTCCGCGCTCGGCCCGGTTCCCGGCGAGTGCTCCGCGGAGCCTGGCCGACTCTCGTCCGCCAGCTCACCGGACGACGGCCGCTCCACGGCGAAGCGGTGCGGCATGCCCGGCCGGGTGGTGCCGACCGAGTGGTTCCGCGCCGCACCGCGGATCTGATCCTGCGCCTGCACGTCGTCGACGAAGGCGCCGTTCGTGGACGTGACCAGGGCAGCGCCGACCTCGGGGGTCAGACTCTCGACGGTTCCACCGGCGGCCTCGATCGCGGCCGTCGCCGCTTCGGCCGTGCCGCTGAAGGAGACGACGTACTCCTCGCTGACAGCGGCCGACGCCTGCCTTGCCGCATCGTCCTCCGAGGCCCCGCTCACGGTGGCCGAGGACGCGACCACTGCTGTGCTCACGGCGGCGATCACCCCGAGCCCCCGGACCGCGCCGGACCTTCCCGAACGACGGAACCACATGGCGCGTCCCTTCCGGGCATGCCCTGGGCGGGTACCGGCGGCCTCGTCACGGCCGCAATTGCTCCATGCAGTGAAGCCAATCCTCGCCGCCACGTCGAGGGGGCCGAACGCGCCTCGGTTCTCCGCTCCGGATCCTGCTCCAGGCCGCTCCGGTGGCGCCCCGGACAGCGACACGGGCAGGGGGTGGGAGGCACCCCGGGCCGGAACCCCGGACCCTCCGACCTACCGGGCGAGATCGAGGACGGCGTCCACCACGGCCTTGCCGTCGAGCAGCACGGGCTCGTTGTGATCGGCGCCAGGAACCTCGATCACGTCGTGCAGCTGCGCGGCTGCTGCCGCCACCGCCCGGCTCTGCCGGGGCGGCACGATGGTGTCGCCGCTGCCGTAGACTACCGTCGTCGGCACCTCGATGCCGGACAGCGCCGAGGCCACCCGGTAGCAGTCGCGCAGCAGGGCCCGCGCCGGCAGGAACGGGTAGTGGACGCTCGCGACCGAGGCCAGGTCGACGAACGGGGACCGGAGCACCAGCCCGGCCGGTGGATGCTCGGTGGCCAGCTCCGTCACCACCGCGGCGCCCAGGCTCTCCCCGAAGTACAGGAGCCGGTCCGTCGGCACGCCGGCGTCCTCGACCAGGAAGCGTCGAGCGGCACGGACGTCCCGCGCGAGCCCCTCCTCGGTCGGACTCCCCGGGTTGCCGGCGTAGCCGCGGTAGTCGAACAGCAGGACCGCCAGGCCCGCATCGCGCAGCGCCCGGGCCAGCGGCGCGCGCATGCCCCGGTGGCCGCCGTTGCCGTTGGCGACGAGCACGGCCGCGGAACCGGCGGTGGGGCCCGGCAGGTACCAGGCACCCAGCTCCAGCCCGTCGTCGGTGACGAGGACGACGTCCCGGGCACCCGGGAGGACGTCCGAGGCTCGTGGGACCGGCCCCGCGTCGGGCAGGTAGATCAGCGACCGCTGGAACGCCCAGAGCAGTCCGATGAGCAGGGCCAGCACCAGGGCGACGACTCCGGCGGCCACGAGCACCGGGCGCATGACGAGCCCTTCGACGGCGGACGGTCGCCCATGCTGCCAGCCATGGGGGGCCCGCAGCGGCTCCACGGACACGCCTCGAGCGCCCAACTGCGCGTAGCGTCCGTCGCGCGGAGCCGTTCAGGTTCCCGACGAGGGAGCGCACACCATGGGTGACAAGTCCCCGAAGCACGCGACGGCGAAGAAGCCCAGCGGGAAGTCCATCAAGGAGAAGCGCCTCGAGAAGAAGGCCAAGACCGAGCACACCTCGCAGATGGAGAACCTGACCCACGGGGCCAAGAAGCACTGAGCCGGGAGCACTGAGCCCGCTCCCGCCCCGGGCGGCCGGCTGCCTCAGCCGCGCCGGGGCAGGACGGCCGCGATCAGGTGCGGCCCGGGCTCGGCCAGCGCCCGCCGCAGCTGGTCGGCCAGCTCCTCGGCCGTCGTCGCCCGGGTCGCCGGCACCCCCATGCCCGTCGCGAGCGCCACGAAGTCCAGGTCCGGGCCGCCGAGGTCGAGCAGCTGCGCCGCGCGCTTGCCGTCGCCCTGCGCCCCCACCCGGGACAGCTCGTGCTCGAGGATCGCGTACGAGCCGTTGTCGCAGACGATCGTGGTGATGTCGAGCTGCTCGCGGGCGTAGCTCCACAGCGCCGAGATCGTGTACATCGCGCTGCCGTCGGCCTGGATGCCGATGACCGGACGATCCGGGCACGCCACCGCCGCACCCAGGGCCATCGGCAGACCGTCCCCGATCGCTCCTCCGGTCAGCGCCAGCCAGTCGTGGCGCGGGGCACCGGCGGTCAGCTCCATGAGACCGACGCCCGAGGTGAGGGCCTCGTCGACGACGATGGCCCGCTCGGGCAGCAGCGCACCGATGACCGCGGCCATCGTCCGGGGAGTCAGCTCACCGCCCGGCAGTTCCGGCCGCTCGGCCTCCAGCAGCCGCGGCTCGGCATCCGGTGCGACGGCTGCGGCGAGCGCCTCCAACGCGGCGACGGCATCCTCGCCCGGTGCGCTGAGCACGTGCACGGTGCAATCCTCGGGCACCGGCGTCCCCGGCACGCCCGGGTAGGCGAAGAAGTGCACCGGGGCCTCGGCGCCGGCCAGCACGAGGTGTTTCGTGCCGGCCAGCGCGGCCATGGCCATCTCGGGCGGATAGGGCAGGCGGGTGAGCCCGGGCAGGCCGGCGCCCCGCGCGGCCCGCGCCGGGAACGTCTCCGACATCAACCGGGCGCCGGTTCCGGCGGTCACCCGGGCAGCCGCCAGCTGACCCTCCTGGGTCATCGCGGCACCGCCGAGGAAGAGCACTGCCGGTTCACCGGAGGCCAGGACCGCCGCGACGTCGTCCACCACAGACGGCGGGACCTGCGGCGCGGGCCGCACCGGCATCGACGGGGCGATGGCGGCGCCGTCCTCCCACGACACGTCCGCCGGCAGGATCAGGGTCGCGATCGATCCCGGGGACGACGAGGCGGCGGCCACCGCGGCGGCGGCGTCGGTCGCGACGTCGGCCTGCGCGAGCGAGCGCCGCACCCAGCCGGAGACGGTGCCCGCCACCGCGTCGATGTCGGACTCCAGCGGCGCGTCGAGCCGCTTGTGCGACCGGGCGTGGTCCCCGACCACGTTGACCATCGGGGTCCGTCCCCGGCGGGCGTTGTGCAGATTCGCCAGGCCGTTGGCCATCCCCGGGCCCAGGTGCAGCAGCGTCGCGGCCGGGCGACCGGCCATGCGGGCGTACCCGTCGGCCGCGCCGGTGGCGACGCCCTCGAACAGCGTGAGGACGGCGCGCATCCCCGGGACGTCGTCCAGCGCTGCCACGAAGTGCATCTCGGACGTGCCGGGGTTGGCGAAGCAGACGTCCACGCCTGCGTCGACGAGCGTGCGGATGAGGGCCTGCGCGCCGTTCACCTGCCCGCGCTCGCCGTCTGGACCTCGAAGGGGGTGAAGGTCGCCCCGCCGGTCGCGACGGTGTGGGGCTCCCGGTGGTAGGCGTCGAACGCGGCCGGATCCGCCGACTGTCCGTAGCCGACGACGAGCCGATGCACCATGTGTCCTGCCTCCGGGGGTCGGGCGGCGCTGCCTGAGCGCCCAGCCAATCAGGAGGGTGCGCGACCGCGCGAATCCAGTTCCGGGAGCCGTGCCTGGGCGTCCGCCTGCCGGAGGCCCCGCTGCAGGGTCCCGCCGCGAGCCTGCGAGAGACGGGGGCAGCGGGTCACCTTCTCAGAAGGTGAGGACGATCCGGCCGCGGACGCCACCGCGCTCGAGCTGCCGGTGCGCCTCGGCGGCCTCCTCCATCGGCAGCGTCCGCGCCACCCGGAGGGTGAGGACGCCGTCCTCGGCCTGCTGCCGCAGCCGGTCGAGGGCGGCGCGGTCCTCAGCCACCCGGCGGACCAGCGTGGGGAAGAACCGCAGCCCGCGCTGCCCGTTGCCGCGGTAGCCGCGCACCGTCGCCACCGCACCGCCGTCCTTCACCGCGGGCAGGACCTGCGCGTCCTGCACCGAGCCGTCGGCCAGCCCGTCCACCCCCTCCGGGAAGTGCTCGCGGATGCGCTCGGCGACGTCGTCGCCTCGGCGGACGACGACGTCGGCGCCGAGCTCGCGCACCAGCTGCTCGTCGGCCTGCGAGGCGTCCGCGACGACGGTCAGCCCGTCGGCCTCGGCGAGCTGGACGACGTAGCCGCCGAACGCTCCTGCAGCGCCGGTCACCGCGAGCACCTGTCCGGGCGCGAGCGCCATGAGATCCAGGGCGAGTCGGGCGGTGAGACCGTTCATCGGCAGCGTCGAGGCCGCCACGGCGTCCACGCCCCGCGGGGCCCGGACGACGGAGTTCGCCGGCAGCACCTTGTCCTCGCGGTAGGCGCCGTGCGGGCCGAACGGGACGACGATCCCCATTGCGGCGTCCCCCACCGCGAGGTGGTCGACGCCCTCGCCGACCTCGGTGACCACGCCGGCGAGGTCCATGCCGGGGACCCACGGCGGCGTCTTCACCGGATCGCGGTCGGCGTAGGCGCCGGACCGGGCGTGCGTGTCGGTCGGGTTCACCGCGGCCGCCTCGACCCGCAGCCGCACCTGCCCGGGCCCGAGCGGCTCCGGCTCGACGTCGACGACGTGCAGGGCCTCCGGCCCACCGAACTCGGTCACTCCCACGGCACGCATGCGTCCTGCCTACACGCCTCCGGTGGCGCGCGACGCGGGGGGCGTACACACACGTGGCGCCGGGATGATGTCGCCGCTTGTTGTACGTGGTGTCGTATTGGTGTCATGGTGACGCCATGGACCTCACCCCCTTCGTCGAGCAGCTGCGCCGCGACCTGCTGACCGCGGCCGACGCCGGGGGCGAGGACGCCCGCGCCCTGGCGGAGCGGCTCACCGCACCGTTGGAGTCCTCGGTCCGCCTGGCGCTGCTCAGCGCGCTGTCCCAGGCGGCCGAGGAGATCACCGGCCAGCTCGCCCCCGGCGCCGTCGACGTCCGGCTCCGCGGTAGCGACCTCGGCTTCGCCGTCACCCCTCCCCCGGCCGAGCCGCCGTCCGGCCCGGCCGGTGACGCCGCCGCACCCGAGACGGCCGCCCCCACCGTCGACCTGGACGAGGGCGGCACGCTCCGCATCACGCTGCGGCTCCCCGAGCAGCTCAAGGCACGCGTCGACGAAGCGGCCGCCCGTCTCGGCGTCTCGGTGAACAGCTGGCTGGTCCGGGCCGTCACCACCGCGGTGGACCCCGGTTCGCGCCCGTCGTCCGACCCCCGCCGCGGCCGGTGGTCCGGCGGCTCGCAGTACACGGGCTGGGCGCGCTGACCGCGCGCCCCGTCCGTACCGCACCTCTCCCCGGCCGACCGGCCCGGGTCACCCACCCCTGCCCCCAGGAGGGCGCAGCCATGCCCACGTTCGCCACCCCCGGGCCCATCACGGCCCGCATCGAGGTCGGCGCCGGCTCCGTCCGGGTCCGCGCGGCCGACCGGCCGGACACCGTCGTCACCGTCCGCCCGCGCGACGAGCGCAGCTCCGTCGACGTCACCGCCGCCGAGCAGACGCTGGTCGCCTTCACCGCCGGCGAGCTCGTCGTGCGCTCCCCGAACCGGCCCCGGCTGCTGTTCTTCGGCTCCGGACCGGAGATCGAGGTCGACGTCGCGCTGCCCGAGGGATCCGCCCTCCACGTCCGGGCGATCGCCGGCGACGTCGCCTGCGCCGGCCGACTGGGCGCGGTGGAACTGGAGAGCAAGCACGGTGACCTGCGGCTGGAGCGAGCCGGCAGCCTGCGTGCCCGCACCGCCAGCGGTGGCATCACCGCCTCCGCCGTCGACGGCGAGACCGAGGCCAGCACCGCCTACGGCAACGTCCGCGTCGGCGAGGCCACCGGGCCGGCCCGGGTGGAGATCGGCTACGGCGACATCCGGCTCGACCGCGCGCTCGGCTCGGTGCACGGCACCACGAAGTACGGCCAGGTGCGCGTGGGCGAGGCGGTCCGCGGGTCGCTGGTGCTCGAGACCGCCTACGGCACGATCGAGGCCGGCGTGCGCGAGGGGACGGCGGCCTGGCTCGACGTGCACGCCGGCGCAGGCCGCATCCGCAACATGCTCACCGAGACCCAGGGTCCCGAGGGCGCCGACGAGACCGTGGAGATCCACGCCCGCACGGCCTACGGCGACATCCTCATCCGCCGGGCCTGAGGGGGTCGCGACGCGTGGCGCGCCGGGATCGCGCTGGTGGGCTGTTTCCGGGCGCCCCGCAACCACGAGCGACGTCCCGCCCGCTGAGCACGACGCCGATCCGGTTCCGCCGCGCGTGCCGGGAATGCGCGCGGCGCCCGCAGCGCTGGTACGGGTGAGCTCCGCCACTTCCCTCGGCCCCGAGAGGTTGCGCATGCCCACGCTGCTGTCGTCCCGCCCGACCGTCATGGAACCGGCCCCCCGGCGGCGCCGCCGCATTCCGCTCCGGCTGCTGGCGGCGGGCGTGGGCGTGGCGGTCCTCGTGCCGGTGGGCGCGAAGGTCGCCGACCTCCTGCCCGGCGAGCCGTTCGGACAGGAGGTCGTCGACCGAAGCACGACCCCGCTGCTGCTCGCCCTCCAGGACCTGCACGAGTACCACGCGGCGACCGGCACCTTCCAGGTCGTCGTGGACCGCGAGGTGGACACCCGCTACGTGCCGTCGGTCATCAGCGGCGAGCGCGTCGAGTTCCTCGCCACCGGAACGGCCGACGCGTACGTGGACTTCGCGGACCTGGACGCCGGCGGGGTCACCCTCTCCCACGACGGCACGTCGGCGACCATCGAGCTGCCGGCGCCGCGCGTGGACGACGTCCGGATCGACCCGGAGGAGAGCCGCGTCCTCGACCGCGACCGGGGGCTCGTCGAGCGGGCCGCCGACGCGCTCGGCGACAACCCGGTCGACGACAGCGAGCTCCATGTGCTGGCCGAGGACCGGCTGGCGGCGGCGGCCGCCCACAGCGACCTGCGCGAGCGCGCCGAGACCAACACCCGGGCCATGCTGACCGGCCTCGCCCGGTCGCTCGGCGTCGAGGAGGTCGAGGTCCGGTTCGGCGAGCCCGCCGACAGCGCCGGCTGAGAAGGGACCCGGAAGGACCCCGTCCTCGTTCAGCGCTTGAGGGCGTACTCCTTGAGCAGGCCGCGGCTGATGATCGTCTTCTGGATCTCGCTGGTGCCCTCGCCGATGAGCAGGAACGGCGCCTCCCGCATGAGCCGCTCGATCTCGTACTCCTTGGAGTAGCCGTAGCCGCCGTGGATCCGGAAGGACTGCGTGGTGACCTCGGCGCAGTACTCGCTGGCCAGCAGCTTGGCCATGCCGGCCTCGACGTCGTTCCGGGAGCCTGCGTCCTTGAGCCGCGCTGCCTTGACCATCAGGGCGTGCGAGGCCTCCACCTTGGTCGCCATCTCGGCGAGCTGGAAGGCGATCGCCTGGTGCTGCGCGATCGGCTTGCCGAAGGTCTCCCGCTGCTGGGCGTAGGCGATGGCCAGCTCGAAGGCCCGGATGGAGATGCCGCAGGCGCGGGCGGCGACGTTGACCCGGCCGACCTCGACGCCGTCCATCATCTGGGAGAAGCCCTTGCCGGGGGTGCCGCCGAGGATGTCCTCGGCCCGGGCCCGGTAGCCGTCGAACACCAGCTCGGTGGTGTCGACGCCCTTGTAGCCCATCTTGTCGATCTTTCCGGGGATGGTGACGCCGGGAACCACCTCGCCGAAGCCGGCCGGCTTCTCGACCAGGAACGTCGTCAGGTTCTGGTGTGCCTTCTCCGCGCCCTCGTCGGTGCGCACGAGCGCGGCGACCAGGGTGGAGCTGCCGCCGTTGGTCAGCCACATCTTCTGGCCGTCGATGACGTAGCCGCCGTCGGCCTGCTTGGTGGCCTTGGTGCGGATGCCGGCGACGTCGGAGCCCAGCCCCGGCTCGGACATGGAGAAGGCACCGCGGACCTCGCCGGTGGCCATGCGCGGCAGGAAGCGCTCCTTCTGCTCGGCGGTGCCGTGCTGGATGAGCATGTAGGCGACGATGAAGTGGGTGTTGATGACACCCGAGACGCTCATCCAGCCGCGGGCGATCTCCTCGACCACCAGCGCATAGGTCAGCAGCGACTCACCGAGGCCGCCGTACTCCTCGGGGATCATCAGCCCGAAGATGCCCAGCTCCTTGAGCCCGTCGACGATCTCCTGCGGGTAGATGTCGCCGTGCTCGAGCTCCTGGGCGTGCGGGATGATCTCCCGGTCGACGAAGCTCCTGACCGTCGACAGGATCTCGCGCTGGATGTCGGTCAGGTCGGCGGTCTGAGCCAAGCGGGTCAACGGTCTGCTCCTTCGGGACTGCGGTGTCCGAGTTACCCGTGAGTATGGAGGACGCGGCCGCGCACCCCGGCGTGTGCCTGCTCACGTCCCGCGCGGCCCGTGGTGGAGTACCCCCGACCGGCACCGCCGGACAGGAGGGACCCATGAGCAGCAGCGACGAGCACCCGTACCGCGGCGCTCCACCACCACCGCCACCGGAGTCGCCCGCCGGCGGTCAGGGAGCACCCGGGTACCCGCCCCCGGGCTACGCCGCACCGGTCCACCCCGGACCGGGGTACGCCGCTCCCGGTTACGGCCAGCCCTACGGGCCACCTGGGTACGGGCCGCCCGGCTACCCGCCGGTCCACGTCCGGCCCACCAACACGATGGCGATCCTGGCGCTGGTGCTGGCGTTCGTCTTCGCGCCCGCCGGCCTCGTCCTGGGCATCGTCGCGCGCCGGCAGATCCGTCGGACCGGCGAGGACGGCGACGGCCTGGCGCTGGCCGGGATCATCGTCGGCGGCATCGTGACGGCGATCTTCGTGTTCTTCATCCTGCTCTGGATCATCGCGTTCGCCGCCTTCACCGGAACCGGCTCGTTCGGACCCTGAGAAGGGATCCCGCTCCCGGGCTCCGTCGCCGGCTCGGCGATGCCACGGAGGGGGGCCAGACGCCGACGCGGCGGCACTGCCCGTCCGGGGTGCCGCCGCGTCGCCGCGTCCAGGGGTGGAACTCAGCCCTCCGGCGGGGTGAACGACGACGTGCGCTGCAGGCCGGCGGCGCGGCCCTTGCCGGCGATGACCAGGGCCATCTTGCGGCTGGCCTCGTCGATCATCTCGTCGCCCAGCATCGCGGAGCCCTTCTTGCCGCCGGCCTCCGACGTCGCCCAGTCGTAGGCGTCGAGGATGAGCTCGGCGTGGTCGTAGTCCTCCTGGGACGGCGCGTAGATCTCGTTGGCCGCATCGATCTGCCCGGGGTGCAGCACCCACTTGCCGTCGAAGCCGAGCATCGCCGAGCGCTTGGCGACCTCCTCGAAGGCGGGAACGTCGCGCACCTGGAGGAACGGACCGTCGATGGCCTGCACGCCGCGGGCGCGGGCGGCCATGAGGATCTGCATGAGGATGTAGTGGAACGGGTCACCCGGGTAGTCCGGGTGCAGCGCACCGACCACCAGCGACTTCATGTTGATGCTGGCCATGAAGTCGGCCGGGCCGAAGATGATCGTCTCGATCCGGTCGCTGGCGAACGCGATGTCGTTGACGTTGATCAGGCCCTGCGCCGTCTCGATCTGCGCCTCGATGCCGATCCGGCCGACCTCGAGGCCGTTGGCCTTCTCGACCTGGCTGAGCAGCATGTCCAGGGCCTTCACCTGGGCGGCGTCCTGGACCTTCGGCAGCATGATGCAGTCGAGGTTCGCACCGGCGCCGCCGACGACTTCGAGCACGTCGGTGAAGGTCCACTCCGTCGTCCAGTCGTTGACGCGGACGGTGCGGATCTTCTCGCCCCAGCCGCCCTCGTTGAGGGCCGCGACGATGTTCTTGCGGGCGCCGGGCTTGGCCAGCGGCGCGCACGCGTCCTCGAGGTCGAGGAAGACCTGGTCCGCGGGCAGGCCCTTGGCCTTCTCCAGGAACCGGGGGTTGCTGCCGGGGACGGCCAGGTTGGAACGACGGGATCGGAGCTCGGCCACGGTGCCTCCGCTAGTCGATGGAGCCGGGAAGTCGGTCACCGGAGGGTAGCGACGCGGTGATCACCCCGCCGAGGCGCCGATGCGCCACCGCCCGGCCGAGTGCGCAGTTGTGGTCGACGACACGCGCCGGCTCGCCGGAACGGGCGACACGAAGTCCGCAGTCGGCCTCAGGTCGCGGGCTCGACCAGCGTCGTCGGGCGGCTGGCACGCACGACGAGTGCGACCCCCACGACGACCAGCACCACCCCGGGCAGCGCGAGCAGCGGCGGCACCTGCCCCAGAAGCACGAGGGCGAACAGCAACGCGCCGGGCACCTCCAGCAGCACGGCGAGACTCACCGCCGTCGGCCCGACGGATGACAGCACGAGGTTGAGCAGCGTGTGCCCGAACAGCTGGGCGGAGACGGTGATGGCCGCGATCAGCCACCAGTCCCGCGCCTCGAAGCCGGCCAACGGCGCGTCGACGACCACCGCCGAGGCCGCGATCGCCAGGGCGCACACCGAATAGGCGACCACCGCGTACGCCGACGTCGCCAGCCGCTGCCGGGCGCGCGCCCCGGCCAGCACGTACCCGCCGGCGCAGACCGCCCCCAGGAGGGCGAGGCCGTCACCGGCGAGGGCACGCAGGCTCACCGCGACGTCGACCCCCGCGATCAGTGCCACGCCCGCCACCGCGAGCACCAGCCCCCACCAGACGGCGGTGGGCAGCCGCACACCGGAGATCCGGGCGGCCAGGGCCGTCCAGATGGGAGTCGTGGTCACCAGGGCCGTCGAGGCGGCCACCGTCGTCATGGAGAGGCTCGGCAACCAGGCCGCGAAGTGCGCCGCGAGAAACAGCCCGGCGACGACGGAACTGCGCAGGTCCCGCCAGCGGAGGCCGGTCAGCGTCGCGCGCTCCCGGGTCAGCAGCACCGGCACGAGAGCGGCGGCGCCGGCGGCGTTGCGCCAGAACGCCAACGCCAGCATCGGCGCGGCGACCATCGTGGTGAGCGGCGCCGAGAGGGAGACCCCGACGACGGCGAGCGAGAGGAGGCCGACGTCCCGAGGGCCCGGGCGGTGCAGCGCCCAGGCCGCGGCGGTCGTGTCCGCCGTCAGGAGGGCACCCGGATGCGGCCGCGCGCGACCGGGACGACGGCGCCGCGCACCGTCGCGGCCACCGCCTTGCCCGCCGACGCCGTCACCGTGCACTCGAGCACCGACGGGCGGCCCAGCTTCTCGCCCTGTCGAACCACGTAGGACGACGTCCCCTCGCGGGCCAGCAGGCCGCTCTCGACCAGCCAGACACCGGTGCCCAGAGCCGCCGATCCCGTCGCCGGGTCCTCGCCCCAGCGCAGGTCTCCCGCGAACACCCGGGCGTAGACGGTCGAGGCCGCGGCGTCCCAGGAGAGCACCGAGACCCCCTCCCCGACGCCGAGGGCGTCGAGCGCCCGCTGGTCGGGAACGGCCCGGTCGACCATGTCCGGTGTGACCGACAGGTAGGCGAACGGGAGGCCGCAGCCGGCGACGTCGGCGGGGAGGCCGGTGGTGTCGGCTGCGCTCAGCCCGAGTGCGGAGGCCAGCTCGGCGGGCGCGGGTCCGTCCTCGAGGGTGGGCCGGCCGCCGGAGAGCCGGGCGCCGTCGTCGTCCACCACGAGATCCAGGACGCCGACCCCGCACTCCTGACGCACGGACCCGGGGGCCAGCCGCCCCGACCGGACCAGGGTGTGGGCCGCGCCCACGCTCGGGTGCCCGGCGAAGGGCAGCTCGGTGAACGGCGTGAAGATGCGGACCCGGTAGTCGGCGCCGGGCTGGGTGGGCGCGCAGACGAACGAGGTCTCCGACAGGTGGAACTCGAAGGCAAGGGCCTGGCACTGCTCGGTGGTCAGTGCGTCGGCGTCGAACACCACGGCCAGCGGATTCCCGGCGAAGGCCCGCGGCGCGAACACGTCGACGACCTCGTAGTCCAGCTCCGGCGGGGACGACACGGCCCCGACGGTAGCCTCACTGATCGCCGACCGAGCGCACGACGTCGACCGAGCGCGCGAGGTCGGCCAGGACACAGCACCCCGGTCACCGGGCCGAGAGCGCCAACGAGGAGGTTCCGTGACCACGGTGAGCAGGGCGTACGTCTCCCGGCTCGCCGGGCTGACGGTGTTCGACCCCAACGGCGACCGCGTGGGCAAGGTGCGCGACGTGGTCGTCGCCCTGCGGGTGGGCACGGCCACGCCCCGGGTGCTCGGCATCGTGGTCGAGGTCGTCGCCCGCCGCCGGATCTTCGTGCCGATGGGCCGGGTCACCGCCGTCGACCCGGGCGCGGTCATGCTCGCGTCGGGCACGCTCAACCTGAAGCGCTTCGAGCAGCGTGCCGGCGAGACGCTGGTGCTCGGTGAGCTGCTCGACCGCACCGTCCGGATCGCGGAGAGCGGGCGGCCGGCCCACGTGGTGGACGCCGGCATCGAACAGACCCGCACCGGCGACTGGGTGCTCTCCCGGCTCGCCGTCCAGGAGCCCGGCCGGCTGGGCCGCCGCGGGCAGCTGCACCAGCTCGCCTGGGACGAGGTCGAGGGGCTGGCGCTGCCGCAGACGGGGCAGGGCGCCGAGACGCTGATCGCCACCTACCGGGACCTCAATGCGGCTGACGTCGCGCACGCTCTCCAGGACCTGCCGATCAAGCGCCGGCACGAGGTCGCGGAGGCGCTCGACGACGAGCGGCTGGCCGACGTCCTGGGTGAACTGCCCGAGGCCGACCAGGTCACCATCCTGGGCACGCTGAACGAGAGCCGGGCCGCCGACGTCCTCGAGGAGATGGACCCTGACGACGCCGCCGACCTGCTCGCCGAGCTCTCCAACGTCGACCGCAACCGGCTGCTCGAGCTGATGGAGCCCGACGAGGCCGAGCCGGTGCGCCAGCTGCTCAAGTACTCGGAGGACACCGCCGGCGGCATCATGACCAGCGAGCCGGTGATCCTGTCTCCGGACGCCACCATCGCGGAGGCGCTCGCGCGGGTGCGCGAGCCGGAGCTGACCCCGGCGCTGGCGAGCCAGGTGTACGTCTGTCGCCCTCCGTCGGCCACTCCCACCGGCCGCTACCTGGGCCTGGCCCACATCCAGCGGCTGCTCCGCGAACCGCCGTCCACCCTGGTCAGCGGAGTCCTCGACGACCTCGATCCGCTCCGACCCGAGGCTCCACTGGCCGAGGTCACCCGCTACTTCGCCACGTACAACCTGGTCGCGGCCCCGGTCGTGGACGCCCAGGGCCGGCTGGTGGGCGCGGTCAGCGTCGACGACGTCCTCGACCATCTCCTGCCCGACGACTGGCGTGAGCGGGCCCGCCGTGGCTGACACCCCACGGCTGGACGTGCCGCGCGGGCGCACGCGCGGGGTCACCAGCTTCCTCAGGCTGCATCCCGACGCGGTCGGCCAGTTCGCCGAGAGCATCGCCCGGTTCCTGGGCACCGGCCGGTTCCTCACCGTGCAGACGATCATCGTGATCGTCTGGATCACGCTGAACGTGGCCGCGGTCCAGCTGCGCTGGGACCCCTACCCCTTCATCCTGCTGAACCTGGCCTTCTCCACCCAGGCCGCCTACGCCGCGCCGCTGATCCTGCTGGCCCAGAACCGGCAGGCCGACCGCGACCGCGTGCAGGCCGAGGAGGACCGCGCCCGGGCCGCCTCGACCCGCGCCGACACCGAGTACCTGGCGCGCGAGCTGGCGTCCCTGCGGGTGGCCGTCGGCGAGCTCGCCACCCGCGACTTCATCCGCAGCGAGCTGAACCGACTCACCAGCGACGACGGCGACGATCGCCGCGAGAGGCTCCGGCGCCGCGACCCGGTCACCTGACGCGCCGATCGCCTCGCGCGCGCGGGCGCCGCGGGGCCCGCAGCGCGCGCCGTCAGCCGGTGAGGACGTGCACCAGCGCGCCCGCAGCGCCGGCCAGTAGCAGGACGACGATGAACGGCGCGCGCAGCGCCAGCGCGACCGCCGCGACGGCGAGGCCGGCGAGGCGGCCGTCGAGCACCAGCTGGTCGCCCGACGTGAGCGCCTGCACCGCCACGAGCGCGGCCAGCAGCGCGGCCGGCACGAAGTCCACGATCCGGGCGACCCACGGCTGCTCGACCCAGGACGCCGGCACCGACAGCCCGGCGAGCTTGAGCACATAGCAGCCGATCGAGGCGGTGAGCACCGCCGCCCACAGAGCCGTTCCGCTCACGTGGCCACCTCCTCGCGCGGCCGGGGCCGCCCGGCGAGGGCGACGGCCACCACCGCGGCGATCACCTGCACGCCGGCCGGCACGACCGGGGTCAGCGCCAGCGCGACGACGGCGCCACCGGCAGCCACCCGTCGCTGGACCGCGGCCTCCGGGAATCCCGTCCGCAGCCGCGGCCAGAGCAGGGCCAGGAACGCCGCGGGGACCACGGCGTCGAGAGCCGCCAGCGCCGGACCGGTCAAGGCGGCCGCACCGAGGGCGCCGACGACGGTCATGAGGTTCCAGGTCAGGAAGATCGAGGCCCCGCCTGCCAGGAAGGCGAGGCGTGCCAGGCGGCGGTCCGGCGCGGCGATGGAGAGCGCCGTCGTCTCGTCGATGACCCAGTGCGCCGTCCCGAGGCGCCGCAGGACGCCCCGCGGCTGCAGGAGCGGGACCAGGCGGACGCCGTAGACGGTGTTGCGGGTGCCGAGCAGCAGGGCGCCCCCGACGGCGGCCAGCGCGCTGCCGCCGGCCCCGAGGACGCCGACCAGCGCGAACTGCGAGGCGCCGGTGAACATCAGCGCCGACATGGTCACCGTCTGCCAGAGGTCCAGCCCGGCGGCGTCGGCCGCGGCTCCGAAGGCGGCGCCGTAGAGGCCCACGGCCAGACCCAGCCCGATCGCGTCGCGCAGGGTCGCGGAGCGGGCGCCGGAGGTCACTCCGGCGACCCTACGAGGCGAACTCGTGCGCCTGGGATCACCCTCCGCCGAACGGCAGCGTCCACCGACCGCCGTACAGTGGCAGGCGACCCGATTGCGCAGGTCGCCGCTGTCCGCAGGCCGGCCGCCGGGCGGGTTCCCCGTCGAAGGAGACACACGCAACCATGTCCGACACGCTGACCGGCTCGCCGGCGCTCGACGCCGTCACCGCCGCTCTGGCCACCGTCCAGGACCCGGAGATCAACCGCCCGCTCACCGAGCTCGGCATGGTCAAGGACGTGCAGATCGGCGCCGACGGCGCAGTCCGCGTCGACGTCTACCTCACCGTGGCCGGCTGCCCGATGCGCGAGACCATCACCAACCGGGTCACCCAGGCCGTGTCCGCCGTCCCCGGCGTCACCTCGGTCGCGGTCGCCCTCGACGTGATGAGCGACGAGCAGCGGGCCGAGCTCCGGAAGACCGTCCGTGGCTCCGACGCCGCCGAGCCGGTGATCCCCTTCGCCCAGCCGGGCTCGCTGACCCGCGTCTACGCCGTCGCCTCCGGCAAGGGCGGCGTGGGCAAGTCCAGTGTCACGGTGAACCTGGCGGCGGCCCTGGCCAAGCGGGGGCTCTCGGTGGGTGTGGTCGACGCCGACATCTACGGCCACTCGGTGCCGCGCATGCTCGGCGTCGAGGACAAGCCGACCCAGGTCGACAACATGATCATGCCGCCGCAGGCCTACGGCGTGAAGGTCATCTCGATCGGCATGTTCACCCCGGGCAACACGCCCGTCGTCTGGCGCGGACCGATGCTGCACCGCGCGCTGCAGCAGTTCCTCGCCGACGTGTGGTGGGGCGACCTGGACGTCCTGCTGATGGACCTCCCCCCGGGCACCGGTGACGTCGCGATCTCCGTCGCCCAGCTGGTCCCCAACGCCGAGATCCTCGTGGTCACGACGCCGCAGCTCGCCGCCGCCGAGGTGGCCGAGCGGGCCGGCGCCATCGCCACGCAGACCCACCAGCAGGTGGTCGGCGTCGTCGAGAACATGTCCTGGCTCGAGCTGCCCGACGGCTCGCGCATGGAAGTCTTCGGCTCCGGCGGGGGCGAGGCCGTGTCCGACGCGCTGACCCGCACGCTCGGTGCCCGGGTGCCGCTGTTGGGCCAGATCCCGCTCGACACGCGGCTCCGCGAGGCCGGGGACGCCGGTGCGCCGATCGTCCTCGCCGAGCCCGAGTCGGCCGCGGCGCAGGCGCTGGAGAAGATCGCCGACGGGCTCGCCGTCCGCCAGCGCGGTCTCGCCGGCATGTCGCTCGGGCTGACCCCGGTCCGCCGATAACACCGTCGTCCTCCGGACGACACCGCGACCAGGTGCCGTCCCCCCGCCGGCTGAGCCCCGTGCGCACCTCCTCAGGGAGGCCTCCAGCCCCCCGTTCGTCGGTGCGTCCGGGGCCGGTCGCATACGGTCGGCCCATGAGCGACACGGTGGTCTCGGACAGCATCGACGTCGACGCCCCACCGGCCGCGGTGTTCGCGATCCTCGCCGACCCGCGTCAGCACTCCCGCATCGACGGCTCGGGATCGGTGGGCTCCGTCGTCGCGGGACCTGATCGGATCACCGCGACGGGGCAGACCTTCACCGTGCGGATGCGGCTGTTCGGCATCCCCTACGTGATCCGCAACCGCGTGGTGGAGTTCGAGGCCGACCGGCGGATCGCCTGGCGGCACTTCACCGCCAACCGCTGGCGCTACGAGCTCGTGCCCACCCCCGACGGCGGAACGCGGGTCACCGAGACCTTCGACATGTCCGGAGCCGATCCGGTCACCACCGCGGTCGTCCGCGCGACGAAGTTCCCGGAGCGCAACCGGGAGGGCATCACCGAGACGCTCGAGCGGCTGAAGAAGGCCGCCGAGACCGACGCCCGGCTCTGACGGTTCCGTCCTGACGAGTGGGGGCCGGAGGCTCCCGCGAGGAAGGACTCAGCGGCTCACCGCGAGCGGGGACGGCACGTGGCCGCGGTGTCGTCCGGAGGACGACAGATCACGTGGCGTCGCGATCGAACGGCGGCGGAGCCGCGTGATCGCGCGGGCGGGTGACCACGGGTGCGGCGGCGGTCGCGCCACTCCCCCGCTGCACCGGAGGTCCCTCGTCGTCGTCGCCGAGCAGCTGGTCGCGGAGGAACGTCCTCGGGTGGTACTTGCGCAGGTCGAGGTCCCGCAGCTCGGGCAGGTCATCGCCCAGCGACTCGTTGACCTGCTCGCGGATGCCGGTGACCACCGTCCGTACCCGCTTCAGGCCCGCGGCGGCGTCCTTGGCCAGACCGGGCAGCCGCTCCGGCCCGAAGATGAACAGCGCGGCGAGGGCGAGCACGATGATCTCGCCCCAGCCGATCGAGTCGAACACCGCCGCTCCCTTCTCCGTGGCTCCCAGCGTAGAAGGACCCTGCCCTCCCACCCTTCGCAGGCTCAGGGCGGGCCCCTGGACAGAGCCTCAGGCGGCGTCGAGCGTGGCCTCGACCTCGGTGGAGCTGCCCCCGCGCACGACCTCGACGGTGATCGTCTCCCCGGGGTCGTGGGCGTCGACGGCGACGACGAGTTCCTCCGAGCTCCGCACGGGTTCCCCCTCGACGGCGATCACGATGTCCTCCTCGCGGATGCCGGCGGCGGCCGCGCCACTGCCCGGCTCCACGTTGAGGACGAGGGCGCCGTCCCGCGTGCCGTCGGTGACCGAGCGGGTGTTCACGCCCAACGAGGAGTGCACCGCCGAGCCGGTGGAGATCAGCTGTTCGGCGATGTCCCGGACCGAGTCGACGGGGATGGCGAACCCCAGGCCGATCGAGCCCCCGGCGCCGGTGGAGGCGATCGCGGTGTTGATGCCGATCAGCGCGCCGCTGGCGTCGACCAGCGCACCGCCGGAGTTGCCCGGGTTGATCGGGGCGTCGGTCTGCACGGCACTGATCACCGCGTTGGTGTCGCTGCCTTCGCCGGACAGCCGGACGGGGCGCTCCAGTGCGCTGACGATGCCGCTGGTCACGGTGCCGGCCAGGCCCAGCGGGGAGCCGATCGCGACCACGGGGTCGCCGACGACGACGTCCTCGGAGCTGCCCAGCGCAGCGGTGACGAGGCCGGGCTTCTCGACCTTCAGGACGGCGAGGTCGCTGGCCGGATCGCGCCCCACGATGCGCGCCGCCGACCCGCTGCCGTCGAAGAACACCGCGCGGATCTCCGCCCCCTCCACGCCCTCGGCGCCGGAGACGACGTGGTTGTTGGTGACGATGTAGCCGTCCTCGCCGTCGATGACGACGCCGGAGCCGGTGGCCCCGGCCTGGCCGACCCGCACCTCGATCGAGACCACCGCGGGCATGACGTCCTCGGCGATCCGGGACACCGAGCCCGGCTCGCGGGTGATGCCCGGGTCGACCTCGGAGAGCCGGGTGCCCGGTGCCAGCAGGGGCGTCTCGTCGTTGGCCTTCGTCAGGTACCAGCCGATCCCGCCGCCGACGGCACCGACGAGCAGGACGGCGAGCAGCGCCAGCACCGACAGCCTGACCGAGACGTCGCGCAGCCGCAGCTTCCGGCGTCCCTGCGGGTCGAGGACGATCGGACCGGGCCGGGCGGCCTCCTCGTACACGGCCGGCGCCCCCAGGGCGACCGGGGCGTACGGGTCGCGCCAGGGGTCGCTGCGGGCGTCCGGCTTCCACCAGGGGCCGGTGGCGGTCCGCCGGCGGCCCGGCCGTCCCCCGGGTGGCTCCTGGAGGCCGCGCTGACCGCCGGCCGCGGGGCCGAACGCCCGGAGCAGCGCCTCGGCCGGCGGTGGGAGCACGGGGCGCGCCGGCAGGGTCGGCCGGCCGTCGGCGAAGCCACCCGAGGCGGTGGCCGGCCGGCCGAAGGCGGCCTGTTGCCCGGCCGAGGGTTCGGGTGCGCTCGACGGTCGCGGGCCGAGCCGGTCGGGCGCGTCGGCGAACGCCCCGGTCTGACCCGGAGGTCGCGCGAAGACGGCCTCGTCACGGGGAGCCCCACCGTTGCCGGAGGACACCTCCCCGCCCATGGAGGGGTGCGCGCCGGACGTGCTCAGGGCGTCCCGCCCGGGCCGGACGGGACGGTGTTCCCGACGGTGACCGTGCGGACGACCGGCGGAACCACCTCGGTGTGCTGCTCGGGCACCGAGGTCCCGGCGACGGAGCCCCGCGGACCGGAGTCCGCAGCGCCGCCCGCCGGCAGGTTGAGGGCGAGGGCGGTGACCCCCGCACCGAGGCCGAGCATGGTTCCGGCCAGCCCGCGGCGCAGCCAGCGGGCATGGGCGGGACGCTGAGGCGGTTCCTGCTGTGGCTGCAGGTCCACCGACCATGAGCCCGAGGGCCCGCTGACGGTCAGTCCGGCCGGTCCGGCGGCCACGGCTCCCAGCCCACTGCCGGCGCCCGGCACATCGGTGGTGAACGGGATGGCGCGGAGGCGCGACATGAGGTCACCGGGGACGGTCACGTCGCGGGAGCCGTGCAGCGCCTCCTTCGCCTCGCGCTGGGCCTCGACGGCCAGCCGGCACTGGAGGCAGGCGGAGAGGTGCCGGGCTGCGCGACCGGCGGGCCCGGGGGGCAGCTCACCGTCCACGAGCGCGGCGATCGCCTCCTGCGCGAGGTGGCTCTCCTGGATGCTCATGTCGGCCGGCCTCCGACCTCGGTGGCCGGCCGGCCCGGGGCGAGATGGGCCAGGGCCTGGCGCAGCTGCACCCGCCCACGGTGGATGCGGCTGCGGACGGTCCCCAGCTTGATGCCGAGGGTCGCCGCGATCTCCTCGTAGGTCAGGCCCTCGATGTCGCAGAGGACGACGGCCACCCGGAACTCCGGCGACAACGCGTCGAGCGCCGCCTGCACCTGGGGATCGAGGTGGGTGTCGGCGTACACCTGCTCGGGGCTGGGGGCCCGCCCGGGAAGGCGCTCGGTGTCCTCCGGCAGGGCGTCGAACCGGATGCGCTGCCGGCGACGGACCATGTCGAGGAAGAGGTTCGTGGTGATGCGGTGCAGCCAGCCCTCGAAGGTGCCCGGCGAGAAGTCGGCCAGCGAGCGGAAGACGCGGACGAACGTCTCCTGGGTCAGGTCCTCGGCGTCCTGCGCATTGCCCGAGAGCCGGTAGGCCAGCCGGTAGACCCGCGCGGAGTGGTCGCGGACGACCTGCTCCCAGCTGGGCGCCACCCAGGCCACCTCGGGCTCGGGTGCCTCGGGGCGGACGGCGGGCTCGGACACGCCCTCAGGATCGCAGACCCGCGAGCCCGACACCTCCCCCGCGTCGGTGGGATGGGCGTTGGCGGCTCGCGTCAGGCGCACGACACGATCAACGGACGGCGACGGTGTCGGTGTTCCCGCCCACAGCGGCTCGCAGGAAACCCACAGGATTCCCGTCCCGCGGGGCCGGCTGCGACACCCCCGGTCGAGGGGCGGCGACCGTCGGGCGACCCGGCCACTACCCTCGGCCGGTGATGAGCGCCGAGCAACCGCCGGGAGGCGGCACCGCGGAGGGCGCCGCCTACGCAGACCGGTTCGCCGTCGAGACACCCGAGATGGTGGAAGCCCGGTCCCGGGCCGTCCACCTGCCCGGCAGTCCACCCGTGGAGCCGGCCGTCGGTGCCGTCCTCGCGGTGCTCGCCGCCGGCGTCGCGGCCCGCTCGGTCGTCTCCATCGGGAGCGGCGGCGGTCTCGCCGGGCTGTGGCTGCTGCGTGGCATGCGCGCCGACGGCGTCCTGACCGCCCTGGACGGCGACCCGGAGCAGCTGCGCGCCGCCCGCAAGGCCTTCGCGGACGCCCGTGTGGCGCCCGGCCGCGCACGGCTGATCTTCGGCACCCCTGCCGAGGTCCTCCCCCGCCTCTCCCCGGGCGCCTACGACATGGTCGTCTGCGCCGGCTCCCCGCGGGAGTACGCCGAGCACCTGCCGGCCCTGCTGGACCTGGTCCGCGTCGGTGGCACGCTGACCTGCCACGGCCTGCTCGGTGGCGGCCGGATCGCCGACCGCACGGCTCGCGACCCGCAGACCGTGGCCTGGCGGGAGATCGCCCGCACCGTCCGCGAGGACGAGTCGCTGCTGTCCGCCGTCCTGCCGATCGGCACCGGCCTGCTGGTCGCCACCAAGCGCGGCTGAGAAAGGACCGCGTCCTCCGCACGCTTCGTCGAAGGACCCCCTGCCCCCCGCCCCCCGCAAGCTCGCGGCGGGACCGTGCAGGGGGCCGGGCCCTGGACGGGCCTCAGGGAACGGCCCGGGCGCCCTTGCCGAGGACGGTCACGCCGCCCGCGCTCACGTGGTACCGCTCCTTGTCCGCCGCGGGATCCACGCCGATCCGCACCCACGGGGGCACCACGACGTTCTTGTCCAGGATGGCCCGCCGCACGTAGGCGCCCTCCCCGATGTGGACGCCGTCCATGAGCACGCTGTCCTCCACCCGGGCGCCGCGCTCGACCCGGACGCCCGGTGAGACGACCGAGTTGTGGACCGAGCCGCCGCCGATGATCGCCCCGGCGCTGACCATCGACTCCTCGGCGCGGCCACCGAGCACGAACTTCGCCGGGGGCCGCTGCGGCGGCAGGGTGAAGATGGGCCAGCGGTCGTTGTAGAGGTTGAAGACCGGGGTCACCGACACCAGGTCCATGTGCGCGTCGAAGTACGCGTCGATCGTCCCCACGTCGCGCCAGTAGCCGTGGTCGCGCTCGGTGGCCCCCGGGACGATGTTGGTGGAGAAGTCGTAGACCCACGCCTCACCGGCGTCGGCGAGCATCGGCATGATCGAGCCGCCCATGTCGTGCACCGAGTTCTCGTCCTCGGCGTCGGTGCGCAGCGCCTCGAGCAGGGCGTCCGTGGTGAACACGTAGTTGCCCATGGAGGCGAAGCTCTCCTCCGGGGAGTCCGGCAGACCCGGCGGCTCCGCCGGCTTCTCCAGGAAGCCCCGCACCTTCCCCTCGGCGTCGGAGTCGATGACGCCGAACTCGGTCGCTTCCCGCCGCGGCACGCGCAGCCCGGCGATCGTCACCCCGGCGCCGGTCTGCAGGTGCTGGTCGACCATCTGACCCGGGTCCATGCGGTAGACGTGGTCGGCGCCGAACACGACGACGATGTCGGGTCGCTCGTCGTAGATGAGGTTCAGGCTCTGGAAGATCGCGTCGGCGCTGCCGGTGTACCAGCGCGGGCCGAGCCGCTGCTGGGCCGGCACCGGGGTGATGTAGTTGCCGAGCAGCTGCGACATCCGCCAGGTCTGCGTGATGTGCCGGTCGAGGCTGTGGCTCTTGTACTGCGTGAGGACGGCGATCTGCCGGATCTCGGCGTTCACGAGGTTGGACAGCACGAAGTCGATCAGCCGGTAGTTCCCCCCGAAGGGAACCGCCGGCTTGGCCCGGTCGTCGGTCAGCGGCGCCAGCCGCTTGCCGGCGCCGCCGGCCAGGACGATGCCGAGAACCCGTGGACCGCCGCGCATGTCACGCAACGTAGCCGCAACTCGGGGCGGGCGCTCCACCTGCCTGCGCGGGATTCGCCCCCTAGGGTGGCGCGCGTGCGGATCGGGATCGTGACTCGGGAGTGGCCGCCGGACGTCTACGGCGGTGCGGGGGTCCACATCGAGCATCTCGTCGCGGCGCTGCGCACCCTGCCGAGCGGCCCCGAGATCGACGTCCACTGCTTCGGCGGGCCACGTCCCGATGCCACCGCGCACGCGGTCCCGGCCGGTCTCCGGGACGCCAACGGGGCACTGCAGGCGCTGGGTGTGGACGTCGAGATCGCGGCGGCACTCGGGGACGCCGAGCTCGTGCACAGCCACACCTGGTACGCCAACGGCGCCGGGCTGCTGGCCGCGCTCGTCCACGGGGTGCCGCACGTGGTCACCGCGCACTCGCTGGAACCGCGACGCCCGTGGAAGGCCGATCAGCTGGGCGGCGGCTACCGGCTCTCGTCGTGGGTGGAGCGCAGCGCCTACCTGGCCGCCGACGCCGTGATCGCCGTCAGCCACGGGATGCGCACCGACGTGCTGGACGCCTATCCCGACCTCGATCCCGCCCGTGTGCACGTCGTGGGCAACGGTGTGGACGCCGAGGCCTACCGGCCGGTGCAGGCACCCGACGTCGTCCGCGGCCTGGGCGTGGACCCGGACCGGCCCTACGCGTTGTTCGTGGGACGGATCACCCGGCAGAAGGGGGTCATGCACCTGCTGGCCGCCGCCGAGCAGCTGCCGCCCGAGGTCGGTCTCGTCCTCTGCGCCGGCGCCGCCGACACCCCGGCCGAGCGGCAGCAGGTGGCCGACGCCGTAGCGAAGCTGCAGGCCCGGCGCAGCGGCGTGGTGTGGATCGAGGCGATGCTGCCGCGGGAGCAGCTCGTGCCGCTGATCACCGGCGCCACCGTGTTCGTCGTCCCCTCGGTCTACGAGCCGCTGGGGATCGTCAACCTCGAGGCCGCGGCCTGCGGGACGGCCGTCGTCGCCAGCGACGTCGGAGGCATCCCCGAGGTCGTCGCCGACGGGCGCACCGGTCTGCTGGCGCACTACGACCCCGACGACGTCGCCGGCTTCGAGAGCCGACTCGCCGCCGGCATCACCGAGCTGTTGGCCGACCCGGACCGGGCCGCGGCGATGGGCGCGGCCGGCCGCGAGCGGGTGCTCACCGAGTTCGGCTGGCCGGCCATCGCCCAGCAGACGGTCGAGGTCTACTCCGCGGTGCTCGCCGCCCGCACCTGACGGCGGGGCTCGTGGCCCCTGGTACTTTCCAGCCGCCGACCCCCGGGTCGGTGCCGCAGCGGCAGCGAAGTCCGGTGCAATCCCGGCGCTGTCCCGCAACTGTGATGGTCACCTCGGGTGGCCTGAGCCAGATCGCCTGCCCTTCGGCATGTCACCGACCCTCGCGGTAAGGGTCGCGTATCGAGCGTCGGGCAGCTCATGGGCGACGCTCGCCGCCTCCACAGGAGGCCCTCCTTTGCCCCGTTCCCTCTCCCGGCCGCGGACGACGTCCCGGGATCCGCGGCGGTCGGCACCCGCCGTCCTGCCGGCCCTCCTCCTCGCCCTGCTGCTGGCCCTCACCGCCTGCGGCAGCGACACCTCCGACTCCGGCGCGACCGCCGCGACAGCCGAGTCCGGCGCGTTCCCGGTCACCGTGATCGGCGCCGACGGCGAGCTCACTCTCGAGGAGCAGCCCGAGAACATCGTCTCGATGTCCGCAACCGCCACCGAGATGCTGTTCGCGATCGGTGCCGGTGAGCAGGTCGAGGCCGTCGACGACAACTCCAACCACCCCGAGGAGGCCCCCACCACGGACCTCTCGGCGTTCACCCCGAACGCGGAGGCGATCGCCCGGTACGCCCCCGACCTGGTGGTCCTCAGCGACGACCTCAACGGGATCGTCGACGCTCTGGACTCCCTGTCCGTCCCGACCCTGCTGCTGCCGGCCGCCGAGACGATCGACGACACCTACGAGCAGCTGGAGACGCTCGGGGACGCGACCGGGCACGCCGAGGAGGCCGACGAGGTCATCGCCGACGTGCAGGACCGGATCGCCGCCGCGGTGGACTCCGTGGGCACCGACGCCGAGGGCCTGCGGGTCTACCACGAGCTGGACCCGAGCCTCTACTCCGCGGGCAGCAGCACGTTCATCGGCAGCATCTACGCACTGTTCGGCCTGGAGAACATCGCCGACAGCGCCGCCGACGCCGCGGGTGGATACCCGCAGCTGTCCGCCGAGTACATCGTCGGTCAGCAGCCGGACCTGATCGTCCTCGCGGACACCATCTGCTGCGAGCAGACCGCCGAGACGGTCGCGCAGCGGCCGGCCTTCGACACCGTCCCCGCCGTGCAGGAGGACCGGGTGCTGGAGGCCAGCGACGACGTCGCCTCCCGCTGGGGTCCGCGGATCGCCGACTTCGCCGAGTCCGTCGCTGCCGAGCTGCGGGGCTGAGAACGGCAGACCGATGACGACGACGACGCCCGGGACCCGGTCCGGCACCGCCCGCCCGGCGGCGCCGGGTCGGCGGCGGCCCGGGCCGGCCCTGGGCGGGGCGGGGCTGGCACTCGTCCTCGCCCTGCTGGCCGGGGTGTGGGTGGGCGCACTGCCCCTCCCCCCGAGCGCCGTCGTCGCCACGCTGCTCGACCGGCTGCTGTCCCCGCTGGGCGGCTCGGTACCGGGCGGGCTGGAGGGTGCGCAGGCCGCCGTGCTGCTGGAGCTGCGCCTGCCCCGGGTCCTCATCGCGTCCCTCGTCGGCGCCGGACTGGCGATCTCCGGCGCCGCCTACCAGGGGGTCTTCCGCAACCCGCTGGCCGACCCCTACCTGCTCGGCGCGGCCGCCGGCGCGGGCCTCGGGGCCACGCTGGTCATCGCCTACTCCCCCGTGCAGTCGGTCGGACCGATCGGCATCGTGCCGCTGGCCGCGTTCGTCGGCGCGCTGATCGGCGTCGGCTGCGCCCTCGCCCTGGGGACGGCGGCCGGAGGGTCGCACAGCGCGACGCTGCTGCTGGCCGGGATCGCCGTCGCCGCGTTCCTCGCCGCGGCCCAGACGCTGGTGCAGCAGCAGAACACCGACGACCTGCGCGAGGTCTACGGCTGGCTGCTGGGGCAGCTCGGCCGGTCCCAGTGGTCCGACGTCGTCCTCGTGCTGCCCTACCTCGGCGTCGCCTGCACCGTGCTGCTCCTCTGCGGGCGGGCGCTGGACGTCCTCGCCGTCGGCGACGACGAGGCGAGCTCCCTGGGCGTGCACCCGGGCCGGCTGCGGCTGGTCGTCATCCTCGCCGCCTCGCTGGCGACCGCTACGGCGGTGGCCGTCAGCGGCCTGATCGGGTTCGTGGGGCTGGTCGTGCCGCACATCGTGCGCCGGTTGACCGGTGGCTCGCACGCCCGCGTCCTGCCCATGTCCCTGCTGGTCGGAGGCGCGTTCCTGGTGCTCTGCGACCTGGTCGCCCGCGTCGTCCTGGCTCCGGCCGAGCTGCCGATCGGCGTGGTCACCGCCTTCATCGGCGCCCCCTTCTTCGCGGGCCTGCTGTGGGCCGGGGCACGGCGGCGATGAGCCGGCGGCCGGCCGATCTCCCGGCGCCTCCCGCCGGAGGTGGCGCCCGCGTGGAGGTCGTCGGGCTGACCGCCGGCTACGGGCGCACCCGGGTCCTCGACGCGGTCCGGCTGACCGTCGAGCCGGGCGGCTGGCTGGCGGTGATCGGGCCCAACGGCTCGGGCAAGTCCACCCTGCTCCGGTCGATCCTCGGCTTCCACCCGCACCGTGGCCAGGTCCGCGTCGACGGCGTCCCGACCACCGGCATGCCGCGCCGTGAACGCGCCCGCACCATGGCCTACGCCCCGCAGACCCCCGTGCTCCCCGACGGCGTGACCACCCGCGACTACGTCACGCTCGGCCGCACCCCGCACCGGCCGCTGCTCGCGGCGCCGCGGGGGGTCGACCGGCAGATCGTCGGGGACGTCATGGAGCGCCTCGGTCTCACGCCCATGGCCGAGCGTCCACTGGCCACTCTCTCCGGCGGCGAGCAGCAGCGCGCCGTCCTGGGCCGGTCGCTGGCGCAGCAGCCGAGGGTGCTGCTGCTCGACGAGCCGACCGCGGCCCTCGACCTGGGCCACGCACAGCAGGTGCTCGACCTCGTCGACCGGCTGCGCCGTCAGGACGGGCTCACCGTCATCAGCACCCTGCACGACCTCACGCTGGCCGGCCAGTACGCCGACCGGCTGGCACTGCTGTCGGAGGGCCGGGTCGTCGCGGAGGGCTCCCCCGCCGAGGTGCTCACCACCCAGGCGCTGCACACCCACTACGGCGCCCGGGCCGAGGTGGTCCACGGGCCGTCCGGGCCCGCAGTGCTCCCGGTCCGCTCGAGCGACTGAGGTCGCCGGCCGGCCGGGGCGGGCGAGGGCGGAGCGGCCCCCGGATGACATGCTTCCCCGCCGTGACCCTGCTCGCGCCGTCCGGCGACGCCACCGAGGCCACGGCACCGGTCGTCGTGCTCGGCCTGGTCGCCGCGCCCGGAGCGCCGGCGGACGTGGCCGGCTGGCTCGCCGGCGCGCTGACCCGGGACCTGTCCGCCCGGCACCCCGAGGTCTCCTGGGAGGTGCGGCCGGTCGTCGACGGCCTGGTCCAGCCTCCGGCCGACGACGACGAGCTGGTCGACGCGGCCCGCCGACGTCTGCTGAGCGAGGACTGGGACCTGGTGCTCTCCCTCACCGACGTGCCCCTCGAGCTGTCCCGGCGTCCGGTCGTCGGGCACGCGAGCCCCGTCCATGGCGTCGCCCTCCTCTCCGTGCCCGCCCTCGGGGCGGTCGGTCTCCGGCGCCGCGCGCTGGAGGCCGCCACCGGGCTGGTCCACACGCTGCTGGGGGACGACGACGGCGACGACGACCCCGACGACCGCGCGGCGGTCGGGCGGCGCCTGCGCGAGCTGGCGACCGATCCGGCCGACTCCACCGAAGGCGTGCGCTTCGCCGCCCGGGTCCTCTCGGGCAACCTGCGGCTGCTGGGCGGCATGGTGCGGGCCAACCGGCCGTGGCGTCTGGCCGTCCGCCTCTCCCGTGCACTGACCGCGGCGATCGCCGCCGGTGTCTTCGCGCTGGTGACACCCGACATCTGGCGGCTCGCCGACAACTTCGGATGGCTGCGGCTCACCGGCGTCGCCGTCGGCTCGGTCGTCGCCACCGCCGTGACCCTGGTCGTGGGCGCCGAGTTGTCGGAGCGCGCGCACAGTCGCCGGGTGCGCAAGCAGGTCGCGCTGTTCAACCTGGCGACCGCAGCGACCGTGTTCATCGGTGTCCTGACCCTGTACGCGGTCCTGTTCCTGCTCGCACTGGCCGGTTCCCTGCTGCTGGTCGTCCCCAGCCTCTTCGCCGACGGACTCGGCCATCCGGCGCAGGCCTCCGACTACCTGGAGCTGGCCTGGCTGATCAGTTCGCTGGCGACGGTGGGTGGGGCACTGGGCGCGGGTCTGGAGAGCGACGACGCCGTGCGGCAGGCGGCGTACAGCTACCGGCCCGACCGGGCTGCCCTCGACGCGCCACCGGACTGATCCGGCGGACCGGACCGTGGATCCGGAATGGGGGGCCGCGCGCGGACGCTGTACACGAGGTGACGGCCGAGGACGCGCTCACCCTGTTCGACGACGTCGGACCGCCCGTCCCGCCGGAGGTCGCGGTGGACGACCGGCTGCTGCGGGTCCCCCGGATCTACGCCGAACCGGCCGCCGCGGCCTCCCCCCGCGGGCGGCAGGTGATCACCCGGTTCCCCGACGCCGAGGTGCTCGAGGTGCCCTCCCACTGGCAGATCCCCGAGCTGCACGGCAACGCGGGCAACGTCGACCGCTGGGTCCGGGTCAAGACCGAGACGCTGGTGCTCGGCGTCAAGAAGTCGCTCGCGGCGCGGCCCAACGAGCGTTCGGCGAACTGGATCGCGCCCTCGACGGCCAACGGCTGTGCGATGGCCTGCGCCTACTGCTACGTCCCGCGTCGCAAGGGCTACGCCAACCCGATCACCGTCTTCACCAACATCGACCAGATCACCGGCTACCTCCGCCGGCACGTCGCCCGTCAGGGGCCGAAGCCGGCGCCGGACCAGTGCGACCCGGTCAGCTGGGTCTACGACATCGGCGAGAACAGCGACTGCTCGGTCGATGCGATGGTCAGCGAGAACGTGGCCGACCTGATCGCCACCTTCCGCGGGCTGCCCACGGCGAAGGCCTCCTTCGCGACCAAGTACGTCAACCGGCAGCTGCTCGACCTCGACCCCGCCGGCCGGACCCGCGTCCGGTTCTCGGTGATGCCCGAGCGGGACGCCCGGGTGCTCGACGTCCGGACCAGCCGGATCGGTGAACGGATCGGCGCCGTCGACGACTTCGTCGAGGCGGGGTACGAGGTGCACCTGAACCTCTCCCCCGTCGTCCTCCGGGAGGGGTGGGAGGACGACTGGACGGCCCTGCTGGAGCAGCTGGACGACGTCCTCTCCCCGGCCGCCAAGGCGCAGGCGGCGGCGGAGGTCATCCTGCTCACCCACGAGCGCGCGCTGCACGAGGTCAACCTCGGCTGGCACCCGCAGGCCGAGGAGCTGCTGTGGCGCCCCGACCTGCAGCAGCCCAAGCGGAGCCAGAACGGCCAGTCGAACGTGCGATACCGCAGCGACGTCAAACGTGCTGGAGTGGCGCAGCTGACAGCGCTGATCGCCGAGCACGCGCCGTGGCTGCGCATCCGGTACGCGTTCTGAGCCGACCAGCACGAACGCGCCGGAGCCGGTCCGATCCGCCGGTGCGACGCCCCGCGATCGATCTGTCGCCTCGGCGACATGTCGACAATCAGTGCGCTGGAACGCACGCTGCGTATGGGATCGTTGACGTCGGCAACACGGTCGACGGAGGGAGACGACGCCTGTGCCCACCTCCCTGGTCGCCGCACCCGCACTGCTCGAAGCACTGCCGGACGCCGTGGTCGTCGCAGACCGGAGCGGCTGCATCGTCCACGCGAACCCGGCGCTGCGGTCCCTGCTCGGCCACGACCCGTCATTGGTGCGGGGCCGGCCGCTGACCGTGCTCGTGCCCGAGCGCCTGCACGTCGCCTACGCCGCGGGTTTCGACCGACTGCTGAGCGGGCCCGACCTGTCGGCCCCGCGGACGACCCAGATCCCGGTCCGGCACGCGAACGGGTCCGAGGTGACCGTCGAGATCACCGTCTCCCGGCTCGACCACGACGGTGACGGTGACGGCACGGTGGTCGGCGGGGTGATGCTCGGCGTCCTCCGTGACGTGAGCACCTCGCTGCGCCTGGAACGCCAGCTCGAGGTCGCCCGCTACCTCGATGCCACGCTGCGGGTCACCGCCGCGCTCACGGAGGCGCCGGACGCCGACGTCGCCTTCGAGCGGCTGCTCCCCACGCTCTGCGCGGAGCTGGACTGGGACGCCGCCACGCTGTGGCAGCCGACGAGCTGCGGCCGGCTGGCGAGCGCCGGGACCTGGACCTCGCTCGGGCAGACCGTGCCGGCCCTGCAGGCCGACACGCGGGTCCGCACGTTCGCCCGCGGTGAGGGACTGCCCGGGCTGGTGTGGCAGACCCGCGAGCCGGTCGTCGTCGAGGACCTGTGGAACGACCGGCGGTTCATCCGCCCGGAGGCCGCCCGCGCGGACGGCCTGCGCACCGGTGTGGCCTTCCCCGTCCTGCGCGGCGACACGCTGCTGGGCGTCTGCGAGCTCTTCTCCCGCGACCGTCGGCCGGTGTCCCCGGAGCTGATGGACGTGCTGGCGAGCGCCGGGCGGCAGATCGGCCAGTTCCTCGCCCGCCTGCGCGCCGAGTCGGAGCTGCGCGAGCTGGCCGACACCCTGCAGCGGAGCCTTCTGCCGTCCCATCTGCCCGACATCCCGGGCGTCGAGGTCGCCGCCCGCTACCGCGCCGGAGCCGACGGGGTGTTCGTCGGGGGTGACACCTACGACGTCCTGCCGCTGCCCGACGGCCGCTGGATGGTGCTGATCGCCGACGTCTGCGGCACCGGAGCAGAGGCCGCCGCGATCACCTCGCTGACCCGGCACACCGCTCGTGCCTCCGCCCTCACCGGCGCCGGCCCGGGCGCGATCCTCGCCGCGGTCAACACGGCGCTCCTGCACGAGCAGACCGCTGGTCCGTTGCGGTTCGTCACCGCCTGCTGCCTGGTCATCGAGCCGCACCCCACCGGCGTCCATGCCCGGATGAGCGTCGCCGGGCATCCGCTGCCCCTGCTGCGCTCCCCCGGGGGCACGGCGACCGAGATCGGCGCACCGGCACGGCCCCTGGGCATCGACGTCGGCGCCGGGTTCGGGGAGGTTCAGGTCGAGCTGTCCGCCGGCTCCACCCTCGTGCTGTACACCGACGGGGTGACCGAGGCCCGCGACGACGCCGGCCAGCAGTTCGACGACGAGGGGCTGGCACGGGTGCTCGGCGGCAACGACTGCCTGACCGCCGCGGCCACCGTGGCAGCCGTGCACGCCGCCGTCGAGGACCACCTGAGCGGTTCCCGGCACGGCGCCGACGACCTCGCGGTGCTCGCGCTCCGCTGCTGACGGCCGGACGCGGGTAGATCGCTCAGCCGGTCCGACCGGTCTCCGCGTGCGCCACGAGGCGCGACCGCTCTCCCCCGGTCCGGGGCAGCGTGGGCGGGCTACCGTGGCGGGGTGGCGCGGGTGGTCGTCGTGGGCGCCGGACTCGGTGGCCTCGCTGCGGCGGCGCGACTGGCGGCCGAGGGGCACTCGGTCACGGTGCTCGAGCAGTCCGATCGGGTGGGCGGCAAGCTCGGCTGGTACAGCCGCGACGGGCACTCGTTCGACACCGGCCCGAGCCTGCTGACCCTGCCGCAGGTCTACCGCGACCTGTTCACCGCGACCGGTGGTCCACTGGAGGACGCCGTCGACCTGGTCCGGCTGGATCCCGCCGTCGCCTACCGGTTCGCCGACGGGACGGCCCTGGCCGTGCCCGGGTCCGCAGCGGCGATCCCGCAGGCGCTCGACGACGCCCTCGGCGGCGGCGCCGGCGCCGGCGCGCAGTGGACCGCGCTGATGGACCGGGCCGCGGCGATGTGGCGGATCAGCGAGGATCCCTTCCTGCGACGGCCGCTGCAGGGAGCGGCGACACTGGCCCGGCTGGCGCGCAGTCCCGCCGACGTTGCCACGATCGCCCCCTGGCAGACGCTGCGCGGGCTCGGCGGTCAGCGGCTCCGGGACCCCCGGCTGCGGATGCTGCTGGACCGGTACGCCACCTACTCCGGGTCGGACCCCCGGCGGGCCCCGGCCGTGCTGGCCACCGTGCCGTACGCGGAACAGTCGTTCGGGTCCTGGTACGTCCGGGGCGGGCTGCACCGCCTGGGCCTGGCCGTCGCCGAACGGGCCGCCGCGCACGGAGCGGCGCTCCGTACGGGCTGCCGGGTGCGCCGGATACTCCTCGAGGGCGGGCGCGCCGCCGGGGTGCAGCTCGACGACGGCGAACGGGTGACCGCCGACGTCGTCGTCTCCGGTGCCGACGCCACCGCGCTGTACGCGGACCTGCTGCCGGAGGACCGGCGCACCCGCGCCGCGCGGCGCGACCTCGCGCGGGCCACCCCGTCGCTCTCCGGGATGGTCCTGCTGCTCGCCCTCCGGGGGCGCACCCCGGACCTGGCCCACCACACCGTCCTGTTCCCCGCGGACTACGACGCGGAGTTCGACGCGGTCTTCGGCACCGGTCGCTGCCGCGGGGTCCCCCAGCCGGTGGCCGATCCGACCGTCTACGTCAGCGCCCCCGACGACCCGGCGCTCCGCCCGGACGACGACAGCGAGTCCTGGTTCGTGCTGGTGAACGCCCCGCGACACGACCCGGCCCACGGGGTGGACTGGGACGAGCCCGGGCTGGCCGACCGGTACGCCGACCAGGTCCTCGACGTGCTGGCCCGACGCGGCCTCGACGTGCGCGACCGGCTGCGCTGGCGGGTCGTGCGCACCCCGGCCGACCTCGCCCGGGACACCGGCAGCGTCGGAGGATCCATCTACGGGACGTCGAGCAACGGCACCCGCGCAGCGTTCCTGCGCCCGGCGAACGCCTCGCCGGTCCCCGGTCTCTTCCTGGTCGGCGGCTCCGCACACCCGGGGGGCGGCCTCCCGCTGGTCGCGCTCTCGGCCCAGATCGTCGCGGAGCTGGTCGGCCCTGCGTGACACCCGTCCTGACCCGGCTCAGGTGCGGGCGGCACCGTAGCCGAGCACCGCGGCCAGGCCCAGCGCGCTGCGTGGCGCATACGCGGCGCGCCAGAGGCCGCCGTGCGCCGCGGCGTACGCCTCGTCCTGCCACGGGTGCGCATGCACCGGCCCGCCGCCGGTGTGCAGGTCGTGCACCAGCAACGCGGCCATGAGGACGTTGGCGGTGGCCGGCTCGAACACCTCGACGCCGAAGCGGTGCGCCCCGGCATAGGCCGCTGCGAGGGCCCGGTTCTTGACCACCGACCGCGTCCGGGTCGGCGGCGCGACGTTCATCGACACCGTCGTCCCGCCGTCCCGGGCCACGACGGCCCGCCACCGCTGCAGCCGCTTGGCCAGCGCGTAGTTGGGCCCCTGCTGGGCGACCAGGCTGTCGCTGATGCCGGGGTCGGCGCCGGGCACGTACGCCCGCCGCAGCAGCCGCCCGGCCGAGAGGGTGCGCAGCGGCCGGCCGAGCAGCTTGGCCGTGGCCGACCGGCCGGCGTAGGCGCGCACGGACTGGTCCACCGCCTCACCGGGGACGGCGAACACGTCGGTCGGCGTGGCCAGGAACGCCAGGGCGGCGTCGGGGCGGACGCCCTGGACGCGTGTGGTGAGCGCGTCGACCGCCATCGACACCCGGACGTTCGTGGCGCCGTCGGCGTAGACGTAGTTGCCCAGCACCGGCGTGCCGGGAAGTCCGGCGAGCCAGTCCGCGACGGCAGGCACCTCGACGATCAGGTCAGCGCCGGCCGACCGGGCCAGCGTCCCGCCCTCGCCTTCCGCGCCTTGGGACGTCGGCACCAGGAGCGTGCCCGCCCCGCGGCGGGCGATGTCGAGCAGTCGCTCCCAGAGCTGGTGCCGCGGCAGGTCGACCGCCGCGACCCGCGCCCCCCAGCGCAGCAGCGCCGTGAGCGGGCCCATCTCGGCACCCGCGCCGAGAACGGTCACGGTGTGCCCGTCCAGCCGGAGCCAGTCCGGATTGGCGGCGACGGTGCGGACCGCCTCGGCGCACGACGGCTCGATCACGCCCTGCTCGACCCAGGTGTCCAGCCTGTGCAGCAGGTCCGCGTCGCGCAGCCGCTGCCCGGAGTAGGGCAGGGAGAACTGCCGCTCCGGCTCGGCCGTCCCGCTGACCTCCGCGCCGGCAAGTGCGCGGCCGGCCGGGGCGGTGCGCAGCCGGTCCACCCCGGTCTCGCCGTCGCCGGGCAGGACGACGCGCATCCTCGCGTGCAGCGAGTCCAGGCCGGCACCGGCGATGGACACGGCGGCGTCGCGGGAGGTGAGGCCGGCCTCGACCAGCCGGCGGAAGTGCACCAGGTACCCGGCGCGCCAGTTGGTCTCCTGCTCGGCCGCCAGCGCCCCGGCCGGGTCGACCGGCCGGAGGGCGTCGGCGACGACCATGCGACCCAGGGCGGCCGTGCTGCGCCGCCCGTCCGCGTCGGCCGGGAAGACGACGCCGGCCTGCGCCGGCTCGCTCACCGGGCCGGCACGACGCCGGCCGGGCCCACCGGCGCGCCTGCTTCGAGCCAGTGCAGGAGCGTCCGCGCACCGAACCCGGTCCCGCCCTTGACCACCTCCGCGTCGTCGGACGCGGCGCGGGCCGGCCCGGCGATGTCGAGGTGCGCCCACGGCAGGTCGCCGGCGAACGGCTGCAGGAACAGCGCGGCCGTCGTCCCGCCCGGGTTCCCCGGCGCGTTGTTGGCATCCGCGACGGCGCTGTCGAGCAGGTCGCGGTGCTCCTCGAGCAGCGGCATCCGCCAGGACGGCTCGCCGGCCTGGATCCCCGCCGTCCGCAGGGCGTCGGCGAGCCCGTCGGTGGTCGCGAACAGGCCTGCCGTCTTCGTGCCGAGCGCGACCTTCATGGCCCCGGTGAGGGTCGCGACGTCGACGAGCACCGTCGCGCCGAGCTCCAGCCGCGCGTACGCCAGGCCGTCGGCGAGCACCATGCGTCCCTCGGCGTCGGTGTTGAGCACCTCGGTCGTGCGGCCGCCGACGTGGCGGACGACGTCGGCCGGACGGTAGGAGGAACCGGAGACCGCGTTCTCGGCGGCCGGCACGACCGCGGTCACCGTGATCGGCAGTTCCAGCCGTGCGGCGGCGTCGACGGCGGCGAGCACCGCTGCTCCGCCGGCCATGTCGGTCTTCATCTCGCGCATGCCCGCGTTCGGCTTGATCGAGAGGCCGCCGGTGTCGAAGGTGATGCCCTTGCCGACGAGGACCGGGTGCCCGGCGCCGGCCGCGGGGTGGCGGTACGTGGCGACGACCACGCGCGGCGGGGACGCCGAGCCGCCACCGACGGCCAGGACGCCACCGAAGCCGCCCGCGCACAGCTCCTCGGGCCCCAGGACCGACACCGTGACGTGCGGCCGAGCCGCGAGCCGGTCGACGGCCTGCTCGGCGAGCCAGGCGGGGTTCTTCACGTTGGCCGGGGTGTTGATCAGGTCACGCGCCCAGGCCACCGCATCCGCGGACGCGCGCCCGGCCTCCGCCGCTGCGACCACCGCAGGGTCGGCGGCATCGGCGGCGACCACGGTGACCGTCGCCAGCCGCGGCGGATGCGGCGTGGACAGCTCGCGGAACCGGTACCCGCCCAGCAGCGCCGCCTCGACGGCGGCGCGGACCTCGGCGGCCCCGGCCGGGGCGGCCGTGCTGTCGACCGGCAGGACGAGCCGCCGGGCCCCGTGCTCGGCCAGGGTCTGCGCCCGCCGCACCGCGGTGGCGACGTAGCTCCGCACATCGGGCAGCGTCCCCTGCCCCACGCCGACGGCGACGACGCTGCGCGGGCGCCGCCCGGGGACCGGGACGTCGGTCACCGTGCCGGCCGATCCCTTGTTGCCGGTGTCGGCCAGGGCACCGGTGAGCAGCTCGGGGCTCACCGGCGGGGCCGACACGGACGCGCTGAGCCAGGCCGGCAGGGCGCCGCCGGTGGCGACGGGGACGGCGAGGACGTCGTCGGGACCCAGGGCGGGGATGTCGGACAGGACCTCGACCCGCGGCAACGGCGCGGCCCCGGCCGCCGGCGAGCTGCCGACGGCCGGGGCCGCGTCGTCCGCGGGGCTGCCCGGGGGCAGGCTCGCGGAGGTGTTCAGCTGGTCGCGCCCTTCAGTGCCTCTGACAGCGCCGCCGCCTCGTCGGGTGACAGCTCGACGACCAGGCGACCGCCCCCCTCGAGCGGTACGCGCATGACCAGGCCGCGCCCCTCCTTGGTCACTTCGAGGGGACCTTCACCCGTACGCGGCTTCATGGCCGCCATGCGTGCCTCCTTCGCCTGCCGCACCTCCACTGCCGGGGCAGAAGTCGTGCGGCGTCCGTCGCTGCTGTGCGCTGCTGGTCAATGATCCCGTATGACCGCCGTCCGTCCAACATGAGCCCCTCGAGGTCACCCTCCCGCGCCTGCGCGGAAGCACCCGGCGACGTGGTCGTCCACCATCCCGGTGGCCTGCATGAGGGCGTAGGCGGTCGTCGGCCCGACGAAGACGAAGCCGCGCCGTTTCAGCTCCTTGGCCATGGCGACGGACTCCTCGGAGGTGGCCGGTACGTCGGCGAGCGTGGCCGGCCGCGGCCGGGGCCCGGTCGGGGCGAAGGACCACAACAGCGCCGACAGGCCCTCGGGCAGCTGCTGGACGGCGCGGGCGTTGCGCACCGCCGCCGCGATCTTCGCCCGGTTCCGGACGATCGAGGCATCGGCCATCAGCCGCGCCTCGTCGGCGTCGCCGAACGAGGCGACCGCGTCGATCGCGAAGCCGGCGAACGCCGCCCGGAAGGCCGGCCGCTTGCGCAGGATGGTGATCCAGGACAGGCCGGACTGGAACGCCTCGAGGCAGAGCCGCTCGAACAGGGCGTCGTCGCCGTGGAGGGGCGTCCCCCATTCCTCGTCGTGGTAGACGACGTACTCGGGTGCGCTCTCCGCCCAGCCGCAGCGGGACCTCTCCGGGGGGCTCTCCACGTCGCGGACGGTAACGCGCGCGTCGGACATCTCCGGCGCCCCGAGCCGTTACGGTCCCGGCGTGACCCGGGTGGACACCGCCGAGGCGGTGGGCTTCCGGCAGCCGGTCGCCCGCGTGCCGCTGGCCGCGGTGGGCGCCGTCGTCACCGCGGTCAACTACGACGCCGGCGAGACCGTCGGATGGCCCGCGTTGGCCGCCGCCGTGGAGCGGGCGCGCGACGACCTGCCGGCCGACGCCCGCGTCGCCGTCCTGACCGGCAACTACGGACAGGCCGGTGCCGTCGACCGGTTCGCCCCCCGCCTCGCGCCCGCGTACAGCGGCCACAACTCCTACTGGACCTGGGGACCACCGCCCGAGGACACCGACGTCGTCCTCGCCGTCGGCCTGCCCGAGGAACAGCTGGCCCGGTGGTTCGGCCAGGTCGCCGTCGTGGACCGGGTGGACAACGGTGTCGAGCTGGACAACGACGAGCAGGGCACGCCCATCCTGAGGGCCATGGACCGGTACGTGCCGTGGTCGGAGATCTGGCCGCAGCTGCGCCACCTCGGCTGAGTCAGGGCACCGCCGAGTCGACGTCGCACAGCTCGGACGGCCGGGTGCGGACGGGACTGCGCCGGGTGGCCAGCACGCAGCCGAGAAGGATCAGCGGCAGCCCGATCGCGATGCCGAGGGTGAACGGCTCGTCGAGCAGCGCCACTCCCAGGAGGACGGCGACGGCGGGGTTGACGAAGGTGATCACCAGCGCCCGCTGCGGCCCGACCTCACGGATCAGCGCGAAGAACAGCGCCAGCGCCACCGCCGTGCAGACCACGCCGAGCAGGGCGAGGGAGAGCACCGCCTTGCCGGAGGCGTCCGTGAGTTCCTCCGTCCGCGGGAGGGCGAAGGGCTCGTAGACGACCGCGGTGACCACTAGCGCGACCGAGCTCGCCGCGACGCCGGGCACGTCGGGGAGCTTGCGGCTGACGATCAGCGGCGCGGTCGCGTAGCCGACGACGACCAGCGCGACGGCCACCAGCGGCAGCAGCTGCGCGCCTTCGACGTCCAGGCCCAGCAGCGCCACGATGCCGACGACCCCGAGGCACATGCCGGCGATGCGGACCGGCGTGAACCGCTCCTCCTCCCCCGCGAGCCGCGCGGCGAGTGCGGCGACGAACGGCACCCCCGCCACCAGGAGGCCGGTCAGCGAACTGGACAGCGACTGCTCCGCGTAGGACAGCAGCAGCCAGGGCCCGGTCATCTCCAGGACGGTGAACAGCAGCAGCCACCTCCAGTGCCGCAGCGCCGGCCGGAGCTGGCCCCTGGCGATCGTCCAGGGCAGCAGGAGGGCAGCGCCGATGGCGCACCGCGCGAACACGACGACGACCGGGGAGACCTCGTCGACGGCCACCTTGATCAGCAGGTACGGGATGCCCCAGATGACCGACATCGTCAGGAACAGCACCCAACCACGCCGGCTCACCGCCGCTCCCCCACCGTGGTCCCGCCTCGTGTCACCGGTGCATCCTCGCCCACGGCTGGTGGACCGGCGCCACGGGCGTGGCCGGGCATTGTGCGCCGGCTCCTGGACGGCTGGGATGACCGCCATGGACACCGCCGACCGGTTCGCCGCGCTCGTCGCGGCTTTCTCGGACGAGGCCGGGGTGTCTCCGCCCGGCGCGCAGGGGCACCGGGGCTTCGGCGCGGACGCGCTCACGGTGGACGGCTCGATCTTCGCGATGCTCGTGACGGGGTCGCTGGTGCTCAAGCTCCCGGCGAGCCGGGTGGCGGAGCTGGTCCGTTCCGGAGCCGGGGCACCCTTCTCGAACAGCAGCGGCCGGCCGATGCGGGAGTGGGTGGTCCTGATCGGCGCCGATCCCGGAGCCGACCTCGCGCTGGCCCACGAGTCGCTGGAGCACGTCCGGTCACGCCCGTCGCGGGCCTGACGGCCTCCGTGCCGTCCCGCCGTCAGCCCCGGGCAGCGACGGCGGCGAAACGCTTCAGCGAACGGCGGATGCCGAAGCGGGCGAAGGGCCGGATCAGCAGCCAGCCGAGCTCACCGAGGTAGCCGTAGGGCAGGTAGAGGCGCTCGGTCCAGACGAAGGTCGACCGCTCGCCGCGCGGTTCGATCTCGAAGATGCCCGGCCCCCGGATGAGCCGGCCGGTGTGCTGCACCTCGACCAGCCGGGGCGGCTCCCACTTCGTGATGATCATCGTGTCGAGGATCCCGACGTGCCGCCCGCCGGGCAGGGGCAGGCCGGTCCGGGCGGCCAGCCGGCCGTGCAGGCGCTGGGCCGGTCCGCCGACCGTCCGGACGTCGGTGGCCAGCATCCAGTCCCCCTGCCGCTCCCAGTCGGTGAGCACGGCCCACACGCGCTCGGGCGGAGCGTCGACGTCGATGCGCTCGACCAGCTCAGGCATGCGGGAACTCCTCGTCGGTCGTGGACCCGGCGTCGTCGGTCGCGGGCTGCTGCTCGTCCTTCGACACGGCCGCCGGTGCCGGATGCACCGGCAGCCGCGCGCGGAGAGCGGTGATCTCGGCGTCGCGTTCCTCCAGGACGAGGGCGAACTGATCCAGCAACCAGTCCACCTCGGTCATCCGGTATCCCCGGGCGCTCACCGTGAACTGCAGCGCCCGGACGTCGTCGGCGGTGACGGGACGGTCGGCGGGCAGGACGACCGGTGAGCGGTCCGGCTCGGCCGGCGGTTGCGTCTCCCCCCGGCCGAGCAACCACGATGCGCCGAGGAAGAGGAGCGCGCCGACGACGAGGACGCCGACGACGAACGCGACGAACCCGAGGAACGAGAACATCAGGCCTCGAGCGGGCCCTGCTCGACGGGAACGTGCTGCATGCCACCGCCGCCGGAACGACGCGCGGCGTCGGCAGCCTGGATCACCGCCAGGACCTCGTCGACGTCGTCGGTGACCGTGATCAGGTCGAGGTCGGAGGGATTGATGGTCCCCGCCTCGGCCAGGGTGGTGCGGATCCAGGTGAGCAGGCCCGACCAGTACTCGGTGCCGAAGAGGATCACCGGGAAACGGGTGACCTTGCGTGTCTGCACGAGCGTGAGCGCCTCGAACAGCTCGTCGAGGGTGCCGAAGCCGCCCGGCAGGATCACGAAGGCCTGCGCGTACTTCACGAACATCGTCTTGCGGACGAAGAAGTAGCGGAAGGCGATGCCGACCTCGACCCACTCGTTGAGGTCCTGTTCGAAGGGCAGCTCGATGCCCAGGCCCACCGAGAGGCCGCCGGCTTCGCAGGCGCCGCGGTTCGCCGCCTCCATGGCCCCGGGCCCCCCGCCGGTGATGACCGCGTAGCCGGCCTGGGCGAGTGCGGCGCCGATGGCCACCCCGGCGGCGTAGTGCGGGTGATCGCGGGGGGTGCGGGCGCTGCCGAAGACGCTGACCGCCCGGGGCAGCTCGGCGAGCAGCCCGAAGCCCTCGACGAATTCGGACTGGATCCTCAGGACTCGCCACGGATCGGTGTGGACCCAGTCGCTGGGTCCCCGGCGGTCGAGCAGCCGCTGGTCGGTGGTGGAGCCCTCGTCCTGCGCCGGCTCCCCTCCGCGCAGCACCACCGGGCCGCGGTGCCGGGTCGGGCGGGGCCGGCGGTCGGGCTGCGGGGCAGGGGGCGGGGTGGTCATGCGGGGCTCCCGGACAGGTAGGCGATCAGGGCGTCCTCCGCCGGCTGGAGCCGGTCGACGCGGACGTGTTCCTCACGGGTGTGGGCCAGCTGCGGATCGCCGGGCCCGTAGTTGACGGCCGGGATGCCGAAGGCCGCGAAGCGGGCGACGTCGGTCCAGCCGAGCTTGGCGCGCGCCGGCCGGCCGACCGCGGCCACGAAGGCGGCCGCGGCGGGTTCGGCCAGCCCCGGCATCGCGCCACCCGCGTTGTCGGTGACGGTGAGCGTCGCGCCGGCGGCGAGGACCTCGGCGAAGACGCTCCGGACGTGCGCCTCCGCGGCGTCCTCGTCCCTGTCGGGCGCATAGCGGAAGTTGACCGTGAGCGATGCCTCGTCGGGGATCACGTTGCCGGCGACGCCTCCGGTGATGCCCACGGCGTTGAGCCCCTCCCGGAAGGTGAGGCCGTCGATCTCCACCTCCCGTGGCCGGTAGGCGGCCAGCGTCGCGAGCGCTCCGGCCAGCCCGTGCACCGCGTTGACGCCGAGCCAGCTCCGGGCGCTGTGCGCGCGGCGGCCCTTCGTCTCCAGCCGGGCACGCAGGGTGCCCTGACAGCCGCCCTCGATCTCGCCGTCCGTGGGCTCCAGCAGGATCGCCAGGTCGCCGTAGAGCCAGCCCCGGCGTTCGCGAGCCACCCGGCCGAGGCCGTTCTTCACCGCCTCGACCTCCTCGTTCTCGTAGAAGACGAACGTGAGGTCGTGCGCGGGCTCCCCACCGGGGACGCCGAAGCGGCCGGCCAGCCTGAGCATGACCGCGTCACCGGACTTCATGTCACTGGTCCCGCATCCGTACAGTCGCTGTACTCCGTCGGCTTCCCGCAGCTCAGCGGGCACGTTGTCGGCGATCGGCACGGTGTCGAGGTGCCCGGCGAGGACGACGCGGGTGGGTCGCCCGAGGTTGGTCCGCGCCAGCACGGCGTCGCCGACCCGTTCCACCTCCAGGCCGCCGAGGGCACGGAGCGCCGCCTCGACCGCGTCCGCGAGAGGCCCCTCCGCGCCCGACACCGAGGGCGCGTCCACGAGTGCCCGCGTCAGCGTGAGGACGTCGGCGGAGAGGTCGAGCTGCGGCAGGCCGGTCACGACTGCCGAGCCTAGAAGGACCCTCCTGCTCCCCGCCGCTCGCCTGCTCGCGGCGGACCCCTGCAGGACGGCCGCTCCAGGACGGCACCCGCTCGGGCGAGCCTCGGGACGAGGCCGTACCGGCCCCCCTCGGCGGCGCTCGGTAGCGTCGTCCCCGTGACCAACGCCGTACCTGTCGCTGCATCCGCCGCCGGTCTCGCCACCGTCACCCCGTCCGGAACGGTCCTCGACACCTGGTACCCCGATCCCCGTCTGAGCGCGCCCGAGGGGGCCCGGCCGGGGACGACGCGGCTCGGCGCCCTCGAGCTGTCCGGGGAGCTCGGCCCCGACTACGGCGGACTGGTCCGCACCGACGAGGCGCGGGGGGTGGAGATCATCGCCGTCCGCACCGTCATCCCTGACCTGTCGGAGCCGCCGGTCGACACCCACGACGTGTGGCTGCGCCTGCACCTGCTCTCCCACCGCCTGGTCCAGCCGCACGGGGCGAACCTGACCGGCATCTTCGGGCTGCTCACCAACGTGGCCTGGACCAGCGCCGGGCCCGTCGAGGCGGCCGGGTTCAACGTCCACCGGCTGCGTGCCGCGGTCGGCCACGTGACGGTGTTCGGCGTGGACAAGTTCCCGCGGATGGTCGACTACGTCATCCCCTCCGGCGTGCGCGTCGCCGACGGCGACCGGGTGCGCCTGGGAGCCCACCTGGCCGAGGGGACGACGGTCATGCACGAGGGCTTCGTCAACTTCAACGCCGGGACGCTCGGGCCGTCCATGGTCGAGGGCCGGATCAGCGCCGGCGTCGTCGTCGGACCGGACAGCGACATCGGTGGCGGCTCCTCGATCATGGGCACGCTGTCCGGCGGCGGCAAGGAGACCATCTCCATCGGCAGCGGGTGCCTGCTCGGCGCCAACGCCGGCATCGGCATCTCCCTCGGGGACGGCTGCGTCGTCGAGGCCGGCTGCTACGTCACCGGGGGCTCGCGCGTGACGCTGCCCGACGGGTCGGTGGTCAAGGCCCGCGAGCTGTCGGGACGCAACGGGCTGCTGTTCCGCCGCAACAGCGTCAGCGGCTCGCTGGAAGCACTCCCCCGCGACGGCAACTGGGGCGCCCTGAACGCCGAGCTGCACAAGAACTAGCGGCCGCCCTTCAGGGGCCCGCGCCGAGCGTGCCGAGGTGCGGGGGGAAGGGCGGTCCTTTCTCTACAGTCGCAGGCGATGGCCACCGCCCGCACCGCCGCCCGCCCCGCTCGGGCCGGCAGCGGCAGCACCGCACGGCGGAGCCCTTCCCGTGGGGGTCGCGCCCCGGCGCGCCGGCGGCCCCCTCCGCGGAAGGCGCCGAGACGCCGGAAGGGTGGCCGGCGGGCCGCCCGCTGGTGGCCCGCTCTGCTCGTGACCGCCGCCGTCCTCGCCGCCCTGGCGTGGGACACCGAGAGCACGGGGGTTCCCGGCGTGCCCGGACGGTGCACCGTGGCCGGCTCGTCGCTGACGCTGACCACCGAGGAGGCCTCCTCGGCGGCCACGATCGCGGCCGTCGGTCGCGCGCGCGGCCTGCCCGACCGTGCCGTCGTCCTGGCCCTGGCCACCGCGCAGCAGGAGTCCCGGCTGCGCAACCTGGACTACGGCGATCGTGACTCGCTCGGTCTCTTCCAGCAGCGCCCCTCCCAGGGGTGGGGTACCGAGGCGCAGGTGCAGGACCCCGTGTACGCGGCCGGGATCTTCTACGACCGGCTGGTCCGGGTCCCGGGCTGGGAGACCGGCCGGCTGACCGACGTCGCACAGGCCGTCCAGCGCAGCGGCTTCCCCGAGGCCTACCAGCAGTGGGAACCGATGGCCACCGAGCTGACCGCCGTCCTCGGTTCGCCCGAACCCTCGCGACTGGACTGCCGCTACGAGCCGACCGGCGCCGTCTCCCCCGTCGACGTGTCGGCGGTGGCCGCCGCCGAGCTCGGCGTCGCGGCGATGCCCCGCGCGGGGGGCGCGATCTTCGTCGACCCGGCCGCCGGCTGGCCCGCGGCGACCTGGGCGGTCGCGCAGGCCGGGCGGCTGCAGGTGGCCGGCATCGAGTTCGCGGGCCGGCGATGGTCTCCGGACACCGGATGGGTCGACGCACCCGCGGTCGGTGCGGACGCCGTGGTGATCCGCCCCACTTCGTGACGTCGGGAGCACCCCTACCGCGGGTCCTGCTGATCGTCAGGGAGCGAGTCGCTCCACCGCGGCGTCGATCCGGTCGTCGGCGGCGGTGAGCGCCATCCGGACGTGCCGTGCCCCGGCCGGTCCGTAGAAGCTGCCCGGCGCGGCTACGATGCCCAGCCCGGACAGCCAGTCGATGGTCGTCCAGCAGTCCTCGTCACGGGTGGCCCAGAGGTAGAGCCCCGCCTCGGAATGGTCGATCCGCAACCCGGCCGCACGGACCGCGGCCGACAACCGGTCCCGGCGGGAGCGGTAGCGCTCACGCTGGGCGTCGACGTGCGCGTCGTCGTCGAGGGCTGCGGCCATGGCTGCCTGGACCGGACCGGGGACCAGCAGCCCGAGGTGGCGTCGGACCTCCCAGACCGGGCGGACCAGCGCGGGGTCACCGGACAGCAGCCCGGCCCGGTAGCCGGCCGCGGTCGACTGCTTGGACAGCGAGTGCACGGCCAGCAGCCCGGTGTGGTGCTCCCCTGCGACCGCCGGGTGCAGCACCGAGTGCGGCTCGACGTCCCAGCCGAGGGTCACGTAGCACTCGTCGGCGACGACCGGCACGCCGTGCGACCGCCCCCAGGCAACCCACTCCCGGAGCTGGTCGTCGGTGAGGACCCGGCCGTGGGGGTTGCCCGGCGAGTTCAGCCAGACCAGCACCACCCCGGCAGCATCGGCCGGCGGTACGTCGGTGCGGCGCACCGCCAGCCCGGCGAGGACGGCCCCCACCTCGTAGGTCGGGTAGGCGACCTCCGGGATGATCACGGTGCCATGGCGCAGCCCCAGCAGGGTGGGCAGCAGGGCGACCAGTTCCTTGGAACCGACGGTGGGTATCAGCGAGGGCTCGGGGCCCAGCGGGTCGGCGATCTGCACGCCGAGCCGGCGCCGCAGCCAGGCCGCCGCTGCCGTGCGCAGCGCCGTCGTCCCCAGCGCCGTCGGGTATCCGGGCGCGTTCCCGGCGGCGGCGAGCGCCTCGGTGAGGACGGCAGGGGTGTCGTCGACCGGCGTGCCGATCGACAGGTCGACCACCCCGCCGGGATGTCCGGCCGCGCGGGACCGCGCCCCGGTGAGGCTGTCCCAGGGGAAGTCCGGCAGCGAGCGGGCCGTCCCCGGGAGCTGGGTCGTCAGTGGCCTTCCGCCTGCGGCGGGAGAGCCGCGACCAGCGGGTGGTCCTTGCCGACCTTTCCGGTCTTGGCGGCGCCTCCGGGGCTGCCCAGGTCGGAGAAGAACTCCACGTTGGCGTTGTAGAAGTCCTTCCACTTGTCCGGGACGTCGTCCTCGTAGTAGATGGCCTCCACCGGGCACACCGGCTCGCACGCACCGCAGTCGACGCACTCGTCGGGGTGGATGTAGAGCATCCGGTCGCCCTCGTAGATGCAGTCCACCGGACACTCGTCGATGCACGCCTTGTCGAGGACGTCGACGCAGGCCTGTGTGATGACGTAGGTCACGGTGGTTCCCTCCCGGGGATGCGGAGCAGTACGCGCTGGCCAGAGCCAGGGCCGATCGTGCCCGACCAGTATCACCCGCCGGCCCCGCGCCCGGCGCGACGGGTACCGGCCGGCGGAACCCGCCTCCCCCCGAAGGGGTGAGCCGCGGACCGCGACTCAAGGATCGGGACGGTATGCCGATCTCGAAGCCGTGTCAGAGGACCGGATGCACCAGGCGACGACGCCGCGGCAGAACCCGCCGGCGTCGCCTTATGACGCGCAGAGGGCGGTGGAGAGCCAGCTCGCCCGTCTGCGGGCCTCGTCGGGCGCCACCCGCGTGTCGTTGTGGGTGTACGAGTCGTCGACCGACATGGCCGTCCCCTACCGCCAGTCGGTCGCCGAGTCCAGCGGCACCGTCACGGAACCCCGGCTGCGCACCGCCGTCACGCTCTCCCGCTCACCGTTCCTCTCCACCGTGATCCGCAGCCGACGGTCTCTCGTGGCACGGGCGGACGGACGCCGGGCCGCAGACAGGGACCTGGCCGAGCGCGGCTTCCGGTCCGCCCACGGCGAGCCGCTCCTGGTGGACGGCGCGGTCGTCGGCGTCCTGACCGTCGAGCCGGCCGCCGCCGCTGCTCCTCACCTGCTTCGGCAGGCCACCCCCAAGCTCGCCGTCGCCCTCGCCGAGGCGTGGACCCGGCGGTCGGAGAAGCGCCGGACCGCGCAGGCCGAGGTGCTCCTCGGTCTCATCGAGTCCGCCTCCAAGGCCCAGTCGATGGACCACCTGCTCCGCACCGCCTGCCGCCAGCTCGCCGAACTCGGCGAGGTCGAGCGGGCCTGCATCTTCCTGCTGGAGGACGGCCGGCTCGTCCCGCGGATGGCCAGCTACGCCGACGGCCGGCGCGACCTGGCCACCTGGGAGCAGTTCCGCAACGCCCCGGTCGGTCTGCAGCTGGCCGAGACGGTGCTGCAGACCGGCGAGCCGATGATCGCCGACAGGGACTCGGGTCTGCTCTCGGGCTGGTGGGTGGACTCCTTCGACATCGCCTCCGGCATGGCCGTCCCGCTGGGCCGCGCCCCCGACCTGGCCGGCGTGCTCACCCTGGACAGCACCCACGTGCGCCCCTTCTCCGAGGACGTGCGCCGGCTCGCCGCCGCTGCGGGTGCGCACCTCGGCGGCGTCATCGAGCAGGCGCGCACCAGCCAGGCCCGCGCCGCCTCGCTGGCCACCGCCCAGGTCGTGCGCCAGATGCTCGTGGACGGCGCGGGAGCGACCGGGGTGGCGGAGGCCGCGGAGCTCCTGGCCCGGGCCGTCCAGGCTCTGGCGGGCACCGACCGCAGCGCCGCCTACCTCCTCGGCGACGACGACACGATCGGCGAGGTCCGCCACGTGGACTGGCCCGAGGCCCACAAGCAGGTGATCCAGAGCCGGCTCGTGGGGCGCCCGGCCGCTGACGTGCCCCTGTGGCGGCTCACCTCGGAGCAGAAGCTGCCGGTGTTCGTCGAGGACGCCCTCTCCAGCGACCTCCTCGACCCCCGCCTGGCGCAGGCCATCGACCTCGCCTCCTACGTCAGCGTGCCGTTGTTCGCCGGCGACCGGCTCCTCGGCCTGGTGGTGACCGGCTCGGTGACCGGGGCACGGAAGTGGTCCCCCGAGGTCCGCGAGGCCGTGCGGCAGGTGACCCTCGAAGGCGGCCTGGTGGTCGAGAACGCGGCGCTGCGCGCCGTCGAGAAGCTCCGCCTGCAGCAGCTGGCCACCGAGGCCCACCACGACCCGTTGACCGGGCTGCCCAACCGCCGTCGGTTCATCGAGCAGCTCGAGGCCACCGTCTACGGCACCGGAGCGCGCGGTTGCGCGGTGCTGATGATCGACCTCGACCGGTTCAAGGAGATCAACGACAGCTTCGGGCACAGCGTCGGCGACGATCTGCTCTGCCTGGTCGGTCCCCGGCTGGAGCGGGCACTCCAGCCGGGTGACCTGCTGGCCAGGATGGGTGGCGACGAGTTCGCCGTCCTGCTGCCGGAGGCCGACGAGGCCCGCGCCCGGGAGGTCGCCGGCGGGCTCGGGGCCGCGCTGCTCGACGCCTTCGTCCTCGACGGCATGCCGTTGCACGTCGACGCCAGCATCGGTATCGCCCTCTGTCCCGAACACGGCCTCGACCGCTCGTTGCTGCTGGCCCGCGCGGACACCGCCATGTACGTCGCCAAGCGCGACCGGCGCGGGTTCGACGTCTGGGCCCCGGACGGCACCCCCGCGTCCCGTGACCGGCTGGAGACTCTGGAGCAGCTGCGGACCGCCCTGGACACCGACCAGCTCGACGTCCACTACCAGCCCAAGCTCGACCTCCGGTCCGGTCGCGTGATCGGCGTCGAGGCACTGGTGCGCTGGAACCATCCCGAGCGCGGGCTGCTCTACCCCGACGTCTTCCTGCCCCTGGCCGAGCAGGCCGGGCTCATGCGCCGCCTGGCGCTGCGGGTCCTGGAGCGGTCGCTGCGCGACCTGCAGAGGTGGCGGGCGTCCGGGCACCACCTGTCCGTCGCGGTGAACCTGTCGGTCTCCAACCTCCAGGACGTCGCCCTGCCCGACCAGGTGGAGATGTTGCTCGACGCGTTCGAGGTTCCGCTCGCCGCCCTGATCCTCGAGATCACCGAGGACGTCCTGATGGCTGACGCCGCCCGCAGCCAGCAGGTGATGGCCGGGCTCCGCCGCCTGGGCGTCCGGCTGTCGATCGACGACTACGGCACCGGCTACTCCTCGCTGTCCTACCTCCGGGCACTGCCGGTGGACGAGCTCAAGCTCGACCGCAGCTTCGTGAGCAACCTGACCACGGACGAGCGCGCCGCCGCGATCGTGCGCAGCACCCTGCAGTTGAGCCTGGACCTCGGCATGAGCATGGTCGTGGAGGGCGTGGAGGACGCCGCAACGCTGGCGGCCCTACGGGCCTGGGGCTGCGACCACGCGCAGGGCTACTACATCGCCCGGCCCATGCCCGCCGAGCAGTTCCTCACCTGGCTGGCCGAGCAACCGGCGTTCCTGCCGCTCGGCAGGATCCCCGTCCAGCGCGGGGTCCACCAGCCGTCATAGGCCCGCCGCGGCTCCGGGCAGGATCATCGGCATGGCCGACGTCCCCGGAGTGTTCGAGCTCGAGCGGCTCGCCGCGCGCACCTGGCGTGGGCTCGAGGAGGAGCGCCACGGCGAGTGGCTGCTGCGGGCCGGCGGCGGGTTCACCGGGCGAGCCAACTCGGTGCTCGTCGCGGGCGACCCACCCTCGGACCTCCCGACCGCCGTCGCGGCGGTGACCCGCTGGTACGCCGAGCGCGGACTCCGGCCGCGCGCGCAGGTGCCGCTGCCCGGGGCGGAGGCCGCCGACGCCGCCCTCGCAGAGGCCGGTTGGACGCGCGAGGACGACAACCTGGTGCTCACGGCATCGCTGGCCGGCTGGGCGGAGCCCTCCGTGCCGGTCGAGTTCGCCCCGGAGCCGGACGACGCCTGGCTCTCCGGCTACCTGTACCGGGGCGCCCCGCTGCCGGCCGTCGCCTCGGCGGTGCTGGTGAACGCCGACGACCCCGTGTTCGCCGCCGTCCGGACCTCTCCGCCGCCGGCGCCACTGTCGGCCGTCGCACGGGGAGCTGTCGCTGACGGCTGGCTGGTCGTGACCGCCGTGACGGTCGACGAGGGTTCGCGGCGGCGCGGCCTGGCGACCGCGGTCATGGCGGCTCTGGGCTCGTGGGCGCGCGACCGGGGCGGGCACTCGTGCCTGCTGCAGGTCGCGGGGACGAACACCGGCGCGCTGGCGCTCTACGAGCGGCTGCGCTTCACCGAGCACCACCGGTACCACTACCGGCTGGGTCCGGAGCCCGAGCGTTCTGCGGGCTGACCGCAGGACGGCGCGGGCCGGCCAGGACCCGGCCGACCGAGAACGCAGCCGCCAGGACGCCGATCATCAGGAACGCCAGGTTGACCACCCCGGTGGCCCCACCCCCGGTCATGACGAGGTCGCCCTCCGGCCGGCGGACCATCGCCCCGAGGGCGACCACCAGCCAGGCCACGGCCGGCAGGACCGCTACCAGCCGGCTCCCCGACCAGCGCAGCGCCCCTGCAGGCAGCAGCAGGTTGCCGACGACGGCGACGACGACCGACACGGGCACGAGGACGCCGCCCACGCGCAGCGGCAGCCAGAAGACCTCGACCAGAGCCAGCCACGTGCCGACGACGAGGGCCGTCAGCGCCCAGCTCAGCCGCTCGGCCTGTCTCATCCGAACGGCCTCACGCGGGCAGCCCGGCGAACAGGTCGTCCTCCCAGCCCTCGGGCCCCGGGCCGGCCGGGCCTCGCTCCCCCTGGACCAGCCGGTAGTACTCGACACCGAGCACCTCGAGCCCGAGGTTGTTGGAGAGCGCGAAGAAGGGACCGTCGACCAGGATCTGGGTCGGGTGGGCGCGCATGGCGGCGTCTTTGTGGCTCGAGAACGCGGTGCCGTCCACGGCGGCCGTCACGACGTCGTCCGGCACGGCGAAGGGGATGTCGTCGGCACTGGTGACGCCCTGGAAGAGCGTCTCGTCACCGGCGGCCGCCATGGCCTCGATCCCCTGCTGGAGGACCGAGCGCGGCACGCAGCACCAGTAGACCTTGGCCACCGTCCAGGCCTCGCCGAGGTCGGGGCGGTACGCCGGGTCGGCCGCGGCGGCCACCGCGCCCATCGCGACCCGGTGCGCCTGGATGTGGTCGGGGTGCCCGTAGCCGCCGTTCTCGTCGTAGGTCACCACGACCTGGGGCCGGACCTCGCGCACGACGGCGACCGCGTGGGCGACGGCCTCGTCCAGGTCGGCGTTCCAGAAGGCGCGAGGGTGCCCGTTGGCCGGCACCCCCATCATCCCGGAGTCGCGGTACCGGCCGGCGCCGCCGAGGAACCGGATGTCGGTGACACCGAGCGCGTCCATCGCCCCGCGGAGCTCCCAGATCCGGTAGCCGCCGAGCTGGTCGGCCTGGTCCGCGGCCAGCTGCGCGAGCTCCGGCACGAGGATCTCGCCCTCCTCGCCCAGCGTGCAGGTGAGCAGGGTGACCTGCGCGCCCTCCGCGACGTACCGGGCCATCGTGGCGCCGTTGTTGATGGTCTCGTCGTCGGGATGCGCGTGAACCAGCAGGATGCGGCGGGCAGATGTCACGCCGGCATTCTTCCCTGGCGCCGGTCCGGGGCCCGTCGGGCCCCGCACCGGCTCAGGTGGATCACTCCACGTCGACGGGGACGACCTCGCGGGCCTCGGCGAAGTGGCAGGCCGACGGGTGGCCCTGTCCGCGGTCGACCAGCGCGGGCGGCTCGACGGCGCAGATGTCCTGCGCCTTCCAGCACCGGGTGCGGAACCGGCAGCCCGAGGGCGGGTTCGCCGGGCTCGGCACGTCGCCCTGCAGCAGGATCCGTTCCTTGAGCCCACGCAGCGCGGGCTGGTGCACCGGGACCGACGAGAGCAGTGCCTGCGTGTACGGGTGCGAGGGTGAGCCGTACACCTGGGAGGCCGTCCCCTGCTCGACGATGCTGCCGAGGTACATGACGGCCACTCGATCCGAGATGTGCCGGACCACCGACAGGTCGTGGGCGATGAACAGGTACGACAACCCGAAGTCGTCCTGGAGGTCCTCCAGGAGGTTCACCACCTGGGCCTGCACCGACACGTCGAGGGCCGACACCGGCTCGTCACAGATGATGACTTCCGGCTGGAGCGCCAGCGCCCGGGCGATACCGATGCGCTGCCGCTGACCGCCGGAGAACTGATGGGGGTAGCGGTTGACGAAGTCCGGGTTCAACCCGACCCGGTCCATCAGCTCCTGGGTGCGCTGCAGCCGGCCCTTCCGCGGCGCGATGTCGGCGTGCACCGACCATCCCTCGGCGACGATGTCGCCGACGGTCATCCGTGGGTTCAGCGAGGCGTACGGATCCTGGAAGATGATCTGGACCTCGCGGCGGTACTGCTTGAGCGCGCGGCCTCCCATCTTCGCGACGTCCTTGCCCTTGTAGAGGATCTGGCCGTCGCTCGGCTTCTCCAGCGCGACGAGCAGCTTCGAGACCGTCGACTTGCCGCAGCCGGACTCGCCGACCAACCCGAGTGTCTCGCCGCGACGCAAGGACACATTGACCCCGTCGACGGCCCGTACGTGGCCGATCGTCTTCTTGAAGAGGATCCCCTGCGTCAGCGGGAAGTACTTCTTGAGGTCCTTGACCTCGAGCAGCGGCGCACCCTCCGGAACATTCGGCAGCACGTCCTCGGGGGTGGGCAGGGAACCTGCGACGTCCTCAGACACCGAGGACCTCCTCGCTGTAGTGGCACGCTGCCTCGCGTCCGGGGACGACGAGGCGCAGCGGCGGGACGTCGCCGGCGCAGTCGCGACCCGGCAACGCCTGCGCACCGAGCCGGCGGCGCGGACAACGCGGGTGGAAGGGGCAACCGGACGGGATCGCCGACAGGTTCGGCGGCTGACCGGTGATCGGCACCAGCCGGCCGCCGTCGGACTCGACCTGGGGCACCGAGCTCATCAGGCCCTCGGTGTACGGGTGCCCCGGGTTGGAGAACACGTCGGTGACCGTGCCGCGCTCGACGATCCGGCCGGCATACATGACGGCCACGTTGTCGGCGACCTCGTTGACGACGCCCAGGTCGTGGGTGATGAGCACCAGGCCCATCCCCGTGTCGCGCTGCAGGTCCTTGAGCAGGTCCATGACCTGGGCCTGAACCGTGACGTCGAGCGCGGTGGTGGGCTCGTCGGCGATGAGAATCCTCGGGTCCAGAGCGATGGCCATCGCGATCATGACCCGCTGGCGCATCCCCCCGGAGAACTGGTGCGGATAGTCGTTCACCCGCTGCGCAGCGGCCGGGATGCGCACCCGGTCCATGAGCTCGATGGCCTTCTGCTTGGCCTCCTTGCGGGACGTCCCGCGGTGCGCCCGGAACATCTCGCCGATCTGGAAGCCGACGCTGTAGACGGGGTTCAGCGACGACAGTGCGTCCTGGAAGATCATCGAGATCCCCGGACCACGGACGAGGCGCTGCTCCTCGGCGGGGAGCGTGAGCAGGTCGCGCCCCTCGAACCAGATCTTGCCCCCGGTGATCTCCGCCGGGGGGCTGTCGAGGATGCCCATGATCGCCTGGGCCGACACCGATTTCCCCGAGCCGGACTCGCCGAGGATGGCCAGGGTCTCCCCCTCGGCCAGCGTGTAACTGACGCCGTTGACGGCGTTGACGACGCCGGAGCGGGTGCGGAACTCCACGTGCAGGTCCTCGACGTCGAGGAGCGGCGCCGCACCGGCGCTGCCCCACGGAGCCGGGGCGGGCGTGGGCAGGATGGTCATGAACGCTGCCTCGGGTCGAGGGCGTCGCGCAGGGCGTCGCCCATCAGGATGAACGCCATCACGGTCAGGGTCAGGATGATGCTCGGAAAGAGCACGAGGTGCGGCGCGGTCCGCAGCAGGCTCTGCCCCTGGGCGATCTGCAGACCCCAGGAGATCGCCGGCGGCTGCAGGCCGACCCCGAGGAACGTCAGCGTCGCCTCGGCCGCGATGAGGACACCGATGGTGATCGTGGCGTAGACCAGCACCGGAGCGACGGCGTTCGGCAGGATGTGCCGCACCAGGATGCGGAAGTCCGAGGCGCCCATGGCCCGGGCCGCGGCCACGTAGTCGGAGCTCTTGACCGCGATGACCTGCGATCGCACCAGCCGCATCGCGGTCATCCAGCCGAAGGCGGCCAGTGCGACGGCCACCGCGCCCGGACCCCGCTCGCTGATGACCGGCAGGCCGGTCGACGGCCCGACGCGCAGCAGCACGAGCGCGCCGAGGATCAGCGGCAGCGCGTAGAAGATGTCGGCGATCCGCGACAGCACGCTGTCGGTGAGACGGCCGTAGAAGCCGGCGATCGCGCCGACCACGACGCCGAGGAGCAGCACCCCCAGCACGCCGAGCACGCCGATGAGCAGCGAGTTGCGGGCGCCGTAGACGACGTTGGCCAGGTAGTCGCAGCCCTGCTGGTCGAAGCCCAGCCAGTGCGCCGCCGAGGGCGTCCCCTTGGAATTGGCCAGGTCGCAGTCCCGGGGGTCCACGCCCCGGGCGAACAGCGAGGGGAACAGCGCCATGGACACGAAGATCACGCCCAGCACGGCGCCGGTCCAGAAGATGGCGCTGCGCCGGAGCTGACCCCACGCGTCGCTCCACAGACTGTTCTGCCGGGAGCTGGTGACGTCGACCGAGGGAGCGGCCAGGCCGGTCGTCGTCCCCGCCTGGACCTCGTCGTGCTGCAGGTCCTTCTGCTGCTGGTCAGTCATAACGGATCCTCGGGTCGAGGACGGCGTAGAGGACGTCGACGACCAGGTTGAAGAAGATGAAGAAGAAGACCATCAGCGTCACGATCCCGACCACCACCGCACCCTCCTGGGCGCGGACGGAGTCGAAGACGGCGCGCCCGATCCCGGGCAGGTTGAAGACGGTCTCGGTGACGATCGCTCCGCCCATGAGCGTACCGATGTCGGCACCGATGAACGTCACGACCGGGATCAGACTGTTGCGCAGCGTGTGCCGGACGATCACGGTCTTGTTCGGCAGGCCCTTGGCCCGCGCCGTCCGCACGTAGTCCGCTCGCATGTTCTCCGCGATGCTCGTGCGAGTCAGCCGCGCGACGTACGCCAGGGATCCCGAGGCGAGCACCAGGCCGGGCAGCAGATAGCTGTACCAGCCCTGCGTCGTCCCGGCGATCGGGAACAGGCCCAGCTGCAGTCCGAAGACGAACTGCGAGACGAAGGCCAGGACCAGGATCGGGATGGAGACGATCACCGTGGTGCTGACGAGGACCAGGTTGTCGAAGAATCCGTTCTTGCGGATACCGGCGAGAACGCCGGCCACGACGCCGATGAGGACCTCGAACGCGATGGCGACGACGGCCAGCCGGACCGTCACCGGCAGGCGCAGCAGGATCGTGTCGAGGACCGGTCGGCCGCGGAAGTCGGTGCCGAGGTCGCCCTGGACGAGGTCGCCCACGTACTTCACGTACTGCAGCCACAGCGGGTCGGTGAGGTTGAACTCGTCCCGCAGCTGGGCCATGACGGCCTGCGAGAGCGGCCGGTCGCCGGCCAGCGCGCGGATGGGGTCGCCGGGCAGGGCGTACACCATCGCGAAGATCAGGAAGGAGGCCCCGATCAGGACGGGGATCGTGAGTAGAAGGCGGCGCGCGATGTAGCGGCCCATATCGCTCCTCGGTCGTGACGCGCCCGCGCCCGTGTGGCGGGGAAAGGCGCGTCGTCCATCATGCGGGACGACCCCGAGCGGCCAACCGCCGGGGACACCTGCCCGGTCGGGGCAGGCACCCCCGGCGGCTGCCGTACGGTGCGCGCGACGTCAGCTGTTGACGGTGACGTCCGCGGTGCGGATGTGGCCGAAGACGTCGATGACCACGTTGCTCACGTTCTCGGAGTGAACGGCCTGCTCGAGCTCGAAGAACATCGGGATCACCGGCATGTCCTCCAGAAGGAGGTCCTCCGCCTGGTTGTAGAACTCGATGGCCTCCTCGTTGCTACCCGCCGAGTTGCCCTGCTCGATGAGCTCGTCGAACTCGGGGTTGGAGTAGAACGTCGTGTTCGAGCCCGCCGGGGCCAAGGCGTCGGTGGAGTACAGCGGCTCGAGGTAGTTCTGCGGGCTGGGGTAGTCCATGCTCCAGCCGAGGCGGAACGGGCCGGTCATGCCCTTCTCGTCCTGCAGCGGCAGGTACTCGGCGAAGTCCAGCTCGCCCCGCAGGACGTACTCGACGCCGATGTTCTCCCGCAGCTGGTTGCCGACCGCCTGGATGTAGGCGTCGTGACCGGCACCGGCGTTGAACCACAGCTCGATCGGCTGGCTCTTGTCGAAGCCGGCCTCCTCGAGCAGCTCGTTGGCGCGGTCCACGTCGAGGGTGCAGTACTCGCAGGCGCCCTCGCGGTAGCCCTCGACCACCGGAGCGACGACCGAGTCGGCCGGCGTCCGCCCGCCGCTGAAGATCGCCTCGGCGATCGCCTCACGGTCGATGGCCATGGACAGGGCCTGCCGCACCCGCGGGTCGGCGTAGCGCTCCTGGTAGAGCGGGATGCCCAGGTACTGGAACCCGGACGACGGCGCCTCCAGGAAGCGGTCGCCGAACTCGTCGCCCACGGACGTCAGCGCGTCCGGGGGCACGTCGGGAAGCACGTCGAGGTTGCCGCCCTGCACGTCCGTGTAGGCCGTGGCCTGGTCGGCGTAGACCCGGAACTCCACCGAGTCGGCCTGGGCGGCCTGCTCGCCGGCGTAGTCCTCGTAGCGGGTCAGGGTGAACCCGGTGCCGGGGACGAACTCCTCCTCGGCCTGGAACGGGCCGTTGCCGATCGGCTTGGTGCCGGCGGCCTCCGGGTCCTCGAAGAAGGCCTCCGGCTGCGGGAAGAAGGCCGTGTAGCCCACCGTCACCGGGAACTGGGCGAACGGGCTCGACAGCGTGACCTCGAAGGTCTTGTCGTCGACCACCTTGAGGCCGCTCATCTCCGTGGCGGCCGGCTCACCGGTCACGTTGCCGGCGTCGTCGGTGGGCGCCTGGAGGTCGTCGTAGCCCTGGATGTTCGAGAAGAAGTAGGAACCACCCTGCGCGTTCGTGCTCAGGGCCGTGTAGTTCCACGCGTCGACGAACGACTCGGACGTCACCGGGGTGCCGTCGTGGAAGGTCCAGCCGTCGTTCAGCGTGATCGTCCACGTGGTGTTGTCGTCGGACTCGATCGACTCGGCGACGCCGGTGTACTCGACCGCACCGTCCGCCGCGTACTGGACGAGACCGGTCCACAGGGACTCGAGGACCTGCGCACCCTCGCTCTCCGTGGTGTTCCCGGGAACCAGCGGGTTCTCGGGCTCACCGATGTAGATGCTGAAGGTGCCGCCACTCTCGGCAGCACCTCCCTCCTCGGTGCCCTCGTCGCTGCCGCCACAGGCGGTCATCAGCAGCGCGGCGGCGATGGCCGTCGCGACGAGCGAACTACTGCGCTTGCTCAACTTCACGTTGCAAGGCCTCCCTCGTCCCGCATGTGCGGGGGGAACGGACAGGTCGATCCGCGCCCAGCAGTGGGCTGTCGGATGACTGATTGGTCACGAGCGGAACGCACCCGAGAGGCCGGTGACGGCCTCCCCGGTACGACGGGTGGACCCTAGGCCCGCCCCGAAGAGAGTGTCCACGTACGTCATCGAGTTGTGACCTCGGCTTAGGGGTTGCACCCCAACTGTAACTTCGCTCACACCGCGAAGCCGCGGTCGGCCGGTCCTGCGTTCTCTCGACGTCCCGGGCCGGACGGTTCGCGACTGGGCGGGCCCGCCGGTTCAGCCGTCGTCACCGCGGGTACGTGTTCGTCCGGCACGGACATCCACCAGAGGAGTGCTCCAGATGAGTGGCATCGACAAGATGAAGAACAAGGCCGAGGAACTCTCGGGCCACGGCAAGGAATCCGTCGGCGAGGCCACCGGCGACCGCGACCTGCAGGCCGAGGGCGAGAAGGACCAGGCCAAGGGCAACCTCAAGCAGGCCGGCGAGAAGGTCAAGGACGCCTTCAAGTAACTCTCCTCCCCGCACGACCACGACGGGCGCCGCTCCCTCCGGGACGGCGTCCGTCGCCGTTTCGGGGACTTTCTGTACCGGAAGTCCCCGAGCGGCCTGGGACTTCCGGTACAGGAAGTCCCTCAGGGGCGGGTGAGGAGGGTCCGGACGGCGGGGAGCAGGGGCCGGTCCGCGGGGATCCAGTCGAGGGCCTCCAACTCGTCGGCCCGGACCCACCGCAGCGCGGCGTGCTCGTGCGCGACGGGGGTCCCGCCCCCCAGCCGGGCCGACCAGACCCGCAGCGTCGAGCTGCCCGGGGCGCCCCCGCCGACCACGCCGTCGAGCAGCACCTCCCCCACGAAGGTCTGCGGCACCACCTCGACACCGAGTTCCTCGGCGATCTCGCGCACCAGGGCCGCGAGGTCGGACTCCCCCCGCTCCACCTTGCCGCCCGGGAACTCCCAGAGCCCGTCGTACGGCCCGCCCGACCGCTGGGCCACGAGCACGCGTCCCTCGTCGACGATCGCGGCGCCCACCACCTGCAGGACGTCCAGTGCCCGGCGCTCGGCGGCGGCCGCGTAGGCGTCCAGGTGCGACCGCATCGCCCGCAGGATGCGGCGGCGGAGCACGACGCGGTCCAGGAGTCGACCGAGCACCCCGGGGACGCCGGTCTCCCAGTCGACCTGCTCGTCGACCAGCGTGCCGGTGCCGGTGGCGGTGAAGCGTCGGGAGTGGGTCAGCCAGCGCCAGCTCGAACCAGGGCCGACGGCGTGGACGTCGCGGTACGGGCGGACCGAGACCACCTCCTCGAGGGGGCTCCCCCACGGCCGGCCGAGCGTCCGCGCCACGTCGAAGGCGACGGTGAGGGGTGCCTCCACCAAGGTGGTGAAACGCAGCTGGGACACGGTCCCACCCTCCCAGAGCAGGCAGGATGGGCCCCGCACGACCCGGCAGACGGAGCCCTGCAGGACAGAAGGAGCGCAGTTGCGCATCACCGCCCGCGTGGACTACGCCGTCCGCGCCGCCCTCGAACTGGCCGCCGTGGCCCCCGAGGCGCTGACCGCCGAGCGCATCGCGACGACCCAGGGCATCCCGTCCCGCTTCCTGCAGACGATCCTCGGCGACCTCCAGCACGCCCGCCTGGTGACCAGCCAGCGTGGGCGCGAGGGCGGCTACCGGTTGGCCCTGCCGCCGTCGGAGATCTCCATCGCGCGGGTCATGCGGGTCGAGCAGGGCTTCCTCGCCGAGGTGCACGGGAAGCGCCCGGAGGACGTCGCGTACCCGGGTGCCGCCTCGACGCTGGCCAGCGTGTGGGTGGCCGCCCGGGAGGGCTACCGGCGGGTGCTCGAGGAGGTCACGCTGGCCGACGTCGTCGCCGGGAAGCTCCCCGCCCACGCCGCCGAGCTCGTCGCGCTCGAGGACGCCTGGCGCTCGTTCGGCGACGCCCCCGGCGCCTGACCGGCACCCCTCCGGAACCGGGTACGGCGTCCCTCCGGAACACTGGCGGCATGCCCGATCCGCACGCGCCCGGCGTCACCGTCTTCCTGACCGGCCTCTCGGGCGCGGGAAAGTCCACGGTCGCCGACGCCCTCGTGGCCCGGTTGGAGGCGGAGGGCCGGACGGTGACGGTCCTGGACGGCGACGTCGTCCGCACCCATCTGTCCAGCGAGCTGTCGTTCTCCCGCGAGCACCGGGACCTCAACATCCGCCGGATCGGCTGGGTCGCCGGCGAGGTGGTCAGGCACGGGGGCACCGTGGTCGTCGCGGCCATCGCCCCCTACGACGCTGCCCGCGAGGAGGCACGCGCGCTCGTGGAGAAGCACGGCCGGTTCGTCCTCGTGCACCTCTCGACGCCGCTGGAGGTCTGCGAGCAACGCGACGTCAAGGGCCTGTACGCCAAGGCGCGGGCCGGCGAGCTCCCCCGCTTCACCGGCGTCAGCGACCCGTACGAGCCGCCGGCCCGGGCGGAGCTGACCGTCGACACGTCGGTGACCCCGCTGGAGGAGTCCGTCGTCCGGATCCGGGCCGCCATGGACGGCGCCGCCCCCCTCGTCGGCTGAGTCACGCACCAGATCGATCGGGATATGGGAGGATCGGGCGCATGACGGACCGCGGCAGCCTCCTCGTCGCGCGTCTGCACATCGACCTGGCGCTCGTCTCCAGCGCCGCCTGTCGCGCTCCGCGCTGACCCCGGTCCCCGCGCAGGCCTCCCTGCGTCCCCGATCTGCAGCGCCCTCGTCCCCGGCCGGCGCCGCGGCGGGACGGAGAGCGCAGGAAGAAGTACCACTGTGACCACCCCCACCCGTACCAGCAACCGTCCCCAGCGTGGGGAAGGCCAGTGGGCGCTCGGTTACCGGGAGCCGCTCAACCCGAACGAGCGGATGAAGAAGGACTCCGACGGCCTCGAGGTGCGTCAGCGGATCCTCGACATCTACTCGAAGTCCGGGTTCGATAGCATCGACCCCGGTGACCTCCGCGGCCGGATGCGCTGGATGGGCCTCTACACCCAGCGCGCCCAGGGCATCCCGGGCGGGAAGACCGCCGTGCTGGAGCCTGAGGAGCTCGAGGACTCCTACTTCATGCTGCGGGTCCGCATCGACGGCGGCCAGCTGTCGGCCGACCAGCTGCGGGCGATCGGCGGGATCAGCACCGACTTCGGCCGGGACGTCGCCGACGTGACCGACCGCCAGAACGTCCAGCTGCACTGGATCCGCATCGAGGACGTCCCCGCGATCTGGGACCGCCTGGGTGCCGTCGGCCTCGGCACGATGGAGGCCTGCGGCGACACCCCGCGGGTCATGCTCAACTGCCCGCTGGCCGGGATCCTCGAGGACGAGGTCATCGACGCCACGGACGTGATCGCCGAGACGGTCGAGAAGTACGTCGGCAGCCCCGAGTTCAGCAACCTGCCCCGCAAGTGGAAGACCTCCATGTCCGGGTGCGTGGACCACTGCACCGGTCACGAGATCAACGACGTCTCCTTCGTCGGCGTCGTCAACGAGGACGGCGAGGCGGGCTACGACCTCTGGGTCGGCGGCGGCCTGTCGACCAACCCCAAGCTCGCCCAGCGGATCGGCGTCTTCGTCCGGCCGGACCAGGTGACCGACGTGTGGGCGGCGTGCACCAGCGTCTTCCGTGACTACGGCTACCGCCGGCAGCGCAACCGCGCGCGGATCAAGTTCCTCATGGCCGACTGGGGCCCGGACAGGTTCCGCCAGGTGCTGCAGGACGAGTACCTGCACGAGGCGCTCCCCGACGGCCCGGCGCCGGCGCCGGCCAAGCACGACCAGCGCGACCACGTCGGGGTCATGAAGCAGAAGGACGGCGCCAACGCCGTCGGCTTCGCCCTCCGGACCGGCCGCATCAGCGGCAGCCTGCTGGCGACCGTCGCCGACCTCGCCGAGCGCTACGGCGGGGGACGCGTCCGGACGACGGCGCAGCAGAAGCTGGTCATCCTCGACGTGCCGGACGAGAACGTGGAGGAGCTGGTCGCGGCCCTGGCCCGGCACGACCTGCAGGTGCGTCCGAGCGCCTTCCGTCGCGGCACGATGGCCTGCACCGGCCTGGAGTTCTGCAAGCTGGCGATCGTCGAGACCAAGCAGCACGCGCAGGACCTCTACGCCGAGCTGGAGAAGCGGCTGCCCGAGTTCGACGAGCCGATCTCGATCAACGTCAACGGCTGCCCGAACAGCTGCGCCCGCTTCCAGACCGCCGACATCGGCTTCAAGGGCTCGATGGTCCGAGACGAGTCCGGCGAGATGGTGGAGGGCTTCCAGGTGCACCTGGGCGGACACCTGGGGATCGACGCCGCGTTCGGCCGCAAGTTCCGCGGTCACAAGGTGACCAAGGCCGAGACCGCCGACTACTGCGAGCGGGTGCTGCGCGGCTACCTGGAGCACCGGGCACCCGGCGAGCGCTTCGCCGCGTATGTCGCGCGGGCCGAGGAAGCCTGGCTCGTCTGACCATGACCGACGACCAGCCCACGGGAAGGACCCGGCAACTGCCGGTGTTCCACTGCCCGTACTGCGGGGACGAGGAGCTGACCCCCTATGGGGACTCCTCCGATGGGTGGCGTTGCGGCGCCTGCCTGCGGGCCTTCTCCGTCCGCCTGATCGCAACAGGGGTGCACGAGTGACCATCACGACGCCGGAGACCGCCGGTCCGGAGCTGGCCGCAGCGGCCGACGCCCGGTTCGAGGGGATCGCCGACCCGGTCGAGCAGGCGCTCGCCGTGCTGCGCTGGGCCGGGGAGACCTTCGGCGCGGAGTTCGCGATCACCTCCTCGATGGCCGATGGGCTGCTCGCCCACCTGGCCGGCCGGGCGATCCCCGGTGTCAACGTGATCTTCCTGGACACCGGCTACCACTTCGCCGAGACCATCGGCACCCGCGACTGGATCACCTCCGTCCTGCCGATCACCCTGGTCAACGTCACCCCACCGCAGACCGTCGCCGAGCAGGACCTCTCCTTCGGGCCGCGGCTCCACGAGCGCGACCCCGACCTCTGCTGCTCCCTGCGAAAGGTGAAGCCGCTCGCCGAGACCCTCGCCAACTACTCGGCCTGGGGTTCGGGCATCCGCCGCGATGAGTCGCCCACCCGGGCCGACACGTTGCTGGTCGACTGGGACGCCAAGCGCGGCATGGTCAAGGTCAACCCGATCGCCGCCTGGACGCAGGGCGTCGTCGACGCCTACATCGCCGAGCACCAGATTCCGGTGAACCCGCTGTTCGAGCTGGGCTACGGCTCGATCGGCTGCGCACCCTGCACCCGCCCGGTCGCGCCCGGCGAGGACGCGCGCGCCGGCCGCTGGGCCGGCAAGAACAAGATCGAGTGCGGCATCCACAGCTGATCGAAGGACCTCCGGAAGGACCTCGCTGCCCCCCACCGCTCGCACGCTCGCGTCGGGACCCTGCACCGAGGCCATCGGACGACGCGCTCCGCACGCCGCGGGTCCCTGGGACAAGGCCGCTCCAGCACGTCACCATAGGGCGGTGCCCCGGCCGCCGCGTCTGTCCCCCGACGAGCTGTCGCGTGCGCTGAGCGAGCTGCCGCTGTGGTCGGGGGACACCGGCGGGATCCGACGCACCATCGAGCTGCCGAGCTTCCGGGACGCCGTCGCCGCGATCGACGCGATGGCCGACGTCGCCGAGGAGATGGACCACCACCCCGACATCGACCTGCGCTGGCGGACGGTGCACCTGAACGTCGTGACCCACTCGGCCGGCGGGGTCACCGACCTCGACCTCCAGCTGGCCCGGCGGATCGACGCCCTGCTCCCGGGCTGACTACAGCGGCTGTAAACGCCTGCTCGGGTGGCAGTCGGCCGAAACTTCCGCCTCGCGAGGGGCGGCCGCTGTCATGGCGCCGGACGATGCTCCCCCGGACGAGGGCGCCCGGCGCCATGATCAGGCGGGGTCAGCTGCCGACGCGGCCGCCGTCCTCGCGGTAGGCCACAGCGACGCTAGGCCGAGGGAACGGACGCTCCTGCCGGCGGTCGGGCCAGGTGCTGGACGGGGCCTCCCGCGTCGAGCCCGTCGTCTCTCCAGGGTGCTGCACGGAGACGAAGACCGACCGGGCGTCCCGCGTGATCAAGGGACCGCTGCACTCGGCCCCCAGCGGCACGGTGAGGAATGCCTTGAGATGGCCGCGCTCGAGGCCGGCGGTCGGCACCGCGAACAGCCCGTCGTTGGCGCCCCCGACGGTGCCCTCCCCCTGGTTCACGCGGGACAGGACGCTGCCGTCCGTGGAGATCCAGAGGTTGCCGGCGGGGTCGAACTCCAGGTTGTCCGGGCAGGAGATGGCGCTGACCTTCGACTTGTCGTACCCGGCGAAGTACGTCTCGGGGCGCTGGGGATCCCCCGCCACCAGGAAGATCCGCCACTCGAACGCCTCGCCGGCAGCCCCCTGGGTCTCCCGCCACTCGATGACGTGACCGTTGCGGTTGCCCTTCTCCTCCCGGTACCTGCCCGCCCCCTGCTCGTCGGTCGAGAACGCGTAGGAGCGGTTGAGCGGGTTGGCCTCGTCGGCAACGGTCCGATTCGAGTTGTTGGTGAGGGCGGCGTAGACGTAGCCGTTCACCGGGTTGACCTGGATGTCCTCGGGCCGGTCCATCTTCGTCGGCACCTTCGATGCATCGACGACCTTCTCCGGGGTGGTGAGGTCCCCCTGGGCGTCGAGCTCCTTGCCGAGCCGGTCGGCGGCCAGCCGGGTGAAGGTCAGTACCCAGGCGACGTCCTTGCCCGGGATCATCGAGCGGCCGTCCTTGACCAGGGGGATCCACTGGCCGGTGCCGTCGAACTCGCCGTCGCTGGGCAACCGGCCGCTGCCGTCGATCTCCGAGCCCGGCGAGTCACCGGTGAAGCGCGCGACGTAGAGGTCGCCCTCGTCGAGCAGGGTGAGGTTGTGGGCGCGGGACGCGCGGTCGGTTCCGGACCTGTACCGCTTCTTCGACACGAACTTGTAGATGTAGTCGAACCGTTCGTCGTCCCCCGAGTAGGCCACGACCCGACCGTCCTCGGCGATCTGGACGTTGGCGCCCTCGTGCTTGAACCGGCCGAGAGCCGTCCGCTTCTTCGGGGTCGAACTGGGGTCGTAGGGGTCCACCTCGACGACCCAGCCGAACCGGTTCACCTCGTTCGGTTCGCGGGCCAGGTCGAAGCGCGGGTCCACCTCGTCCCACCGGCGTCCGGCGGGCTTGGTGGTGCTGATGCCGTACCGGCTGTACCGCGGTTCCTGAGCGGTCTCGGTGACGGCGGTGGTGGCGCCGAAGTACTGGTTGAAGTTCTCCTCCCCGTGGAGGGTCGTGCCCCACGGAGTCATGCCGCCGGCACAGTTGTTGAGGGTGCCGAGGACGACGCGCCCGGTCGGGTCGGCGCTGGTCCTGACGTAGGGCGAGCCGGCGGCCGGTCCGGTGAGCTCCATCGGGGTGTCCGCGGTGATCCGGCGGTTGCGGTCCCCGTTGCGCACCGGCCGCCACTCGCCGGAGTTGCCGCGTCGCTTGACCTCGACCACCGAGATCCCGTGCGCCATCATCGCGATCCGCTTCTGCTCGGCGGTCGTGGGCGAACTCTCGCCGGTCACGCCGGAGAACATCAGCTGCTCGTTGGTGTACTCGTGGTTGACCACCAGGAGGAACCGGTCGCCGCGGTCGCCGAGCGGCAGGAAGCCGATGTAGTCGCAGTTGTAACCGAACTGCTTGGCCTGGGCCTCCGGCGTCTGCCGGTCGATGTCGAACTCGGGGGCGCCGCGCTCGACCGGGTCGCCCCACCGCATGACGACGGAGTACCGGTAGCCGGCCGGCGTCACCAGCTCGTCGAGCAGGTTCTGCTCGACCGGCTCGAAGGTCAGGGCCCCGCCGGAGCCTGCGGACCCGCCTCGTCGCGTTCGGTCGCCGGCCGCGGCCGTGCCGATGGGCCCAGCGGCCACCACGAGAGCGCTGACCCCGGCTGCCTTGAGCATGTTGCGCCGGCTGAACGTGGTCTGGACGACGTCGGCGAAGGTGGGGTTGTCGGTCTGGTTGGGGATGGCGGAGTCGCACGCGTTGCCGCACTTGTAGAAGCAGGTCGCGTGGCTCCGGCTGCCGTGGCGCACGGAGCCGAGGAAGGGCAGCAGCCCGCGGAACTTCGGTTCGACGATGTCGGTCATCACGAGCCTCTGGTAGGGAGCGGTTCCTCCGCACGCTAGGCACGGCAGCATGCCATGGGATGGACGTCGGATGAACCGCTGATGACCGCTGGTTCGCCTTCTGGAAACCGGGCGGCCCCCTCCGAGGCATGGCCGAGCGCCGCCGCAGCGGTCATCCCCCGACGGGCAGCACCAGCAGGCGGAGCAGGCGGTCGGCCTCGGCGTCGGGGTCCTCGGTCAGCCCGGTGTGCACCGGGCCGGGCTGGATGACCGTGCTGCGAGGGGCGGTCAGCCAGCGGAACCGCGAACCGAGCGCCTCGCGCCCCGCGGCACCGGCGCCCGGGGCCGCTGAGCACACGTCGGTGGCCGCCTGCAGCGCCCGGCCGATCGCGTCGGCGTCCGCGGTCGGGTCGAGGGCGTGCAGGCGGTGGACGTCGAGGTGCACCCGGGCACCCAGGTAGTCCCGCTGCCGGCAGTAGACGAGGACGCCGGCGTTCAGCGCCTCGCCCCGCTCGATCCGCGGGACGACGCGCAGGACGGCGTACTCGAAGGTGTCCCGCGTCATCGCTGGGTCATCCCCTCCGGCGGCGGCGGACCCAGCCAGGCCGGCCGGTTCTCACCCCGTGGCGCGCGACGACGGCCGCCACCGCCCGCCTCGGCCGCGGCCACCAGCGGCGGCAGCCACGCGTCGCGGGCGGCCAGCCGGGCCAGCAACTGGTCGACGTACCGGGTCCGCACCGCGTCGTCGTCGTCCTCCAGCCACTCGTCGGGCACCTGCGCCAGGACGTTCTCGAGCAGTGACCGGGTCACCCGGGAAGCCAGTGCCGCGTCGGCGGCCGGCACGTCGGGCTCGCACTCCAGCAGGGCGTGCGCGGACGCGTCGTAGGGGCGCGCGACCGCCGCTTCCGCGCCCGGCCAGTGGTGATGGAAGGTGAGCGCCGCGCCGTGGTCGATCAGCTGCAGGCGGCCGTGCCAGAACAACATGTTCGGATTCCGCCAGGAACGGTCGACGTTGCCGATCAGCGCGTCGAACCAGAGCACCCGCCCGGCGAGCTGCGGGTCGACGCCGTCGGCACCGGCCTCGAAGTCGAGGGCTCCGGGCAGGTAGTCCAGCCCCAGGTTGCGGCCGGCCGACCGCTGCAGCAGCTCCTGCACCTCGACGTCGGGCTCCCCCACTCCCAGTTCCGGGACGACGTCGACCGTGACCAGGGCCGGGACCGGCAGGTCGAGCGCGCGCGCCAGCTCGGCGCAGACGACCTCGGCGACGAGGACCTTCACCCCCTGGCCGGCGGCCCGCCACTTCACCACGTAGGTGCCGAGGTCGTCGGCCTCCATGAGCCCCGGCAGCGAGCCACCCTCGCGCAGCGGGGTGACGTAGCGGGTGGCGGTGACGGCGGGCAGCACAGTGCCGCCAAACCTAGCCGGTGCCGGAGACTCGGCCCGTGACCGACGAGATGCGCGCCTCCCGGCGGCCCTGATGGGGCTGCTAACGGCCACCGATCCCGCCCGCCTGCTCGACGCCCCGCTCACCTACTCCGCCGTCGGAACGGCCCGCTCCGGCGCGGTGCCCGACGGCTTCCGCGGCGCGCACCGGAGCGCCGTCGTCGGATCGGGCCGGGCCGACTTCGAGCGGGCGGCAGCTGCCGTCTTCGGCTGGCGGGCGCAGCGCGGCGCGGGCCTGCGCGTCCGGGCCACCGGTCCGAGCAGCGAGCCGGGCACGGTCGTCGTCCTCACCGCCGGCCTGCCCCGCCTCGGCTACGACATCCCGTGCCGCGTGGTGTGGGCGCGAACCGACGGTGACGAGCGCGGGTTCGCCTACGGAACCCTGCCCGGGCATCCGGAGAGCGGTGAGGAATGCTTCCTCGTCCGGCTGACGCCCGAGGGGGACGTGATCTACGAGATCCGCGTCTTCTTCCGGCTCGCCTCCACGGCGGCGCGGCTCGCCGGCCCGCTCAGCCTCCTGCCGCAGCGCCTGGCCACCGGCCGGTACGTCTCGGCCATCCGACGTGCGGCGCGAGGCTAGACGTCCCGCCGCCCGATCAGCACCTCGCCGACCACCCCGGGCCGGGCGCTTCCTGCGCGCGAGGCGTGCGCTCAGTGGCGTGCGCCCGCCTCGGCCCGTTCCCGCTGGATCAGCTCCTTGCTGCGCACCAGGCGCAGGAGCGTGACGACGAGCAGACCGCCGGCCACGTTGAGCAGGGTGGTGTACCAGAACCAGGCCAGCCAGTCGCCGTAGCCGAACGGGGCGCCGGCGTGCAGGGCGCCGAAGATGATCAGCGAGTCCAGGATGGAATGGAAGAGCACCAGCCCGGCCAACACGAAGGCGCCGCACACCGCCGCGACGATCTTTCCGACCTCGGTGTCGGCACCGTGCTGCATCCGGGTCATGAGCGTGATGGCGCTGCCGGCGAGGAAGGCGAGGCAGACCGACTGCAGGTTCAGCGGAGCGTCGACGAATGTCGTCGCCGACTCGACCGCCGTCGTCCCGAGCGGGGGCAGCGCCTGCACGATCAGCCACATGACCAGCCAGCCGCCCACCAGGTTGGCGACGAGCGTGCCGCCCCACAGCTTGGCCAGCTGGGCGGTTCGGGCCCGGCCGGCGACGACGGTGGTCACCGGCACGAGGAAGCCCTCGGTGAACAGCTCGCTCCGGGCCAGCAGCAGCGCGATGAAGCCGATGCTGAACGCGAGCCCGGCGAGGAGGTGACTGCCGGTCTCCGCGTAGACGGCCAGCAGGGCGAGGACACCCATCGCCACCTCGAGACCACCGGCCAGGCCGGTCGTCAGCACCTCGCGCCAGCTCCGGTGCAGCCGCTGCGCCCCCTCGTCCACGATGCGGTCGAAGGCCTGCGCGACCTCGTCCTCCGCGGGCGCATCGGTGGTGCCTAGCTCGGCGCGCTTCTCGTCCAGTTCCACCGTGCCTCCTCGGGTCGGACGCCGGGGCCGGGAACTGGGTCGACGCACGTCCTGGGGAGCCCCTACCCCGGAGACAGGTCCCACCACACCTGGCTCAGCGCTGCGGGGGCGCGCCGGGGCGGGCCCGGACGGCGTCCGGCGCATCGTCGACGAAGGGGATCCTGACGCTGTACTGCTGGTAGAGCTTGACGGCGTCCTGCACCGACAGGTGGCCGAACTGCAGCAGCGTGCCCAGCCCCTCCAGCTCGGCGTTCGCGGCCTCCGCGGCGCTGAGCCGGGCGACGTCGTCCTGGGACTTGCTGATGTTGGTCAACACCGCCGCGGCCACCGACACCAGGAGCGCGAGCAGGCAGAGGATCCGCCAGACGGCGGAGTCGCTCCCCAGCCCCAGCCCGTCCTGCGCCCAGGAGGTGAAGCCCTTCCCTCCGAAGGCCGGTCCGGCCGTGAAGACGGCGGCCAGGGCGCTCAGGACGATGATCACGTTCGCGCGCCGCCGGGTGCGCGGCCGGTGGACGCCGAGAAATGCCTGGACCGACGAGCGCCGCGCCTCGATGCGCCGCAGGAGGTCCCGACGGAGGTCCTCGTCATCGGCCATGAGCCGTCTCCCGCCTCGCGGTCACGCCACTGGGAGCGTAGCGAGGGAGGACGATCGGCGACGGGCTTCCCGTCGCCACCGCCCCACGGGCGGCTGACGTCCTCGGGGTCGGGGCCCGGCGGCCGTCAGCCGCTGGGCCCGAACCGCTCCACCCGGATGCCGGAGGGCGGCCAGCCCAGGCCCACGAGCAGCTGGCTCGCCGCCTCCGCGAAGGACGCCGAACCGCACACGTAAGCGATCTGGCCCGGCTCCCACAGGGGCACCAGTTCGGCGGCGGTCAGCCGGCCGGCCGGACGGATGCCGTGGGCCTCGCGGGTGAGCACGATCAGGGCACCGGCGTCCAGGAGCTCCCCGGTGTAGGGCAGCTCGGCCATCGTCCGGCTCGAGACGGCGATGCGCAGCAGATCGGCCCGGCCGATGGCGCGGGCGTGCCGGAGCATCGCCACGAACGGGACCACGCCGACGCCGCCGGCGATCAGCAGCGCCGGCGTCTCGCCGTCCCAGACGAACCAGCCGCCGATCGGCCCGCGGACCTCCAGCTCGTCACCGGGCTCGACCACGTCCGTGAGGTGCGTGGAGACCTCGCCGTCGTCCAGCCGCTCGACGAACAACTCCACCAGCGGGTCACCGGGCGCCGACGCCACCGAGTAGGAGCGCTGGGCGGTGTAGCCGTCCTCCGCCGTCAGCCGGACGACGTAGTGCTGGCCCGGCATGTGGTCGATCCGGTCGTGGACGTCGAGCCGCAGCTGCACCGCGCGCCGGATGGGACGGCGCACACCCGAGACCGTCGCCGTCCGCCAGGCGCCGCTGGGCGCATCGGGGACGCCGGTCCCCAGCAGAGCCCCGTCCCGAGGCTCGCCCCGAGCCTGCGAGGGGTCTGACGGCCTCGGCGCAGGGTCCCGCCGCGAGCGTGCGAGCGGTGGGGGGCGGGGAGGTCCTTCCGGGGGCCCTTTCTCAGTCACCCTGGTACCGCTGCTGCCGCCACGGGTCCCCCCGGTCGTGGTAGCCGTTCTGCTCCCAGAATCCCGGCTGGTCGCGGTTCATCAGCGTGAGCCTGCTGATCCACTTGGCGCTCTTCCAGAAGTACAGGTGCGGGACCAGCAGCCGGACCGGGCCCCCGTGCTCGACGGGCAGCGGCTTCCCGTCGAACTCCCAGACCACCCAGGCCTTGCCGCCGGTGACGTCCTCGAGCGACAGGTTCGTGGTGTAGCCGGTCCTCGACGTGGCCATGACGAAGTGCGCGTCGGCGGTGGGCCGGGCGGCCTCCAGCAGGGTGTCGACGCTGACGCCGCCGAACCGGGTGTCGAACTTCGACCACGTGGTGACGCAGTGGATGTCGCCCCGGTACTCCGAGGGCGGCAGCCGGTGCGCCTCGTCCCAGGTCCAGGAGGTGGGCGACTCGACCGCGCCGTCGACGGTGATGCTCCACGTCTCGGGGGCGATCCGCGGTGTCGGCTCGGCGGTGAGGACCGGCCAGTCCCCTCCGACGTCGTACTGACCGGGCGGCAGGCGGGGATCGCGGTCCCCGCGGCGGCCGAGAAATCCTCTGGTCGGTCCGGGCACGTCGTCGTCCTCCCCCGGGCGACCTGCGGCTTTCCGGCCGCGCCCCCGCCCGACGGCCGACCCTAGGCCTCGAGCCGCGGTGAGGACACCCTTACATGAGCTGTGTCACCTCGTGTTTACCTGGCCGCGAAGACGCCATGGACCTAGCTTTGTCCTCGTGGTGACGGTTACGGATTCGGTCCAGCGCAGGACCCCCAAGGTGGCGAAGACCAACTCGGTCTTCAAGAAGGTCGTCATGGCGGTCAGCGGCATCATCATGGTGCTGTTCCTGATCGCGCACATGATCGGCAACCTGCACATCTTCCAGGGCGCCGAGTCGTTCAACGAGTACTCGCACTGGCTGCGCCGCCTCGGGGAGCCGGCCCTGCCGCCCCGCACCCTGCTGACGACCATCGAGATCGTCCTGCTCGTGTCGGTGATCGCCCACATCTGGGCGGCCGTCTCGCTGTGGCGCCAGGCCAAGCGCGCGCGGCCCCAGGCCTACGTCACGAAGAAGTCGGTCGCTCAGAGCTACGCCTCCCGGACCCTGCGCTGGGGTGGCGTGATCATCGCGGGCTTCATCGTCTACCACATCCTCGACCTCACGTTCGGAGTCGCGAACGTGGCCGGCACCGAGGCGACGCCCTACGACCGCACGGTCGCGAGCTTCCAGAACCCGATCGCCACGGCGGTCTACGTGATCACGCTGATCCTGCTCGGCATGCACCTGCGCCACGGCATCTGGAGCGCCATGCAGACCCTCGGGCAGAGCAACCGGCGGCGCGAGCGCACGGTGAACGCCTTCGCGATCGTCTTCTCCACCCTCCTCATCGCCGGCTACCTCGTGGTGCCGGCCGCCGTCGTCTTCGGGCTCGTGGACTAAGGACAGGAACGCACCACTCATGCCTCTCGACCTCTTCAACGTCGGCGAGCCCATCGCCGACACCAAGGCCCCCATGGACGTTTCGATCGGCGAGCGCTGGAGCACCCGGCGCTTCCGCGGCCGTCTGGTCAACCCGGCGAACCGCCGCAAGATGACGATCATCGTGGTCGGCACCGGCCTGGCCGGCGGCTCGGCCGCCGCCACGCTCGGCGAGGCCGGCTACAAGGTCAAGTCGTTCTGGTACCAGGACAGCCCGCGTCGCGCGCACAGCGTCGCCGCGCAGGGCGGCATCAACGCCGCGAAGAACTACCGCAACGACGGCGACAGCGTGCACCGGCTGTTCTACGACACGGTCAAGGGCGGCGACTTCCGGTCGCGGGAGAACAACGTCCACCGCCTCGCCGAGGTCAGCGTCAACATCATCGACCAGTGCGTCGCCCAGGGCGTCCCCTTCGCCCGCGAGTACGGCGGCCTGCTCGACAACCGCTCCTTCGGTGGCACGCAGGTCTCGCGCACCTTCTACGCGCGCGGCCAGACGGGCCAGCAGCTGCTGTACGGCGCCTACCAGGCGCTGGAGCGGCAGATCGCGGCCGGCAACGTCGAGCAGCACGCCCGCACCGAGATGCTCGACCTGATCGTCGTCGACGGCCGTGCCCGGGGCATCGTCGCCCGCGACCTGGTCACCGGCGAGATCAGCACGCACTTCGCCGACGCCGTCGTCCTCGCCACGGGTGGGTACGGCAACGTCTTCTACCTGTCCACCAACGCCAAGGGCTCCAACGCCACGGCCATCTGGCGGGCGCACAAGAAGGGCGCGTACTTCGCCAACCCCTGCTACACCCAGATCCACCCGACCTGCATCCCGGTCAAGGGCGACTACCAGTCCAAGCTGACGCTGATGAGCGAGTCGCTGCGGAACGACGGCCGCGTGTGGGTGCCCAAGGAGCGCGGCGACAACCGTGACCCGCGGGAGATTCCCGAGTCCGAGCGCGACTACTACCTGGAGCGCATCTACCCGTCCTTCGGCAACCTGGTCCCCCGCGACATCGCGTCGCGGCAGGCGAAGAACGTCTGCGACGAGGGCCGCGGCGTGGGTGCCGGCGGGCTGGGCGTGTACCTCGACTTCGCCGAGGCCATCGAGCGGCTGGGCCGGCCGGCTGTCGAGGCCAAGTACGGCAACCTCTTCGACATGTACGCCCAGATCACGGGCGAGGACCCCTACTCGGTGCCGATGCGGATCTACCCCGCGGTGCACTACACGATGGGCGGCCTGTGGGTCGACTACGACCTGCAGTCCTCCATCCCCGGCATGTTCGTGATCGGCGAGGCCAACTTCTCCGACCACGGCGCCAACCGGCTGGGCGCCTCCGCGTTGATGCAGGGTCTGGCCGACGGCTACTTCGTCCTCCCCGCCACCATCACCGAGTACCTCGCCGACGGGCCCTTCGACAAGGTCACCGACGAGCACCCGGCCGCCGTCGAGGCCCTGCAGGGGGTCCAGACGCAGGTGCAGAAGCTGCTCGACATCAACGGCACGCGCACCCCGGCGTCCTTCCACCGGGAACTCGGCCAGCTGATGTGGGACATGTGCGGCATGGAGCGCTCCGAGGAGAGCCTGCGCAAGGCGCTCGACCGGATCCCGGAGATCCGGCAGGAGTTCTGGACCAACCTGAAGGTCACCGGCGACTGGCACTCCTTCAACCAGACCCTCGAGCACGCCGGCCGCGTGGCCGACTTCATCGAGCTCGCCGAGCTGATGTGCATCGACGCCCTGCACCGCCGCGAGAGCTGCGGCGGCCACTTCCGGGCGGAGAGCCAGACGCCGGAGGGCGAGGCCCTGCGCGACGACGAGAACTTCGCCTACGTGGCCGCCTGGGAGTGGACGCCGGAAGGCCAGCCTCCGGTGCTGCACAAGGAAGCCCTCGAGTACGAGTACGTCCACCTGGCCCAGCGGAGCTACAAGTGACAGCCACACGTGAGGGCGCCATGCAGTCCAGCGTCGGGAACCCCGCTGCCGAGAAGCGCGGCATGAACCTGACCCTGCGCATCTGGCGCCAGAAGGACCCGACGGTCAAGGGCAAGATGGTGACCTACAAGGTCACCGACATCTCCCCCGACATGTCGTTCCTCGAGATGCTCGACGTGCTCAACGAGCAGCTGATCCTGCAGGGTGACGACCCTGTCGCCTTCGACCACGACTGTCGCGAGGGCATCTGCGGCATGTGCGGCGTCATGATCAACGGCGAGGCGCACGGCCCCCAGCAGACGACCACGTGCCAGCTGCACATGCGCTCGTTCAAGGACGGCGACTCGATCGACATCGAGCCGTGGCGGGCCAGCCCCTTCCCGGTGATCAAGGACCTCGCCGTCGACCGGCGGGCGTTCGACCGGATCATCCAGGCCGGTGGCTACATCTCCGTCCCGACGGGAACCGCACCGGAGGCCCACTCCACGCCGGTGCCCAAGAAGGACTCCGACGCCGCGTTCGACGCCGCCACCTGCATCGGCTGCGGCGCCTGCGTGGCGGCCTGCCCGAACGCCTCCTCGATGCTCTTCACCGCCGCGAAGGTCACCCATCTCGGGCTGCTGCCGCAGGGCCAGCCCGAGCGCAACGACCGGGTGGTCAACATGGTCGCCCAGCAGGACCGTGAGGGCTTCGGCGGTTGCACCAACATCGGCGAGTGCTCGCACGCCTGCCCGAAGGGCATCTCGATGGAGACCATCTCCCGGCTCAACCACGACCTGCTCGGTGCCCTGCGCGCGGGAGCCCGCCCGAAGAGCTGAACGACCGCACGACCGGGAACGGGCGGGGACCCCTCGAGGGGTCCCCGCCCGTTCCTCGTCAGGGCTCGTCAGATGCAGGAGTGGTTGTAGTCGAAGTCCGACCAGTACTGCGTCATCTGCACGACACCGCCCGGGGTCAGCGGCGCCACGCCGCAGGTGGCCCGAGCAGCAGCCAGGGTGAACCCGGCCGGCCGCCAGTTGGGCAGGCCGTTCAGGCTGCTGGTGGCGCTCACACCCCGGCCCACGATGTGTCCCCACTGGTATCTCGTCGAGTAGAGACCCACCCCGCGGACGCCGATCGAGGTGAAGTACTCGGTCATCCCCTCCAGGACGGCGGCATTCCGGACCCGGCCGCCGGGGCTGTAGTCCCAGGTGTTGACGATCTCCACGTCCAGCCACCACATGTACCGCTCCGGACGGGCGATGCCGCGGATGGTCGCGTCGTCGCGGGCACGATCCCACCCGTACTGATACGCACATGCCCGGGAGTTCGATCCGTCACAGGCGCCGTAGCGGTTGCTGCCGGACCGCGGCCACGACGCGGCGCCACTGCCCGGGTTCCCGGTGTTCACGTACAGCTGGACCTTGTCGTGGACGGTGCCGCCGGTCGACCTGGCCGCCCAGGCCAGTTGGGTGGCCAGGCACGGATTGGTCGTGGTGGCCCTGCCTCCGTTGACGCCGACGATGGCGAAGGCCTGTCCGGTCGGCAGCGGCCGACCGCACTGGGGATAGGAGACGTCGACCCCCCGTGGTGGGGCCTCCACCGGCGCCGCCTGGGCCACGCCGGCACCCGGGACCACGGCGTGCACGGCGGTGACGAACAGGACCGCCGCCGCCCACGTGCGCCACCGTCGTCGCCTGCCGCCCTGCCCGGCTGGGGACGGGTCCTGCCGGCGGAAGAGGTGCAACCGGTGACGATCCGGCACGGTCGGGATGATCATGAACGGCTCCCCCACTCGGGCGCGTGGTCCTCGCACCAGGCGCCCACCCTCGCGACGCCCTCGGAAGCGTGTCAACGAGTGCCGGTGCCGCAGCGCTGCGCCCGGAACGACACCGCGAGGTCATGGGCACGCCCTGGTCCGTCGGCGCCCAGGTCAGCCGCTGGGTCGCGGGACACCCGGCCCGCGACCGGGGCGCACCCGACCATCGCGGTACGACTCGATGCGACCACGGGATCACGTACCGAACTGGCCGTGACCTGGCGTCCCGCCGGCGCCCGCCACGCCGGCGGGCCGCTCTCACGGGCGGTGGCGGTTCGGGCTTCCCCGTTGAGTTCAGTATGTGAACCTAGACGGCATGACGGCTGACCTGACGACGACCGAGACGCCCCCGGAATCGTGGGGCGACCCGCGATCGAGGACCGTCACCTGGCACGACCCGATGATCACGCGGCCAGCGGGCCGCTGACCGCGATCGGCCGCGTGATCAAGCCCGGGCGCCGCGTGGCCTTCGCCGACGGCGAGGTGCTCGACGCCGCCGGGCGGTCGGTGGCCACGGCGTCGAGCTCGCTCCTGGTCTTCCCGCTTCCCGCTGCCTGACCCCCCACGGAGGCTCCGTCGGCGGCACTCTTCCGTCCATGGCCGACTGGGACGACGTGGCGCGGGTCTGCCTGGCCCTTCCCGGTACGACCGAGTCGGTCGCGGGGAGCGGCGGCCGGCAGTGGCTGGTGCGGGGCAAGGCGTTCGTCTGGGAGCGCCCTCTCCGGAAGAAGGACCTCGCCGAGCTCGGTGACCGTGCCCCGGTCGGGCACCCCCTGGCCGCGTACGTGCCCGACGAGGGGGCGAAGGCGGCCCTGCTGGCCGAGGAGCCCGACGTCTTCTTCACGACGTCGCACTTCGACGGGTACCCGGTCGTGCTGTGCCGGCACGACCGGCTCGACGAGCGTTCCCTGACCGAGCTCGCGGGCGAGGCGTGGGCCTGCCGCGCACCGCGCCGGCTGGTCGCCGAGCACCGGTTCGACGCGACCTGAGTCAGGAAGCGGGCACGATCCGCTCGATGACCTCGGCCGGCATCAGCCCCGCCTTGCCGAAGCGCCGCGCGGCCTCCAGGAACTGCGGAGCGGTGGTGGTCAGCTCCGCGAGCATCTTCCGGGCCGCGTCCTCCCGGCCGGCCAGCGCCGCGACGACGGCCCGCCACATCAGCTGGTCGGGCTCGGTGACCGGATCCATCGGCCGCAACAGCTCCAGCTCGCGGTCGGCGGTGAGCGGATCGCCGTCTATCGCCTGCTGGAAGGCACGGACGACGTCCTGGTAGCGGGCCCGCGTCATCAGCAGCTCGGCGAGGGCCGCGACCGGGTCCGGGGAGTCGTCGACCCGGAGGTCGACCTCCATGTCGTGCCAGGGGCGGCCGGTGGTGGTCGCGCGGATGACCATGATCGCCGCGGAGCGCCGTCCCCGGAAGTCGCCGCCGGCCTCCTCGGCGGCCTCCAGCGAGTTGAGCAGCCGCTGCGCGAGGGGTCCGGAGGAGTTCTCGAACCGCTCGACCATCGCGATCCAGACGGCGGCCGAGGCAGCCATGTTGGCCAGGGCCACGCAGCCGTCGCCGATCAGGTGCCCCGCGGCCTCCACGCACTGCTCGCCGGTGTAGGCGGCGAGATCTCCGTTGACCCCGAGGACGGCGACCTGACGGCGCTGCGGCTGCGGGTCGACGCTGCTCAGCGCGGTCAGCACCTCCTGCGCGGTGAACCCGCCCTGCAGCAGGTCCAGTCCGACCGAGCCGTACATCGGCTCGGCCATCGACTGGGTGGCGATGACGCCGTGGCCGGGCAGCGCGAAGGGCACGCTGTTGCCGACGGCGAACGCCTGGGACTGGGTGGCGACGCCCATCTCACCGGTGTCGGGATCACGGGCCACGATCGAGTACGTCACCGTCCCGGCCTACCCGTCGTCGGCTCGCCGCTACACGCGTCGGAACTCAGGCGTGCACGTCCTCCATGGCCTCGGCCAGCAGGGTGACCGAGCGCAGCCGGGCCTCGGTGGTGGGCGCCTGGTGGGCGACGATCAGCTCGTCGGCGTCGGCGGTCTTGAGGAACCGGTCCAGGTACTCCCCCACGTCGGCGCGGGTGCCGACGGCGGTGTGGGTGAGCATCGAGTTGACGTGCATGCCCGCCCCCTGGGCCAGCAGCTGGTCGGCCTGGTCGTCGCTGAGGGTCTGCCCCCGGCCGAACAGCCCGATGGCGAGGTTCCGCTTCACGGCCTCGTAGTTCTCCCGGGCCGCCTCCGCGGTGTCGGCGGCGACCACGTTCACGCCGGCGATGACGTAGGGCTCGGCGAGCTGCTCCGACGGCTTGAACTCACGCCGGTAGGCGGCCACGGCGGGCTCGAGCATCTGCGGCGCGAAGTGGGAGGCGAAGGAGTAGGGCAGACCGAGGGCCGCGGCCAGGGTGGCGCCGAACATCGACGAGCCGAGGATGTAGAGCGGGACGTTCGAGCCCTTGCCGGGGATCGCGTCGACGCCGGGCACGCGGGACTCGCCCGCGAGGTAGGCCTGCAGTTCGAGCACGTCCTGCGGGAACCGGTCGGCCGAGTTCGGGTTGCGCCGCAGGGCGTACATCGTGTTCTGGTCCGAGCCGGGCGCACGGCCCAGGCCCAGGTCGATCCGCCCGGGGTACATCGCGTCGAGGGTGCCGAACTGCTCGGCGATGGTCAGCGGCGAGTGGTTGGGCAGCATCACGCCACCGGCGCCGAGCCGGATCGTCTTCGTGTGCGCGCCGACGTGGGAGATCAGCACGCTGGTCGCCGAGGACGCGATGGAGGGCATGTTGTGGTGCTCGGCGTACCAGACCCGCCGGTAGCCGTGCTCCTCCGCGCGCTGGGCGAGGGCGACGCTGGCGGCGATGCTGCTGCCGGCGGTCTCACCGCGAGCGATGGGTGCCAGGTCGAGGATGGACAGGGGGATGCGCATGGAGAGAGCCCTTCACGTCGGTTGCTCAGTGCAACGCAACGACGTCCCGCACGCTTCCGGGCGGTGACTCCCGACCCGCAGCTGCCGGTCAGCGGCTCTGCAGGGCGTCCAGGGCGACGGCCATGGACGCCGCGACGCGGAAGTCCAGGCGCGGGTCGGGGACGGCCACCGCGTAGCGGTCCCGGATCGCCTTCTGCCGCTCCACGACCAGCACCGGCTGCCCGGTGGCGGTGTCGACGAAGTCGAAGTGGAAGACGAAGGGCACCCAGACGTCGCCGATCCACGGGATGAGATCCCAGATCCGGCGGAGGATCGCGATGAACGGACGGCGTTCCCGGCCGACGGACTGCAGACCGGGGGCCGAGAGCTTCCACGTGGAGCGCAGCAGACTCGCCCCGAACTGCTTGCTGAACACGCCCAGGACCGTGCCGTACTCGTCGAGCACGTCGTGCTCGGCGTGCACGTCCAGGCGCTGCCGCGCCTTGAAGGAGAACACCTGCCGTGTCTTCGACGCGTCGGCGAAGAACCTGACCTCTTCCTTGAGCTTCATCCGCTTCTGCTCGGCGAGGGCGATCAGCTGCCCCTCGGTGCCGTCGGAGTTGGCGGCGAGGATCTCGTACCGGTTGACCATCATCGTGATCCGCTGCTTCACGAAGAACCTCGGCACGACCATGGGGGCCGGCGGCTGATGTCCTGAGGGCACGGTCACGGTGGAACTCCCGGAACGGTCGACGCCAAGGGGTACCCATCGTGGCCCATGTCCGGCGTCCGGAGGCCGCGGTGCACTGCGGTCGGTGGCGAGCACGAGACGCCCGGGCGACGCAGAAAGCAGGTCCGCCCTCTGCCCCGGGGCGCAGCCCTCGCGTCGGGGCGGCTCGGCGTCGGCGGCGAGCCGGACGACGGGCCGGAGTGGCGCCTCTCCCCGGTGCCGGAAGCGAAACCACGAAGACCCCTTTTCAGGACCGGGGCGTCCGTGGTCGGATGCGCTCGTCCGCCGGCGTCGGCGGTCCGGCGGCCTCCGGGGGGCAGCGTGTCTCTGGAACAGGACGTGGCAGCGGCTCGCGGAGCCATCGATGCCCTGGAGCGGGCCTGCTCCTCGGTGGCCCGACATTTCCCCGACACGGTGGACGCGCGCAGGCTCCGGGTCGACGTCGCCCGGCTGCGCGAGGACCTCACCCTGCTCTGCGGTGCCCGGCCCCGACCGGTGCGTGATCCCTACGCGGCGTCCTTCTACGGCGACGGCTACGACCAGCTCATGGACGCACCGGGTCGCGGGATCCTGTGACGACCACCGCGCCACGCGGAACCGGAGCGGTCACCCCCGGACGCGGTTCCGGCGGCCCCGCACCACGGCGGGCGACGATCCCGGCGCGGACGCTGCGCACCGACCGCTGGTGGCTCCAGCCGCTGCTGACGGTGGTGGCCCTGCTGCTCTTCATCGTCTACGCGACGTTCCGGGCGTTCCAGAACGCCCACTACTTCGCCGAGCCCTACATCTCCCCCTTCTACTCGCCGTGCATCACCACGGCCTGCGAGGGCGACACCTTCCCGGAGCTGTTCACCGGTCCCACCTGGATCTCCCCGGCTCTGTACATCCTGATCTTCCCGCTGGGCATCCGGCTGACCTGCTACTACTACCGGAAGGCCTACTACCGGTCGTTCTGGTTGTCCCCGCCGGCGTGCGCCGTCGCCGAGCCGCACCGGCGCTACACCGGTGAGACGCGACTGCCGCTGCTCGGCCAGAACATCCACCGGTACGCGCTCTACGCCGCGCTCGTCATCAACGTCATCCTCTTCTACGACGCCGTGCTGGCCTTCCGCGACGAGACCGGCGAGTGGGGCCACATGGGGCTCGGCACCCTCATCCTGCTCGTCAACGCCGTACTCCTCTTCCTGTACTCGGTGTCGTGCCACTCCTGCCGGCACATCGTCGGTGGCCGGATCAACTCCTTCTCCCGGCACCCGCTGCGCTACAAGGCGTGGACCCAGGTCTCGCGTCTGAACGCCCGGCACATGCAGTGGGCCTGGGCCTCGCTGTTCAGCGTGGCCTTCGCCGACTTCTACGTCTTCCTGCTGGCCACGGACACGATCAACGACCTGAGGTTCTTCTGATGGAACTCGAGAGGCACGAGTACGACGTCGTCGTCGTCGGGGCCGGGGGTGCGGGCCTGCGGGCCGCGATCGAAGCCCAGGAGAGCGGCGCGCGGACCGCCGTGGTGTGCAAGTCCCTGCTCGGCAAGGCGCACACCGTCATGGCCGAGGGTGGGATCGCCGCCTCGATGGCCAACCTCTATCCCGAGGACAACTGGCGGGTGCACTTCCGCGACACCATGCGCGGCGGGAAGATGCTCAACCACTGGCGGATGGCACAGCTGCATGCACAGGAGGCACCGGACCGGGTGCGCGAGCTGGAGGACTGGGGCGCGCTGTTCGACCGGACCCCGGACGGCCTGATCAGCCAGCGCGACTTCGGCGGCCACCGGTTCGCCCGCCTCGCCCACGTCGGCGACCGGACGGGTCTGGAGCTCATCCGCACGCTGCAGCAGCGCACCGTCGCACTGGGCATCGACGTGTACATGGAGTGCACGGTCACCCGGCTGCTGACCGGACCGGCCGGGGGCGGTGGGGCGGGCGGAGAACAGGGCATCACCGGCGCCTTCGGGTACTGGCGGGAGTCCGGGCGCTTCGTGGCCTGGCAGGCGCCGTCGGTGGTGCTGGCGACCGGCGGGATCGGCAAGTCCTACAAGGTGACGTCGAACTCCTGGGAGTACACCGGCGACGGGCACTCCCTCGCGCTCCAGGCCGGCGCGACGCTGGTCAACATGGAGTTCGTCCAGTTCCACCCGACCGGCATGGTGTGGCCGCCGTCGGTGCGCGGGATCCTCGTGACCGAGAGCGTCCGCGGCGACGGCGGCATCCTGAAGAACTCGGCGGGCAACCGCTTCATGTTCGACTACATCCCCGACTTCTTCCGCAAGGAGACGGCGGAGACCGAGGACGAGGCCGACCGCTGGTACGAGGACAAGAAGAACAACCGGCGCCCCCCCGAGCTGCTGCCCCGCGACGAGGTGGCCCGGGCGATCAACAGCGAGGTGAAGGCCGGCCGCGGGACCCCGCACGGCGGGGTGTTCCTCGACATCGCCTCCCGCCGCACGCCGGAGTACATCCGCAAGCGACTGCCCTCGATGTACCACCAGTTCAAGGAGCTGGCCGAGGTCGACATCACCGCGGAGGCGATGGAGGTCGGCCCCACCTGCCACTACGTGATGGGCGGGGTGGAGGTCGATCCCGACACCGAGGCCGCCCGGGTGCCGGGCCTGTTCGCGGCGGGTGAGGTGGCCGGAGGCATGCACGGCTCGAACCGGCTCGGCGGCAACTCCCTGTCGGACCTGCTGGTGTTCGGCCGGCGCGCGGGCCTGGCCGCGGCCGAGCACGCACTCCGCAGGATCGGCCGCACGGAGTTGGCCGACGACGCGCTGGCCGACGCGGCGCGTGCGGCCCTCGCGCCGTTCGAGCGGGAGGGCGGGGAGAACCCGTACACCGTGCAGCAGGACCTGCAGCAGACGATGCACGACCTGGTCGGCATCATCCGCACCGCGCCGGAGATGGAGCAGGCGCTCGAACGGATCGCCGCCCTGAAGGTTCGGGTCGCGAACCTCTCGGTCGAGGGCCACCGGCAGTACAACCCCGGCTGGCATCTCGCGCTCGACCTGCCGCACATGCTGATCGTCAGTGAGGCCATCGCGCGCGCCGCGCTCGAGCGGCAGGAGAGCCGGGGTGGGCACACCCGCGACGACTTCCCGGCCACGGACTCGGAGTGGGCGCGGACGAACCTCGTCTGCTCGCGCACGGCCGACGGCGGTGTGGCGCTGACGCGGCAACCGCTCCCCCAGATGCCGGCCGAGCTCGCCGAGATCTTCGAGGAGTCGGCATGAGCTACGACGCGACGTTCCGGGTGTGGCGGGGGGACGCCTCCGGAGGCGGGCTGCAGACGTACACGGTGGCGGTGAACGAGGGCGAGGTGGTGCTCGACGTCATCCACCGGCTGCAGGCCACCCAGGCCGGCGACCTCGCGGTCCGGTGGAACTGCAAGGCCGGCAAGTGCGGGTCGTGCAGCGCGGAGGTCAACGGCCGCCCGCGCCTGATGTGCATGACGCGGATGAGCACGTTCGGTGAGGCCGAGACCGTGACGGTCACGCCGTTGCGGACGTTCCCCGTCGTCCGGGACCTGGTCACCGACGTGTCCTACAACTACGAGCAGGCCGCCCGGATCCCGGCGTTCGCTCCCCGGCCGCGGGACAAGGACGGCAACCACCGGATGCAGCAGATCGACGTCGAGCGCTCGCAGGAGTTCCGCAAGTGCATCGAGTGCTGGCTCTGCCAGGACACCTGCCACGTCATCCGTGACCACGAGGAGAACAAGGCGGTCTTCTCCGGCCCGCGCTTCCTCATCCGGCTGGCCGAGCTCGACATGCACCCGCTCGACGTGACCGACCGACGGAACGCCGCCCAGGAGAAGTTCGGCCTCGGCTACTGCAACATCACCAAGTGCTGCAGCGAGGTGTGCCCGGAGGGCATCCACCTCACCGACAACGGCATCATCCCGCTGAAGGAGCGGGTGGTGGACCGCAGGTACGACCCGCTCACCTGGCTGGGCTCCAAGATCGGGCGCCGCCCGAAGGACTGACAGAGGATCCCCCGCCCCGGCCTTCCTGCAGGGTCCCGCCGCGAGCGTGCGAGCGGCGGGGGGCAGGGAGGTCCTTGCTCCCTCCCAAGCTCGGGGCGGTGCCCGGAGGGGCCGTCAGCCGTCCTGCTCGGCTTGCCGCCGCTCGGCTCCGGTCTCCCCCGCGTAACCCACGTCCTGACCGGCGACCCGGCCGACGAAGGTCTCGGAGTCGCCGGTGCCCGTGGTGCTCACCGCATCCGGTGCGTCACTCTCGCCGCCGCCCGTCGCGCGCGACAGCGCCTGGGCGTCGTCCTGGTCGACGTCGTCCTCTCCCGGTCGGGGATCAGCGTGCATGCTCGTCCTCCCTGTCTCCACGCGCGGCTGGTGCCAGGCGCGGCTGGTGCCAGTTCAGCCCAGCGCGCGACCGACGGCCACCGCACGGGTGTCGGGCGCGGCGACTCGCGCCGCGTCGGCTTCCCGGTCGTCGGCGGCCGTCTGCGACAGGCGTTCGGCCTCGACCCGGGCGGTGTAGCTGGCCACCTCGTTGGCGATCCGATCCTCGTCCCACCCGAGCACTCCGGCGACCGCTCGTGCCACCGCCTCCGCCGAGTCGACCCCGCGGTGCGCCGTCTCGATCGAGATCCGGGTGCGACGCGCCAGCAGGTCGTCCAGGTGCAGTGCCGCCTCGTGCGCGGCGCCCCACACCATCTCCACCATGAGGTACGCCTCGGCACCGGGCACCGGCTCGAGCAGCGTCGGGTCGTCCTTGGCCAGGGCCAGCACCTCCGGGGCGAGCGAGCCGAACCGGTTGAGCAGGTGCTCGGCCCGAAAGTGCGGGATGCCCCAGCGCTCGGAGAGCCCGTCGAGGGAGTTGACCATCGCCGAGTACCCCTCGGCGCCGACCAGTGGGATGTTCTCGGTGACGCTGGGCGGCACCGGCCGGGTGACGTCGTCGGCGACGGCGTCGACCGCGTCGGCCGCCATCGGCCGGTAGGTGGTGTACTTGCCGCCCGCGACGGCGATCACGCCGGGCATCGGACGGGCGACGGCGTGCTCGCGGGACAACTGGCTGGTGGTCTCGCTCTCCCCGGACAGCAGCGGACGCAGGCCGGCGTAGACGCCGGTGATGTCGTCGTGCGTGAGCGGCACGGTGAGCACCCGATTGACGTGCTCGAGGATGTAGTCGATGTCGGCCTTGCTGGCCGCGGGATGGGCCTTGTCCAGCGCCCAGTCGGTGTCCGTCGTGCCGACGATCCAGTGACTGCCCCACGGGATGACGAAGAGCACGGACTTCTCGGTGCGCAGGATCAGACCGGCCTCGCCGTTGATCCGATCGCGGGGGACGACGATGTGCACCCCCTTGCTGGCGCGCACGTGGAACCGGCCGCGTCCGCCCACCAGCGTCTGGATGTCGTCGGTCCACACGCCGGTCGCGTTGACCACGACCTCGGCGCGGACATCGACCTCCCGGCCGGTCTCCACGTCCCGCACCCGGGCGCCGATCACCCTCTCCCCGGCGCGCGAGAACGAGATGACCTCGGCGGAGTTGAGCACCGTCGCCCCGTAGGCGGCGGCGGTCCTGGCCAGGGTGAGGGTGTGCCGGGCGTCGTCGGCCTGGGCGTCGTAGTAGCGGACGGCGCCGACCAGTGCGTCGGGCTTGAGCGCGGGGAACAGCCGCCGGGCGCCGGTGCGGGTCAGGTGCTTCTGAGGGGGCATCGGCTCGGAGAGGCCGCCGAGGCGGGCCAGGCCGTCGTACAGCGCCAGGCCGGCCGTGACGTAGGGCCGCTCCCACACCCGGTGGGTCAGCGGGTAGAGGAAGGGCACCGGCTTGACCAGGTGCGGGGCGAGCCGGTTCACGTTCAGGTCGCGCTCGTGCAGCGCCTCGCGGACCAGCCCGAAGTTCAGCTGCTCGAGGTAGCGCAGCCCGCCGTGGAAGAGCTTCGAGGACCGCGAGGACGTGCCGCTGGCGAAGTCCCGGGCCTCGACCAGAGCCGTCCGCAGTCCCCGGGTGGCCGCGTCCAGCGCCACCCCCGCACCGGTCACGCCCCCGCCGACGACGAGGACCTCGAACTCACCGGAGGCGAGATCGCCCCATGCCTGGGCGCGCTGCTCGGGACCGAGCGGGCGTACTGCGGTCATGTTCATGCTCCTCGCGCCGGACGGCGCACGTCGGTGTGCCTCTCCGGTTCACGGTAGGTCGATGACGAGGCCTGCGACGAGGTGCACCGTCCGACGATGTCGCACAGCCGCTGGACCTTCACAGATCCCTCCCATGCCCTAGCGTGCCCATCCGTGCCGGGCAGCGTGCAGTCGATCGAACGCGCGGCGGCGATCCTGCAGGTGGTGGCCGCTTCGGGCGGACGGTTGGGGGTGACCGACATCGCCGAGGCCGTCGGGCTGGCGAAGACGACGACCCACAGCCTGCTGCGCACCTTGCTGCTCGTCGGCTTCGTCGACCAGGACCGGAGCACCGGCCGCTACGCGCTGGGAACCGGGTTGCTCCGGCTGGGCAGCAACCTGGACGTCAACGAACTGCGCGCCCGCGCCTCGAACTGGGCCGATGCGCTGGCCGCCCGCAGTGGGCACGCGGTCCGGCTGGCCACCCTCGTGGGTGAGGAGGTCATCGTCGTCCACCACGTCTTCCGGCCCGACGACTCCGCGCAGGTGCTGGAGGTGGGCGTCCCGCTGCCCCGGGCCACCACGGCGCTGGGCAAGGTGCTGTTCGCCCACAGCCACCAGCACACCGGGCAGCGGACCACCCGGTCCGGTGCGGGTGCGACTGCAGAGCTGGCCGAGGTGCGCGCCCGGGGCTGGGCGACCGAGCGGGGCGAGCACGAGCCGGGGCTGGGCGGGATCGCCGCTCCGGTCCGCGGCCCGGGCGGCCTCGTGGTGGCGTCGCTCGGGGTCAGCGGCCCACAGAGCGCGCTCTTCGACGCCCGCGGGGTGCCACGCAGCCCGGTGCTGACCATGGTCACCGACGCGGCGCACTCCGTGTCCCGCGAGCTCGGGCACGGCGGTGGCTGACCGCTACGTGCTGGCGGTCGACCAGGGGACGACGTCGACCCGCTCGCTGGTCTTCGACCGGGGTGGCCGCATGGTCGCCGTCCGCCAGCGCGAGCACCGACAGTTCTTCCCCCGCCCGGGCTGGGTCGAGCACGACCCGATGGAGATCTGGGCCAACACCCAGCGGACCGCCGCGCAGGTGCTGAACGACGTCGCGGGGCGCGGCGACGTCGTGGCCCTGGGCATCGCCAACCAGCGGGAGACCACCGTCGTCTGGGACCGGGCCACCGGCCAGCCGGTCCTCCGCGCGCTGGTGTGGCAGGACACCCGTACCGCCGACCTGGTCAGCGAGCTGGCGGCGCGCCCCGACGCCGACCAGGTCGCCGAGCGCTGCGGCATGGCCATCGCGGGCTACTTCTCCGGCCCGCGGCTGCGCTGGATCCTCGACCACGTGCCACGCGCCCGGGAGCGGGCCGAACGCGGTCAGCTGCTGTTCGGCACGATGGAGACCTGGCTGATCTGGAACCTCACCGGGGGGCCGGACGGCGGGGTGCACGTGACCGACGTGACGAACGCCAGCCGCACGCTGCTGATGGACGTGCGCACCTGCCGGTGGGACCCGGACCTACTGGCCTTCTTCGGCATCCCCGCAGCGATGCTGCCGGAGATCCGACCGTCGATCGGCGTCCTGGGCGTGGCCAGCGCGCTGTCGCCGGCGCTGCCCATCGCCGGTGCGCTCGGTGACCAGCAGGCGGCGCTGTTCGGGCAGGCCTGCTTCTCCCCCGGCGAGGCCAAGTGCACGTACGGCACCGGCAGTTTCCTGCTGCAGAACACCGGGACCGAGCTCGTGCACACCCGATCGGGCTCGATCAGCACCGTCGCCTACCAGCTCGCCGGGGAGCCGGTGCGCTACGCGCTGGAGGGGTCGGTCGCGGTCGCCGGGGCCCTCGTGCAGTGGCTGCGCGACGGGCTGGGGCTCATCGGGACGGCCCCGGAGGTGGAGACCCTGGCCCGCACCGTCTCGGACAACGGCGGTTGCTACGTCGTCCCGGCATTCTCCGGTCTGCTGGCCCCGCACTGGCGCGGGGAGGCCCGCGGCCTGGTGGCCGGGCTGACCTCCTACGTCACCAAGGGGCATCTGGCCCGCGCCGTGCTGGAGGCGACCGGGTGGCAGACCCGTGACGTCGTCCGGGCCATGGCCGCCGACTCCGGGCTGTCGCTGCCGGCACTCCGGGTCGACGGCGGCATGACGACCAACAACCTGCTCATGCAGTTCGTCGCCGACGCCCTGGACACCCCGGTCGTGCGCCCCATGGTGGGGGAAACCGTGTCGCTGGGGGCCGCGTACGCCGCCGGGCTCGCGGTAGGCGTGTGGTCCGACGTCGAGGCGCTGCGTCGCAACTGGCACCGGGCCGCTCAGTGGTCGCCGTCCCCGGCCCGGGCGCGCGCACTGACCGAGGAGTACCCGAAGTGGGAGCGGGCGGTGCAGCTCAGCATCGCGTGGGGAGTTCCCTGAGCCGCTGTCCGACGATGTCGCACCCTGACTGTTGTCCGGCTCACACCTGCGCTTTTACGGTCCGCACAACGGGCCTGATGATCACGATCACCAGCTCCCGGGACATCCACGGTCCGCAGTGCAGCGGACCCTGTTCGAGGAGCGCCTCTACGTGGACACCGTCGGTCTCCTGACCGTCTTCGGCAGTGAAGTACTCGGTACCGCAATCCTGATCCTGCTCGGCGTCGGCGTGGTGGCCAACGTCGCGTTGCCCAAGACCTTCGGCAACGGCGGCGGCTGGATCGTCATCATCTTCGGCTGGGGGCTGGGCGTCTTCGCCGGCGTGTACGCGGCCGCCAGCTCCGGCGCCCACCTCAACCCGGCCGTCACGGTCGGGCTGTGGGTGAGCGGCTCCGCGGAGTACGCACCCGGCGTGCCCGTGACGTTCGTGAACACGCTGGTCTACTTCGCGGGCGAGTTGACCGGCGCCTTCCTCGGCGCCGTGCTGGCCTTCCTCGCCTACCGCGCGCACTACAACGACCCCGAGGCCGCCGGCACCCAGCTGGGCACCTTCTCCACCGGGCCGGCCATCAAGAGCACGGCCGACAACCTGATCACGGAGATCGTGGGCACCTTCGTGCTCATCTACATCATCCTGCGGTTCGGCGACACGCCCAGCGAGCTCGGCCCGCTGGCCGTCGCGCTGCTCGTCGTCGGCATCGGCGCCTCGCTCGGAGGACCCACCGGCTACGCCATCAACCCGGCCCGCGACCTCGGGCCGCGCATCGCCCACGCCGTCCTGCCCATCCGCGGCAAGGGCGACAGCAACTGGGGCTACTCCTGGGTGCCCGTCCTCGGGCCGATCGTGGGCGCCGTGCTCGCGGGCGCCCTCTCGCACACCTCCCTCTGACCACCGAACCGAGAGGAACAGCCATGCCGCAGTACGTCGCAGCAGTCGACCAGGGCACCACGAGCACCCGGTGCATGATCTTTGATCATGACGGGGCCGTCGTGTCCGTCGGTCAGAAGGAGCACGAGCAGATCTTCCCCCGCGCCGGGTGGGTGGAGCACGACGCCACCGAGATCTGGGCGAACACCCGCGAGGTGGTCGGCCAGGCGCTCGCTCGCGGCAACGTCGGCGCCTCCAGCATCGTCGCCCTCGGCATCACCAACCAGCGCGAGACCACCGTGGTGTGGGACAAGCACACCGGCCGGCCGGTCTACAACGCCATCGTCTGGCAGGACACCCGCACCGCGGCCATCGTCGACCAGCTGGGCGCACTCGGCGGGGGCGCCGACCGCTACAAGGACAAGGTCGGCCTGCCGCTGGCCACCTACTTCGCCGGCCCCAAGGTCCGCTGGATCCTCGACAACGTCGAGGGTGCCCGGGAGAAGGCCGAGAGCGGTGACCTGCTCATGGGCACCATCGACTCCTGGCTGATCTGGAACATGACCGGCGGGACGGACGGCGGCCTGCACCTCACCGACGTCTCCAACGCCTCCCGCACCATGCTGATGGACTACCGCACCCTGGCCTGGGACGCCGGGATCGCCGAGGAGATGGGCATCCCGATGTCCATGCTCCCGGAGATCCGCTCCAACTCCGAGGTCTACGGCACGGGCCGGGCAGCCGGCTTCCTCGCCGGCGTGCCGATCGCCGGCTCGCTCGGCGACCAGCAGGCCGCCACGTTCGGGCAGGTCTGCTTCACCAAGGGGATGGCCAAGAACACCTACGGCACCGGCAACTTCATGCTGCTCAACACCGGCGAGGAGGCCGTTCCCTCGAAGAACGGTCTGCTGACGACTCTGTGCTACCAGCTCGGCGACGCCAAGCCGGTCTACGCGCTCGAGGGGTCGATCGCGGTCACCGGGTCGCTGGTCCAGTGGGTCCGGGACAACCTGGGCATGATCACGAACGCGCCGGAGATCGAGGACCTGGCGCGCACGGTGGACGACAACGGCGGGGCCTACTTCGTGCCGGCGTTCTCCGGCCTGTTCGCCCCGCACTGGCGCTCCGACGCCCGCGGGGCGGTCGTGGGGCTCACCCGGTACGTCAACAAGGGGCACCTGGCCCGCGCGGTGCTGGAGGCGACGGCCTACCAGACGCGTGAGGTCCTGGACGCCATGAACGCCGACTCGGGGGTCGACCTCACCGAGCTGCGGGTCGACGGCGGCATGGTCGGCAACGAGCTGCTGATGCAGTTCCAGGCCGACGTGCTCGACGTCCCGGTGATCCGGCCGAGGATCGCCGAGACCACGGCCCTGGGTGCGGCGTACGCGGCCGGCCTGGCCGTCGGCTTCTGGTCGGACCTGGAGGAGCTGACCGCCAAGTGGGCCGAGGACAAGCGATGGGAGCCGGAGATGTCGACCGAGGAGCGCGAGCGCAGCTACCGGAACTGGCAGAAGGCCGTCACCAAGTCACTCGACTGGGTCGACGAGGACGTCATCTGACCCACCCCTGATGGGGCCGGGCCCACCGGCGCACTCTCGCGGCCGACGTCGACCGCGAGGGTGCGCCGCCGACCTCTGGACGACCGGGTCACCTGACTCGCTGGTACCCGAAGAAACCGCGCTTCTTGACCAGCTCACCGACCTCGGAGGGGACCATCGACTCCCAGGTCGTGTCCTCCGTCGGGATCCGCTGCAGCACGTCGCGGCTGAGGATCGGCAGGTAGTCGGGCTTGTAGTTGTCCAGCCCCACGAAGCTGCCGCGCCGGGCCAGGTAGTCGTACAGCGGCTGCAGGTAGTCCGCGACGGCGACGGTGTCGACCGTGACGACCTGGCCGTCGCGCAGCATCGGGTAGACGAAGAGCCGGAGGTCGTTCTTGAGCAGACGCCCGAAGCTCTCCAGGATGCCGCCGGGCAGGTCGGCGTGGGTCGACTCGTCGAAGAGGTCGATCAGGCTGGGCAGGCCCATGACCATCCCGATCCGGCCGTCGGTCCGCCAGGCGAGGTAGGCGGCGAGCCGGTGGTAGGCGAGGAAGTCGGAGATGAGCACGGTCATCCCGCAGGCGGCCAGCAGGTCGGCGCGGGCGAGGAAGTCGCGCCGGTCGACTACGTCGCCACCGGCGCGCAGGTTGGCCATCGTCAGCTCGGTCAGCAGCAGGATGTCCCGGCGCGCCACCTCGGGGTCGGCCTCGAACTTGGCCCGGGCCGCCTCCAGCATGTCGATGTTGACGACCGTGGGCGGACGGAAGCTGCCGCGCTCCACGAGGATCGACTTCTTGCGCAGCACCTCGCTGGGCTGGAGGACCTCTCGGTCCGGCCCGAACATCGCCGCTCCGCTGAGCCCGACCTGCACCAGCTTGAGCGCCATGAGCCGGTTGTCGACGGCGCGGAACTCGATCCCCTTCAGCTCGATCATGTCAACCTCGATGCGGCCGGTCGTCAGCCGGTCCAGCAGGCTCTCGACGAGACGTTCGGGTTCGTGGTGCTGGAAGAAGGCGGCGTGCAGGAGGTTCACCCCGACGACGCCGAGGGCTTCCTGCTGGAGAGCGGCCTCGTCGTCGAGCATCCGGACGTGCACCACGATCTGGCTGGGCTCGTCACGCGGATGGGACTGGAACTTGACCCCCATCCAGCCATGGCACTCGTTCCCACCGCGGTAGCTCCGGGCCACCACGGTGTCGGCGAAGGCGAAGAACGCCGTCTCGTCACCGCGCTCGTCGCCGAGCCGGTCGACGTTGAGCTGGAACTCGCGGTCCAGCATCGCCTGCAGCCGGCCCTTGGAGACGTAGCGGTCGGCCTTGCCGTAGACCGCGTCGCTGACCGCCATGTCATAGGCGGACATGGACTTCGCCACCGTGCCCGCGGCACCGCCGGCCCGGAAGAACCAGCGGGCGACCTCCTGTCCCGCGCCGATCTCGGCGATGGTGCCGTACCAGCGCAGATCGAGGTTGATCTGCAACGCCTTCTGCAGTGTGTCCGCGCCGGCTTCCATGGAGGCTCCTCCCGCGGTGCCACCCGGGGCTGGCGGCGAGAGTAGCGGGACAACGACCCCCTCGGACGCCGCTACGTCGCCGTCGTGAAACGGGGTGCCGCCGGCCCCTCCAGCCGCCCGGCCGCGACGCGCCGGCCGCAGAGGAGCAGCAGCAGGTCCTGGGCCCGCCCGTGGAGGGGGGTCCCACTGCCGTAGGACCAGTCGATGTCGGTGGCCCGCAGCTGGACACCATCGAGGTCGACGCCGAAGTACGCGATGTTCCGCGGCCGCAGTCCGGCCAGCACCAGGCCCACCCGGTCCGAGGAGGCATGGTGGTCGAGGCCGAGCGGCGTCGACACGTCCAGCCCGTGGATGACGTCGTGAGACAGCGCGCCGAGCGGTCCACCCCCGGGCGGGGACCAGGGGTGCTCGATGTTGTCGCGCAGCGACTCCCACAGCTGCGCGGACGACAGCTGCCGGGCGTCGATGCGGGCCCGGCGGTCGGCCATGCGGTCGAAGCTCCCCCGCGCCTTGGCGATCTCCCACGCGACCCGACGCAGTGAGTACCGGAAGGGCATCGTGGTGTGGGCCAGCACCTCACGCACCCGCCAGCCCGCGCACAGGCTCGGGAGGTCCCACTGCTCCTCGGTGAGCGTGGAGTACAGGTCCACCTGCTCGCGTCGCTCCGCCACGACGGCCGCCCTGATCTCGGCCTCCGACATGTCGTCCTCCTCGGGCGCCCTGACGGCCACAGCGCACGGGCCCTCGATGGACGGACTCTGCGTCCACCGGCTACTCATCGCTCCGCGGCATTCCGCACCCGGCTCGGGAATCCCGGTCAGGCCTGCGGAGGAGCCGCGTGGGATCCGGAGAGCCGGGCATGAATGCGGCCGACGAGCTGCTCGAGCGGGCTCGGCTGCTCGCCGGGGCGGAGCGGACCGGACGGCATGAGAATCCACAGCAGCAGGTAGACGACGACACCGGCGCCACCGGCGACGGTGAGGCCGACGAAGCCGACCCGCCAGAGCACCGAGTCGATGCCGCTGTACTCGGCGAGACCGCCGGACACGCCACCGATCATCCGGTCGGTGCCGCTGCGGCGGAGTGGGGGACGGATGGGAGCACCCGCCGGCGGGGGCGGCTGCTGCCAGGTCGGCTGGTCGATGGGCGGGGTGGGTGGCACTGGGTTCGTCATGCCAGAAGCGTGCCGAGCGCGGGGAGCTCGGAACCATCCGGTAACCCCCGGATCCGACCCTGGTTCCGGAGTTCAGGGTGTCCGTGCCCGGATCGCGCCATGCTGCGCTCGGGCCACTTCTACCACGGGCGCCAGACCGGCGAGTGGACGACCTACGACACGTCCGGCGCACCGTACAAGGTGACGACGACCAGCGACTGACCGCGGCGGGGTGCCGTTGCAGTCACGGCTGTTCATCGACCGCGCGACCGGAGCCCGTGAGCCCCAGCCGGACGACCCAGCGACGCCAACCTCCGGTCGCCGACGTCGCCCCGTCCGCCGTCCGCCGTCCATCGACCGGCGGGACAGCGCGCACGCCAGGTCGACGTCGGGCTCCCAGGACCACAGTGAACGCACTTCGACTCCCCCTACGACGGCCCCGTTCTCCTCCGACATCGCGGTGACACAGCCGGGAGGTACGCCGTCCGCGCACGGTTCACCCGTTCCAGGGACGCCGTCCGGATCCGCGTGACCCGACGTGCGCGCCCGCGCTCGATCCGATCACGGCGAGCCGGTACGGGCGCTGTCGCGCTCCCGTCCGTTGACCCCGGCCTTCCGGACGAGGATGTTCTCGAACTCGTCACACCTCGTGCGGAGGAGCGAGCATGTCGAAGACTGCGCGTGTTCTGACCGTGGGAGCGACCCTCGTCGCCTCAGCGCTCGTCGCGGGAGCAGCCACGGCCAGCGCGACGAGTGGCACCTCCGACGAGGACGGCGACGGTCCTCGCGGCCACGAGGTCACACTGCGCTTCGACGTCGAGACGAGCCCGTTCACCTACACCGATCTCGGCCAGCCGGGGCCTTCGGCCGCCGACGTGATCGTCTTCCACGACAGGCTCTTCGCGGACGGCCGCGAGGTCGGTCACGAGGTGGGCAGCTGCGTCGTGGTGGAACCGAGCGGGCTGTCGAACTGCACCGCCGTCGTGACGCTGGACGGGCAGGGGACCATCACCTACGCCTTCGAGAACGCGCCGCCGCCGGAGAAGGCCCTCGCCGTCACCGGCGGGTCGGGGATGTACCGCACCGCGCGCGGCGACGGTTCGTTCGTGGAGTCCGGGCAGGGGACGGGGGTGCTGACCCTGTCCCTGGTCCTGCGCTGACGCCCTCGGCGATCTCGCTCGAGATCCGGCGATCCGCACGGGACCGAGGGGGTTCACCACCGCCACCTCCTGGCAGACACGAAGGTCCTCGATGCGCCGACGGACGACGACGCGCCGCGCGGCGGCCGTGGTGGCCATCGGCGCGGCAGTCTTCACCCTGACCGCCGCCGTAGCCATGGCGGCCGGGAACTTCCCGCGGGGGCTGATGCTCCTGGTGTGCGGCCTGCTCGTCGCCGTCGGCGCCTGGGAGGGTGTCCTGCGCCGGGGATGGGCTCGCGCCGGCGCGCTCGCCATCGGCGGTACCGCGCTCGGCGGCGGTGTGCTCCTGCTCGCCGACGAGGGGTTCCTGCGCAGCCTGTCCCTGCTCGCGCTCGGCACAGTGGTGTGGCACGTCGCCGCGCGGGCCGCCTTCGACACGCACGTCGACCTTCCTCCGGCCGAGCGCCCTCAGCGGCCCGTGCTGTTCATCAATCCGCGGTCCGGGGACGGGAAGGCGGCCCGATACGGCCTGCCCGAGGCCGCTCGTGCTCGTGGCATCGAGCCGGTCGAGCTGCTTCCCGGAGCGGACCTCGGGACGCTGGTCCGCACCGCCGTGGCCGAGGGCGCGGACGCCCTGGCCATGGCCGGGGGCGACGGCTCGCAGGCGGTGGTGGCCGCGGTCGCCGCGGAGACAGGGCTGCCCTACGCCTGCATCCCGTCGGGTACGCGGAACCACTTCGCCCTCGACCTGGGCGTCGATCGCAGGGATGTGGTCGGCGCGCTGGACGCCTTCGTGGACGGAGGTGAGCGGGTGGTGGACCTCGGGGAAGTCAACGGCCGGGTCTTCGTCAACAACGTGTCGCTCGGTGTCTACGCCGCCGCGGTGCACCGACCCGGCTACCGCGCCGCCAAGATACGGGTCCTGCTCCGCACCTTGCCCGAGGTCGTGGCTTCCCGGGGCCACTCCCCCGACCTGCGCTGGGTGACCCCCGGAGGGCGGGCCAAGACCGGGCCGGCGGTGATCCTCGTCGGCAACGGCCAGTACCGGCTCGGCGGCGCGGCCGGCGCGGGCAGTCGGCCGGCCCTAGACGACGGCGTGCTGGGCATCACCGTCCTGGACCCACCCAGTTCGTCGTCGTCAGGCCCCGGGGGCCGGTTGCCGTGGCGACAGTGGTCGACACCGGAATTCCGGGTCGACGCCTCCGCGCCGATTCCCGCGGGCATCGACGGAGAAGCTGCCGTCCTGGATCCGCCCGTGCTGTTCCGCGTCCGGCCGGCCGTTCTGCGCGTCCGGATCGCCGCGCACCACCCCGGCGCCTCACCCTCGTCGGTCGAACCCGTGGGCGCGTTGGCCGCGCTCCGAGCCCTCGTCCGGATAGCCGCCGGCCACGATCCGCGCCGGCGGGCGGCCGCGGACCGGTCACTCCCCGCCGGCCACTGACGACCAGGAGAAGGCCGACGCGGTCGATCACGCGGCTTCTCGCCGCCAGGGGACGGACGAACGGCGCTACTGGCTCGGCTGCGGGAGCTCGCACTCGATCTGAGGGTTGACGCCGACGTAGTTGAGCGGGCCCGCGAGGATGGTCACGGCGATCGTGGCAGCACTGGCACAGCTGGTGTCGCCGCCGCTGAAGTACCCACGCTGTGCAGCCGCGATCGCGCCGATGACGAGCCAGACCAGCACGAGCAGCGACCCGATGCGACTTCCTGTCCTCATTCCTCCGCACTACCCGAGGCCGCTGCAGCCATGCCGCGCCGCCGTCGTGGCCTGATCGACGCAGGACCACGTCGACGAGCGCCGCGCCATGGACGTGGCGGCCCGGGTCGGCCTCGCGACCCACGAGCTGGACGACGAGGCCAGGGAGCGGGGGACCTCGACCGACCCAGGGTGAGTGCGTCGGCCGACGTCACGCTGGTCTCCCGCGGGATCACCGTCACGGCCTGCGTGGAGGTGGCGACGCGCGAACTCGTCGTGGTCAGGCCGGCGCTCGGGCGGTCCGAATGGGGGGCGGGCGCGGTCGAGACGGACGACCCCGCCGAGCTGTACTGGATCGGGGGGCATGAGGAGTGGACCCTCGCGGGCACCGTCCTGGAGGTCGAGGACGGCGTCGACCCCCGCTGGCACATCGCGGTCGACGGCCCCGCCGAACGCAGTCAACGGCGCAAGGCCGTGCGCGCGCGCGTCGAGGTGCCTGTCCAGATCCCGTGGGCCGGGGCTCAGATGACCGGCACGACGGTGGACCTCAGCGAGAGCGGGATGCGTGCCCTGATGGACGGATGGGGCGTGCCGCTCGAACCCGGCACCGGGTCCCAGCTCACCCTGACGCTCGACGACGCCCCTCATCCACCTGCACGGCGAGCTCGTGTGGACCTCGATCCGGGGCGCTCAATGGCTGCTGGCCATGCAGTTCGTCCGCCTCCCCGAGAACGTCGCCGACCGGCTGCGCCGCCGCGTGTTCCAGTCCCTCCGCGGCGAACGCGCGAAGACCGCCGGCTGACTCCGCCTCTTCCGGTCCCCGTCCGGAGTGGCCAGCTGACATCCTGCAGGAGTCGCGAACGGACAGGAGACCGACATGACCGGCGGTTTCAACCTCCCGAAGCCGGAGTTCGACATCGAGGCGACCGTCGAGCGTGCGATGGCGCTGATCAACCGCACTCTCCAGCCCTCCCTCGAGGAGGCCCAGAAAGTCGTCGACAAGGTCCGTGCGGGCAAGCCCCTGGTCGCGCCGGGGGACCTGGTCAACCAGGTGACGCGGGGAAACCGGATCAGGGCGGCGCGAGCGGTCTCCTACTCCCTGCCCTCGATCCTCCCGGGTTATGGAACGGCGATCTCGGCTGCCGCGGTCCCCGTCGCGTTGAGGGAGGTCCTGAAGGAGGCGGTGAGTGCGGCGATCAAGGTCGGACTGCTCTACGAGAGAGACCTCACCGACCCTGAACTGACGCGCATCGCCGTCCTCCTGGTCCTCACGGAGGGAGCGGTCACGCTCGACAGGACCGGGCGGATCCGTCCCGAGGCCATCCTGGGACCCCACGCGTCGCTGCTGGGAAAGGCCGCTTCGTACGACGCCCTGGCGGCCTTGACGGCGAAGGAGCGGCAGGAGATCGCCGCCTCGCAGTCGGAGATCCTCCGGGCATGGGCGCTGGCGGTCGGCCCGCCACTCCTGGCCGGGCTGTTGCCCTTCGGCATCGGGCCCATGGCCGCCGCGAACTACATGCAGTACGTCCTGAAGGGCACGATCACGGCCGCCGCGAGGGTCTTCGGGCCGGCTGCACCCACGCCGGTGACCGTGGAGGAGATCCCTGGACCCGAGGTCCAGCGGGACGGTCCCGGGTCCTGAGCCGAGCGACGGCAGACGGGGTCTGGAGCCGTCAGGTGTCCCGAGCGGCCCTCGGGACATCGCTCCGCCCACGTCAGCGGCATCCGCTCAGGCACGTGCTGGGCCCTGCGACCGTGTGCGGGGCGGGGACGTCGTGCCGCGGACGACGAGCTGCGGTGGCAGGGCGACGTCCTTGGGTTCCCGCGGTGGGAGGTCCAGCCGCTCGACGACGGCGCGGACCGCGAGCTCGGCCATCTGCGCTATGTCCTGTCGGACCGAGATGAGGTCGATGCCGGGCAGCCGGGCGAACCGTGAGTCGTCGTAGCCGACGACGGACAGGTCCTCCGGCACCCGCACGCCCGCTCGCAGCATGGGGTCGAGCAGACCGATGGCGGACAGGTCGTTGCTGGCGATGACCGCGGTCGGCAGCCGGTCGGCCAGCAGCAGCTGTGTCCGAGCCGACCGCACCGGCCCTGGACAACCTGCAGCTGGGCACGGCCCCGGACTCCTGGGGCGTCTGGTTCCCCGACGACCCCCAGCAGGTGCCCTGGCACCGGTTCCTCGACGAAGCCGCGGCCGCCGGATACACCGCCGTCGAGCTCGGGCCGTTCGGCTACCTGCCCAACCACCCCGAGCAGCTGCGCGACGAACTCGGCCGCCGCGGTCTCACGCTGACCGGCGCCACCGCCGGCACCCACCTGCACCACGGCGCCGACGCCCTCGCCGAGGCCCTGGCCGAGTGCGGGCAGATTGCCCGGCTGCTCGCCGCGATGGACGCCCGCTACCTGATCACCCTCCCGGCGATGTACACCGACCTCTACACCGGTGAACTCCTCGAGCCCGCCGAGCTCACCGCCGAGCAGTGGACGGCGCTCGGCGACGGCCACTTCCAACTCGGGCGCGTCCTGCAGGAGGAGTACGGGGTCCGGCAGATGTTCCACCCCCACGCCGACGCCCACGTCGACACCGAGGACCGCATCACGGGCTTCCTCGAGCGCACCGACCCGGCCACGGTCTCCCTGTGCCTGGACACCGGGCACGTGGCCTACGCCGGCGGCGACAACCGTGCCATCGTCGCCGAGCACCCCGACCGCATCGGCTACGTCCACCTCAAGTCCGTCGACCCCGACGTCCTGCGGCGGGTCCGCGCCGAGGGGATGTCGTTCGCCGACGCCGTGAAGAACGGCGCGATGGTCGAACCGGCCCACGGGGAACCGGACATGCCCCCGCTGCTCGCGGACCTCAACGCCCTCGGCGTCCCGCTGATGGCGATCGTGGAGCACGACATGTACCCCGCCCCCGCCGACGCGCCCCTGCCGATCGCCACGCGCACCCGCCGCTACTACAGCGACTGCGGCCTGAGGGCCATCCGCGCGTGACCCCGTCGTGGTCCGGACCGCTGTCCCTGAAGCCGCAAGCACCTCGATGAGCCGCTGACCAGCCCACATGCGCTCAGTTCGCCAGACATCGAAGCGGAACGATGTGCGCATGATCGAGCGACGTTGGTCATCACTGGAGCGCTGAGGGGCTTGTCAGGCGTCCGGCGGGACGACGGGGCGACCGTCGGTCTGCCAGGCCTTGATGCCGCCGTCGAGGTGCGCCACGTCGGTGTAGCCGAGTTCGGCGAGCGTCGCGGCGCCCATGGCGGAGCGGCCCCCGGAAGCGCAGTAGAGGATCACGCGGCGGCTCGGGTCGAGTTCGTCGCGGTGGTAGGGACTGCCGGGGTCGGCGTAGAACTCGAGCATCCCGCGCGGTGCGTGGATCGCCCCGTGGATCATGCCGTCACGCTCCAGCTCGGCCGGCTCGCGCAGGTCGACCAGGAGAGCTCCCCGGGCGGCCTCCCGGGCCACCTGTTCCGGGGTCAGGTTCTCGGCCTTGGCCTTGGCTCGGCTGACGAGCTCGGCGACGGTGCTGGGCATGGCTCCTCCTCGCGACGGGTGTCGAACCTGCTGAGGAGGTGATCATCGGATCGGGGTGGGGGCGTCAGGATCCGCGGTGCTACCGGGTTTTCGCCGGAGGGTTGCCGTGTTCTCGCCGTGATCAGCCGTCGGCGGGCAGCAGGCCCAGCGTGGTGGCGCGGCGGACGGCGATGGTCCGCGACGAGCAGTCGAGCTTGGTGAACACGTTGCGCACGTGCATGTCGACGGTGCGGGTGCTCAGGAACAGCTCGGCGGCGATCTCACGGTTGGTCCTGCCGCCGGCCAGGTGGCGCAGCACCTCCTGCTCGCGCCGGGTGAGCCCGGCCGAGTCCAGGGCGCGGGCGGCGAGGCGGCCGAGCCGCGGGTCCACCTGCTCGCCGGCCTCGGCCAGCACGGTGGCACAGCGGCGGGCGAGCGGCCTGGCGGTCAGCCGGCGGGCCGTGCGGTAGGCGCTGGTCAGCGTGGCGATCGTGGCGTCCCGGTCCCCGGCCGCCGCGCAGACCTGGCCCCAGCGCCACTGGGTGTGGGCCCGCTCGTACGGCGCGGTGATGCCGCTCAGCAGCTCCACGGAGCGAGCGAACTGGGCGGCGGCCTGAGCGCCGTCGCCGTCGGTCACCGCCAGCTCCGCCCCTGCGTGGGCCAGGGCGGAGAGCACCTTGGGAGATCCGTTGCGCGTGGCCAGCGTGGCCACGACCCGATGGCAGGCGGACACGCCGTCGGCGTCGTCGCGCTCGCCGAGGAAGCTCGCCGCCCAGCGCAGGGCCGGCAGCGCGTAGTGGCTCTCCTCCGTGGTGCGGCAGCGGTCCAGCAGGGTGGCGACCGCGGACCGCGCCACAGCGTCGTCCTCGTCGAGTTCGGCGACGAGAGCCAGTCCCCATCGGGCGCCCACCTCCAGGCCGAAGATGCCGCTGGCCTGCCCGAACTCAGCGGCCCGTCGCAGCGGTCCCCGTGCCCGGCGCCGGTCCCCGCGCAGGGCGGTGATGAGGCCGGACTCCTCCTCAGCGACCCGTCGGGCCAACACCGTGGTTCCCTCGTCGGCGAGCACCTCGGCGCAGATGCTGAGCGTGCGGTCCCAGTCGCCCATCAGCCGGGCCGCCGGCGACATGCAGACGAAGCAGATCGTGGCCAGGTCGCCGAGGCCGTGGGACCGGCAGAGCTCGAAGGCCGACTCGTAGGCCTCGACGGCCGCCGCGTAGTCGGCGGCGTACTCCAGCGCCTCGCCCAGCTCGTAGCAGGTCTCCCCAGCGGTCTCGGCCAGCTGCTCGGACAGCGCCAGTTCCAGTCCCGACCGGGCCAACTCCACGCCGCGCCGTCCCTGCCCGAGCGCCGCACGCACCGCTCCTTGCAGCGCCAGGGCATGCCCGTGGAGGTCGCGGCGCCCGGCCAGGGTGGCGGCCTCGGTGGCCGCCACCGCCTGCTCCAGCGCATCCGTCAGGCGCCCGGCCGCCTTGTACTGCCCGGCCAGCGCGAGCCGTTCCACCGCCGCCTCCCCGAGGGCGCCGGCGACCGTGAACGCCTCCGCGGCGGCCAGGCGCTCCGCGGCCGTCCGGGGCAGGTCGCCGAGCAGCTCGGCGGCGTTGGCGGCCCTGCGGTGCGCCGTCCCCGCGCCCGCCAGGTCACCGCACGCGCGGCGCCGGTGTGCAACGTCGACCCAGGTCCGGGCGGCCACGGTGAGCTCGCCGCTCAGCTCGGCGCAGTCGGCCAGTGCCTCCAGAACGGTCAGCCGGCCGGCCGGATCCTCACCCTCGGGCCACAGCCCCAGCGCCCGCCCGGCCAGGGCGGCGGCGTCGCGGTAGGCGTGCGCCGCGCAGTACTCCTTCGCGGCGGTCAGCAGCAGCGGCCGCGCCTTCTCCGGTGCATGGGCAGCGATCCAGTGCTCGGCGACGACCGCCGGGGCGGCACCCCGGCTCGCCAGGAGCTCGGCGACCCGGTGGTGGTGGCTGCGCCGCCGCGCCCACGGGATGCTGCGGTGCAGCGCCTCTTGGACGAGGCCGTGCCGGAAGACGGCGCTCTCGGCGTCGGCCTCCAGGAGCAGGCCGGCCTCGATCAGGGCGTCGACCTCCGCCGGCCCCGCCAGGTCGGCGAGGGGGGACAGGTCGACGCGCACGCCCAGCGTCGCGGCGAGTTCCACTGCGGCCCCGTGCTCCTGGCGCAGCCGCCCGGTCCGGGCCAGGACGGCGTCCAGCACGCTCTCCGGCAGCGGCAGCGCGGCGCCGTCGGTGAGGCCGAGGGTGCCGGACCGCTCGACGAGGCGGCCGGCGTCGCGCAGAGCGGCGGCCAGCTCCTCGATGAAGAACGGAAGTCCCTCCGCGCGGTCGTGCACGGCAGCGAGCAGCCGTGGGGACGGCGGTGCGCCCAGCAAGGAGGCGAGGAGTTCGCCGGTCTGCTCGCCGGTCAGGGGCCGGAGGGCGATGTCGACCAACCGGCCGGTGCGGCGCAGCCGGCTACGCAGGGCGCGGATCGCGTGGCCGCGGGGCAGTTCGTCGCTGCGGTAGATCCCCAGCAGCAGGAGCGGCTCGCACTCCAGGGTCTCGGCGACGGCGGGCAGCATGTCGATCGTGGCCGCATCCGCCAGGTGCAGATCCTCCAGCACCACCACGGTCGGCGCCCGCCGCGCGATCGCGCGGAGGGCGTACAGCACGGCCCGGGCAGGATCCTCGTGTCCGACGTCCCGCTCGTCGCCGCGCGATGCCGGGGTCTGCTCCCGCACGATGCCGGTCAGCGGGGCGTAGGCGCGGGCGCCGGCCACGGCCGTCGCGGACAGGCGGCAGCCGTCCCAGCCGGACAGCGCGTCGCGGACGAGCCGGCTCTTGCCCACCCCCGCCTCTCCGCTGACCAGGAGGAGCCCGCCACCGCCGGATCGGCACCGCGTCAGCGCCGCGACCAGTCGCGCCCGCTCATCGTCGCGGCCGACCAGCGGCGGCACCTCCACCACGTGCGGAGCCTAGTCCCGCGCCGGGGTCGCACAGGGCGGTTGAACTGCGCGAACAGCCCCCGCGGGCAGCCTCACCACGACTCGATCTCCGTCTTGACCGGGACCGGCCACACCAGGGTGTCCCCGACCGGGAGAGCTGCGCTCGCAGCGTTCGTGCAGGTGGGCGACCCGTTCGGGCGTCGCGTCCGGAGCTCGCAGGCGCGCCCGGTGCGTGACCTCGTCGTCCCCGACCCGGGAGCGTCCCGCTGAGCACGTACGGCCACCTGGCCGAGTGCCGGGAGCCGCACCCGGGCGCCGGGCAGACCTTGCTCCCCGATCGTGTGGACTGAAGCGCCCTTGCAGGGCGCTGACCTGCGGGACAATCCGTTTCACACGTTGAAGCGGAACTCCACGACGTCGCCGTCGGCCATGACGTACTCCTTGCCCTCCATGCGCACCCAGCCTCTGGCCTTCGCCTCGGCCATGGAACCGGCCTCGACGAGCTGGTCGAAGGACACGATCTCGGCCTTGATGAAGCCGCGCTGGAAGTCGGTGTGGATGACACCGGCGGCCTGCGGGGCGGTGGCACCGACCGGAATGGTCCAGGCGCGCGCCTCCTTGGGGCCGGCGGTCAGGTAGGTCTGCAGCCCGAGCGTGGCGAAGCCGACGCGGGCGAGCTGGTCGAGTCCCGGCTCGTCCTGGCCGATGCCGGCCAGCAGCTCGGCGGCCTCCTCGGCGGGCAGCTCGGCCAGCTCGGACTCGATCTTCGCGTCCATGAGGATCGCCTCCGCGGGGGCGACCATCCCGCGCAGCTCGGCGATCAGCTCCTCGTTGCCCAGCTCCTCCTCGTCGACGTTGAAGACGTAGAGGAACGGCTTGGTGGTCATCAGGCCCAGCTCGCGCAACGGCGCGGGGTCGATGCCGGCCGCGAACAGGGTCTTCCCCTCGTTGAGCACCTTCTGCGCCTCGACGGCGGCAGCGTGCAGGGCGGCGCGCTCCTTGTCCTTGCGCGTCTCCTTCTCCAGCCGCGGGATCGCCTTCTCCAGCGTCTGCAGGTCGGCCAGGAGCAGCTCGGTGTTGATCGTCTCGATGTCGTCAGCCGGGCTGACCTTGCCGTCCACGTGCACGACGTCAGGGTCGGTGAACACCCGGATCACCTGGCAGATCGCGTCGCTCTCGCGGATGTTGGCCAGGAACTTGTTGCCCAGCCCCGCACCCTCGCTGGCGCCGCGGACGATGCCGGCGATGTCCACGAAGGACACCGTCGCCGGGATGATCTTCTGCGAGCCGAAGATCTCCGCGAGCTCCTCCAGCCGCGGGTCGGGCACGCCCACCACGCCGACGTTCGGCTCGATCGTCGCGAACGGGTAGTTCGCCGCGAGGACGTCGTTCTTGGTCAGGGCGTTGAAGAGGGTCGACTTGCCGACGTTGGGCAGGCCGACGATCCCGATGGTGAGGCTCACGTGTTCTCCTCGCTGGCGCTCGTCGTCCACGATCGCCGCGCTGCTGTGTCTGTGGGCGAGCCCGCGAGCTCGCTCGTCACCGTCCAGCCTAGGCGTCGCACAAGCGGCCACCGCTGGTCGCCGTCGGGCTGCCTCGCGCACGGTCCGTGAGCGGGGCGCCCGTGAACCGACTCGCAGGTGCAGTCAGTTCGTGCCGCCCGCGCTGCCCTCGTGCACCAGGAAGGCCCCGTACCCGACGACGCGACGGGGATCGGCACCGCTGTCGGCGGAGGTGGCCAGGCGCAGCAGCTCGACGTCCATCCGGTGCTCGGCGACGTGGTGGACCAGACCGCGCAGCGCCCGGTGACCGCAGGCGTCCTCGGGCCGGATGGCCGCGGCATCCCGATGCAGGATCGCGGCCGCAGTGCGGGCGTCCCGTTCCCGGGCCGTCCGCTGGTCCAGGTAGTGGCTGAGATCGGTGGAGACGACGGCGACGGTGCCGCCGGCAGATGCCAGGGTGGACAGCACCGCTGCGACGGCCGCGGGCGCCGTGTCTCCCACCGCCACGGGGAGCACCCGGACGTCGGGGCCCAGCGCCCGCTGGAGGAACGGCAGCTGGGTCTCCAGGGAGTGCTCGCCGCGGTGTGGATGGTCGTCGACCACGACGCTGGGCATCCCGGTGACCGCCACCCGGGCGTCGGCGTCGATCGGAACGGGACCCAGCGGGGTGGCGAAGGCATCCACGCCCGGCACCGCCATCCCGGCCAGGGGCACCAGGTGCGCCGGCCCGAGCAGGACGACGCGGGCGATCTCGGAGCGCCAGGGGGCGAGGTGTGCGTAGGTGTGGGCGGCGACCGCTCCGGAGTACCGGTAGCCGGCGTGCGGTGCGACGGCGGCGACCGGGCCGGCAGCGCCCCGCTCGGTGCGGACGTCGGCCAGGAGCCCGTCGACCAGACCGGCGAGTTCCGAGGCGTCGGCGGGATAGAAGGAGCCGGCCACCGCGGCCGGACGGAGGCGCGCGGTCAGTCGGCGCTCCGCGCCACCGACACCGGAAGCCGCCGGGCTCCCCACCGGCCGAGCGGGCCGTCGTAACGGCCGGGGACGGCGGCGCCGCAGGACAGGCAGCGGCCGTCGTCGGTGAGCCGGTAGCGGCCGATGACGTACCAGTCCCGATCCACGACGACCTCCCCGCAGCCGGGGCAGGTGGTGCGGCCGCCCTCGGCGTCGTGGACGTTGCCGGTGTAGACGAACCGCAGCCCGTGCCGCAGGGCGATCCGCCGGGCGCGCGTCAGCGTCGCCGGCGGAGTGGGTGGGACGTCGCGCATCTTGTAGTCGGGGTGGAACGCGGTGAAGTGCAGCGGGACGTCGTTCCCGAGATTGGCGGCGATCCAGGCGCACTCCGCGTCGATCTCCGCGTCGGAGTCGTTGTGCCCGGGGATGAGGAGTGTGGTGATCTCGAACCACACATCGGTCTCGTGCCGCAGGTGCAGCAGGGTGTCGAGCACCGGCTGCAGATGCCCGGCCGCGACGCGTCGGTAGAAGTCCTCGGTGAACGCCTTGAGGTCGACGTTGGCGGCGTCAACCTGCGAGAACAGTTCCCGCCGGGCGGCGTCCCCCACGTAGCCGGCGGTGACCGCGACCGATCTGATCCCCCGCGCCCGGCACGCGTCGGCGACGTCGACCGCGTACTCGAGGAAGATCACCGGGTCGTTGTAGGTCATCGCCACGCTGCGGCAGCCGAGCCGCGCGGCGGCCTCGGCTATGTCGTCCGGACCCGCCTTGTCGGTCAGCCGGTCGATCTCCCGTGACTTCGAGATGTCCCAGTTCTGGCAGAACTTGCAGGCGAGGTTGCAGCCGGCGGTGCCGAACGACAGCACCGAGCTGCCGGGCAGGAAGTGGTTGAGCGGCTTCTTCTCGATCGGGTCCACGCAGAACCCGCTCGACCGGCCGTAGGTCGTGAGCACCACCTGGTCGGCCACCCGCCCGCGCACGAAACACAGGCCCCGTTGCCCTTCGTGCAGCCGGCACTCCCGCGGGCAGACATCGCACTGCACGCGACCGTCGTCCAGCCGGTGCCAGTGCCGACCGGGGACCGTGTACCTGTCCTCCAGGCTGATGTCAGACGTCATCGCGACCGCCTCCCGGACCCACGGTAGCCATCGCCGGACCGTTCCGGGACCGTGCCGGCGACGGCCGTTGCCCGGGCTCCGGGAAGGCGAGAGAGTGGCCCTGCGGCGAGGCCGCAGGGGCGTCGCCGTCACCGTGGAAGGAGTGGTGGCATGTACGCCCGAACCACCACCGTGCGTGTCGGCCCGCAGCACGTCGACGAGCTCGTCGCCCTGGCTCGCGACGAACTCATGCCGATGGTGGCCGCGCTGGACGGCTCCGTCGGTCTCTCGCTGCTCGTCGACCGCGACACCGGCCGCTGCATCACGACCAGTGCATGGGAGACCGAGGAGGCGATGCACAGCAGCGGCCCGTCGGTGCGCGAGTCCCGCGAACGCGCGGCCGAGCGGTTCGGCACGACCCCGGAGGTCCGGGAGTGGGAGATCGCCGTCCTGCACCGGGCACACCGCGTCGGGGACGGCGCGTGCGCGCGGGTGACATGGACCGCCACGGATCCCCGGAACCTCGACGCCGTCATCGACGCCTACCGGCAGAGCCTCATGCCGTGGTGGGAGCAGTCGGACGGCTTCTGCAGCAACAGCCTGCTGATCGACCGCCGGGACGGACTGTGCGCCTCCTGCGTCGTGTTCGAGACCCGGGAGGCGATGGCGCACACCCGCGACCAGTTCACGACCCTGCGCGAGGAGTTCACCCAGCGGATGGGGATGGAGATCCTCGAGGTCGCGGAATTCGACCTCGCGCTCGCCCATCTGCGGGTACCCGAGACCGTGTGATCTCCGGAGGCACCCAGGAGCGGGGTCGAGGCGCCTCGGGCCGTCGGGTTCAGCGACGACGCTGACCGACGGTCGGCGGAGGTCAGCCGACCGGCAGGAGCGGTTCGGCCAGGAGAATCTCGGTGTCGTCGGGGCGGTAGGTGCGCCATCGGCCGTCGGGTGGGCGCTCGACCCGGAAGCCGTGGTGCACCTTCGTGTGGTGGCGCTCGCAGAGGAGAGCTGAATTCTCCAGCGAGGTGTCGCCGCCGTGGATCCAGTGCAGCAGGTGGTGCACGTCGCACCAGTGGCTGGGTGCCTGGCAGCCGGCGAACACGCAGTGCCGGTCCCGCTGCTCGACCGCCCGGCGCAGATGTGGAGGCACCACCCGCTTGCTGCGGCCCACATCGAGCGGCTGCCCGTCGGGGTCGAGCACGATGCGGGTGACCGTCCCGTCGCAGGCCGCCCACCGGGCCCGCGCCGCCGACAGCGTCGCCCCGAAGCCGGTGACCGCGACACCCGGGCCGGTGGACGGATCGACCAGGTCCTCCAGCGGGATGGTGACGATCAGCTGCGGCTTCGCCGTGCGCAGCACCGGCAGGTCGCCGCAGGCCAGGGCGTTGTCGGCCAGCTGCACCAGCCCGTCGCCCAGCTGCTGGGCGCGGGTGCGCAGGTCCCCGGCCGGCCGGTCGGCCTGCACGATGGCCTCCAGCGCCGCCTGGACCTTCTCCCCACCCACGGCGTCGAGTTCGAACCGGCCGGTCACCCGGCCGTCCAGCAGCCGCGCGATCACCAGCGAGCGGCCGTCGGTCGGATCCGGTTCGGGGCCGTCGGGATCGAGCCGGGCCAGGTAGTGGTGCACCACGCGGGCCAACCGCGCGTGCGGCTGGGTCGCCGCCACCTCGGCAAACGTGGCGTCGACTTCGGCGAGGTCCACGCCCTGCCCGACCGCCAGGGCCTGCACGTCGACGGCGGCGACCGGTGCGACGACGGCGACCTGCTCGGCGGTCACCGACCCCGATACGAATGCCGCCCGCAGCGCCGGCAACTGGTCCAGTACGCGGCCGTTGCGGACCAGCCGGGCGATCTCACCGGCCGACAGTCGCACGTGGCTGCGCAGCCAGGACTTCATCGACGTGAGGCCGTCGTGCTCGGCGGCCTGCACCAGATCGGCCCGGCGCACCGTGCGGGTCAGCTCCGCCGCGATCCGGTTCGCCGCCCGCACCAGTGATGCGGTCCGATCGAGCAACAGCGGCGCGACCAGCCCGTCCAGATCCTCCGCGGCCAGGGCATCGAGGACCGACTCCAACTCGTCCACGACACCTCCCGCGTAATCGATCAGGTGTTCGAAGTGTACCGGGCGAAGGACGACTGACGCTACAAAGCCGCAGCTCAGACGCTTGTGCACAGATTGCTGCTCGCCCTTGACAGAGGTCCTGAGCATCCAGTGATGCCCGACGACAGACAGCAGCGGCGTCCGTCCGAGCGGGGCCGACTCCGTCGTCCGTCGGCCGGGTCACCGGTGCAGCCAGCCGCTTCGGCACCCGGGGCAGTCGCTGCCGGGGACCAGCTCCACGGCCACTGCACGGCGGCCGGGTAGGCCTCGCCGACCAGCCGCGGCCCCTGCGCAACGATGTTCGAGCTGCCGCTCGGGGATGCCCCGGCGACACGTCCCGGAGGTCGTTCGCCGGCGGCGACCCGGGGCTTCCATGGCCCGTAGATTGCGTCCGACCAGCCACAACGCCCATGTCCGTACGTCGTACGTCATTCGCGCCGTCGGGAACGTACGCCATACGGAGAAGTGCTCGGCAGGGGTGAGGCACATGGCCACCGAGTTCACCGGCACCGGCGATCCCGCCCGCAGCATGGCGCTGCTCTGGCGCACCGCAGCGACCTCGGACCGCCGGCCCGGCCCGAAGTCAGCGCTCGACGTCGACCGGATCGTGGCCGCAGCGGTGACCGTCGCCGACGCCGAAGGTCTCTCCGCCGTCTCGATGCGCAGGGTGGCCGCCGACCTCGGAACGGCCGCGATGACCCTCTACGGCCACGTGCCGGGCAAGGGGGAACTCGTCGACCTGATGCTGGACTCCGTCCTCGGCGAGCTCTACCCCGACAGGCCGCCGACGGGGAGCTGGCGGGCTCGCCTGGAGGCCGTCGCCCGCGAGAACCGGGCACTCTTCCTCCGCCACCCGTGGGCGGTACACCTCGCCGCCGGACGGCCGCCCCTGGGGCCGCACCTCATGCGGAAGTACGAACTGGAACTGCGCACGGTCGACGGCCTCGGGCTCTCCGACGTGCAGATGGGCCTGCTCGTGGAACTGCTCAACGGCTTCGTCCGGGGCACGGTCAGCGGCGTCCAGGAACGGGCGACCGCCGAGCAGGCGGCCGGGATCACCGAAGACCGGTGGTGGACGGCGATGGCACCGCACGCTGCGCGGTTCTTCGACGTCGAGCGCTTTCCGACCGCCGCCCGCGTCGGGCCCGTGGCCGGCAAGGACCGTCAAACTGCTCACGCCCCGGAACGGTCCTTCGAGTTCGGCCTGGAGCGGCTGCTCGACGGCATCGGCGTCCTGATCCTCGACGCCTCCCGCTGATCCTCCGGGCGGCCATGGTGGCCACAAGGGCCGCAGGGGGCTCCACGGCGATGTCCGGAAACCGCCAGTCATCGTCGTCCGCCGCTGGCATGCTCGTCGTCGTGAGCCCGCCTCTGGACGCCGAGCGCTGCTACCGCGCGGTGACCGGCCGCGACGCCCGCTTCGACGGCTGGTTCTTCACCGCCGTCCACACGACCGGCATCTACTGCCGCCCGTCCTGCCCGGCCCGCACACCGCTGGCCCGTAACGTCTCCTTCTTCACGACCGCGGCCGCCGCCCAGGGCGCCGGCTTCCGCGCCTGCCGCCGGTGCCGCCCCGACGCCGTCCCCGGGTCGCCCGAGTGGGACGTCCGCGCCGACGTCGTCGCCCGCGCCATGCGGCTCATCGCCGACGGCGAGGTCGAGCGCTCCGGCGTGCCCGGCCTCGCCGCCCGGCTCGGCTACTCCGAACGACAGCTGCACCGGCTGCTCGTCGCCGAGCTGGGCGTGGGGCCACTGGCACTGGCCCGGGCCCAGCGGGCACAGACGGCACGCATCCTCATCGAGACCACCGACCTGCCCATGGCCGACGTGGCGTTCGCGGCCGGGTTCGCCAGCATCCGACAGTTCAACGCCACCGTCCGCGAGGTGTTCGCGACCACCCCGACCGCCCTGCGCCGCACCAAGCCCGGCACCACCGGCGGGGCACCGGGCTGGCTGACCCTGCGGCTGGCCGCCCGCGCCCCCTACGAGGCGGCCGAGGTGCTGCTCTTCCTCGGCGCGCACGCCGTCCCCGGCCTCGAGGAGTGGGACGGGACGACGTTCTCCCGCGTGCTCGACCTGCCCCACGGACCGGCGGTCGTGCAGCTCTCCCCGGCTCCCGACGGCGGAGCGGCGGTCACCGCTCGACTGCGGCTGGCGGAGCTGCGCGACCTCGGTGCGGTCGTCACCCGGTGCCGGCGGATGCTCGACCTGGACGCCGATCCGGCGGCGGTCGACGACGTCCTCGGTGCCGACCCCGCTCTCGCCCCGCTCGTCGCCGGTGCCCCCGGCCGCCGGGTCCCGGCATCCCCCGACGCCGACGAGCTGGCGATCCGCGCCGTCCTGGGCCAGCAGGTCTCGGTCGCCGGCGCGCGGACGCTCACCTCCCGGCTGCTCGCGGCCGGGACGCCGCTGGCCGAGCCGGTCGGCACGCTCACCCACGCCTTCCCCCGGGCCGCCGTCCTCGCCGACGCCGACCTGACCGCCGTCGGTCTGACCGGCGCCCGGCGGCGGACCGTCGCCGCGCTGGCGGCCGGCCTCGCCGCCGGTGACATCGCCCTCGACCCGGGCGCCGACCGGGAGGAGGCGGGCCGGGCGATGCTCGCCGTGCCGGGCATCGGCCCCTGGACGGCGGCACTCGTCGGCCTGCGCGGTCTGGCCGATCCCGATGTGTGGCTGCCCGGCGACCTGGCGCTGCGGAGGTCGCTCGCCGGCCTCGGCAGCTCCGACGCCGAGGCGGCCGGCCGCTGGCGGCCGTGGCGCTCCTACGCCGTCCTCCACCTGTGGGCGCTCGCGGTGCCTTCTCTCTTCACGCGCCCGGCCACACCCCTTCCCCGCCCGGGCACACCCCGTCCCGGCACGGCCACACCTCCCACCCGCGAACCCGCCCTCCCGAGGAGCGCCTGATGACCGTCCCCACGCTCGCCCGCCACGCCACCGTTCCCACCCCGCCCGGCCCGTTCACGGTCGTGGTGGACACCGACGCGGACGGGCAGGACGTCGTCATCGCCAGCGGCTGGACCGCCGACGTCGCCGACCTCCTGTCGGTGGTGCACCGTTCGCTGCGCCCGGCCGGCAGCGAGCACGTGGACCGGTTGCCGGTGCTCGACGTGGTCGAGGAGTTCTTCGCCGGCGGGGTCGACGCGATCGACGGCGTCGTCGTCCGCCAGCGCTCCGGCCCCTTCCTGCAGGAGGCCTGGGAGGTCCTCCGGACCGTTCCCGCGGGGCGGCCGGACACCTACGCCGCCTTCGCCGCGCGGTGCGGGCGACCGGCTGCGGTGCGGGCGGCGGCCAACGCCTGCGCCCGCAACGCCGCGGCGCTGTTCGTCCCGTGCCACCGGGTGCTCGGTTCCGACGGCGGACTCGGCGGCTTCCGCTGGGGGACGCCGGTCAAGCGCTCGCTGCTCGACCACGAGGCGGCACACGCTCCGGTCGCGGCCTGAGCAAGGACCCCGCTACTCGCACGCTCGCCGGGGCACCCTGCAGGGGAGCCATGGGCCTCCCGGGAAATGTCACCGGCGTCGGGCAGGGTCTCGGGCATGGACGCCGCTTCCCTGCTCACCGGTCTCCTCCTCGGTGCACTGCTGGCCACCGCCATCACCCTCGGCGTGGTGACACTGCTCGCGCGGCGCCGCCCCGAGGACGCCGGGCTCGAACCGGTCCACGAGTCGCTGGACCACCTGCACCGGCTGCTGGCCGGCATGGAGCGCGCCCGGGCCACCGCCCACGGTGAGCTGCGCGAGCAGATGGGCACCGTCGGGCACGCCTCGGCCCAGCTCAAGCACGAGACGGCGGCACTGGTCACCGCACTCCGGACCCCGCACGTCCGCGGCCGCTGGGGCGAGGTGCAGCTGCGCCGGGTCGTGGAGGTCGCCGGGCTGGTCGAGCACTGCGACTTCGTCAAGCAGCCCGCGGGCACCAACGACGAGGGGGCCGGCGTCCGGCCCGACCTGGTCGTCACCCTCGCCGACGGCCGTCAGGTGATCGTCGACGCCAAGGTCCCGTTCACCGGGTACATCGAGGCGGTGCAGGCGACCGAGGAGTCGGTCCGGGTCCAGCGGGTGGCGATGCACGCCCGACAGCTGCGCACGCACGTGGACGCGCTGGCCGCCCGCCGCTACCCGACCGCGTTCCGTCCGGCGGCACCGTTCACCGTGCTCTTCGTGCCCTCCGACGGGTTCCTCATGACCGCACTGGAGGCCGAGCCGGGGCTGCTGGAGTACGGGTTCTCCCGCGACGTCGTACTCGCCACCCCGAGCACCCTGCTGGCCCTCCTGCGCACGGTCGCCTACTCGTGGCGCCAGGAGCGGTTGGCCCGCGACGCCGACCAGGTGCTGGAGGTGGGCCGACGGCTGCACGCGCGTCTGGGCACCCTCTCGGGCCACCTCACCCGGCTCGGATCCGCCCTCGGCGCGACGATGACCCGCTTCAACGAAACCGTGGGCTCCTACGAGCGCTCGGTGCTGACCGCGGCCCGCCGGTTCGACGAGCTGGGCATCGCCGAGACCCCGGTGCCCACCCCCGAGCCGCTGGAGGCCACGGTGCGCACCCTTCGCCCGGCCGAGCCGGCCTACGAGGAGGAGGAGACCCGCGACGGGACGACCGGCTGAGGAGCGGTCAGTCGCCGGCGGCCTGCGCGGCGCGCTCGGCGCGACGCAGCTCGTGCGGCAGGGCGAAGACCAGACGCTCCTCGGCCGCCTTCACCGTCTCGACGTCCGGGTAGCCGCGCTCGGCGAGCCAGTCGAGCACCTCGCTGACGAGGATCTCGGGGACCGACGCCCCGCTCGTGACGCCGACGGTGCCCACGCCCTCCAGCCAGGCGGGGTCGATCTCGGAGGCGAAGTCGACCAGGTGCGAGTCGCGGGCTCCGGCCTCGAGGGCCACCTCGACCAGGCGCACCGAGTTCGACGAGTTCGTGGAGCCGACCACCAGCACCAGGTCGCACTCCCCCGCCATCTGCTTCACGGCCTGCTGGCGGTTCTGCGTGGCGTAGCAGATGTCGTCGCTGGGCGGGGACTGCAGACCGGGGAACCGGTTCTTCAGCTGGTCGACAGTGGCGAGGGTCTCGTCGACCGAGAGCGTGGTCTGGGACAGCCACACGACCTTCTCGGGATCGCGCACCTGCACGGTGGCGACGTCCTCGGCGCCGTCGACGAGCTGGATGTGGGCCGGGGCCTCACCGGCGGTGCCCTCGACCTCCTCGTGACCGCGGTGACCGATCAGCAGGATGTCGAAGTCGTCCCGTGCGAACCGCTTCGCCTCCTGGTGCACCTTCGTGACCAGCGGACACGTCGCGTCGATGGTGCGCAGCTGCCGCGCGGCCGCCTGCTCGTGCACCGCCGGGGAGACCCCGTGCGCGCTGAAGACGACGACCGAGCCCTCGGGGACCTCGTCGGTCTCGTCGACGAAGATGGCCCCGCGCCGCTCCAGCGTGGCCACGACGTGCTTGTTGTGGACGATCTGCTTGCGGACGTACACCGGGGCGCCGTGGATCTCCAGAGCCCGCTCGACGGCCACGACCGCCCGGTCGACGCCGGCGCAGTATCCCCGGGGATCGGCCAGCAGGACACGTCCGCGCTGATCAGCCATGCACCCATGGTAGGCGGGCCGACGCGGGCGGCCCGGTTCCGCGGGGTGGAACGGGACACGACCGGCCTCCGGGTGGATCTGCACACATCGCGTGTCGGGCCGGGACTTGTGGGGCACGCTGTGCCCATGGCCAGAGAGATCCCTGAGGTTGTCCGCGCTGTCGCCGGTCTTGCTGCCACCGTCCTGGACGAGGCACGCAGGCTGCCCGAGACGCTCCCGGGCCTCCCGGTGCGCCTCCTCGGGCTGGCGATGCAGCAGGCGATGAAGGTGCAGCAGCAGTACGCCGGGCTGGTGGCCCGCGGCGACGAGCTGTTCACCGGCCTGCGCGGCGAGAGCGAGCCCGGACTGGCCACGTTCGACGACGAGCCCACGTCCGCGTCGGCCGACGGCTTCCGCGACTCCGCCTTCGACCGCGCCGGCGACAGGCCCGCTGCCGACGACGCCATCACCGACGCCGAGGTCGAGGCACTGCCCGCCGACCCGGCCGCCGACGCCGTCACCGCCGTCGTCGACGAGCTCGCCGACCAGGTCGAGACCGGTCAGCAGTCGATCCAGGAGCTCGTCGAGGAGGCTCCCGCCATCGAGGAGATCCTCGACGAGATCGCCATCGACGAACTCGTGGACCAGGCCCCCACGCTCGAGGAGACGGCGCCCTCGCTGTCCCTCGTCACCGACGGCGCGGTCGACGTCGAACCGGCCGCGGACGTGTCCACCTCCGTCGACGTCCTGACCCCCGAGGGTGAGGTCGCCACCGTGGACGCCACCGTCACCGACGAGGGCATCGCGGCCCCCGAGGCTCCGGCGACCCCGGCCGCCGACGACGACACCGTGGCCACCACGGACGCCGGCACCGACACCGCCGGCACCGACACCGCCGCGACCGACACCGCCGCCACGGACACCAACGCCGGCCCGGCGACGGCCACCGACGAGAGCGGCTCCACCGTCGCCGCCGCCACCGGTGTCCGCACCGACGTCGGCGAGAGCGACACCTCCGAGGAGGACGCCGCCATCGCCGAGGGGGCGGCGGTCGACGCGATCGGCGAGACGTCCGCAGCGCCCACCGACGATGCCGGGGGTGGCAGCGAGCTCTCCGGCTCCCAGGTCGTCGGCGCCGCGCCGGTCGACGGCTACGACAGCTTCTCGATCGCCCAGCTGCGCGGCCGGCTGCGCGGCTACGCGCTCAGCACCGTGCAGGACCTCATCGCCTACGAGGAGGCGACCCGGGCCCGCGATCCCTACCTCCGCATGCTCCGCAACCGCCTGGAGAAGCTGGAGGAGCAGGCGATCGAGTCCAGCCCGCTGACCCCGCGGGGCGTCTGAGCCGTCGGGGGCAGGTGGCACGCTCGGGGGCGTGACCCCCCCTTCCTCACCCGAGGCGCCCTGGCCGGTCCGCACGGTGGCGCGCAAGATCGCCGACTGGATCGGGCGCCTCGGTGAGGTCTGGGTCGAGGGGCAGGTCGCCCAGCTGTCCCGCCGCGGCGGCGCGGCGACGGTGTTCCTGACCCTCCGCGACCCGGCCGCCGACCTCTCCGTGCCGGTCACCTGCCACCGCGACGTCGCGGAGCGTCCCGGACTGGAGCTCACCGAGGGCGCCCGCGTGATCGTCCGCGCCCGCCCCGACTACTACGTCGCGCGTGGCTCCTTCTCGCTGCGCGCCACCGAGATCCGCGCCGTCGGCCTCGGTGAGCTGCTGGCCCGCATCGAGCGGATCCGCCGTCTGCTGGCCGCCGAGGGCCTCTTCGACGCCGCCCGCAAACGCCCGCTCCCCTTCGCCCCCGCCGTGGTCGGCGTCATCACCGGCCGGGACAGCGCCGCCGAACGCGACGTCCTGGTCACCGCCCGCCGGCGGTGGCCGGCGGTGCGGTTCGCGATGCACAACTGCGCCGTCCAGGGCCCGCAGGCGGCGGCCAACGTCATGGAGGGGCTGCGGCGCCTCGACGCCGACCCCGCCGTCGAGGTCATCGTGATCGCCCGCGGCGGCGGCTCGGTGGAGGACCTCCTGCCCTTCTCCGACGAGGGCCTGGTCCGCGCCATCGCCGCGACCCGCACGCCCGTGGTCACCGCCGTCGGCCACGAGACCGACACGACGCTGGTCGACCACGTCGCCGACGTCCGCGCCGCCACGCCGACCGACGCCGCCCATCGCGTGGTGCCCGAGATCGGCGAGCAGCGCCGGCTCGTCGACGGCCTGCGGTCCCGCGCGCGCCAGGTGCTCACCGGCCGCCTCGAGCAGCAGGAACGGTGGCTGGAGTCGATGCGCACCCGCCCGGTGCTCGCCTCGCCCGATCGCCTGCTCCACGGTCGGGAGGAGGACGTCCTCTCGCTACGGACCCGCGCCCGCCGCACGCTGGTGCACCGGGTCGAAGGAGCCGAGCGCGACCTCGAGCACGCCCGCGCCCGGGTGGCCGCCCTCTCCCCCGCGGCGACGCTGGACCGGGGCTACGCCGTCGTCCAGAAGGCCGACGGCTCCCTGGTCCGCGACCCGTCCGCGGTGGCCGACGGCGAGCTGCTGCGGGTGCGGGTGGCCGGCGGCCGGCTGCCCGTGCGCGTCGACCGGTCGGCGAACGGGGAGGATGAGCGTCGTGAGTCGACAGGTGGCTGAGCAGCGCAGCGAGGAAGAACCGAGGAGCGGAGCGCTCCGCGGAAGCGAACCGAGGAGACCATGAGCACTCCGGCGAACGCCGAGCCGACGACCACCTACGAACAGGCCCGCGAGGAGCTCGCCGACGTCGTCCGCCGGCTGGAGGCCGGTGGCCTGACGCTGGAGGACTCGCTGTCGCTCTGGGAGCGCGGCGAGGAGCTGGCCACCCTCTGCCAGCACTGGCTCGACCGCGCCCGCGAGCGGCTCGCCGCCGCGGCGCCCGGCGATCAGCCGGAGTAGGGCCGCACCGACTCCGCGACGGTCCGCAGCTCCTCGTCGGGCGCCGAGCCGGTCACCAGCACCGTCACGCCGTCGGCCTCCCGGCTCAGCGCCGTCTCGCCGTCCACGGTCGTCGAGCGGGTCCAGCGCTGGCCACCGACGTCCACCGTTCCCCGGGCCTGGGCCCCGTCCAGCACGGCGGCCACGGGATCGGCACCCCGGTCGTCGCTGACGACGAACCCGGCGAACTCCTCCGACGGCGTCAGGTACCCGATCTCGAGGGTGACCGCGTCGCCCTCCCGCGCGTCGCCGGCGTCGGTGCGCGCGCTGGTCGGCCGGTACCCCTCGTCCAGGCCGGTCGGCACCGGCACCTGGTAGCCGGCACGGGCTGCAGCGAACTGCACCGTCGACGACGGGTCGACCGTCCGCACGCCGACGTCCGGGCCCGCGCGGAATGCCTGCCACCCCACGAGGAGCAGGCAGATCACGACCAACGGCAGCAGCGACCGCATCATGTTGGCCGCGCTGAGCCGGTTGGCCCGCTCGATCGCCGGCGACACCGTGGGCGGAGGCTCCTCGGCAGGGCGGGGTGCGTGCTCGCTCGTCGGGCCGACTCCGGTCATGCCCCTAGGATCGCAGGGAAGCTCTCCCACTCCGCCGCCCGTCGTCCGGACGGCCTCCCGCAGGGGTCCACCCGGCAGGAGCGTCCGGTCGCCGGGGCAGCCACCCCACCAGCGTCGGTGGGCCGATCAGGAGGTCCCGTGTCGCTGCCCCTTCCCGAAGGCCCCGTCCCCGCGAGGCGCGGCTTCAGCACCGACCGGCCCGCACCGGATCGCAATCTGGCCCTGGAGCTGGTCCGGGTCACCGAGGCGGGGGCCATGGCCGCCGGCCGCTGGGTGGGCCGGGGTGACAAGAACGGAGGCGACGGCGCCGCCGTCGACGCCATGCGGGCGCTCATCGGCACGGTGAGCATGAAGGGCGTCGTCGTCATCGGGGAGGGCGAGAAGGACGAGGCCCCGATGCTCTACAACGGCGAGCAGGTCGGCGACGGCCAGGGGCCGGAGTGCGACGTCGCCGTCGACCCCGTCGACGGCACCACCCTCATGGCGAAGGGCATGCCCAACGCCATCGCCGTCATGGCGGTGGCCGACCGCGGCGCGATGTACGACCCGTCGGCGGTCTTCTACATGGAGAAGCTGGCGACCGGGCCCGCGGCCGCCGACGTCGTGGACATCACCGTCCCCGTCGCCGAGAACATCCGGCGCATCGCCAAGGCGAAGAAGAGCTCGCCCGGTGACGTCACCGTCTGCATCCTCGACCGCCCGCGCCACGACCAGTTGGTGCAGGAGGTCCGCGAGGCCGGCGCGCGGATCAAGTTCATCACCGACGGCGACGTCGCGGGTGCGATCGCCGCAGCCCGGGAGGGCACCGGGGTCGACCTGTTGCTGGGCATCGGTGGCACGCCCGAAGGGATCATCGCCGCCTGCGCGCTCAAGTGCATGGGGGGCGCGCTGCAGGGCAAGCTCTGGCCCAAGGACGACCAGGAGCGGCAGAAGGCCCTGGACGCCGGCCACGACCTCGACCGGGTGCTGCACATCGACGACCTGGTGTCCGGCGACGTCTTCTTCGTCGCCACGGGCATCACCGACGGCGAGCTGCTGCGCGGTGTCCGCTACAGCGCCGGCGGCTGCACGACGCAGTCGTTGGTGATGCGCTCGCGGTCGGGCACGATCCGCTCGATCGAGAGCCTGCACTCGCTGGAGAAGCTGCGCGCCTACTCCGCGGTGCCCTTCGACCGCAACGACGAGAACTGATCGGCGGTCGGGACTAGAGCTGCGACGGAGGAACCGGCGCCCCGGTCAGCGGTGGCGAGGGCGGCGGCTGCCTTCGCTGGGCGAGGCGCGCCAGCAACGCGCCCCAGCGACTGGGCGAGTCCCCCGGCGCCAGGCTGCGCAGCCGGAGATCTCCCAGGACCGCCCTCGCGTGGACGACGACGAGCGGCGTGCCGGCCAGTCGCTGCACGGGCGCCAGCTCGACCTTCCGGTCGCCGAGCACCGTCCGACCCTGCAGCTCGGCGTCCACCCCCTCGGCCACGATCACGTCGATGTCGCCGAAGACGGTGCTGAGGTACAGGTCGACGCGATCAGCGCCGGTGCGCACGCCGCGCAGGTCGATCCGGATGTCGCCGAACACCGTGCCCACGCGCCGGGGCGGCGTCGAACGGCTGGTCAGGGTGATGTCGCCGAAGACGCTGGTCATCTCCTCCGGCGTGCGCGTGCCGACGATCTCGACCGGTGGCGGGGCGTTCGGGGGCAGGTCGGAAACCAGGAGGTCCAGCTCGGCGCGGGTCACCGCGGCGTAGGCGGCCTCGGCCCGCTGGCCGAACTCGTCAAGGTCGATACGCCCCTCGCCCAGGGCCGTCTGCAGCCGGGAGAGCACCGCCTCCCGGTCCGCGTCGGAGGCACGCACGGCCGGTGGGTCGTCGGGCACAGCTCCGGACGGTAGTGGAACGCACAGCCGACCGGGGGGCTCGCTGGATCGCGGAACGGCCCCGCACCGTGGCGGCTGCCGGGCCGCTCGGCGTCCGGTCAGTCCGCCGGGAAGGCGTCCGTGCAGTAGACGGTCGTCACGTCCTGGATCGGCTGGCGGCCGGCGCACGTTCCGCCGTACCTCTCGTAGTCGGAGCCGGGCTCCGACTTCCGGAACAGGGTGTCGCACGCCTCCATGTCGCCGTCGTAGCAATCCCGCGCGTACCGGTCCATCACGGGGTCGTCGCCCAGACCGTCGGGGTCCGCCGTGGGCGGAGGGATGGCCGCGGTCTCGCTCGTGCTCGACGAGGGGGCGGAGCCGCCCCCGGCGTCCTGGAGGACCAGCCACACGCCGGCCCCGATGGCGGCCAGCACCACCACGCTCGCCACCACCAGGGCGATGAGGGTGTTCCTGTTCTTCGGCGGCTGTCCACCGGGCGGACCGAGCGGAGCCCACTGCTGGCCCGGCTGCCCGTACTGACCGTAGGGCTGCTGCCCGACCGGTCCGGGGGGACCGTAGGGCTGCTGCCCGACCGGCCCGGGGGGACCGTACGGCGGCTGCCCGACCGGCCCGGGGGGACCGTAGGGCGGCTGCCCGTACTGACCGGGCTGCTGACCGTAGGGCGGCTGGGGGAACTGGCGGGTCTGGTCGCGCTGTCCGGCTGCCCGGGGACCCATCCGCTCGGTGGGCTCGTCGTCGGGGCCCGTCGGGCCCCGCCCCGGGGACCCCGGCCGCTCGCTCCCCGGCCCGGCGCCGCCCTGCTGCGGATGCGGCGGCTTCGTCATGGCGGCGCTCCTCGTGGAGGACGGCTTCCGGCGCGTCGGATGCTAGGCGTCGGGGTTCCCCCGCCTCCACCGGCCGGAACCCGCCACGACCGGACCGCCCCGGAGACCTGACGGCCCGGTCGGCGTCACTCCAGTTCGGTGCAGGAGCCCACGGTGTACTCCTTCACCCGACCTCCGCAGGTTGCCCCGTACGTCTCGTACTGCGACATCGGCGGGGACTCGTACAGGAGGTCGTCGCACGCCTGCAGCGCGCCGTCGAAGCACTGCTGGGCATAGTCGTCGAGGACAGGGTCCGGCCCGAGGTCCTCCGGTGGCACGGGCGGGAACTGCTCGGCGGCCGGAACCGGTCCGCCGGGGAACCCCATGTCCTCGGGGAAGGCGCCCATCGCGCCCTCCATGGCGTCCTCCATCGCCTGCTGGGACCCCTCGACGATGCCCTCCTCGACGGCCGGCCCCACCTGGTCGGCGATCTCGCGGCCGATGTCCTCGGCGCTGCCGGCGAACAGCGCCGTGACGACGAGCCCGGCGCCGACCATCCCGACCAGCAGCCCGACCAGGGCCGCCAGCGCGAGCAGGAGCTTGCCGTTCGGCTGCGCGGGAGCGGCCGCCTGCGCACCGGCGACCGGCCCGCCGGGCGCGGAGGGCGCAGCCGGTGGCTGCCAGGAGGGCGCCCAGGACGGCGGCGACGGCGGCGACGGCGGCGACGGCGGCGCCCAGGCCGCGCCGTCCGGCTGCGCCGCCGCCTCAGACGCGGGCTGGGGCGCGGGCTGGCCGTACGGCTGAGGTGCGGGCGGCGTCGAGCCGTCCACGGGCGGGTTCGGGGGCTGGGACATCGGGCTCCTCGGATCGGGTGCGTGCGGCCGGCAAGGTCCCGCCGCCGCCCGCGTCATCGGCTCCTCGGGCCCGGACCGGAACCGCGCGGTCCACCCATTGGTGTCTAGGGTCCCTCCTGGAGCACTGTCACCATCCATCACACACGGGAGCGCAACGTGGCCCCACAGCAGGACGGCACCGGTCAGGACGCCACCGAGTACCGCACCGAGCACGACTCCATGGGGGAGGTCCGCGTCCCGGCCTGGGCGAAGTGGCGGGCCCAGACCCAGCGCGCCGTCGAGAACTTCCCCATCTCCGGCACACCGATCGAGCGGGAGCTCATCGGCGCCCTGGCGGCCATCAAGGGCGCGGCCGCCACGGTCAACGCCGACCTCGGCGTGCTGGACGGCGAGATCGCGACTGCCATCACCGAGGCCGCGGGGAGCGTGGCACGGGGCGAGTGGGACCAGCACTTCCCCATCGACGTCTTCCAGACCGGCTCGGGCACGTCGAGCAACATGAACACCAACGAGGTCATCGCCAGCCTCGCCACCGAGGCGCTCGGCAAGCCGGTGCACCCCAACGACCACGTGAACGCCTCGCAGTCGTCCAACGACGTCTTCCCCTCCGCGATCCACATCGCGGCCACCCGCGCGATCGTCGTCACCCTCATCCCGGCGCTGCGGCACCTGGAGGCCTCGCTGGAGCGCAAGGCCGAGGAGTTCGCCGAGGTGGTCAAGAGCGGACGCACGCACCTGATGGACGCCACCCCGGTGACCCTCGGCCAGGAGTTCGGCGGCTACGCAGCGGCGATCCGCTACGGCGTGGAGCGACTGGAGGCGTCCCTCCCCCGCATCGGCGAGCTGCCCCTGGGCGGTACAGCTGTGGGCACCGGTATCAACACCCCGCCCGGGTTCGCCGCCGCGATCATCGAGAAGCTGGCCGCCGACATGGACCTGCCGCTGTCGGAGGCCCGCAACCACTTCGAGGCGCAGAGTTCCCGCGACGCCCTGGTGGAGGCCTCGGGCCAGCTCAAGACCATCGCCGTGGGCCTGGTGAAGATCGCCAACGACCTGCGCTGGATGGGCTCGGGCCCGCGAACGGGGCTCGGCGAGATCTTCCTGCCCGACCTCCAGCCGGGCAGCTCGATCATGCCGGGCAAGGTCAATCCGGTCATCCCGGAGGCGGCGATCCAGGTGGCCGCCCAGGTCATCGGCAACGACGCCGCGGTCACCTTCGCGGGGACGACCGGCAACTTCGAGCTGAACGTCACCCTGCCGCTGATGGCCCGCAACGTGCTCGAGTCGATCCGGCTCCTGGCCAACGTGAGCCGCATCCTGGCCGACCGCACGGTCGACGGCACCACCGCCAACGTCGACCGGTGCCGCGAGCTGGCCGAGTCCTCGCCGTCGATCGTGACGCCGCTGAACAAGTACATCGGCTACGAGGAGGCCGCGGTCGTGGCCAAGCAGTCGCTCAAGGAGCAGAAGACGATCCGCCAGGTCGTCGTGGAGCGCGGGTACGTCGAGCAGGGCAAGCTCACCGAGCAGCAGCTCGACGAGGCGCTCGATGTCCTCTCCATGACCCACCCCTGACGTCAGCAGAGGGTGGGGAGCGAGAAAACCTCGCTCCTCACCCTCTTCTCGCGCCGGTCCGGGCAGCATCGAGGACCGACGAGCAGTAGCGTCGTCCTTCGTGAGCGAGACAGATGTAGCCCTGCGCTACCCCGGTGGAGAACTGCCCCTGCCCCTCGTCAAGGCGACGGAGGGTGCCGACGGCCTCGACACGAGCAAGCTCCTGTCATCGACCGGCCAAGTCGCCCTCGACATCGGCTTCATGAACACCGCCGCCTGCACCTCGGCGATCACCTACATCGACGGTGACGCCGGGATCCTGCGCTATCGCGGCTATCCGATCGACCAGCTCGCCGAGCAGTCCAGCTTCCTCGAGGTCACCTACCTGCTGATCTACGGCGAGCTGCCCACGGCCGACGAGCTCGGCGCGTTCGACCAACGGATCCGCCGGCACACCCTGTTGCACGAGGACCTCAAGCAGTTCTTCAAGGGGTTCCCCCGCGACGCGCACCCCATGCCGGTGCTCTCCTCGGCCGTCAGCGCGCTGTCGACCTTCTACCAGGACTCCCTCGACCCCTTCGACGAGGAGCAGGTGGAGATCTCCACCCTCCGTCTCCTGGCGAAGCTGCCGACCATCGCGGCGTACGCCTACAAGAAGTCGGTCGGGCAGCCCTTCCTCTACCCCGACAACTCCTGCGGGCTGGTCGAGAACTTCCTCCGCATGACGTTCGGCTTCCCGGCCGAGCCGTACGACCAGGACCCCGACCTTGTCAAGGCGCTGGACAGGCTCTTCGTCCTGCACGCCGACCACGAGCAGAACTGCTCGACCTCCACCGTCCGGCTGGTCGGCTCCTCGCAGGCCAACCTCTTCGCGTCGGTCTCGGCCGGCATCAACGCGCTGTTCGGCCCGCTGCACGGCGGCGCCAACCAGTCGGTGCTGGAGATGCTCGAGGCGATCCAGGCCGACGGCGGCGACATCCCGCGATTCGTCGAGCGGGTGAAGAACAAGGAGCCCGGCGTCAAGCTGATGGGCTTCGGGCACCGCGTCTACAAGAACTACGACCCCCGCGCAGCCATCGTGAAGTCGACGGCCGACACCGTGCTCGACAAGCTGGGCGGGAACAACGAACTGCTCGACCTCGCCCGCCAGCTGGAGGAGATCGCCCTCTCCGACGACTACTTCATCCAGCGCAAGCTCTACCCGAACGTGGACTTCTACACCGGGCTCATCTACCGCGCGATGGGCTTCCCCACGCGCATGTTCACGGTGCTGTTCGCTCTCGGCCGGCTGCCGGGCTGGATCGCGCAGTGGCGGGAGATGATCGCCGACCCGGCCACGAGGATCGGCCGTCCCCGTCAGCTGTACACCGGTGAGACCGAGCGGAGCTTCGTCCCCCTCGAGAAGCGCTGATGCGGCTCGCCTGACGCACGCACGATTGGGCCGGGCAGCCCTCCCACCGGGAGGCGCTGCCCGGCCCGCTGTGTGCCCGGAGCCGCCGCCTACGGTGAGTGCGCCCCGCACCCTTCGAGGAACGGATCCCTGGAGGACCGCCCATGGCCGAACCGCCCGGCGACGACCTCCTGGTCGTACCCCCGATCCCTCTCGCGAGCGGTCAGCTGGTGGAGTCGGAGGACGACGGGCCGCCCGTCCGCATCACCAAGGTCGAGGTCGTGGTCTCCACCGAGGACGGCGGCGAGCTCCGCATCCCCCTGACGCACCGGCACGGTGCCTGGTGGGCCCCCTGACAGCTCCCCCGTACGGGTCACCCGAGCGGCCTCGGCGGGAGGTTCACCCTCACCCGGAGGGGTGAAGGTCCCCGGCGCGGGTTCTCAAGCACGTCTCCCGGCACGTCGACACGAATTCGGAACGCTTCCGCCGCATCCGCAGCAGGAGGCACCGACGTCGCGACGACGAGACCGCTGGGGGACGCTGCAGTGCCTGCACCACGCGCGTCCTCCACGCGTTCCGGCACCTCGACCCGGCCGGTCCTCAGCGCCCGTGAGGCCCAGGCGCTGCGCGAGGCCCTGGCCCTGCGCGAGGCCCTGGCCGGCGGTCAGCCCCTCACGGCGGCGCAGGCCGCGGCGCTGCGCACCGCGACCGCCGCCGCCGACCGGGCCGCTCCGGGCGCGACCCGGACGACTGCGCGCCCGCCGGCGCGCCGCTCCAGCCCCGGACGCCCCGCCGCCAAGCGCCCCGCCGCCAAGCGCCCTGCCGCCGAGCGCCCTGTCACGAAGGGGAGGGCGTCCACCGACCGGAAGCTCGGCCGCCCCGCGGGCCGGACCGGCTCGCGTTGGTCGACACGCTTGGGCGTGGTGGCGCTGAGCACCCTGCTGCTGCCCGCGGTCGCGGCCCTGGTGCTGCCGGGTGCCGACGAGACCGGACCGGGCGACGGCCCGCTCGACACCACGGCCCTCGCGCTGACGGCGCAGAGCTCGCTGCTCGAGGACGCCGGGCGGTACCGGCTGCTCCAGCAGGAGGTCCACCGCCGGAAGGCCGAGCTGCAGCAGGCTCGCGACGCGGAGCAGGCCGCCCTGGCGCAGGTCCTGGCGCGGCAGGAGGTGGTCGGCAGTGCGGCCGCCGAGATGTACCGGGCGACTCCTCAGCAGCGTCACCCCCTGCTGTCGCTCAGCGTCCACGACGCCGGCGTCACCTCCGACGCTCTCCACCGGCAGTCGCTGGCCGACCGGACGGAGGTCGCCCTGACCGGGGACATCGTGCGGGCGCAGCGCAGCTCCCTCACCCTCTCCGTCGCCACCGACCGCGTGGCGCTCGCCGAGGCCGCCGTCAGGGCGGCCGACCGGCGCGCCGAGGCCGTCCTGGCCGGCGTGCGGTCGAAGGTCGACGACCTGACGCCCGAGATCACCTCCGCCCTCGCCGGCCTGGCCACCATCCCGGTCGCCGGGCCGCAGCAGGAGCGCAACCAGCAGGCGATGCTGCGCTGGCAGCAGTACCTCGGTCAGCTGGGCGCGGCCGGGATCGAACTTCCGTCGGCGTCCGCGCTGGCCGATCCCACCGACCTGCCGGCGGGCTTCTCCCCTGCCCTCGATGCGGCCGGGCAGCCGATCCCGGGTGTCGCGTGGGCCGTCGTCGGCACCAGCCCCGTCACGGTGCTGTCCGCCGAGACCGTCGCCGCGGTGAGCAACGCACTCTCCCAGCTCGGCAAACCCTTCGTCCCGGGCACCACCGGTCCCGACACCTACGACTGCGGTGGCTTCACCGCGTCGTCCTGGCTGTTCGCCGGATACGCCGTCCCGGCCACTCCGCAGGACCAGTGGGCCTCCGGCACGGCCGTGCCGCTCGCCGACCTGCAGATCGGTGACCTGGTCCACTCGCCGGGCGGTCAGGACGTCGGCATCTACCTCGGCGACGGCGACGTCATCGGCGCCTCGGCCGGCACCTACCAGGTGTCCGTCCGCTCCGTGGCGGCCGGCTCCTCGGCCACCCGCGTGACCCTGCCGGCGCCGGCTCTGGCCAACGCGCCGCTGCCGGTGGCCGAGGCCGGCGCGTGCGGCGCGGCCCTGGCAGCGCCCGGTGAGCGCACCGGGGCGTGGGGCGGATGGGCCAACGGCCAGATCCCGGCCGAGACCCTGTGCCGGCTGGGCGTCCACCGGCACGCCCTGCGCTGCGATGCCGCGGCCTCCTACGGTCAGCTGAACGTGGCGTACACGGCGGCCTTCGGCACCCCGCTGTGCATCACCGACTCCTACCGCTCCCTCAGCGGCCAGGTCTCGGCCTTCCGCCGGAAGCCGGCACTGGCCGCGGTTCCGGGCACCTCCAACCACGGCTGGGCCCTGGCGGTCGACCTGTGCGGTGGCATCAACATCGCCGGATCGACGCAGTGGACCTGGATGACGGCCAACGCCGGCCGGTTCGGGTTCGTCCAGCCGGACTGGGCTTCCCCGGGCGGCGAGAAACCCGAGCCGTGGCACTGGGAGTACGGCTACATCTCCTGATTCGGCCCCGTCCCGGGCCCCGCCCTGAGCCTGCGAAGGTCCACGGCCCCGTCCAGAGGCACGCAGCGACGTCTGAGAACGTGTCTCGGAACTGACGCGGTGCTGCGGCGTGGCGGCGGGGTGATGTGACGAGCTCCTGGTAGGGCGGTGGTTCCTACACCGTCCAGCCC
>NZ_FZNO01000033.1 GCF_900188025.1 Blastococcus mobilis
GCCATCATCGCCACCGGCCTCGAGCAGTGCATCACCGCCGGCGAGGACGGCAACACCCTCGACCGCGCCCGACTCGAGAAGCTCTTCCTCTCCCTGGCCTGAGTTCCCTCGTCCGAGGGTCACGGCCGGGGTCGGACCCGCCCCATCGACTCACGTACTTTCCGCAGGGCATCGCCCGGGAAGTCCACTGCGCCACCGATGGCACTGGCCGCCAGCTCGGCCTCGCAGCTTCCTCCATCGCCACGACGAGACGAGCGGTCGAGAGCGGGTCTTCTCCGAAGCAGAGCAGCCCGTGATTGGCCAGCAGAACTGCGCTGGTCGTCGGGGTCTCCGCGAGGAGAGCTGCGATGCCACGGACCGACACCTGGGATCCGCGCGGGCCCCAGGGTGCCACCGGCACCGGCTCAGCCTGCCCGAATCGCAGGAGCGGCTCGGCTCGGCACGGCAGCGGCTGGTGCGCAAGAGCGAACGCCGTGACGGCCGGTGAGTGTGTGTGGATGATGGCGGCCACGTCGGAGCGGGCCCGGTAGACAACGCTGTGCATGGCCACGATCTCAGCGTTCTCGGGCGCCAGATCGCCGTCCTCCACCGCACCTTCGACGGTCACCGTCGCCAACTGGTCAAAGCGCAGATCCCGGACGACACCCGTCGTGGTGAGCAAAAACCGCTGCGCGTCGATTCGCGCACTGAGGTTCCCGTGGCCGGAATGGGACATCACCCCAGCGGTGAAGAGGGCGTTCGCCGCCCCGACCACACGACCGCGTAGCTCGTCGGCCTTCAACTGCCCCGACATGGCGTCTCCTTCGGTCGGTGCGACTGAGGAGGGCAAGCGCTGCAATCGTCGCCGGTCCCCGGGCAGCCGTGGCCGTCAGCGCGAGCCCGGATTCCCGTGGAGCCGGACACCTCCGTCAGCACTGGTCATCCACTGGTCATCCGGTGCGCGCACCGGCTCTCTCGGTCGGCTACTCGTCCTCCAGCCCCGCCTTCCCAGCGGCGTCGTAGGAGTCGTTGATCAGGACGATGGAGCGGCCGGGCCGGTCCAGCACCGAGGCGGCGATCGACGCCCGGTAGCCCGATCCGCAGTAGACCCACACCTCGCCCCGCGGCACCTCGTCGAGCCGGTCGGCGAGCTCGTGCAGCGGGATGTGCTGCGAGCCGCGCACGAAGCCGTTCGCCCGCTCGTCGTTGCGCCGGGCATCGAGGACCTGCACCGGCCCCCGCTCCATCGCCTCGGCCAGGCCGGAGAAGTCGCTGACCGGGTACGAGCGCAACGGCTGCCCGTCGGCGACGGACTCGATGTCCCCGATCGCAGCGCCGGCCAGCTCGTCGACGCCAATCCGCACCAGCTCGCGGCGGGCCTCGGCCACCTGCTCCTCGCTCTCGCCGATCAGGGTCAGCGGCGCTCCCCAGCGGTAGAGCCACCCGAGGTAGGTCACGAAGTTGGTGCCGAGCTCGAAGTTCATCGAGTCGGCCAGATGACCGGCGGCGAACGCGGTGCGCTCGCGCAGGTCGACCACCCACTCGCCGGCCTCGATCCGCCGGCGCAGCTCTCCCGGGTCGACCCGCTCCGGGAGGGAGAGGTCGACCGGCGCGGGCCCACGCCGGTTGATCGGCGCCATGCGGGCGTAGTAGGCCGGGTAGACGTCCAGCCCCGCGAGGAGGGTGTCGACGTACTGCTGCTCGGCCTGCGTCAGCGCGGGGTTGACCCGCTGCTGCTCACCGATGGTCGACGACGTGCCGCTGGTCGGAGTGGCTGAGCAGAAGCTGCCGAAGCCGTGCGTCGGGAACACCTGCGCCTCGGCCGGCAGCTCGCGGGCCAGCCGCCGCACCGAGTGGTACTGCGCGTGGGTCAGCTCGTCGGTGGCCTCCGGGCTGACCAGGTCCGTACGGCCGGTGGCCCCGTAGAGCATCGATCCGCCGGTGAACACGGCCTGGACGGTGCCGTCGCTGCCGGCGAGGGCGTAGCTGACGTGGTGGTGGGTGTGGCCGGGAGTGTGCACGACCCGCAAGCGCATCCGGCCCGCCTCGATCACGTCGCCGTCGGACACCGCGACGTGGTCGACCTCCACGCCGCTCCCGCTCGGGAGGACGTAGGCGGCGCCCGCCCGGCGCGCGAGCTCCGGACCGCCGGTCACGTAGTCGTTGTGCACGTGCGTCTCCAGGACATGGCTGATCCGCACGCCGCGTCCGGCGACCAGGTCCACCACCCGGTCGATGTCGCGCTGCGGATCGACCACGACGGCGACCTCGCCATCGTCGACGAGGTAGCTCCGGTCACCCAGGCTGGAGGTCTCGATCGTCTGCACGTCGAACATGCACGTCATCGTTCCCTACCCCGTAGGGTACAAACCACGAGCGCCCGGCGGCTCAGCGCCGGGGCGCGGCCAGCGCCGCGTCCAGACGGCGACCGGCCTCGTCGGCCATCGGCTGCAACTCCGGCCGCCCGGTCATCGAGACCATGGTCTGCGGGTGCATGACCTGCACCGTCGAGCCGTCGCCGGTCTGGCTCACCACGACGTTGCACGGCAGCAGGACGCCGACGCCGCGCTCGATCTCCAGCGCCTGCTGTGCCAGGTCGGGAGCGCAGGCGCCCAGGATCAGGTAGGGCTCCATCTCCACTCCCCGCTTCTGGCGCAGAGTGGCCTTCACGTCGATCTCGGTCAGGACGCCGAAGCCCTGCTCGGCCAGCGCCTCTCTCGTGCGCGTCACCGCCTCCGCGAACGGTAGAGCGAGGTCGAGGGTGCGTCGGTACTCCATGCACGACTCCTTCCGGTCCTTCCGGGACGCCGCCCGACGACGCTGCGCGGTCCACCGGCCCGGGCCGCCGGTCGGTGCGACGAGGTCTTGCCGTCGGTACCCCCACCGCCGTCCTCGTACCCCGCGGATCCACGTGCCGACGAGGCACCACGGTCGCCCCTCACCTGCGACGTTGCCTCCTCGCTGCTCTCTGCATAATCTCGATCCATGTACTGGGGTTATGCGAGGAGCCGGCCCGCGTTCTGCGTGTGCCTGCTCGCGGTGACCCCGCTCATGGTCGACGACCGGCTGTGTCCGGCCGGCACGCCCTCCCGCTGAGCGACCCTCAGCGGCCCCCGCGTCCGCCCGCACGCCTGTCGAAGGACCCGTTGACCGAGATCACCGCTCCCGTTCCCACTCAGCCGTTCGGCCTCGGTCCCGCGGCCGACGTGGCCGCACCGCCCGCCGCCCCGGTCGAGAGCAGCTCCGCCTCAGCCCGCCGCCGTCTCCGGTGGCGGCGCCTGACCTCTGCCGTCGCGGACGCACACCGGGCGGCCGTTCCCTTCTGATGGCGAAAGCAGCCCTTTCACGGCATGGGGCGCGCGCACTCACCCGCCGGCGGGCACGCCGCTGAGCGCCGCACCCGGTTGCCGCGCGAGCGCGCGCCCCGTGCGGCGGTACCAGGTGGCGAACACCGCGACGAGAAGCAGCAGGTCCGCGACGTGGCCGCCGTAGTACATCAACTGCGCCGCGGCCTCGACCTCGGCGGCGGCGTGGCCACTGCCCGCCGGCAGGCTCGCGGCGCGGGAGTACAGCAGCTTGGCCAAGAAGGCGTGGGCGCCACCGGCTGCGACCAGGACCGCCAGCCGTACGCCCATCCCTGGACGGCGCGGAGCGGGATCAGGGCCGGCCACCGCCCAGGCGAACAGGTAGCCGGCCAGCAGGAAGTGCAGGTGCAGCAGGTGGTGCACGACCTCCGAGCGGATGCTGAGGGCGTACAGCGGCGTGAGGTAGAGCAGGTAGAGGCCACCGATGCTGAGCACAGCGGCGGTGGCCACGTGCGACAGCGCGTGCAGTGGCCGGGACCGCAGGACCGCCGCGACCGGCCGACGCGCGGCGACCGGGAGCCCGGCCAGCAGCAGGGACAGCGGTGCACCGAGCACGAGCGCGATCGGGGCGAACATGCCCAGCAGCAGGTGCTGCGCCATGTGGCCGCTGGCCGTGTCCGCGTCGACCGCCGGGGTCAGCGCCGCGCCGACCAGGACGGCCCCCAGCAGGAAGCTTGCCGTCCGACGGCTGCTCCACCCGCGGCCGTTGCCGTGCAGCCGGGCGAGGCCGACGAGGTATCCGGCAACCAGCAGGGCCGTGACCAGCACCGACGGCAGCCACATCGCGGCCGAGGCGCCGGCATCGTGGGAGCCGCCGTGGGCCAGGGGTACGAGGGCGACGCCCATGACGCTCAACGTCTCAACGTCTGGCAGCCGGCGTGCGCCCCTCGTCCCGGGAGCGCCAGATCATGAAGGCGCCCACCAGCAGCAGCACCACCGCGGCACCGTTCCAGGCCAGGTCGTAGGGCAGCAGGTCGACGCCGTAGCGGATCTGGTGCAGGCGCAGGATCTTGTGGTCGACGATCCCGTCGAACAGGTGGAAGGCGCCGAGGCCGAGCACGAAGCCGGCCCACGCGGACCGCGGTGCCAGGGTTCCGCGGCGGCGGAGGTCCGCGAACCAGAAGAACCCGGCGACCAACAGCACCAGGTAGGCCGTCTGGAACAACCCGTCCGACAGCAGGCTGATGTCAGGGGTCGACCGGTCGTAGAAGTGGTGCCAGCGCAGCAACTGGTGGAAGACGATCTCGTCGATCGCGGCCATGATCGCGACGCCGAGCATGATGCCGGTGAGCACCGACCGGCGGCGGTCGACGGTGACCGACAGGTGCTGGGTCGGGGTCATGCGCTGCCTCCCGCGTGATGAAACGCCGACGGGCCCGCGAAGCTGCAGGTACGGCGGAACCGAGTTTTCGGCGACCAGACCCGTCGCGGCCGACCAGATGGCCACGTGATTCCTTCCCAGGAACTGCCCCGCGGGCATAGCCCCTCATCGGCGGACCTACACCAGGCCGATGACCGGGCCCGTCCACGTCCGCGTCGCCGATATCCGTGCTGGTGCGGGCGGCACTCGCACGGCGCCTACGGCCCCGGATTCAGGGGCGCTGCGCGAACAGGAGCGTGTCGACAGCGGTGCCGGAGTCGGTCGACCGGTCGATCCGATCGAGGCGTGAGATGCGCCAGCCGGGGACCGCCCCACCGAGCAGCTCCGGGTCGTAGAGCAGGTCAGGGTCCTGCGGGCCGCCGGTCCTGCGGGTGATGTTCTCCCGGTCGTGGCCGAGGACCAGCAGGTGCCCGCCCGGGCGAACGGCGGCGGCGGAACGCGCCAGCACGTCGACCAGTCGGGCGCGCGGCAGGTGCAGGTAGAGCACCAGTACCAGGTCGAACTGCCCGTTGCCCAGGTCGGCGGTGATCACGTCGGCGACGCGCCACGTGACCTGCGCTCCCGGCGGCGCGTTCTCCTGCCCCCGGCGGAGGCCGACGGCCGAGAAGTCGATCGCCTCGACCTCCCACCCTCCGGCGGCCAGCCACAGCGCCATGCGTCCTTCACCGGTCGCGACGTCCAGGGCCCGGCCGGGTGGCAGCGATCCAATCAGCTCTGCAGCAGTGCGGTTCGGCTCCACCGACCACTGCCGTGCCTCGGCGTAGCGGCGGTCCCACTCAGCGGCGTCCACGTCGTCTCCTCCCGATCGGTTCCGGTCCGGGTCAGCGGGCCTGCCGCGCGGTCGGCGAAGCGGGCACAGCACACGCCCACTCCCCCCGCAGTCTGCGGGTCAGCGCCCACGCCAGCAGGAGCAGCGCGAGAACGGAGAGCACCGGCTGGACCGGCTCGAAGTACGTCATCGCACCGCTGGCGCCCAGGGCCAGCAGGACCAGCTTGTTGCAGACCGGACAACCCACGGCGAAGAAGGTCAGGAGTCCGCCGGCACCGCCCCACAAGCGCGACCGGCGCTCGTCCTCGTCCGGAGCCGGGCCCGGCGAACCTGGTTCCCGCGCGTAGGTGGCCACGAGCAACCCGGCGAGCACCGCGCTCGCCAGCAGAGCCGGCCAGGACCACCACGTGGGCGGCACTTCCCGGCTGAAGACCGGCGTGTCGATGAGGTCGGTCGGGACGGCGACCACCACCACGCCGACCGCGGTCATCGCGAGCGCCGTGAGCCAGCGCCGGCGGCCCCAAGCCCGGAGCGCCAGGTACATCGAGGTCATCGGGACTCCTGTCGGTCGAGCACATCGAGCCTGTCGTCGTCAGTGCAGGCATCAGTGGTCCCGTTCCGGATCCGGTGCAGGCGGAGCGCGATGACGCCGAGGAGGAGCGCCGCGGCGGCCGCCAGCAACCAGACGTCGAGATCGCGCGCGGACAGCTCGGTGATCCAGCGCTGCGCCTCGAACTCGAGGTCCGTGGTATCCCCGAACCCGAGGACGCCGGTGATGCCGGCGGTGCCGTCGAAGCGGAGGAACAGCCAGCCGATGGCGACGAACAGCGCGCCGGAGATCAGCTGGCTCGTGTGCAGCTGCCGGCCGCCGATGCGCAGCGGGCGGCCGCGCAGCCACCGGCGCCGTCCGAGGTCGAACCGGTCCCACAGCAGCGCGAGCACGAACATCGGCGCCGCCATCCCGAGGGCGTAGACGGCCAGCAGCAGCCCTCCGCCGACCACGCCGCCGTCGGTCGCGGCGAGGGTGAGGACGGCGCCGAGGATGGGCCCGGAGCAGAATCCGGCGAGGCCGTAGACCGCGCCCAGCGCAAAGGTCCCCGCCCACCCACGGGCCCGGCCCGGGGTGGCGACCCGGGCGCGGAGCCGGTCAGCTCCCGGCAGGCTGAAGCCGCCACCGAGGAGCTGCACCATCCCGAGAGCGATGATCGTCCAGCCGGCGACGGCGATCAGCACCTCCCGGTGCCCGTAGAAGAGCGTCGAGACAAGCGCCGACCCCACCCCGAGGGGCACCAGGGTCAGGCAGAGACCCAGCCAGAAGACGACGGTCCGGGCGAGCAGCTCACGCGGATGCGCGAAGGCGTAGGCGAAGAAGGACGGCAGCAGGAGCGCGCTGCAGGGGCTGATGAGCGTCAGCGAGCCGCCGAGGAACGCGGCCGCGAGTCCGAGCTCACCCATCGGACGCGGCCTGCTGGGCAGCCTGCTCGATGGCCTCGACGAAGGTGTCGGTGGGCTGCGCGCCCATGATCGGACGGCCGTTGACGAGGAAGGCGGGCGTGCCCGCGATGCCGAGTTGCTGACCCTCCTGGAAGTCGGCGGTGACCGCGTCGAGGGTCTGCTGCGACTGCATCGTCGCCGTGAACCGCTCGACGTCGAGGCCGAGATCTGCGGCGACCCCGGTCAGCACCTCGTCAGTCAGCTGCCCGCTGTTCGGCGGGAACCCCAAGGCGTACACCGCGTCGTGGTACTGCCAGAAGGCGCCCTGCTCCCCCGCCGCCCGCGCGGCCCGTGCCGCCTGGACCGACTGCTCACCGAAGTAGGGGAAGTCCCGCCACTCCAGCCGCAGGATGCCGTCCTCGACGAACCGGTCGACGAGCACGGGCTCGGTCTCCTGGGCGAACTTCGCACAGAAGGGGCATTGGAAGTCCTCCCACATGACGAGGACGACCGGCGCGTCGGCGTCCCCCTGGGCCAGCGGGTCGCCGGGGATGCGCCGGGCCAGCGTGTCGGCCGGTTCTCCCGTCTCGCTCCCGCCGTCGTGGCGCACGTCCGCGACCGGGGCGCCGCCACCATCCTTCCCGTCCCCGCGACCGAGACCCCAGACGACGGCGACGACGCCGAGCACGACGACCACGGCCAACGCGATGAGCGGCCCGCGCAGGGCCTGTGCCGTCGAGGATCGACCGGTGGCGGATCCGCTCCGCGTGGATGGATCAGGGCTGGGCACGATGTTCCCCCTAGCGCGCCGAGGTCGGCGCGCCGTTGTCCAGACAACCGATCTAGTGTTGACCGTACAAGGGCGGTTCGCTGAGGCGTTCCACCACCCGCCCAGGGTTCGGATCTGGAGGGCCGATGTCGGAGGGACCATCCGGACCGCCGGCAGTACGGCTGGACCGAAGCTCTAGCACGCCGCTGTGGCGCCAGCTGGCCCACGATCTCCGGAGCCGGCTGGACCGAGGGGAGTTCGGTCGCGGCCTCCCGGGTGAGTTCGAGCTCGGCCTCCAGTACTCGGTCAGCCGGCACACGGTCCGGGAGGCGTTGCGCCAGTTGCGTGTCGACGGCGTGATCAGCACCGGGCGCGGGCGGCGACCACGGCTCGCCGCACCCGACCCGGTCATCGCCCAGCCCACAGGGGTCGCCTACTCGCTGTTCTCCTCCGTGGAGGCCCGCGGGTTGGTGCAGACATCTGTGGTCCGCGTGCTGACCGTGCGGGCCGACGGCGTCATCGCTCCCCGGCTGGGACTGGAGGAGTCGACACCCCTCGTCCACCTCGAGCGGCTACGCCTGGCCGACGACCGGCCGCTGGCCCTCGACCGCGTATGGCTGCCCGCGTCCGTCGGCGAACCGCTGCTGGACGTCGACTTCCGCCGCACCAGCCTCTACGAGGAGCTCGCCCGGACCGGCATCGCCATCACCGGCGGGCAGGAGACGGTCCGGGCGGTCATCCCGAGCCGCGCTGAGCACGACGCACTCGGCCTGCAGCCACCGTCGGCAGTCTTCTCGGTCCAGCGGACCGGAACGAGCTCCGGCGTCCCCATCGAGTGGCGGCACACCCTCATCCGGGCCGACCGCTTCGCACTGACCAGCACGCTGAACCCCGGGCCCGGAGCGACCGAGCCACCCAGCGGCGGGATCCCCGTCTCGACGCTCACGCCGAGCTTCGGCTGACCCCAAGGAAGGAACGACCATGACCGAGGCGTCCCCGCCCACCCGGCTCCCCGACCTGAATCCCGTCGAGGCCGCCGAGCTGCTCGAACGAGGCGAGGCAGTGCTGCTCGACGTCCGCGAGCCGCAGGAGTGGGCAGCCGGCCACGCCCCCCAGGCCGAGCACCTCCCGCTCGGCCAGGTCACCCCGGCAGCGGTTCCGCAGGCGCAACCGGTCATCGCCATCTGCCGGTCCGGCAACCGCTCCGGCAAGGCCGCCGACACCCTGGCCGCAGCAGGGGTGCGGGTGCACAACCTGACGGGCGGCATGAAGGCGTGGGCCCAGGCGGGCCTGCCGGTCGTCACCGACGACGGGAAGCCGGGCGCGGTCGCGTGACCGTCGCCGCGGTCGGGCTCGGACTGCTCATCGGCCTGAGCCTGGGCGCACTCGGCGGCGGCGGCTCGATCCTGACCGTGCCCGCCCTGGTGTACGTCATCGGCCAGGACGCCCGTGCCGCGACGACCAGCAGCCTGTTCATCGTCGGCATCAGCTCGGTCATCGCCGCGCTCGGCCACGCCCGCAGCGGGCAGGTGCGCTGGGGCGTCGGCGTCGTCTTCGGGGCCACCGGCATCGCGGCCGGCTTCGCCGGGACCGCCGCCAACCAGCTCGTGGACCCCGACGTCCTCCTGCTCGCCTTCGCCGCGGTCATCGTCGTCGCCGCAGTGGGCATGCTCGCCAACAGTCGAGGCGAGGAGCCCGCGCCGCCGCAGCAGAACGACGCTCAAGAGCCCGCACGGCGCTGGACACCCGGACGGATCGGAAAGGTCGGCGGCGCCGGTCTGGTGGTCGGCTTCATGACCGGCTTCTTCGGCGTCGGCGGGGGCTTCGTGATCGTCCCGGCCCTCACCCTCGCCCTAGGCATGTCCATGCCACAGGCGGTCGCCACGTCACTGGTCGTCATCTCGATCAACTCCGCCGGCGCGCTGCTGGCGCGGGCCGGCACGGCCCACTTCGACTGGGCCGTGATCGTCCCGTTCACGCTTGCTGCCATCGCGGGGTCGCTGGGCGGCAAGACGGTGACCGACCGCGTCCCCGGCACGACCCTCACCCGCGCCTTCGCCGTCCTGCTCATCGCCGTCGCGGTCTACACCGCCACGTCGAGCCTGGTCTCGCTCCTCGGCTGACTGTGAGCATGGCCGGGTCGGTGTCCATCGGTGATGAGCTGGCGGCCGGTGGCAGCGGGCGTGACCCTTCGGCTGACTGGTTTCGTGCCTTGCTGTGGACTGATTGACGCCTACACCGGCGGAGTGCTGGCCCGAGCCACCGTGCCTGCTGATCCTGACGACTACGTCGAACTGTCCGGCTCAGCCTGGCGGCAGACCGGCTTCGTGTTCACCACCGAGTTCGGCGACCCGTGCGATCCGCGGAACGCCTTTCGGGCGCTCCGGGTCGCCGCCGCCAAGGCCGGGCTGCCGCACGCCGGGCTGCACACGCTGCGCCACTCGGCGGCCAGCGTCATGCTCACCCGCGGCGTCCCGCTCAAGGTGGTGGAGAAGCGGTCAGGGGCCGTTCCGGATCTCTCCGGAACGGCCCCTGAGCTGCGGTTCCCGCTGTCGGGCTGACAGGATTTGAACCTGCGACCCCTTGACCCCCAGTCAAGTGCGCTACCAAGCTGCGCTACAGCCCGAGCGCCGGGCGGCTCACACCGCCCGATCGCTGCAGGAGCAGGTTACCGCACACGTCGTCCCGCACCGCCCGGTGGTCAGCCCCTCGCCGGCATGGGATCCAGCCGGCGACGGTGAGGACCTGGCGCAGCGCGGCGGCGAATGCGTCCGGCCCCCCCGTCACGCCGTACTCGCCGCCGAGGAAGCCGCCCTGGTCGCCGGGGAACGTGAGGGGCTCGTTCCCCGGCAGTTGGGCGACGGCGGCGCGGTGAGCCAGCTGGCCCTCGGAAGCGGCACCAGCGGCCGAGATGACGCGCGTCGACGCCGCAGAGAGGGCGGCGAAGTCGTGTTCGTGGTGCGTGCAGGACACAATCGTTCTGTCCGACCAGCCGGATGAACGTCGCCATCGCCGGGCCCAGGCCACTGCGCCGGTAGGTCCGGTGCACGTGCCGGCACGCAGCGACTGCCGCTCCGCGATCCGGCAGGACTTGGGCCGCCAGGGGCTCGCGGGCGACGAGCGTGCGGACCTGCTCCGGATGACGGGCCACGAGAACCAGCGGGTTGACGGGGCCACCGCTGGTGACGAAGCCGTCCACCGGCCCGACCCGGTCGTCCCGATCCTGTCGCCCCGATACCGACGACCCGGCCGGTTCAGCCCTTCGGTCGGTCGCTCCCCCGGCCCTCGCGGACCTTCACCGAGACCTCGATCGGCGTCCCCTCGAATCCCCACCTTTCCCGGATCTTGCGCTCGAGGAACCGGCGGTACCCGGCCTCGAGGAAACCGGTCGAGAAGACCACGAACCTGGGCGGCCGGATGTCGGCCTGGGTGACGTACTTGATCTTCGGGGCGCGCCCGCCGCGCGCTGGTGGCGGCGTCTCCTGGACCAGGGCCCGCACGAACGAGTTCAGCTCGGAGGTGGGCACGCGGGACTCCCACGAGGCCAGCGCCGCACGCAGGTGGTCGGCGAGCTTGTTGACGCCGCGCCCGGACTGTGCCGAGATGTTCACCCGGGACGCCCAGCGCACGCGGGAGAGCTCGCGTTCGATCTCCTTCTCCAGCTGGATGTGCCGGTCCTCGTCGAGGGTGTCCCACTTGTTGATCGCGATCACCAGCGCCCGGCCGGCGTCGACGACCTGGCTGATGACGCGCTGGTCCTGCTCGCTGATCACCTCGTCGGCGGCCAGGAGGACGACGGCGACCTCGGCCGCCTGGATGGCGGCCTCGGTGCGCAGGCTGGCGTAGTACTCCATGCCGCTGGCGGTGTTCACCTTGCGGCGCAGCCCGGCGGTGTCGACGAACCGCCACTCCTCACCGCCCAGGGTGACAATCGAGTCGACCGGGTCCACCGTCGTCCCGGCGACCGAGTCGACGACGGACCGCTCGTCCTTGGCCAACCGGTTGAGCAGGCTGGACTTGCCGACGTTCGGCCGGCCGACCAGCGCGACCCGTCGCGGACCCTCCTCCACGAGCTGTTCGCGCGGCGCCTCGGGCATGGCCTCGAGGACGAGGTCGAGGAGGTCGCCGCTGGCGCGGCCGTGCAGCGCGCTGACCGGCTGCGGCTCCCCCACGCCGAGCGACCAGAGCTCGGCGGCGTTGGCCTCGCTGCGCTCGTCGTCGACCTTGTTGGCGACGAGGATCACCGGCCGGTCACTGCGGCGCAGGATGCGGGCCGCGGCGAGGTCGGTGTCGGTGGCGCCGACCTGGCTGTCGACCACGAAGACGATGACGTCGGCGGTCTTCATCGCGTGCTCGGCCTGACGGGTGATCGACGCACCGAGCCCGCTGGCCTTCGGGTCCCAGCCGCCGGTGTCGACGACGGTGAACCGCTTGCCGTTCCAGAGGGCCTCGTAGCTGATCCGGTCGCGGGTCACGCCCGGGGTGTCCTGGACGACGGCGGCGCGGCGGCCCAGGAACCGGTTGACCAGCGTCGACTTGCCGACGTTGGGGCGACCCACGATCGCGACCACGGGCAGCGGCCCGGAAGTCTCCTCCGTCATGACCGCTCCCCCACTCCTACCGCGGACCCGGCGAGCTCGACGATCCGCTCGATCACGCCCTGCTGGTCCAGGTTCGTGCTGTCCACCACGACGGCGTCGTCGGCGGGACGCAGGGGGCTGTCGGCCCGGCTGCTGTCGTACTCGTCGCGACGACGGAGGTCCTGGGCGAGCGCGGCGATCTCCTCGGCGTCGGTGATGCCGAGCTGGCCGGCCCGCCGCTCGGCGCGGACCTCGGGGGCCGCCGTCAGGTAGATCTTCAGTGTCGCGTCGGGCAGGACGACGGTGCCGATGTCGCGGCCCTCGACCACCACCGCGTCGGCGGCAGCCACCAGCCCGCGCTGCTGCTCCACCAGCTGACGGCGCACGGCGGGAACGGCGGAGACGGCGGAGACGTGGCGGGTCACCTCGGCGCCGCGGATGCGGGTGGCCACGTCCACCCCGTCGACCAGCACGAGCTCGACGCCCGACTCCGTGCCCACCTCGATCCGCGCCCCGGCGACCGTGCGGGTCACCGCGTCGGCGTCCTCGGGGTCGACACCGGCATCGAGCACCGCCACGGTCGCCGCGCGGTACATGGCCCCGGTGTCGAGGTAGGCGGCGCCCAGGCGACCGGCAACGCCGCGGGCGACGGTGGACTTGCCGGTGCCCGACGGCCCGTCGAGAGTGACCTGCCCACGGAAGCTGGCGCTCACTGCGCGATGTCCCGGCGCAGGGCGGTCGCGCCGCGGAGGTACACGTGCTGGACCTCGGCCCGGGTCTTTCCCGTCTCGACGTGCGCCATCAGCCGCAGCACCCGCGGGAGCGCGTGCGGCACGTCCATCTCGGTGGCGCACATGAGCGGCACGTCACCCATACCGAGCTCGCGCGCGGCCAGGGCGGGGAACTCTGACACGAGGTCGGGCGTGGCTGTGAACAGGATGCTGATCACGTCGTCGTGGGCCAGTTCGTTGCGCTCCAGCACGGCGCTGACCAGCTCACGGGTGGCCTCGAGCACCTGCTCCCGGTCGTCTGCGTCGACCTGCGTCGCACCCCGGATGGCTCGGACGGCCATGCACTCCTCCTCGTTCGTCGATGTGACCGGTCGCCTCCGCGGTCGCTCCGCTGCTCGCTGCGACGCTCACGACCTGTCGGCTCCGTCGGCGTCCGGATCGCCGGAGCCTCGTCGAGTCTAGGTTCGCCGCTCCCGGCGTCCGCCCCGTCGCGGAGGCGGTACCACCCCTCACAGGCCGACGAGCTCCTGGAGCGTGCCGAGTTCCTCCTTGGTCAGCTTGCGGATCGACCCCGAGCGCATCCGCTGCAGCTGGATGGGGCCGACGGCGGTGCGCGTGAGCCGGGACACCGGGAGGCCGACGTGCGCCAGCAGACGCCGGACGATGTGCTTGCGACCCTCGTGCAGCACGACCTCGACCACCGACTGCCCGGCGTGGGTGTCCACCACCCGGAACGCGTCCACCGCGACGGGGCCGTCCTCCAGCTCCACCCCGGCCCGCAGGCGTCGGGCCATGTCGCGCGGCACCGAACCGGAGACCTGGGCGAGGTAGGTCTTGCGGACCTCGTAGGACGGGTGGGCCAGCCGGTGCGCCAGCTCGCCGTCGTTGGTGAGGAGCAGCAGGCCCTCGGTGTCCTGGTCCAGCCGGCCGACGTGGACCAGGCCCTTGGCCAGGTCGCCCACCATGTCGCCGACGGTCGGCCGGTTGCGGTCGTCGCTCATCGCGGTGATCACGCCCGGGGGCTTGTTCATCGCGTAGGTGACGCGATCCTCGCGGACCTCGATGCGCACGCCGTCCACGGCGAACTTGTCCTTGGCCGGATCGACCCGCATGCCCTGCACGGTGACCTGCCTGCCGTTCACGCTGATCCGGCCGGCCTCGATCATGTCCTCGCAGACCCGCCGGGAGCCGACCCCCGCACGGGCCAGCACCTTCTGCAGCCGCTCACCCTGGCGGTCGTCGCCGGGCTCGGCGGACGGCCGGTCGCCGGGGTGTACCGGTGCCAGCTCCATGTCTTCCGACCAGCCGTCGCCGGCCTCGGTGGTGCTCTCGTCGTTCGGTGTCGCTGAGTTCATCGCCACCCAGTCTCCCACCCGCGGGGAACCCTCTTTCCCACAGGACGCAGTTCTCGCCCGGCTGAGGCAGCCCGGGCCGTCGAAGGTGACCAAGGTCGCCGTTCTCGCCACGTCCGGGCCGAGGACCGGGCCGCACCGGCACGCCCGCTCACCCGACGTCTCTCGTTCCCCGAAACGCTTTCGGACGAGGGAACTGGTCAGCTGTCGGGGTGCTCGTCGAGCATGGTCGAGGTCTCGGGCAGCAGCGGTGCCAGCTCCGGCAGGTCCTCGAGGCTGCGGAGGCCGAGCCGCTCCAGGAACAGGGGTGTCGTCGCGTAGAGGCGACCGCCGCTGTCGGGATCGCTGCCCACCTCGTGCACCAGTCCGCGCGTGAGCAGGGTGCGCATGACGCCGTCGACGCCGACGCCCCGGATGGCGGAGACGCGGGCGCGGGTGACCGGCTGGCGGTAGGCGATGACGGCGAGGGTCTCCAGGGCCGCCTGCGTGAGCCGGCTGCGCTGGCCGTCGATCAGGTAGCGCTGGACGACCGGGGCGTGCTCGTCCCGGGTGTAGAGGCGCCACCCCCCTCCCACCTGCCGCAGCGTGAGCCCGGACCGCCGCTGGTCGTAGCCGTCGGCGAGCGCGGACAGGCCCGCGCGGACCTCCGCGACCGGGCAGCGCAGGGCCGCCGCGAGGGTCTCCTCGTCGACCGGGTCGTCCATGACGAACAGCAGCGCCTCGAGCCCGCCCTGCAGCTCCTCGGGGGTGAGCAGCTCCAGCGGCTCGTCCGCCGGCACCTCGTCCGCCGGCACCTCGGGCGCCGGCTCCCCCGCCGGGACGTCCGCCGGCGTCGGGTCCTGCGGAGGCTCCGGCTCCACCGGCACGGGCGCCGGCTCGGGCGGCGCGTCGACCGGCTGCTCGGCCACCCGGGCCGCCAGCTCCGCCGCGACCGCGTCCCACGTCCCCGGGTCGTGCTCGTCGCGTCGAGCGTCGACCTCACGAGTGGCCGCGAGCTCGGCCGCCAGCACGTCCCAGGAAATGGGGGAACGGTCCTCGTCCGGTCCTGCCTGCTCCGGGCTCACACGTACTCCTCGTCCACGTCCGCAGAGTCCTCAACCGCGCCGTCCACGTCGTCGCTGTGGCGGTCCGCTGGCGCCGTGCCACCGGTCCAGCGCACGTGCAGCTCCCCCAGGGGGGTCAGCTGCTCGAAGACCACCCGCTGCTGCCGGTAGAGCTCCAGCAGCGCCAGGAAGCGCGCGACGATCTCCAGGGTGTGGCCGCAATCGGCGGTCAGTGCGCGGAAGGTGGCGGTGCCCGAACGCACCAGGTGGTTCCGGACGGCCAGCAACTGCTCGGAGACGCTCACCGGCGGCGCGTGCAGGTGCGAGACGCTCACCACCTCCGGCGCCTTGGGGGCCAGGACCCGCGCGGCCAGGGCGGCGAACTGCTCGGGGGTCAGGTCGAGGGCCACCTCCGGCACCAGCTCGGCGAACCGTGGCTCGAGCGCGGCCGAGCGGGCGAAACGGTGCGCGGCCTCGGTCTCCCGCTCCCGCAGGAACAGGGCCGCCTGCTTGTAGGCCTTGTACTGCAACAGCCGGGCGAAGAGCAGATCGCGGGCCTCGAGGAGTTCCAGGTCCTCCTCGTCCTCCACGTCGGCGGCCGGCAGGAGCCTGGCCGCCTTCAGGTCGAGCAGGGTGGAGGCGACCACCAGGAACTCGCTGGCCTGGTCCAGGTCCAGCTGGTCCCCGAGCGCCCGCAGATGGGCGATGAACTCGTCGGTGACCTTCGACAGCGCGATCTCGGTGACGTCGAGCTTGTGCTTGCCGATCAACTGCAGGAGCAGGTCGAACGGGCCCTCGAAGTTGGTGAGCTTGACCGTGAAACGCGAACCCGCCTGCGCCTCGGTCACCACCGCAGCCTAGAGAAGGTCGACGACACGATCCGTGGTCGCGACGAGCGGGGCGCGCAGCGCGGCGCGGGACGGACGCCACGGGTCCGCGCGACCAGGACGGCACCCGGCCGCCGGTGTCGGCAGGACGGCGACCCGCACGGTGTCGTCCGCCAGGACGACACCGTGCTCAGTTCCCGCGCAGCCGCTGGACGAGGATCGAGTCGTCCCCGCGCTCACCGAGGTCCGCGAGCAGGACCGAGATCGCCTCGCGGACGATGCGGCCGCGGTCGGCGGCCAGCCCGTGCTGTCCGCGAAGGGTCAACCGGGCGCTCTCCAGGGCCAGGAGCTCGTCGGCGGAGATGTAGACGGTGATCTTCTCGTCGTGCTTGGCGCGGTCCGTACGACGAGCCGGGCGGCCCCGGGTCGGGACGGCCGGGCGCAGGGGTGGCGCCGGCTGGGGCGCGCCACGGAAGCCGGCGAGCTGGTCCTCCTGGGCCGCCGCGCCGCCGGGCACCAGCGTGAGGGGGGAGCCGGCTGCGGACTCCCCCACCTCGTCACGGCGGGGCGACGTGCTCCGCAGGGCAGGCGAGCTGGTGGTCACGCTCAGGCTCGGCAGCTCGGTCACCTCGGGGGCCGAGGATCCCGAGTCGGTGCGTCGGAACAGCTCCGAGGCACCCGGCAGAACGGGCCGGCGAGTCACAGAGCCAGCACCTCCTTGGCGAGGTCGCGGTACGCCGCGGCGCCCGTCGACGTGGGCGCCCACGTGGTGATCGGCTGGCCGGCGACCGTGGTCTCCGGGAATCGCACGGTGCGCTGGATGACGGTCTGGAAGACCGTGTCGTCGAAGGCCTCGACGACCCGGCTGAAGACCTCGCGGCAGTGCACGGTCCGCGTGTCGTACATCGTCGCGAGGATCCCGGAGATCTCCAGCGACGGGTTCAGCCGTTCCTTGACCTTGTCGATCGTGTCGACCAGGAGGGCGACCCCGCGGAGGGAGAAGAACTCGCACTCCAACGGGATGATCACGCCCTGTGCGGCGGTCAGCGCATTGACCGTGAGCAGGCCCAGCGAGGGCTGGCAGTCGATGAGGATGTAGTCGTACTCGTTGCGGACGTCGGCCAGCACCCGCAGCAAGGTCTGCTCGCGCGCCACCTCGCTGACCAGCTGCACCTCGGCCGCCGAGAGGTCGATGTTGCTGGGCACCAGGTCCAGCCGCGGGATGTCGGTGTGGACGCGCACGTCGGCGAGCGTCGTCTTCCGCTCCATCAGGGCGTTGTAGATGGTCCGATCCATGTTCTGGGCCGGGATGCCGAGGCCGACCGACAGCGCCCCCTGGGGGTCGAGGTCGATCAGCAGGACGCGCCGGCCGTACTCGGTCAGGGCGGCGCCCAGGTTGATGGTCGACGTCGTCTTGCCGACGCCGCCCTTCTGGTTGCACAGCGCGATGATGCGGGCAGGCCCGTGCTCGGTGAGGGGCTTCGGCTCGGGCAGCGGGCGCTGCCGTGCCCGCGCCGGGTCCTGCCGCGCGGCCGCACCCATCTCGGGGCCGCTGTCGTGCGGGCGCGCGACGGCAGAGGCCGCGTCCGCTCGGATAGCCATGGGTCTTGTTGCCTCCACGTCGAGCCCGATCCCGGTCGATCCGGATGCGGTCAGCCGTGCTGCCCGCTCGGGTGATGAGGACGCTACGAAGCGTGGCCGACGTTCCGACGCAGGCACGCCGGACCACATGTCGACATGGCGACCAGTGACAACTCCTGTGACTGCTCAAGCCGAGTCGGCGCCAGATCCTGCCAAGATGGAGCCCCGCCCGGTGTCAGGTCAGGGCCCTCGGGTGACTGGTCGCGTAGACCTCCCGGAGGCGGTCGACGGTGACCAGCGTGTACACCTGCGTCGTCGTCACCGAGGCGTGACCGAGGAGTTCCTGCACCACGCGCACGTCGGCCCCACCGTCGAGCAGGTGGGTCGCGAAGGAGTGGCGCAACGTGTGCGGTGACACCTCGTCAGGCAGGCCGGCGCGCTCGGCCGCGGACCGGAGGATCGTCCAGGCGCTCTGCCTGGAGAGCGGCCCGCCCCGGACGTTGAGGAACAACGCCCCGCCCCGGACACCGCCCCGCCCGTTGGCGGCCAGTGCCGGGCGGGCCCGCACGAGGTAGTCCTCCACGGCGCGCAGCGCGTAGCTGCCCACGGGCACGACCCGCTCCTTGCCCCCCTTGCCCGCCAGCCGGACCGCCGCCTGCCCCCGGTCGACGTCGTCGACGGCCAAGCCCACCGCCTCGGAGATGCGCGCCCCGGTGCCGTACAGCAGCTCGAGCAGGGCCCGATCACGCAGCCCGCGCGGCCCCTCGACGCCGCCCGCCGCCTCGATGAGCGCCACGACCGATTCCACGGGCACCGCCTTGGGCAGCCGGCGGGCCGGGGTCGGCGGGCGCACCTCGTGCGCCACGTCGTCGGGGACGAGCCCGTCGAGCAGGGCGAACCGGTGCAGTCCCCGGACGGCGACCACCGCGCGGGCCGCCGACGTCGCCGACAGCGCCGGGTGCTCGTCGTCGCCCGCGCGGAGGGCAGTGAGGAATCCGGAGACGTCGGACTCGGCGACCTCGCCCAGGCCGCGGACGCCCGCTGCAGCCAGGTAGGCGGTGTACCGGCGCAGGTCCCGGCGGTAGGAGGCGATCGTGTTGGCTGCGAGCCCGCGCTCCACCGTCAGGTGGTCCAGGTAGCCGGTGACGACCCGCTCCAGCGCCGGGCCGGTCGTCGCTGTCGTCAGGACAGCACCTCCTGGAGCGGCACCGCCGTCATGCCGTGCGCCTCGGCGACCTCCGGCAGGACGACCTGTCCGGCGACCACGTTGACCCCGTGGGCCAGTGCCGGATTGCCCCGCGTCGCGGCGGCGGTGCCCTCGTTGGCCAGCGCCATCACGTAGGGCAGCGTGACGTTGGTCAGCGCGTGCGTGGAGGTGTTCGGGACGGCGCCGGGCATGTTGGCCACGCAGTAGAAGACCGAATCGTGCACCCGGAAGGTCGGGTCGTCGTGCGTGGTGGGTCGGGTGTCCTCGAAGCAGCCGCCCTGGTCGACGGCGATGTCCACGAGGACCGATCCCGGCTTCATCCGGGACACCAGCTCGTTGCTCACCAGGGTGGGTGCCTTGGCGCCGGGCACGAGGACCGCGCCGATGACCAGGTCGGCGTCCAGGACGGCGCGTTCGACCTCGTAGGCGTTGGACGCGACGGTCTGCAGGTGCCCCTGGTAGATCCGGTCGGCGGCTCGCAGCTTGTCGATGTCCCGGTCGAGGACGACGACCTCCGCCTGCATGCCCAGGGCGATGGCGGCGGCGTTCATCCCGGAGACGCCGGCACCGATGACGACGACCTTGGCCGCATAGACCCCCGAGACTCCGCCGAGCAGGACGCCGCGACCGCCGTGGGCCCGCTCGAGGCTGTGCGCGCCCACCTGCGGTGCCATCCGGCCGGCGACCTCCGACATCGGGGCGAGCAGCGGGAGCGCCCCGTCCGCCGTCTGCACCGTCTCGTAGGCGATCGCGGTCGTGCCCGACGCCACCAGCGCGTCGGTGCACTCCTTCGACGCGGCCAGGTGCAGGTAGGTGAACAGGGTCTGGCCCGCCCGCAGCCGGTCGTACTCCTCGGCGATCGGCTCCTTGACCTTGAGCAGCAGATCCGCGTCGGCCCAGACATCGTCGGCATCGGCCACGATGCGGGCGCCCGCGGCGGCGAAGTCGGCGTCGGGGATCGAGGAACCCTCCCCCGCGGCGCGCTCGACGAGCACCTCGTGCCCGGCGCGGACCAGCTCGGTCACCCCGGCCGGGGTGAGCGCCACCCGGTATTCACGGTTCTTGACCTCTCGGGGAACCCCGACCCGCATCCTCGACTCTCCCTGCGCTGTGGCGGGCACTTCCCCGACGGTGACGGGGACCCTTCCCGCGGCGTGGGCGGCCCGGTCCGGACGCGCCTCGGGCGGAGTGTAGGCACGGACACACCCGTGACCCGTGCACGCGGGCGCTTCTCCCTCCCACCGGGGCACGTCCCGCCGGCGCCCGCCTGGCCAACCGGACCGTCCTGGGCGCTCCGGAGAGCGCGTCGGCCCGTGTCGCCGACAGCACCTGCGCGCCGGGCCACCGCGCCGGAGGATGCAGCGATGCAGCTCTACGCCAAGCACCCGCCCCAGCGCGCCCGTCAGGCGGCCGCGGACGCCGGGATGCTCGTCTGGGTCCTGATCTGGGTGCTCGTGGCGCGAACCGTCCACGGAGCGGTACTGGAGCTGGCCGAACCCGGCCGTGCCGTCGAGAACCTGGGCGACTCGGTCGCCCGCAACATGGAGTCCGCTGCCGGTGTCGCCGAGGACGTCCCGGTCGTCGGCGACGAGCTGGCGACGCCGTTCGACGCCCTCGCCGAGGCGGGCGGCTCGGTGACGGGCGCGGGTCAGGTCGCCCAGGAGGCCGTCGACACGCTGGCCACCGTCCTCGCCGTCGTCCTCGTGCTGCTGCCGGTGGGCTGGCTGCTGATGCGCTGGCTCACCTGGCGGCTGCGGTGGGCGCGGGACACCGGAGCCGCGCAGCGGCTGCTGGCCGGCACGCCGGACCTGCACGTGCTCGCCGCCCGGGCGCTGGCCACCGCCCCGCTCCACCAGCTGGCCGCGCTCCCGGGCGGGACCGGCGCGGCGTTGCAGGCCGGCGACCCGGCCGCCGTCCGGGCGCTGGCGGCCCTGGAGCTGCGCCGGCTCGGCCTGCGCCTGCCGGACCGGTGACCGGCTGGCACGGCCACCCTTCAGGGACCCGCGCCGAGCCTGCTGACGTACTGGAACGGCCTCTCTGCAGGATCCCACGCTGAGCCTGCGAAGCGCGGGGGGCAGAGAGGTCCTTCTACCTCGTCAGCCGGCGTCGGCGGGCCGCAGGCGCGGGGCGCTGTTGCGGACCTGGGCTGCCGCCAGCACGCCGACGACGGCCGAGGAGTTGCGGATGTCCCCGTCGAACACGCGCTGGACCGCCTCGGCCAGCGGCACGCGCTCGACCGTCATGTCCGCCTCCTCGTGCTCGACGACGAAGCCGTCGGGGCGGACCGCGTCGGAGAGCTCCTCCGCGAGGTAGATCAGCACGAGCTCGTCGCTGAAGCCCGGGGAGTTGTAGACGCTGGTGAGCAGCGACCAGCGGCCGGCCGCCAGCAGCGCCTCCTCGGCGAGTTCCCGCTGGGCGGTGCGGAGCGGCGGCTCCCCGTTCTCGTCGCGGAGCCCGGCCGGCAGCTCCCACAGGTGGGTGGCGACGGGGTGGCGGTACTGGCGCAGCAGCACGACGCGGTCCTGGTCGTCGAGCGCGACCACCGCGACCGCGCCGGGGTGCGTCACGATCTCCCGCACGCTGTCGCCCCCGCCAGGCATCGCCACCGTGTCCCGGCGCAGCGAGATGACGTGCCCCTCGAAGAGGGTTTCGCTGGCGAGCACCCGGAACTCGTGCGGACGGTCGTCGGCGTCCACCCCCGGCCCGGGCATCAGATGCCGACCTTCTCCGGCTCGTCCATCGGCACCGGCAGGCGCGCGGCCTCCTGGAAGTCGATCGCCGCCTGCACGAAGGCGGCGAACAGCGGGTGCGGCCGGGTGGGCCGGCTCTTGAGCTCGGGGTGCGCCTGGGTGCCGACGAAGAACGGGTGGGACTCGCGGGGAAGCTCGGCGAACTCCACCAGCAGCCCGTCGGGCGAGGTGCCGGAGAAGACCAGACCGGCCTCGGTCAGCCGATCGCGGTAGGCGTTGGCGACCTCGTAGCGGTGCCGGTGTCGCTCGGTGATGTCGGTCGACCCGTAGGCGGCCGCGGCGACCGAGCCCTTCTGCAGGCTCGCCGGGTAGCTGCCCAGCCGCATCGTGCCGCCCAGCCCGCGCTCACCCGAGATCACGTCGACCTGGCTGGCCATCGTCGCGATGACGGCGTCGGGCGTGTCGGGGTCGAATTCCGCCGAGTTGGCCTTCTCCAGCCCGGCCACGTTGCGGGCGTACTCGATGACCATGCACTGCAGGCCCAGGCACAGCCCGAGGGTGGGGATTCCGTTGGTCCGCGTGTACTTCAGGGCGCCGAGCTTGCCGTCGATCCCGCGGACCCCGAAACCGCCGGGCACGCAGACGCCGTCGACACCGGCCAGGGCCCTCTCGGCGCCCTCGGGAGTCTCGCAGTCGTCCGAGGGCACCCAGCGGATCTGCACCCGGCTGCGGTGGGCGAAGCCACCGGCCCGCAGCGCCTCGGTCACCGACAAGTAGGCGTCGGGCAGGTCGATGTACTTCCCGACCAGGGCGATGGTGACGGTCTCCTTGGGGGCGTGCACCCGGTCGAGCAGGTCGCCCCAGACGGTCCAGTCGACGTCCCGGAAGGGCAGCCCCAGCCGGCGGACGACGTAGGCGTCGAGGCCTTCCCGGTGCAGCACCTTGGGAATGTCGTAGATGGACGGCGCGTCGGGGCACGAGATGACGCCCTCGGCGTCGACGTCGCACATCAGGCTGATCTTGCGCTTGAGCCCGGTGGTGATGTCCCGGTCGGAGCGGCAGACCAGCGCGTCGGGCTGGATGCCGATGCTGCGCAGAGCGGCCACGGAGTGCTGGGTCGGCTTGGTCTTCAGCTCCCCCGACGGCGCGATGTAGGGCACCAGCGAGATGTGCAGGAAGAAGCAGTTGTCGCGACCGATCTCGTGCCGCACCTGGCGGGCCGCCTCGAGGAAGGGCAGCGACTCGATGTCGCCGACGGTGCCGCCGATCTCGGTGATGACCACGTCGACGCGCTCGGCGGCGTCGGCGCCGGCCAGGATGCGCGCCTTGATCTCGTTGGTGATGTGCGGGATGACCTGCACGGTGTCACCGAGGTACTCACCACGGCGCTCCTTGGCGATGACCTCCGAGTAGACCTGACCGGTCGTCACGTTCGCCCGGCCGGTCAGGTCGGTGTCCAGGAAGCGCTCGTAGTGACCGATGTCGAGGTCGGTCTCCGCACCGTCCTCGGTGACGAAGACCTCGCCGTGCTGGAACGGGTTCATCGTTCCCGGATCGACGTTGAGGTAGGGGTCCAGCTTCTGCATCGTGACCCGGAGGCCACGGCTGGAGAGCAAGGCGCCCAGCGAACTGGCTGTCAGCCCCTTGCCGAGAGAGGACACAACGCCGCCGGTGACGAAGACGAACTTCGTCGGCTGATTGTTGTGGAGAAGGAGGCTGTTGTTCCCGGAGTGATCATGCGTTCCAGACGGTCGACCCACGGGATACGACCGTAACACGGTCGGCGCCCTCGACCGCGTCCGAGCGCGACGATCCCCCGGCGCTCACCCCCGTGGAGGCATCCCCCTCGCCGGTCCCGGCGGCGAGCCACACCAGCAGGGGCACGACCAGCGCTGCCGCGGCGGCGGGGAGCGCGACCCCGGAGTCGTTGACCGCGGCGCCCAGGGCGAGGCTCAGGGCGCCGGCGCTCGCCCCGGCGCGCAGGGCGAAGGCCTCGGCAGGCGGCAGGCCGGCCCCGCCCCGCAGCAGGCCACCGGGGCGCAGCAGCCAGGCGGCGGCGACGAGGGCGACGGGGAGCATCCAGGCCAGCGGGCTGCCCAGCAGGATGTCCAGGTTGGCCTGGGCCTTGCGGCTGATCACGGTCCAGGCCTCGCCGGTGAGCACCTGTTCGACGAAGCGGCCGAGGTGGCTGCGCTCGGCGGGCGCGCCCAGCCAGTCCAGCACCGCGACGGTGCCGACGGCCAGCACCGCGACGCCGAGGATGGCGGCCAGCCGCACCAGGGTGACGCGCACCCGGGCCATGAGCATCGCCAGGAGCAGGAAGCCCGGCAGGGCCGCCAGCACGCCGCCGAAGTCCCGGCCGAGCCCGGGCGCCCCGATGACGGCGACGGCGACCAGTCCCACCACCAGGACCGTGGCGGCGGTGGCGAGCCGAGCCCGACCGGCATCCGTCCTGCGGCCGACGACGGTCGCCACGGCTGCGGTGACCAGCAGCGCGCTCACCGACAGCAGCCCGAAGCTGAGGTTGCCGTAGCCGGTGAACCGGCCGGCGACGATGGCGTCGTACCCGAGCAGCCCGTTGAGTTCGAGGGTGGAGCCGGTCAGGACGTCGAGCACCAGCGTGCCGAGCGTGACGGTGAGGACGACGAGCGGCGGCCCCACCCGGTGCCGGCGCCACGGACCCGTGAGGGCCAGCACCACCACGACGAGGTCCGCGCCGGCGACCGCGGCACCGAGGGCCGGTACCGGGGCATCCGCCCGCTCCCAGGGAATCAGCCCCGCGAGGTACGTCGCCACCGGCAGCGCGGCGACTGCCAGCGCGAGAACGCGGAGCAGGCCGCGGGTCCGCGCGCCGCGCACGGCGGGGACCGGGCGCCGCTGCCAGCCCCCGAGCACCGCCATCGCGAGCCCCACGAGGACGGCGCAGACCGCCACCAGCAGCCAGAAGAAGGAGCCGACGTTGCGGTGGTGCACGGTGGCGGCGGTGTTGACGTGTTCCAGCTCCTCGACGGCAGCGTCGAGCGCGGGGCGTTCCCCGGTGGCCTGCAGCGGCTGACCGTTCATCGACGAGGGCTGGTCCAGGGACAGCGCCCGCAGGGCCGTCGGCGCGAGGTCGATGAGCTGGGCGAAGGGGGCCCGCCCCGTGCTGGAGGAGGTCAGCCACCGGGGCTCGGCGAAACCGCCCCCGTCGGCCATGACCACGTGCAGCTGGGGGCGGCCGTCGTTCACCTCGGCGATCCCGGCCAGCAGCACCAGCGTGTCGCCGGGCAGGGCCGCGACGGCGGCCCGCAGCTGGCCGACGACCCGGTCGATCTGCAGCAGGGCGGCCGCGCGCGGTTCGGCGTCGGTGCCGTCGTCGGTCTTCTCCGCGCCGGGCTCACCGGCGTCGGTGAGCTGGTCCAGGGAGACGAGGGCGAGCGGGCAGCCCGACAGCGCGTCCGCCAGCTGCCCCGGGTCGGTGGGCAGGTCGTCGATGCGGGTGACCGCCACGTCGGGCGCGGCCACCGCCAGCGTGGCGGCCCGCCCCGACACCGTCGCGCAGCCCACGGACTCCCCCAGCGCCGCCGGCTCCGCGCCGAAGCGCCGGGTCCCCTCGTCGCGGCCGGTGCGCTCGACGGTGGCGATCGGGTCGGCGAGGGCGATGGAGGCGGCCCGTTCCTGGAGCCCGCAGTGGGACAGGGAGGTGTCCAGCTGCGGTTCGGGTGCCGCGCCGTCGCCCTCCGACGGCGCGCCTGCCTGGTCCTCCGGCAGGGGCACCTGGGGCAACGGCACCGGCGGGAGCCCCTCGTCGGGACCGGGCACCCGGGCCCGGTTGCCGGCGCCCAGGGTGGCCCAGCCGTCGAGGACGCAGGTCGTGGACCGGGCGGCGCGGACCGACAGCGCGCCGATGGCCGAGTCCCCGGCGAGGGCCCACAGCTCCGGCGTGCCGTCGGGGTCGACGTCGCTCCAGGTGAGGCCGGGCACGCCGATCACGAGCACGGAGTCGGCAGTGGCGGTCTGCGTGCCGTCGCTGCGCGCAGCGACGGGCCCGGCACCGGCGAGCAGCACCGTCAGCACGACGACCAGCAGCGCGACCCCACGCCCCAGGGCGCTCATGGGGCGCCGTCTGCCGGAGCGCCCAGCAGCTCCCGGTAGATCGCGATCAGCTGCCGGCCCGCCGCGGCCTCGTCGGGCCAGGTGGCCGCCTGCCGCGGGCCGGCCGCGGCCAGCCCCGCCGCGTGGGCAGGATCGGTGAGCACCCGGACGACGGCGTCGGCGAGCGCCCTCGGATCACCGACGGGCACCAGCGAGGCGGCGTCGCCGAACAGCTCGGGCATGCCGCCGGCGCGGGTGGCGACCAGCGGCGTTCCGGCCCGCAGCGCCTCCTGCCCGGTGAAGGGACTGCCCTCCCAGCGCGAGGGGAGCACACACAGGTCCGCGGCGCCCAGCAGATCGGCGATGTCGGAGCGCCGCCCGAGCAGCAGCACGGGGAGCCGCTCGGCGCGGATGCGATCGGCCAGCTGGGCCTCCAGCGGGCCGTCGCCGGCGATCGCCACCAGGGGGGCCGGGCGCAGACGGCCGTCGGCCTCCCACCGCGCCACGGCGTCGAGCAGGATGTCGTAGCCCTTCTGCGGGTGCAGCCGGCCCACGGCCACCACCAGAGGCCGCCCGGCGTCCAGTCCCAGCTCCTCCCGCACCTCGTCGCGGGTGCGCGTGGCAGGGGGCTGCGGCGGGGCGAGCGCGGGCACGACCCGCACGTCGCGCGCGCCGAGCCGGCGGGCGTTGTCGGCGAGGTCGCCGGAGACGGCCAGCACCATGTCGGCGGCGCGGATCGTCGTCCCCTCGCCCGCGCGGAGCACCTGATGCCGGACCCCCGCGCTGTCCTGGAGGGCGTTGTGCAGGGTGAGCACGAGGGGCCGTCGCCGGTCACCCGAGAGCCGCCGGGCGACCGCGGCGACCAGCCCGGCCCGCAGCCCGTGGGCGTGCAGCAGGTCGAAGCCCGCCACGGCATGCCGGAGCTGGGCCACGGCTCGGCTGTCGGCGATCGGCGCCAACCCGGTGGAGATGCCGACGGGGCGGAAGTCGGCCCCCGTGGCGGTGAAGCCGAAGAGCTCCTCCGTCGCCGGTGCGCCACAGACCCGCACGATGGCGCCGGCCGCCCGCAGAGCGGGAACGATCGTCCGGACGTGGCTGCCGACGCCGCCCGCGCTCGTGGCGAGAACCTCGGCGATGCGCCGACCGTGCAGGGGCGACCGCTCAGTCACCGTGCACCTCCTGTCGATCGGACGACGGCCTCAGCCGGGGAACGGGCGGGTGCGCCTCGCCGTCCGGCGGGCCCTGGCGCTCGGCTGCGCGCAGCGTTTGCCATGCCTCCGCCAACGGGCGACGCGCCGTGCCCATCATGACGGCCAGGGCGACGGCCAGGGCGACCGCGCCGGTGAGCAGGCCGGTGATGACGGCCGCTCCGAGCCCCCCGGGGACCGGGTCGGCGCCGAGCGCACGGGCGGTGAGCATCCCGGCGCCGGCGCCGAGCGTGGCGGCGGCCAGCGCGGCGAGACCGCTGCGCCCGACGCCGGTCAGCGCACCTGGACCGGCGGCGCGGGCCACCACGGCCAGCAGAGCCAGTCCGGCGACGGTGACGCCCAGGCTGTGGCCGGCGGCGAGCGCGAGCCCCCGGTCCTGCGGCGCCAGCAGCCGGGCCAGGACGAGGTCAGCGGCCACGGCCAGCAACCAGCCGCCGACGACGCAGACCGTCGGCGCCTTCCAGAGCCCCCGTGCGTACAGGGCGCGGGTCAACAGCGCGACGAGCGCGTAACCAGGGAGACCGGGCGCGAAGGCGATGATCGTGTCGCGCAGCGCCGCCACCACCGGTACGGGGGCGCCGGTCAGGAAGATCCGTGCCATCGGACCGGAGACGGCCACCAGCAGGCCGGCCGCCACCGCAGACGCGGCGACGACGAGCACCGCGACCGGCGCCAGGGCGCGGCGGTACCCGGCCGCGTCACCGGCGTCGGCCCGCTCGGCGAGCCCGGGATAGGCCGAGGTGGCCAGCGGGACGGCGAGGGCCGCCCACGGCACCAGGAACAGCGTGAGCCCCGCGGCGTACACGACCTGCGTGCCGTCCGGTCCGTCCGCGGCCAGCCGGATGGCCACCACGGCCACGAGCTGCTGGCCGGCCAGGGTCAGGACGCCGGCGACCGCGAGCCGCCGGACGCGCGGCGCCGCCCCCACGGGGAAGCGCAGTGACGGCCGGATCCCGAGGCGCAGTCCGCGCACCGGGACGAGCAGGCTCAGGCTCAGCGCCGCCACGCCGAGCGTCGTCCCGACGCCCAGGACCAGCGCGGCGGGGCGGGTGAGGTCGTCGACGTCCCGCGCGCCGCCGATGGCGGCGAACAGCAGGTACGCCCCGGCGACGACCAGGCTCGACAACAGCGGGGCGATCGCCGGCCCGGCGAAACGGCGGTGGGCCTGCAGCACGCCGGTGAGGACGATCCCGATCCCGTACAGCACCACCTGGGGGGCGAACACCAGCAGGAAGCGGGCGGCCAGCTCCACCTCGGCCTCACCGCCCGAGCCCAGCAGGACGCGGGCGATCGGCTCGGCGAGCAGCGCGATCACCACGGCGAGCGGGGTGAGGACCAGCAGCGTCCAGCCCAGGAGCGCCGATGCGGTCCGGCGCACCTGCTCCCGGTCCCCCGCCGCGATGCCGCCGGCCAGCATGGGGACGACGAGGCTGGCCAGCGCGCCGCCGGCGACGACCTCGAAGACGATGTTCGGGACGGTGTTCGCCGCCTGGTAGGTGTCCCCGGTGCTGTCGGCGCCCACGGTGTTGGTGAAGACGAGGGTGCGGCCGAACCCGGCGAGCCGGGCCAGCAGCGTGAGGACGGCGATCAGGGCCGCCGCGCCGGCGACCCCCTGGGCGACCGTGCGACGGTTCACGACGGTCGGCGGCCGAGACGGTCCAGTTCGCGCAGTCCCGGCGTGGCCTCGATGACCTTGGTGAAGCTGACCTTCTCGCTGGCGAGGGTGAGAGCCACCACCCCGGCGAGCAGTCCGGCGCGGGAGGCCCGCCCGCGCAGGGCGGCCAGTCGCAGCCCGAGCAGCGCGCCGACGGCGTTGGCGCCGCAGTCGCCGAGCATGACCTGCTCCCCCAGGTCCGCGGGCAGCACCGCCAGGGTGGCGCCGAGGGGGCCGGCGACGAGCCCGCCGGCCGCTCCCCCGAGGCCGGCCGCCGCCACGAGGGCACCGGCCTTCCCGGCCCGACCGGGCCGCAGGTCGAGCAGGTTGACCAGGTTCGCGGTCCCCGCCACCAGGCCGGTGGACAGGACACCGTCGACGATGGCTCCCGGGCCGGACCCCCGGCGGGTGAGGACGGCGGCTGCGGCGGCCGCGGCCCCGATGCCCGCGACCTTCACCGCACCGGCCGAGATGCGCCCGGCCCTCAGGGCGGCGAGATGGCCGGCGAACCCCTTGTCTCGGGCCTGCTCGGGGCGGGCACCCGCCAGGTCGTCGTATCCCCCGACCAGGCCGGAGACCGCACCGACGAGGGCGGCCGCCGCCCGCGTGCCGACGGGGGCGCCGAGCACCGCGGTGGCCGTGGCGGAAGCGGCGAGAGCCGGCCCGCCGAGCAGGGTCACCGGGCGCCCCGCGTAGTTCACGCGGCGCCACGGGGCACCGGCGGAGCGGGCGGTCAGCGCGCCGGCCCCGGCCAGGGCCGCGCGCGCGGCAGCCGCGCCCGCGAGCGCGAGCCGCACCCTGCGGCCGGCTGTCACCGCCCGCCGGCTCACGGGGCGGCGGCGGGCACCGGAGGCACCGGCTGGGTGCCCTCACCGGTGCCGTACGCGCCTGAGGTGCCCTCGCCCTCCCGGCCCAGGGCCAGGACGGTGCTGATCCGGCCGGCCGGCGTACCCACGTTGTCGACGGTGGAGATCGCCGCCGACAGGGTGGGGTCGGAGCGCACGGCGCCGATGAGGCCGTTCTCCCCGGCGGCTGCGGCGTCGCCGGCGACGACGGCTCCCGACCCGGCCGTGTCCAGGGCGGAGACGAGTTCGACGAGGGTGTCGTTGCGCTCAGCGGCGTCGTCCCCGGTGAAGGCGCCGGCGGTCAGGACGACGGCGTAGTCGGCGGGCGCCACCGTGTCGCTGTCCTGGGACAGCACGTCCAGCGCGGTCAGGCCGGCGAGCACCGAGGACACGGCCGTGGCGTCGGCTGCCGCCCCGCCGCCGGCCGGCTTCATGAGCACCTGACCGATCAGGCTGGCGACCAGCTCCCCGGCGTCGTCGGTCTCGGGAAGCTGCAGGCCCGCGGGCCGCCCGGGGCCGGTGACGTAGTTCTGCAGCCCGGAGGCGCTCGACGGGTCGCTGTACTCGGGCCGGAGCGAGATCGCGCCGTTCACCGTGCCACCGGCCTCGGCGACGATCGCCGTCATCTGCTCGACGAGCTCGGGGGCGACGTCCTCGTTGGCGCTGACCAGCAGGACGCTGCGCCCGGCCAGGGCGTCCGCGACGAGCGCGGGGGCGACGGCCTGCTCGAAGGAGTCGGCGGTGTCCAGCTGCGTCTGCAGCAGCTGGGTCCGGTCCTCCAGCGCCCGCTTGTCCTGCTCCAGGTCGGCGACCTGGTTCTCGATGTCGGCGAGGATCGGCTCGTTGAGGGCGGTGGTGCCGATGACGATCCCCAGCGCGACCGCCAGGAAGACGGCGATCAGCGAGACCAGGTGATAGCGGAAGTCGATCACGAGAAGAGGTTCTCCAACCAGAACACGAAGCTGTTCCATTGGTCGAGCAGAAGGTCGAGGTACACCCGCCCGACCGCGGACACCGCGAGGGCCGAGCCGATGGCGATGAACGCGGCGAGGACGAGCACCACCAGGGCAGCGGTGGAGATGCGGCTCTTGTAGAGGCGGCTCACGCCCTTGGCGTCGACGAGCTTGCCACCCAGGCGGAGCCGGGTGAGGAAGGTCGAGGCCATGCCGCCGCGTCCCTTGTCCAGGAACTCGACCAGGGTGGCATGCGTCCCCACGGCGACGATCAGGGTGGCCCCCTTCTCGTCGGCGAGCAGCATGGCGATGTCCTCGCTGGTAGCCGAGGCCGGGAAGGTGATCGCCTCGACCCCGAGGTCCTGGACGCGCGCGAGGCCGGGGGCCCGGCCGTCGGCGTAGGCGTGCACGACCACCTCGGCCCCGCAGGTCAGCGAGTCGTCGCTGACCGAGTCCATGTCGCCGACGATCATGTCGGGCTGGTACCCGGCCTCCCGCAGCGCGTCGGCACCGCCATCGACCCCGATGAGCACGGGCCGGTAGTCGCGGATGTAGGGGCGGAGGGCGTGCAGGTCCTCCTTGTAGTCGTAGCCACGGACGACGACCAGCACGTGCCGGCCCTCGATCGGCGTCTCGACGTCGGGGACGCCCACACCGTCGAGCAGGAGCGCGCGCTCCCGCTTCATGTACTCCATGGTGTTGGTGGCGAAGGCCTCCAACTGCGTGGAGAGCCCGGCCTTGGCCTCGGCCATGGCCAGCGCGACCGAGGCACTGTCGTGCACGGTGCCCTCGGCGACGACCTCGCCGTCCTCGGTGAGCAGCTGGTTGCCGTCGAGCCGGACGTGCGCGCCCTCCTTGCAGCGGGCGAACACGTCCTTGCCGACGTCGTCGAGCAGCGGGATGCCGGCGTTGATGAGAATCTCGGGGCCGAGGTTGGGATAACGGCCGGAGGTGCTGGGCGAGGCATTGACGACCGCGGCGACTCGGCAGGCGACCAGCGCGTCAGCGCTGACCCGGTCGATGTCGACGTGGTCGATGACGGCGATGTCACCGGGCTGCAGTCGCTTGGTCAGGTTCTTCGTGCGGCGGTCCAGCCGGACGGTGCCGGCGACGCCGGGGCCGATGTCCTGTGCCCGACCGCGCCGAAGGGTGCCGATGCGCATGCCTCGATGCTTTCACGATGCCGTGAGCGGCCGGTCTTCCGACGCGCCTCGGCGACCTCTCAGTCACGCACCGTGTCCGACACCACGGTGGCAGCGACACGCCCGTAGCGGCGCTTCGGGGGCATGAGCGGGACCGTTACCGAGTCGTGACTAACGTTGCAGGCGTGACTGGAGTGGCCCACGCCGTGCCTCGACCCACCCCCGCCCCCGGCTCCCCGGCCGGGCAGGACGCGACCGCGGTGGTCCCGACCGGGGCCGTGATCAGGGCGGTTCCCACGGTTCGCCCGGAGGCCGAGGTCGCGCCCGCGGTGCGGACACCGGCTACCCCGGCACCGGTCGAGCCCTCGCCGGAGGGACGCGAGAAGCAGAAGGCCGGACGCGGTGCGGGGGCGCGCGAGCGGCGCCGGCAGGAGACGCGAACCAAGATCGTCGATGCCGCCACGGACCTGTTCGCCGAGCGGGGCTTCGATGCGGTCAGCGTGATGGAGATCGCACGGCGGGCGGGCGTGGTGGAGAAGACCGTCTTCAACCACTTCCCGGTCAAGGAAGGACTGGTCTTCGACGCCGACCCGCCGATGCGGGCCGCGCTCCTGGACGCGGTGCGCCGGCGTCCGGCCGGGGAGTCGGTGTCCGCGGCGGCCGGCAGCTTCGTCGTCGCCGCGGTCAGCCTGCTCGGCCGCCCCGAGGCTGCCGTGGGCGTCGCGCGCATGGCCCGGGTCATCCGGGGCAGTCGCACGCTGCAGGTGCGGGAGCGGGAGATCCTGGGCGACCTCACCAACGCCCTCGCCGAGCTGATCGCCGAGGAGACCGGCGCGCGCCCCGACCAGGTGGAGCCGTGGCTGGCCGCGCACGCCGTCCTCGGGCTGTACGCCTCCCTGCTCGAGCTTGCCCGCGACCGCGTCCTGGCCGGCGTGGGCGGGCTGGAGCTGTCCGCCGAGCTGCGCCGGCAGGGTCGGCGAGGCCTCTCTCTGCTGCAATTCGGTCTGGCGGGCTACGCCAAGCGGCGGTGACACTTGTCGTCCTCCGGACGACGACCGCGGCCACGTGCCGTTTCCCCGTTGCACTGAGCCCTTGTCTTCCCCGCCTCGGGGACCCTCCGGGCCCCGCTCGTCGGGTCGCCTCGCAGGGCGGCTTCCTGACCCTCCTCGGGGACCCTTCGGGCCCCCTCGTCGGGTCAGAGCTGCAGCGCGCGGAGGAGCTGGTCGGCGCGGTCGCCCGGGACGTCCGGGTTCCGGGTGAACAGGGCGACGGCGACCATGTACTCGTCGTCGCCGGCCCAGCCGCGCCCCTCGGCGCACATCCGGCGGATGTGGTCGCGGACCTTCGGCTCGCTGCTGTAGGCGCCGAAGTCCAGCCCCATCGCGAGGAAGTTGGCCACACGGTAGCCGAGGTCACCGGCCGTGCGCACCGTCTCGAGCGGGTCGGAGTAGCTCGCCACCGCGGCGATCACGTTGTCGTAGCCGGCCTTGAGCAGCTGCAGCATCAAGTCGTTGCCGTGCACGCCGCCCCAGAGCTCGGGCATGAGGATGTTCCGGTCGGGAGCGGGGATGTAGGGCGGGTTGGAGATGACCGTCGAGACGGGCGCACCGCCGGCGGAGTCGGCCTGGTCGAAGAAGTCCCCGAGCTCGACGGTGTAGCGGTCGGCCACGCCGCGGGCGGCGATGTTGGCCCGGGCGGTCTCCACCGACGGGGCACTGATGTCGAAGCTGCGGACCCGCAGTCCCGGCAGGGAAGCGACGACGTCCGCGATGGCGGTGGCGTCACCCGTGCCGAGCTCGACGACCCCTTCCTCCTCCCACCGCAGCTGCGAGCGGTAGTGCTGCAGGAGCATGCAGACCGAGAAGCCGAAGTGAGCGGACTCGTCAGCCGAGGAAAAGCAGGTCACGGCCGGCGACTACCCCGCGAACAGGTGGGGCACGCGCCGATCACCCGTCCGTGGCGTGTGCCACACGGCACGCCGGGCTTCCGGTCAGGTGCGGGTGGCAGCCACCGCGAGCAGTTCCCGGGCGTGGGCCTGCCCGGTGTCGCTGTCGGCGAGGCCGGAGAGCATCCGCGCCAGCTCCCGCACCCGGTCCTCACCCCCGACGGCCCGGATGTCGGTCGCGGTGACCCCGGCGCCGGCGTCGGGCGACTTGTCCACGACGAGGTGGGTGTCGGCGAACGCCGCGACCTGCGCGAGGTGGGTGACGACGACGACCTGGTGGTCGCGGGCCAGCCGCGCCAGGCGGCGCCCGATCTCACCGGCGGCCTGGCCGCCGACGCCCGCGTCGACCTCGTCGAAGACCATGACCGGGACCGGATCAGCGCCCGCGAAGACCACCTCGATGGCGAGCATGACGCGCGACAGCTCACCCCCGGAGGCGCCCTTGTGGACCGGACGTGGCGGGGCGCCCGGATGGGCGGCCAGCAGGAGGGCCACCTCGTCGATGCCCTCGGGGCCCGGGTCGTCCGGGTGGCTGTCGACGGAGAAGGAGACGGTCGCGCTCTTCATCGCCAGGCCGGCCAGTTCAGCGCCCACCTCCGCGGCGAAGCCCTCGGCGGCCGCGCGCCGGCCGGCGGAGATCGCCGCGGCGAGCTCGTCGACCTCGGCGCGCGCGGCGTCCCGCGCGTTCGCCAGCGACGCCAGGGCCTCGTCGGAGACGTCGAGCTCCGACAACCGCCGGCTCGCGTCCTCCGCCCAGGCGAGCACCCCGGCCAGCCCCTCCCCGGGATCGGCGTACTTGCGGACCAGAGCGGTGATGGCGGCGCGCCGGTCCAGCACCTCGGCCAGCCGACCTGGGTCGGCGTCCAGGTCGGCCACGTAGCCGGCCAGCTGCGCGGCCACGTCGGACACCACGGCGACGGCATCGGCGAGGTCCTGGGCCAGGAGGACGAGCGTCGGATCGTCGGACCCGGCCAGCGCACGGCCGGCAGTGGCCAGGGAGGTCGTGGCGTCCTGGGGCACCTCTCCCCCGCCCAGATCCCCGGTGACGTCGCCGACCAGCGCCATGCGCGCCTCGTCGGCCGCGGCGCGGAGGGCGTCGGCGTCGGCCAGCCGCTTGGCCTGGGTGTCGAGGGCCTCGTCCTCACCGGGTTCGGGTGCTGCGGCGGAGATCTCCTCGAGTCCGTGCCGCAGGACGTCCGCGGCCTGCGCCAGCTCACGAGCCTGGCTCTGCCGCCGCTCGAGGTCGGCGGCCAGCTGCCGCCAGCGCTGGTGGACCTCGCGGTAGCGGTCCAGCAGAGCGAGGTGCGCCGGTCCGGCGTAGCGGTCGAGGGCGCGGCGTTGCTCGGCCGGTCGGGAGAGCCGGAGCTGGTCGGTCTGCCCGTGCACGGCGAGCAGGCCCTCGGCGAGCTCGGAGACCACACCGACCGGGACGCTGCGGCCGCCCAGGAACGCTCTCGACCGACCTTCTGCGCTGACGGTGCGGGCGAGGATGAGGCTGCCGTCGTCGTCCGGGTCGGCCCCCGCGTCGGCGGCCCGCTCCCAGGCCGGCGACTCCGGCGGGAGAACGAGCCGTCCCTCGACGCCGGCCTTGCCGCTGGCCCGGACACGCCCCGGATCCGCCCGGCCGCCGAACAGCAACGTCAGCCCCGTGACCACCATCGTCTTGCCGGCGCCGGTCTCCCCGGTGACGACGGTGAGGCCGGGGCCGAGCTCGAGCGTGGCGTCGTCGATCGACCCCAGGCCACGGATCCGGAGCTCGGTCAGCCGGCCAGGTGACGGGCTGGAACGGCCCTCCTGCAGGGACCCGCGCCGAGCGTCAGCAAGGGGTGGGGGGCAGGAGGGTCCTCTTTCAGGCGTCGTCGTGCGAGCCGGCACCGGTCACCTCCGCCGCGGGGACGTCGTCAGTCGCGCCGTTACCCGTCACGACGTCGCGACTGAGCACGCTGTGGCTGGTGTAGATCTCGTGGCCGGGACCGGCGTGGTGCCGTGCGTCGCGGAAACCGCGGACCGGCAGGCCGAACTTCGCGACCAGCCGGTCCCCGAAGGTCGAGGCGTGCACGCGGGCGATCCGCACCGGGCGGTCCGCGCGCCGCACGTCGACCCGGCCACCGTCGGGCACCTCCACCATCCGGCGGCCGTCGGCCGAGACCCGCGACCGGTTGCCGTCGGCCGGGACGGCGACGGTCAGCACCGAGTTCGGCGAGGTGACCAGCGGCCGGGCGAACAGGGCGTGGGCGTTGCTGGGCACGAGGAGCAGCGCCTCGACGTCGGGCCAGACGACCGGGCCGCCGGCGGAGAACGCGTAGGCCGTGGAGCCGGTCGGCGTCGCGCACAGGACTCCGTCGCAGCCGAAGCTGGTCAGCGGCCGTCCGTCGATGGCGAGGACGACGTCGAGGACCCGGGAGCGCTGGGCCTTCTCGACGGACACCTCGTTGAGGGCCCACGTGCCGCCCACGACGGAGCCGCTGCCGTCGAGGACGCCGACCTCCAGGGCGAGCCGCTCCTCGACGGAGTACTCGCACCGCTCGATCGCCAGGAGGGTCTCCTCGACCGCCTCGGGCTCGGTTTCGGCGAGGAAACCCACCCGGCCGAGATTGACCCCCATCAGAGCGGCGTCGGTGTAGCGCGCGAGTTCCGCGGCGCGCAGGAAGGTCCCGTCGCCACCGAAGACCATGACGATCTCCGCGCCCGCGGCCGCTGTGGAGTCGGCCGCCACCACCTCGGCGTCGTGGATGTCGAGGTCGTCCGCCTCGTCGGCGAGAACCCGGACGACGATCCCGGCCGCGGTCAGCCGCGCGGCCGACGTGCGGGCCAGTTCGACGATGTCTCGGCGCCCGGTGTGCACGGTGAGGAGGACGCGGCGGGACTCCGCACGCGGTGCGGACGTGCCCTCGCTGAGCTGTGTCACTTGGCCTCCTCGCCGGCGCCCGGCGCCCGCGTTCGCGACGGTGCTCTGTCTGTGCCCGAGCTCGCGAGCTGGCTCACGTCGGGCCCTCCTGGACTGCTCGACGGACGTCGTCCTCCTGCGGTGGCGGCGCGTCACGGCGCAGCCAGAGGAAGAACTCCACGTTGCCCGCCGGGCCGGGCAGTGGGCTGGCGACCACCCCTGCGGTGCCCCAGCCGAGCGCCGCCGCGGCCACGCCGACGTCGAGCACCGCCTGGACCCGGTGTTCGGGGTCGCGCACCACCCCGCCGGCTCCGAGCCGCTCCCGGCCCACCTCGAACTGCGGTTTCACCATCGGCAGGACGTCGGCGTCCGGGGTGGCGCACGCGGTGAGCGCCGGGAGGACGAGGCGCAGCGAGATGAAGGACAGGTCGGCGACGACGAGGTCCACCGGCCCGTCGATCGCTGCCGGGGTGAGGGTGCGGACGTTGGTGCGCTCGTGGACGCGGACCCGCTCGTCGGTGCGCAGCGACCAGGCGAGCTCGCCGTAGCCGACGTCGACGGCGACGACCTCTGCCGCCCCACGGCTGAGCAGCACCTCGGTGAAGCCGCCGGTGGACGCCCCGGCGTCCAGCGCACGCCGTCCTGCGACGGCAACCGGGAAGGCCTCGAGCGCCCCGAGGAGCTTGTGCGCGCCGCGGGAGACCCAGCTGGGCTGGTCGGGATCGGTGCGGACGACCACGGGCGTCGCCGCGTCGACGCCGGTGGCGGGCTTGGTGGCGGCCTGCCCGGACACGGCGACGCGGCCGTCGGCGATGAGGGCGACCGCGTGCTCGCGGGACCGGGCCAGGCCCCGACGAACGAGCTCCGCGTCGAGCCGACTGCGACGGGCCATCAGAGCTGGTCGATCGTGCCGAGCTCGCGCTGGAGCCGGGCGTGCTCGGTCTCGAAGACAGCCACGTGCTCGGCGATGGGCCGGTCGGCGAGGTCGGCGAAGCGATCCTCTGCCCCGGCGGCGGGCGCCGGAGCAGCAGGGGTGTCCGGGCGCGGGCCGGGGCGCGGCGGACCCGGGACAGGTCGCGACGGGCTCGGCTCGGTCATCGCGCTCGCCTTCCGCTGTGAGGGGCACCGGTGCGGCGCCGGGGCGGCCCGATCGGCTGATTCGGTTCGCAGGCGAGATTACCGGCCGGGGACGACGGGCACGGTCACACGAGCGGGGCGATAGCGTTCCAGGTCCGGCAACAACCCTGTGCAGCGTTGGAGGCCCGCCCGCGTGGCGACGATGGATCAGTGCATGAAGGCCCTCCAGGCCATCCTCGGGGATCTCGCGGCGAACCCCGCGGCGGAGGGACTGGACCGCAGTCTCTCCTGCCGGTTGACCGACCTGGACGAGGTCGTGGTCGGCCGGCTCGGTTCCGGAGCGGTGCGGGACCTGCGCGTGTTGCCGCACGGCCCCGCGGTGCCGAGGGCCGACATCCGGCTCACGATGACCAGCGACGACCTCGTGGCGCTGACCAACGGCAAGCTTCACTTCGGGCCCGCCTGGGCGACCGGACGGGTGAAGCTGGAGGCCGGTCTCCGCGACCTGCTGCGTCTGCGCAAGCTGCTCTGAGCCCCCGGCGGGGCTACTCGGCGGCCGAGGGCGGGATCAGGCCCCAGCGGCCGAGCGCGTCCTCCGCGCGGGAGCCGGTTGCCACGACCCGCACGGGAGTGCCGTCATGGGGGTGCCGGGACCAGTGCGCCGCGCAGAGCGCCCGCAGCCCGTCCAGGCCGTCGCTCCGGCCGTCCGCGCCCCCGGCCTCCAGGACGAGGAGGTCCTCTCCTTCGGCAGCCTGGACCGACCACGTCCCGCACCGCCAGGACGCCCCGTCCACGCAGACCGCTGGGTGGGGACGCAGCAGGCCGGCGGCATCGGCGGCGATCAGGTCCGGGCGGTGCTGCGGGGCCGCGGTGAGCAGCAGGGCAGGGTCGGTGACCCCCGAGAACACCAGCAGGCTCGCCGCACCGACCCTGCGGGCTCCCTCGATGTCGGTGTCGAGGCGGTCGCCGACGACGAGGGGTCGTCGAGCCCTGGTCCGGCGAACGCACTCGGCGTGCATGGCCGGATCGGGCTTGCCGGTGATCAAGGGCGGCTGTCCGGTCACCGCGGTCACGAGTCCCACCAGCGCCCCGTTGCCGGGCAGCGGGCCGCGGGGTGAGGGAATGGTGAGGTCGTTGTTCGTGGCGACGTGACGGGCGCCCCCGCGGACCGACACCACTGCCTCGGCCAGCTGGATCCAGCCGACCTCGCTGCCGTAACCCTGGACGACGGCGGCAGGGCTGTCCTCGGCGCGCGCCACGACGGTGAGACCGGCCGCCGTCAGCGCGGCCGCGACCCCGGGCCCGCCGACGGCCAGGACGGGGGCGCCCGGCTCGAGCAGCTCCGCCACCACGGTGGCAGCCGCCTGCGAGCTGGTGATGACCTCGGTCGCCTCGGCCGGCACACCCAGCCGGGTCAGATGCGCGGCGACCTCGTCCGGCGGCCGGGAGGCGTTGTTGGTCACGAAGCCCAGTCGCATGCCGGCGGCCCGGACGGCGCTCAGGGCAGCGGGGACGCCCGGAACGGCATCCGGTCCGACGTACACGACACCGTCGAGGTCGAGCAGCGCGACGTCGTAGACCTCGCACGGTGGAGCGCTGCTGCCCGCGGCGATCGAACTCATGGCTCCAGGATCGACGGCGGTCATGAGGACTGCGCCGCCCGCCGTGCACGCACACCGCGCAACGCCCGGGCGTAGTGGCTCGCGTCGGGACGCATCGCCACCGCGAGGGCGAGGTGTTCGACCGCCAGCCGCAGCTCTCCTGCCCTGCTGGCGGACAGCCCGAGGCCGAAGTGCGCGTAGTCGTCGGTGGGGCTGACCGCTGTCAGGGCGGTGAAGCTGATGACTGCCTCCTGGTAGCGGCCGGCGTCGTACTGGGCTCGCGCCAGCGCCTCGAGGATGCTGCGCGAGCCCGGCTCGGCGTCGGCGGCACGGCTGAGCAGGGTGGCGGCAGCGGCGGGATTGCCGTCGCGCAGGAACTGGACGCCGCGCTGGTACCACTCGTACACGTCGCCCTCGGGAGAAGTCTCCGGCACCCCTGCCCCCTTCTCCCTCGTCCGGGCCGGGCGGACCCGCCCTACCCGGCCCGCCCGGCCCGGACGGACCGCTCACGGCGGGCTGGATCGGCTCGCTCCTACGATCGACCCCGTGGTGGAGTCGTCGTCGTCCCTCTCGTCCGTGTCGGCGACGGGACTCGACGTCCGTCCGTTCCGTGCCCTGACCTATCGGCAGCAGGACCCCGAGCATCTCGCGCGGGTGAGTTCGCCAGCCTACGACCTGGTGACGCCCGCCGGCCGCGACCGACTGGCCGGCGCCGACCCGCACAACGTCGTGCGGCTCATTCTCCCGGTACCCGACTCTCACCCCGGCGCCACGGGGGATCCCGCCGGGCGCTCCGCGGAGCTGGCCGCCACCACCCTGCGCCGCTGGCAGGACGAGGGCGTCCTGGTCCGGGACCAGGAGCCGGCGCTGTGGCTGTACGAACTGCGCCCGGGCGGAGGTGGATCGGCGACGGCCGGCTGGCTGGGCGCCGTCACGCTGCCCCCGCCCGGTTCGTCGGCGGTGCTGCCCCATGAGGACACCTACCCCGCGGCCGTCGAGGGCCGGCGGGCGCTGCTGGCTGCGACCGGGACCGATCTGGAGCCGATCGTGCTGGCCCATGATCCGGACCGGGAGGTGGCCGGCGTCACCGAGGTGGTGCGGCAGGGTCCGCCGACCATGACGGTGGACGACGCGGACGGGGTGGGGCACCGGCTGTGGCGGGTGACCGAGCGCCCGATGCTGGATCGGCTCACCGCCGCCTTCGCCCGGACCGGGGCCGTCATCGCCGACGGCCACCACCGCTTCGCCGCGGCCCGCGCCAACGGCCGTACGCGTGACACCCGGGCCAGCGGCGGAAGCGTGCTGGCGCTGGTGACGCCGATGGGGCCCGGAGGCCTGCGCGTCGACCCGATCCACCGCGTGGTTCCCGACCTCGACCTGGACGCCGCGGTCCGTGCCGCAGCGACCGGCTTCCGGGTCAGTGAGTTGTCGACGGACGACGGGAGGGGGATCCCCGACGCGGTCGACCGGTGGGTGACCGACCCCGGCGAGCGCGACTTCCTCGTCTCCGACGGCGCGCGACTGATCCGCCTCAGCCATCCGTCCGACGCCGTTCTGGCGGCCGTGCCGTCCGAAGCGCCCCCTGCCTGGCGCGGGCTGGATGTCGTCCTGGCCCACCACGGTCTCCTGGACCTGCTCTGGCACCGCCGGGACGATCCCGACTCGGTGCTGATCGCCCACTCCGCCGAGGAGGCCCTGCGGCTGGCGACCGAGCGCGCCGGTGTGGCGCTGCTGCTGCGGGCGCCATCCCCGAGGGACGTCGCGGCGGTGGCACGGGCCGGTGCACGCATGCCACGGAAGTCCACGCTGTTCGTGCCCAAGCCCCGGACCGGTCTGGTGCTGCGCCCTCTGGCGGACTGACCGGGGTCTCGGCTTCACGCCGTCCGCTCGCTGGAACCGGGGGCGGATCGCGGGACCTTCCGGCCCTTGCGGCAGTTCACCTCGCAGACCGAGGCGGTGCCGCTGCCGGTGCGCCAGAACCGCCGCTGCAGCGCCCCCTCGACCTCGACGACGTCGCCCGGTTGCCACATCGCCGCGCGCCGCTGCAGGCCGCGGTCGTAGGTGATGCAGGTCAGCACGTCCACCGACTGACCGCGGGCCCGCGGCACGGGTCGCCGCACGACGAGCCGGAAGGTCAGCAGCGAATCACCGCTGGGCAGGGTGCGGATCTCCGCCGGGGCGGACACCCGCCCGCGGAGGACCACGTCGTTCCGATCGATCACAGCCACGCTCATGCAGCGAGGGTGCTGGACCGGCGGTGACCGCCCGGGGGCTCAGCGGCATCTGTGGACGCCGCCGAGCACTGTGGACGAGGAGCCCCCGAACGTCGGGGGCTCAGTGCATGTCAGCGGCTGGCTCATCGCCGTCCGCAGCGGATCCGTCCGACGGCGGATCGGTCTCGCCGAGGAGTTCGGCCACCTCCGCCTCCACCTCCTCGTCGAAGCTCCGACCCTGGCGGTGGTCGTCCTCGGGCAGCGGACGCACCACCTCCGGAGCGGCCGGCTGCCTGGACGGCTGCGCAGCATCAGCGTTGTCCTCGGTCCCGAGGCCGTCGCTGTCGACGTCTTCGTCGAGCTCGTCCTCGAGATCGGTGAACTCGATGCCGAGGCGGTCGACGGCGCCGGTGAGGTCCTCGGGATCGGCCGCGGCGATGGCGACGAACCACGCCATGGCGCGCTCGTTCTCTCCCTGGATCTGAAGGAGATCGGCGTAGGCGGCGGCGAGCCGAAGCCGGGGCGCATCCCCCGGCACGAGAGATGCCGGGTCGAGCGGGCTGCCGAGCGCACCTTCGAGCACGAGCCGAGCGGCGGCAGCCTCACCGAGGTCCAGCCGGGCGCCGGACTCCACGATCCGGAGCTCGGCGGTCTCCTCCGGGTCCGGATCGTCCGCGAGCGCCTCGGCGACGAGACGCAGAGCCACCTCCGGTCGCCCCAGCGCCCGCTCGCAGTCGGCCAGGACGGCGCGGTAGCTCGCGTCACCGCTCATCCGGCGGTAGGCGCGCAGCTCCCGAGCCGCCTCGGCGTAGTCCTCGGCGTGGTAGGCAGCGACGCCCACCGCCTCGCGGACCGCCGCCACGCGCGACGCCCGGTCGCGAGCCGCACGGGCGTGGGCGAGCGCCGCAGCGGGGTCCTCCTCCACGAGGGTCCCGGCGGCGACGAGGTGCCCGGCTACCCGCTCGACGTTCCGGGGGTCGAGGCCGCGGAGAGCGCCGCGCACGGCGGGATCGAGATCGCGGGCATCCACCCAGTCCGGGATCTGCGGCCCGGGAGGCAACGGCGGGCGCCGCTCCTCACCAGCCGTGGATCGGCCGGCGCCCCGTGCCGGAGCACCGCGTCGGTCGTCGGAGGGACGGCGCTCCCGCCAGTTGCCACGATCGCCACCCGGAGCGCCGGACCGCTGCGCGCGGTCCCCGGTCGACCGGTCGGAGCGAGGACCCGAGGCCCGCTGCGGTCGGTCACCCTGCGGACGACGGTCCTGCCACTGCGGACGGTCACCCGTGGGACGGTCACCCTGCGGACGACGGTCCTGCCACTGGGGCCGGTCCCCGTGAGGGCTGCTGCGTTCGGTCCGCTCCTGCCACTGACCGCGAGCGTTCCGCGAGCCCGGGGCGCGCTCGGGCGCGGCACGGCCGGGACGGTCAGTGCGGTCACCCTGCGGACGACGGTCCTGCCACTGCGGACGGTCACCCGTGGGACGGTCACCCTGCGGACGACGGTCCTGCCACTGGGGCCGGTCCCCGTGAGGGCTGCTGCGTTCGGTCCGCTCCTGCCACTGACCGCGAGCGTTCCGCGAGCCCGGGGCGCGCTCGGGCGCGGCACGGCCGGGACGGTCAGTGCGGTCACCCTGCGGACGACGGTCCTGCCACTGCGGACGGTCACCCGTGGGACGGTCACCCTGCGGACGACGGTCCTGCCACTGCGGCCGATCACCGGCGGACCGACCACTGCGCGGAGCACCGGGGCGTGCGGAGCCACCGCCAGTCGGACGGTCACCTTGCGGACGACGGTCCTGCCACTGCGGACGGTCACCCGCGGGACGGTCACCCTGCGGACGACGGTCCTGCCACTGCGGCCGATCACCGGACGGGCGGCCGGACTGTGGTCGGCGCTCCTGCCAGGTCGACTTTTCGTCACGCGAGGAATCAGCGCCACGGCCGCCCGCTGCCCGACCGCCGGATCCGCCGACGGAGCCCCGTGACGAACCGGCTCCTCCATGGCGCGCTCCACCCCCGGAGGGCGCACTGCCACGACCGGCGGCGCCACCACGAGGGGTGCCTGCCTTGCCCTTACCTGCGGCGCCTCGTCCCGCTCCGGAGCTGCGATCGTCGCGCGCTCCACCCGATCCGCGTCGCGGTGATGTCATGACCTGGAGTACCTCTTCGGTTGGCGGCGCTCATCGGCAGAACGCCGACGGCAGAACCGGACACAACGAACGGGGGCCAGAGCACGTGGCTCTGACCCCCGTTCGGGAATGGTTGTCCGGCGGCGTCCTACTCTCCCACCCCGTCTCCGGGGCAGTACCATCGGCGCTGAGAGGCTTAGCTTCCGGGTTCGGAATG
>NZ_FZNO01000039.1 GCF_900188025.1 Blastococcus mobilis
CCAGCCGGGCCCACTCCACATCAGTCAGATCGTGACGATCGCGCACACACCAGGCCTACCGAACCCGCCGGTCAAGATCGGTGAGACACGCCCTAACGCTGTCCGGGGACACCGCGGCGGGGGTGACGATGCTGTGCGGGTCCCCGTCCCCGACGGTGACCAGGTGTGGGTAGTTGCCGCTGCGGCCGTGGGTGAGCGCTACGTAGAGCAGTCTGGGCTACCCGACCACGGTGCCCGGCGCCCAAGGCGTCACCGCCGACACCTGCCACACCGGGCTCCACCGGCACCGAGTCCCGCCAGTCTGCACGTGCTCGCGCACGTCCGGCGGTCAGCTTGTGCGGCGACATCACGCCCGCGGACCGTAGGAATGTGTCCTCTAGCCCGACGCGCTCATCCTCCAGTGCCTGTCGCACCGACCTGCACAGCCAGGGCTCCTCGGTCGAGCGTGGAGGGGGAGGAGCCGCGGCTGGTGCGCGTGCTTGTCGTGAGCGGCGCTGTGCATCGCAGGAATCCGGATGGTGGCCGCGCGGTGGGGCGTGGGAGCGGACCGTTCGCACCGCGATTGAACGGACTGGAGACGTCTGAGGCGGGGCCTGGTCTTGCGGTCGGGCATAGCCGACGCTGGTGACCTGGCGCCGTCGCTCCTCGGCGGACGCGGCCTTGGCAGTTTGGCTGCGCCGCCGCCCGTCTGGTGGTCGGCTGCGGTGAGCGCAGCATCGGAGGCTGCGCCCGCAGCCGCTGTGCAAGGGCGACGCGGAGAGGAAGGCACGCGATGAGGACAGGCCGGTTGGTGCTGACCGGCACCGCGGTGGGCACGATCGTGGGCACGGCGCGCGCGGACCTGAACGCCTCCCATGTGTTCCATCCGGACTGGCCGCCGCACGCCCGTTTTCACGGCGCGGCCGGCTGGGGCACGGTCGCCGGCGCTCAGCTGCTCGCGCTGTGGTTGCTGTGGCGACCGGCGTCCTCCACCGCCGAGCAGGAGCTGGCGGCGAAGACCGCGGCGCTCCTGCCGGCGGTCGCGTGGGCGCCGTTCTTCACTGCTTTGGCCACACCTGGCACCGCGGTCGAGGACGAGCCCGGGCACCTACCGCGCGTGGCCGGCATGCCGCTCAACCTGGTCCCCGCAACCCTGGTGCCGGCCGTTGCGGCCCTCGGCTACCTGCTGCACCGGCGCGGTCTGTAGCCCATCGCACCGGACGAGCTCCCACCAGGCCGGTCCAACTGGACGTGCCGGACGCCCCGGGGCAGGCTCGACCATGCGACGTCGCGCGCTGAGGGACGATGGTCTCGCTCAGGCCGTCGCGGACCTGAGATGACGCTCCTCTTGTGCCAAGCGCTGGCCAGCGCGCTGCTCCACTGCTGCCGGGCAGAAGGCGAAGGTGCCTGTCTGGGGGCGTCCTCGAGTTAAGGTGGTGGTAGATCTCGCGGGCGGCGTAGCGCTTGAGGCAGCGCATGATGTCGTGCTTGCCCATGCCTTCGGCGGTCCGCCGGGCGACGTAAGCCCGAGTCGGTGGATGGGTCTTCATCCGGACCAGGATGATGCGCCAGAGAGCGCTGTTGGCTTGGCGCTCGCCGCCGCGGTTGACCCGGTAGCGGCGGGTGTTGCCGGAGGATGCCTGCATCGGTGAGGCGCCGCAGAGCGCGGCGAAGGAGCGCTCGTTGGCCAGTCGTTGACCACGGCACCGCGCCCGGCGTCGCACCACTCTGCGACAGCGGCATCCCGGGTGCGCAGGAAGTCGGCGACGCGCGCCGCGGCGCCACGGGAGGTTGAGCGTCCGGCCTCGTCCTCTGGCGACGGGAGGACCACGTCACCGTGACCCCATCCCTCGCCGCGCGGGCCATCGCCCTCGCCGCGGACGACGTGGCGGGAGTGGCCACGCGTGGCGAGTCGATGCCAAGCCCCCGAGGCGGGACGCTCGCAGACCCGGTGGCCCAGCGGGATTATCTCGTCACGTTCGGCGTTGCAGTGCGAGCTGCCCGTAGTGCCCGCGGTTCAGCAGGGGCAGATATGCGTTCGACCCGGAGCCTCGGGAGAGGACGCGCCATGGGCAATGTGTACCACGGCGTCCCGCGCCGAACTCGACGCTAAGGCCGGCGGGGGCGAGGACCCCTTGGATGTGCGGCGCGGCGAGACCGATGAGACATTTCGGGTGAGGCCGATGCGACGCCCCGGGTCAAACTCACGCACTTCCTCGTGATGGCAGCCCCGAAGCCCGGAGTCTCCTACCTGCGGGTCGCCGCGACCTCCGTCGTCCGAAGGGGGAAACCATGGGGTTGAACTCGGCCGTGGGCTCGGTGCTGGCCGGCCTGGAGAGCACGCGGGAATGGCAGGAGGAGCTGTACCGGGACGTCCATCAGCACCCGGAGCTGTCCCACCAGGAGCACCGGACCGCGGGCCTGGTCGCCGACCGGCTGCGGGGGGCCGGCTACGAGGTACACGAGGGAGTGGGCGGCACCGGCGTCGTGGGGCTGCTGCGCAACGGCGAGGGCCCTGCGGTGCTGCTGCGGGCCGACATGGACGCCCTGCCGGTGCGCGAGGCGACCGAGCTGCCCTATGCCAGCGAGGTGACCAGTACCGACGCCGACGGCAACGAGGTGCCGGTGATGCACGCCTGCGGCCATGACATGCACGTGGCCTGCCTGGCCGGTGCTGCGCAGCTGCTCGCCGACGGCACCGAGCACTGGGGCGGCACGCTGATCGCGCTGTTCCAGCCGGCCGAGGAGACCGGCGACGGCGCCCGTGGGATGGTCGAGGGCGGGCTCGCCGACCTCATCCCGGCGCCCGAGGTGGCACTGGCCCAGCACGTGATGCCGCTTCCCGCGGGGCAGGTCGGCACCCGCCCCGGCCCGGCGCTCTCCGCGGCGGACAGCATGCGGATCACCCTGCACGGGCGCGGCGCGCACGGCTCGATGCCGCAGGCGGCGGTGGATCCGGTGGTCCTGGCCGCGATGATCGTGGTCCGGCTGCAAGCCGTCGTCTCCCGGGAGGTGCCGCCGGGGGAGACCGCGGTGCTCACCGTGGGCAGCATCCAGGCCGGCACCAAGAGCAACGTGATCCCCGATCAGGCGGTGCTGCAGCTCAACGTCCGCACCTACACCGACGCGACCCGCACCACGGTCCTCGACGCCATCGAACGGATCGTCCGCGCCGAGTGCGCGGCCTCGAACTGCCCGAAGGAGCCGGAGTTCGAGCTGTTCGACCGGTTCCCGCTGACCGACAACGACGACGCCACCACCGACCGGGTCGCCTCGGCGTTCGCCGGCCCCTTCGGGGACCACGCCGGGCCGGTCGGGCAGCAGTCGGCCAGCGAGGACTTCAGCGACATCCCCACCGCGCTGGGCGTTCCCTACACCTACTGGTTCATCGGGGGCATCGACCCGGACACCTACGAGCACGCAGCGCAGGCCGGCCGGCTCACCGAGGACATCCCGGTCAACCACTCCGCGACTTTTGCGCCGGTCATCCAACCGACGCTGAACACGGGTACGCAGGCGCTGGTGGTCGCCGCGCTGGCCTGGCTGGCGGCCTGACATCGGGACGGTGCCGGTCACTCGTCGTCGTCGCGGGCCGGCTCCGGAGGTGCGAGCGGGTAAGGAGCGTTGAGGTCGTAACGGACGCCGACCATGCGGATGACGAAGCACAGGACGGCGGCGCCGACGGTGGCGAGGGTCCCGCCGGCACCGAGCAGGCTGGCGACGACCGCCGCGGTGGCGCCGATCAGCGCAGGAATGGCGTAGAACCCGCTGCTGAGAACCGAGGGGATCTGCCGGACCAGGACGTCGCGGATCGTGCCGCCGCCGACCGCGGTGATCGTGCCGACGATGACCGCCTGTTCCGGGCCGAAGCCCAGACCGATCGCCTTGGTGGCGCCGGTGACCGCGAACAGCGCCAGTCCCACGGCGTCCAGCACGGTGATCGGGGTGTTGAGCCGGTCCAGGCGGCGACCGAGGAAAAAGGCGATCAGGCCGCCTGCGGCGGCCACGGCGTAGTAGCGCCAGTCGGCGAACGTGGCCGGGGGCAGGCTGTCCAGCAGGACGTCGCGGATGGTCCCCCCGCCGACCGCGGTGATCATGCCGAGGGTGACCACCCCGACGATGTCCAGCCGCGCCGCCCGCAGGGCGGTCAGCGCGCCGTTCAGCGCGAAGGCGAAGGTTCCGACCAGGTCCAGGACGAGCAGCAACGTCGCTCCCGAGGGCACGGTGCCCAGTCTCCCGCGCGGTGGAACCGCACGGCGGGTCATCCGACAGGTGCGCCGACGCGTCGACCACTCCGGGTCGCGCGCGATTTCCGTGGCGGGGTCGGCGGGCGGCACTGGCAGGGCGGGCCACGTCACCGGTCCGGTCAAGGACGCGCCGATGCTGTCGTGGCATGCGGCCGTGGCGTCTTCGGCTGCGACTACTGCCCGGTCAGGCAGCCTTCGCCCGCTTGATGGTTGAGGCCCGCTTGACCACCTTGCGGAGCTTTGGGTCGGTGGCGTGTCCGTTTCGCCAGGCGATGTAGCGGCGGATCATGCGCGCCTGCTCGCGGGGGGTCGTGTGGTCGGTGCCGTCGAGGGTGACGTAGCGCAGCGCGGTGAACTGCGGCTCGATCCGGTTGAGCCAGGAGCCGTAGAACGGCGTGTAGGCGATCTCGACGTTGTTGGTCGTGGCCCACGCCCCGACCCGGGAGTCGGAGCGGGTGGACAGGTGTGGGCTGAAGTTGTCGCAGACGATCGCGATGCGCACGCCAGGCGGGTAGAGCGAGCGCAGGTAGCGGCAGAAGGCGAGGAATCGGGTGCGGCCCTTGCGCCGGGTGACGTGGCCGTAGAGCTTGTCCCGGGCCAGGTCCAGGCCCGCCATGAGGTGCCGCACGCCGTGCGGGCGGGTGTAGGTCGCCCGCCGCCGGCGCCGCCGGGGAGCGGCCGGATCGCCCTTGCCGACCGCGACCGGCGCCCACTGCTTGCCCGGGTGGGGCTGCAGGTTCAGCGGTCCGAACTCATCCACGCAGAACACCACCGTTGGGTCATTCGGGCCGGCAGCGGCGGTGCCGTCGGCGATCGCGTAGAGCTCCAGCACCCGGGTGGTCTTGGCGTCGTAGTCCGGGTCGGTGCTGGCCGTGAAGGTCTTCACCGCGTGAAAGCTGACGTCCTCCTCACGCAGCAACGCCCGTAGGCCCTCGTGGGAGATGTCGTCGACCACCCCCTCGGCGACCAGAAAGTCGGCCAGCTTGGACAGGCTCCACACCGAGAACGGCAGGTCGTGATCGACCGGCCGGCTCAGCGCGATCTGCTTGATCTTCGCCCGCTGCTTGAGGTCGAACTTCGGTGGCCGCCCGCCGGCGTAGCGCGAGTAGAGCGAGTCGAAGCCGTCGGTGTTGAAGTTGTGCAGCACGTCCCGGACCCGGTCCGGGCTGGTGAATGTCGGCGACCAGCCGGAGGTGCCGGTCGAGGACGCCGATGCGGAGCTCGCGGACCGCAGCCGACCCAGGCCCGGCAGGATCTGCAGATCGAGCCGGTCGCGGTAGGCCTGCATGGTCACCGGTGACAGGTCGGCCAGTCCGGCGTACCAGGCCTCGGCCAGGGCGGACACCCGGCTGTCGGCGGTGATCTCGCCGCCGGCCTGGATGTCGGCGCGGTCGCGCAGGGCGTTCTTCAGGGTGCGTTCGGCGGCGGCTTTGGTGGGTCCGCGGCGTTCGACGGCGCGGACCGCGCCGTCGTAGTCCCGGACCAGGACGCGGGCGCGGTAGCCGGTCTCGGTCTTGTAGCAGCGGATGGCGCCGGCGGTGCCAGGGCCAGCGGGGGACGTCCCATGGCGCCCCACCTTAGCCCCATTCTGTCCCCAGAAATTACCGGTCAGCGGGGGCGTGGAAAGGTCCACAACGGTCTCGTGGTGGGGGCGAACCACGGGCTCAGGGGGCAGTTCGTCATGCAGGAGAAGTGGTGGACGCGTCCGACCGGACAATCGCAGGGTTATTGGTTCGAGTGCAATTGGGGGAGCCAACCGCAGCTAGTCGAGCTGTGATCGGGTAGCCGAGCTAACCGACCCCACTTCATCCCCAGTGTCCCGTTATCTGGTCACCCCCTGATCACCCGAAGCTGGACAGGGGAGCTCCACTAGGCTCTGGCCAGAGGGTTTGCTGACCAAAGCCCTTCGCGGTGGCTTGACCCGTACTGGTTGGCATCCCAGACGCGGTGTGAGAGCAGGGCGAAGTCCAGTTCTGGGGCCAGGCTCCTTGTCCGAGACGAGCAGTTTGCCCTTCCCGGCCCCCGTCGTGTCACGAGCGATCGGGCCCCGGTCATGCTCGTCAGTCCCGACCGAGCGCGCGGTCGGCGACCCGGTCCAGTGCGCCCGTCGGGTGGTAGAGCCGCGCCTCGACGATCCGGCCGTCCCGGCAGCGCACCACGGAGCAGCCCGGCACGTCCAGCGGCGGTAGGTCGACGCCAGGGGCCGGTGTGCCGTGCATGCGCCACTCGATTGCGGCGGAGTCGCCGTCCTCCAGCGCGCCGACGAAGCTACGGGCGTAGTCGGGGTAGCAGCGGATCAACTCGGTCTGGACCGCGCGGTCCTCCGCCACCGAGGAGAGCGCCGGAACGCCGTTGACCAGCACCGCGAGGTCGGGCGCGACGAACGCGGCGGCCGCGTCGTGGTCGCCGCGGTTGGACGCCTCGTCGTAGGCGAGCCAGATCTCTCGCGGGCCGGGCCGGGCGGTGCACGTCACGTCTGATTCTCTTCTCGTCGTTGTCCAGACATATGCAATATGAAATTGTCCGGGCGGCGTAGTTGTCCGGACCGGGCACACGGCCCCGACTCCGTCGATCCGTCCTCGTCCGATCGGAGCACCCATGACCGCCGCCGGTACTCCCTGGCCTGGCGTCCTGATCGCCACCGCGCTGTCGCAGCCCGGCCCGGAGGTGGACCTCGACGCATCGAAACCTGTGATCGCGCGGGGCTGGAGCAGTTGATGTACCAGCACATCGGCCACGTACGGGGCAGCTGGGCAGGGCAGGTCGAGGGGACGTCGTCATGAGCACGGCACTGCACCTGTCGGCTCTGGTCCTCCCGGACCGGCACCCGACCACCGCGTTCATCGACGACGTGCGCGCCGCCGAGGACGCCGGGGTGCGGACGGTGTGGACCTACGACCACCTGACCTGGCCGCTGCTGGCCGACAGCCCCTGGTACGGCGCGGTGCCGCTGCTGGCCGCCGCCGCGATGCGCACCGACCGGGTGCGGCTCGGCACCCAGGTGGCCACCCCGAACTTCCGCCACCCGGTGCCCTTCGCCAAGGAGCTGATGACGATCGACCAGCTCACCGGCGGCCGGCTGGAGGTGGGCCTCGGCGCCGGCACCGAAGGACCGGACGCGACCGTGCTGGGCCAGCCGAAGCGCACCCTCCGCGAGCGGTCCGACCGCTTCGCCGAGTGGCTCGGACTGCTCGACACATTGCTGCGCCAACCGGTGACCACCGTGCGCGGCGAGCGGTTCAGCGCGATCGACGCCCACCAGCTCCCAGGCTGCGTGCAACAGCCGAGGCTGCCGTTCACCGTCGCCGCGACCGGCCCGAAGGCGCTGAGGCTGGCCGCCCGGTACGGGCAGGCGTGGGTGACCTACGGCCCCTACGGCCCGCAGGTGGAGCCGGCCGACTGGTTCACCGCGCTGGCCGAGCAGTCGCAGGGGCTGACCGACGTCCTGGCCGAGCAGGGCCGGGCACCGGACGCGCTGCGTCGCATCGTCCAGTTCGGGCTGGAGGTGCAGTGGCCGTTCCAGAGCGCCGAACGCTATGCCGACACCCTGGGCCGGTTGGCCGCTCTCGGGTTCGACGAGGTCACGGTGCACTGGACGCGGCCGGACGGGCGCGGCGTTCCGTTCCAGGCAATGCCCCTCCTCACCGCCGCCCACGGCCTCTGAGTGGAGTGCCAGGGCGCGGTTCCCGCCCCTGGCACTCCACTCAGCCGCGTCAGCCCGGCAGGACAGTGCCGGCCTGGACGACGGTGCGCCCGGCCGGGGAGCCCCACAGCACCGCCGGGTCCTCGAGCGGGTTGCCGTCGACGATGAGCAGGTCCGCGGCCGCGCCGGCCTGCACCCGCCCGAGGTCGGGCCGGCCCAGCAGGTCGGCGTTCACCGAGGTCGCCGACTGCAGCGCGAGCAGAGGGCCGTCGACCTCCACCTGCACGCGCAGGCCGGTGAGCTGCTCGTCCTCCAGCACGCCCATCAGGTCGGTGCCGAAGCCCACCCGGACGCCGGCGGCCCGGGCGAGCTCCACCGCGCTCCGGCCGGCGTCGAGGACCTCGCGGTTCTTCGCCCGGGAGACGTCGGCCATGCCCAGCTCCCCGCCCCGGCGCTCCATCGCCTCGTAGGTGCCCAGGGTCGGCACCAGGAAGGCCCCGGCGGCGGCCATCACCTTCGCCGTCTCGGCGTCGAGCAGGTTGCCGTGCTCGATGCTGCGGACCCCGTTGGCCACCGCGTGCCGGATCGCCTCGGGGGAGTAGGCGTGCGCGGCCACGTAGCTGCCCCGCCGGGTCGCCTCGTCGCTGACCGCCCGCACCTCCTCGGCCGAGTACTGCGGGATCCGGATCGGGTCGGTGAGTGAGACGACCCCGCCCGATGCCATGATCTTGATCGCGTGCGCGCCGCGGCGGAAGCGGTCGCGCACTGCCCGGCGCAGCGGGTCTACCCCGTCGACGACCTCGACCGTGTGGGCGTGACAACCGCAGAAGTCGGTGTCCGGACCTCGTACGTCGCCGTGGCCGCCCGTCTGGCTGAGCGCGGCCCCGGTCCACAGGTAGCGGGGGGAGGGGATCAGCCCCTCGGTGATCGCCCGCGCCAGCCCGGCGTCACCACCCGACGGGTCACGGATCGTGGTGAAGCCGCGGGCCAGCGCACCGGCGAGCCGCCGGCTCGCCGCCAGCGCGACGTAGCTCAGCGGCCGCGTCTCGATGGCGAACATCTCCAGCGAGATCCCGTAGGCGTGGCAGTGCGCGTCGATGAGCCCGGGCAGCACCGTCCGGCCTCGAGCGTCGACCACCCGGTCGGCCGGCCGGGGCACGCCGCCGACGGAGACGATCTCCCCGTCGACGACGTGCACCGGGCCCTCGGCCAGCTCGTCGGAGACACCGTCGAACACCAGGCCGTTGACGATGGACAGGGACGTCACGCGCCCGCCGTCCGCAGCCTGGCGGTGGCGTCGACGTCGACGGTGAAGGTGTGCGCGTCGACGACCACGCCGTAGTCCCGTTCCGCGGCCGCCACGGAGACGAAGCCGTTGCGCACGTCGCGGGCGATCAGCTCCGGCTCGCGCTCCAAGGGGTTGCCGTAGCCGCCACCACCACCGGTGTTGTTGGCCAGCACGTCGCCGGTCTCGAGGTGGTTGTAGCTGCCGCCCTGCACGACCTCCCGCGGGGTTCCCGGGTTGAGCACCACGTGGTTGTTGTCGCCCTCCAGGCCGCCGAGCACCGCCCACGGCTTGGTCTTGGTCTTGTAGACCAGGCAGATTCCGGTGGTCGGAGCGGTGAACCGGTACACCCGGCTCACACCGACCCCGCCCCGGTGCCGGCCGGCACCGCCGGTGTCGGGCCGGTAGCCGTAGGACTCGATGAACATCGGCGACTTGGTCTCCAACACCTCCACCGGGTTGTTCCGGCAGCCCGGCTCGGACAGGTGCATGATCCCGTCCGCGCCGTCGCCGCCGGCGTGCCCGCCGAAGCCGACGGCCTCGTTGGTGGCCTCCAGCCAGTTCTCGCCGTTCCGTGGGTTGACGCCCAGGCCCATCATGGAGCAGACGTCCCCACCGGAGCAGGCCGGGACGACGTCCGGCATGCCCTGGGCCAGCGCCTTCAGCACGACCTCGCCGCCGATCAGCGCCGTCCACAGGGTGAAGGTGGGCATCGGCGGGACGGCGTGCATCACCGAGCCGCGCTCGGTGACCACCCGCAGCGGCCGGAAGTTGCCGGCCACCACCGAGGTCTCCGGTGTGGTCAGCGCCTTGAAGATGAGGCTGCAGAACGCCTCGGTCTGGCCCACCGGCAGGTTGATCGGCCCCCGCACGTCCCGCTCGCTGCCGGTCCAGTCGATGACCATCTCCTCGTCGGTGACGGTGACCGTGACGTTCATCTTGATCATGCGGTCCAGGTCGACGCCGTCGGAGTCGACGAAGTCGTGCGCCGTCCAGGTGCCCTTGGGCATCTTCGCCAGCGCCAGCCGGGCCAGCCGCTCGCCGTGGTCGTTGATCGCCCGCATGGCGGCCAGGAGGGTCTCGGTGCCGTACTTGGCCGCGATCTCCTGGGTCCGCCGCACCCCGGTCACGCAGGCGGAGACCTGGGCCTGCATGTCACCGATGGTCCGCTCGGGCAGCCGGCTGTTGAACTTGATGATGTTGAAGACGTCCTCGTTCGGCTCGCCGGCCCGGTAGAGCTTGGTGGCCGGGAAGAAGATGCCTTCCTGGGACATGTCCGTGGAGTCCAGGACGTAGCCCGGGTCCTTTTGCTTGAGGTCCAGCACGTGGATCCGGCAGGAGGCGAAACCGATCAGCTGGGTGCCGACGTGGATAGGGGCGAACATCAGCGGGTCCAGGGTGTGCGCCGAGGACCAGTACGGGAAGTTGAGCAGGAAGACGTCACCCGGGTTCATCTTGTCCGTGCCCAGGAAATCGATCGCCTCCTTGATGCCGTGGTCGTTGCCCCGGGTGAAGACCGCGATCCCGGGTGCGTCGGCCACGACGTCGCCGGCGGCGTCGTGGAGGCCGATGCCGTAGTCGTGGATCTCGTAGACGACGGTGTTGTACGCCGTCCGGCACAGGTTGCGGGCCATCTCCTCGGCGCTGGCGAGCAGGCCGTGCCGGATGATCTCGGTGGTGATGGAGTCGATGGTGTCCGAGTCGGTGGTGATGGAGTCGGTGGTCACCGGCTCGGTGGTGGTGCTCGTCATGGTCAGGCCCTTCCCTCGGTGCCGATGCTGATGACCATTTCTCCGTGCGTGCCCACCCGGAGGGCGTCCCCGGCGTGGATGACGGTGGTCGCGGTGTGCTCGGAGATGACCGCCGGCCCGCTGATCTCGTCCCCGTTGAGCAGCTGCTCCCGGGTGTAGAGCGCGTAGGGGACCGCCGGCTGCGACTCCGACAGGTGGACGTTGCGGTGTCCCTCGGGCGCCGGCGTCGGGCCGGAGCGGGTGGGCAGCACCGGCAGGGTCGGCTTCCCGACCGCGCCCGTTGCGCGCAGCCGCATGGTGGTGACCTCGATGGGGTCCTCCATGACGTGCCCGTACTGCCGTTCGTGCAGCTCCGTGAAGAGCTTCTGCACCTCGGTGGCGACGTCGACCACGCCATCGGGGACCGGCACGGTCACCGAGTGCTCCTGGCCGCTGTACCGGACGTCCACGCTGCGGGTGAGCACCTGCAGGTCAGGGGCGAAGCCCTCGCCGGCGAGCACCGTCTCCGCCTCGGCGGTCATCGGTCCGTACGCCGCGTCGAGGGTGGCCTGGTCCACGTCGGCCAGCGGGGTCACGGCGGTGCGGGAGAAGTCGTGCTGCACGTCGGCCATGAGCATGCCGAAAGCGGAGAACGCCCCCTGGCCCGGTGGCACGATCACCGTGGGGATGCCGAGCTCGTGCGCGACGTCGACCGCGACCAGCCCCCCGCCCCCGCCGAAGGAGAGCAGCGCGAAGTCCTTGGGGTCGCGGCCGACCTCCACGGTGATGGCCCGGACGGCGCCCATGATCTTCGTCGTGGAGATCCGGACGATCCCGCGGGCCAGCGCCTCGGTGCTCAGGCCCAACTGCTCGGCGATGGGGGCGAGGGCCGCCGTGGCCGGGTCCAGCTGGAGGGTCAGCCGGCCGCCCAGCGGGCTGCCCGTGCCCAGGTACCCGATCGCCAGGGCGGCGTCGGTGAAGGTGGGCTGCGTGCCGCCACGGCCGTAGGACGCCGGACCGGGGGCGGCTCCGGCGCTCTGCGGACCCACCTGGAGGGCGCCCGCGCCGTCCAGCCAGGCGATGGAGCCACCGCCGGCCCCGATGGTGTGGATGTACAGCGACGGCGTGTTGATCGGCAGGCCCTCGAACTCGGCGCCCTGGTGCAGCACCGGGGCGCCGTCGACGATCAGCGAGGCGTCGAGGCTGGTGCCGCCCATGTCGATGGTGATCAGGTTCGGCTCACCGATCAGCTGCGAGAACGCGGCGGCGCCGATGACCCCGCCGGCCGGCCCGGACAGGATCAGGCTCACCGGTTGCTCGCGGGCCGAGCTGGCGGTCATCGCACCGCCGCCGGACCGGGTCATCAGGAAACGGCCGCCGAAGCCGCCGTCGGCCAGCTGGCCCTCGAGGGTCTGCAGGTACCGCCGGACGATCGGCTTGACGTACGCGTCGAGCACCGCGGTGCTGGTCCGCTCGTACTCGCGGTACTCGCGGGAGAGCTCGTGCGACAGCGTCACGACCACCTGCGGCGCGACCTCGGCGAGGATCTCGCGCATCCGCAGCTCGTGCTCGGGGTTTGCGTAGGCGTGCAGGAAGGCGACGGCGACCGAGTCGTAGCCCCGCTCGGCCACGGTGGCGGCGACCTCGCGGGCCGCGGCCACGTCCAGTGGACGGTGCACCGAGCCGTCGAACAGACTGCGCTCGGGGACCTCGAAGGTGTCGTAGCGCTCCAGCAACGGCGCCGGCGGCCGGTAGGTGATGTCGTAATTGGTCCGGCGGTCCGTGCGGCCCAGCAGGTAGACGTCGCGGAAGCCCAGCGTGCCGATCACCGCCGTACGGGCTCCGGTGCGGGTGAGCAGGGCGTTGAGCCCCAGCGTGGTGCCGTGGGTGAACATCGTGACGTCGGAGAGCTCGGACTCGGTCACGCCGAAGGCGTCGAGCACGCCCGCGGTGGGCTCGGCCGGGGTGGTGGGGACTTTGTCGAAGCGCAGTTCGCCGGTGTCGGGAAGCAGCTCCACCACGTCGGTGAAGGTGCCGCCGACGTCGATGGCGACGCGGCTGGAGCGGGACATGTGGGTTCGCCTTTCGTGCCTACCGCGGCCCCGGTGCAGGTACGCGGAACGGAGGCCGGCCGGCCCGCGCGGCGCGCGGGCGACCGGTCGTACGAGGAGGGAGCACCCGGCAGTCGACAGTCGACGGCGAGCCCCGGCCCGCGCAGTCGTGCTGGAACGTGCAGGTGTGCAGCCGGTCCCAGGTCCCGCTGTCCCACGGACCAGGGGTCCGCGCGGGGGGAGTCGGCGTTGGAGCACGGCCGGTTGGCACGGCCGAGCGCGGTCACGCTGACACAGCGCCGGAGGGGGTGTCAACAGGTCCTCGGGAGGATCCTGGAAGCCTGGTTGCGGCTCCGGGCACGTGCACAGTCGGGCCGACGGCGGCTGTGCGGAGCGCACAACCCGCCCCTTTCCGCCCCGGACAGCATTCCCCCACTCGACGACCTGACCCCAGGGGAGTGCACGTGATCCGCAGTGTCCTGTCGCTCCGGGCGGCCGGTGGCGACACCGGTGCGCTGGAGGCCTTCTACGCGGACCAGCAGATCCTCGAGCGCGCCCGTGAGTTCCCAGGCTGCCGGGACGCGGTCCTGCTCAGGGCCATCGACGGAGGGTCGGTCACGCACCTGGTCATCGCTGACTGGGACGGGGCCGAGGACTACCAGCGGTGGGTTCAGGACCCGTGGCGCGCGGCCGTGTCCCGGCAGCTCGCCGACCTGTTGGACACCGAGTCGGACGAGCCCGTCGTTGGCGGCGTGTTCGAGCCCGTCCCGGCTCGGTGAGCGTCGACCGTCCCACCCTCCCGTCCCCACCCGTTCCCCCCGGCACCACACCCAGCCAGAGGAGCAGTCAGTGAAGAGAAGGTCCCGCCTCACGACGATCGGAGTGACGGCGGCCGTCGCCGCCGCCGTCGCCGCCTGCAGCAATCCCGCCGACGGCGCGGACAGCGGATCGGCGAACGCGACCGCGGCCGGCGCCGACGAGGAGCTGAGCATCGGCTTCTTCGGCTTCGCCAAGGCGAACAGCTTCGCCCAGGCGACCTGGGCGGGCATCCAGGAGGTCGCCGCCGAGAACAACGCCACGGCGACGTTCATCGACTCGAACTTCGACGGCCCGACGCAGGTGAACCAGCTCCAGGACGCCATCACCTCGAAGGCCTACGACGTCGTGATCGTGCAGGCCAACGACGGCACCGCGATGGTCAATCCGGTCAGGCAGGCGGTCGCGGCCGGCATCACCGTGGTGGTCGAGTTCACCCCGGTCGGCGGCGACTACAGCACCGCCGAGCCGCAGGTGGAGGGCACCATCACCATCATCGACCCGCCCACCGTGAACGGGGAGGGGCTGGCGAAGATGGCGCTGGACGCCTGCCCGACGGTAACCGACGGCGACTGCACGGTCGCCTACCTGCAGGGTTTCGAGAACTACCCGCTGGACGCCGCCCGCACCGAGGCGGCCGTCGACGCCCTCGAGGCCGGGGGCGTCACGGTGATCTCGAACCTGGTCGGTGGCTACACCGCCGATACCGGCCGTGCGGCCATGCAGAACCTGCTCCAGGCGCACCCCGAGGTCGACGTGGTCATCGGGTCAGCGCAGGCCATCGGCGGCGCGGCCCCGCTCGCCGAGGGGAAGAACATCACCTTCGTCGGCAACGGTGCCTCCACCCAGGCGTACGAGGCCGTGCAGGCCGGCAGGTGGTACGGCACCTACGCCCTGCCGGAGAAGCAGGAGGGCGCCAAGGCCGCCGAGCTGGGGCTCGCTGCCGCCCGCGGGGAGGACGTCCCGGAGTCCACGGTGGCCTGCGAAGAGCTGACCGACTACGACTGCCTGGGCACCAAGGAAACACTGGCCGGCAAGACCGCCGACTACTCCGACTGACCCCTTCGTCGCCACGGTCCGGGAGCTCCGCCACGGCTCCCGGACCGTGGCCGTACGGCACCGGAACAGGAGCTGGGCCATGACACACACGCCTCTGCCCGCGCCGGCCATCGCGGTGCGCGGGGTCGGCAAGAGCTACAGCGGCGTCAGCGTGCTCCGGGGCATCGACCTGGACATCGCCCCCGGCGAGGTGCACAGCCTGGTGGGGGAGAACGGCGCCGGCAAGAGCACCCTGCTCAAGATCCTCGGCGGGGCCATCCGCGCCGACGAGGGGACGCTGAGCTTCGACGGCGACCCAGTCGCGCTCGGCAACCCGCGCGACGCCATCGCGCACGGCATCAGTCTGATCTCCCAGGAGGGTGCGCTGGTGCCGGCGCTGTCGGTTCTCGACAACGTCTTCCTCGCCCGGTGGTCGCACCGCGCCGGGCTCCTGCGGAGCAGGGCGGATCGCCGCCGGTTCGACGAGCTCATCGAGGTCACCGGCTTCGACGTCGACCCCGGGGCGCGGGTCGACGGGCTGCCCATCGGCACCCAGCAGCAGGTGGAGATCCTGCGCTCGCTCGCCCGGGGGGCCCGGGTGCTGGCCCTGGACGAGCCCACCGCCGTGCTCGCCGAGCACGAGAAGGCCAATCTGCTCGCGCTGATCCGCCGGCTGGCCACCGGGGGCACCACGGTTCTGCTGGTGTCGCACTTCCTCGACGAGGTGCTCAGCGTCGCCGACCGGGTCACCGTGCTGCGGGACGGCGAGCTGGTGCTCACCGGGGACGCCGCCGAGCAGACGCCGGGGTCGCTGGTCCGGCACATGGTCGGCCGGGAGCTCGACGTCCTCTACCCTGAGCCGGCACCGGTGCCGGCCGATGCCCCCGTCCGGCTCTCCGCCCGCGGGCTGAACCGGGGCATCGTCTCCGACGTCGACCTGGAGGTCCGCGCCGGTGAGGTGCTCGGCATCGCCGGCCTGGTCGGCAGCGGGCGCACCGAGACGCTGCGCCTGCTCTTCGGCGCCGACGCGGCCGACGCCGGAGTGGTCTCGGTCGACGGTGAGGAGCTCACCCGGCTCACGCCCCGCCGGGCCATGGACGCCGGCATCGCCCTGGTCCCCGAGTCACGCAAGGAACAGGGCCTCGTCATGATGCGGTCGGTGCGCGAGAACATCGCACTGGCCTCGCTCAGCTCCCGTCGGGCAGGCCCGTTCGTCCGTCCGGCGGCCGAGCGCTCCGCGGTGGCCCAGGTGTCCAGGTCGGTCGACATCCGGGCGGCCCGTACCGACGCCGCCGTCGAGACCCTCTCCGGTGGCAACCAGCAGAAGGCGCTGTTCGCCAAGTGGCTGAGCCGCTCCCCGAAGATCCTGCTCATCGACGAGCCCACCCGCGGCGTGGACGTCGCCGCCAAGTCCCAGATCCACCACCTCATCACCGAGCTGGCCGCCGGCGGCATGGCCGTCGTCTGCGTCTCCTCCGAGATCGAGGAGCTGCTCGCCCTCTCCCACCGGGTGCTGGTGCTGCGGCACGGCCGCCCGGTCGGCACCTTTTCGCGCGGGGTCGACCGCGAGGTCGTCATCAGCGCCGCGTTCGGAGACGAAGGAGAACACGCGTGACCGTCGAAGCCGCACCCACGACCGGGACTCCGGCACCGTCCAAGGGCGAGGTCGAGCAGCGCAAGGGGGTACGGGTCCGCGACTACGGCATCCTGGCCGCCCTGGTCGCGATAGTCGTGGCGCTGTCGCTCAGCACCGACACGTTCCTGACCTCGGGGAACCTGGTCAACCTCCTCGACCAGGTCGCCGTGGTGGGCCTGCTCGCCACCGGTGCAACCGTCTGCATCATCAGCGGGGTCTTCGACCTGACCGCCAGCGCCACCCTCGCGCTGTCGGCGATCATCGGTGTACTGGTGGTGCAGCACACCAACGTGTTCGTCGGCTTCGTCGCCGCGGTCGTGGCCGGGGCGCTGCTCGGCCTGATCACCGGCACCATCGTGGTGCGCAGTGGGGTGAACTCGTTCATCGCCACCCTGGCGACCAGCATCATCTACCGCGGCCTGGCGGTGGTCGTGACGGGCGCGGCGATCCTCTACCCGCTGACCGAGCAGGCCGAGCAGTTTGGCATGCTGACCTGGCCGTCGCTGTTCGGCCTCACCTCGGCGACGATCGTCTTCGTCGTCGTGGTCGGGATCATCGCCGTCCTCATCGCCGCGACCACCTTCGGCCGTCGGATCTACGCGGTCGGCGGCAACGCGGAGGCAGCCCGGTTGTCCGGCATCCGGGTCGGGTCGGTGCACGTCTCGGCCTACATGATCAGCGGGATCTGCTCGGCCCTGGCCGGCCTCATCCTGGCGTCCCGGGCCGGCTCGGCGCAGTCGAGCATGGCCACGGGCATCGAGCTGACGGCGATCGCCGCCGCCGTCATCGGCGGCACCAGCATCCTCGGCGGCGAGGGGGCCGTCTGGCGCGGCGTCGTCGGCGCGCTGATCCTCACGCTGATCGGCAACGGGTTCAACCTGCTCGGCTGGGACACGACCTACCAGCAGGTGGTGACGGGCGTCCTGATCCTGCTGGCGGTCGGCATCGACCGCTGGCTGCGCCGCCGCCGCTGAGGCGCGGTTAGCCTGCGGTCGTGATCACGGCTGCCGGGCGGTCCGCGAGCGCCGGGGTCAGCATGCGCCCCGACGGCTCGCGGGCCGTCGTCGTCGTCGAGGGGGCGGTGCTCCCGGTGCGCCGGCCGCCGACCCAGGACGTCGACGCGCTGATGGCGGCGATCGTCCGCACCGCCACCGACGCGGCGGGGCCGAACGCGCTGCGGGCGGTCACCGTCGACGTCTCCGCAGTGCTGCTCGACGCGGTGGTCGGGGCCCGGCCGTCGCTGCCGCTGGTCGCCGTCGTGCGGGTCGTTCCGCGGCCGGCCGACGATCCCGAGCTGGCCCGGTCGCCGGCTCGGTTCGTGGAACGGCTGATCAGCCACCGGTGGACCGTGGCGGGCGGGCACGACCTGCTGGGCAACGAGCTGCGGCCGCTGGACGAGGCCATGTTGGCCGCGGTGTGCGCCGAGCTCGTCCAGACCGACGCGCGGCACCTGGCCGTCGTCGCGGCCGGCTCCCAGGCCCGGCCCGAGCACGAGCGAGCGGTCGCCGACGCGGTGCAGGCCGCCGTCCCGGGCGCCCGGATCTCGGCCGCCAGCGACTTCGGTGGCCAGGGTCTCATCGCCCGGGAGGCCACCGTCGTCCTCGACTGCACCCTCGGGCAGCTCACCGACGCCCTGTTCACCCGCTGGGAGGCCGCGCTGGAGCGGCACGCGCCGGGCGTCCCGCTGAGGGTGGCGCGGGGTGACGGCGGGTTCAGCACGCCCTCGCCGGTGCGCGCCCGGCCGTCGGTCGCGCTGGGTGCCGCGGACGCCGCAGAGCTGTGCGGTGCCGCGCACATGGCGGCGCACGAGGACTGCCGGGTCCTCCTGCGGCGACCGGAGGGCCAGGTCGCGGGGGACGTGCGGCGGGGCCTGCCGGTCGTGCGGTCGGCCCAGCTCGTGGAGCTGGGCACGGCGCTCGTCGTCCCGACCGCCGTGCTGGCGCCGGAGCCGGGCGGCGCGGACGGCGGGCAGGTCCTGCGGGTCACCGACCTCCCGATCGTCGTCGCCGACGGCGACCCGTACGAGCGGGTGTGCGCGGGCGCGGCCACGAGCCAGCCGACCGGGTGGGTGGACGAGATCGCCTACATCGGGTCCGCCGCCCGCCTCGCCGGCGCGCGCCGGGAGGCCGAGGAGCGCGCCGCGGCGATGGTCACGGCCAACGGGGCCGCCCCTGGGACCTCGTACCTGATCGAGTCCTCGATCGTCGCGGTGCCATACAGCCCGTCGGGGACGGTGCGCATCCGGGTGCGCGTGGCCGGGGCGTCGGAGACGTTCGTGCCCGGCGCGGCGGTGGGGCCGGAGCACCCGCTCGAGGTCGCGCCATGAGCACCGCGCACGCCGCGACCGCCGGGGGCTATCTCGGCGCGAGCACCTCGATCTCGGCCGACGACGTGCCCGCCCTGTACGAGGGCGCCAGGTTCTACGCGCCGGCGGTCGGCGACGCCTACAAGTCCCCTCTGACCTCCTGGCTGACCGGGCTGCTGGACCGCAACGGCCCGGTGTCCCTGCGGCGTCCGGAGGCGATGCCACCGAACACCCGGTGCGTCGCGCTGTGCGTGGTCGGCTCCGGCTCCGCGTTGGCCGACCTGCCGCCGGCGGGGGACGAGTTCCAGCTCGCCGTCCAGCGGATCGAGCGGCTGCAGGGGGCGCCCTTCGGTGCCGTCTACCCCCTCGCCGCTGCGACGGTGAGCGCCCTGGTGCCGGTGGTGGCTGCCGCGCAGCTGGGGGTCCCGCTGCTGGACGCCGACGGGATGGGTCGCACCTACGCCCTCATCCACCACACCGCCATGTACCTGGCGGGCCTCTCGCCGACGCCTCTGGTGGCGCACGGGCCGACCGGGGAGAGCGTGCTCATCGACGTGCAGATCGGTCCCCGTGCCGACCGGTTGCTGCGGGCCAACGTCGACACCCTCGGCGGCTGGGCCGCGCTCGCCGCCTACCCGACGACCGCCGAAGTGCTCCGCCGGGCCGCACTGCCAGGCACCGTCTCCCGGCTGCTCAACGTCGGTCGGCTGCTGCTGGAGCGCCCTACTCCGGACGTGCTCGTGGCGCGGCTCGCCGCCATCACCGGGTGCAGCCGGATCGGCCGAGGGCGGATCGTGGAGCTCGAGCACCTCAGCCGGCCCAACGACGTGACGATCCCCGGCCACCCGTCCAGCCTGGTGCTGGAGGAGAGCGGCGGGCAGCGCCGGCAGCTCCGGCTCGAGCTGCGCAGCGAGATCGTCGCCGTATTCGCCGACGGCCGGCTCGTCGCCGCTGTGCCCGATCTGCTGTGCCTGTTCGACGTCTCGCGCGGGGAGGTCGCCAGCCTGGACAGCCTCGAGCCGGGCGACCTGATAGACGTCCTGGTGACCCCGGCGGAGGCCGTCTGGTACTCGGCGGAGGGGATGGCCATGGTGGGCCTGGGCTCGCACGGCATCGGCCTCGACCACCCCCGGCGCCGATGAGTCGGCCCCGCGGCTCCGCGCTGCCCGGAACGCTGCCGATCACGCTGGCCGAGCTGGTGCGCATCGCACCGCTGGCCGCCGGGGAGGTGCTGCACCTGGCCGATCCCGCCCGTCCGGTGGAGCAGGTCGTCGTCGCCGAGACGATCGACCGGCTGCGGCGCAGCTCGCCGCACTCGCTCGTGGTGCTGCACGCCGATGCCGCGGCCGGCGGCTGGTCGCTGGCGGCCGCGCTGCACCTGGCGTGGGAGCGCAACGCCTCGGCGGTGGTGGTCGCCCGCTCGGTGGCCGGCCCGTCCAGCGCCGCCCTCGCGCAGCGGCTGAACATGACCCTGGTCGTCATCGACGAGCAGCCGGTCGAGGTGGCGCTCCAGCTCGCCGGCCAGGTCAGCGCGCCGGATGCCGCCCGGGCGCTGCGCCAGGCGCTGTTCGCCGAGCGGCTGGCCGAGGAGAGCAGCACCCGGGCGGTGCTGAGCGCACTGAACGGCGAACTGGACCCCGTGCCGGTCGCCCTCGTGGTCGGTGATGCCGTGCTCGCCGGTCGCGCCGCCGCGCTGGTCGAGAGCCCGGACGCCGAGCAGGTGGAGGTGGACGTCAAGGGGCCGGGGGAGCGGCCGTGGGCACAGCTGGTCGCCGCCGTCCCAGCCCGGGTCCCCGGGGCCGCGCGGCAGGTCGAGGCGCTCCTCCGGCTGGCCCGCCCGGCCCTGCTCGCCTCCCTGGCCCAGGCCCGGCTCAACAGCGCACAGCGCGCCGCGCACGAGCAGGCGGGCTTCGGGCTGCTCCGTCAGCTGGTCGGTGAACCGCCGTCGACCGACCGGGTCGGCGCCGAGATCGAGGCACCGCCGTGGACCATCGACCTCGGCTGGCACGTCGACGGATTCAACCGGGCGGTGTGGCTGGCGCCGCTGCGCCCGGTGGGCCCGCCGCCGGAGCAGCTCACCGAACTGGTGCGGGCGGCCTGGCTGCGGGCCCGGCCGACCTGGCCGCTGGTGGCCGAGGACGACGGCTGGATCTCCTGGTGCAGCACCAGCGACGCCGACGACGTCACGGTGCTGCGCCCGACGCTGACCGGCTTCCGGGAGACCGCGGCCGCCCACGGACTGGTGATCGGCGTCGGCCGCCCGGTGCGGGGTGTCGCGGGGCTGATGCGGTCCGTCGCCGAAGCCCGGCTGGCGGCCCACGTCGCCCGCGACTCCGGGCCCGGCGCGGTGCAGTGGTTCGACCAGGTCGGCCCGCCGGCGGCACTGGCGTGGCTGCCCACGGCGGAGATCGCCCAGGTCGCCGACCTGTGCCTGCAGGACCTGATGGCCGCCAAGGACCGCAGCACGCTGGTCGACACCGTGCTGGCCGTGCTCGACTGCGGCGGGTCGCTCAGCCAGGCGTCGCAGCGGCTGGGCGTGCACCGCAACACCGTGCTGACCCGGGTGGCGCGGGCGCGGCAGCTGGGACTCGACTTCGAGGACCCGGGCCAGCGGCTCTCGCTGCACGTGCTGTGCCACGCCCTCGCGTCGCTGGCCGACGACCAGGGCCGGACGGGTAACGAGACGGCCTGACCAGGAGGGGCCGGCCGGACGCACGCCCGTCCGGCCCCTCCGGTCAGGAGCCGGTCACTGCTCGCCGATCCCGTACCGGGTGAGTGCCGTCCCTGCGGTGATGTTGCGGTCCAGCACGTCGGCCCGGACGTCCTGGGCCGAGCGCTCGACGGCGTCGCCGTAGCCACCGCCACCGCCGGTCGCGCAGCGCACCACGTCGCCCTTCCGCAGCCGCATGCCGTTGACCTTGAGGAGCCGCCGCTCGTCGTCCCGGCCCGGGTTGACGATCACCTCGGGACCGATGGCGTCGTCTCCGCCGAACAAGCCCCACGCCGGCTGCCGGGAGCGCTCGAACCAGAGCGAGACCGACAGGTCGGTCTGTGCCTCGTAGGTGCGGACGACGCCGTTGCCGCCGCGCCAGCGGCCGGCGCCGCCGGAGTCCGGCCGGATCCGGTACTCGGTGATCCGCCACGGGTAGCGGGTCTCGTGCACCTCGATCGGGATGTCCTTGAGCGAGCCGTTGACGTTGTTGATCAGTGCAGTCTCGCCGTCCGAGCCGTTCCAGGCGCCCCAGCCGCCGACGGTGGCTTCCAGGCTGACGAACTCCCGGTCCACCCGCGGGTCGACCCCGGCGGTGAGGATGATCATGGAATCGCCGTGGCTGGCCCCGGCCACGTGGTCGGGCAACGCCGGCGCGAGCGCGCGGGCCACCATGTCGATGAGGAGGCCGAGGTGGGAGAAGTACCACTGGCAGGCCGCGGGGGAGCGGGCGCCGAGCACCGATCCCTCGCGCACTTGGGTGGTCATCGAGCGGAACGAGCCGCCGTTGCCCGGCAGATCCGGGCTGACCAGCAGCTTGTACCCCACCCGCAGCGCTGACACCGCCTGGGAGACCCCGCAGTTGACCGGCCCGACGGTCTGGTCGGCGGACTCGGTGACGTCGAAGTCGATCTCCTCGCCGGTCACGGTGATCTTCAGCCGGATCGGGATCGGGCTGTCCAGGTCGACCCCGTCGTTGTCCAGCACGCCCTCGGCGGTGTACACGCCGTCGGGGATCTCCGCGATCATCGCCCGCTCCAGCAGCTCGGTCTGCCGGAAGATCTCGTCCCGGGCCAGCTCCAGGGTCTCCAGGCCGAATCGCTCGACCAGCTCCTGCAGCCGCTTCTCGCCCATCTTGATGCAGGCGATCATGGCGTGCATGTCCCCGGTCGTCGGGTACGGGAAGCGGACGTTGGTGGAGATCGTGTCGATGACGGCCCGCTCGTCCACGCCACCGGCCACCAGCTTCTGCGGGCCCAGGCGCAGTCCTTCCTGGAAGATCGAGATCGAGTCCATCGAGCCGCCGGGATCCTTGGACCCGACGTCGATCCAGTGGGCGCGCGAGGCGGTGAAGCCGACGAGGGTCTGCCCGACGAAGACCGGCCCGAAGATCGTGACGTCGTTGAGGTGCGTGCCGCCCAGGTAGCTGTCGTTGAGGATCCACACGTCGCCGGGCTGCCACACGTCGCGACCGAAGCGTTCCTCGGTGGCCCGGGTGCAGGCCTCCAGGTTGCCCAGGAAGATGGGCAGCCCCGCCGACTGCCCCAGGACCTGGTGCTCGGCGTCGAGCAGCGCGACGACGCAGTCCCCGCCCTCGTAGATGATCGGCGTGTACGCCGACCGGATGAGGGTCGCGTTCATGTCCTCGGCCGCGGAGTTCAGCGCGTTGCGGAGGATCTCCACGGTGACGGGGTCGATGCCCACGGTAGCGGTCACTTGGCGTCCTTCTCTCGGATGACGAGCGACCCGATGTCATCGACGGTCACGGTGTAGCCGGGCGGCACGACGGTCGTCGCGGTGTCCTCCACGACCACTGCGGGCCCGGCGAAGGTGTGGCCCACCAGCAGGTCGTCGCGCCGGACGACCATCGTGTCGCGACCCTCGCCGCCGCAGACGACCTCGCGGACCTCGTAGGGGAACGTCTGGGAGTCGGCGACCGGCCATCTCTGTGGCGCCGGCCGGCCGAGGTCGCCGAACGCGGTGGTGCGCAGGGTGACGAACTCGACCGGCGCACCGAGGTTCGCGTGCCCGTACCGCGACTCGTGCAACTCGGCGAAGCGCTCGGCCACCGCGGTCACGAAGCCGGGGTCGGTCGGCTCGTCGGCGTCCCGCAGCGGGACGGTGAGCGTGTACTCCTGGGCGGCGTACCGGACGTCGACCGCGTGGGTGGCGCCCCGGGCGTCGTCGCTCACGCCCTCGTGCGCCAGGGCGTCGAGACCGACGGCCTCCATCCGGTGCAACGCGGCCGACATGTCCGCGCCGTCGAGGTCATCGTCGAGGAAGAAGTACGGCTCGGTGTAGTCCTGCCGGATCCGGGTCTGCAGCATCCCCCAGGCCGAGAAGGTGCCCGGGAAACTCGGCACGATGGTCTCCACGATGCCGAGCTCACGGGCCAGGAACACCGCGTGCATCGGGCCGGCGCCGCCGAAGGCGACCAGCGCGGACTCACGCGGGTCGATGCCGCGGGACACCGTGATGGTGCGGATGGCCTGCGCCATCGTGGAGTTCGCCACGTCGCAGATGCCTTCGGCCATGCCGAGGGGAGAGAGACCGAATTCGGCGGCCAGCTCGGTCACAGCCGCCTCGGCGGCACCGACGTCCAGCGTCATCTGGCCGCCGGCGAAGCCCTTCGGGTCGATCCGACCCAGCAGCAGGTTCGCGTCGGTGACGGTCGGCTCCGTGCCCCCCCGCCCGTAGCACGCCGGCCCCGGCCGTGCGCCTGCGGAACGCGGGCCGACGCGCAGGCCGCCGGCTTCCGCCCAGGCCACCGAGCCGCCACCGGCGCCGACGGTGTGGATGTTGACGATGCTCATGAGCATCGGCAGGCCCTCGAGCTTCGCCTCGGCCGAGACGTCGGGCTCGCCTTCGACGACGAGGGAGACGTCGAAGGACGTGCCGCCCATGTCCACGCCGATGAGGTGCGGCCGGCCGGTCCGGCGGGACAGCTCGGCGCACGCGATGGCCCCACCGACCGGTCCGGACAGCAGCGTCTGCAGCGGGCGCCGACGTGCCGATTCTGCGGTCAGGACGCCGCCGGAGGACTGCATGACGTGCAGCGGCACGGCCAGGCCGCGGTCGGCCAGCCGCTTCTCCAGGTCCTCGAGGTAGCTGCGCACCACCGGGCCGGTGTAGGCCTCGATGACGGCCGAGGAGGTGCGCTCGTACTCGCGCCACTCCTTCGCGGCCTCGTGGGAGACGGAGACGGTGAAGCCGTCGCCGAGCTCCTCGAGCAGGATGTCCCGGGCCCGCAGCTCGTGGGCCGGGTTCTTGTAGCTGAACAGGAAGGCGATGGCGACCGCGCCCAGCCCGCGCTCGCGCACCGTCCCGGCGGCGGCACGCACGGCGTCCTCGTCCAGCGGCTCGAGCTCGCCGCCGTCGGCGGCGATCCGGCCGCCTATGCCCAGCACGTCCCGGCGCGGCACCAGCGGGGTCGGCTTGCGGTAGTGCAGGTCGTACAGGCGCGTCCGCGGACCGCGGGCGATGTGGTAGCTGTCCTCGACGCCGGCGGTCCCCAGCAGCAGCACCGGAACGCCGCGGCGCTCGAGGAAGGCGTTGAGCCCCTGGGTCGTGCCGTGCACGAGGAAGTCGATGTCGGAGGGCTGCTCGACGACCGAGTCGAGGCCGGCGAGCACCCCCTCGCTGAGGTTGCCGGGTGTCGTCGAGGCCTTGGTCGCCGCGAACACACCGGCCACGTCGTCGTAGGTGACGACGTCGGTGAACGTGCCCCCGATGTCCATCGAGACTCGGTACCGGGTCATGAAGACTCCCTTCACTCCTGGGCGGTCCAGCAAGGCCATCGCAAGCTACGAGCCGTGGTGGAGGCGGACCTGTGCGCGCGGCACAGCGGGGCGGCGGGCGGTGCGTGCGACGCGCACCGAGGCTGCTGGAAGTCCGCCGGAAGAATGCGGCGAACCCGAGCGACCGTCCGGGGAGACGCCGAGGGAGGCGCCGTGCTGCCGAACGACCGAGGAGCGCCGTGAGCGGTCCGGCCCGCGACCGGGCAGCCGAGATCGACGCGGCGATCACCGCCGTGACGGGCACCGGCCCGGTCACCGTCGACACCGGCGGTGCGCCCCGGCGGGTGCGCTTCGAGCACGCGCCGCAGCCGGTTCCGGCCGAGAGCTGGCTGCCGTTCACCGGCCGTGCCGGGGAGCTCGCGGTCGCCGGGGACACCCTGCGGGTCGGGCTCGGCGCCCGCGGCGCGATGGACCCCGGCAGCCCCTCGGCGATCGAGTCGGCCCGGACCGCCGCGTTGGCGGCCGGTGGCTGCCTGACCGGCGGGGACGTCGAGGTGCGCGTGCCCGAGGGATGCGCCGAACTCGTGGCCGCGCTGGTCGACGGGCTCGCGGCGGGCTGCCGGGCAGCCCAGCCGGTGCGCCTTCTGCTCCCGGCCGACCATCTGGCCGACGCGCGGCGCGGGCTTCTCGCCGCTGCGGTTGCCCGCCTGGCCGCTGCCCTGGTGAGCGCTCCGGCGAATCTGCTCACCCCGCACCACGCGGCCGAGTGGGCCGGGGAGATCGCCGACCGGGCCGGTCTGGACTGCACGGTCCTAGGGCCGGAGGAGCTGGTCGCCCAGGGATTCGGCGGGCTGGCCGCGATCGGCGCCGGCTCGGTCAACGGCCCGCGGCTGGTCCGGCTGCGGTATTCGGTGCCCGGCGGTGGTCCGGTGCTGGCCCTGGTCGGCAAGGGCATCACCTTCGACAGCGGCGGACTTTCGTTGAAGTCGCCGGCGGCGATGCAGTCGATGCGGCTGGACGTCGCCGGCGCCGCCACGGTGCTCGCGGTGATGGCCGGGCTGCGCGCGGCCGGTTGCCCGATCAGCGTGCAGGCGGTGCTGCCCTTCGCGGAGAACCTGCCCGGGCCCGGCGCGATGCGCCCGGGCGACGTGGTCACGGCGTGGAACGGGACCGAGGTCCAACTGCTGGACCTCGATTTCGAGGGCCGGGTCGTGCTGGCCGACGCGTTGGCCCTCGCCGCCGCCGACCGGCCGGACCTGCTGGTCGACCTGGCCACGCTGACCTACCAGGCGGAAATCGCACTCGGCCCGGACATCGCCGCCGTGCTGGGGCGCGACGACGCCGCGGTCGAGCAACTGCTCGCGGCGGCGTCCGCGGCGGGTGAGCCGATGTGGCGGCTGCCGTGGGCCGCCCGCTACGCCGATCAGGTGCGCACGTCGTCCGGGGTGCGCAACCACCCGCTCCACGACAGCGGGCGGGCGCTCACCGCAGCCCTGTTCCTCGGGGAGTTCGTCCCCCGGGACGTCCCGTGGGTGCACTGCGACATGACCGGGCCGGCCTGGCGGGGGGATGCCTCGCGGGACGGCGGGACCGGCTTCGGCGCGCGCACGCTGCTGACCTTGACCGAGAGGATGGCCGTTCGCCCGGCCTCCACCGGGCAGCCGTGACCGCGGGGGGTGTTCGTCCGCGTGGCCCTGGTGCTGGCCACGCGGCCGCTGGCCCGGTCGGAGCTGTCCGGCGCGGCGGTCGAAGGGAGCCTGCCCCGCCGGTGTCCGGTACGGCTCATCCCGCTTTCGGTGGTGCACGCACGGGCGTCGTCAGTGCAAGCTCGAGCGAAGTCCCGTCACCACGACGGCCGAGTGCGGCCGGTGTCTGAGGTCGGCTGGTCCAGGTGGTGGCCCAGTCCCGGCTGGGTAGCAGCCGCCGTTGTCGGTGAGCACCCGGCGGGCGGTCACGCCACGGGCGGCGAACCAGGCCACCGCGCGGCGCAGCACCGATGTGGCCGTGGCGCCCCGTTCCTCGTCGCGGATTTCGGCGTAGGCCGGCCGGGAGTGATCGTCGGGGACGACGTGGATGAACCCGTGGCGCATCAGCGGCTTCCCGTGTCGGTCGCGGGCGCGGCCACGCCCAGATGGCGGTTGGTCCTGCCCTGCACCCGGCCGAGGAAGCGCCAGCCGCCGGCAGCGGGGATGTTGCCCAGCTTCATCACGTCGGCGCGCAGCAGCCCACCGGGGGCGGGGTGCTGGTAGCGGACCACCGGCCGCTCGCGGCGCCCGACCCGGGACAGCCGGCTGATCCGGCAGTAGCGCAGCACCGCACCGGCGGGGGAGAGTGCCACGCCGGCCGCGGCGGCCAGCCGGACCGCGCCCCGAACGACTCCGCGGCCCGCGCTACCGGCCACTTCATACGCCCTCGACCAACGTCTCCGGTCAGTACACAGTGAGCTGAACAACAAGGATGGAGCAGGGCAGGGATGAGCGGGTCCGGAGAGTTGCGCGGGACCACCGCGCTGGTGACCGGCGGCAGCAGTGGTCTGGGCCGGGCGACGGCGCTGGCCCTGGCTGCGGCCGGGGCCGACATCGCGGTGCTGGCCCGCGGCTCGGTCGAGCTGGAGCAGACGGCCGAGGAGGTCCGTGCCCACGGGGTGCGGGCGAGCGCGGCGGTGGTGGACCTGGCCGACGCCGAGGAGATCGAGCGGGCAGTCGGTCACATGCGCGCCCAGCTCGGGCCCGTACGTGTGCTGGTCAACGCGGCCGGCACCGACGCTCCCGGCCCGGTGGCGGAGCTGGACGTCGCCGGCTGGGACCGCGTGCTCGACGTGAACCTGCGAGCACCGTTCCTGCTGGCCAGGGCGGTGTGGCCGGACATGCGCGAGCAGGGTGGGGGGACGATCGTCAACGTCTCCTCGGTGGCCGGCCGGCGCGGCTGGGCCAACGCGTCGGCCTACTGCGCGGCCAAGTTCGGGCTGACCGGCCTGACGCAGGCCCTCTCGGCCGAGGGGAAGCCGCACCGTATCCGCGCCTGCGTGCTCTACCCCGGGGCGATGGACACCAGCTGGGGCGTCTGGTCACCCGAGGACCGGCAGGACGCTGCCGAGCCGACCGTGCCCGCCGATGCGCTGGCGCCCGAGCAGGTGGCCCGGCTGATCACCTGGATCGCCGCTGCTCCTCAGGACGTCGTGCTCAACGAGGTCACCGTGACACCGCTGCTCGAGCAGGGGTGGCCCTGACCGCGGCCGCCGATCCTGCCGCGAGTGCCCCGCCGCGGTTGGTGTGACGGTCACGTGCCGGCAGGGAGCCGGCCTGTGTCGCGGATGTCGCCGGGGGCGGTTGGCGAGCGGGTCAGCAGGCGTGCTGTCGCCCCCCTCCGTGAGTTCAGATCTCCAGGCGGTTCACCACCACCTCGCCGGTGCACCGTCCCTCGTCGTCGAGGAGCCAGCCCATCCGCTTGGCCACGCGCAGGGTCACAGAGCTGTCCATGAGGGCTAGCCACGGCAGCCGCTCTCCCATGAGCCGCTCCAGGGCGAGGAGATCGGTCAACGACCGAGTCCACGCGGTGAGCATGACGTTGGTCTCGCCGGTGGTGGACACGCACAGCCGCAACTCGGGCAGGGTGGCCACAGCCTGGATCGTCCGGGCTTGCTCCTCGACCGGCACTCGCGCGAGCCAGTTGCAGGACACCGGGCGGCGCACGTGGAGCTGGGACACGTCGCACCGGAAGGTCAACAGCCCGGAAGCGAGGAGGCGAGGCAGCTGGCGACGAACTGTCGCGGCGTTGCGACCGGTCCGACGGGCGAGCTCGGACGCCGTCAGCCGTCCGTCCACGGCCAGGGCCTCGATCAGAGGCCACGGATCCCGCGGTGGTGTCGTACCAGGCTCTTCCGAGTGCCGACCGGCGATCGCGCCCAGTGACCTGACCTGCGCCGGCTCCAGGACATCCAGGCGCCAGCGACTGGCCTCGAACTGCAGCCCGGTGGCGAGTCGGGACCGTGTCTGCCGGACGCCGTGTACGCGCGGCAGGTCGTCGAGGACGAACCGCGTCAGCGCGCGAAGGTCACGCACCATCACCGTGACCTGAAGATCGCGTCCCCGCGCCGCCTCCTCCACCGTGACCGCACGAGGGTCCTGACAGAGGTGCCGAACGACGTCCGGGCGCGCCTCGGGCAGACAGTCCACCTCGACGAACGCCACGATCAGATCCGTTCTGGAGGCGTTGACGTGCGCGGTGACCCATGCCAGGCCGCTGCCCCGGAGCCGCGCCCAGCGGTCAGCCAGCGCCGCCGGTGAAGCGCCGAGGACGTGACCGGCCTGGGCCCAGCTGATCCGAGGGGCCACTTGAAGTGCGTGGATGAGCGCCAGGTCCTGTTCGTCGAGGACCTCTTGCACGTTTCGGCCCTGAGCCATGCCTGGTCCTCACGATTCGGCGAATCTCTCCCACCTGTGTGGAGACCCGGCCACAGTAACTCCGCCATGACACACATCACATCGAGCCCTGCAGCGCTGCGCGTCGACGCTGACGTCCTCGCCCCTGATCTGACCGACCTCCGGCACGCGCTCCATGCCGAACCCGAGGTGGGGCTCGTGCTGCCCCGCACCCAGCAACGGGTTCTCGACGCCCTGGGCGATCTACCGCTGGAGATCAGCACCGGGACCCGGACGACGTCGGTCACCGCCGTCCTGCGAGGCACCGGCGCCGGGGGCTCCAGCGGCCCGGTCGTCCTGCTGCGCGCCGACATGGACGCACTGCCGGTGCAGGAGGACAGCGGCCTCAGCTTCGCCTCACGCATCCCCGGTGCCATGCATGCCTGCGGTCACGATCTGCACACGACCATGCTGGTCGGCGCCGCGCACCTGCTCGCCCGCCACCGGGACCGGCTCGCCGGGGATGTCGTCCTCATGTTCCAGCCGGGCGAGGAGGGCTGCGACGGTGCCGCGGTCATGCTCGAGGAGGGCGTGCTCGGTGCCGCCGGCCGCGCGGTCGACGCGGCCTTCGCGCTGCACGTGTTCTCCGCGCTGGTACCGCAGGGGCACTTCGTCACCCGCCCCGGCCCGATCCTGTCCGCATCCGACGGATTGTTCGTCACGGTGCGCGGGGCAGGTGGTCACGGCTCGACTCCGCACCGGGCCAAGGACCCGGTGACCGCCGCCGCGGAGATGGTCACTGCCCTGCAGACGATGGTGACCCGGCAGTTCGACGTCTTCGACCCGGTCGTGCTGACCGTCGGCGCCCTGCACGCCGGCACCCGACGCAACGTCATCCCGGAGACGGCCACCCTCGAGGCCACGGTGCGCACGTTCTCCACCGCCGCGCGCCAGGCCATGAGCACCGCCGTGCCCCGGCTCCTGCAGGGAATCGCTGCGGCCCACGGCGTCGAGGTCGACGTCCGATACGAGGCCGAGTACCCCGTGACGGTCACCGACCCGGATGAGACCGCCTTCGCCGCCGCCACGCTGTCGGAGGTCTTCGAGCCGGCCCGGCACGCAACCCTCGCCCACCCGCTGACCGGCTCCGAGGACTTCTCCCGGGTGCTGGACCTGGTCCCCGGCAGCTTCGTCGGGCTGGGAGCGGTAGCCAGCGGGCTGGACCCGCAGACCGCCCCCTTCAACCACTCACCGCAGGCCCGGTTCGACGACGCCGTCCTCCCCGACGGGGCCCTGGCCTACGCCGAGTTCGCTCTCCGCCGCACCGCACTCATCCCCGACCCCGTCCTGTAGAGGAGCCAGCCGTGACCACCCTTTCTCCGCCGATCGAGCAGAAGCGCAGGCGAACCATCGTCGGAACCGGCGTGGGCAACGCGCTGGAGTGGTTCGACTGGAACATCTACGCCATCTTCGCCACCTTCTTCGCCGCCCAGTTCTTCAGCGGCGAGAACCCGATCTCGGCGCTGCTGGCCACCCTGGCGGTGTTCGCCGTCGGCTTCGTCGCACGGCCCTTCGGGGGCTTCCTGTTCGGATGGATCTCCGATCGGCGGGGCCGGCGAGCGGCGATGACCCTCTCTGTCGGGCTGGCCGCCGGCGGCAGCTTCGCCATCGGTCTGTCGCCGACCTACGAGGCCATCGGCGTCGGCGCTTCGCTGATCCTGCTGCTCGCTCGGCTGGTGCAGGGACTGGCCCACGGCGGTGAGCTGCCCTCCGCCCAGACCTACCTGTCCGAGGTGGCGCCCCGGGAGAAGCGCGGGCTCTGGTCGAGCCTCATCTACGTCTCCGGGACCATGGGCGTCATCGTGGGCACCGGGATGGCCGCCGTCCTCACCGCCGTGCTCAACGACCAGCAGATGACCGCGTGGGGCTGGCGCATCCCGTTCATCCTCGGCGGCTTCTTCGGGCTCTACGCCCTCGTCATGCGGCGACGCCTCGACGAGACCGAGGCCTTCCAGCAGGAGGTCGGCAACCGGCCCGCGACCCGCCTGGAGCCCATGTGGCGGACCATCGTGCGCCACCGCAAGTCCGCGCTGCTGGTCATCGGGATGACCGTCGGCGTCACGATCGTGTACTACGCCTGGGCGATCTCCGCTCCTCAGTACGCCATCAGCACCCGCGGCATCGACCCCACGAGTGCCCTGTGGGCCGGTGTGCTGGCCAACCTCGTGTTCATCGCGACACTGCCGGTGTGGGGAGCGATCTCCGACCGCATCGGCCGCAGGCCCGTCCTGCTCATCTGCGTCCTCGGCCTGGCCGTGACCGCGTTCCCGCTCAATGCGCTGATCGGCGACAGTGCCGTGCGCCTGGGGATCGCCATGGCGGTGGCGCTCATCCTGATCGCCGGGCCCGCCGCCATCGTGCCGGCCGTCTACGCCGAGCTCTTCCCCACCCGGATCCGCACGGTCGGTGTCGGAGTGCCCTACTCCATCGCCGTCGCTACGTTCGGCGGAACGGCTCCGTACCTGCAGACGTGGCTGGGGGAGACGTTCGGGCCGTCCTGGTTCAACGGCTACGTCATCGTCATGCTGCTGATCTCGGCGGTCGCGATCGCGGCCGCTCCGGAGACCAAGGGGCGCGACCTCACCAGCATGCACTGAGCGGCCTCTTCGCCCTGGGGGCACGTCCTCCTGTCCCTCGACGTCGTTGCCCGCAAGGAGCGAGTCGAGGTCACGGACCGGATCTGCGCACCCGGACATCACGATGCTTGGCGTCTCCGCAGGGGAGGCGCCAAGCATCGTCCTCGGTGCACCGATGTGACCCACCGGCCGCTACCGGCGCCGAACCTGCCAGAGAACAGCCGGCTCGGTAAGCCCCATCAGGCGAGGGAGAGGAAGAGCTTCTCGAGTCGGGCGCGGTCGAGGGTGTTGCCGTCCTCGCCGGCGGTGATGCACTGCTCGAGGCCGGTGGCGATGATGGC
>NZ_FZNO01000029.1 GCF_900188025.1 Blastococcus mobilis
GCACTGGTCACACTGGCGTCGCAGACACCAGGCCCGCGCCCGCCGCTGCCACTACGCAACCCGAGAGGCCAGGTACGTGCGGCTGTAGTACTAGGCGTGCGCGGGTTCCGGGGAGAGTTCGTCGGGGTTCACGTCGTACAACACTCCGGCACCGCCTGTGTAGTCCTCGGTGCCGCGCTCTTCGGCGAGATCCCGGGCCAGCTCCTCCTCCGCCGGGGACGGCGCGACGACCGGCGCGTCGCCGTCCGTCGCGGCCCCCGGCACCGGCCGTGCCGGGCGATGGAAGTCGCTCCATCCGCGCGCCAGGTTCGGGCCCACGGCGTTCGCCTTGATCTGCGGAGCGGAGCGCCGCCCCTGCTCCGATTCCCAGCTGCGAGTGGTCAGCGTGCCCCGGACGATGACGGGGTCGCCCTTGCTGATGCTGCGCGCCACGTTGCCGCCCAGCTCTCCCCACGCCTCGACGTCCACCCAGAGGGTGCCGGCGTCGACGAACTCCTGCTTGCCGCTGTCGAAACGCCGGGCGGTCGACGCCATCCGGAAATTGGTCACGGCGCTGTTCTCCAGCCGGACGCGGCGGGGCGAGTCGACGACGTTGCCCACCACGGTCAGTTCGGTGTCGTTCACGGTGCTCCTCGAGGGCTGCGGCGCCGGACGGCGCGGCCGGCGACGTGCCGGCGTGTGCAGAACCTTGGACGGCGGGGGCGGTCGTGGGCGGCCGGCCGAGCGATCTGTGGACGGGCCACTTCCCTGTGGAGGAAGGCGGCGTCGCCACCCCGGCGCACGACCACGCCGACGGGTGCCGACCCAGGACGCCCGGCCGATGCGATGATCGGCAGTCGAGCGCCCGTAGCTCAGCGGATAGAGCAGGTGCCTTCTAAGCACTTGGTCGCAGGTTCGATCCCTGCCGGGCGCGCGTGCAGCCCCGAGCTGGGTCAGGCTGCCGCAGGGGCCTTGACGTCAGCAGCACAGCGCTCAGACAGCAGATCATGGTGGAGTGCGCTGATCGCTCCAGTCGTTCAGTCCCTGCATCCAGACAGCACGACCGACGGATCGCCCAGCCCTGAAGGCCCTCAGGGTGACTTGGACCAGGTCGCGGAAGGCGCGTTGGCGTGCCGAGGAGGTCCCGAACGGCCATGAGTCCCGCTCTGCGGTGCAGGCCGGTGGAGCGCGACGCCGCGCTGTGACCTGCTACGCCGTCGTCCGCGGCAGCTCCAACTCGTGGACCTCGAAGACCTCCGGTTCGCCGGTCACCTGGACTCCGACCTCGTCGAGCACCGGCAGCATCTGCTGACTGAAAGCTGTGAGCTGCTCATGCGACTCCCAGATCTCGCTGACCTTCAGATTCCCTTCAGTCCCGAACAGCACGTGCAGCAGCAATCCGTCGGGGGGCCATGCCCCAGCCTCCTCCATGCGGCGGCTCACCTCGTCGTACTGCCGGCGCGTCAAGCCGACTACCTGATGACGCACGACGATGCTCATAGCGGACCTCCCCGGTGACGACTCACGCCCGGGCGAGGGTCGTCACGCTGATGCGGACGTGTGCGCGGGATACAACTCCGGTTCATCGGCAATGCCAATGTCCTGCAGGATCGGCATGAGCTTCTCGCCGAAGCGCGCCGGGCAACCAGGCGCACCCGGACCTGTCCCTCGATCGGCCGTCATGAGAGACAGGGCTGCCTCAGGGACAGCCGGCGAGCACATCCAGGCCGGGCCGCCCGGGCGCTACGCGAGGTCTGGCTGAGCGATCGGGCACTGTCGGCCGAACAGGTCACGCTCCGCCGGGCTGCCCCACGTGCTGCACGTCGGCCAGAGCCCGCTGCATGTCCTCCATGTTCATCACCGGGAGGAATTCCACGGTTGCGCCGAGCTCCTGATACAGCGGCTCCGCGATGGCGGGCATGAGCGCCGGTGACTCGAGGTCGAAGACGATGGAGGCGCCACGCATGCCGTTCTGCTCGTGGAAGTAGGCGGCTTCCGGCTGCAGGCGATCCATGAGGTCCTGCATGATCTGGCCGATCCGACCGCTACGCATGGCCTCGCTGCCGGCCTCAGGTGGCACCTGCAGTCGCAACATCATCCGCATGTCTCCGCCCTCCGGCACTCGGGGGCGTTGACGGTCGCTACTTCGACGCCGTCCGTCCAGAGTCGTTGGGCCCAGAGGCCACCGTCACGTCGGCCTGCGTCGTCGGGCACAAGCTGCTCGCCGCTCTCTCCTCCGACCGGGCCCGGGTCAGGCAGCGGCGCTTCCTGACCCGGCTCCGCTCCGCGACGAAGCACCTGTACGGCCAGGCACCGTCGGGAGGACGCTGCTGCGTCCACCGAGTCGTTCCGTGCGTCGCAGAGGAGACCACCATGGCGAAGACCGCGCTGGGCATGTCGAAGCCGGCACTGGTGCATGTGCTCACGGGAAGCGCCGCCCTGTTCGGGGTCACCGGCGTCCTGGCGCCTCGGGTGCTGGAGGTGACCTACCGGGTCCCGTCCACACCGCACACCACGCAACTGCTCCGCCTGTTCGGATCCCGGATGCTCGCCATCGCTGCGTGGTCCTTCACCGCCCGGACGAAGGAGGAGACCGATCGGGTGCTGGCCGTTGCGACGGCGGTGAACTGCTTCGACGTGCTGACCGCGCTCGCAGCGGCGCGGTCCACGGGTAGGGCCACCGCGGTGCGGGCAGCGGCCACGAGCGGGACCTTTGCCGCCCTCGGCTTCGTCGTCCGGTCGCTGGAGGACTGAGCCGGTCTGCCCGACCGGCTGACCCGGGGCGTCGGCACGGGGCCCGACTCCCCGAAGCGTGCACCCCTGGACGGTGCCGGTGTTCAGCCGGCTGGTCTCCGGTGGGCCGGCACCGCACGCTGCGAGGGCGGCCGGAACACGGCGAAGGGGTCGGTCACCTCGAGGGCCGGGGACGCGAAGCGGTAGAGCATCGCCGGTCGCCCCCCGGCACGTCCGGGCGGCGCCATCTCGCCGGTCGCCTCCAGCACTCCCCTGCGCAGCAGCACCCGCTGCAGATTCGTTGCCGTCACGTCGTAACCGAGCGCCGCGACGTAGATCTCGCGCAGCTCCGCGACCGTGAACGTCGGCGGGGCCAGGGCGAACCCGAGGTTGGTGTACGAGAGCTTGGCCCGGAGCCGCCCCAGCGCCGAGGACACGATCGAGCCGTGGTCGAACGCCGTCGGCGGCAACGCGTCGACCGGGTGCCAGGCGGTGTCGTCGGGCAGCGCCGGGTCCAGATCCGCCGGGATCAGTCCCAGGTAGGCAGTCGCCACCGTCCGGCCGCGCGGGTCGCGCGAGGGATCGCTGCGCGTCTCCAGCTGCTCGAGGTGGGCCAGGTGCGTCACCTCGACCTTGCTCGCCAGCTGACGGGCGACCGAGGCCCCGAGCGTCTCGTCGGCCAGCAGCGGCCCGCCGGGGAGCGCCCAGTCCCCCGCGAACGGCTCGTTGGCCCGGCGCCAGAGCATCACGTGCAGCCGCGCCGCCCTAATCTGCAGCACGGCGGCGAGCGCGTGGTGCGGGTAGGCGGGCCGGTCCGGCGAGGACCACACAGAAGGCACGACGGGAATGCTATGGTCCGCCGGACAGGTTTTCGACTGCAAGGGCAAAACCACTCCTCCGGAGGTCCCGGTGACCGCAACGCTGCCCGCCCCCACCGCCGCGAACTGGTCGCCGGACCAGTGGGAGTCCTGGCGGGCCGAGGTCCGCCGGCTCGCCGCCGAGCGGGACGCCGTCCTCCTCGCGCACAACTACCAGGCCCCGGAGATCCAGGACGTCGCCGACCACGTGGGCGACTCGCTCGCCCTCTCCCGGCTCGCCGCGGCCAGCGAGGCCTCGACGATCGTCTTCGCCGGTGTGCACTTCATGGCCGAGACGGCCAAGATCCTGGCGCCGGAGAAGACCGTCCTCGTCCCCGACGCCGCCGCCGGCTGCTCCCTGGCCGACACCATCACCGCCGACCAGCTGCGGGCCTGGAAGGCCGCGCACCCCGGTGCCGTCGTCGTCTCCTACGTCAACACCTCCGCCGAGGTGAAGGCCGAGACCGACATCTGCTGCACGTCGTCCAACGCCGTCGAGGTCGTCGAGTCGATCCCCGCCGACCGCGAGGTGCTGTTCCTGCCCGACCAGTTCCTCGGTGCGCACGTCCAGCGCGTCACCGGCCGCACGAACATGCGCATCTGGATGGGCGAGTGCCACGTGCACGCCGGCATCTCCCCCACCGACCTGCGGAAGAGCGTGGCGGACGCCCCCGACGCCGAGCTGCTCGTCCACCCCGAGTGCGGCTGCGCGACGAGCGCCCTCTGGATGGTCTCCGACGGCCAGCTGCCCACCGAGCGCGTCCACGTGCTCTCCACCGGCGGGATGCTCGACCAGGCCCGGCGGACGACGGCGAAGCGCGTGCTGGTGGCCACCGAGATCGGCATGCTGCACCAGCTGCGCCAGACCAACCCGGTCACGTCGTTCGAGCCGGTGAACTCCCGCGCGGCCTGCCCGTACATGAAGATGTCGACGCCCGAGAAGCTGCTCCGGGCACTGCGCGAGGGCCGCGACGAGGTCACCGTCGACCCCGCGATCGCCGCCCGGGCCCGCGCGGCGGTCGAGGCGATGGTGGCGATCGGCACGCCGTCCCCGGTCGGTGAGTGACGTGAGCGAGCTTGCGAGCTCACGCGTGGGCAGAGCAGCGACGCGAACGCGGCCGACGAGCGCCTGCGAGGAGGACTCGTGAGCGAGCTTGCGAGCTCACGCGTGGGCAGAGCAGCGACGCGAACGCGGCCGACGAGCGCCAGCGAGGAGGACTCGTGAGCGCGAGCCTGTCCCGCGTCGTCCCGGCGCTGCCGCTGCCCGCGGCCGGCTGGACCCGCACGACGGACGTCGTCGTGGTGGGCACCGGAGCCGCAGGACTGATGACGGCGGTGGCCCTGGCCGACGCCGGCCGCGCGGTCACCGTGGTCACCAAGGGGGCGCTCGGCGACGGCAGCACGGCCTGGGCGCAGGGCGGCCTGGCGGCGGTCCTCGGCCCGGACGACGACGCCGCACTGCACCTGCACGACACGCTGGTCGCCGGCGCGGGCCTCTGCGACGAGGACGCCGTCCGGACGCTGGTCGACGAGGCACCGGCCGCCGTGGCACTGCTGCAGGCGCTCGGCGCGGAGCTCGACCTCGACCCGCACGGCCGGCCCGCGCTGACCCGCGAGGGCGGGCACAGCCGCGACCGGATCGTCCACGCAGGCGGCGACGCCAGCGGCGTCGAGGTGACCCGCACCCTCGCCTCGGCCCTGCGCGCCCGGCGCATCGAGGTCCGCGAGCACACTGCCGCCCTCGACGCGCTGCGCAGCGCCGACGGCCGGGTGACCGGCCTGCGCGTGGCCCGGGTCGAGGACGGTGCCCTGGTCGACGCCGGCGACCTGCGCGCCCGGGCCGTCGTCCTGGCCACCGGCGGCTACGGGCAGGTCTACGCCGCCAGCTCCAACCCGGCCGGCGCCACCGGCGACGGGCTCGCCCTCGCGCTGCGGGCCGGCGCCGAGGTGGCCGACGTCGAGATGGTGCAGTTCCACCCCACCGTGCTGTGGACGGGACCAGGAGCGGCGGGACAGCAGACGCTGATCTCCGAGGCGGTGCGCGGCGAGGGTGCCGTGCTCGTCGACCGCACCGGCCGCAGGGTCATGACCGGCGCGCACCCGCTGGGCGACCTCGCCCCGCGCGACGTCGTCTCCGCGACCATCGCCGCCCACCTGCGGGCCACCGGCGAGGACCACGTCCTCCTCGACGCCTCCCACCTCGGCGCCGAGTTCGTGGCCCACCGGTTCCCCGGCATCACCAGCGCCTGCTCGGCGGCCGGGCTGGACCTGACCCGGGAACCCGTACCGGTCGCGCCGGCGGCCCACTACGCGTGCGGCGGTGTCGTCGCCGACCTCGACGGGCGGACCACCGTGCCCGGGCTCTACGCGGTCGGCGAGGTCGCGTGCACCGGCGTCCAGGGCGCCAACCGGCTGGCGTCCAACTCCATCACCGAGGGACTGGTCGCCGCCCGGCGCTGCGCGGCGCTGCTCGCGTCCCAGCTGCCCCCGGCCGCCGCGCCCGTCGAGCCCGCGACGGGAGCGGCGATCGACCCCGCCGGCCGGCCCGCGCTCACCGCGGCCACGACCCGGCACGCCGGCGTGGTCCGCGACGCCGAGGGGTTGGCTCGGCTGGCCGGTCTGCTCAGCACGCTCCCCCGCCTCGGATGCGGCGAGGCCCTCGACCTCGCGTCCGTGGAGACGACGGCGCTGCACACCGTGGCCACCCTGCTGGCCGGTGCCGCCCTGGCCCGCACCGAGAGTCGCGGCTGCCACCGACGGCTCGACGCACCCGGGACCCGGCCGGAGTGGCAGGTGCGCCTGGTCCACCGCCTCGACGCGGCCGGACACGTGCACACCCGCACCGAGCCGGTGCGGACCCTCGCCGCCGCGCAGGTGGTGGCATGACCGGCGAGGGTGTGCTCCGCGCCGAGCTCGCCACCGCCCTGCGGCAGGCCGGCCTCGACCCGGCCGGTGTGGTCGGCGTCGTGCGCCGGGCGCTCGAGGAGGACCTGGCGCTGGGCCCGGACGTGACCACGGAGTCGACGGTCCCGGCGGGCGCGCGCTCGACCGGCGACGTCGTCCCGCGGACCTCCGGGGTGCTCGCCGGGCTGCCGGTGGCCGCCGCGGTGTTCGACCTGGTGGGCGGCGCCGACCTCGCGGTCGTCCTACAGGCGGACGACAGCGCCGAGGCGGTGCCGGGACGACCGGCGCTGTCGGTCACCGGGCCGACCCGCACGCTGCTGACGGCCGAGCGCACCGCGCTGAACCTGGTCTGCCACCTCTCGGGCATCGCCACGCTGACCCGCCGGTGGGTCGAGGCGGTCGCCGGGACGGGTGCGGCGATCCGCGACACCCGCAAGACCAGCCCCGGGCTGCGGGCTCTGGAGAAGTACGCCGTCCGCTGCGGCGGGGGCGTCAACCATCGGATGGCCCTCGGCGACGCCGCGCTGGTGAAGGACAACCACGTCGCCGCGGCCGGTGGGATCACCGCGGCGGTGCAGGCGGTCCGCGGGCATGCGCCCGGCGTCCCGCTGGAGGTGGAGGTCGACACCCTCGCCCAGCTGCGGGAGGCGATCGAGGCGGGCGTCGAGCTCGTGCTGCTCGACAACTTCTCCCTCGACGACACCCGGACCGCGGTGTCGCTGGCGCGCGGGACCGGGGTGCGGCTCGAGGCCAGTGGCGGGCTGTCGCTGGACCGGGCGCGCGAGGTGGCGGCGACCGGCGTCGACTACCTGGCGGTGGGCGCGCTCACGCACAGCGCCCCGGTGCTCGACCTCGGCTTCGACCTCCGCTGACGATCGCATACGTCAGGCGGTGCGCTGGTCCGGGTGGCGCCAGCCGATCGCGGGCGCGACGTGCTTCGTGATGTTCTCCAGCAGCCGGGCGTTGTAGTCGACGCCGAGCATGTTCGGCACCGTGATCAGCAGGGTGTCGGCCTCACGGACGGCGGCGTCCTTGGCCAGCTCCTCGGCCACCGTGTCGGGCTCGCCCACGTAACTCTTGCCGAAGCGCGCCCGGACCCCCTCCAGGATGCCGACCTGGTCCTCGCCGGACCGCTCACCGCCGAAGTAGGCGCGGTCCTCGTCGCTGACGATGGGCAGGACGCTGCGGCTGACCGAGACGCGCGGCTCGCGCTCCCAGCCGGCCTCGGCCCAGGCCGTGCGGAAGCGCGCGATCTGTTCGGCCTGCAGCTCGTCGAAGGGCACCCCGGTGTCCTCGACCAGCAGCGTCGAGCTCATCAGGTTCATCCCCTGCTGCGCCGTCCACTCGGCCGTGGCACGGGTACCCGACCCCCACCAGATCCGCTCCCGCAGACCCGGCGCCTGCGGCTGGATCGCCAGCCGGCCGCGCGTCCCGCCGGTCATCCGCGGATCGGCGTCGACCACGGTCTGCCCCTCGACCGCGGCGAGGAAGAGCCCGGTCTTGGCGCGTGCGAGGTCGGCGTCGCTACTGCCCTCCGGCGGCAGGTAGCCGAACGCCTCGGAGCCGCGCAGCGCCGTCTCCGGTGACCCGCGGCTGATGCCGAGCTGGAGCCGGCCGTCGGCGAGCAGGTCGGTGGCGGCCGCCTCCTCCGCCATGTACAGCGGGTTCTCGTACCGCATGTCGACGACGCCGGTGCCGATCTCGATCCGGCTGGTGCGCGCCGCCATGGCCGCCAGCAACGGGAACGGCGAGGCGAGCTGCCGGGCGAAGTGGTGGACGCGCACGAAGGCTCCGTCCACGCCGAGCTCCTCCGCGGCCACCGCCAGCTCGACGCTCTGCACCAGGGCGTCACGCCCGGTCCGCACCTGCGACCCGGGGATGGGCTGCCAGTGCCCGAAGGACAGGAACCCGATCTTCTTCTCCACCGTGCTCACCTCTCTCGATACCGATCCGAGGAGCACCGGGAGGGGGCGTGGTGTTCCCGGGACGGCCGCCGCGAGAGGGCAGTTGTGGACGCCGACACGCGGGGACGCGCCGCAGCATGCGACCCCATCTGCCCACTCGACCGACCCACCGGCCGAGCGGCGTCCCGGCCCGCCCGTCGTGATGTGACTGGTCCGTCCCCGCCCGTTGGCACATGACGCCTGTCCGATGGACTGAGCTAACGCACTGTGACGGCACGATCACGACTCTCCGCGAGCAGGTTCCGTCACTTACCGCCGACCATGGGTGACGCTGTGCTGGTGAGTCTCCCCGCATCCGAGGTGCCCCGGACGCCCGCCGCCTCCCTCGGCGGAGCCGGGCAGCGCATGCGGGCCATCGACACGCTGCTCGCCGACCGCGGCCAGCTGTTCCAGGCGCTGTTCCTGTCCGCGCCGATCCCCAAGGCGCTGGTCGGCCTCGACGGACACCTCCTGGTCGCCAACCCCGTGCTGTGCGCCCTCACGGGACGGACTGCGGAGGAGCTGGCCGGCCGGCACGTCGATCTCCTCGCCCACCCCGATGACCCGCCGGTCGCCGACCTCGGTCTCGTGCCCGGCCCGCGGGAGCCCGCCGACCTGGACCCTAACCTGCTGCTGGACGGCGAGCGGCGGCTACGGCGGTCCGACGGCACCGAGCTCTGGGTCGTGCAGTCCCACGAGATCGTCCGGCACAACAACGGCGAGCCGCAGTTCGTCGTCCTCTCCCTCGTCGACGTGACCGACCGCCGTCGCGCCGAGGACGACCTGGTCCGCCGGGCGTTCACCGACCCGCTCACCGGCCTGCCCAACCGCCGCGCACTGACCGACCGCCTCCGCCACGCGGTGGCTCTGTCCCGCCGCCGCGGCCTGCAGGTGGGGCTGGTGCACCTCAACATCGACAGGTTCAGGGCGGTCAACGACTCCCTCGGCCACGAGGCCGGCGACCTGCTGCTCAGCCAGGTCGCCGATCGGCTGCGGTGGAGCACCCGGGTGGAGGACACCGCCGTCCGGCTGGGTGCCGACGAGTTCCTCGTCGTCGCCGAGGACGTCGAGGACCTCGACGGACTGCGGGCGCTCGCCGACCGCCTACTGGCCGTCCTGGACGAGCCCTTCCTCGTCCAGGACCGGGAGATCACCCTGTCGGCGAGCGTGGGCCTCACCCTCGGCTCGGACAACACGCCCGACGACCTGCTCCGCCAGGCCCAGAGTGCGCTCACCCGCGCGAAGGCCGACGGCAGTCGCGCCCGGATCGAGGTCCACGAGGGCGCGCTGACCCGGGACGACATCGACGCCCTGCAGCTGGAGACCGACCTCAAGCACGCCCTGGACAACGAGGAGCTGCGGCTCTTCTACCAGCCGATCGTGCACCTGCGGGACGAGACGCTGCTCGGCTACGAGGCGCTGGTGCGGTGGGAGCATCCGACCCGCGGCCTGCTCCCGCCCGGGGCCTTCCTCGCCGCCGCCGAGGACAACCGGCTGACCGCCAAGCTCGGCGCCTGGGTGCTGCACCGCGCCTGCACCGACGCCGCGGCGTGGCACGAGGACCTCCGAGTCCACGTGAACATCTCCGCCCGGCACCTGGCCGAAGAGGGTTTCAGCGATCTCGTCGCCGACGCACTCGCCCAGTCGGGGCTGGCTCCGCACCGGCTGGAGCTGGAGATCACCGAGTCGACGGCGCTGTTCGCTGCCGAGGCCACCCTGCACTCGGTCGCCGTCGTCACCGACCAGGGCGTCACCCTCGCGCTGGACGACTTCGGCACCGGCTACTCGGCGATCACCGCCCTGCACCGGCTGCCGATCCACACCGTGAAGATCGACCGGTCCTTCGTGGCCGACGTGGTGACCGAACCGGCCACCGCGGCCCTCGTACAGGGACTCCTGCAGCTGGGTCGCGGCATGGGGCTGCAGGTCATCGCCGAGGGCATCGAGGACCTCGACCAGGCGCACTGGCTGCTCGAGCACGGCTGCGCGATGGCCCAGGGCTATGCGTTCGGCCGCCCGGCTCCGCTCCCCAGCCCGGCCGAGGTGCTCATCGGCGAGGTGACCGATGCTCCCGCCGAGGACGTCGCCGGTGAGCTGCTGCCCGAGGCGAGGGAGCTGCCCGCGGTGCCGCTGCAGCGGAGCCAGCCGACGTTGCGGGTCACCGACCTCGACGACACCGGGGCCTTCGCCACCGGCGCTCTCTTCGAGGAGCTGGCCGACCCGGAGGACTGACCACTCGGCGAGGGAACACGGTGTCGGGCACCCGACGGGCCGCCGGGCCACGACGCCCAGGTCGGCGCGAGGGTGCTCCCGGGCGTCAGTCGGCGTCGGCCACCCGCCGACGCAGGGGCTCGGGCAGCAGCTCGGCCAGTTCCTGCGGCAACAGCGGCAGGTCGAGGAGGGAGAGCTTGACCCGGCGGCGGTCGGCGGCCGCGGAGTCGTCGATCCGGACCAGGCGGCCGGCGTCGGGCCGCCAGACGACCTCCAGCACCTCCGACGGTTCCAGGCGGCCGGTCAGCACACCGTCCAGTTCGACCGCGGGCCGGCCTGCGGTCAGCTCCAGCCGGAGCGGCTCACCGGGCCCGAGCAGGACGCTCCGGGAGATCCCGCTGAGCGGAGCCGAGGGGGTCACGAGGATGCCTTCGATGCCCGGGCTGACCACCGGCCCGCCGGCCGCGTAGCTGTAGGCGGTCGAACCCATCGGCGTGGCGAGGATGAGCGAGTCGCAGCGGTAGTGCCCGTACCGGCGATCCGCGACGGACAGGGTCGCCTCCACCATGCCCTCCCCGGGCACGCGTGCCAGGACGGCATCGTTGAACGCCAGACTCTCACCGCCCACGTGCCGCACGACCAGGCAGCCGCGTACCTCGACGGTCGACCGCCCGTCGGCCATCGCGCTGAGCGCGGCGTCGAGGTCGGCTCCCTCCACCTCCGCCAGGAACCCGAGGTTGCCGAAGTTCACCCCGAGCACCGGCACCGGGCGTGCGCTGACCAGGCGCATGGCGCCCAGCAGGGTGCCGTCGCCGCCCAGCGCGATGATGCCGTCGCAGGTCCCGGCGAGTTCCTCCACCGTCACGGGCGTCAGACCGGGCACGCCCAGGCGGGCGACGTCGTCGCTCGATGCGACCAGCTCCACGTCGTGGGCCGCCGTCCACGCCGCCACCTGCCCGACGGCCGGAGAGCAGTCGCGCCCGGGATGCAGGACCAGGCCCATCCTGGACATGCCGTTCAGCCCCGATAGCTCTCGAGCAACCGAAGCCAGATCTCGCTGATCGTGGGATATGCGGGCACCGCGTGCCACAACCTGCGGATGGGGACCTCCCCGACGACGGCGATGGTGGCCGCCTGGAGCAGCTCGGCCACGGCCGGCCCGATGAAGGTCATCCCGAGCAGCACCTCCCGCTCGGTGTCCACGACCGCGATCGCCGTTCCCGTGTAGTCGTCGGCGAAGAGCCGGGCACCGCCCACCTGGCCGATCGGGTACTCGACCACCCGGTGCGCCCGGCCGGCGTCGGCCGCCTGTGCGGCGGTCATCCCGACGGAGGCCACCTGTGGGTCGGTGAACACGACGCTGGGGGTGGCGAACCGGTCGGCCGTCGCGACGTGCGGTGACCAGTCGGTCAGGTCGACCGCCTGGCCGCGGGCCCGGGCCACGATCGCGCTGCCCGCCTGGCGGGCCTGGTACTTGCCCATGTGCGTGAGCAGGCGGCGCCCGTTGACGTCGCCGACGGCGTACAGCCAGCACCCGTCGACGCCGGTCACCCGCAGGTCCTCGTCGACGTCCAGGTATCCCGACCGCTCCATGCCGACGACGTCCAGGCCGAGATCCTCGGTCCGCGCGGCCCGGCCGGTCGCCACCAGGACCTCGTCACCACGGAGGTCGCCGTCGCTGGTACCGAGCACGACCTCCCCGTCCTCGCGCCGGGCGGAGCGCACGTCGGCGCAGAGCCGGATGTCGACCCCGGACTTGCGCAGCGAGTCGGCCACCGCCTCGCCGGCGGCGGGCTCCAGACCGGGCAGCAGCCGGTCGCTGCGGACGAGCATCGTGACCGTCGATCCGAGCGCGTGCCAGGCGGTGGCCATCTCGCAGGCCACGTAGCCCCCGCCGATGATCAGCAACCGACCCGGCGCGGCCTGGGCGCTCGTGGCCTCGCGGGAGGTCCAGGGACGGACGTCGGCCAGCCCCTCGATCGTGGGGACGGCGGCCTGCGACCCGGTGCAGATGGCGACCGCGTGCCGGGCGACCAGCGTGACCTCGGTCGTCCCGTCCGGCGGCGTGACGACGACCCGCCTGGGCGCGGACAGGCGGCCCCTGCCGCGCACCAGGTCGATCCCGGCACGCCGGAGCCAGTCGACCTGACCGTCGTCGCGCCAGCTGGACGTGAAGGAGTCGCGCCGGGCCAGCGTCGCCGCGACGTCCTGCTCCCCGGTGACGGCGGCCGCCGCACCGCTCACGGCACGGGCCTCGCTGAGCGCCTCCGTGCCGCGCAGCAGCGCTTTGCTCGGCATGCACGCCCAGTAGGAGCACTCCCCGCCCACCAGCTCCGCCTCGACCACGACCGTGCGCAGACCGCCGCGCACGGTGATGTCGGCGACGTTCTCGCCGACGGCTCCGCCACCGATGACGATGACGTCGTACGTCTTCTCCGCGGTGGTCACCCGGCCATGGTGGCGGCTGTGGTCGACTGGTTCCATGCCTGTCGACGCCGCTCTGTACTCCGCGGCGCTGGGGCAGTACGCCGCCGGGGTGTGCCTGCTGACCGTCCGGGACGGCATCGACGACGTCGGTACGACGGTCAGCTCGGTGATGAGCGTGTCGGCCGCTCCCCCGCTGGTCGCCGTCGGCCTCACCGCGGACGGCTACCCGGCGGAGGTGCTGGAGGAGGTCGGCTCCTGCGCGCTCACCGTGCTGGCCGCTGCTCACGGGATCGTCGCGTCGCGCTTCGCCTCCGCCGGGCGGCCCAGCGCGCGGCACCTGCTCGAGTCGGTGGCGTGGACCAGAGCCGCCGGTAGCGGTGGGATCGTGCTCACCGAGGGGCTCGTGGCACTGGACTGCCGGCTGGAGCGGCTGGTCCCCGCCGGCGACCACGTGCTGGCCCTGTTGGCGATCGAGGACGTGCCGGTGCTCAACGAGGCCGCCGCGCCGCTCCTCCGGCTCCGCGGCCGGTACGTGGACGAGTCGGCCCGCCCCCTCGGCCGGCCGTGACCGGCGGCGGAAGAATCGTCCCGCTGGGTGTCACATCGCGGCGCTCGGCGGTGCTTCCTGGATGTGGACCTTCTACGGCCGGCCGTGACCGCCCCGGTGTCGGTGGCCGGGCTGCGCAGCGCGGCCCGGGCCTGGCCTGAGCGGAAGCGGCGCGTGGGCACGTCCCGGGACAGGACGGACGTCCGGGCCGACCTCGAGGCCGTGTTCCGCAGCGAGTACGCGCGGGTCGTCGCGGTCGCCGCGCGCGTCCTCGGGTCCCGCGACCAGGCCGAGGACGTCGCCCAGGAGGTGTTCCTCTCCTTCGGCCGCTCCTCGGTTCCGGCCGACGAGGCCGGCGGCTGGCTGACCGTCGCAGCGGCCCACACCGCCCTCAACCTGCTCCGCTCCGGCCGCCGTCGCAGCGCCCGCGAGGAGGCGGCCGAGGACGGCCCGACCGTCGTCCCGGACGTCGCCGACCTCGTCGTCACCCGCGAGGAACGCCGTTCCGTCCGGGCCGCCCTCGCCCGGCTGCCGCACAAGCAGGCGTCCGCGCTGGTCCTCCGGCACAGCGGCCTGAGCTACGCCGAGGTCGCCGCCGCACTCGACATGTCCCCAGGAAGCGTGGGCACCACCGTGCGCCGCGCCGAGTCCGTCCTGCTCAAGGAGCTGAACCGTCATGCGTCACCCGAGTGAGGGCGTCCTTCGCCGACTGGTCGACGAGCCGGCCGGCGTGACCGACGACGACCGCGCCCACGCCGCCGGCTGCCCGACGTGCCTGCGCGCGCTGGACGGCGCCCGCGCCGACGCCCAGCTCGTCGGCGCCGCACTCGCGACGCCTACCGCGGATCTCGATGCGGATGCGGCATGGGCCCGGCTCTCGACGACGACCACGGCTCCCGTGCGGCAGGCGAGCGTCGCCCGCGGGCGGTGGCGGACGGCGGTGCGCCGGCCCGCTGTCGCGGTCCTGAGCGCGGTCGTCCTGGTGACCGGGGCCGGGGTGGCGGCGGCCAACGACTGGCTGCCGATCTTCCAGACCGAGCGGGTCGACCCGGTCGAGGTCACGTCGGCCGACCTCGTCCAGGTACCCGACCTCTCCGCCTACGGCGACCTCCAGATCACCGAGGAGGCCGATCCTCAGGAGGTGGCCGATGCCGCGACCGCGCTCGAGCGGACCGGCCTCGCCGTCCCCGAGGTGGCCGAGCTCCCCGAGGGAGTGACCGGCGATCCGGCCTACCAGGCGGCCGGTGTCGTGAGCGGCACCTTCACGTTCTCCGCCGCCAAGGCCGCGCAGGCCGCGGCCGCCGAGGGCGAGGTCCTGCCACCGCCGCCCGCCGGGGTGGACGGCAGCCGGCTCCGGATCGAGGCCGGTCCGGGCGTCGCGGCGGTCTGGTCGCAGCCCACCGGCGTGCCGACGCTCGTCGTGGCCCGCGTGGTCGCGCCCAAGGTCTACTCGTCCGGCGTGCCGTTCGAGACCGTGCGCGACTACCTGCTCTCCCTCCCGGGCCTGCCCGACGGGCTCGCCGACCAGCTGCGCGACCTCTCCGCGGACGGCGGCACCCTGCCCCTGCCCGTCCCGGCGGAGCTGGTGACCAGCTCCATCGCCGAGGTGAACGGGTCGACCGCGACGGTGCTCACGTCGCGCGACGGGCTGTTCGCCGGCGTGGTCTGGGTCGAGGACGGCGTCATGACCGGCGTGGCCGGGTCGCTGAGCGCCGACGAGCTCCTGTCGGTCGCCCGTGGCCTCCGCTGACGCCGCTACCGTCCGCGGGATGACCTCCGACACCGCCGCCGCGGGCTCCTCCGCCGACGCGCTGGCCGGTCTTCCGCCGTCCCCGGCGGTCTGGTGCTCCGGATTGCGCAAGCGGTACGGACGCCGGACCGCCGTCGACGACGTCTCGTTCTCCGTGGCCCGGGGCGAGGTGCTCGGCCTGCTCGGGCCCAACGGCGCCGGGAAGACCAGCGTCATCAAGATGCTGCTGGGCCTCGTGCGGCCCGACGCCGGTGAGGTCATGCTGCTCGGGCGGCGGTCGTCCGATCCCCGCTCCCGCAGCGCCGTCGGCTATCTGCCCGAGCTGTTCCGCTACCAGCCGTGGCTGACCGCGGCCGAGGTGCTGGACCTGCACGTCAAGCTCGCCCGCCTCGACGTCGATGCCTCCGAGCGGCGTGAGTGCCTGGCGCTCGTCGGCCTCGCCGAGCGGGCGGGCGACCGGGTCGGTGGTTTCTCGAAGGGCATGCAGCAGCGGCTGGGGCTCGCCGTCGCGCTCGTCGCCCGGCCCGAGCTCGTCGTGCTCGACGAGCCGACCAGCGCGCTGGACCCGCTCGGCCGGGTGGACGTCCGCGACCTCGTTCTCTCGCTGAAGTCACGCGGCGTCGCCGTCCTGCTCAACTCGCACCTCATCGGCGAGGTGGAGCGGGTGTGCGACCGGGTGGTGATCCTGGACAAGGGCCGGGTGGCGGCGTCGGGAACCCTGGCCGAGCTGCTCGGGCAGCGCGAGGTCCGGCTGCGGCTGGGGGGCCTCGACCGGCGGGCCGAGGACCGGCTGCGGGCGGCCGGCTCGGTGACGCGCAGCGGCGACTGGCTCACCGTCGCCCTCCCGGCGGACGACGACGGCGTCACCGTGCCCGACCTGGTGCGCGACCTGGTCGGTCTGGGCGTCCGTGTGCACGCCGTCGAGCCGATGCGGATCAGCCTCGAGGAGCGCCTGCTCGCCGTCCTGCGTCACGAGGAGCCCGGCTCGTGACCGCGCTGACCGTCGCCGGGCTCACGCTGCGGGAGGCCTCCCGACGGCGGGTGGTCTGGGCGCTCCTGGTCCTGACGGTGGCCCTGCTCGCACTCAGCGCGTGGGGCTTCTCGAAGCTGATCGGCCTGGACACCGAGCTGGGCACCATGACCAGCGGTGAGGCCCGCCTCGTGGCCTCGGTGCTGCTCAACCTGATCATGTTCGGGATGAGCCTGATCGCGGCGATCGGCACGGCCTTCCTCGCCGGCCCCACGCTCGCGGGCGAGGTGGAGTCGGGGCAGGCCCTGGCGATCCTCGCGCGCCCCGTGCGCCGCTCACAGGTTCTGCTGGGCAAGTGGCTCGGCCTCGTCACCTTCGGCTGCGGCTACGTGGTCGTGGCCGGCCTCGCCCAGATCCTCGTCGTCCGTGTGACGGTCGGGTACTGGCCTCCGTCACCCGCCGTGGGGCTCGCGCTGCTCGCGGCCGAGACGGTCGTGCTGCTGACGCTGGCTCTCCTGCTGTCCAGCGTCATCTCGCCGATGGCGTCGGGCATCGTGGCGGTCGGGCTCTTCGGGGCGACGTGGATCGCCGGGGTGGTGGGTGCGATCGGCGGGGCCCTGGGCAACGAGGGCGTCGAGCGCGTGGGCACCGTGTCCCGGATCGTGCTGCCGACCGACGGCCTGTGGCGCGGGGCCATGAACGCCTTCCAGGACCCCGGCGCGCTGCTCCAGATGGGCACCGACGAGGGCGGATTCCCCTTCCTGAGCGAGGCACCGCTGGCACCGGCCTACCTGGCGTGGGCCGCGCTGTGGATCGCCGTCATCTGGGGCCTGACCGCCCTGTCCTTCCAGCGCCGCGACATCTAGGACCCCCTCGCCCCCACCGTGGAAGGACCCGTACTCCTCGCCGCTCGCAGGCTCACGGCGAGCCTCGGGACGGGGCCACGGCGGGACCCTGCACGGGGGCGGGGGGGTAGGGAGCCCGGGCGGCACCGGGCCGGACTAGCGTCGGAGCCGCCATGAGTCCGCTTCCCGCACCGTCCGAGTCCGCACTGCGCCGTGCGATCACCCGCGCCGAGCGTGGCGTCACCCTCGACGCCGTCGAGGCCGAGACGCTGCTGCACGCCCGCGGGCTGGGCGAGGGTGAACTGTTGGACCGGCTGTTGACCGCCGCCGGGCGGGTGCGCGACGCCGGGCTCACCTCCGCCGGGCGGCCAGGGGTGGTCACCTACAGCCGCAAGGTGTTCATCCCGCTCACCCACCTGTGCCGGGACCGCTGCCACTACTGCACGTTCGTGACGACGCCGGGCCGGCTCCGGGCGCAGGGCAAGGCGCCGTTCCTGTCGCCGGACGAGGTGCTCGACGTCGCCCGCGCCGGCGCCGCGATGGGCTGCAAGGAGGCGTTGTTCACCCTCGGCGACCGGCCGGAGGACCGCTGGCCGGTCGCCGCGTCCTGGCTCGAGGCACACGGGTTCGACTCGACGCTGGGCTACCTGCGGGCCATGGCGATCCGGGTGCTGGAGGAGACCGGGCTGCTCCCCCACCTCAACCCTGGCGTCCTGTCGTGGGAGGAGATCCAGCGGCTCAAGCCGGTGTCGGCCTCCATGGGCATGATGCTGGAGACCACCGCGACCCGGCTGTGGTCCGAGCCCGGCGGGCCGCACTTCGGGTCACCCGACAAGGAGCCCGCCGTCCGGTTGCGGGTGCTGGAGGACGCCGGACGCTCCGCCGTCCCGTTCACCACCGGCGTGCTGCTGGGCATCGGGGAGGACTACGCCGAGCGCGTGGACGCCGTCGGCGCGATCCGGGCCGCCGCGCAGCGGCACGGGCACGTGCAGGAGGTCATCGTCCAGAACTTCAGGGCCAAGCCGCGGACGGCGATGCAGGCCCACGACGACCTGGAGCTGCAGGAGTACGTCGCCGCGGTGGCCGTGACCCGGCTGCTGCTGGGGCCGAAGGCGCGGGTGCAGGCGCCGCCGAACCTGTCGGACTCGACCGAGCTCGGGCTGCTGCTGCGGGCCGGCGTCGACGACTGGGGCGGGGTGTCGCCCCTGACCCCGGACCACGTCAACCCGGAGCGACCGTGGCCGAACATCGACAAGCTCGCGGTGCTGAGCGCCGAGGCCGGGTTCGAGCTGCGCGAGCGGCTGGCCGCCCAGCCCGGTTACGTGCTGCAGCCCGAGCCGTGGCTGGACCCGCGGGTGCGGCCGCATGTGTCCGCGCTGGCCGGGCCGGACGGGCTCGCCGTCGAGGGCCGCGTGCCGGTCGGGCTGCCGTGGCAGGAGCCGGACGAGTCGTGGGGCACCTCCGGAACCGGTCGGGTGGACCTGCACGTCGAGGTCGACACGGTCGGGCGGACCTCGGACCGCCGGTCGGACTTCGATGCGGTCTACGGCGACTGGTCGGTGCTGCGGGAGGCGACGACGTCCGCCCGGGACGGCCACTCGACGGCGCTGACGGCCGGTGACCCCTCGGTGCGGGCGGCGCTCCGGCGCGCGGAGGTCGACCCCGCCGGGCTGAGCGACGCCGAGTACCTCGCCCTGCTCGGCGCCGACGGCGCGGACCTCGAGGCGCTGTGCGCGCTGGCCGATTCCGTGCGCCGGGACGTCAACGGGGACGACGTCACCTACGTCGTGAACCGGAACATCAACTTCACCAACGTCTGCTACACCGGCTGCCGGTTCTGCGCGTTCGCCCAGCGGCGCACCGACGCCGACGCCTACACGCTCTCGATGGCGCAGGTCGGCGACCGCGTCGACGAGGCCTGGGCGGCCGGCGCCACCGAGATCTGCATGCAGGGCGGCATCCACCCGGACCTGCCCGGGACGGCGTACTTCGACCTGGCGCGCGAGGTGAAGAAGCGGCAGCCGGACATCCACCTGCACGCCTTCAGCCCGATGGAGATCGTCAACGGCGCGGCCCGGACGGGGCTGTCGTTCCGCGACTTCCTGACCGCGGCGAAGGACGCCGGCCTGGACTCGGTGCCGGGGACGGCGGCGGAGATCCTCGACGACGACGTCCGCTGGGTGCTGACCAAGGGCAAGCTGCCGACGGCGACGTGGCTGGAGATCGTCCGCACCGCCCACGAGGTCGGCCTGCCGACGACGTCGACGATGATGTACGGCCACGTCGACACCCCGGCCCACTGGGTCGCGCACCTGCGCACCCTGGCCACCCTGCAGGACGAGACCGGCGGCTTCACCGAGTTCGTGCTGCTGCCCTTCGTGCACCACAATTCCCCGATCTACCTGGCCGGCGTCGCGCGCCCCGGCCCGACGGTCCGGGAGAACCGCGCCATCCACGCCGTCGCCCGGCTGCTGCTGCACGGCCGCATCCCCAACATCCAGACCTCGTGGGTGAAGCTGGCCGACGCCGGGACGAAGGCGGTGCTGCGGGGCGGGGCCAACGACCTCGGCGGCACGCTGATGGAGGAGACGATCAGCCGGATGGCCGGCAGCGAGAACGGCTCGCTGAAGACCATCGCCGAGCTGGAGGCGATCGCGGCGTCCATCGGCCGGCCGGCCCGCCAGCGGACGACGGAGTACGGGACGCCGTCCGCCGAGCGGATGGCGACCGCCCGCTCCGACGAGGGCCGCCGCCGGCTCACCCTGTCGATCACGCCGTCCTGAGCCGGGTCGCACCGGCGACCGGGTGCGCTGACGCCCCTGGCGGGCCCCGGAACGGGGCGCCGGCGCACCCGCTCCACGTAACGCTTTCGCCACGTTGCCGCGTCGGGGCCTGCGGGTCCGGCACGATTCGGCCCATCCGGCGGGGACCCGCCGGTTCCGGAGAGGAGCCGTCGTGGCCGCCCAGGATCGCCTGACCCTGCGCAACGCGTACCTGTACCTGGTCTGCCTGATCACGCTGGTGGTCAGCATCTTCGCGGCCGTCCAGCTGGTCCGCAGCGCCGTCGGCCTGGCGTACCCCGACCCGGGCTACTACGGGTACTACGGCTACCCCGCGCCGGTCGATGAGTCCAGCGACGCGATCAGCGAGGAGGAGCTGCGCCGCCAGGAAGATCTCGCCCGCGACTCCCAGCGCCGGCAGGAGGTCCTCGGGCTGGTCGGCTCGGGCACCACGCTGCTCATCGCCGGCCCGCTGTACCTCTACCACTGGCGGCGCGTCCAGTCGGAGCTGCCGTTCCGCGCCCCACCCGACTCGTCCGGACCCGCCGCCGCGTGACGGTCAGGCGCGCTCGGCGGGCTCCTGCGCCGGCGTCGCGGCCTTGTCCGGCTGGTCCTTGAGGAACAGGTACCAGTAGGACGTCGCGACGAAGACGACTGCGCCGACGAGGTTGCCGGCGCCTGCGAGCATCCAATTCCACGCAGCGTCGTTCCAGCCGACCTCCGGCACCCCGGCGAAGATCGCGGCCGGGATGAAGAACATGTTCGCCACGACGTGGTCGAAGCCCATCGCCACGAACGCCATGATCGGGAAGAAGATGGCGAGGATCTTCCCGGACACCGTCGTGGCGGCCAGCGACATCCAGACGGCCAGGCAGACCAGCCAGTTGCAACCGACCGCGCGCAGGAACGTCTCCCACGCCGTGTGCCCGACGGCCTTGCCCTCGGCGATCTCGGCCAGCCGCGCGTGGGTGAGCCCGCTGCTGCCGGTCGCGTCGGCGTCGCCGATGACGCCGGTCTGCACGGCCAGGAAGAAGGCGACCACCAGCGCACCGACGAGGTTCCCGAGCAGGACGAGCGTGAGGTTCTTGGCGACGTCGCCGAGCCCGATCTTGCCGCGCATGGCGCCGAGCGGGACCAGCATCATGTTGCCCGTCGCCAGGTCCGAGCCGGCGACCACGACGAGGACCAGCCCCAGCGTGAACGCCGCGCCGGTGAACAGGGTGGGCAGCGTGCCCCAGGTGTCCGGGTCCAGGCCCGACGAGACGGTGATCGCGACCAGTCCGCCGAACGAGATGTAGGCACCGGCCAGGAAGGCGCTGACCAGGACCCGGTCCCAGGTCCGATGGGTCTTCTTCGCCCCGGTCTGGGCTGCGACGTGGGCCATCTCCTGCGGTTCCCGAGCGGTCACGAGCGCCTCCTCCGGCTTGACCCGACAGTCGACGGCGGTAGTGCCCGCTTCGGCGCCGCTCCACGCGCTCGGACGGCCACGCATCAATCGGCGTCGTCGCCGGTAAGTACTCGGACGTGATGCCGACCGTCGTGTTCGACCTCGACAAGGTGCTGCTCGGCGGGGACGCGTCGACGCTCTTCCTGCGTGGCCGGCTCCGGCAGGACCCCCGGCGCGCGCTTCCCCTCCTGCTCGCCGCCCCGCTGCTGCTGGTCCTCGCCGCACTGCCCTGGACACGACCGCTCGGCGCGCGGCTCATGACCCGGCTCGCGGTCGGGGGTTCCGCAGACTCCGACGTCGACGCCATCGCCGCGGCCTACCGGTCCGCCCTCACGACCAGACCCGAGGCCGCGGTGGCCGATGCCATCGCCTGCGTCCGCGCCCACCAGCGGGCCGGGGACACCGTCGTCGTGGCCACCGGCTGCGAGGAGACCCTGGCCCGCGGCTTCCTGGCCGCGATCGGGCTCGGCGACCTCGACGTCGTCGGGTCCCGGGCCGGCTTCCCGGTCCGGCGAGCCATGGGTGAGTGGAAGGTGGCGATGCTGACCGACCAGGGACATCCCCCGCCGTGGGCGGCGGTCTACAGCGACAGCCCCTCGGACCTGCCGCTGTTCGCCGGCACCCCCCGGCCGGTCCTGGTCAACGCAGAGGAGAAGGCCGTCCGGCAGGTGGAACGCACCCTGGGCCGCCGCCCGGAGATCCGCACCTGGCGCTGAGCGGACGCCCGCTAGCCTCCGACGGTGGGGTACTTCGGGAAGCTCTCGTACAGCGCCGGCCGGTGGAGCAGCGGGCGGCCGACCGCGGTGCCCTTCCTCCTGATCGACGTCCACGACAGCGACATCGCGACGGTGGACTACCGCGCAGCCGATGCCACCGGCGGACGCTTCTTCCTCGGCTACGAGCCCCGGATCTACTTCGAGGAGCCCGATGCCGGCGCCCCGGTGGACACCCGCGCCGAGGCCGAGGGCTTCGCCCGGTGGCTCCGGGAGGCAGAAGGCAGGGACGTCGACCCCGACGACGTGCAGCGGCTGATGGCCTCGCCGTCCGGCGCTCCACCGCAGGACGAGGTCGTCGAGCAGACCGTGGAGCAGCTGCTCGCGCTGGCCGGCCTGCCCCTGCCGGCGTGGCCGACCGATGAGGACGCACCCGCCGGCTGACCAGTGGCGCGTCACTCGGCCCGACGCGGGTAGGGGGCGACGGTGCGAGCCATCTCCTACCGCCGGACGGGCGGTCCCGACGTCCTCGAACTGACCGATCGCCCCGTCCCGGAACCTGGTCCCGGCGAGGTGCGGGTCCGGGTTGCCTTCTCCGGGGTCAACCCGACCGACTGGAAATCACGCACCAACAACGAGCCCGGCCCCGACGGGCAGATCCCGAACCAGGACGGCTCGGGCACCGTCGACGCCGTCGGTCAGGGTGTCGACCCGGTTCTGATCGGTGAGCGGGTGTGGATCTGGGAGGCGGCCTGGCAGCGGGCCTGGGGAACCGCCGCCGAGTACACCGTCGTCCCGGCGCGGCAGACCGTGCTGCTCGGCGCGGAACCGTCCTTCCAGCTGGGTGCGGCGCTGGGCATCCCGTTCCTCACCGCGCACCGCTGCCTGACCGTCGCCGAGTCGCTGCCCGACCGCATCGGGCCCGGCACGCTGAACGGGCGCACCGTGCTCGTGCAAGGCGGGGCGGGCGCCGTCGGCAACGCCGCCATCCAACTCGCGCGCTGGGCCGACGCCACGGTGATCACCACGGTCAGCAGCCCGGAGAAGGCACAGCTCGCCGCCGCGGCCGGCGCGGACCACGTCGTGGACTACCGGCAGCAGGACGTCGTCACCGAGGTGCGCAAGGTGGCACCCCAGGGGGTCGACGCGATCGTCGAGGTGTCGGCCGCGGTGAACGCCGGGACCGACGCCCAGGTGATCGGGATGCACGGCGCGGTCGCCATGTACGCCGACGACGGCGGCGCGGAGGTGACGATCCCGGTGCGGATGCAGATGGGACCGAACGCCCGCTGGCAGTTCGTGCTGGTCTACACCGAGCCGGCATGGGCCAAGGAGATCGGCGTGGAGGACGTCAACGCCGCGGTCCTCGACGGCGCTATCCGCGTGGGCCGGGAGGCCGGACTACCGCTGCACGTCTTCCCGCTGGAGCAGACCGCGCAGGCCCATCAGGCGGTGCAGGACGGCGCCGTCGGCAAGGTGCTCGTCGACGTCACAGCCTGACCCGAAGGGATCCGCGCGGACGTGCGTCGACATCACGCGGCAGCAGTATCCCGCGCAGGAGCGGCAGCCAGACGAGGGTGAACACGACGCTGGCGACGACGTCGGAAGGCCAGTGCATCCCCCGGTAGAGCCTGCTGAGCTGTCCCTCGTCGCTGACCTGCCGGTCTACTTCTGCGATCCGCACTCCCCCTGGCATCGCGGTAGCCACGAGAACACGAACGGCCTGCTGCGCCAGTACCTGCCCACGAGCACTGAGCTGTTCCGGCACGGCGCCGCCGATCTGGATGCCATCGCCGACAAGCCCAACGGCCGCCCTCGCAAGACCCTCGACTTCCGCACTCCGACCGAGCGCCTCACAGAGCTGTTCTCCGACGGACAACGAGCAGGTGTCGCGACTACCACCTGAGTCCGCCGGTCGCATCACCCCGATCAGCGCACACCGGCACCACGGCGTGGGGCCGGCCCCCGCCCGAGCCCGCGAGGGGTGGGAGGAGGGGGGTCCCTGCTCAGCCGACGCTGCGTTCGGCAGCAAGGGGTGATCCGGGTGGGGAAGCCCTGAGGACGGCGGAACTGATAGATCAACGGCCAGCCGCCAGGCTGCTCGCCCCAATGACCGCTATGCGGAGCGGCGCGCCGCTGTCCCGCTTGCGGTGCCGAGCTGGCCGTAGGTCCTCCCCGAGTGCGCCGCAGCTCGTCGGGACCTGACCCGTCTCAGACCTGGGCAGAGGTCTGGTCGGCAGCGAAGCGCGGGCCCCGCCGTCGTCCTGCGACTGTGCTGAGCAGCTCTCCCGGCAGGGTCACAAAGCGCGTCGGGTCACGTCTACCGAGCGAAGTGTCACCATCCTGGCGTCCGGCGGCGCCGGGTTGCCCGGCTGAAGGGAGGAGTCAGTGGACGTCCTGCGACGTGCGGCCGGCACGCGGCGGCCGGGGCGTTGGTGGGACCGCGGCATGTGGTTCTGCGCCCTCGCCGTCGCAGCGTTCGGTGTCAGCATCGGCGGTTCGTCGCTGGCTGATCAGCTGCGGAGTCAGCCGGAAAGCGCCAGGGTGCTGTTCTGCCAGACCGAACCGCATCTGTACGGCCGTTGGCTGGGAAGTCGCACGACCTGTGCGGTGATGACCGGCCGGCGGACGGTGGAGATGGAGACCGAGCGCTGGCACCCACCCGGTAGGGAGTTGTCCCTGCGGAGCAGCGGTGACACGGTTCTCGACCCGGCACTCAATCGCGATCAGGTGTGGTGGCTGCCCGTCGGCGTGCTCGTCGGCGCGGTCACCTGGTGGATCGGTCTACCTCCGCGGACCGACTTGGCCTACGGCCGGCACGCCGCTTCACGAGAGCGTCGGTGCCGGGCCACGCGACGGTGAGCCGGGGTACGACCGGCGGACCGACTCGGGGCTTCTCCGAAGCGCTCAACCGAGTCGCTTCAAGAACCGCCCGGGGGCGCAAGTCACCCGTGACCGGCGCGCCTCTCACCACGAACCAACTGGGGAGTGCAGCGTCGCCCTGACTGGGTGCGGGCTTCCACCCGGGCCCGAGCGGCTACTTTCCCACCCTTTTCACCCCTGCTGCCGAACTCAGCCGACGCCGAGGTCACGGGCGATGAGCATCCGCTGCACCTCGCTGGTGCCCTCGCCGATCTCGAGGATCTTGGCGTCGCGGTAGAAACGGCCGACCGGGAACTCGTTCATGAAGCCGTACCCGCCGTGCACCTGCGTGGCGTAGCGGGCGTTGTCCATGGCGACCTCGGAGCTGTACAGCTTGGCGATCGAGGCCTCGCGCTTGAACGGCTCGCCGCGCAGCATCTTCTCCGCCGCCCGGTAGTAGGCCAGCCGGGCGGTCGACGCCCGCACCTCCATGTCGGCGATCATGAACTGGATGGCCTGGTTGCGGCCGATCGGCTGCCCGAACGCCTCCCGCTGCGCGGCGTACTTCACCGACTCGTCCACGCAGCCCTGTGCCAGCCCGACCGACAGCGCCGAGATCGCGATCCGGCCCTCGTCGAGGATCGAGAGGAACTGGGCGTAGCCGCGGCCCCGTACCCCCACCAGGTTCTCCTCCGGCACGCGGACGTCGGTGAAGGACAGCTCGCGGGTGTCCGAGGCGTTCCAGCCGACCTTCGAGTACCGCTGCCCCACCACGAAGCCCGGGGTGCCCGACGGCACGATGATCGCCGAGATCTCCTTGCCGCCGTCCGGCCGCGTACCGGTGACGGCGGTGACGGTGACCAGCTGCGTCAGGTCGGTGCCGGCGTTCGTGATGAATGCCTTGGAACCGTTGATCACCCAGTAACCGTCCTCCAGGCGCGCGGTCGTGCGAGTCGCGCCGGCGTCCGAGCCACCACCCGGCTCGGTCAGCCCGAACGCGCCCAACGCCTCCCCCGAGCACAGCCGGGGCAGCCACTCCCGCTTCTGCTCCTCGGTGCCGAACCGGAAGATCGGCATGGCGCCCAGAGAGACACCGGCCTCCACGGTGATCGCCATGGAGCTGTCCACACGGGCCAGCTCCTCGAGCGCCACGCAGAGGTCGAAGTACGTGCCGCCGGAGCCGCCGTACTCCTCAGGGAACGGCAGCCCGAACAGCCCGAGCTGCCCCATCTGCCGCACGATCGCCGTCGGGAACTCGTCGCGCTCGTAGAACTCCCCGATCTGCGGGGCGATGACCTCCTGGGCGAACTCCCGGACGGTCTTGCGCAGGGCCTCGGTCTCGGCGTCGAGCCGGTAGTCCAACATCAGTTCTCCTGCTGCTCAGGTGCGGCCGCCGGGGTCACCAGGGCCACCCGCTCGTCCAGCGCGACCGTCTGGCCGGCTGCCACCCCCAGCTCGGCGACCGTCCCCGCGACGGGTGCGGTCAGCACGTGTTCCATCTTCATCGCCTCGACGACCAGCAGCGGGGTCCCCGCCGCCACCTCGTCACCGACCGCGGCCCGCACCACGGTCACGGTCCCCGGCATCGGTGAGGTGACCACGCCGTCGGCGCCGGCCCCCTCGGCATGGGCGGCGAGCCGCTCGTGCTCCCGCAGCGCCGCCACCCGGCCGTCCGCGGCCAGCCAGACGGTGCCCCCCTCGTGCACGACGGTGTAGGACGCGGTCAGCCCGTCGAGGGTCACCGTCAGCCGACCGCCGTCGCGGAACGCCCGGGCCGCCACCGGCTCGCCGTCCCCGACGCGCACCTCCGCGGCCGACGACCGGCCGCGCAGCCGCACCTCCACCGGGTCGCCGCCCGCGGTCTGCAACCGCCGCACCGTCCACGCCGGCTCCCCGAGCCGCCAGCCGTCGGGGAGGTCCCAGCGGTCGACGACGGGACCGACCGGCTCGCTCTCGATCAGCAGCGCGAGGGCCGCGGCCGCGTACACGTGCGGCGGCGGGGGCTCCGGCAGGGTGAGGTCGTCGCCGCGCCGCTCGATCAGCCCGGTGTCGAGCTTCCCGGCGACGACGTCGGGGTCGCTGAGCAGCGACCGCAGGAACGCGGCGTTCGTCGTCACCCCGAGGACGGCGGTGTGCCCCAGCGCGCCGACCAGCCGCGCGCGGGCGGTCTCCCGGGTCGGCGCCCAGGCGATGACCTTGGCCAGCATCGGGTCGTAGTCGGTGCCGACGACCCCACCCACCGCCAGCGAGCTGTCGAAGCGGATGCCCGGTCCCGACGGCTCGACCAGCCCCAGCACGGTGCCGGTCTGCGGGAGGAAGCCGCGGGACGGGTCCTCGGCGTACAGCCGGGCCTCGATCGCGTGCCCGTCGAGAGTGACGTCGCTCTGGTCGACGGGCAGCCGCTCCCCCGCCGCGACACGGATCTGCTGCTCCACCAGATCCAGGCCGGTGACGCACTCGGTGACCGGGTGCTCGACCTGCAGCCGGGTGTTCATCTCCAGGAAGAAGAAGTCACGCGGCCGGTCGGCGTCGACGATGAACTCGACGGTGCCCGCGCCGGTGTAGCCGACCGCCTTGGCCGCGTCGACCGCCGCCCGCCCCATGGAGGCGCGCATCGATGTGTCCAGCAGTGGCGACGGCGCCTCCTCGATCACCTTCTGGTGGCGGCGCTGCAGGCTGCACTCGCGCTCGCCGAGGTGGATGACGTTGCCGTGCGCGTCGCCGAGGACCTGGACCTCGATGTGCCGGGAGTTACCGACGTACCGCTCGACGAGCAACGTGTCGTCGCCGAAGGAGTTGGTCGCCTCCCGGCGGGCACCGGCGATGGCGTCGGGCAGCTCCTCCTTCGAGCGCACCACCCGCATGCCCTTGCCACCGCCGCCCGCGCTGGGCTTGAGCAGCACGGGGAAGCCGACGGCGACGGCGGCATCGGCGACCTGCGCGTCGGTCATGCCCGGCTCGGTCCGCCCCGGGACGACGGGAACGCCCGCGGCCATCACCGTCTGCTTGGCACGGATCTTGTCGCCCATCGCCTCGATCGCGGCGATCGGCGGACCGATGAAGACGATCCCGGCCTTCTCGCAGGCGCGCGCGAACTCGACGTTCTCGGACAGGAAGCCGTATCCGGGGTGGATCGCCTGCGCACCGGTGCGGTGGGCCGCCTCCAGCACCCGCTCGATCGACAGGTAGCTCTGGGCGGCGGGCGCCGGACCGATGGGGACCGCGACGTCGGCGAGCTGGGTGTGCAGCGCACCTGCGTCGGCGTCGCTGTGCACCGCGACCGAGCGGATGCCCATCTCGCGCAGCGTCCGGATCACCCGGACGGCGATCTCGCCCCGGTTGGCGACGAGGACGGTCTCGAACACCTATGCCACCGCCCCTGCGGGACTTTCGATACAGAAAGTCCCACCGACCCGGGGGACTTCCTGTACCGAACGTCCCTGTTCACATGCGGAAGACGCCATAGCCAACTTCCTCCAAGGGGGCGTTCGCGCAGGCGGACAGGGCCAGGCCGAGCACGGTGCGGGTCTGGGCGGGGTCGATGACGCCGTCGTCCCAGAGCCGGGCGGTGGCGTAGTAGGGGTGGCCCTGTGTCTCGTACTGGTCGCGGATCGGCTTCTTGAACGCCTCCTCGTCCTCGGCGGGCCACTCCTCGCCGCGGGCCTCGAGCCCGTCGCGGCGGACCTGCGCGAGCACGCTGGCCGCCTGCTCGCCGCCCATCACCGAGATGCGGGCGTTGGGCCAGGTGAACAGGAAGCGGGGCGAGTAGGCCCGGCCGCACATCGAGTAGTTGCCGGCCCCGAACGAGCCGCCGATGACCACGGTCAGCTTCGGTACCCGGGCGCAGGCCACCGCGGTGACCATCTTCGCGCCGTGCTTGGCGATGCCGCCGGCCTCGTAGTCGCGGCCGACCATGAACCCGGAGATGTTCTGCAGGAACAGCAGCGGGATCTTCCGGCGGTCGCACAGCTCGATGAAGTGCGCGCCCTTGAGCGCGGACTCGGCGAACAGCACGCCGTTGTTGGCGATGATCCCGACCGGGTGGCCGTGCAGCCGGGCGAAGCCGGTCACCAGCGTCGGCCCGTAGAGCGGCTTGAACTCGGCGAACCGGCTGCCGTCGACCAGGCGGGCGATGACCTCGCGGACGTCGTAGGGGGTGCGCGGATCCGGCGGCACGACCTCGTAGACCGACGCCGGGTCGGCCAGCGGCTCCTCGACCGGCGTCACGTCCCAGGGGCGGGGCTCCCGCGGGCCCAGGGTGCCCACGATCTGCCGGACCAGCTGCAGGGCGTGCGTGTCGTCGTCAGCCAGGTGGTCGGTGACCCCGCTGACCCGGCTGTGCAGGTCCCCGCCGCCGAGCTCCTCGGCAGTCACCACCTCACCGGTCGCGGCCTTCACCAGCGGCGGGCCGCCGAGGAAGATCGTGCCCTGCTCCCGGACGATCACCGCCTCGTCGCTCATCGCCGGCACGTACGCGCCACCGGCCGTGCACGACCCGAGGACGGCGGCGATCTGGGGAATGCCCGCCTTCGACATGGTCGCCTGGTTGAAGAAGATCCGGCCGAAGTGCTCGCGGTCGGGGAAGACCTCGTCCTGCATCGGCAGGAACGCGCCCCCGGAGTCGACCAGGTAGATGCAGGGCAGCCGGTTGTGCAGCGCCACCTCCTGCGCCCGCAGGTGCTTCTTCACCGTCATGGGGTAGTAGGTGCCGCCCTTGACCGTGGCGTCGTTGGCCACCACGACGCACTCCCGGCCGGCGACGCGGCCGATCCCGGTGATGATCCCCGCCGCCGGCGCCTCGCCGTCGTAGAGACCGTGCGCCGCCAGCGGGGACAGCTCGAGGAACGGGCTGCCCGGGTCGAGCAGGGTGTCCACCCGCTCCCGGGGCAGGAGCTTGCCGCGGTCGACGTGCCGCTGCCGGGCACGCTCGCCCCCACCGAGCGCCACCCGGCCCAGCTGGGCGGCGAGGTCGGCGGCCAGCTCGGCGTGCGCGGCGGCATTGCGGGCGGCGCCGTCGGCGTCGGCCGGAACGGCAGGGTGAAGCACGGGTGCGTCCACGCGCAGAGGTTAACCGGCGTTCACTCCCGAGGTCCACCTCCCACTCCGGAGGATTAACCGCGGTTCACTTCGCCGCTAGCATCGCGGACGTGACCTCGATGCGGGCGGCTCGGGACGCAGCGCTGCACGCCGACGCCGAGCGGCCCTCGCGCCGCGAGCAGATCCTGCAGGCGGCCGCGCAGCTGTTCGCCGAGCGCGGCTCGCGGGCGGTCGGAGTGGACGACGTGGGCGCCGCCGTGGGCGTCACCGGGCCGGCCATCTACCGGCACTTCGCCAGCAAGGACGCGATGCTCGCCGAGATGCTCCTGCGCATCAGCGAGCGGCTGCTGGCCGGGGGCAGCGAACGGGTGGCCGAGGCCGGCGACGACGCCGACGGGCAGCTCCGGGCGCTGATCGCCTTCCAGGTGGACTTCGCCCTCGACAACCCGGCGCTGATCACGGTCCAGGATCGCGACCTCGGCAACGTGGCCGACGCCGACGCCGCGCAGGTCCGCCGGCTGCAGCGCCGCTACGTCGAGGTGTGGGTCGCCGTGCTGGCCCGGCTGCACCCGGGCGCCGACGCAGCGGCCTGTCGCGCCCGTGCGCACGCGGTCTTCGGACTCATCAACTCCACGCCGCACAGCGCCGGCCGGCTGAGCCGTCCGGCGATGGCGGCCCTGCTCAGCGACATGGCCTGGGCGGCGGCCACCACCTGAGGCTCCGGAAAGGACCCCGTCCTCCCCACCGCTCGCACGCTCGCGGCGGTGCCCTGGACGGGGCCGGCGACGCGGTTCCCTTTCAGCCGGCGGGGAACGGCGGGACCGGGAGCGCCAGCCCGGCGTCGGCGACCCGGTCGACCTCCGCGGAGCCGCCGTCGGCCTCCTCGTCGACCCAGGCGCTCTCCACGATCGTCACCGTCGAGCCGGAGACCGCGCTGGCGTACTCCGCCCCGGACAGCTCCGCGGGACTGCCGGTGTAGCGGACGCCCTCGCGCAGCAGGTCGTTGACGTTGCCGGTGCCGTTGCGGTCGGTCAGCGCCTGCAGCTCGCGTGCCGCCGCGGTGTCGGGCATCCGGACACGGGCGACGGAGACGACGACGGGCTCGCCGTCGATGCGGGCGGAGTAGAGGGCCCGGGACAGCCCCGTGCAGTCGACCCCGGCGAAGAAGCCCGCGGTCTCGCCGTAGGCGTGCCCGGCACACGTGTCGTCGACCTGGATCGCCTCGACCGTGTAGTCGGTGCCGCCGACCTGCTGGACGTCACCGACCACCGGGCCCACGGCTGTCGGCTCCGGGGGCGGGGGGTCGGCTGCGGCACGGCCACCGTCGTCCTCCCCGCCCAGGAGCAGCCACGCACCGACACCGAGGACGGCGACGGCCAGCACGGCCACCAGCGCCATGAGCGCCGCGCGGCCGCCGCGGGAGCGGTCCGAGGATTCCTCGGCACCGCCCTGCCCGTCCGGGTTCCACCGGACCGGGGGCATGGCGGGGACCGCAGGCTGCGACAGCGGCTGGGGCTGCGACAACGGTGGGGGCTGGGACAACGGTGGGCGCTGGGGGAACACCTTGGTGCGCGGCGGGACCACGGTGCCGGCCGGCGGGGTCGGCTCCGCATCGGGCTCGGCACCGGTGAAGAGCCCCCCGAGACCGCCGTCCTCAGGGGGCGCCGACGGCCCGTCGATGGCCACTGTGTCCCGCGGCGGCCGGGCCGGTGCCGCGCCCGGTGCGGGCGCCTCCGCGGCAGCGGCGTGCCCGGCGGCGGCCGAGGCGGCGACTGCCTGCGCGATGGCAGCCGGGCTCGGCTGGTCCCGCACCGGCGGAGCGCCCGAGGCCTGGGCCTCGGGACCGCCCGGAGCCTGGACCTCAGGACCGGCCGGGCCCTGGACCTCGGGAGACGGCGCGGCGAAGGAACCACCGGAGGCCGGGGACGCCGCCATCGCCGCGGGGGCGAGCAGTTCCGGACGGCGCAGCACATACGGCGAGTACGGGAAGCCCTCGCCGTTCAGCTCCTCCACCGTGGGGCCGCGCCCGCCGAGCTCGAGCGCCTCCAGCGCGGCCCGGACGTCGGCCGTCGTCCACAGCCGGGGGTTGTCCACGCCGGCGTAACGGCTGGAGCGGGCGATCCCGAGCAGCAGCGACCGGGGCTCCAGCAGGGCCACCAGGTCCCCCTCGCCGAGGTCACCGTCGGCCGGCACCAGGCCGGTGACGTCGCCCACCAGCACCGTGAGCCGGGCGATCCGGCCGGGCTCCAGGCCCGCCCGGCGAAGCTTCATGGCCACGTCCATGCCGGCCTTCATCAGCCCGTCCAGCGGCGTGGACCCGCCACCGGAGAGCTGCAGCGCCTGCCCCGGGCCGGACTCGGGCGCGATCGTCCACGCCCCCTCCGGAACGGCCTTCACCACGCCGGACTGCCGCAGGACCTCGGCGATCCGGATGACGGCGATGCCCTCGGGCACGAAGAGGACGGCGTCGGAGACCCGCCGTCCCAGCGGCCCGTCGATCAGCGGGATGGAGGCGACGACGGCGGCGCGGACGGAGGCGCCGGTGTCCCAGCGGGTCAGCTCGCCGAACAGAGCTTGCTCCCCCGCGGTCTGCAGCGGCGCCGGGGTCAGGGCCAGCACGTCGGATGTCCTCCGGGCGGTCGGGTTCTCGGGTCGTTCCGGGCACGCAGACGCCTGGCGCCCCCCGACGCGCACTGCCCAGGGGCGGATGGGCCCGGCGCCGGCAGCTCCCCCGACGCTACGTCATCGACCGGGCGCGGCCCGGCCTCCGCGCCGGAGCGCCGATCAGTCGCGGACGGCCACGACGTCGGCCGACGGCTCGTCAGCGGTCTGCGAGCGCGCCAGCCAGCGGCTCCGGGCCAGCGTGTCGACGACCGCCCAGAGCAGTGCGAGACCGACGGCGACCGGGAGTGCCGACCACCAGTTCCACGGCGGGAGCACACCCAGCGCCTGCTGCGCGACGGCGGCCGCGTAGACCGCTGCGGTGATGACCATCCCGGCCGCCCAGCCGGGCACACGCCGGGTGACGGCGACATCGATGAGAACCGCCCCGACGATCAGCACCACCGGGAGGACCGAGGGCGGGAAGCCGATCGCGACCAGGCCGAGCCACATGACGGCCCGGTAGGCGAGGTAGGTGGCGGCGAGGATCGTCGCGGTCCAGCGCAGGCCCACGACCTTGCGGGCGATCACGAGGGACAGCAGGCCGGCGCAGACCAGCCAGGCGGGGTGCACCCACGACGGCACGGGGAGCATGAACATCGCCGGCGACTGGCCCTGCGAGGCGGCGAAGTCCAGCAGCTGGGGCTCGGCCGTCGTCCGACCGGCCTCGTAGGCCGACAGCGACAGGACGCCGTACTCCTGGTGCTGGTTGGGGAAGAGCACGTTCTCCAGGAAGAACAGCCAGAGGCCCAGCGAGACGAGATCCCGGACGCGGCCGGGCGCGGCGTAGAGCCACCAACCCCGGATCGCACCGGCCAGCATGATCGCCGTCCCCAGGTAGAGCAGCGCGTGGCTGGGGCTCCAGCTGGTGATGTCCAGGCCGTTGATCCGGTGGTTGATGATGTCGAGCGGGACGGCCACCAGGAACGCGCCGATGCCCCACTGCATGAGCCTCAGGGCGCGGCGGTCGACACCGTAGCCGCTGTAGCTGTGGAAGACCACCAGGGCGACGACCAGGACGGTGCCCGCGGAGTTCAGCAGGTGCGGGGGCGCCAGGTCGTCCCGGAGCCACATGAAGTGCCAGGACACGTCCCAGCTCGAGCCGAGCATCTTCAGCAGGAACGCACCCAGCCACGCGGTGTAGATCCACCGCAGCTCGGTCGCGGTCGTGACCCGGCCCGGGCGTCCCGGGGTCATGTAGGCCAGCCAGAGCCACCGCACCAGGGCGACCGGACGGGCACCCCCGTCGCGCAGCGATCCCGGCGCCGCCGGAGACGCCGGAGACGCCGGAGACGCCGGACGGGCGTGGGCTGGTACAGCAGGAGACGGCACAGAGACTTCCTCGGCTCGTTGGGAGTTGCCCGACCCTAGCGGCGCGGATCACCGGCCCAGATCCTTCGAAGGGCACGGTCGCGACGCGTCCGCTACTGCCCGGACAGGCGGGGCGGGCGGTGCGCACGGTGCGTACTGTCGGGCGACGTGGCAGAGAGCGCAGGGCACCTGGTCTGGATCGACTGCGAGATGACCGGTCTCGACATCGTCAAGGACAAGCTGATCGAGGTCGCAGTCGTCGTGACCGACTCCGAGCTGAACGTGCTCGACTCCGGCCTGGACCTGATCATCTCGGCGGACGACGCCGCACTGGACGGGATGGAGGACGTCGTCGTCGAGATGCACCGGAAGTCGGGGCTCACCGACGCAGTCCGCGCCTCGACCCTCACCGTCGCGGAGGCCGAGCAGCAGCTGCTGACCTACATCAAGCGCTGGGTGCCCGAGCGCCGGACCGCGCCCCTGTGCGGGAACTCGATCGGCACCGACCGCGGCTTCCTGGCCCGCGACATGCCCGAGCTCGACGACCACCTGCACTACCGGATGGTCGACGTCTCCTCGATCAAGGAGCTGGCGCGCCGCTGGTTCCCCCGGGTGTACTTCGCCCAGCCGTCGAAGGGCCTGGCCCACCGCGCGCTGGCCGACATCATCGAGTCGGTGCGGGAGCTGGCGTACTACCGCCGCACCCTCTTCGTGCCGGCGCCGGGACCCAGCAGCGACCAGGCGAAGGGCGCGGCCGAGGAGGTCGTCGACTCGTTCGCGACCCTGCTCGCCGCCGGTGACGCCACAGCCCCGGAAGGCGCCGCCGGGACGGCGTGAGCGAGAACGCTCCCCCGGCCGTGCGGAACGGCTGACCGACTCCGGTATCGTTGCGCCGGTTCCTCTTCGGGCGCGTGCGCCCGCGGGGAGCGATGGTGGGTGTAGCTCAGCTGGTAGAGCACCAGGTTGTGATCCTGGGTGTCGCGGGTTCGAGCCCCGTCACTCACCCCACGCAGGGAGGCCCTGGTCAGGCGACTGACCAGGGCCTTCCCCGTTCCCCGGCCCGTGCTGGGGGGCAAGATCACGCTCGGTGCACCTCTCGCTGGGGGGCACTTTGGGGGGCAGTGGCGGGGCGACTGCGCTGGGCCGCACCGCGGGCCTGGCCGACCCGACGGTGACGATCGTCGACCCCGCGATGGGCACCGGCGCATACGTCCTCGACGTCCTGGAGACCGTCGCCGACACCGCCCGCAGCCAGCAGGGCCCGGGCGCGGTGCCCGCCCAGCTCAAGGACGCCGCCGCGCGCATCGTCGGGGTGGAGAAGCAGACCGGGCCGTTCACCGTCGCCGAACTCCGGGTCGCGGAGACCCTGCGCCGCCACGGCGCCACGCCACCGCCCGGCGGCGTGCGGCTCTACGTCGCCGACACCCTCGACAACCCGTTCGCCGAGCAGGCCCGCCTGGCCGCCACCCTCGACCCCATCGCGGTCTCCCGCCGCCACGCCAACAGGATGAAGGCCGAGGAGCCCGGGGTCGTGGTCCTCGGCAACCCCCCGTACCGGGAGCGCGCGAAGGGCTCCGGCGGATTCATCGAGGAGGGCGCCCCGAACACCGCCCAGTGGGCGACGCCGCCCTTGACGGCCTTCCGGGAGCCGGGCAACGGCCTGGCCGAGTACGTGCTCAGCAACCTGTACGTGTACTTCTGGCGGTGGGCCACGTGGAAGGTCTTCGACGCCCACCCCGACAGCGGCGACGGCGTCATCTGCTTCATCACCACCTCCGGCTACCTCAAGGGCCCCGGGTTCGCCGGCATGCGCCGCTACCTGTGCGCGAACGCCTCCGAGGGCTGGATCATCGACTGCACCCCGGAGGGCCACCAGCCGGAGGTGAACACCCGCATCTTCGGCGGCGTGCAGCAGCCGGTGGCGATCGGCCTGTTCGTCCGGCGCGGCGACAACGACCCCGACAGCCCGGCGGCGGTGCATTACCGGGCGCTGCACGGACGTCAGTCGGACAAGTTCGACGACCTGAAGGCGCTCAGCGTCGACGACTCGGACGACTGGGCGGCTTGCCCCACCGAGTGGACCGCGCCGTTCCTGCCGGCCGGCGGTGACGACTGGGCGGCCAGCCCACTGCTCGGCGATCTTCTGCCGTGGTTCAACCAGGGGGTCGTCGCGGGACGCACATGGGTGACCGGGCCTCTGGCCTCAACCCTGACCGACCGCTGGCGGCATCTGGTGAGCGCACCGGTGGGTGAGCAGTCCGCACTCTTCCGGGAGTCGCGGGACGCCACGCTCAGCAAGCGGAAGCAGGGCCTGCCCGGCTTTCCGCACGCCGATCGGCCGATCGCGGATGAGCGCGGAGAGGCCTCGCTCCGGTACCGGTCGCCTACCGGACATTCGATGTCCAGTACATGTTCCCGGACGACCGTCTCCTGTCGACACCGCGGACCGACCTGTGGCGGGTTCGTGGCAGTCACCAGCTGTACATCACCGAGCAGCACGCACATCCGATCAAGCCCGGCGGCCCAGCGCTCTCGTTCACCGCGCACACCCCGGACATCGACCACTACAACGGCCGCGGCGGACGGGTGCTGCCGCTGTACGCCTCGTCTGGCAGGGAGCGGCCGAACCTGGCGCCGGGCCTGCTCGACCTGCTCGGCGAGTGCTTCGGCGCGCCGGTGGAGCCGGAGGACCTCATGGCCTACGTCGCCGCGACTACCGCACATCGGGCGTTCACCGCCCGCTTCGCCGAGGACCTTCGCACCCCGGGCATCCGGGTGCCGCTCACTGCCGACCCGGAGGTGTGGTCGACGGCCGTCAGCGTGGGTCGTCGGGTGCTGTGGCTGCACACCCGCGGCGAGCACATGGTCGACTCATCAGCAGGCCGACCGGCCAGTCCGCCGCGGATCGCCCACGAGGCCGCGCGGCCGAAGGTGCTCGTCGCCATCCCGGACAGCCCGGAGGGGATGCCTGACGAGCTGAGCTACGACCCCGTCACGCAGGTGCTGTCCGTCGGCACCGGCCGGATCGGCCCGGTCTCGCCCGCGGTGTGGGACTACCAGGTCTCCGGGATGCACGTGCTTCGGAAGTGGTTCGGCTACCGGCGGGCAACCCGGCCCAAGACCCGCGGGGAGCAGTCCGCGCTCGACGACCTCCGCCCGATCTCATGGCCGGCGGCGTACACCACCGACCTGCTGGAGCTGCTCGAGGCGCTGACGCTCGTCACCGAGATGGAGCCCGAGCAGGCGCAGGTGCTGGACCGCGTCATGGCGGGCCCGCGCATCAGCGTGGCCACGCTGACCGCGGCGGGCGTCCTGCCGGTGCCGCCGGAGCGGCGCACCCTGCCGAAGACGCCCCGTACGTCGGCGTCGCCGGCTGAGGATCTCCTGCCCGGGATCTGACTTCGGGCGCCGCCCCTCCGGCTACGCCCTCAACCGCTTGGTCGCGCTGGAAGGCCGTCGCACGCGCTGGCTCCGTCTGTTCTGCGGGTTGTGCGGGTTCCGCGAGGCCCGCAGCAGCCCCAGGGATCCTCGTGCGGCTGCAGGCGTCCGTGGACAAGCCGCCGCAGAACCCGCACAACCCGCACAACCACGGACGGGGTGACGCGGACAGTAGGGGCTACCGCGAGGCCGGGCCGGTGACCACGGACGGATGCACCGCGTACTGGCGCGGCGGCCGGCGGCCGCCCTGCGGGCCGGGAGGCGGCGGGGGGAGCGGGCTCAGCCATCCGAAGTTGACGAGCAGCGCGAGCGGAGCGTCCAGGTCGGTGGTCTTGCGGAGGTCGCTGTTCCGCAGGGCGTCGAACGCGTCGCGATGGCTGAACTGGGGGCGCCCCTTCCGCTCGGCCCAGGCGAGGACGCGCTGCGCGGTGCGCAGCGTGTCGTCCGCTTCCATCACATCGAAGGCGGCGAGCGCGTGGTGGATGAAGTACCACGCCAGCTGCAGCGCGCAGCGCATCGGCGCGCCGCTGATGGCGACCGTGGACCACTGCTCCGGCGGCAGGTGCACCAGGTGCAGCAGGGCAGCGATGCGGGCCGTGTGCCCGGCGAGCTTGGCGATCCAGCCGCCGAGGTTCGCCAGATCCTCATCGGGGCGCAGCCGGGGCTCGATCTGCTTGCGGAAGTCGTTGAGCACCGCGAGGGCTTCGGCGTCCACCAGCAGCGGCATCGGCTGCTCGCCGATATTGGGCAGCAGGGCCCCGGCGATCGCCGCGACCTGCTCGTCCTAGCTACTTCGACCTGAAGAACCCGGGCCTCGGCCGGTCGTAACGAGGGACGGTGACGCTCGGCGTGGTGCCGTCTGTTGCGGGGTGCTCGGCGAGACCGTGACGCATCCCAAGCGATGCGAGCGCGCCGGAGTGGGCCGATGTTCCGGACGAAGGCCGAGCAGGTGAGCGCGTGGGAGGCGGCGCTGCCGGCGGAGGTGGTGCGACTTCCCGAGGAGTTGGCCCGGGTGGATGCGCTGCTGGATGACCCGGTGTTCTTCGCGCCGTTCGCGCCGTTCTTCGATCCGCGGCTGGGCCGGCCGTCGACGCCGATGGAGACCTACCTGCGGCTGATGTTTCTGAAGTTCCGGTACCGGCTGGGCTACGAGACTCTGTGCCGGGAGGTCGCGGATTCGATCAGCTGGCGCCGGTTCTGCCGGATCCCGCTGGACGGGCAAGTGCCGCATCCGACGACGCTGATGAAGCTGACCACCCGCTGCGGGACGGCTGCGGTCGACGGATGCAACGAGGCGCTGCTGGCCAAGGCCGCTGAGGCCAAACTCCTTCGCACGGCGCGGCTGCGCGCCGACACCACCGTCGTGCCGGCCGACGTGGCCTATCCGACCGACTCCGGTTTGCTGGCCCGCGCGGTGCGCCGGATCGCGGCGACCGGTCGACGGATCCAGGCCGCCGGCGGAGCAACCCGCACCCGGCTCCGTGATCGCAGCCGGGCAGCCGGTCGCCGCGCGCACGGCATCGCCGCGAAGCTGCGGCTGCGCGGCGCTCAGCATCGTGACGAGGCGCAGGCGACCGTGCGGCGGATCACCGGGGAGCTGGCCGAGTTGGCCGAGCGGGCCGCCGCCGACGCCGAGCGGCTGCTGGCCAACGCCCGCCGCGCGCTGCGCCGGGCTCGGGCGAAGGCCGCCGATCGGGTGGCCGCCGGTCGACGGAACGCGGCCGCGGGCCGGCGGCGGGGCCGGCTGCGGCGTGCGGTCGATGACCTCGCCGAACTGCTGACGGCCACCCGCAAGATCGCCGCGCAGACCCGGCAACGCCTCGCCGGAACCACGCCCGACGGCGCTACTCGTCGGGTCAGCCTGCACGACCCCGACGCCCGTCCGATCGCCAAGGGACGGCTGGGTCGCCCGGTCGAGTTTGGCTACAAGGCCCAGGTCCTCGACAACGTCGACGGCGTGGTCCTCGACCACACCGTCGACCGGGGCAATCCGCCCGACGCGCCGCAGCTGGCGCCCGCGGTGGCACGGGTGATCGCCCGTACGCGGCGGCGGCCGCGCACGGTCACCGCCGACCGTGGCTACGGCGAGGCCCGTGTCGAGAACGAGCTGCACGAGCTCGGCATCCGCACGGTCGTCATCCCACGCAAGAGCAACCCCGGCAAGGCCCGGCAATCCGTCGAACATCGCCCTGCCTTCCGCAAGACCATCAAGTGGCGCACCGGATGCGAGGGTCGGATCAGCAGCCTCAAACGCGGATACGGCTGGAACCGCACCCGACTCGACGGCCTGGAAGGAGCCCGGATCTGGACCGGCCAGGCCGTCCTCGCCCACAACCTCGTCAAGATCGGCGCCCTCGCCCGTTGACCGGCCCAGGGTCGACACCCATCAGAGCCACTCGAGACGACAAGATCACTGACCTCATCGACCCGAGGAGTTCTTCAGGTCGAAGTAGCTAGGCCGGTGACAGCACCGACCGGACGCGCCTTATCCGCCGATCGCGGCTTGGGAGCTGGCGATGAAGCTGTCGACGAAGGGGCTGCTCTCCGGCGCCAGACCGCGGCAAGGTCGATGGCGGCGGAGCGCTGGAGATGGAGGAACCGGACGCCGGTCGCGCCGGTGTCGGTCGAACCGGAGGTTGCGCTCTCGGGGACGAGGGCGACGCGGAGGTCGTGGGCGACCATCGCCAGCTGACTGGTGATGCATCGGGCGGCGCGGCGGGCGTCGGGGGCGAAGCCGGCGGCGCGGCAGCACATGCAGGTTCGCTGGCGACGGCGGCTGTCCGCCCAGGGCGCCGCTGACCCGCCGAGGGCCCCACCCCGATCGACTCCCCGGTCCGGTGACGAGGACGGCTCCCGTACGGCATCGTTGACAGCAGATGGCACTAAGCTCATTGGCCTACTCCGCCTGCCTCCGGCCGCGACCGCCGGGATACGGGAGGCGCGTTATGACACTGGTTATCGTCACCGTCGGGAAGCAGAACCCGCGCCCGAGGCGTCGCGCCACCACGACCTCCCGCTGAGTGAGGAGCCTCATGTCCGAGTCGAACGACAAGCGCCGTGGTCGCGGGGCCCGCCGGGTGCTGCGCAAGGCCGCCGGCACGGTGGGCACGGGGGTCGTCGGGGTCCTCGTCGTCCGCGCCGCCGAGGGCAGCGAGCCGGGCAGCCTGCCGCGGAAGGTCGCCGTCCGGGTGACCCGCTGGGGCATTCTGGGCTCCCGGCGCGCCGAGGCTGCCGTGGAGAAGGCCCGCCTGGCGGCGGGGGACATCCGCGCCCAGGCCTACGCCGACCTCGGCGAGCCCGCTCCGCCCCCGGCGGCGCGGACCGCCGACCGGCACGACCACAGCCACTGATGGGCGCGGTGGTCGTCGTCGCCGACGCCGGTGGCCGGGTGCGGCTGTCCGCGCCGTGGCTGATCGGCTCCCCCTCCCTGGCGGTCCTCGTCGAGGACGCGGTCGAGGAGGTCCCCGGGGTGCTGGCGGTCCAGGGCTTTCCGGTGACCGGGCACGTCGTGGTCTGGCTGGAGCCCGACGCCGACCGGGACAAGATGCTCGAGGTCGTCACCGGAGTGGCCGAGCGCCCGGCCGACGCACCGGTCGCGCGGCGGCCCCGCTCGGCCGACGTGGCCAACGGCGACCTCGTCCGCATCGCGGTGGGCGGCGCGGCGCTGGCCCTGCTCGGCGTCCGCCGGTACGGGCTGGGCCGTCCGCCGGTGCTGTCCGGGCGCAGCCGGTTCGCCGTCTCGGTGGTCACCCTGCTCACCGGCTATCCCTTCGCGAAGGGCGCCGTGGGCACGCTCGCCGGCCGGCGCAGCGCGGGCACCGACGCACTGGTCACCGCCGCCACCGTCGCCAGCCTGCTGCTGCGGGAGAACGTGGTCGCCCTCACCGTGCTCTGGCTGCTCAACATCGGCGAGTGGCTGCAGACCCTGACCCTGCGGCGCACCCGGCGGGCGATCTCCGCGCTGCTCACCGGCACCGACACCACTGCCTGGGTACGGCTGGCCGACGGCACGGAGCTGCAGGTGGACCTCGGCCGGTTGCAGGTCGGCGACCTGGTGGTGGTGCACGAGCAGGTCGCCATCCCCGTGGACGGCGAGGTGGTCGAGGGCACCGGCGTGGTCGACCAGGCCGCGATCACCGGCGAACCGCTCCCGGTGGCCCTCGCCCCGGGCGACCGGGTGCACGCCGGGTCGGTGAACCTGCGCGGCCGGCTCGTCGTGCGCGCCTCGGCCACCGGCGAGGACACCGCCATCGGCCGGATCATCGCCCGGGTCGAGCGGGCCCAGGACGACCGGGCGCCCATCCAGACCGTGGGCGACGCCTTCTCCGGTCGCTTCGTGCCCGCGTCCTTCGCGCTGGCCGGGCTCACCTGGCTGGCGACCGGCGACGTCCGCCGGGCGATGACGATGCTGCTCATCGCCTGCCCGTGCGCCGTGGGGCTGTCGACCCCGACCGCGGTCAGCGCCGCCATCGGCAACGGCGCCTCCCGCGGGGTGCTGATCAAGGGTGGGGCGCACCTGGAGGCGGCCGGACGGGTGGACGCCGTCGTCTTCGACAAGACCGGCACGCTCACCGTGGGCCGCCCGGTGGTCACCAACATCGTGTCCTTCTCCGAGGCGTGGACGCCTGAACGGGTGCTCGGCTACGCCGCGAGCTCCGAGATCCACTCGCGGCATCCGCTGGCTCAGGCGGTGATCCGCTCCACCGAGGAGCGGCACGTATTCATCCCGCCGCACGAGGAGTGCGAGGTGCTACTGGGCCTGGGCATGCGCACCCAGGCCGACGGGCGGGTCCTGTTGCTGGGCAGCGAGGCGCTGATGGCCGCCGAGGGCGTGCCGGTGGGCGAGGAGGCGCAGGGCTGGCTGACCACGCTGCGCGGGGTCGCCGAGACCCCGCTGCTGCTCGCGGTGGACGGCGAGCTGGTGGGGCTGGTCAGCCTCCGCGACGAGATCCGTCCCGAGGCCCGCGAGGTCCTCGACACCCTCCGTGCGACCGGGGTCCGCCGGGTGGTCATGCTCACCGGCGACCACGTCGACACCGCCTCCGCCGTCGCCGCCGAACTCGGGATCGATGACTGGCGCGCCGAGGTGCTTCCCGAGGTCAAGCAGGACGTCGTCACGGCCCTGCAGCAGGCCGGGCACACCGTCGCGGTGATCGGGGACGGCACCAACGACGCCCCCGCACTGGCAGCGGCCGACATCGGGATCGCGATGGGCGTGTCGGGCACCGACGTGGCCGTGGAGACCGCCGACGTCGCCCTCGTCGGCGACAACCTGCGCCACCTGCTGGACCTCCGCGACCTCGGCGGCCGGACGCTGGACGTCGTCCGGCAGAACTACGCCCTCTCCATCGCGGTCAACGGGATCGGTCTGCTGGTCGGCGCCGGCGGAGCACTGTCCCCCGTGATGGCGGCGGTCCTGCACAACGCGTCCTCGCTCGCGGTCGCCGCCAACTCCGCGCGGCTGGTCCGCTACCACGGTCGGACGGGAGGACCCGGGACGGCGGCACCTGCCGGATAGCCGCTCACCCTGGACGGGACACGCGTGCGAGAATGGTTCTCATGGCCATCTCGACGATCCGTACCCGCAGCACGATTGCAGCCGCCGCAGCGACCGCAGGCACCCTCCTCCTCGCCGGATGCGGCGGTAGCGCAGGGAGCAGCGGGTCCACGGAGGAGGCGGCGGAGGGGCCGGGCGGCCTGACCGTGGTCGCCGGCTTCTACCCGCTGGAGTGGGCCGCGGCCCGCGTGGGTGGCGACCGCGTCGAGGTCTCCTCGCTCACCCCGCCCGGAGCCGAGGCCCACGACCTGGAACTGACGCCGCAGGACGTCGCGGCCATGTCCGAGGCCGACCTGCTCGTCTACCTGGAGGGCTTTCAGCCCGCGCTGGACGAGGCCGCGGAGAACGAGGCCGCCGACACCGCGTGGAACGCCGGGCAGGCGGCCGACCTCTCCCTGACCGCGGAGCCCGGCCACGAGGGCGAGACCGCGGAGGAGCACGCCGAGCACGCCGGCGAGGGCGAAGAGGGCGAGGAGCCCGTCGACCCGCACTTCTGGCTCGATCCCACCCGCTTGGCCGCGGTCGGTGACGCGCTGGCCGCTGAGCTGAGCGAGGCCGACCCCGACGGCGCGGCCGCCTACGAGGAGAACGCCGCCGCGCTGCGCGCGGACCTCGAGTCACTGGACGCCGAGATGCAGGCCGGCCTGGCCAACTGCGCGGTCCACACCCTGGTCACCAGCCACGACGCGTTCGGCTACCTGGCGAACCGCTACGGTTTCGAGGTGGTCGGCATCAGCGGGCTGAGCCCGTCGCAGGAGCCGGAGCCGGCCCAGCTGGCCGAGATCGCGACGCTCGTGCGTGAGCGCGGGGTGACCACCGTCTACACGGAGACCCTCGTCGACCCCGCGGTCGCCGAGACGGTCGCCGCCGAAGCCGGGGTGCGCACCGCCGTCCTCGACCCGCTCGAGGGACTGACCGACGAGTCGGCCGGGGAGGACTACCTCGAGGTGATGCGGGCCAACCTCGCCACGCTGCAGGAGGGCCAGTCCTGCTCATGAGCGGCACGCCCGCCGGGGACGCGCTCCGGCTCCGCGACGCCAGCATTGGCTACGGCGACGTGGCCATCGTGCAGGGCGTGGACCTGACCGTGGCGCACGGCGAAGCGGTCGCCGTCCTGGGGTCCAACGGGTCGGGCAAGACCACGCTCGCCCGGGGCCTGCTCGGACTCGCAGCCGTGCTCGGCGGCGAGGTCCAGGTGCTCGGCGCCCCCGTCGGGCGGCTGCGCGAGCGGGGACGGATCGGCTACGTGCCGCAGCGGCACACGGTCAGCGGGGCCGTTCCGGCCACGGTGCGCGAGGTGGTCGGCGTCGGCCGGCTCGCGCGGCACGGGCTGCTCGGCCGGCTGCGCCCGGCCGACCGGGCCGCGGTCGCCGACGCCGTGACCGCGGTCGGGCTGGCCGACCGGATCGGCGACCCGGTCGCCTCGCTCTCCGGCGGCCAGCAGCGCCGCGTGCTGGTCGCCCGCGCGTTGGCGGCCGAGCCGGAGCTGCTGGTCATGGACGAGCCCACCGCCGGGGTGGACGCCGCCAGCCAGGAGGCGCTGGCCGCGGTCCTGGCCGACGTGTCCACCGCAGGCACGACACTGGTGGTCGTGACCCACGAGATCGGACCGCTGAGCGGAGTGCTGTCCCGGGCGGTCGTGGTGGACCACGGCCGCATCCGGTACGACGGCCCACTGGCCGGCGCCCAGCCCACGGCAGGGGGGCACTGCCACCCCGATCAGCCGGCAGGGCCGGCAGCCGGGTACCGGTTCGACCAGCCCCGCGTGACGATCGACGTGGCGGCGGCCCGCAACGGAGGCCACTGACGTGGAAATCCTCGACTACGGGTTCATGCAGCGGGCACTGCTGGCCTCGCTCATGGTGGGCCTGGTGGCCCCGGCGGTCGGCGTCTTCCTCGTGCAGCGGCGGCTCTCGCTGCTCGGGGACGGCCTCGGCCATGTCGCCCTCACCGGCGTGGCGATCGGCGTCCTCACCTCCACCGCCCCGGTCGGCACCGCGCTGGTCGCCGCGGTGCTCGGCGCGGTCCTCATCGAACTCGTCCGGGCACGCGGACGGACCAGCGGGGACGTCGCGCTCGCCGTCCTCTTCTACGGCGGCATCGCCGGCGGCGTGGTCCTGCTGTCGCTGGCCCCGCGCGGGCAGGCCACCAACCTCGATGCCTACCTGTTCGGCGCCATCACCACGACCAGCGCCGCCGACGTCGCGGTGTTCGCCGCCATCACCGTCGTGGTGCTCGGCGTCGTGTGGCTGCTCGGCCAACGGCTCTACGCGGTCAGCGACGACGAGGAGTACGCCCGTGCCGTGGGGCTGCCGGTGCTGGCGCTCAACGTCGTCCTGGCCGTACTGGTCGCCTCCACCGTCGTGCTCTCGATGCGGGTGGTCGGCCTGCTGCTGATCAGCGCGCTGATGATCGTGCCCAGCGCGATCGCCCAGCTGCTGGCCCGCAGCTTCCGCCAGACGGTGTACCTGGCCTGCGGGATCGGCCTGGTCACCAGCGTCGCCGGCACGAGCGCCTCGTACTACGCGGGCACCCCGTCGGGCGGCACGATCGTGCTGCTGGCCATCGCGCTGTTCCTGGTGGTGACCGCGGCCGTCGCCGTCCGCGAGGCCACGGCGCGGCGCCGCCACCAGTGGCAGGCCGAGGTGCACGCCGCCCACCCGCACGAGCACGGCGAGGGCTGCGGCCACCCGGCGGTGGCGCACGGGGACCATGTCGACTACCACCACGACGGGCACCTGCACGCGCCGCACCGGACCGGCGCCGGCGTGCACTACGACGAGCACGGCGAGCATCTGGCCTCCGCCCCGGTCGCCGGGAAGGCGGGGCGACCGTGACCCATCCCGAACCGGCGGGGGTGCCGGGCCGCCGGAACACCCGGCAGCGCAGCGCCGTGCTGACCCTGCTCGAGGAGCTCGACGACTTCCGCAGCGCTCAGGACCTGCACGCGATGCTTCGCGCCCGCGGCGACGCCGTGGGGCTGGCGACGGTCTACCGGACGCTGCAGGCGCTGGTCGACGACGGGCAGGTCGACCTCCTGCGCAGCGGCGACGGGGAGGCCGTCTACCGGCGCTGCTCGCCGGTGCACCACCACCACCTGGTCTGCCGCTCCTGCGGCCGCACCGTCGAGGTCGCCGACCCGCCGGTCGAGCGCTGGGCGGCCAAGATCGCCGCCGAGCACGGCTTCGCCGACGTCCAGCACCAGCTGGAGGTCTTCGGCACCTGCGGCGCCTGCAGCACCGACCGCTGAGGACACCCGCACACGAGCACGGACGGCCGGGGCTCTCCTCGCCCCAGTCAGCCCTGGTAGGTGTTGGCCGGCGCCTCGATCGGGATCACCGAGCGCGGGGTGATGACGGCCTCGGGGTAGCCGCTCCTGGGGTGCGGTCGAGGTGGCGCCCAGGAGCCGATGACCTCGACCCACTGGTCGGCGACGAGGTCACCCTGCTCGCCGTCGACGGCGACGGTGAACGCCACGGCGTCGGCCGCGCAGCAGTTGATCCCGATGCGGGAGACGTACCAGCCGCCACCTTCCCGCGGGGTCACGAAGCCGGTCAGCCGGACGAGTCGACCGTGGAGCGCACGGGTGTCCGCGGCCAGCGCGTGCAGCGAGTAGTTGAGCAGGGTCATGGTGCGGTGGTCCTCGCCGGGGTCGTTCGCGCCGATGCCGAGGGCCTGGTGGTCCTCGGGGACGACGACCTGCTGGGCCTGGCGGTCGGCGGTGAACGGACCGAGCGCGGGCGGGGCGACGAGCAGCACCACCGCCACGGGCAGGAGCAGCAGCCAGGCCACCCGCGGGGCGGCATGGCCGTGGTCGTGCCCTCCGGCCGCGGCTGCCTCCGAATGGGGGCGGGACCGCTCGCGGACCACGCCGATGAGTCCCAGCGCCAGGAGGACGACAGAGGCCAGCAGCAGCAACGGCCGGAAGCCGGGCTGGACGTAGGCGAGGTGGGCGTCGCCGAGCGCGACGCTCAGGGTGACGCCGCCGAGGAGAAGGAGCACCAAGTACTGGGTCAGTCGGTCCACGGCCGGCTCCTCACCACACGACCCACGCGACGGCGAGCGCCGAAAGGCCCGCGACGACGAGGGTCACCGGCGCGAACCGCAGCGCGAACCGGCGTCCGAAGGTCCCCGACTGCAGCGCGATCAGCTTGACGTCGACGACCGGCCCCACCACCAGGAAGACCAGCCGCGAGGTGAGGCTGAAGGACGTCAGGCTGGCGGCCACGAAGGCGTCGGCCTCCGAGCAGATGGCCAGGACGACCGCAAGGAACGCAGCACCACGACGGACAGGACAGGAGAGTCCGCGACCGAGTCCAACCACGCCCGGGGGACGGCGACGTTCAACGTCGCGGCGGTGAGCCCGCCGACCACCAGGAAGCCACCGGCGTGCAGCAGGTCGTGCCCTGCGGCGTCCCGAAAGACCTCGAGGCGGCTTGCCCCCGGCCGGCCACCGGACCGACGGGGCAGCCGCAACCACTCCCCCCGCCCGTAGCCGGTCCACAGCCACCCCATGACGACGGCCACGAGCAGGGAGGCGGCGAAGCGGGCGGCCACCATGAACGGCTCGTCAGAGAAGGCGACGGCGGTGGCGACGAGCACCACCGGGTTGATCGCCGGCGCTGAGAGCAGGAACGCCAGCGCGGCCGCCGGCGCGACCCCGCGACGCACCAGGCTCCCAGCGACCGGCACGGAAGCGCACTCACAGCCGGGCAGCACCGCACCGCTCAGCCCCGCCACAGGAACAGCGAGCGCCGGCCGCCGTGGCAGGGCCCGCTGGAAGAACGACGGCGGGACGAAGGCACTGATGGCCGCGGACAGCAGCACCCCGATCCCCAGGAACGGCAGCGCCTGCAGGCAGACCCGCGACGAAGATCGTCGACCAGGCCTGCACGGCGGGATCGTCGAAGAAGCCGGGTCGCAGCCAGCGGAGCACCAAGATGAGGACCAGGAGGCCCACGAACACGTCGGTCGCCGCCCGGGATCGACGACGGCCAGAAGCCGGTGGCACCAGCTCGGCGGGCGGAACGGCCGGCGGACCAGTCGAGGAACCGGACACGCGCACTCCCCCACTGCGACATGGCTGCCACCGACCGACCGACACCGTCTCATGCCGGTCATCTCCCCAGGAGGCAGGCCGAGGCCGGCGGCGTGGCACACCGCCACCCCCGACCGGGTCGCCGAGGCGCGGCGGGCACCTCGGCGACCGGCCCGCTCAGCGCCGCGTCGTCGGGTACGGCAGGAGCGCCATCTCCCGTGCGTTCTTGATCGCGCGGGCGACTCGGCGGTGCTCGTCGGCGTCGAGGCCGGTGACCCGGCGTGCGCGGATCTTGCCGCGGTCGGAGATGAACGTGCGCAGCAGCGCGACGTCGTGGTAGCTGACCGGCCCGTCTAGCCGAGGCCTGCGCCGCGGGCGACCGGGGCGCGGGCTCACCAGCTGGCCTTGCGGATGCCGGGCAGCTGGCCGTCGTGGGCCATCTGCCGGAAGCGGACGCGGGAGAGCCCGAACTTCCGCAGGTGGCCGCGGGGGCGGCCATCGGCCGCGTCGCGGTTGCGCAGCCGGGTGGGGCTGGCGTCGCGGGGCAGCCGCTGCAGCGCGTGCTGCGCGTCGGCGCGCTCCTCGGGGGTGGCAGCAGCGCGGACGGCGGCCTTCAGCGCCGTCCGTCGTTCGGCGTACCGGGCGACCACCTCCCTGCGCTGCTGGTCCCGGGCGATCTTCGAGGTCTTGGCCATGTCAGCGTTCCTCCCGGAAGTCGACGTGCCGCCGGACGATCGGGTCGTACTTGCGCAGCACGAGGCGGTCGGGGTCGTTGCGCCGGTTCTTGCGGGTCACGTACGTGTAGCCGGTGCCGGCCGTGGACTTGAGCCGGACGATCGGCCGGATGTCGGTGGCGCGCGCCATCAGCTGCTCCGGCCCGGGCCGAGCCGGCGGCGCACGTCGGGGTCGGTGGCGCGCAGCCGGGCCACCACCGCCTCGATGCCCTGGGCGTCGATGGTCTTGATGCCCTTCACCGACACGGTGAGCCGGATCCACCGGTTCTCGGCGGGCAGGAAGAAGCGCTTGCGCTGCAGGTTGGGGTCGAAGCGGCGGGACGTGCGCCGGTGGGAGTGGCTGACGGCCTTGCCGAAGCCGGGCCGGCGGCCGGTCACCTCGCAGTAGGTGGCCACGGTCGAACACCTCCAGGGTGGGGTCTGCGGACGTTCACAGCCTAGATGAAAACGGTTGTCGTTTTTGTTTAGGGTGGGGGCATGACGGATTCCCGCACGCCCCTCGTGCTTCTCAGCGGCCTGCACCGGCGGCTCGCCGCCCAGGTCGGCACAGCACTGCTGGACCGGCCGGGCACCGTGGTCGTCCACCACGACGTCAGCCAGCTCGGGCAGGGCGCCGTTCTCCGGACCCAGCGGCACCGCACCGGGAACGCCGTCGCCGAGCAGGCCACCGCCGTCGAGCTGGCTCACGGCTGCCTGTCCTGCACCCTGCGGCTGGACCTGCTGCCGCTGCTGCGCGCCCTGGCCCGGCGGAACGACGTGACCCGGGTCGTCCTCCACCTGGATCCGGCGCTCGAGCCCGAGCACCTGTGCTGGTCGGTCGCCAACGTGCTGCTGGACGACGAGACCGGCGGCACGCCGGAGACCGCCGGCGACTGGGTGCGGGTGGAGGGCGTCCTGGCGGTGGTCGAGGCAGCGAGCTGGCTGGACGACGTCACCGGCGGCGACGACCTCGCCGACCGGGGACTGGCCGCCACGCTCGATGACGACCGCACCCTGGCCCAGGTCGCGCTAAGCCAGGTGGCCTTCGCCGACGCCGTGGTGCTGGCCGGCCCGCCGGCCGACGCCTGGGCCGGCGCCCGGCTCGACGCCGTCCTCGACCGGCTGGTCCCCGGGGTCCCGCGCGCCGACGTCCGCGTGCACCCGGACCGCCTGCTGACGGCCGTTCCCGCCGGCGCCCGCCGCGGGCGGATCTCCACCGCGCACGACCCCCTGCTGGCGGGCCAGCCCCCGCTGGGCGAGGACTGCGGCGTGCAGCTGGTCCGGTTCAGCCCGGACCGGCCGCTGCACCCCGGCCGGCTGCATGAGGCCCTCGACCTCCTCCTCGACGGGGTCGTCTGCAGCCGCGGCCGGCTGTGGCTGGCCAGCCAGCACGACCGGGCCGTCTGGCTGGAGTCCGCCGGTCAGGGACTGCGGGTCGGGGACGCCGGCCCGTGGCTGGCGACGCTGGACGACGCCGCCTGGGCCGACGTCGACCCGCAGCGACGGGTGGCCGCCGCCCTGCGCTGGGACCCGGTCCACGGCGACCGGCACACCGAACTGGTCGTCCTCACCCACCGGCAGCCCGCCCTGGCGATCACCGCCGCCCTGCACGCGGCCGCCCTCACCGACGAGGAGTGGACCGCCGGCCCGGACGCGTGGCGCCGCTACCCGGACCCCTTCGGCACCTGGCACGAGGACCCGTGCGAGGCATCCAGCCCCACCGACGACAGCAGCACCCACGTGACCAACCGAGAGGAGCGCTCCTGATGCGCCGAGGAATCCACCCCGAGTACCGCACTGTCGTCTTCCGCGACGCCGCCAGCGGGGCCACCTACCGCACCCGGTCCACGGTGGCCACAGACCAGACCATCGAGCTGGACGGCGAGACCTACCCGTTGGTGATCGTGGACATCAGCGCGGCCTCGCACCCCTTCTGGACCGGCAACCAGCGGGTGCTGGACACCGCCGGCCGGGTCGAGCGCTTCCTCCAGCGCTACGGCACCCGCGGCCGGGGCTGACCGATGGCGGTCCCCAAGCGGCGCACGTCCCGGTCCCGGACCCGGTCCCGCCGCGCTCGGTGGAAGGCCAGCCCGGTCCCGCTCGTGCGGGTGCGGATCGACGGCGTCGAGCAGCTCGTGCCGGCCCGCCTGCGGAAGGCCGCCGAGCGGGGGTTCCTGCGGTGACCCGCCGCGCCCCCCGTACCGCAGACCCTCTCGACAGCGCCCTGCGACCCCGGCAGTCCGCTCCTCGCGCTGTGCGTGGGGCACCGGTGCTCAGCGCTGCGGGGCCTCGCCGGCACGCAGGACAGCGTCGCCGAGCTGCAGGAGACCGTGCGGTGCACCCGGGGAGCCGTCCTGGTCACCGCCGGCTGCCTCGGCGCCTGCGCTCTCGCCGCCGTCGCCGCGGTCGCCCACCGCGACGCTCCCACCGGGCGGTCGAGCCGCACGGTGTGGCTGGCCGGCGTCCACGAGGCGCCCCGGGCCGAAGCCCTGGCCGGCTGGATCACCGCGGGCGGCCCGGCGCCGGACGGCACCCCGGACGCCGACCTGCCCGTCGTGGCCTGCTTCTACTTCTACCTCTGGGACGTCGACTTCGGGCCGGCGTTCATCAAGATCTGCGCCTACTTCCCGTATCCGGCCAAGATCTGGCTCAACGGGCACGAGTGGGCCAAACGGCAGGCCACCCGGGCGGGCATCGGGTTCACCGAACTGTCCAACGGGTTCGCCGCCGCCGAGGACCCGGACCGGCTGCAGGCCCTCTGCGACCGGCTCGGGCCCGGCACGATCGGGGTGTTCGCCGAACGCTGGTTGTCGGTTCTGCCGACGCCGCTGACCGACGCCGACCGGGAAGCCGGCTACTGGTGGGAGCTCTCGATGCGCCAGGTCGAGGTCTCCCGCACCATCGTGTTCACCCAGCCCCGGCACGCCCGCGGGTTCTTCGAGGCGCTCGGCGCCGACGACCTCGACATCGGCCGACCCGACCAGGTCGAGTTGATCTTCTCCGGGCGCCGGTACGGCGAGGCCGCAGACCGGCCGTTCCGGAGACCTTCACGACCAAGGTCGTCACCCGCGGCGTCGACGTCACCGTCAACGCCTTCTACAAGCACTCCCGGATCAAGCAATACCTCAAAGACGGCCGCGCGCTACGCATCGAAACCGTCGTCACCGACCCCTACGACCTGGGCTGCCAGCGCCGCCTGCCCAACCTCGAGGCGCTGCAGACCAAGGCCCGTGACGCCAACCGCCGACTGCTCGATACTGAACGGGTCGGCCAGGGCTGCGTCCTCGCGAGTCCAGCCTTTGAGCGGATCGCGCACCCCACCGTCACCATGGAGGGGCGGAGGGCCCCGGCCCTGCGGTTCGGCGACCCTCGGGTCCAAGCCCTGGCCGGCGCCCTCTGCTCCAGCCTGCTCGCCGTCACCGGCCTCACCAACAAGAGCCTGCGCGCCTTGATGACCGGACTTATCGGCGGCGACTACAGCATGAACCGCGCCAGCTACGACCTCACCCGGCTGCGCCGCAACGGACTGATCACCCGCGTTCCCGGCCGCAACCTCTACCAGCTCACTCCCGACGGCCAAGCCTTCGCGATCTTCTACACCAAGGTGCACAACCGCGTCCTGCGGCCGCTGCTCGCGACCTCCGCACCGCAGGCGCCGCCACCGCTCCGCGCCGCGCTGCGGACCATCGATCAGCAGGTCAACGCCCGCTTCGATCAGGCCCGACTACCGATGGCGGCGGCCTGAAACTCTGGCCAAGTGCCAAAGTGCCAGCGACCAAGGGTCGCCAGCGGCCCTCCTCGGCCACCCACGCATCGCCTGACGGCGGGCGCACGCCTGCGGCCAATTACTCGCCGGCGCGCGCCCGCCGTGATGGTCTACAGCACCTTCCGGCCGACCGTCACGACGTACGCCCCGCCGCGGCTGCCAGCGCCCGCTGGAAGACCTCGACGGGCTGGGCGCCGGAGACGGCGTACTTCCCGTTGAAGAGGCCAACGGATCCCTGACCCGACTGTCGCGCACCGTCGACCGACTGGACAAGCGCGGCTGGGGTCACCCGCCGGCCCGATCCGGAGAACGGCCGGGTCACCCTCGCCGTCCTCACCGACGCCGGCTGGGACAAGATCGTCGCCACCGCGCCCGGGCACGTCGCCGAGGTACGCCGACTGGTCTTCGACCCGCTGACGAAGGCCCAGGTGCGCCAGCTGCGCGAGATCGCCACCCGGATCGGGCAGGTCGTCCACCCCGACGGCTGTCCGCCGGAGTTCCCGGCACCGAACACCGACTAGGGCGTGTCTGGCGGATCTTGGCTGGCAGGGGTCCGCAGCCAGATCTTGATCGAGGCGACGTCGATGGTGCCTCGGAAGACGAACTCGCGTTTGT
>NZ_FZNO01000046.1 GCF_900188025.1 Blastococcus mobilis
GCCCGCCCTGCTCGGAGACCGTTCGTGAGCGGATCCGGAGCACTGCTCGGGCTGCTGCTGGGTGTCGGGCTGCTGCTGATCTGGCGCAGCGGCCCGCGGGCACCGGAGCCCCGGACGACGCCGCGCCGCCCGGGACGACGGCAACTGCTCCTGGCCGAGGCCGGGCTGACCGGCATCAACGCCGCGCAGCTGCTGGCCCTGCAGGTGGGTCTGGGTCTGCTCGTGCTGGTCGTCGTCCTGCTCACCACGAGCACGGTGACGGTCAGCCTGGTCTTCGGGCTGTTCGGTTTCGCGCTGCCGTACGCCCAGGTGCGCCGGCTGGCCGCCCGCCGGAAGGCCGACCTGCGCGAGGTGTGGCCGGAGGTCGTGGACAACCTGGCGTCCGCCGTGCGCGCGGGCATGTCGCTGCCCGAGGCCCTGTCGACGCTGTCGACGCGGGGACCGGAGGTGCTGCGGCCGCCGTTCGCCCGCTTCGCCGCCGAGTACCGGTCCAGTGGCCGGTTCGGCGCGTGCCTGGACCGGCTGAAGGTCGACCTCGCCGACCCGGTCGGGGACCGCATCGTGGAGACCCTGCGGGTGGCACGCGAGGTGGGTGGCACCGATCTGGGCCGCGTGCTGCGGACGCTGGCGACGTTCCTCCGCGAGGACGCCCGCGCCCGGGCCGAGCTGGAGACGCGGCAGGGCTGGGTGGTCTCGGCGGCGCGGCTGGCGGTGGCCGCGCCGTGGGTGGTGCTGCTCCTGCTGGCGACGCAGTCGACCACCCTGGCCGCCTACGACTCGCCCCTGGGCACCGGGATCCTGCTGATCGGTGGAGCGGTCTGCGCGGTGGCCTACCGGCTGATGCTGCGGATCGGGCGGCTGCCCCAGGACGTGCGGGTCCTGCAATGACCGCCGGCGTGACGGGGATGCTGCTCGGCCTGCTGGCGGCGGTCGGGCTGGTGCTGGTGGTCAGCTACGCGCCGCCTTTCCGGTCGGTGCGGCTGGTCGATCGACTCGCGCCCTACGTGCACGACACCCCGCCGCCGTCGCGGCTGCTGGGCACCGCGACCGAGCCCGGCCTGCTCACGGCCGTCCGCCGCGTCTTCGGTCCCGCGATCGGCGACGGTGCGCGGCTGGTCGACCGGATGCTGGGCGGGCGGGCCGCCGTCCGCCGGCGGCTCGACGCGCTCGCCACCGACAGCACCGTCGAGGACTTCCGGGTGGAGCAGGTGGTGTGGGGCGGTCTCGGCCTGCTCGGTGCGGCCGTGGTGGCGGCCGTGGGCTCGGTCGCCGCCGGCGGGCTGAACGTGCTGTCGGCCGGGCTGCTCTGCCTGGCCGGCCTGCTCGGCGGTGTGCTCGGCCGGGACTGGTGGCTGACCCAGCAGGTGCAGCGTCGCGAGGAGCTGCTGCTGGCCGAGTTCCCCGTCGTCGCGGAGCTGCTGGCCCTGGCGGTCACGGCGGGGGAGAGCCCGACCGCGGCGATCGCCCGGGTCACCCGGCTCTCCGGCGGAGAGCTGGCCCGCGAGCTCGGCGCGGCGCTGGGCCGGGCGCGGTCGGGGGTGCCGCTGGTCGACGCGCTCCAGGCGGTCGCCGACCGCACCTCCCTGGATCCGCTGTCCCGGTTCATCGACGGCCTCCTGGTCGCCATCGAGCGCGGGACGCCGCTGGCCGAGGTGCTCCGCGCCCAAGCCGCGGACGTCCGGGAGGCGGGGAAGCGCCGGCTGCTCGAGGCCGGCGGCCGGAAGGAGATCGCCATGATGGTCGCCGTCGTCTGACGGGGCTACTGTGATGCCATGGCGACACGGTGCGCTATCTACGCCAGGCAGTCCCTCGACCGGTCGGGGGAGGGCGCCGCGGTCGAGCGACAGATCGCGGACTGCCGCCGACTGGCCGAGGCTCGCGGCTGGGCTGTCGAGCACGTCCTGACCGACAACGACCTGTCGGCCAGCACCGGCAAGCCGCGCCCCCAGTACGAGCGCCTCCTCAATCTCATGCTCGCCGGCCAGGTCGAGGCGGTCGTCGTCTGGCACGTCGACCGCCTCACCCGGCGCCTGGTCGATCTGGAGCAGATCATCACCGCCTGCGAGTCCGTCGGCATTCGGCTCGCAACCGTCACCGGCGACCTGGACCTCGGCACCGACACCGGCCGCATGTTGGCCCGCATCCTCGCGTCGGTGGCGCGAGGCGAGGTCGAGCGCAAGGGCACCCGTCAGCGGGCGGCGAACCGGCAACGCGCCGAGGCCGGGCGCATGGGCTGGACCCGTCGCCCCTTCGGATACGACGTGGACGACGACGGGAAGATCGTCGTCGTGGAGGCGGAGGCCGAAGGGCTGCGGGCCGCCGCCGGGATGGTCCTCGGCTGCGACGTGGACGACGAGGGCCGGATCGTCCCCGGGTCCGAGCGCCCCGTCACGGAGCGGGCCTCCCTGGCTGCCGCCGCCCGGATGCTTAACGACACCAAGGGCCTGCCGACCACCGGCCGGCGGGTGCTCCGCGACGATGACGGCAACCCGCGCCGGGACGACGATGGGCGCACGATGCACGGCCCATTCCTGCCGTGGAACACCACGACAATGCGGCGGACCCTGCTGAACCCCAGGTACGGCGGCAGGGTCACCTACAACGGCCTGGAGATGGACGCCGATGGCACCTGGCCGGCAATTCTGGACGGCCACACGCAGTCTCGTCTGGTTGAGGTGCTGCGGGACGTGAAGCGGCGGCAGCAGTCCGGTACCGAGGCCAAATACCTGCTGTCGGGGTTGGCCCGGTGCGGCCGGTGCGGAGCGGTCATGTTCGCCACGAACGCCCTCATGACGGCCGGGGGACGGCGGACGCACTACGGCGTCTACAGGTGCCGGGCGTGCTATCTGACTCGCCGCCGGGACCTTGTCGACGAGGTGGTCGAGGGTGTGCTCCTCGCCCGCATGGCGCGACCGGACGCCGCCGGGTTGCTCGCCCCGGCCGCCGACCTGGACGCCCTACGCGCCGAGGCCATAGAACTGCGAGATCGCCGCGACACTCTGGCGGGGCTGCTCGCCGACGGGCTGCTGTCGAGGGAGTCCGTCACCGAGCAGGCCGGGAAGTTGACCCGCCGTCTCGGCGAGGTGGAAGGCCGGATCACGGCCGCGCTCGGCGACTCCCCGGCCGCCGCCCTCGTCGGCGCCGACGACCCGGCCGCCGTGTGGGTCGACATGGACGTGCGCGCACGGAAGCTGGCTGTCGACACGTTGATGACGGTGACGATCGAGCCTGTCCACCGGGGCGCCCGATTCTCCCCTAAGCAGGTTCGCATCGGCTGGAAGGGCGCTGCTGCCGGGTCCTGACTCGCTCTTCCAACCGCCGGAGGCCGGGGGCCGCTGCTGTCCGCAGTGCGGGGGTTTTGGTGGGAATCGTCATCCAGCCGTTGCACTATGGGTCTAACACACAGAGACACCCGTCGTCCCGCCGCATTGACGCCCGGCACCCCACGGAAGGCGCACACCCACCGCGCACCCACAAGACGCGCCTACCCGTGGCCCCTCTCCACGAGGTGTCCTTCCTGTGCCCAGGCCACGCCCCGGCGAAGTCCCGCCTTCGCTCGCCCTCGCCCAGCGCCAGCATCGCCTGAACATCGTCACCCGCCGCGTTCAGCGCTGGCTGGAGTCAGACCCGCCCCAGGATGAGCGGCAGCGAATCGCCGCGCTCGTCCTCGGCAACCCGGCGGGTGCCCAGTGAGCGCCGCCCCGGCCAAACGGCCGGCCGACGCCCTCGTCGAGCCCACCCCCGGCGACCGCGCCGAGCTAGACGCCTACATCGCCGAGGTGGTGGCTACCGCGCCGCCGCTCACCGCGGAGCAGGCCGACCGCGTTGCCCTACTGTTTCGCCGCGCCCCGCGAAGTGAGAAGGCCGCGGCGTGAGGCGGGGGGAGCCGCCGGGCCCACCTGGGGAGGGCCGGGCCCGGCGACCAACCGACCAAGCGTCCGGGAGGGAGCGCATCGGCGTCACCGACGATAGGGCCGCCCACCGACAGGACCCGGCCCTGTTCGACGTCGTCGTGGAGCGCCCGGCCTTCGCACGCCCCACCACGATCATCGTGCCGTCGGAGTACGTCTGCGGACTTGGCCCCCACCCTGCCACGAGCGGACCATCCGATGCCGACGCCCCAGCGTGGTGGTGGGCCGAAGCTGAGGCCACCGTCATGGCCCTCGTCGACAGCGGTCACCAGGTCAGCAGCGACGACCTCCACGAGCGGTTCCCGGACAAGCCCTCGGCGACCGGCGCCGCGTTCGGCGGCCTGTTCGCCCGGCTCGCCCGGCAGGGGCGGATCGTGGAACGGGGATGGGTCCGGTCACGGCGGCCGGAGGCCCGAGGTCGCCGTGTGGTGCTGTGGGGGGCGCCATGACGGGGCGCCGAAGCAGCCTCGGGCGCCTCTACCTGGACCTCATCCGCGACGGCGTCGGCGTCGACGGATGCGACGCCGACGAACACGACCGGCAGGTCCACCGCGCCCTCGTCCGCAGCGCCATGAGCGCCGCGCAGTGCGGGCAGCAGTTCGACGAGTGGATCACCCTCGTCCGCGAATCCATCAGCCGCCTCGGCCAGCAAGCCAGGCGCAGGGGTGGCCGACAAGACCGCAGCGACCACGACCTCAACATGCTTCTGCTCGAGACGTGGTCCACGGCCGAGAAGCGCATCGCCGAACGGCCCACCATGACCGCCCAGGACCGCGCCGACTACATCGCCGCCGTCCGCGACTTCTGCGCCGACGCCGACACGAAGATCACCGACACCGAACGCGCCGTCCTCGCCGCCGCCTGCGACCTCGCCGAGCAGCACGGGACCATCCGGCCCGCCCTCCCTTGGCGCCGACTACAGGAGCGCTCCGGGCTCAGCGAACGGGCCACCAAGAGCGGCCTCGCGTCACTGCGGGTCAAGGGGCTGCTGGTCCTGCACCGCCGGGGCTCGGCCTCCCGCGACCCAAGCCGAAGGCGGGCCAACGTGTTCCACCTACCCGCGGCCGACACCCTCGCCGCCCATGCGGGTGTCCCATACACCCCCCGAGGACTGACCTATGGGACATCCCAGGCGCAGAGGCAGACCTATGGGACACCCACGAACCACCAGAACGAACCAGACGAGGAGAACACCGTGGTCACGCTGACCATCCACGCCAAGGACGCCGACACTCTCGCCACCGTGCTCGACACCCTGCGGCGCCAGCCAGCAGCCGTGGACGTCCATCCGCAGGGACGCCCGGCGCTGCGACTGGTGCCCGGCGGCCGGGCGGACGACGAACCCGCTCAGGTCGGCCCTGCCGTTGGGACGGAACCCCCCGGCACCTCGCACGCATAAGCCCTCCCAGGGGCGCCCGCGTAGCCGAGGGGGCCGCATCACCCCCCTGGGGCCCCCACCCCCTCAACCGAAAGGAACCACCGTGTCTCGACGCACACCTCCGCCCCCGCGTGAGCGCCAGGTGGTGGACCCGGCCGGCGCCTTGGAGCTGCTGAACCGGCTCCGCGTCGCCGGGCCCACCGAGACCGAGGCCATCTACGACTGCACCGTCTGCATGCCGGACGGGTCCTTCCTGGCCCTCGGCGACGCCACCGGCTCGCAGGTCGCCGAACTCAGGCAGTGGGTCCGGGGGACACCCACCCCGGCGGGGGACAGCAGGTGAGCAACTCCCGGCGGCCCCGCCCCACCACCGGCACCCGGGTCACCCTCTGGCGCATGTGGAGGATCAGCCTCCTGGACCCCCGGTGGCTGGCGTCCCCGTTCCCGACTCACCGTCCCGGACATCCCCCGGAACACCTCCGGTGGGACGGGGGCCGGGCCCCGGCGTGTGCTACCAACTTCCGCACCGGCGGCCCACCCCCCACAAGCTCGGCCCCGTGCCCGGCTGCCTCTGCGGCGTCTACGGCTGCAACCTGCCGGACCTGCTGCCCTTCGTCGCGGAGTGGGGCGAGACACGGCAGCCCGACGTGGTGATCGGGCAGGTCATCCTCACCGGCCCGCTCCTGCGCGGACCGGTCGACCCGCTCGGCCGCGACCCAGCCTCGACCGTGCGCGGCGGGGCGGCCACGGTGGGCCGCGTCGTCTACTGGCCCGCCGACGCCCTGGTCGGCCCGGACCTGTTCCGCCGCCGCCACCCGCGCACCGAGGTGCGGGCCGTGCCAGACCTCGCCGCCGACACCCTGCGCGCCGCCGGGGAGGCAGTGCCATGACACACCCGGACAACTCCGACCACAGCGCCACCCACGGCACACGCCGCTGGTACTGCCCCGAATGCCTCGCCGAACTTCCACACCGACCGCGACGCGACGGCCGATGCCAGCAGTGCGCCGCCGTCGCCGCCGGCGGACACGACCGCCGACCACGACGCCGCACGCCACCCGACACCGGCAACCGACGCGACTGGTCCGCCCCATGACCACCGCCACACAACGGAAGCGGACAACCACTGAGGGTAGGGGGCATGCGATCTGGCGATCTTGGTCTGAACCTCCATGCCGGCCGGTCTGACCTCTCTCTCCGCCATACGCCCGGAAGCCGTGACCGGACAAATTCCCAGGTCAGACGCCGTTGACCGTTCAGAACGGCCCGAACACGAAGGGAGCTGCGGCCGCGATGCCGAAGCAGGGGACGGATGAGTACGGGTGGGCGCATCGTCGCCTGCGCGGGAAGTGGCGCCGGGTGGTGGAGGCCGGGAAGGCGCTGTGCGTCCGCTGCCAGCTTCCGATCGAGCCGGACAGCTCCTGGGACCTTGACCATCGGGACGACCGCCTGGGCTATCTGGGGCCCGCTCATGCCTCCTGCAATCGGGCGGAGGGCGCCCGGCGCGGGAACGCTGCGCGGGGCGCTGGCGGGGCTCCTGGGGTGCCTGGCAGGCCGGGGGCGGCGGTCCGGGACGAGCACGGCCACCTGTCGCGGAGGTGGGGGCAGTGGTGACCAACGCCGACGACGAGAGGCAGGGCGAGTGATGAGCGACGACGTGATCGGTGACGACCTGGACGTGGCGCGGGACGAGTTGACCGCCGCAAGCCGCGAACTGCGGGAGGCGCTGCTGCTGGCCGCCGACTACGTGCACCACCTGGCCGACGAGGACCGGGTGGCCGCCGCCGTGGACGGCATCGTGCGCACCGCTTTCGACCGCATGGCCGCCGCGAATGCGTGGGGAACCACGGTGTTGCGCGAGCGGCAGCAGTCGGGCTGATTGCGCGATCTTGTCGGCCCCCCGTCGTACGCTGGAGCAGCAGACCGAAGACGAGGCCGGGACCAGACCCCTCTCCGCCAGACGGCAAGCCCCCGGGCGAGGCCGTGAGCGGGGTGCAGGGCAGGCAGACGGCAAGTCGAGCGGGTGCAGCAGGCCGCGCCACCGCGGCCCCTCTCCCTCATGCCTGCCTCGACTTTCCGAAGGAACCCTGTCATGGGACGAAACCTGCCCTACGCCATCGCGGACGAACTGGACGCCGCCGACCGCACCGTCACCGAGGCCCTCCGCGCCGGCCGCAAGCTGACCGCCGACGAGAAGGCCCACATCCAGCGCGTCCTGACCGCCGCCTCGGAGGCGAAGGCCGACGCCGCCTTGGCCGACGAGATCGACGCCATGCGCCACGCTTCCGCCTCTGGCGGCGCCGCCGGTGCTGGCCGAACCGACGGCCTGGGCGCCAAGCTGCTCCGCGCCGGGCTGCACCTCAAGCGCAATCCGTCCGTGACCATCGACGGCTTCGACGCCCTGGTCGGCCGGAAGGCCCCGACCATCCCGGCCGCCGACGACATCTCCGCCGTGGCCCCGACCAGCGTGGCCCCACTCGGCCGGGACGCGCGGCTGCTCTGGCCCAACATGGACCGCCGCCCGGTCGAGCCCGGCACCACCGCTGTGGACGATTTCCGGCAGTCGGGCAGCCGGACGGTCACCGGGTCGGTCGAGCGGTCGTCCGTCGCCGCGGTTACCGAGAAGGCCAGCCTCGACGTCACGGTCACCGCGGTCACCGAGCCGCTCAAGCAGGCCGCCATCCTCGTCCGCGAGATCCCGAATGTGCTGCTCGAGGGCGAACGCCTCTGGTTGGACTTTTTCGATCAGGAGGCCCGCTTCCAGATCGACCGGGCCCTCGATGCGCACGTGCTCGCGCAGATCCTCGCCGCCTCGCCGCCGTTCGGGAACACCGGCACCGGTCTGGTCGCGCAGATCCGGCAGGGGGTGGCGGCGATGCGGGGGGCTGGCGCGTCACCGAACCTGCTGGTCGTGGACGGCGACGACGCCGCGAGCCTGGACTTGTCCGAGGACGCGGCCGGCGGCCTGATCTTCCCCGTGAGGGACACCGGCTCGGCGTCGCCGGTCTGGGGGTTGCGGGTGGTCGAGGTCGCCGGGGCGACCGACCCGATGATCCTCGACACGCGTCAGTTGGGCCCGCTCTACATCGGCGCTCTACGGGTCGATCTCGATCCGTTTACCGGGTTCAGCCGGAATACGACGACCCTGCGTGCCGAGGTCGGCGTTCTCCAGCACGTGCGCGCCGCCTACGCGGCCCGGCGCATCGCCGCCGCCTGACCGACCGCTCACACGCTCCCGGCCGGTCATCGGTCCCGGCCGGGGTGCCGGGCGGCGGCGTCAACGCTTCCTCCTGGCCAAGGTTGCGCCGCTCATCACGACGCGCGGCCTGCGCCGCCGCCACCCATCCGGCACTGGCAAGCCCCCGGGCCCGCAGGACGGCCCGGGGGCTGCGCCGCGTTGGGCGGTTAGGGGCCGAAGCGGGGCCGTATGGTCCAGTCATGACCTTGTCGCGCGACGTCCTGGTGCCCCGTTGGCGCCGACTGGATTCCGCGATGGAGCGGCTTCGGGTGGCCGACCAGCAGTCCGAAACAGACGTCGCTGATGCATCGGTGCTAGTTCTCGACGCGATGTACCACCTCTGGGAAGCATGGGCCCACGTCCTCGGAACGAGAGATCTCTCCAAGCAGAACCTGGCTGTGGCCCTTGACCCGGCAGGTCGGACTGCGGCGGCGCTGATGGCGGTTCGCGGCCGGCTCACTCACGAGTTGGTTGAGCCCCGCGAATCGTTGGGATTCGGGACGCAGCCATTCGGAACCAGCCCCTTCGGCGTTGGTGGTTGGTACTGGCGTTCGCTCGGCGAGAGAGCAGGGGACAGGTCAGGGATGAGGGAGCGCCTCAACTGGTATGAGAACGAGGTGGCGGGCCGCGAGGTGATCGAGTCGACCGTTCTCGCTTACGGCTGGTTCGCCGCTCAGCCGGGATTTGCAGCAAGTTAGGCGACGGCACAGCCGACGCTGCTATCGGCCGGTGTTGGCTGCGAAGGCAAGGCCCCTGGGCACCCCCTCGTCGGACTGGTCGAGCCAGACGGGGCTCGCGCGCCGCGCATGGAAGCATCACTCGGGTGGATTCCACGGAAAAGACGGGGCTCGCCCTCCGCATTGGCGCCGCGGTAGCAGCAGCAGCGGCAAGCAACGCCGACCCCGTTGCAGGGCTAGTTGCCTCCGGTCTCGTACCCGCAGCGGAGGCCGCGGTATCGCGATGGCAGGCGCAGCAGGCGCGCAACGTGGACAACGCCCTTGACGAGGCCGCTGAAGCCTCCGGCCTCCGAATCGACAATCTGCTTGACCGGCTGGCCGCCGACCCCGCTCGGCTGGTCTTCCTGAGCGAGGCCCTAACCGCAGCAGCCCGCTCAACATTCAGCGAGCGCGTCCGCGCACTCGGCCGCGCCCTCGCCAGTGGAGCCTTGGCCGACGATGAGGCCAGGGTGGACGAGGAGCGGCTCTGGGTCGCCATCCTGGCCGGCGTGGAGGCTCCTCATCTGCGAATACTCCGGCAACTGATGCTCCCGCGGGACCAGCAGCCCTACGGCACGACACCGCAACAGCTAACTCTCGCCGAGGCCGCAGGGGTCAGCTACGTGATGGCTGGCCATCTGCTGGCCGACCTCGAGCGACACGGCCTCGCCAGCTGGCGGTGGGGCGAGACCTACCCCCAGTCCTACCGTGAGGCGCAGGGCGCATCGGCCTCGGAGAAGTTTTGGCAGCCCACGTCCCTGACACCCGAGCTACTCGACCGCTTCCGGGCCGCGGGTCGAGAAGGGGACGAGTAGTCCGGCACCGTTCGGGGCGCGGGTCCAGTCTTACGGCGAGGCCGCCAGGGCGGCCCGGATCTCGGCGAGTAGGTCGGCGGGTAGGGCGACGACGGCGCCCATGTCGGGGCCGGCGTCGGCGGCGGTGTCGGCGACCTCGGCGAGCAGCGACCCAAGCCAGGCCCGTCCGGCCTGCAACTGCTCGACGGCTGCGATGAGCTCTCGTGCCTGCGGTGTCATGTGTCCGACGGTGGGGGTCGGGGGCGTGTCGTCGCAAGGGACTGGGCGGTAGGGGCTCCTGGTCGGCTGGCTGAGCGGTTCATCCACGCAGGTCGACGGGCCGGCGTACTTCTGGGGAGTCTCGCCGCCCGCCGACCAGTGAGCCAACAGCACCTGTCGCTAGGGTCTCGGGCCATGACGACCGAGGAGGGCCCCTGGCCCCCAGCCGACCGGTGGATTCCCATGAAGGGCACCGGGATGGGGGAGATGCTTCTCGTCCCTGTCCCGGAGGACGCCTTCTCTCGCGTGCTCCCCGACGCGGCTCGTGGCGGCTTCCCGGCCATGATCGTCGAAGCCTTCTGGATTACCGAGCCCGTCTTTCATTTGTTGCGCGTGGACGGCTTCACCCTCGATGACGCCGCCACAGACGGCGTTGACGAGCGTTCCGTCCTTGGTCATGAGCGCATCTCGCTTGAGCAGGTCTTGCGCTACAAGTACGACCTCGGGGGCGAGCTTGGCGGCACTGTCGAGTTGGTGGACGGGCGGCATCTCGAGGTCCCAGTGATGTTGATCGACAGTTATCGGCACGGGGGACCGCAGGGTTACGGGCGCAGCGGACGCTAGCTCCTACTGACAGGGCGGTGCATCCGGGAGAAAAACCCCCACTAGCTGACGTTGTCCGGCCCGGCCGTCACCGGGTGTGTCCCTGAACGGCCCACTATGGGACACCCGCTGGGTAGGGAACCCTCGCGGCCTCATGGCGGGGTGCCAGCCGACCGATGGACCTTTTGTCTATCCCCGAGGGTCGGTGCGGCGCATGACTCTCGCTTGCACGCGGAGGTTGTGCCGCCAGATCACCAGGGATTGCCCGACCAAGGCGATCGCGATTGCGAGTGCGAAGTACGCCATCCGTTCGGCGGAGGCCAGGCTAACCAAGAAGATGCCCGCCAAGAGGAAGATCCAGTACCACAATGGCAAACGTTGAGGAGGCTTAGAGAAGAAACCGAGACGAGGCACCTGGCGATCACCGTAGGCCCGGGTCGCGGCTACTGCGCTCGCGACCAGCAGCAGGATTCCGCTTGCCCAGGCAAGCCACCACAGCGTCATGGCTAATGTCTACACACCGAGGCCCATGTCGCATCAGTCCTTGCGGGCCGTGGGTCGCCCATCAGGAGGACGACCGGCGCTGGCGCGGGCAAGGACATCGCCGTCCAGCCCGACGGGAGTGTCCCGTAAGCCGCCTTCAGGGACAGCTGGTCCAGCTGACAGTCTCCGGCGCCAACGTGGCCGTGGTGCTCACCGCCGTGCTGTCGCCGTAGCGCCGCAGACACCCAGGCCAAGATCCCGAGTCGCACAAGCGATATCTGGCAACGGTTGTGCCGGTCGTCTTCCTGGTGCTTCCGGTCACCGTTCTCTTCGCCCTGTTCCCGGGGCTGATCAGCATCGTCTCGTTGGCGCAGTGAGCCGGCGGGGCACGAGGAAAGGACTGTCGATGCGCGGGTTCGACCTGACCGCCGGACTGGCGGCCTTCGCGGCGCGGGTGCGCGGCGAGGATCCGGAACGGGGCGATGTTCCGGGCTGGGTGATGATCACGGTGATGACGGCGGCCCTGGTGCTGGCCATCCTCATCCCGTTCCGCGCGGCGATCGTCGATGCGGTGACCAACGCCCTCACCTCCGTCACGAGCGGTGGCTGACGAAGGACCCCACTGCCCCCCACCACTCGCAAGCTCGTGGCGGGGCCCTGCAGCGAGGCCGGTCCAGCAGCTCACGGATCGGGACGCCGGCGAGCGGGGCAGCGCCGTCGTCGACTTCGTCATGGTCTCGATGCTGATCGTGACCCTGCTGCTGGCCGTCCTGCAGGTCGCGGTCTACGTGCACGTGCGCAACGTGGTGACCGCGAGCGCGCAGGCCGGCGCCCGCTACGCGGCCAACGCCGACGTCGACTCCGCCGCCGGTGCGGCGCGGGCGGTGGAGGTGGTCGCGCGGGCGACGTCGGCCCGCACGGCCCAGGGGCTGGTGTGCACGTCGGCCGAGGAGATCGACGCCACGGGGCTCACGCTGGTGGTGGTGCGCTGCACCGGCGCGGTGCCCTCGCTGCTGGCCGCGCTGGGCGACCTGCTGCCGCTGGAGGTCACCGGCCGCGCGGTGAAGGAGGCGGCGTGAGCCGGCTGCGGCGCCTGAGTGAGGAGCGCGGCTCGGCGCTCGTCGAGTTCGTGTTCATCGCGCTGGTCGTGTTCGTGCCGCTGATCTACATCGTGGCCGGGTTCTCGGCGGTGCAGCGCGGGGTGTTCGCCTCGACCGCGGCCGCGCGGGAGGCCGGCCGGGCGATCGCCACGTCGCCGGATCCGGTCACCGGGCAGGAGCGGGCGCTGCGGGCGGCCGCGCTGGCGGTGGAGGACCAGTCGGTCGACGTCACCGACCTGCGCGTGGCCTACGCGCCGCCGGGCGCCGACTGCGCGGCGGCCGGCGGCTACTCCCCGACGCTGACGCCGGGGGAGGAGTTCTCCGTCTGCGTGACCGTGACCGTGCGGATCCCGCTGCTGCCGCAGTTCATCGAGGCCAACACCGCCACCGGCCAGTTCGTCGTCGAGCGCGACCGCTACGTCGACGGCTGACGAGCCGATCTCTGCGGGAAGACGACCCGACTGGTCCGTTCCCGCCGCTGAGCATCACCGAGGCCCACCCTGACGAGACGCCGGACCGGGCGACACAGGGAATCGGGTTCCCTCCCCGCGCCCGTTGCGAGACGCTCAGGCCGCGTCTCCGGCAGGAGCGCCCGGCCGCTCGAGGCCGGACCCGCGACTTCGGCCAGGCCAGGCGGCGACGGGGACGCCGGCTGACCGTCAGGAGGTCCCGATGCGACGTCGAGCCGCCACCTCGTTCCTCTCAGCGTGCGCGATCACCCTCGTCGCGGCCGGCTGCGCCAGCGTTGAGGCGGAACGGGCCGAACCCGCCGGCCAGGACGTGGCCGAGGCCGGTTCCGGGTCGACTCCGGCCGACGCGCGAGGCCTCACCGCACGCCTGGTCGACGCCGAGGGTGCGGAGGTCGGGACGGTGACCCTCTCCGAGACCGGACGGGGTACGCGGGTGTCCGTCAAGGTGGCCGGCCTCCCGCCGGGCTTCCACGGTTTCCACGTCCACGCCGTCGGCCTCTGTGAGCCCGACAGCGTGAGCCCCACCGATCCGTCGATGACGGGGGACTTCCTCTCGGCCGGGGGACACCTCGGTGCCGCGGAGGCCGATCACCCCCACCATGCCGGTGACCTCCCCAGCCTGTACATCGGCCAGTCAGGTGCCGGGAAGCTCAGGACCGTCACCGACGCGTTCACCCTGGCCGACCTCACCGACGACGACGGCAGCGCCGTCATGGTGCACGCGGGCCCGGACAACTTCGCGAACATTCCGGAGCGTTACGCGCCCGAGGGGCCCGACCAGATGACGCGGGCTACCGGCGACTCCGGCGGGCGCATCGCCTGCGGCCCGGTCGAGGGCTGACCCGGGGAGCCCGCCGGACCGATCATCTGTGGGCCGGGGGCGAGGTGTGGAGTCCCCGGTGACCGTCCTGGTCACGTGCGGTGCCGTGTCGCGGTGCCGAGGGGCGATGGAGAGCAGGCTGTCGAGGATGCGACGGATCACGGGTCCGAGGTACTTCCTCGTGGGGCGCATCACATCTCACGAGCCGGGGTAGCGCGGGAAACGCGCTGTTCAACGGGTGTCTTGAGTCGAGGGAGATGAGCGATGACCACCAAGGTCGAGAAGTCGATCCAGGTCGACGTACCGGTGACCACGGCCTACAACCAGTGGACCCAGTTCGAGGACTTCCCGCACTTCATGGGCGGGGTCAAGGAAGTTCGTCAGCTCGACGACCAGCGGCTGCACTGGGTCGCCGAGATCGCCGGTGTGCGACGCGAGTGGGAGGCGGCGATCCTCGAGCAGGTCCCTGACCGGAAGATCGCCTGGGCCGCCACGGGCGGCGCGACCAACGCGGGGGCGGTCCGCTTCGAGCCGGCCGGCGCCAACTCGACGATCGTGTACCTGGAGCTGGAGTACGAGCCCGAGGGCGTCGTCGAGCAGGTCGGCGACAAGCTCGGCATCGTGGAGCGGCAGGTCACGTCGGACTTGCAGAAGTTCAAGAACCTCATCGAGGACCAGGGCTACGCCAGCGGTGCGTGGCGGGGCTCGGTGAACGAGAACCTCGATGTCGGTACACCCGGGGTGGACGACGCCTTCGGCGCCCAGGGCGACAGCGGCAAGGCGGGGGTGTCGGCCAAGACCGTCGTCGCCGGGGCCGCCGCCGCGGTCGCCGGTGTGGCCGCCGCGGGCGCTGCCGCCGCAGCCGCCTCGAAGAGTGGTCAGGAAGAGCAGACGCAGCCGACGACGCAGCCCCAGGAGGTCGCCGTCGTCCCGCAGCCCCCGGCGGACGAGGTCAGGGACGACGTTCTCCTCGAGGAGTCCGCGCCGGAGGGCTACTCCGCCTCGTCCTCCACGGAGGGCGTCGAGAAGGGCGTGACCGGTACCGGGGACGACCCCATGGTCGGGGGCGGCAGCCGCTGATCCGCCGGACGCGGTGGAGGAGAGCCGACGTCCTCCTCCACCGCGTCCAGCCCGGCCGGGACGCGGCAACGGGTCCGGAGAGGCGCGACCGGCGCATGCTTGGCGCATGGCCCGGCTGCCACCCGACGACCTGCCGCCGGAGCACGAACCCACGTCCGAGGTCGACGCGCTCGTCGCGGCGGGCCCTCCCGGACCGGACAACCCGGTGACGGTGGGAGCCGTCTTCTGGACGGCGGTCACCGAGCCGGACGGCCCCGACCGGGACATCCTGAGCATCGTCGTCACGCCGGAGAGCTGGCCGGGGTGGGGCGACTTCCGTCGGGCCGCCGCACTCCTGCCCGGCTACGGCATGGCTCACCGGGCGACCCCATCGGTCGACGACCCTGACGTCGTCTACGTGAGGTACCTGCGCGACACGGGGGAGACGCACCGCGCTCCCTCGGACACCGTCCTGGTGGGGGACATCCTCATCGCCACGTTGGTGCGCAGGCCACGCCTCGGTGGCTGGCGCGTCCATGCGCTGGGCGACTACGTCCGGCCGGAGCACGTGCCGCACGATCGGGGAGACCGCGGGTCGCGCTGAGGCACGTGACGGGGGGATCGACGAAGCCCCGTGGACGGCGAAGTGCGCCAAAACCAATCCAATGACCGGCCCGGGCCCGAACACATGGGGCAGAGCTGCTCCGGCGCTCGCCATTCGGATTGCGCAAGGCCATGACCAGCTGCCCGGTCATGGCGATCCCACGAGTGACGGCCGACGCCAGTTCGCGGCACGTGTACGACCTCGACGGTGCCCACACCATGCGGCCCCGCGGGGGGTGACCAGACAGGGGAACACCTGGAGAACGATCACGCGCACCGCCGTTGCTGCGCCCGTCCTGGGCTTCGCCGCCCTGCTGGCCTTCGCCGGTCCCGCCGCAGCCGCAGAGGGTTCGGTCCAGGCCGGCCTCGCTCCCGTCCCCGTCAACCCGGTGGACGGCAGTGGTCAGGCCATGGTCGAGATCTCCGGCACCACGCTGTCCTTCACCCTCGCGGCGCAGGGCCTCCTGGACGGCGTTCCGCACGCGGCGCACATCCACTTCGGCGAGACTGCCCGCAACGAGTGCCCCACGGTGGCCGACAACAACGCGGCGCCGCTGTCCGGTGAGACGAACGAGCACGACCACTTCACGACCACCGAGGGCGCCCCCGCCTACGGCGAGATCGTCGTCTCGCTCACGAAGACCGGTGACACCTCCCCGGACTCCGGCCTGGCCGTCGACCGGTTCGCCGTGGGCTCGGAGTTCGAGTACTCCCGCGGGGACGTCCAGGTGACCGAGGAGCTGGCCGAGGACATCCTGTCCGGCGAGTCCGTCGTCGTCATCCACGGCGTCGACTACGACGGTGACGGCACCTTCAGCCCCGGGGATCGCGGCGTGTCCGACCTTGACGCGACCCTGCCCGGTGAGGCCACCGACCCGGCGCTGTGCGGGGTGCTCAACGCCTCCCAGATGGGCACCATGCCTGCCGGTGGCGTCGAGACCGGTGCCGGATCCACGACGGGCACTGAGAACGTCGGCCTGATCGGGGCCGGCGTCGGTGCCGTCGCGGCCGCCGGCGGTGTCGCGCTGTTCGCGCGCCGTCGCTTCGCTACCGACAACTGATGACCGGCGACGCCGGGCCTGGGAGCATCTCCCGGGTCTGGCGTCCCGGCCGCACGGTCCTGCTCGTCGTCGCGGTCCTGCTGCTCCTGGGTGGCGGGACCGCGGTGGCGGTCGGGGTCGCCGGTCAGGACGCCGATCCGCCCACCCCCTCGGAGTCGGCCGCACCCGCGTCCACGAGCGCCCGCGCCGACTCCGCGCCCCCTTCCAGCTCCAGTGGCGTTCCGGCCCCCGACGCTTCCGCGCCGACGCCACCGACCTCCGTCCCTCCGGTGCCCGTGGCGCTACCGGTCTCCGTGCGCATCCCGGCGATCGACGTGCAGTCGGAGCTCATCACCCTGGGCCTCAACACGGACGGGACCCTGGCGGTGCCGCAGCCGGGACCGGACTACGACAAGGCCGCCTGGTTCGACGGCTCACCGCGCCCCGGCGACCCCGGGCCGGCGGTCATCGAGGGCCACGTCGACAGCGCCGCGAACGGCCCCTCGGTCTTCTACGACCTGGGCAGGCTCGTCACCGGCGACCGGATCGAGGTCACCCGCGAGGACGGGAGCGTCGCTCCCTTCCTCGTGGACAAGGTCCGCGTGGTCCCCAAGGACGACTTCCCGACCCTCGAGGTCTACGGCAACACCGACGGTCCCGAGCTCCGGCTGATCACCTGCGGCGGCCCTTTCGACAGCTCGGCCGGCAGCTACGTGGACAACGTCGTGGTCTTCGCCAGCCAGTCGGTGTGATCCGGATGCCACGCGGCACGTCGTGAGGCCGCGGATCCGACCGCCTCCTGCGCCGCTCCTCGGGAAGCGTTCACCCGAGCGGGTGGACCTCGCCGTCACGCGGGCGCGGCTGTCCACAGATTGCACGGTCCAGCCCGTCCGTTCTTTTACAGTCCGGCGATTTGTCGACTGATCGACCGGGCTCGACGGGGGTGCTGTGCCGACCGCTCTGGATGTCGTGGACGGCGAGGTCCGCGAGCTCATCCGGCGT
>NZ_FZNO01000040.1 GCF_900188025.1 Blastococcus mobilis
CCAGCCGGGCCCACTCCACATCAGTCAGATCGTGACGATCGCGCACACACCAGGCCTACCGAACCCGCCGGTCAAGATCGGTGAGACACGCCCTAGTGCACTGTAAGCACGCCGCACCTGGGCAAGGCTGGCATCTCGACTCCCGACGGTCGCCTCGTCCTCGTCGACGTCAGACAGGCCTTAGCGGCGACCGTCCCGGCGCCTCCGCCGAGCCAGGACCGGCACCGGTCGATCAGGTGACGTCGGCGATCCGCGTGTCCGGGTGGAAGGCGGCCCAGGCGAACCAGAAGGTGTCCAGGAACTCCACCGGTTCCAGGCGGGCGCCGGCGAGCGGGCCGTCGATCGCCTCACCCAGGACGTTCCACCGGCTCCCGGTCGCCTCGTCGACGAAGTTCTGGCCGTCCCGGGTGAACTGCAGCCGCTGCCCGTCCACGACGGGGTCGAACGCGCCGGTGGCCCCGACGGGGCGGCCCTCCTCCAGCCGGCGTCGGTCGAGAGGGGAGCGCAGGCCTTCCGCCGCCCAGACCACGACGGGAACCCCGCGCACCATGAGCTCCAGCACCCCGGCATCCACCAGGTCGGACAGCGGCACGGCGACCGGGTCCGCGGACTCGCCGAGAGCGACCACCCTCGTCATGGGGGGCATGCGCGGATCGGGCTCACCTTCGAAGAGGAACGGGGTCCCGTCCGGGGAGTCATAGCCGCCATAGGGGTTGGTCCCGTAGTCACGCCGCGCGCCGGTGTCCCGGCTGAGGACCCAGCCGTCCGGGTTTGCCCCCCGCCACTGCGCCCAGGTCACCGTCTGTACGGGGACCCGAACCAGCTTGGCCCCGGTGAGCACCCCGGCGATCGCCCGCCCCTCGATCTGGGAGAACAGGGACTCCGTCTGGCGGTCGTACATCACCAGGTCGGAGTGGTACAGCAGGCCGGACGTGCCGAACGTGAGCAACCGATCGCCGAGCCTCCGGTCGAAGGCGAGCGCGGAGTTGCACAGCGGGCAGTAGGTGACGGCGACGGGCCGGCCGTCGATGGTGTCGTTGACGATCTCGTGCCAGATCAGGATCCGCACGGGGTAGGCCCGGGCCGGCTCGCCGATGGCCGGGGCGAGCACGGGCTCGTCGGGGGTCAGCCAGTCCACGTCCTCGGCGGCCTCGAAGCGAGGCTCGTCGATGGGCGGGATGCCGTCCGGCGGCGGGCCGCCGCTGATCACCGCAGCTGGGTCGACGAGAGGGTCGGGGAGGTCGGGGTTGTCGATGCGGTCCAGCGCCGAGAGGACGTCCTCCTCCTCGGGAGAGCCGCTGACCTCCTCCAGCACGACCGAGTCAGCGGCGGGCGCGCTGGCCTGCGCTCGGTCCCCGGCCACCCGGTCGGCCGCCGGCTCCCCGCCGCAGGCGCCGAGCAGCAGGACCGCCGCGGCCCCGAGGGCCGTCCACCGCGCGCTCACGGCTGCAGTTCCCGGGTCCGCCGGTACTGGCGGCGCAGCAGCACGGTCAGGGAAACCGCGGTGACCAGTCCCAGTCCCGCGAGCCCGCCGGCACCCAGGCCGGCCACCCAACGGGCGAGCGCGCCCTGCACGGTGACCGCCGCTGCGACCACCGGATCGTCGGTCGCCCTACCGGAGAGCACCCGGAGCTCGAACCAGCCGTACCAGGCGACGTAGCCGCCTGCCGCGATCAGCAGAGCTCCACTTCCACGGCTCATCAACGCTCCCACCCGCCGCATCCTCCGCACCAGCGACCGCCGCGTCAGCGCGACCGCGAGGGAAAGAGCGAGGACCACGATCCCCATCCCCAGCGCGTAGACCAAGAAGACGACGGCAACGGCGAGCGGTCCTCCCGCGCGCAACGAGCCCGCGGTCACCGCGAGGAACGGCGCCAGCGTGCACGACAGCGAGGCCAGCGCGAAGGAGACGCCGAAACCGACCTGCGAGCCCCAGCTCTCCGTGGGCGGCCGGCCCCGCCCGGCCGATCCGGGCAGGGCAAGGCGGTGTCCGGCCAGCAGCCATGCCCCGAGCAGCAGGAGGACGACGCCGACGACCACCGTGAGCACGGGCAGGTGGCGGTGCAGGGACGCGGCCAGCGGAGCAACGAGGAGACCCACCAGCCCGAAGACCGCGACGAAGCCCGCCGCCATCCCGGTCGTGAAGCGGATCGCGCGCCACGCTGCCTCCTTCTTGACGGTGCCCGGTCCGTTCACCAGCAGCCCTAGATAGGCGGGCACCAGCGCGAAACCGCACGGATTGAACGCGGCCACGGCCCCGGCGACGAAGGCCATTGCGAATAGGGCCGGGTCCATGTCAGCTTCCCGAGGCCAGGTCGTCGAGGACAGCTCGGAGTTCCGCCTCGCCGAGGGAGCCGGCGAAGGTCTCGACGTCTTCTGAAGGGTCGACGAACACGAACGCCGGCTGGGACACGATCCCGAAGCGGCTCCACAGCTCACCGTCCTCGTCGACGAGGTGGGTGAGGGAGCCGGTCCCGGTGTCGGCCACGAACGCCTCCATCGAGGTGCGATCCCCGCGCCCGGCCACCCCGATCACCTCGACCCGCCCCGTGTACTCGGCGGCCACCTCGGCGACCTCTGGAGCCTCCGCCCGGCAGATGGTGCACCACGGCGCCCAAAACCACAGAGCTGCGGGACGGCCCGCCAGCCGGCTCCAGGAGAACGGCTGCCCGTCGAGCGTCTGGCTCTCCAGGGCGTCAGCCCCGACGGCCGCCGGGCCGGCACCCGGCGCACTCTGTGCGTCAGGAGGGGCTGCCCCGGCCGAGGTTACGGTGGGTCCGGCGCTCGGCGAGCAGGCGGTCAGCACGACCACCGCCACGACCACCGCCGGACCGAGCAGGCGGCGACGGACGGACGCTCGTGCCCGCCCGTCAACGGCCATGATCGGTAGCCCCCTCCAGGTCCTGCGCGGATTCCTCGTCCCAGGCCGCGAGCAGTTCCTCGGCCGAGGGGTTGCCCAGCCAGCGGACTCGCCCCCCGAGCACGTAGGCCGGCGTGCCGACCACGTCTGCCCGGCCGGCCCCGGGGGCCAGGCGATCCAGATCGATCACCTCGACCGCGCCCCCCGAGTGGAGCCGGCGGAGCTGGGCGACCAGCTCCCGGGTCCGCAGGCAGCTCGGGCAACCCGCGCTGACGTAGACCTGCAGCTGCGGAGCCCGGCCGAACGCGGTGGTCTGCCTGCGCGCGCCCTCCCGCGCGGCTGGCACCTGGGCCCTCAGGCCGGTCGGCGGCGCAGCATCGCGCCCGCGACGAGGCCCAGCACCAGCCCGAAGATCACGTGGCCGAGCAGGCTCATGAGCGCCATGTCGTCGATGGCGAAGAGCGGCATCCCGAGGAACGCGGGCATCAGCAGCAGCGGCCCGACGACCCACAGGAGCACGCCGTACACGGCGCCGAGAAGCACGGCCCCGCCGAGGCCACGCAGCAAGCCACCGAGCAACACGGCGAACGCCGCGCCGAAGAAGGCGGAGATCGCCAGGTGGACCACCCACCCGACCGCTGCCGAGCTGCTCGCCACCAGCTGGGCGATCATCCCCATCATCCCCATGAACTGCATCATGGCGCCGAAGACCACTCCACCGGCGAGGCCACCGACTACCCCGGCAGTCACCCGCTGAATGAGGGCCGCCTGCCCCGCCCCGGCTGTCGTTCCAGCAGTCGTCGCGCGCATCGTCGTGCTCCTCTCCAGCGGGCGTCGGTCACCCGCTGGACCGGACGCTAGGGACGTGCGCTGCGCCGATCTGTGTGCCAGGACACACTTCAAGCATTCGGTGGGTGCGACAGTGAGCCCGACGGGCGGGTTTCTACGCCGGGCTGACGGGCGCGAAGAAGCGGTGGGAGGGGCGAGAAGCATCGTGACGGCCGAGGCCGGCAGAGCGTCCGTGCCATCCTCCAGGACGCCCGTCTTCTGCCTTTCGGAGGTCGAGGTCTTCCAGGACCTCAGCGAGCAGGAGATGGTTGACCTCGCCGCGCGCGCACCCATGCGGACGGTCGCCGCGGGGACCCTGCTCTGGTCACCCCACGAGCCGCAGAAGGTGCTGTTCATCGTCAAGGTCGGCTCGGTGCGCATCTACTGGATCTCACCGGAGGGGAGGCGCGTGACCTTGGCCGTGCTCGGCCCCGGAGCTCTGTTCGGGGAGATGGAGCTGATCGGCCAGCGCATGGGTGAGGGGTTCGCCGAGGCGCAGGAGCCCAGCGTGCTGTGCCTGATGAGCGAGTACGACGTTCGCACGATGCTCCTGTCCGACACCCGCATCGTGACCCGCATCGTCACCGGGCTGGGCCGGAGGCTCGCCGAGGTGGAGCAACGGCTCGCCGACACCGTCCTGAAGACCGCGCCGCAGCGGGTGGCCGCAGTCCTCTGCCGCCTGGCCGCTGCGGCACGGGAGTCCGGGCTCTTCGCGCAGCGGGGGCCCCACATCCGGCTGACGCACGAGCAGTTGGCCGAACTGGTGGGCACCACTCGGGAGACAGCAACGAAGCTCCTGGGTGAGCTACGGGGGGCCGGTCTCGTCACGCTCCGCCGGGGCGGAATCGTCGTCCTGGACGTGGAGGGGCTGCGAGCCGTCGCCGAGCACTGGGATTACGGGCGCCCTCGCCGATCGAGACACGGAGGGGATTGAGGCGCAGGGTTATCGCGCCCATGCACGGGGACTGCTTCTTCCGCTATCCGACTTCGTATCCCGTCGTGGATGCCATCCGAGCATGGCCAGGTTCTACCCGAGTCCCCGAGTGCCGTTCTCGGAAGCGCGACCCGGTATGGGTCTCCGCAAGGCCCCGAACATGGAAGCGCCCCGGGTTCCTTACCTGCAGGGATCCCGGGGCGGTGCGGTGTCCGAGGCGGTGTTTGAGTTCAGGACATCGTGCAGAGCTGTCGCGGGACATCCTTCACAGGCCCTGTCAGATGGTCTGTGTAAGAGCTCGGGATTACGAGTCGGCCGCGGAGCGATGTCCTCGCGCCCTGCCGACGCATCATACTTGGCGAGGCCTCGGCGCCGCGAAGGGCTGCGTTTCTCCCCCCGCAGGAGATGTCGGTTCGGCGTGGCCGACAAGTGCATCGGGGTCGACATCCTCATCGCCATCCTCTGCGCTGACGGTCGCACTCCACTCGAACCTGCTCTGGCCGCCCCGTCCCGGAACGTGGGTGGGGCCGTCGACACGGAAGGTCGTCCAGTCCGGGGTGGACCCGATAGCGCCGGCCATGACGCGGAGTTGCCCACGGAGCTCGGCGCTCGCTTGCTCCCGGTCCTCGGTTGGAAGTGACGCAGCCGCCCTATAGAGCATCCAAGACTCCTCGTGGGCAAGGAACACGACCCCGCTTCGACTGTGACGTCATGTCTTCGTATGAGGTCCGACCATCGGATGACCTGACCTCCGGCAACACGCCGGCGGCGCTGGCTTACTACGCCGAGCGGAACGCCGCCGTCGCGGTCCGGTGGCCAACCTCGGGGCGGTCCTGCGCGGCGTCCGGTGACGCTAGGGCGTGTCCGACGACTTCCTCTGGAAGTGATGGAGCCGCCATTGATCCAGGAACTCATTCGTCAGGCTCCGAGAACGGCGCCCCGAACGACCAGCGCCAGGCCGACTGTCAACACCAACACCGCCGTGACCAGCGGCCCAGTCCGGGCGATTCGCCGCAGACGGTTCGATGAGCCGGTCACATTCAGCCGTCGGCTCAATCGGTCACGCATGTGAACGAGCGCCAGCCCGACAGCGGTCAGCGTGGTTGCCATGCCCAGCCCGTAGGCGACGACGAGAAAGACACCGAACACAGTCCGCCCCAGGCCGATCGAGGCGAGGAGGACGACGAGCGCGGAGGGGCTGGGCACCAGCCCGCCGGCGATGCCCATCCCGACGAGGCCGCCGTGGCCGGATCGGTGACCGTGAGCGTGCGGCGCGTGGGTGTGCCCGCCTGGGTGGTGGCTGTGCCGACCCGACCACCAGGCGCGCACGCCACCTTCAACGTGATCGTGGTTGTCCGCGTGCAAGTGGTCGTGATCATGCGGGTGGTCGTGATCGTGCGAGTGATCGTGACCGTGCGAGTGGTCGCGCGTCCGGACGTCCGTCGCACGGACGTGGGGACGGGTGCCCACTCCGGCGTTCACTCCGGCGCTCACGAGCGCGCCAACTCCGACGGCGAGCGGCACGTCCTCGACAACGGCGGCGTCGTCCGACCGGCGGTTGCGCACGGCTCCGCGGAGCATGAGGGCGCCGATCGATGCGACGAGCGCGCCGCTGACAACACCGAGCCACCGCAGCACCTGGTCACCGGCGAAGGAGCTCGACAACGAGACGGCCAGGCCCAGGACGAGTACCCCGACCGTGTGGGTGGCGGTGACCGTCGCCCCGACCAGGACAGCGTCCCGGGAATGGCCTCGCCGGCCGGCTAGGTACGCGGCCATGACGGTCTTGCCGTGGCCGGGCAGCAGCGCGTGGCCGCACCCGAGGAGGACGGCGAGGCCGACGGCGAGAGCGCCCACAAGCGGCGTCAGCCGGCCGTCGCCGATCATGGTCTGCAGGCGGCGGTCGAGGGCGGCCATCGCGGACCCGAACGGGTCGCTGGACGACGGGGCGACGGCGCTCGCGCCGGCAGCGGTGTTCTCGCCGGGCTCCGTCGCCACCTCCAAGGAGCGCACGTCGAGCGGCGAGGCGAGCAGGTCCTCGGGGTACGCGCGCAGCTCGTCGGTGGGACTCTCGACCGGGACCGGCGAGTCGAGCAGCCGGATCCCGTGCCCGTCGACCGTGATCTCGCGCCACCCCACCGGGCCGCTCAGGTACTCGTCGCGGAACGCGACCGTTGCCGGCGCACTCAGGTCCACCTCGGCTCGCAGCGCGCAGGTCAGCCGCATCGTCGGGAGGTTCGCCGCACCCGGTGGCAGTTCCATTCCCGTGGTCTCGACCGTCCACCCGACGGCCGCGCCGTCCACGGTCAGCCGCACCTCACGGGCCAGCACCGCGCACTCCGCGGCGGCGGCTTCGGCGAGCCGGTCCTCCGCCGGAGGACCGTCCGGTGCGATCTCCTGCAACGCCTGCGCGGCCGGGATCTCCGCGCGGTCGACCACCACGGTCAGCAGGACGGCGTCCGGGGTGAGCACCAGGCCGTCATGGTGGTTGACGGTGAAGTTGCCCAACGGGTGGGCCGACGCGGCGGCCGCCGGCACCAGGGCCAGCACGGCCGCGGCCGCGGCGACGATCGCGGCCCGGCCCCACCTCACGGTCGGCCCCCCAGTGACCGGAGCAGCTCCTCGGCCCGCGGCGCGTGCAGCGGGGAGAAGTATGGGTTGGTGTCCAGCGCCTCGCCCAGCGTCCGGCGGGCCTCGTCGTCCATCCCCAGCTGAGCTTCGATGACCCCCCGGTGGTAGAGGAACAGCCCGTTGCGCCCACCCAAGGCGGTGGCCGCACGGGCGTGCTCGAGAGCTTCGGCGTCCCGACCGGCGCTGTGCAGTGCCCAGGCGAGCGCATCGTGGGCGTCGACGTTCTGCCGCCGCGCGAACTCCGCTTGCCCGGCGGCCACGGCCGCGCCCGGATCCCCGTGGTCGGCCTCGAAGATCGCGACGCCGAGGTCGTCCCGGACACCGCCGGCAGCGAACAGCTGCCGCACGGTGTCCACGAGCGCGAACTGTTCCCGGGCCTCGTCACGCTGTCCGACGGCGAGCAGGAACTCGCCGTACTCGACGAGATGCTCGGGCAGGGGCTGGGTCTGGACCACCCGGCGGTAGGCGCGAGTCGCTGCCTCGACGTCGCCCCGGGCCGCGGCCACCCGCGCCTGCCCTCGGAGCAGCAGCGGGTCGTCCGGGGACTTCTTCCGGCCGGCCGTGAACCGCCGCTCGGCCTCGTCCAGGTCGCCCGTGGACCACGCCAGTTGACCGAGGTAGGTGTAGCAGAAAGCCTCTTCGGCGGGACCTCCCGCGACCTCCAGTGCCTGCTCCAGCGCGGAGACGGCGGTTGGGATGTCCCCGTGCAGCTCGGCGTCGTAGGAGGCGCGGGTGAAGGACGCAACACCCGGCTTGAGGTCGAGCATCCGGCGCAGGGCCTCGGTCGCCCCGGGATAATCGCCCAGCTGGGTGCGTGCATCGGTGAGGACGCCCCACGCCGTGGCGCTGTACGGATTGACCGCCAGTGCCCGTTCTGCCGACCGAGCCGCAGCGGAGAAGTCGTGCCGTGCGTTGGCCAGCGCCCCCAGGCCGGTGAGTGCCGCGTCGTTGCCTTCCGGACGCAGCCGCATCGACTCGGCCAGGGCGCCATCCGCCTTGTCGTAGTAGGACGGGTTCGCGGTCACCCGGGCCTGTTCGACGTAGGCCGCGCCGAGCGCCGCCCACGTCGCATGATCCCCTGGCACCTCCTCCAGCCGCTGCTGCGCGGACTCGATCGAGGCGGTCAGCCGATCCGCAGGAGGCGGCGCGGTCGCAGCGACGGGCACGGCGACTGCGGACCGGTCGACCACGGCCGTGTAGGCGCTCGCTATCGCCACGACGAGCAGCACGACGCCGACGACGACCGCGCTCACGGCGGTGCGGGTGCGCTGCATCAGACGTTGGGCAGGTCGCTGTCGGGAGCGCCCACGCCGACCGCCGCCCGATTCGCGCTCAGCTCGCGCGAACGGTCGAGATCCAGCCGGGCCCGCACGACGAGGTTCTCGGTGTAAGACCGCGCCTGCTCGTCGAAGCCGCCGGTGCACGTGATCAGCACCAACTCGGAGGCGGGAACCGCCCCGTAGACCTGTTGCGCCGGGAACTCGTCCTTGGCGAACCGCTGCGCTCCGGTCACCCGGAATGCCGCCACGCTGCTGTCGGCCCGCACGACCGCGATCAAGTCACCCTCCTTCAGTTCCCCGAGGCGGGCGAAGGCCGCCGGACCCGTGTAGTCGTCGACGTGGCCCGCGATGATCGCCGGTGGGCCCTGCGGATCACCCGGGTAGCTGCCCTTGGTGAACCACCCGGGCTTGCTGAAGTCGACCGGCACCTCGAGCGTCTTGTCCTTGTTGAGGCCCAGGCTGACCAGAGGGCTGCTGACGCCGATGGAGGGGATGTCGAGCTGCACGGGTTCGACGTGGGCCAGCGCCGTCGCCGTCTCCGTCTGATGCACCGGTTGCGCCGCCGGCGCTTGCGGGAGCGACGGCGCGACGGGCGGGTCGTCGCGGGCCGCGGGCTCCTCTGTGACTACCGGCGGCAGGACCGCCCGGCCCGCGGACGCGTCGGCCGAACGGTCCCCGACCGTAACGCCCACCAACAGCCCGAGCGCCAGGGCGGCGGCCGAGGGGAACACCCAACCGGGGAGCTCGCGACGGCCGCGCCGGTGGCGTCCACCGTGACCTGCTCGCTTCGGGCGCGGCTCCTCGCCGGTGCTCGGTGCGTGCTCGCTGTCGGTCATCGCTCTCCTGTCCTGCTCTTCCGGTCCTGCAGGTCCTGAGTGTTTCTGAGTGTCGGCCCCGGAGCCGGTCAGCGACCGGTTTCGAGGGCGTCCGGTCGGGGGGCGGGGCGTACGCCCCGCCCCCCCGACCGGCGGCGATCAGCCCTCCGTCGTGGTGGAGGACCGGCGCAGGTGGCGGCCATGCAGCAGCGAGCCCGCACCGGAAGCGACCAGCAGGAGCGCCGCCGACCCCGTGAGGGCGGGGACGACCGTGCTGTTCACGGATCCGCCGGCTGCGGCGGACCCCCCGGCTCCGGCGTCGACCCCACCGGAGGGCATCCCGCCGTCCTCGGTCCTGCCGGGTCCCTGGTTCACCGCATCACCGTGCGGCGCGGCGATGTACGGGAAGACGTCCATGAAGGCGACGTCGTTCTGGGCCACCCCGTCACCGCCCTGGAGCGCGTCGAAGGCGGCCTGCCGGTCCGCGGGGACGTTGGTGACGTCGAAGATCCCCTCGAGCGCGAGGATCTCGATGTCGACGACGTCGTCGCTGAGCCGCCGGCCGTTCGGGAAGCCCTGGATGTCGCCACCCACGACGCCGAGCCGGCTGGCCTCCGGCAACGGCTGCATGTTCAGCCCGGTCGGACCGGTGATCGCCATGTTGAGCCGCAGCATCTCCGACGGCACGAACTCCGCCGCGCCGGCGTTGATCGCCTGCGAGTTGAGGTCCACGTCGATCGGGTTCGGCGTGGCCGGGTCCCCATCGACGTCCACCCTGTCGTTGGTGACGACACCGGTGAGGAAGGTCTCGAAGATGTCGAACCGGGGACCCGCCGGAGCCGGGACGCCGTAGATGGCCTCGATCAACGCCGGGACCTCGGGCTGGAGCACCCGGTCGACGACGGCACCGCCGGCGGCGGCGGCGTCCTCGGCCGGCGGGATCGAGTTGAAGGCGTCCTTGAGCCCGGCCGGGACGACGACCTCGTTGACCAGCGGGTTCCCGAGTCGGGACACCTGGGTGAAGTCGTCGGCGCCGTCCGCCGCCGTGCCGTTGGCGTTGCGCAGCGTCGGACGCGTGGTGGTGCTCCAGACGCCGATCACCGGGTTGCCGGCGGCGTCCCCGTCGATGGCCACCTCGGTCTTCGGCACCTCGAGCACGATGCTGTTGACGTTGTAGCCGCCGAGGGTGTCCACACCCGTCTCCGACAGGTCGGCGCCGAAGAGCAGGTCGAACACCCGCAGGTCGACGAAGAACGGGTCCTCGGTCTGCGTCGTCAGCGTCCGGCCGCCACCCGCGACCTCGGTGATCGCCGGTGTCCGGAGGTTGTCGACGTAGTCCTGCGGCGTGCCCATGCTGGCCGGGCCGACGTAGGACGGCGCGACGGGACCCTGGGCGACCGGCTCGCCGAACGTCGCCCCGCCATCGGTGCTGACGTCGAGGGTGAAGGACTGCCGGAACAGCAGGTTCTCGTCATCGAGGGAGTCGACCGGGCCGTTGTTAAACAGGAACGTCTCCTGGCCCCGGAGGTCCTCCGTGGTGAACTGCCACCGGTAGATGTAGTCGGCGACGGCGTCGCCGTCGTTGTCGATGTTGATCAGGTACTCGGCGTCCTCGGCGAACGGGTAGAAGTTCGGCCCGCCGTTGGGCTCCTCGAAGGGGATCCAGTTGGCGATCAACGTGACGTTGTCCGGGTTCTCCGGGCTGGAGAAGGCGTAGACGTCGGTGTTGTCCACCGCTGGGTCGTTGAGAATCAGCGGTGCCTCCCGGTGGCTGGACGCACCGGCCAGCGTGGGCAGCAGCCCCACGACGGTCGAGCCGGCGAGCAGCCCTCCCGCGGCGAGCATCGCCGTGGCGCGTACGCCACGACTGCGAAGAAGAAGATCACGTTCGAGCACGGGCACCTCGTTTCCCAGCTCCACCCCCATTGGGTGAAGACGGCCGACACGACGTCGCAGTGAGCCGGCACGGGGAAGGCGCCGGACCTCCGGGGCCAACCCCTAAGCGGGGACAGTGGGGACGTCGTTCTGCTACGGGATTCGCAGTGAGGCTCATCACGGTTCACCCCGATCGGCGGAACAGGGGCTGTCAGCCGTGCGAGTGCGTGTCGCCCACCCTGCGTAACTCACACAACACGTAGATAGCCCTGTTGTGGTGCCGCTCGAGTAGCGAGAAACCAGGTGGGGTCCCGGCATCACGGCGTCGAGATCCTTGGCGGTATTGCCGGGGATGGCTTGGTGCGCATAGCCCCTGTCGGTCAGGCGCGCGAACATGCGGGCATGCGGGCACCGTCGGTGCAAATGGTCGCGCCCCGAGCCACCACTTCCCAGCGAATTCGATCATGTCTAGACCGCCCGGCTTGTCGGCCAGCTCCAAGCGGATCCTGCCGAGGCGACCGCGGTCGTCACGTTCGACCGCGATCGTGATCGGAGCCTTGTCGCTGGAAGGCCCACGCTTGCCGGTCGCTCGGCCGCCCAGGAAGCTCTGGTCAAGCTCCACCACCCCGCTGAGTAGCTCACGCTCGGGACGGACCATGGCGCGGCGCAATTTGTGCAGCCACGCCCACGCGGTTTCATATGAGCCGAAACCCAAGGCACCTTTCAATCCCTGGGCGGACACGCCATTCTTCTGCGAAGTGATGAACCACACCGCGGCAAACCAGGTCGACAACGGAGTGTGTCCCGCCTTCCCGGTCGGCCGGGCCCCCGACGAGGCCCGGCCCGCTCGCCGGCTGCGACTGTGGCGCGCCGGCAGCCCGCGCGTGGACACCGACGACCCGGAGCTGCGGATGGTCCTCCGGTAGAGCATGGAGGACCTCGGTGCCCTGCGGCTGTACGACCCCGACCATCCCGGAGAGGTGGCGGTCGCCGCGGGAGCTCCCTGGTTCATGGCGCTCTTCGGCCGCGACTCGTTGCTCAGCTCCTACATGGCGCTTCCGCTGGACCCCACCCTCGCCCTGGGCACGCTGCAGACGCTGGCTCGCATGCAGGGGCGGAACGCGGATCCGCGCACCGAGGAGCAACCCGGGCGGATCCTGCACGAGACCCGCCTCGGCGCCGACCTCCCCCTGGCGCGCGGGGGCAGCAACGTCTACTACGGCACGGTCGACGCCACCCCGCTCTTCGTCGCCCTCGTCGGGGAGTTGCGGCGGTGGAGCATCGCCACCGACCAGGTGGACGCGCTCCTGCCGGCTGCCGACCGGGCGCTGGCCTGGATCGAGCAGTACGGCGACCGCGACGGCGACGGCTTCGTGGAGTACGAGCGCAGCACCGAGGCCGGCCTGTTCAACCAGGGGTGGAAGGACTCGTGGGACGGCATCAACGCCGCTGACGGCACGATCCCACGGCCCCCGATCGCGCTCTGCGAGGTGCAGGCCTACGTCTACGCCGCGTACTCGGCGCGCTCGCACCTGTCCGCTGCGGCCGGCGACGAGGGTGGCGCGGAGCACTGGGCCGGGAAGGCCGAGGCGCTCAAGCGCTCGTTCAACGAGCGGTTCTGGCTGGCCGAACGGGGGTGGTTCGCCGTAGCCCTGGACGGCGACAAGCGCCCGGTGGACTCGCTGACCTCCAACATGGGGCACTGCCTGTGGTGCGGGATCGTCGACGAGGACAAGGCCGCGCGGGTCACTGCGCACCTGTCCTCGCCCGAGATGTTCACCGGATGGGGGGTGCGGACCCTGGCGTCCTCCATGGGCGCCTACAACCCGGTGAGCTACCACAACGGATCGGTGTGGCCGCACGACAGCGTCCTGGTGGCCACCGGCTTGATGCGCTACGGCTTCGTGGAGGAGGCCCAGCGCATCGCCTGCGGACTGCTGGACGCCGCCGTGGCCTTCGGGGGCCGATTGCCCGAGCTCTTCTGCGGTTTCGACCGGTCCGAGTATCCGGAGCCGGTGCCGTACCCGACCTCGTGCTCGCCGCAGGCGTGGGCCGCGGCCACTCCGATCCAGGCGGTCCGGCTGCTGCTGCGGCTGGAGCCCCGGACGGTGGGGGAGGTCTGGTTCGATCCCGCTTGGCCCGACCGTTACGGCGCGATCCGCATCCGCGACCTGCCGTTGGGCGGGCGCCGCGTCACGCTGACCGTCGACCAGGACGGCGGGAGGCTGGAGGGCCTGCCGGACGAGATCACCGTGGTCCGTCGCGCCCGTCCTCCATTCGGCCCGGTGCGGCTGCAGGAAACTCCGGTGGGAGGTGACCGGTGAAGGTCGTCGTCGTGGGCGCGACGGGCAACGTGGGGACGGCGGTCGTCCGGGCGCTCACGGCCGACGACAGGGTCTCGGAGATGGTCGGGATCGCCCGCCGGGCCCCCCGAGTGGGCGCCGCCCAAGACGACGTTTGTGACGGCAGACGTCGCCGGTGACGATCTGGTCCCGCACCTGCGGGGCGCCGACGCCGTCGTCCATCTCGCCTGGCTGTTCCAGCCGACACACCACCCCATGGTGACCTGGCAGGCCAACGTCGTCGGAAGTGCGCGGGTGTTCGCGGCCGCGGCGGATACAGGCGTCGGCGCGCTGGTGTACGCCTCGTCCGTCGGTGCCTACTCGCCAGGGCCCGGGCGGCGGGTGGACGAGTCGTGGCCCACGCACGGCGTCCCCCACTGCGGCATAAGGTCGGGAGAAGGCCTACGTGGAGCGCCTGCTGGACCGGTTCGAGGCCCAGCACCCGGACATCCGGGTGGTCCGGCTGCGCCCCGCGTTCATCTTCCAGCGGCCGGCCGCCACCGAGCAGCGGCGGATCTTCGCCGGGCCACTCCTCCCCGGCGGTCTGCTCCGTCCGGGCCGGCTACCGGTCGTCCCGTGGCCGCGGGGACTCCGGTTCCAGGCGCTGCACGCCGGCGACGTCGCCGAGGCGTACCGGCTGGCCGTCGTGGGAGACGGGCGCGGCGCCTACAACGTCGCCGCTGATCCGGTCATCGACGCCGAGTCCGTCAGCGACGTGCTCGGGACGCGGGTGCTCACGGTTCCGGGATCCGTCGTGCGCGTCGGACTCTCCGCCGCATGGCGACTGCACCTCGTCCCCGTCGAGCCGCGACTGCTCGACCTCGCGCTCCAGCTGCCACTTCTCGACCCACGAGGATCCGCACAGAACTCGGCTGGTCGCCGACCGTGGCCGGACGCGACGCACTGCTCGAGGCCCTGGAGGGGATGGCGGACGGGGCCGGCGGGCGGACTCCACCGCTCACGCCCGACTCGCCGGCGCGCCGGCTCCGCGAGGGGTCGACGGGCATCGGCGAGCGGTCGACCTGATCCCGCCGGCTCGGCCTGGCGCCCCAGGGATTGCCCGTCGGGTACGGGTGGGGACACCCGGCACGAGAGGCCGCAGGCTCCACCTCGTGGATCGGCCCACCGCCCGATGGACTCTCCACGACCTGCCGTCAACGTTCGGTGTCCGAGGGGCGACACGCTACATACGCACACGGCTGGCGGCGTGAGCCGGCTGACGGCGTCCCGCCCCGAGATCCGCGCCCGTGCCCACACCGCCGTACCAGGCAGCCAGCCGGGCGAAGCCCTCGTCGAGGCCGACCTCCGGCCGCCATCCGAGCTCGCTGCGGGTCCGCCGCTGGTCGAACCAGTGCGCCGTCGTCAGCTGCTCGGTGAGGAACCGGGTCAGGGGAGGGGTCGACCGTCGGCCGATCGCTGACCAGGTCCCCTCCACCACGGCGCCGGCCAGCCACGCCGCGTGCGCCGGCACCCGGCCCCGTGGTCCGGGCACGCCGGCTGCCGAGCACAGCCGTCGGAGGATCTCGTCCACCGTGCGCGGCTCACCGTTCGAGACCACGAGGGCCTCCCCGTGGACGCGCCCGCACGCGTCGACCCCTGCCACGAGGGCGGAAGCGGCGTTGTCGACGTACGTGGTGTCGATCAGTGCCGTGCCGGAGCCGATGAGCGGGAGACGACCGTTCGCGGCCCGCTCGACGATCCGCGCCACGAGTTGCTCGTCGCCGGGGCCCCACACCAGGTGCGGGCGAAGGACCAGCACCGCAAGGGCCGCCGAATCCGCGTCGAGTGCTTCCTGCTCGGCCACCGCCTTGGACCTCGAGTAGGCACCACGCGCCCGCGCTGGGTCGGCGGGGCCGGCCCCTGCCCCGATGAGAGGAGCCCCGGCGTGCGAGACCGAGGGGGAGGACACGTGCACCAGTCGCTCGACGCCCTCGGCGGAGCAGGCGGCGACGACGTTCCTCGTCCCCTGGATGTTGGCCCGCGCGTACTCCTCCCACTTCCCGGTCACGTCCACCTTCGCGGCGAGGTGGACGACGGCTTCCTGGCCCACGGCGGCTCGTGCCACCACGGAGGGGTCGGCGATGTCCCCGAGCACCTCGGAGCAGGGCAGGCCCGAGGGACGGCGCTGGAGGACCGTCACCTCGTCGCCCCGCGCGAGCAGACGCTGGGCGGTGACCCGGCCGAGCAGCCCACTCGCGCCGGTGACCAGGACCCTCACGGCGTCCCGCCGTTGCGGGTCGCCCATCGGACCGGTGTGCCGGAGAGCGTCCGGGTCGCCCGGCGCGCCAGTGCCGCGCGGTCCACCTTCGACTGGTGCCGGATGTCGACCGGCAGCGCCGTCGTCTCGAGGACGGCGGCGAGGCGGGTACCGGCCGCGGCACGGATCCGGTCGGCGAGCTCGACCGGCGCCACGGTCAGCCGTGTGGCGCCCGCTCCCACCCGGAGGCGCCGCCGCCGTTGTCCGTCGCCGGCACGGGGCACGACGACGGCGACGACCACCTGCGCGCCCTCCGGGCCGACGCCGACGACCGCCGCGGCGGAGACGGCGTCCAGGCGCTCGATCCGCTGCTCGGGGCCGACCGGGGTCACCGGTCCGTCCGCGGTGCTGATCACGTGCGCCAGCCGGCCCTCGATCCAGAGCCGCCCCTCGCCGTCCAGGTGCCCGACGTCCCCGGTGCGGTGCCATCCCCGGTCGCGGGAGTCGGCACGCTCGGTGGCCCACAGGACGTCGTAGCGGTCCTTCACGTGCGGACCGCGCACGCACACCTCGCCGAGGACATCGGCGGAACCCGTCAGCGGGCCGTCGGCGGCGCCTGATGAGGACAGCGGGCTGACGCGGACCTCGACGCCGGGCACCGGGCGGCCGACGCACACGCCGTTCCCCGGCCCGGCGACCTCGATGTCGTCCAGGGAGACGTCGGTGACCGGGAGCGCCTCGGTCATGCCGTACGGCGTGTGCGCTTCGGCCCGCGGGAAGGTCTCGCGGAGGATGCGCAGGAGCGGCGTCGGTACGGGCGCGCCGGCCGACATGAGCAGCCGGATCCGACGCAGCGCCGACCGCTGCTCCCCGGTCAGGCCCGCGGTGGTGGCGGCCACGCGGCGCAGGGCCGCCGGCGCCGCGAACACCACGGTGGCGTCCACCGCGGCCGCCGCGTCCGCCAGCTTCGCGGCGGTGAGCGTGCCGGGCGCCGTGACGTCGATGTCGGGGACGGACGAGGCGATGCCGAGCCCCGGTCCGAGGACGGAGAAGGGGGCGAACGCGGCCACCAGCGAGTCGTCGGGCGTGAGCCGGTAGGCGGCCCGGACCAGCTCCAGCTGGGCGCCGACCTGGCGTTGCGTGTAGACCACGCCCTTGGCCGGGCCGGTGGCCCCCGAGGTGAAGACCACCGCGCAGTCCGAGTCCGGTGGGGCCTCCGTCGGCGCGGCCGATGACCGGCCGAGGGCCTCGAGCGAGGCCAGGTCGTGTTCGGCGCCGAGCACCCGGCGCAGCCGGGCCGACGCCGGCCCGACCACGGTGCGTGTGCCGGGCAGGCCCATCGCCCGTGCGGCGGCCAGCCCGGCGGTGCTGCCGAGGACGTGGTCCGGCGTCGCACCGCGCAGGGCCCGCCGCATGCCCCGGAGGCCGAGGCCCTTGTCGGCGACCACGATGACGGCGCCCGCGCGCCAGGTGGCGTAGACCGCTGCCGTCAGATCGGCCGAGGGCTCCAGCAGGAGCGCCACCCGGTCACCCGGACCGACCCCGGCCGCGGCCAGGCCGGAGGCGAGGTCGGCGACCCGGCGGGCCAGCCGCGCCCAGGTGACCGAGCCCCCGCCGGTCTCCACGACCGCCGGGGAGTCGTCGTCCGAGCGGGCGGCCAGGGCCGCCCAGGGCCGGGCCGGCTCCGCCGACGTGCCGCGGCTGCCCGCGTCCGCGTGGTCCGGCGCGGCGAACGTGTCGGTCACCCAGGTGGCCACCGCCTCGGCGTACCCCGGCGCGTCCTCGGGGAGGAGGTGGGACGCGCCCTCGTAGCGGTGCACCGCGGCCTGGGGCAGGCGTTGCCGCAGGTCGGCCAGGTACTTCTCGCCGAAGACCGGATCGCGGGGTCCCCACAGGAGCAGGGCGGGGACGTCCAGCGTCCGGATGCCCTCGGCGATCGCCTCCTGTGCCGGGCGGGAGGGGTGGCCCGGCCGGAAGGGGATGTCGGCGACGAACTCGCCCACGGCCCGGCGCCGCGCGGGCGACGGGTAGGGCTGCGCGTAGGCCCGGCGGATCTCCCGGGGCAGCGGCGGCCACGACAAGGCCGTCGCCCCGCGGACGAACACCGAGCTGCTGACGGTGACGGCGGTGCGCACGCCCGGCGCGTGCGCCAGCCGGATGAGCGCGGGCCCCAGGTCGCCCTCGGGCATGGCGACGGCGGTGTTGGTGAGGACCACGCCCCGCACGTCCCGCCTGTGCTCGAGGGCCCAGCCGAGGGAGATGATCCCGCCCCAGTCGTGGGCGACCGTGACGACCGGGCCGGTGACGCCCAGCGCGGCCGTGAGGTGCCGGAGATCGGCCACCCGCTGGGCCAGGGTCCTCGGTGCGCCCGGCCGGTCGGACCAGCCCATGCCCAGCTGGTCGGGAGCGACGACGCGCCACCCTGGTGGGGCGGCTGCGACCATCCGACGCCAGAGGTAGGACCAGGTGGGGTTCCCGTGGACGCAGAGCAGGGTGCCGGCCGGGTCGGCGACACCGTTGTCGAGCACGTGCCAGCGGTGCTTCTCGCCGTCCGCATCGGGAACGGTGATCCAGCGCGACCAGGCCGGCTCCAGTCCCGGCAGCTCGACCGGTCCGCCGGCCGTCACCAGGCGATCTCGAGGCAGCAGGCGTTGAGGCCGGAGCCGATGCCCATCAGGAGCACGCGATCGCCGTCCGTGAGGGTGTCGGCCTGCCCCGCCAGCGTGTACGGCACCGACGCGGGGCCGAGGTTGCCGCGGGTGGGGAAGGTCGTCGGCACCCGTGCCCGGTCGATGCCGAACCGGTCGCACAGGGCCCCGGTGTGCACCTTGGAGACCTGGTGGATGACGTATCGGTCCATTCCCCGCGCCCAGTCGAACTCGCCCGCGGCGTCCGCCCAGAGATCGCTCGACAGTTCGAGGCCGGCGGCGAGAAGCCCTTTGAGGTCGGTCTGCATCCCGTCGTTGTCGCCGGTGCACAGCTGGTGGTGCTCGGTCCCGGCCCGGCTGACCGATCCGAGCAGCCGGTGGCCCTCCGGGTGCCGATCGGCCCGACCGAGCACCATGGCCACCGCGCCGGAGCCGAGCGTGAGGGTCGCGAAGTGCCCCATCACGTCCTTGGCCACGGTGTCCGGCCGGTTGAGCAGGTCGATCGTGCGCTCCTGCACGGGCCGTGCGTCCTCGCCGTTGACGATCAGCGCGTAGTCGACCATCCCGACGTCGATCATCGCGGCGGCCAGCTCCATGCCGTTGATGAAGCCCAGGCAGGCATTGGCCACGTCGAAGTTCTGGCAGGAGCTCGGCAGCCCGAGTGCGTCGTGCACCGCGACGGCCGTGGACGGTTCGAGGTGCTTGCGGCTGACCGATGTGTTGACCATCAGGCCGATGTGCGCCGGGTCGACGCCGCTCTCGCTGATCGCCTTGGCGCCCGCGGCGGCGGCGCCGTCGACGAAGGAGACCCCGTCGGCCCACCAGCGGCGCTCCGTGATGCCCGCGAGCCGCTCCAGCAGCCCGGGGCGCAGCCCGACGCGCTGGTAGGTGTCACCCAGCCGTTCGTCGAACGCTGCCGACGTGACGATGTGCGTCGCATCCACCGTCCGCACGGTCAGGATCGAAGTGTTGCCGAATCGGTGTGTGGCGTTGCCGGTCATCAGGTCCACTCGTGGGGTGCGGCCGCGGCCGCCGTCCTCGTGCGCGACCCTGGTCCGGCGCGTTTACCCGCCGGGGAGGCAGGTACACCGGGCCATCTCCGCCAACATCGCAGCCGGACGTGCCGGGGTGGTGGCGGTCTCGATCGGCTCTACGGTCGTGCGGTGTCCACATCGGTCGTCCTGAGCGTGACGCCCCGTGACCCCCTCGATCCCGATCGCTTCACGGGTGAGGTCCCGGCGGACATCGCGGCGGCCCTGGCGGCCGCTGGCCAGCCTCCGCCACCGGGACTGTGGTGTCCGCGCAACGGTCCGGTGAGGTTGCTGTTCCAGCTCAGTGGCCCTGACCGCGTGGCCGCAGGTCAGCGGCTGGTGGACGAGATGAGTTTCATGGAATACGAGGCCGACCTCTCGCTCTCGCCATAGCGCGGGGTCCGCGGCCTCGCCGCGCGGGACCGTCGTCCGACAATTCCGCCTGAGGCACGGGGGATGGCCTGACCCCAGAAGCAGGAGAACCCCCACCGGCCTGAAGACCGTGGGGGTTCAACTCGGTGTCCGAGGGGGGACTTGGGCACCGTGAAGTGGGAGCCGTCCCACCTGCTGCCTGCCCGGTGGGGGAGGAGCGCGGTGTACGCGGCTTCGTGGACATGGTCGGAACGTAGCGCGCTAGTCCGACATGCAAGATCGTCCTCAAAGGTCCGACCGTTTCAGTCGCCGTCGCCTGTGAGCCAGATCAGGAGCAGACTGGTTGACGTCACGCTGCCCCACAGCACCAGCCCCAGAACCATCGGCTTCGGGCCGGTGCGCCGCAGGGCTCGGACGTCGGTCGACAACCCGATCGCCGCCAGCGCCGTCGCAATCAAGAAGACGGCTGCCAGCCGGATCACCTCATGGCTGCGATCGGGCACCCAGCCCATCGAGTTCATGGCGACGACCATGACGAAGGCGATGAGGAACCACGGCACGAGCCCGACGAGCCGGCTCACGCGACCGCCCCGCCCGGCGGACTCAGCAACGCCCTCCCGGCAGCGGACGAGGACGGCGAGCCCGACCACGATGGGAATGATCATCAGACTGCGGACCAGCTTCACCACGACCGCGTGGTCTGCCGCGACCGAGCCGTAGCTGGCGGCGGCGGCCACGACGGAAGAGGTGTCGTTGACGGCCGTGCCGGCGAACAACCCGAACTGTTCCTGGCTCAGCTCCAGGAGGTGGCCCAGCGGGGGGAAGGCCAAGACCGCCAGCACGTTGAAGAGGAAGATCGTCGAGATGGCGTAGGTCGTGTCGGGGTCCTTGGCGCGGATGGTGGGCGTGACCGCGGCGATGGCCGAGGCACCGCAGATAGCCGTGCCGACGCCGATCAGTGTGCGCAGGTCACTGCCGATGTGCATGGCCCGGCCCAGGAGCACCGCGAGCAGCAGGCAGGGGGTCAAGGTGCCGAGCATGACCGGCAGCGAGGACAGCCCGACGTCGGCCACCTGCTGCAGGGAGAGCTGCGCTCCGAGCAGCACCACGGCGACCTGGAGGAGCGGACCTTTCGCCAGCCCGATGCCCCGATCGAGCGCCCCGCGCCAGCGGTTGGCGAGAGGGCTGAGCAGCACGCCGGCCGTGACCGCGAAGACCGGAGCGCCGAGCGTGGGCCACGCGGCGCCGGCGACGGAGGCGACGACGCCCAAAGCAACGGCCAGCGCGAGGCCGAGCGCCGGCCGCAGCCGGGCGGTCACGGGCGACGGTTCGCCAGATGACGTCGTCATAGCGCCCAACTTCCTGCCGCCCGGCACAGCGCGATCCCGGCCGATCGCTGACGGGCCGCGAGGCGGTCACGCACGGGACCGCCTCGCTGCAGGTCAGGCGCGAGGTTGCGGAGATCTGCTGCTGCTCGGTGGCCTGCCTGCTGCGCAGCCCTCACGTCGGTGCCCATGCCTTGGGCGCGAAGGGCTGCCTGCTCAGTTGCGGCCGGCCATGACGCCGCCGTCGACGTCCCAGACGGCGCCGGTGACCCAGGAGGCGGCGTCGGACAGTAGGAAGGCGACCGTGTTGGCGACGTCCTCGGCGGTGCCGGTTCGGCCGATCGGGTGGAAGCCGTCGAAGGAGTCGAGGGTGGCGTCCATCTCCTCCTTGGGGATGAACTCCTCATAGATGGGAGTCCGCACGACGGCCGGGGCGACGGCGTTGACGCGGATCCGGTGGCTGGCGAGCTCCAGGGCCAGGTGCTGGGTCAGCGAGTGCAGCCCGGCCTTGGCCATCGAGTACGCCGAGGACGGGGTGGCGGCGATGGCCTGGTGGGCCCACATCGAGCCGATGTTGACGAACGCTCCGGGACGCTGCTGGTCGATCAGGTTGGCGGCGACGGTCTGGGTCACGAAGAAGAAGGCGCGGTTGAGCGCCTCGTATCGGGTGTAGTCGCCGCGGTCGTGCTCGAGGAACGGCTTGGGGGCGAAGACGCCGGCGGCGTTGACGAGCAGGTCGACGGCGGGATGGGTCTCGGTCAGCTCCCGCCTGAACCGCTCGACGGCGGCATCGTCGGCGAGGTCGACGGCGATGCCGGCGAGGCGACCCTCGCCACCGAGGGCACCGAGCTCGGCCAGGGCGGCGTCGACGCTGTCGGGGGTGCGGCCGGTGATGACCGTGCTGCCGCCCCCGCGCAGCACCTGCGCGGCGATGGCCTTGCCCATGCCGCTGGTCCCGCCGATGACGAGCAGCTTGCGACCGGTGAAGTCGTTCATGAGTGGGTTCCTCTTGTTGTCGTGATGCGAGATGTCGAGCCCTGGGAGGGGACCGGGACGGGCCGGTGAGGGTTCAAGACCCCGGTGTCAGCAGTGCCACCCAGGACCGACAGCAACTAGGATACAAGCAGTATCCATCAGGGAGGCAAGTGGACACCATCAGCGAGACCGCCGCGCAGCGAACACACCGCATCATCCGCGACCACATCGTCAACGGCACCCACCCGGGCGGATCGATGCTCAGTGAGAACACCCTCGCCGCCGCACTGGGCCTGAGCCGCACCCCGGTGCGCGCCGCCCTGCTACGCCTGGAGGAAGAGGGATGGGTCACCATCTACCCCAAGCGCGGAGCGCTGGTCCGCGCCTTCACCGCCCAGGACGGTCAGGAACTCGCCGGCGCCCGGCACCTGCTGGAGACCGGCGGGGTGCGCACCGCCTCCCCAGCCGCGCTCGCGGGGATGTGCACCCGCCTGGACGCGCTGATCGACGACCAGGAGGCGGCCCTTCAGGCACAGACCGCGACACATTCGTCGAGCTGTCCATGTCCATCCACCGAGCATTCGTTGAGGTCGGTGGCAACGGTTTGCTGCTGGACTTCGCCGACCGGCTGCAGAACCGGCAGGCGGTGATGCTGCACCTGAGCCTGGCGACCATCGACGCCCACGCCTCGCAGCTCGTCGACGAGCACCGCGCGCTGATCGACGCCGCCCGGCGCGGTGACTTCGACCGCTTCGCCGACCTGCTGCGCGCCCACATGGGCGATGAGCCCACGCCGCGCTTCGGGCTGGCCTGACCTGCGGGCCCTACCTGTGACGCTGCCCGCGAAGGAGTTCTGCGCATGACCGCCCCCTCGTCCACGCCCGTGGGCGCCACAACCACAGACCTCGACGTCGCCGCGCTCCAGCGGCGCACCCTGCGGGTGCTGCTCGCCTCCCAAGTGCTCGCCGGGGCCGGGCTGGCCGCCGGCGTCACCGTCGGCGCACTGCTAGCCGAGGACATGCTCGGCTCGACCGGCCTGTCCGGACTGCCGGCTGCCCTGCTGACCCTCGGCTCGGCTGCGGCCGCCGTCGGTGTCGGGCGGATCTCCCAGCGCTCCGGGCGCCGACCGGGCCTGGCCGCCGGCTACTTCGTCGGCGCCGTCGGCGGGGCTGGCGTGGTGCTGGCCGCCGCGATCGACAGCGTGCCCCTGCTGCTGGTCTCGCTGCTGCTGTACGGCTCGGGCACCGCCACCAACCTGCAGGCCCGCTACGCCGGCGCCGACCTGGCCGCCCCGCAGCGACGCGGCCGCGCGGTCAGCACCGTGCTGGTGGCGACCACCCTCGGCGCGGTCGCCGGCCCCAACCTGGTCGAGCCCATGGGAGCGGTGGCCGCGGCCCTGGGCATCCCGGAGCTGGCCGGCCCGTTCATCTTGGCCACCGTCGCCTACGCGCTGGCCGGCGTCGTCGTCAGCCTCACGCTGCGCCCCGACCCGCTGGTGACCGCCCGCGCGATCGCCGACGAAGCCGCCCGGGCCGCCACCGCAGGGCCTGACTCCAGGACCGATACGGCGCGTCTGCGGCTGGGCGCCACCGCCATGATCGTCACCCAGCTCGTCATGGTTGCCCTGATGACGATGACCCCCGTGCACATGCGCGACCACGGCCACGCCCTGGGCGCCGCCGGACTGGTCATCTCCCTGCACATCGCAGCGATGTTCCTGCCCTCCCCGGTCACCGGAAGGCTCGTCGACCGGTATGGCCGGCGGCCGCTGATCGCCGCCGCCGGCGTCACCCTGCTGGCTGCCGGCCTGCTCGCCGCGACTGCCCCACCGGACTCGGTGGTCCTGCTCGCTGGCGCGCTCATCCTGCTGGGACTGGGCTGGAACCTCGGCCTGGTCGCCGGCACCGCCCTGCTCACCGACGCCGTGCGGCTGCAGCACCGCGCCCGCACGCAGGGCACCGTCGACCTCGGCGTGGCCCTGGCCGGCGCCACCGGCGGCATCGGCAGCGGCCTGATCGTCGCCGCCACCAGCTTCGCCGCCCTCGGCCTCGCCGGCGGGCTGGTCGCCCTGGCGCTCGTTCCCAGCCTGCTCGTCAGCCGGTCGAGGGCCGCGGCCGCCGAACCGGCAACGGCCGGTCGATCGGCGTGACCGGCCACAGCATTGGGGCCCACAACGCCTCGAGCACCCCGGCCGCCTCGACCCCCGCGATCAGGATGTCGGTCATGGAACCCGGTGGGTCCCTGGTTCCGCGACCGGTCGAAGACGTGCAACCGGCGCGCGGCTGGGTCGGGGTGACCGTGATTGCCAGCGGTGTCTGCTACGCCGACGTCGGCACGGCCGCGGCGCCGAAGGCGACGGCGGCGGCGCCCGTGACCCCCGGCCACGAGGTCGCCGGGGTCATCGCTGAGCTCGGCGAGGACGTCGAGGGCTGGGCGGTGGGTGACCGGGTCGCCGTCGGCTGGTTCGGCGGAAGCTGCGGGCACTGCGACTTCTGCCGAGCCGGTGACGTGGTCCACTGTCCGGAGCGGCAGGTGCCGGGCCTGTCCTATCCCGGCGGCTGGGCCGAGACCCTCACCGTCCCCGCGGGCGCGCTGGCCCGCATCCCCGACGGGCTGGACTTCTTCGACGCGGCTCCGATGGGCTGCGCCGGCGTGACGACGTTCAACGCCGTCCGCCACGCCCGCTCCACCCGGGTGCGACGGTCGCGGTGTTCGGGCTGGGCGGGCTCGGGCACCTGGCCGTCCAGTTCGCCGCGGCCATGGGGTACCGGACCATCGCCGTCGCCCGCGGGCCGGGGCGTGCGGACCTCGCCCGCGGACTCGGGGCGCATGAGTACGTCGACAGCGGCGATCGGCCGGCCGGCGCGGCACTGGCCGACTTCGGCGGCGCGAACCTGATCGTCTGCACCGCGCCGACCACCGAACCGGTCGCCGAGCTGCTCACCGGCCTGCGCGTCGGCGGCAGCCTCACCCTGATCGGCGTCGACGGCGGCACTGTCGCCGTACCGGCCGCGCAGCTGGTCATGAACGCCCAGACCCTGACCGGTCACCTCACCGGCAGCGCCCACGACACCGAGGAAGCCATGCAGTTCGCACTCACCACCGGAGTCCGCCCGCTGATAGAACGGATGCCCTTGACGCAGGCGAACGAGGCCGTCGCTCGCATCCGCGCCGGCGCTCCGCGGTTCCGCATCGTTCTGAACCCGGGGGCCCGCTCGTGACCACCGACAACCGCCGGAACGTCGCCGTCATCGGCGCCGGCATCGCCGGTCTCACTGCTGCCCACGCCCTGGCCTCGGCCGGCCTGAGCGTCACGGTGTTCGAGGCGCGGAACCGGGTCGGCGGGCGGCTGCTGAGCAGCACTCTCGACGGCGGGGCCGTGGATCTGGGCGCCACCTGGTTCTGGAGCAACGAGCCACTGGTGCGCTCGCTCGCCGCCGACCTCGCCATGGACACGTTCCCGCAGGCGCTGGCCGGTGATGCGCTGTTCGAGGTCGACCAGCGCGGGCCACAACGGCTCGCCGGCAACCCCTCCTCGACGTCCCGTCCGCCCGGTTCGCCGACGGCGCGCAGGCGCTGGCTCTGCGCCTGGCCGATCGGCTCCCGCCCGGCACGCTTCGTCTGGGCGACCCGGTGTCCGGTGTCCGGGTCGACGACGACGGGGCGATCGTCGAGGCGTCCAGCGGGGCCGCGGCGGCCGACCACGTCGTCCTCGCGCTTCCGCCAGCCCTGGCCGTCGATGCCATCGCCTTCACCCCCACGCTGCCGGAGCCGATCGCTGACCTCGCCGCAGACACCGCGGTGTGGATGGGTGGCGTGGTCAAGGCCGTTGCCGTCTACGACCAGCCGTTCTGGCGCAGCGCCGGGCTGTCCGGGTCGGCGATGAGCCATGTCGGGCCGTTCCGTGAGCTGCACGACCACAGCGGACCCGATGGCCCGTTCGCGCTGTTCGGGTTCGCCGTGGCCGACCGACTCGACGGCGCCCCAGCCGAGCAGATCGGCGCCGCCTTCAGCGGCCAGCTCGTCCGGCTGTTCGGCCCGGCCGCCGCAGAGCCCCGCGCCCTCCACGTCACCAACTGGAGTCAGGAGCGGTACACCAGCCCCCAAGCCCCCTCCCTCCGCGCGTCCACCGACCGCTACGGGCACCCGCTGTTCCAGCAACTGGTCGGCGGGCGGATCCACTGGGCGTCGACTGAGACCGCCACTGACTACGCCGGCCACATCGAGGGCGCCATCCGCGCAGGAATCCAGGCCGCCCGCAGCATCACCCACCTCGCCGCCGGCGGCACGACTCGGACCGCGAGCGGCGAACGACAGGAGAGGTCATGCACGAACTGACCGGGCTGCTGCGCGAGTACGACCGCGCCCGTGCCTACACCGACCAGCTGTGGAAGGACCTCACTCCCGACGAGGTCACCTGGCGCCCGCACGAGAACTCCAGCGCCATCGGCTGGCACCTGGGCCACCAGGCGCACGTCGCCCACTTCATGATCCGCAACCTCACCGCCGCCGAACCCAGCCCCGACCCGAAGCTCGACGGCCTCATGGACTCGGCCAACCCGGAGCAGTTCCGCGGCACGCTGCCGACCGTGCAGCGGCTCGCCACCTTCCGCGACACCGTCGCCGAGCGGGTCCACGCCCGCATCGGGAACATCGCCACCGGCCTGGTCGGCGCTCCGACGCAGCTGACGATCGTCGCGAAACACCTGCTGACCGCGCTGGTCAACCACGAGTACCAGCACGACCAGTGGATCGGTGAGGTCCGCGCCGACAACCTCGGCCACGCACTCCCGCCCGACCCCGCAGCCGACGGGCTGACCCGCGTCGACGGCTACCTCTGCCTCGACCCCTACGCCTGATGAACCGATGGGGCCCGCCCCCGGTTCGGTCTCTCCTCCGTACGAGGGGGCGACCAACAGGACCCAGAAGCAAGGTCGGCCGGCCGATGTGGTCCTTCAGGCATCGAGCGGACGCGCCGACATCAAAAGCAGGAGAACCCCCGCGGGCGCAGGGGCCGTGGGGGTCCAACTCGGTGTCCGAGGGGGCGACTCGCTACATACGCACACGGCTGATCGCGTCCAACCGAGTTGCCGAACCGGCTCCAGCTGACCGGCTGCCGCCGCTCCGTCGACATCGCGGGACGGGAAGCGAGGGGAACCGCCGCTAGGGAACCGCCGGACGCCGCCCCCGCCCTCGCGTGAGCACGACGGCGTAGGACACGAGGGCGATGCCCATCGCGATCACCCAGGCCGCCCGCTCGTACTGCGCCGGGTAGAGGACGTCGTGCAGGTACTGCGCGATGAAGCTGCCCTCGTACGGCTCCCGGCCGCCGACTTCGAGCAGCCACTTCTCCAGAGTCGTCAGGGGACACGTGTAGGAGGCCAGCGTCACGTAGGCCGAGTAGAGGGTCGTCACGATGCTCGGCCACAGCCAGGCCAGCCTGCGCAGCCCGAGGAACCCGCCGACCACGACGTAGGCCAGGAAGGCCAAGTGCACGATGACGACCACCGTCGCGGCCGCCACGGCCAGCCCGCTCACCACGTGCGGAGCATAGGGCCCGGATGACCTGCCGCAACGGGTCTGCCGCGACCCCGCGCGGGAGGCGGTGCGGCACGGGGCGTCCACGGTTGAATGGGGCGTGGCCTCGCCTGCGGTCCGGGACCTCGAGCCCGCCCCTTCCCCCGGGAGCTCGGCCCGGCGCCTCCTCGTCCCGCTGTGCCTGGTCGTGGTGCTCGCCCGCGCGACGTACGTCCTGAGGCCCTTGCGCAACGACGAGGGCGGCTACCTGCTCATCGCCAGGCAGTGGCACACCGGCGGCGAGTTCATGTACGGCGACTACTTCGTCGACCGGCCGCCACTCCTCATGCTGATCTTCAAGATCGCGTCGCTCACGGAGTGGGATCAGGCGATCCGCGTCCTCGCGATCCCGTTCGTCCTGCTGTTCGTCGTCGCCGGCTGGCGTGCGGGCACACTGCTGGGAGGCCCGGCCGGCGGCCGGTGGGCCGCCGTGGTGGCCGCCGGGATCATGTGCTCCCCGGCGCTTGCTGCCGAGCAGTCGGACGGCGAGCTGTTCGGGGCGTCGCTCGTGATGGCGGCGCTCGCCCTGGCCCTCTCTGCCTGGCACGCCGACTCCCGCAGAGCCCGGCTGTGGTGGGCCATCGCCGCCGGCGCGGTCGCCGCGGCCGCACCGCTGATCAAGCAGAGCCTGCTGGAGGGCCTGCTCCTCCTCGCCGGCCTCGTGCTGGCCGGGTGGTGGGGCCGGGACGCCGACCGCCGCCGCGCCTTCCTCGTCGGAGGCGCGGGCCTCGTGGGCGCGCTGCTTCCCTGTGCGCTGGCCGCGCTGTGGCTGATGGCGGCCCGGATCGCGCCGGAAGACGCGTGGCACGACCTCGTCGGTTCCCGTGGTGTCGCCTTCGACGCACTGTGGTCGACCAGTCCCGGCGACTCGATCCGCAGGATCGGTCAGCTCCTGGTCCTGGGCACGGTCACCGGTCTCCTGCCGGTCGTGCTCACCTGGCTCCTCGACGCGCGCCGCGGCCCGGGTCGGGGGTCGGTCGAAGCGAAGCTGATCACTCTGCTCCTCGTGTTCGGGATCGTCGGCATCGCGTCCGGTGGCGCCTACTGGCCCCCCTACCTGCTGCAGCTCGCGCCGGCGGCCGTACTCGCCGCTGGTGCGTTGGCTCCCTCGGTCTCCGCCCCCGGTGCGTGGATGCGGGGCTTCAGCAGGATGATCGCGGCCGCTGCTCTCGGGGGCACCCTCGTGTCGGGCGTGGTGTACGCGACCGACCCGTCGGCATGGTCCAGCCAGCGGCTCGGCGAGTGGTTGGCCGACTCGAAGGCTGCGAGCGATACGGGCTTCGTGGCGTACGGCTTCCCCTCGGTCCTGGAGGCCGCGGACATGCCGTCCTCCTACCCGCACCTGTGGAGCGCGGCGATGCGCACGCTCGACCCCGAACAGACCCGGCTGCGGGCGACGCTGGCGGGGCCCCGGGCACCGGCGTGGATCGTCCAGGTCAACGGCTTCGACGCCTGGGGCATCGACGACGGGTCCCGGCTGCGCGACTTGATCCGCCAGCGGTACCGCGTCGCGGCCGAGGTCTGCGGCCACGTGGTGTGGCTGCGTCAGGACGTGACGCGGGAACTGGCGGCTCCGCCGCGTTGCTGATCGACCCGCGACACGGTCCACGTCCGACAGGCTGGCGAGGTGGGGCCGCGGCCGGGGTGAGCGCCGCAGCCTTCACGCTGTAGTCCCGGTAACAGGAGAAACCCCACGGCCTCAGGGGCCGTGGGGGGTGCAACTCGGTGTCCGAGGGGGGACACGCTACATACGCACACGGCTCCTGGGCCGTGCGGTCGGTGCTCGTGCTGCTTCGGCTGGGTCAACGACCGGCGAGGTGCATTTCCGCAGCCACGACGACGGGAGGTTCAAGGGGAGCGCTGCCGCGCCGATGGCCGTCCGGGCATGCTGTCCGATCGAGGGCCCGAAGACGTTCATCACCACCTCTGAGCTTGTCGTTTAACCCCTGACCTGCGCGTCGCTCGTGTCTCGGGTGACGGTTTTGCCGACGTCGTTGCGGGTGGCGCGGCAGCGGTTGGGCGTGCCCGGTGGGCGTCCCGGTCCTGGTCGGCTGGGTTTCGGTGCGCTGGCCGGCTGGCCGGTCTTGGCACGCAGGTGGCGAAACCCTCGCCGGACCCGGGCGGGAGTCAGCCGCTCGGGGGTAGCGGCCTTTCCCAGGGCCGGCGCAGATCCGTGGCCAGACCGCGGGCCAGTCGTAGCTGGGTGTGCGCGGCGATGACCAGCCAGGTCCAGCGGTCACCGGCTGCTGGGGAACGCCAGCCGGGTCACGTCGTAGCCGGAGTCGAGCATCACCATGATTGGCGGATCACCGGGCCGCCAGTGCCCGGCCGAGCGCAGCCGGGCCACGACCGCGCGCAACTGCGCGGCGGTGACCGCGGTGGTGAACCGCTCCGGCGAGTCCAGACTCAGGGTGTTGTCCCGTACCGTCCGCTGGGCGGGGTGTTGGCCGTAGAAGACCGCTTCCTACTCGACCGGTGTGAGGTCGTGGCAGGCGGCGGTGTGCAGCCTGCGGCTGTTATACCAGTCCACCCGTTGCAGTGCTTTGGTGTCCGAGGGGCGACACGGTACCTACGCATACGGTTGCGGCCCTGATCGGCAGGGTGCCCCATATCCCCGGCCTTCCGGCCCGAGGCCCGCACGGAGGGTTGTCGACGGTGACCCTGGAGCTGATGGTTGTCTCCGCCCGGTAGCGCAGAGGACTGCTCGCGATGAGCGAATACCAGTACTACGAGTTCGTGGCGATCGACCAGCCGCTGTCGGTCGGCGAGCAGGCCGACCTCCGTGCGATCTCCACTCGTGCCCTGATCACACCGACCAGTTTCGTCAACCACTACGAATGGGGTGATCTGAAGGCCGATCCGCGCCGCTTGGTCGAGCGTTACTTCGACGCGTTCCTCTACCTGGCCAACTGGGGGACGCACCGGCTGATGTTCCGGCTGCCAGCAGAGGTGCTGGGCCGCTCGGCCACGGCCGTGGTGGACCAGTACCTGGTCGGCGACGGTTCGACCGCGTGGACGACCGACGGGTACGTCGTCATCGACCTGTTCGCCGAGGACGAAGACGGTGAGTACGACAACGAGTGGCTGGATGGCTCCGGCCTGCTGGCTTCGATCGTCCCGGTCCGCGCCGAGCTGATGGTTGGTGATTTCCGGCTGCTCTACCTCGCCTGGCTGCTCGCCGTCGAGAATCGCGAGGTCGACGATGACGCGGTCGAACCGCCCGTTCCCACGGGTCTCGGTCAGTTGAGCGCAGCGCTGAGCGCGGTGGCCGCGTTCCTGCGCATCGGCCCCGACCTCGTCGCCGTAGCAGCGGAGCACAGTGCGCCGCTCGATGCCGACGGCACCCTTACCGAGCTGCCCGGCTGGTTGGCGCAGCTACCGGCGGAGAACAAGGAGTCACTGCTGCTGCGGGTGGCACGAGGAGACGGGGCGAGGGTGCGCGCGGAGCTGCTGGCCGGTTGCCGTGGGGCCGCCGGGTCGATCCACGCCGGCAATATCGACGGCCGGACTGCGGGGGAGCTGCTCGCGCAGGCCCGGAGGCGACGCGAGGAGCGCCAGCGTCCGGCTCGGGAGGAGGCCGAGCGGCGGGCAGGGGAGCGCCGTCGCGCCGCTGAACGCGCCCGCGAGAACCACCTGAGCGAACTCGCGGGGCGGCAGGACCAGGCCTGGCGTGAGGTCGTCGAGTTGGTCGAGCGACGCACGGCGGCCGACTACGACGCGGCGGCGGGACTGCTCTACGAACTGGCTGAGGTCTGCCGCCGCGAGGGAACGAGCGATGCGTTCGCCGACCGGGTCCAGCAGCTCCGTCGTGCACAGCGCCGCAAGATCTCGTTCATCCAGCGGCTCGACCGCCTCGGCATGGTGTGACCCGACGCTGCACACCTACGCGGCTCGGCCGCCTCCCTGGTCACCGCATGGGCGCTGTTCACCTGACGAGCCGGCGCGGGTCCGGGAAGCCGATGCTGGTGTAGCCGGGCCCGCGCTTGGTCAGCGAGGAGGCGAGAACACCGGTCGCGACGTCGTGGTAGTCGTGGACTTCAGCGGTGGTCTTGCCGGGGAACGGGCGGAGGATGCGGCCGGCGTACTGCACGAGTCGGCCCTTGAAGGCGATCGGTGCGGCGAGGAAGAGGGTGTCGAGCGCCGGGCAGTCGAAGCCCTCGCCCACGTACGGGCCGGTGGCCACGACGAGCAGTGGCGGCCCGTCCGGTCGCGGCTCGAGACGGGCGAGGGCGGCGGCCCGGGACTTCGCGCCCATGCCGCCGCGCAACACAACCGGTTCGTGCCCACGCTCATTCAGCCCGGCAACCAGCCGGTCCAGGTGCTCGGTCCACTGGGTGAGCACTAGGGCGTGTCTGGCGGATCTTGGCTGGCAGGGGTCCGCAGCCAGATCTTGATCGAGGCGACGTCGATGGTGCCTCGGAAGACGAACTCGCGTTTGT
>NZ_FZNO01000009.1 GCF_900188025.1 Blastococcus mobilis
CGAGCGACCTCGGGCGAACCGTCACACCCACATGCCAACCTCACGCCCACGCGGGGCAAGAACCCCGACGACGAGCTAAATGATCATGCCTATGAGAGATCCGGGCTAGCGCCGCCAGGAGACGTCGACGGCGAACCGCCGGAACCCCCTGCTCTCGTAGAGCCGGACGGCGGCGGTGTTGTCCTCCTCGACGTACAGCAGGACCTCCGTCAGGCCACAGCGGCGCAGGTGGGCCAGCCCGAGGTCGGTGAGCGCGCGGCCCAGCGACATGCCCTGGGCATCGGGATCGATGCCGAGCACATAGATCTCGCCGACCGGTTCGTCGGCGACGTCACCGGCAGGGTGCACCTTCGTCCAGTGCGAGCCGAGGAGCTCTCCGCCGTGGTCCGGGTCGCCCCGCCAGGCCAGCAGGAAGCCGTCGGGGTCGAACCACGGCTCCTGCTCGCGCAGGCGGAGGTCCTCGGCGGTCCAGCTGCCCTGCTCCGGATGGTGGGCGAAGGCGCGGGCGTTCACGCGCAGCCAGGCGGTCTCGTCCCGGCCGGGCCGGAAGGCCTCCACGTGGGCCCCCTCGGGGAGCGCCGGGTGGGGGTCGGGATCGACACCGGCGAGGTCGCGGCGCATCTGCAGCAGCACGCGGGACCGGGTGAACCCGCGGGGCGCGAGCAGCTCCGCCGAACCCGGCAGATCGCCGTGCGCCCAGAGGCTCAGGGATCGGGGGCCGGCCAGCTCGAGCAGCCGGTCCAGCAGGGTGGAGCCGTGTCCGCGCCGCCGGTGCGAGGGGTGCACGACGAGCTCGGCCTCGACGCCGCCGTCCGCACCGACGTCGTAGCGGGCGTACCCGGCGACGTCCTCGCCGTCGCGGACCACGAGGTCGCCCCCACCCGGCGGGCCGCCGTGCTGGAGCCGGAGCTCGGCCTCCTCCGACAGCGGACGGACGCCGTCGGCGGCGGAGGCGGCGCGCAGCAGCGCGAGGACGTCGGCGACGTCGAGATCGGTGCTCATCCGGCCATCAGACCAGCTCGGCGTCGGCCTCCGCCTGGGCGGCCCTGGCCGTCGCGTCCGCGACCTGCCGGTCGAGCTTGTAGCCGACGTTGCGCACGGTGCCGATGAGCGCCTCGTGCTCGGTGCCGAGCTTGGCCCGGAGACGACGCACGTGGACGTCCACCGTACGGGTGCCGCCGAAGTAGTCGTAGCCCCAGATCTCCTGCAGCAGCTGGGCCCGCGAGAAGACCCGGCCCGGGTGCTGGGCCAGGTACTTCAGGAGCTCGAACTCCTTGTAGGTGAGGTCGAGGGGGCGACCGCGCAGCTTGGCGGAGTAGCTGTGCTCGTCGATCACCAGCTCGCCGGCCTGCGTGACACCGCGGTCGCCGCCGTCGGCCGGCGCCGCTGCGGCCAGCCGGCGGGTGGTGGCCCACTTCAGGCGGGCGTCCACCTCCGCCGGCCCGGCGGTGTCCAGGAGGACGTCGTCGATGCCCCAGTCCGCCGACAGTGCCACCAGGCCCCCCTCGGAGAGGACCGCGACCAGGGCGGCGGCCACGCCGGTGGAGGAGAGCAGCCCGCAGAGCGTGCGCGCCTGGATGAGGTCGTGGCGGGCGTCGACGAGGACCACGTCCCCGGAGTCGCCGTCGAGCAGGCTGGACAGTTCAGGGGCCACCACACGGACCTGGTGGCCCAGCAGCCCCAGAGCGGGGAGCACCTCGGTCGTGGCCTGTCGCGCCGCGGTCATGAGTACGAGTCGCATGTCGTCTCCTCACGGGGCCGTGGGACGACGGCATCGTCCCCGGACCTTCGACGGCACTGTCGAGGTGAGCGGTCAGGATAACGGACGCGTCGCCTCCACCGGCTGGAACGGCGGGACCGTCGACCGGCTCTCGTATCGATGACGGTGTCGGCTTCGCGGGCCCCGTCCGGTTCCGGACACGCCGAGAGCGGGCTACCGCTCCGTCGCACGGATCGGACGCCCGGTGTCTGGGACCATCGACCCGTGACGTCTCCGGCGATGCAGTCCGCGCTGCCGGCGCGGGTGCACCACCTGCAGCCGGCGGGGCTCACCGCGCTGGCCGTGGCCCTGGTGGTCCTGCTGCCCGAGCTCTTCGGCGACCTCGGCCGGCTGGGCGCGGTGCTGGTCCTCCAGCTCGGTCTGGTTCTCACCTGGGTGCTGGTCGCCGGCCTCGAGGGGTTCGGCGGGTCGCTGGCCGTGGGCGCTGCCGCCGCGGTCGCGGCCGATCTCGCGCTGATCCTGCCGGAGCGGCCGGCGCTGGGGGACCTCCTGGTGGTGCTGGGTGTCGGGTTCCTCGCCGCCGTTCTCCAGCAGATGCTGCGGCGCCCCCGCGAGGACCTCGTCGCCTCCCTCTCCGGGACGGTGCTGCTGCTGTGCGCGGTGAGCGCCCTCGCCGCGCTCCTGCTGCTCGGCCGGGCCCCGGACGGTCACGGACAGGCGATGGTCGCCCTCCTGGCGGTCGGCGCCGCACTGGTCGTCGGCCACGCGGTCGATCTCGTCCTCCCGCGTCCCTACCTGGCGACGGGGGTGCCGCGCGGGCTCTTCGGGCTGCTGCTCTCGGTGCTGGCCGGCGCCCTGGTCGCGTTCCTCGGTCGGGACGCCGGGGGGACCGGCGCGGCCGTGCCCGCACTGGTGGAGGGCGCGGTGCTCGCCGGTGTGACGGCGATGGTGGCCCTGGTGACCAGCTATGTCGTGGTCGAGGCGACGTCGGCTGGTGGGGAGTGGGCCGACGAGGACGGGCCCGCTGCCCACGGGGATCCGTCGTTGTCCCCCTGGGCGCTGTCGGTGGTCCAGGCCGTCCTGCCGCTCGCGGCGTGCGCGCCGGTGGCGCTGGCCCTGCGGAGCATCCTGTGAGGGCACTCGTCGTCGTGGCGGTGCTGCTGCTCGGCCTGACGGTGGTGCTAGACCGGGTGGCGGTGGGGGTCGCCGAGGACAGGGTCGCGACCGAGCTGCCCGCCGAAGGTGCCCTCCAGGACGCCCCGGAGGTCGACATCGCGGGCTTCCCGTTCCTCACCCAGGCCGTCGGTGGCAGCTACGACGACGTGCGGATCTCCCTCACCGCCGCCGACCTCGGCCAGCCCGAGGGGACGCGTGCCGACCTCTTCCTGCAGGGCGTCCACGTGCCGCTGTCCGCGGCGCTGTCCGGCTCCGTGCGCGAGGTGCCCGTCGACCGCATCGACGGGACGGCGACGCTGCCCTACCCGCTGCTCGCGGCACAGCTGGGCGCGGACACCGAGGTCGCGCGGGAGGGCGACCGTCTGCGGATCACGCGGACGGTGGAGGTCCTGGGCCGGCAGCTGCGGCTCACCGCGGTGGGCCGGGTGGAGCTGGAGGGGGGCGAGCTCGTCGTCGACGTCCAGGAGGCGGACGGCGCGGGGGTCAAGGTTCCCGGATTCGTCCTGGACCGGGCCGTCGACCTGCTGGACCTGCGCTATCCGGTGCCGCCCCTGCCGTTCGGGCTGCAGGTGACCAGCGTGCGGCCGGCGGCGGAGGGCGTCGACGTCGAGCTGCAAGCGGTCAACACGGTGCTGACCGCGGAATGACCCCTCCGGCCGACAGGTTCGAGTCGGGGACGTGTGGGACGGGACCGGCCGTGGTGGTCGCCCTTCCGGCGGTGGTCGCCGTCGCGGCGTGGTGGCTGCGCGGAAAGGACGGCGCGGACCACGCTCCGGGCACCGAGGAGGACGGCGTGGCGGGAGCCTTCGAGCGGCTGGGTGTGCGGCCCACGGACGCCGACCTGACCGTCGTGCAGTTCTCCACGGCGTTCTGCGGCCCCTGCCGCGCCACGAAGGCCCGCTTGCAGCAGCTGCAGACCACCCGCCCGGGGCTGGCCGTCGTGCAGATCGACGCCGAGAGCCATCTCCAGGAGGTCCGGGAACTGGACGTCCGCCGGACGCCGACGCTGTTCTACCTCGACCGTGGTGGACGGCTGGTCGGGCGCAGCAGCGGCGCGCCCAGACCGGAGGAACTGACCGCTTGGGTGGACGCCCACGTCGGCGCGCACTCCTGATCGGCTACTCTCGCGCCGTGGGCATCCTGCTGACCTCGCGCCGCACAGTGGACCTGTGCCGCGTCGGCAGCTGCCTGTGTCCGACTCCCTGAGGACGAACCCCGTTCGTCCAGACGCGCCCTGACCGCCGTCCGGAGAGTCTGCTTCTTCATGAGCTCCGCTGTTCCCCGTGAGGTCGACGTGCGGGGCCCGCGTTTCGCCGCGTGGGTCACGGCGGTCGTCCTCGCCGTCGCCCTGGTCCTGAACAGCGGCACGCTCGTCGCCGCCCAGGCCGCGGTCTTCGCCCTGGTGGCGGCCCTGCTCGGCGCCGCCACCGGCATCTGCCTGGGCTGCGAGTCGTACCTGCTCGCCCGGCGGGCCCTGCCGGCCCGCGCCTGACCGATCCGCACACCGCGACCACACACCGACGCACACCACGCACGCACACCGATATCGGAGGAATCCCATGAGCCGCACCGACGTGCTCGTCACCGCCGACTGGGCCCAGGAGAACCTGGGCAAGCCCGGTCTGGTCTTCGTCGAGGTGGACGAGGACACCAGCGCCTACGACGGCGGGCACCTCGAGGGCGCCGTCAAGCTGGACTGGAAGAAGGACCTGCAGGACCCGCTGCGCCGCGACTTCGTCGACAAGGCCGGCTTCGAGGCCCTGATGTCCTCCCGCGGGATCAGCAACGACGACACCGTCATCCTCTACGGCGGCAACAACAACTGGTTCGCCGCCTACGCGTACTGGTACTTCAAGCTCTACGGCCACCGGGACGTCAAGCTGATCGACGGCGGCCGCAAGAAGTGGGAGCTCGACGGACGCCCGCTGTCGAAGGACGCGGTGGAGCGCCCGGCCACTCAGTACAAGGCCAGCGACCCCGACCTCTCGATCCGTGCGTTCCGCGACGAGGTCGTCGCCTCGATCGGCTCCAAGAACATCATCGACGTCCGCTCGCCCGACGAGTTCTCCGGCAAGATCCTGGCCCCGGCGCACCTGCCGCAGGAGATGGCACAGAAGGGCGGGCACGTCCCGACCGCGAAGAACATCCCGTGGAGCAAGGCGGCCAACGAGGACGGCACGTTCAAGAGCGACGAGGAGCTGGCCAAGCTCTACGACGAGCAGGGCTACGACGACAGCTTGGCGACCATCGCCTACTGCCGCATCGGGGAGCGCTCCAGCCACACCTGGTTCGTGTTGCGCGAGCTGCTCGGCAAGCCCGACGTCAAGAACTACGACGGCAGCTGGGTCGAGTACGGCTCGCTCGTCGGCGTCCCGATCGAGAAGTGAGCTGACATGTGCGGAGCGCCGAAGCAGGACGGTTCCCTCGCGGGGATCGATCTGTCCACGCAGACGGTGATCCAGGGTTCGGTCTGGCACGACGGCGCACCCGTGGCCGGTGCCTACGTCCGGCTGCTGGACGAGACCGACGAGTTCACCGCCGAGGTGGTGACCAGTCCGGAAGGTGAGTTCCGGTTCTTCGCCGCCCCGGGTCGGTGGAAGCTGCGCACCCTCGCCCCGGTGGGCAAGGGCGAGCGTGTCGTCTCCGCCGACGTCGGCCTCAACGAGACTACCGTCGCGATCGACTGAGGACCCCGTCCTCCTCACCCCTCGCAGGCCCGGGGTGAGCCTCCGGACGGGGCCGTGTCGCCCGTCCCGGCTTCGGCCGGGACGGGCGCTGTCGGCTCACTCGACGGGCGGGGCGGAGTCGTCGTCGCCGGGCAGCGGCGGGACCGGGCTCTGCACGATCACCGCCACCATCCCGGCGGAGGAGCCACTGGCGTGCTCCTCGCCGGGCTCCCAGAGCACGGCGTCGCCCGGACCCAGCGGGACCGCGTGTCCGTCGGGGCCGGCGGCCCAGCCCTCACCGCTGACCACAGCCAGGAGCTGCCACACGCGGGTGGGGTGCCGGCCGATCCGCGACCGCGCGGCGAACTCGACCACGTCGACCGCGAACCCCTCGACCGGCTGCGTGACGCGGGCGTGGGGCCGGAGGGTCACGCCGGTGCTGCTGAACGACGACAAGGTCGTGGACGACAACGCGACGCGGCGCATCGGCCGACGGTAGGGCATGCGCCCACGTCGGAGGCCGGGTTCCTGCGTCGAACAGCAGGGCAGCCGCGCCGAGGGCACCCACTCACAGGACCGGAGCCGACGTCGTCGTGGGATCAGAATCCGATGAGCCCGACGAGGTCCTCCATGGCCCGGTCGAAGTAGCGGTCGGCATCCTGGACGGAACCGACGAAGTGACCGAACAGCTCGAAGCTGATCGTCCCGTAGAGGGAGCTCCACGCCAGCAGCGCACGGAGCCGCACCGTCTCGTCGAGCGCCGGGTGCTCCCCGCCGAGGACCTCGACCGCCTCCTGGCTGACGAGTCCGGGATCGCGTTTCCCGGCGGCCGGCCGAAGGGCGCCGTCGCGTGCGGCGTCCCCGAGGATCCGTCCGAGGACGATGCCGACGCGGGACGCCGCCGGGACGGTGTCCCGCGGCGCCCGGTAGCCGGGCACGGGTGAGCCGTAGAGCAAGGCGTACTCGTGCGGATGGGCGGTCGCCCAGGCCCGGACGGCGCGGCACACCGCCAGCCACCGCTCGGCGGGTGGCAACGAGGGGTCGTCGGCCGCCTCCGCAGCCGCGCCCAGGTCGTCGTAGCCGTCGATGATCAGCCGGGTCAGCAGGTCGTCCCGGCTGGGGAAGCGAGCATCGATCTCGAACGAGAGCACCGCTCTCGCTGGGTGGTCGAGGAGCTCGTCATGGCACTGCACGTGATCGTCGGCAAGGGGCCGGTCGGAATGACGACGGCGGAGGAGCCGGTCGCGCGCGGCCACCGTGTCCGGGTGCTGTCCCGCAGCGGCGGACGCTCCACCGGAACCGTGGAACACCGCCAGGTGGACGCTGCCGACGCCGACGCGCTGACCGCGGCCGGCCGGGGGGCCGCAGTCCTCTACAACGCCGTCAACCCCGCCTATCACCGCTGGCCCGTCGACTGGCCGCCGGTCGCGGCCGCTCTGCTCACCGCCGCGGAGCGCACCGGCGCCGTCCTCGTCACGATGTCGAACCTGTACGTGTACGGCCGACCGTCGGGACCGATGACGCCCGACACCCCCCTGGCGGCCACCGACGTCAAGGGGCGGGTGCGGATCGGCATGTGGACCGATGCCCTGGCGGCGCACGAGGCGGGACGGGTGCGAGTCACCGAGGCCCGCGCCGCGGACTTCGTCGGACCGCAGGTCCCGGCCGCGCACTCGCACCTGACCAGGCAGCTGCCCGCTCTGCGGAAGGGCCGCCGCGCGTGGGTGATCGGCGACCCGGACGCCCGTCGCTCCTGGGCGTACCTGCCCGACGTGGCCGCCACCCTCGCGACGCTCGGCACCGACGAACGCGCCCTCGGTCGGGCATGGCACGTGCCCAGCGCTGCCCCACGTTCGCAGCGGCAGGCCTTGGGCGACCTGGCGGAGGCGATGTCGTCGCCCGCCCACCCGATCCCGCCGGTGCGGGTGAGCAGCGTGCCGTGGCCCGTCCTGCGCGCGGTCGGGCTCGCCGTGCCGATGATGCGCGAGGTCCTCGACGTCCGACACCAGTTCGACCAGGACTTCGTGATCGACGCGAGCGCGACCACAGCGACCTTCGGGCTCACCGCTACCCCGTGGGAGCAGACGGTGCGTGCCACGGCGGAGGCAGCGCCGGTGACCGCCTGAGGCAGGTCGCGTCGTCGTCATTACCGTGGACGCATGGTTTCTGCCTGGATCCTGGCCACCCTGGCGGCCCTGGCCTCCGCGGGTTGTGCTGTCGGCGCCTACCGGCTCGCGCGCCGGCCGCGGGGAGCCCGGCGATGACGGGGCCGACGGAGCTGCCGGTGCCCGACACCGCCGACGTCCGCATCGGCCCGGAGGTCTCCGAGGAGATCCTGTCGGTCCTGCCGCTGCTCGGGGAGTGGCACGGCGAGGGCCAGGGCGCCGGCGCCGCCGGTGATCACCGCTTCGGTCAGTGGATCCGGTTCAGCCACGACGGCCGTGGCTTCCTCGCCTACGAGTCGCGTACCTGGCGGCTCACCGACGACGGCGCCATCGTCGGCCCCGACATCCGGGAGACCGGCTTCTGGCGGCCCCGTGGTCAGGACGACGTCGAGCTGCTGGTCGCCAGCCCCGAGGGGGTCGTCGAGCTCTACGTCGGCCGCGCCCGGACGACGACGAGCTGGGAGCTGACGACCGACGTCATGGCCCGGACCCCCGACGCGCCGGACGTCACCCGGGCGGTGCGGCTGTACGGCATCGTCGAGGGCGCGCTGATGTACGCGATCGACCGGGCGGGCCCGGACGAGGCGCCGCGACCCTGGATGTCGGCCCGGCTCGAGCGGCTGCGGTGAGCAGCAGCACTCCGCGCCAGGTCGCGGACGCCTACGTCGAGGCGGTCTGCGACCTGGACCCGATCGTGGCGGCCTCGCTGGGCAACCGGCCCGGCGACGACCGGCTGCCCGACTTCGGGCCGACGGGCCTGGAGGCCGAGGCCGAGCTGGCCCGGACCACGCTGGCCGAGCTGGACCGCGTGCTGGAGGCGGACCCGACGCTGCTGGACCACCCGGTCGAGCGGGGGTGCGCCCGCCTGCTGCGCGAGCGACTCGGTGCGGAGCTCGCCGTCCACGAGTCAGGCGAGGGTTACCGGTCCCTGTCGAATCTGTTCAGCCCGGTGCACTCGGTCCGCCAGGTCTTCATGCTGATGCCCGCGGTGACCGAGGAGGACTGGGCGGTCATCGCCCGGCGGATGGCCCGGGTCCCGGAGGCCTACCGCGGCTACCGGGCCTCCCTGGACGAGGGCGCTCGGCGGGGTCTGTTCGTCGCGCCGAGGCAGGTGCGCACCGTCGTCGGCCAGCTGGACGAGTGGCTGGCGGGGCCGTACTTCGCGACCTTCGTCGCGGCCGGTCCCGACACCCTGCGCTCGCAGCTGCACGAGGCCGCTGGCGCCGCGGACGCGGCGGTGGCCGGCATGCGCGACTATCTGCGCGACGAGTACGCGCCCCGGGCTGCGGGGACGCCGGACGCCGTGGGTCGGGAGCGCTACGCCGTCGCCGCCCGACGCTGGACGGGCTCGGACCTCGGCGCCGGACAGGGTCTCGAGGAGGCCTACGCCTGGGGCTGGGCAGAGCACCGGCGGATCCTGGCCGAACAGTGGGCCGAGGCCGAGAAGGTCCTCCCCGGCGCGACGCCGATGGAGGCCATGCGCTGGCTGAACGAGCACGGCCCCGCGGTGGAGGGCGTGGCGGCGATCCGCGAGCGGCTCCAGGCGATGATGGACGAGGCGATCGAGGCCCTCGACGGCACGCACTTCGACCTCGCGGAGCCCGTCCGGAAGGTCGAGGCGATGATCGCCCCGCCGGGCAGCGCGGCCGCGCCCTATTACACGCGTCCGGCGCAGGACTTCTCCCGGCCCGGTCGAACCTGGCTGCCCACGCTGGGCCGCGAGCGTTTCCCGCTGTGGGACCTGATCTCGATCTGGTACCACGAGGGCGTTCCCGGCCATCACCTGCAGCTGGCGCAGTGGGCCTACGTCTCGGGGGAGCTGTCGACGTACCAGACGTCACTGGGCTCGGTCGGGGCGAACGTCGAGGGCTGGGCGCTCTACGCCGAGCGCCTGATGGACGAGCTCGGCTACCTGGCCGACCCAGCCGCGCGGCTGGGCTACCTCGACGCCCAGCAGCTGCGGGCGGTCCGGGTGGTCATCGACATCGGCATGCATCTCGGGCTGCCGATCCCCGAGGACGCCGAGGGGGTGCTCGCCGGCCACCGGGGGAAGCCGTGGACGCCGGAGCTGGCGCGGGCCTTCCTCGGGGAGAGCTCCGGCGCCGATCCTGCGTTCCTCGACAGCGAGCTGGTGCGCTACCTCGGGCTCCCCGGGCAGGCGATCAGCTACAAGCTGGGGGAGCGGGCGTGGCTTGCGGGCCGGGCGGCGGCGCAGCGGGCCCGCGGCGCGAACTTCGACCTCAAGGCCTGGCACATGGCCGCGCTGTCGCAGGGCTCGCTCGGCCTCGACGACCTCGCCGCGGAGCTGGCGCAGCTCTAGCAGCGGGACGGAAGCGGGTTCACCGGGTCGACGGCCACCGGGTCGTCCGGTGCCGCCGGTACGACCTCCAGGCCCGGCGCCGCCAGCAGCTCGGTGATGCAGGCGGCGCTGCCGCCGACGTAGGTGCTCATGAGGTCGATGTCGGTGACGACGCACCAGGCCTGGTCGGCCGGCCACCAGAGATTGGCGCTCTGCTCGTGCGGCTCGGGCGCCAGATTGCGGGCGGCGTCGCCCACCGTGCCGTCCACCAGGACGACGTCGTGGCCGCCGCGCAGGAGGAGCCGCGGCGGCACGTCGGGCGAGGGGAGGTCGTAACCGAAGCCGTCCCAGCGACCGAAGAGGCACGCTGCGGACGTCCCGGTGTGCCCGGCCAGCACGTCGGCCAGGCGGCGGGCGACGGGCACGGCCAGGTGGCCCTCGCTCGGGGCGTCGTCCCAGACGGGGGGCTGGCTGTCGGAGGACACGAAGTCCCAGCTGCCGGTGACCGATGCCCACTGCATCAGCGGGTGCGCGACGGTGCCGTTGTGGGCGGCGACCTCGGCCCACGGGACCTCGATGTCGTCGTTCCCGGCATAGCGCACGGCCGGATGGAAGAGACGCGCGTAGGCCTCGAACACGGCTGGGACGAGCGCACCCACGGTGCCCGGCTCGCCGCGGCGCCGGGCGGAGGAGATCCACACACCCCGGGAGACGTCGGTCCGGACCGGTAGTCCGCCGAGTTCCACGGCTGGAATGTACCCAGGGAACGGACAACCCCCGGGCTGCTCCGCGGCGCTGTCCTCCGGAGAGGGAGCTGCACGCGGGCCGACTGGACAAATGTCGGCAGCCCGGGGGTCGGGTGACTGTCCGGTTCTCGCTCGCCGCCGTACGACGGACGGGCGATCATGCCGTCGTTCGGATCTCACTCCGAACGGGCGGCCCATCTGGACGGCGGCTAGCGGACAGCCACCTCACGAGTCCTGTAGCTAAGCAAAGTTACGGACCACCTCCTCTCTCGTGTACGACGAAAGTACGTCGGATCCGGAGGGTCGGCAACGAGGATTTTCAGCTCTCCGCGGACGGCGGCACCGTGCGGCCGGGAGGCGGCGCACCCTTCCAGTCGGGGTCGTGGTCGGCGCGGTCGTCGACGGTGTCCCAGGCGTCGGGGACGCCGTCCTGGTCGACGTCGCGCTGCTCCTCCTCGTACATCTGCCTGTACCGACGGTTGCGCAGGCGCAGCAGGACGGTGGCCAGCAGCGCAGCGGCGACCGTGCCGGCCAGGATGCCCACCTTCGCGTGGTCGTAGTTCTCGCTCTCGGCGCCGTAGGCCAGCTCGGTGATCAGCAGCGAGACGGTGAAGCCGATCCCGCCGAGCAGGGACAGCCCGATGACGTCGGGCCAGCCGAGCTTCTCGTCGAGCTCCGCGCGGGTGAACCGCGAGACCAGCCAGGTGGCACCCGTGATGCCGATCGTCTTGCCCAGGACCAGGCCCACCATGATGCCGACCGCGATGCTGTCGCCGAGCGAGGCGCCCAGTCCTGACATCCCGCCCACGGCGACGCCGGCGGAGAAGAAGGCGAACACCGGGACGGCGACGCCGGCCGAGAGCGGGCGGAGACGGTGCTCGAAGTGCTCGGCCAGCCCCGGCCCGGCGTCCGGCCCGCCGGCTGCCTCGCTGCGCACGACGGGCACCGTGAAGGCGAGCAGCACGCCGGCCACGGTCGCGTGCACCCCCGACTCGTGCATGAGCACCCAGGTGAGGACGGCGAGCGGCAGCAGCAGCCACCAGGACCTGATCCGCTTCTGGACGAGGACGCCGAAGACCGCCAGCGGCACGAGGGTGAGCGCGAGGGAACCGAGCGAGAGCGATTCGGTGTAGAAGATCGCGATCACGACGATGGCGAGCAGGTCGTCGACCACGGCAAGGGTGAGCAGGAACGTCCGCAACGCGCTGGGCAGGTGGGTGCTGATCACCGCGAGGACGGCGAGGGCGAAGGCGATGTCGGTCGCGGACGGGATCGCCCAGCCGCGCAACGACCCCTCCGGTCCGCCGAGGTTGAACAGCACGAAGATCAGCGCGGGCACGACCATGCCCCCGACGGCGGCGGCGATCGGCAGTGCCGCGCGGTGCGGTTCCCGGAGGTCGCCGGCGACGAACTCACGCTTCAGTTCCAGTCCGGCGACGAAGAAGAAGATCGCCAGCAGGCCGTCGGCCGCCCAGGTGCCCAGCGTCAGGTCCAGGTGGAGGGATGCCGGCCCCACGCGTGTGTCGCGCAGCGTCTCGTAGGCCTCGCCCCAGGGCGAGTTGGCCCAGACCAGGGCGATCGCCGCGCCGGCCAGCAGCAGGGCCCCGCCGACGGTCTCCCTGCGCAGGACGGAGGCGATGCGCTGGGCCTCGGGCCACGAACCGCGACCGAAGAGGGTGGGGGACGGGTTGCTCACGGGGGCGGCTCCAGTTGCAGGGTCGGGTCGGACGTTGCCGACCAGACTTCCCGGCGCACCGGGGACCACACTAACGGCGGGGGCTCCCCGGGGGGACGGGCATAGGCTCGCCGTGTGGGACACGGGCACGAGGGAACGGCGCCGCTCGCGGAACGGCTGCGCGCGCGGGGGCTGCGGCTGACCGCCCCGCGGCAGCGGGTTCTCGCTGCGGTGACCGCCCTGGAGCACGCGACGCCGGAGGCGATCGGCGCCCGGCTGCGCGAGGAGGCCGGCCCGGACGGCACCGCTCCCGACACCTCGACGGTCTATCGCAACCTGGAGCTGCTGGAGCGGCTCGGTCTGGTGTGGCACACCCACCTCGGCAAGGGCGCGCCGGTCTACCACGCCGCTGAGCGCCCCCACCTGCACGTCGTCTGCCAGTCCTGCGGCGAGATCGCCTCGGCGCCTCCGGACCTCCTGGACAGCGCCGCGGAACGTCTGGCGGCCGACCTGGGTTTCACCGTGGACGTAGGGCACGTCGCCCTGTCCGGGACGTGCCGCGCGTGCCGCGAACTAGCCGGATCGGAGCATCCCTCATGACCTCGTCCACCCCCGACCCGACCCGACCCTCGTCACCCCTGCTGTCCCGTCCTGGCGCGGTCGTCGTCGAGGGCGGTGTGGTCGCTGCCCACTACGGCGACCCGCTGCGCGAGCAGCGGCTGCTGGCCGAGGGAGTCGGTCTGGTCGACCGCAGCGACCGGGACGTCGTCAGCGTCCCGGGCACCGACCGGCTGACCTGGCTGCACAGCATCACCAGCCAGCACCTGGACCGGCTGACCGACGGTTCCGGCAGCGAGGCGCTGGTGCTCTCACCGCACGGCCACGTCGAGCACCACCTGGTCCTCGCCGAGATCGGGGGGACCACCTGGGCCGATGTCGAGCCGGGCACGGGGGCGGCGCTGCACGCGTTCCTGGAGCGAATGCGGTTCATGCTCCGGGTCGAGCCGCAGCGGGTGACCGAACGGTGGGCCGTGCTCAGCCTCGTCGGACCGCGGGTCGAGGACGTCCTCGCCGCGGCGGAGCTGCCGGTACCGACGCAGGCCTATGAGGTCCGGTCGACGAGCGGCGGCTTCGTACGACGCATGCCCCCGATCGGCGACGGCGCCCCCGTGGTCGACCTGGTCGTCCCCCGGGCGGAGCTGGGCGCGGCGGCCGACCGGCTGCTGGACGCGGGAGCCGGCCTGGCCGGCGTCTCCGCCTACGAGGCGCTCCGGGTGGAGGCCCGGCGTCCCCGGCTCGGCGTGGACACCGACCACCGGACGATCCCCAACGAGCTGCCCTGGTTGCGTACCGCCGTGCACCTGGACAAGGGCTGCTACCGCGGGCAGGAGACGGTCGCCCGCGTGCACAACCTGGGACGCCCGCCGCGGCGGCTGGTCCTCCTCCACCTGGACGGCGTCAGCGAGGTGCTGGCCGAGCCGGGCACCCCGGTGCTCGCCGGCACCCGCGAGGTCGGCCGGGTGGGCAGCGTCGTGCGTCACCACGAGCTGGGGGTCGTCGCACTGGCCCTGGTGAAGCAGTCGGTGCAGCAGGACGCCGTCCTGACGGTGGCCGGGTCCACGGCCGCGATCGACCCCGACGACGCCCCGGCCGAGGCCGACGACACCCTGGCCGCGGCCCGCGAGCGAGTCCGCGCCGTGCGGTCTGCCACGATCGGCCGGTGACTCACAGCACGCTCATCACCGTCGCCCCCACCGGGGCCGAGTCGGCGAAGGCCGACGTCCCGGCCCTGCCGGTCACGATCGATGAGGTGGTGGCGACGGCGCGGGACTGCGAAGCCGTCGGCGCCTCGGTGATCCACCTGCACGTGCGGGACGCCGACACACGGCCCACGCTCGACCTCGGCCGGGTGCGCGAGGTCGTCAGCGCGGTGCGCGAGAACACCGACCTGATCGTCCAGCTCTCCAGTGGTGGCGCGGTCACCGACCCGTTCGACGCCCGGCTCGCCGTCCTCGACGCCGAGCCCGACGCCGCGTCGCTGACGCTCGGCACGGTGAACTTCGGCCGGGACGTCTTCTCCAACCCCTGGGACCTGATCGTCGAGCTGCACACGCAGATGCAGCAGCGCGGGATCGTGCCCGAGTACGAGGTGTTCGACCTCGGGCAGCTGGCCACCCTGACCCGTCTCCTGGACCGGCACGGCCTGCCGCACGGCGGCCGCGTGCACGTCGACCTCGTGATGGGCGTGCCGGGAGGGATGCCGGGCACGGCGCAGGCGCTGACCGCGTGCCTGCCGTTCCTCCCGCCCGGCGCGACGTTCGCCGCGACGGGGGTGGGGCGGACGTCGCTGCCGGTGATGCTGGCCGCGCTGTCGGCCGGCGGTCACCTGCGGGTGGGGATGGAGGACACCCTCACCTACGCTCCGGGCGAGCCGGTGCGCGACAACGCCCAGCTGGTGGCCCGCGCGGCCGGTCTCGCCCGGATCGCCCAGCGCCCGCCGATGAGTACCGACGATGCCCGCAGCTTCCTGGGCATCAAGCCGATGGAGGTCGCACTGTGAGCGAGCTCCCGAGCTCACCGATGAGCACAGCAGCCCGGCGGACGCCGTCGACGAGCGCCAGTGAGGAGAGCAAGTGAGCCCGAAGCCCACCCCGGCCGGGGGTGCCGCTGTCGACGCGCTCCTGGAGCCGACCTTCCTCGAGGACGCGACGGCCCAGCCGATGGCCGAGGTCCGCCGGCTGCGCCGCGAGGCCGAGCAGCAGGAGGTCAACCTCTCCTACACGCGGCGACTCCTGCAGGGGCGGCTGGACATCGTCCGGCGCGAGCTGCAGCGGCGTGCCGAGCACGACGGCCGCTCGCTGGTGGACCTCCTGCCGGAGATCCTGTCGGAGAAGGGGCGCGGCCCGGCGCACGGGCTGGGCCGGCACCAGACCGTGCAGCCGCACGCCCCGGAGGAGTACGAGTCCTGGGTGAACGGGCTGACCAAGGGCGTGGACATCTCGGCGATCTCCGATCTGACCGACGCCAAGTTGGAGAAGGCGGCCCGCGCTCTCGCCGAGGCCGAGCGCGACCTGTCCGAGCGCCGTCGCGGCGTGCAGCAGGTCATGGACGGGCTGGCCGCCGAGCTCGGCCGCCGGTACCGGGACGGCGAGGCGGACGTCGCCGCCCTGCTGGCCGACGAGGGCCGGCACTGATGGCCCCGTCCAGAGGCTCGCTCCGAGCGTGCGAGGAGTGAGGGGGACGGGGTCCTTCGACTGGCCGGACAACCCGGTGCTGGTCGAGGTCTGGCGGTCGGGCTTCCTCGAGTCGGCGCACCGCGGTTCCTTCGTCGTCCTGGACGCCTCCGGTGCCGTGGCCTTCGCGGAGGGCGCCGTCGACCGGCCGATCCTGCCGCGGTCGTCGAACAAGCCGGTGCAGGCGACGGCCATGCTGGCGGCCGGTTGGACCCCGCGGTCCGCGCGAGAACTGGCCATCGCGGCCGGTTCGCACAACGGCGAGGACGGCCACCGGGAACTGGCGGACGCGATGCTGGCGGCCGTCGGGCTCGGTCCGGACGACCTGGGCTGCCCGCCCGCGCTGCCGATGCACGATCAGACCCGGGCGGCCTGGGTGGTCGAGGAGCGCAGCGCCGACCGGCTGGCGATGAACTGCTCGGGCAAGCACGCCGCGATGCTGTCGGCCTGCGTGGCCGCCGGGTGGCCGACCGCCGGCTACCTCGAGCGCGACCATCCGCTCCAGCAGGCGATCGAGGCGCGACTGGCGGAGGCGGCCGGTGAGCCGGTGACGGCCGTCGTCGTGGACGGGTGCGGTGCGCCGCAGCACGCGCTGTCGGTGACCGGGCTGGCCCGGGGCGTGCTGTCGCTGGTGCAGGCCGCGGAGGGCACCCGCGAACGAGCGGTCGCGGACGCGATGCGGGCCGAGCCGTGGTTCGTCGCCGGTACCGGCCGGGAGGACACCGAGCTGATGCAGAGCCTCCCCGGGCTGCTGGTGAAGGGGGGCGCCGACGGTGTGCACGTCGCGGCGCTGCCCGGTCGCGGTGCGGTCGCGCTGAAGCTGGACGACGGGGGCGACCGGGGGCGGACCCCGGCGCTGGCGGCGGGCCTGCTGCGGCTCGGGGTGCCGGCGGAGGCGCTCTCGCGGTGGTTGCTGACCCCGGTGTCGGGGGGTGGCGGCGTCGTGGGGGAGGTCCGCGCCGCGCCGTCCCTGAGCGGCTGACCAGCTGGTTTTCCTGTGATCGGTCTCACCCCAGCCTGCTAGCACCTCCGCTTGCAAGAGCTAGCACCCCGGCCTAGGGTCGGATGCGTGCAGACCCCCGGTGAGTTCGTCCGTGAGCAGGTGACGACGGTTCGCGAGACGGTGGACCGGGTCGCCGGCAGCGTGGCGGAGTCCGTCGCCGACGCCCCGAGCGTCGCCTCGGTCAGTTCGCAGGTGGGTGACTTCATCCGTGAGCAGCGCAGCGCCGCCCGGGTGTCGCTGCGCGAGCTGGCCCGCGCCGCCGGTGTCAGCAACCCGTACCTGTCCCAGGTGGAGCGGGGCCTTCGCAAGCCGTCTGCGGAGATCCTCGCGTCGATCGCCCGGGGCCTGAAGATCTCGGCCGAGTCCCTCTACGAGCAGGCGGGAATCCTCGACCGGCGTTCCGGGAACCCGGACACCGTGGCGGCGATCCGGTCGGACGAGGCTCTGTCCGAGCGGCACAAGGCGGTCCTGCTCGAGCTGTACGAGACCTACGTCCGTGAGCACCGGGCCGCAGCCCAGACCTCTTCCCAGCCCGCAGCAGAGACACGAATCTCCAAGGAGTCGGCATGACCGCCACCCAGACCGTGAAGCAGTACGGCGAGTTCGCCGTGACCGCCGCCAAGCCCGCCGTCCTCGCCGCCATCGGCGCCGGTGACCTGGCCGTCGAGCGCGCCCGGACCGTCGTCGCACAGTTCCGCTCCAAGGCCGAGGCCCTGCCGGGCGAGGCGCAGGTCCAGACCGACCTCGCCGTCAAGGAGGCCCGGACCCGGGCCACCGAGGCTGCCGGCAACGCGCGCACCGCGGCGCAGCAGCTGGCCACCGCCGTCCGCCCCGAGATGCTGCGCAGCACCGTCACCAGCCTGGTCGGGGCCGCCCGCACCCAGGCGGTCGCCACGGTCGAGACCCTCGCCGAGCGCGGTGCCGAGGTCGTCGAGGACCTGCGCCGCCAGCCGGCTCTGCGCCGGGTCGTGCGGCGCGCCGAGGCGGCCGTGGACGCCGTCGAGGACGCCGTCGAGGACGTGCTCGAGGAGACGGCCGAGGCCGTCGTCGAGGCCTCCAACGAGGTGACCTCGGTGGCGCAGAAGACCGCCGCCAAGGCGACCAAGGTCGCGGCCCGGGCCGAGGAGAAGGTCGACGCTGCCGCCGAGGCCGCCAAGGCCACCGCGGAGGACGCCGTCGAGGAGCCGAAGGCCGCCAAGAAGGCTCCGTCTGCCAAGAAGAGCACCCCGGCTGCGCGCAAGTCGACCGCCAAGGCGACATCGGCTCGCGTGACCCGTGCCCGCACCGCCAAGCCGGCGGACCCGACCGCGGTGCCCGCCAAGAAGAGCTGACGTCCGGCCGACGTCCAGGACCAGGGCCCCGGAGCTGCGACGGCGCTCCGGGGCCCTGTCGCGTCCGGCTCGCTCCTGCGGGCGAGCGAGGCGAGGAAGTGGTCGATTCCCCGGGGATCTGCGGCCTCGGGCGGGTAGGCTCGGCCCATGGCGATGTTCGACGGGCTCGTCCTGCTGGCGCTGTACGTGCTGGCGCAGGGGCTCACGGTCTGGGCCTTCGTCGACGCCCTGGTCCGCCCCGCGCCTGGCTTCCTGGCCGCCGGCAAGCTGACCAAGCCGGGCTGGGCCGCGATCACCGGCCTCGCCGCGTTGATCATCTTCTGGCAGCAGACCCCGATGACGTTGTTCGGCCTACCCGCTGTCATCGCCGCGATCGTGTACCTGGTCGACGTGCGCCCGGCTGTCCGCGGACTGCAGCGCGGCAACAGTTGGTGAGCTGCCGCTCCTGAACGGCGGGCTCTGTCCTCAGTCGGCTGGGATCAGCACCCAGAGCAGCAGGTAGGCGATGAACTGCGGGCCGGGGAGCACGCAGGAGAGCACGAAGGCCAGGCGCAGGCCGTTGCGGGACAGCCCGTAGCGACGGGCGATGCCGGCGCAGACCCCGGCGATCACCTTGTTCTGGGAGTCACGGCGGAGACGCTGGTTCGCAGGCACGGTCATGCGGTCAGACCCTACGGTCGGGACATGTATCTGCGGGCGGAGCGTGGCGACATCACGCAGGCCGACGTGGACGTGATCGTCAACGCGGCCAACCCCGGGTTGCTCGGCGGCGGCGGGGTGGACGGGGCCATCCATGCCGCGGGCGGACCGGAGATCCTCGCGGAATGCCGGGCGATCACCGCGCGACTGCCCGGAGGCCGGCTGCCGCGCGGGCAGGCGGTCGCGACGACGGCGGGTCGGCTCCCGGCCTGCTGGGTCGTGCACACGGCGGGACCGGTCTGGTCGGCCGACCGCGATCTGTCCGCCGTCCTGCGGTCCTGCTACACCGAGAGCCTGCGGGTGGCCGACGGGCTCGGTGCACGCACGGTCGCGTTCCCCGCGATCTCGGCGGGGGTCTACGGCTGGCCGCTGGACGACGCCGCGCGGCAGGCAGTCGCGGCGGTGCGCGCGGCGCCGGTCGAACACGTGCAGGAGGTGCGGTTCGTGCTGTTCAGCGACGAGGCGCTGACCGCCTTCGAGGCCGCGCTCGCCGGCTGACGCTCAGCGACCGAAGACGCCGTCGGGTGGTTCGGGGGAGGGGATCGCGTCGACGTCGTACACCGGCTTGGCTGTCCCGGCGAAGCGCTCGAGGTCCTCGCCGTGGACCACGCGGGAGGGCATCGGGTCACGGGCGCAGCGTCGGATGAATCCTTCGACGGGGAGTTCGGCATCGGAGCCGACCGCGACCAGGTTGCCGAAGCGGCGGCCGCGCAGGACGCCCGGCTCGGCGAGCACGCAGACGTGGCGGAAGACCGAGCGCAGCGTGGCGACCTGGGTGCGGGCGAACTTCAGGGGTGCGCCGTCGGCCACGTTGGCCGCGTAGACGCCTCTCGGCCGCAGGGTGCGGTGGACCTCGGTGGCGAATTCTGCGCTGGTGAGGTGCGCGGGCGTGCGGGCACCCGCGAAGACGTCGCAGATCACGACGTCGGCGCTGTGGGTGTGCAGGGCGGCGAGTCCGACGCGGGCGTCGTCGGGCCGGACGCGAATGCGGGCTCCGCGCGGCAGGGGGAGGTGCGTGCGGACGAGGTCGGTGAGCGGCTGGTCGATCTCGACGACGCGCTGACGCGAACCGGGACGGGTGACCGCGACGTAGCGGGGGAGGGTGAGGGCACCGCCACCGAGGTGGACGACGTCCAGCGGTGCGTGCGCCTCGGCGGCGAGGTCGAGGACGTGACCCATCCGGCGCACGTACTCGAACTCGAGATGCGTGGGGTCGTCGAGGTCGACGTGCGACTGCGGGGTGCCGTTGACCAGGAGCATCCACGAGCCGTCGCGGTCGGCGTCGGCGAGAAGTTCGGCGGTCCCTCCGGTGACGGCGGTCGGACCCGGCGTCGATCTCACGCGCGCAGCACTCCACACATGTCGGTCACCCCGTCATCGTGCCCGACGCTCCTCGACCGTCGGTCGGAGTGACAAGGTGCTCCGACAGGCACGCCCGCTCGGTTCGGAGACGTCCCCTGTGCACGGCGACCTGGGCTGTGGACGGCGGAGCCCACTACGTCGGTGCGACCGCCGACCATCGCACCGTGACCTCACCGTGCCGCCATCGCCGCGTCGATCCCACCAGGGGCCAGCCCTCGGCCGCGAGGGCTTCCACCGCCGCCACCCAGCGCTGGCGCGGACCGAAGGCCGACAGTCCCGCAGCGGCCGCCCATGCCGCGTCGAAGGCGCGGAGGAACGCGTGCACCGGCTGGCCCGGCATGTTGCGGTGGATCAGGGCCTTGGGCAGGCGCTCGGCGAGGTCCGACGGGGTGGAGATGTCGGCGACCCGGGTGGCGAGCGTGAGCGTCAGTGGGCCGTCGGCGTCGAGGGCGACCCAGGCAGACCGCCGTCCCCACTCGTCGCAGGTGCCCTCGACCACCACCCCACCCGGCCCGAGGGCGGCGCACATGGTCTCCCAGGCGCGGGCCGCGGACTCCTCGTCGTACTGCCGGAGCACGTTGAACGCCCGCACCAGCACCGGCTGCAGGCCGGCCAGTTCGAAGCCGCCCACCCGGAAGTCCACACGGGGCGGGTCGCGGTCGGCCTCCACGGCGGCCACGCGGGCGGGGTCGATCTCCAGACCGACCACCTCGAGCCGGTCCACCTCCGGGCTCAGTCGCTCGACCAGTTCCAGCGTCGTCACGGCGGACGAGCCGTACCCGAGGTCGACGACCAGCGGCCGGGCGGAGTCGCGCAGGCGGGGGACCTGGGTGGCCAGTAGCCATTGGTCCACCCGGCGAAGACGGTTGGCGTTCGTCGTCCCGCGGGTGGGAAGGCCGAGCGCCCGGGCCCGTCCGGCGGCCAGCCGAGGCGCCTTGCGCTGCGGCGCGGAAGACAGGGATGCCCGCCGCTTGTGGTCGCTCCCAGCCTCGCTCACCGGTCCGGAGAGTAGTCGCGGTTAGCGTGGGGCCGTGCAGGTTCGACGCGACGTCCGGCTGGCGGACCTCACCACCCTGGCCGTCGGTGGGCCGATCGACCGGCTCGTCGAGGTGCACGACGCCGGGGAGCTGGTCGCTGCGGTGCGGGATGCCGACGAGTCCGGTCGTCCGTTGCTGGTCCTGGGTGGCGGCTCCAACGTCGTCGCACCCGACGAAGGCTGGCCGGGGGACGTGGTCCTGGTGCGGTCGCGCGGGATCCAGCGCGCGGGCGGCCGGCTCGTGGTGGCGGCGGGTCACGACTGGGACCAGTTGGTCGCCCACACCGTCGAGAACGAGCTGGCCGGCGTGGAGGCGTTGTCCGGTATCCCCGGATCGACCGGCGCGACCCCCATCCAGAATGTCGGCGCCTACGGCCAGGAGGTCGCCCAGACGATCACCGCCGTGCGCGTCTACGACCGCGCCGAGAAGACCGAGGAGAGGCTGAGCCCGGCCCAGTGCGGGTTCGGCTACCGGGACAGCAGGCTGAAGCGGGAACCCGGGCGCTTCGTCGTCCTGGAGGTGACCTTCGTGCTGGACGAGAACCCGCGCAGCCGTCCGGTGGGGTACGCGGAACTGGCCCGGAAGCTGGGCGTCGAGATCGGCGACACCGCGCCGCTCGCCGACGTCCGTGCGGCGGTGCTGGAGTTGCGCCGGGGGAAGGGCATGGTCTGGGACCCCGCCGACCCCGACAGCCGCAGCGCCGGATCGTTCTTCACCAACCCGATCGTGCCGGCGGCCCGCGCCGTCGATGGCTGCCCGAGCTGGCCGGCCGGCGACGGCCACGTCAAGCTCAGCGCGGCCTGGCTCGTGCAGCACGCCGGCTTCGGCCGCGGCACGCGGCAGGGCAACGTGGGGACGTCGTCGCGGCACAGCCTCGCGCTGACCACGGAGCCCGGCGCGACGGCGGACGAGCTCATGGCGTTCGCCGGCCGTGTCATCGAGGAGGTCCGCGAGCAGTTCGGCGTCACGCTCGTCCCCGAGCCCACGGCGGTACGGCCCTAGCTCTCCCGGGCGACCTTGTGCTGGGCGGCCTGGGCGAGCGGGCGCACGATCATCAGGTCGATGTTCACGTGGTGCGGCCGGGTGACCGCCCAGGCGACGCAGTCGGCGACGTCCTCGGCGACCAGCGGCTCCCGCACCCCTCGGTAGACGGCGTCGGCCGCATCCGAGGACCCCAGCCGGTTCGCCGAGAACTCCTCGGTACGCACCATGCCCGGGGCGATCTCCAGTACCCGCACGGGCTCACCGTTCAGCTCCAGCCGCAGCGTCTCGGCCAGCGTGTGCACCCCGTGCTTGGCCGCTGTGTAGGACGCCCCGCCCTCGTAGGAGATCAGACCCGCCGTCGAGCTCATGAACACAACGTCCCCGGCGCCCGACGCCCGCAGGGCCGGCAGCAGCGCCTTGGTCAGCCGTACCGTCCCGAGCACGTTCACCTCGTAGGTCCGGGCCCACGAGTCCAGGTCGGCGTCGGCCACCGGGTTGGCGTCGAAGGCTCCACCGGCGTTGTTCACGAGCACGTCCACCCGATCGACGGCGCCGGCGAAGGCATCCACGGAGGTCGGATCGGTCACGTCCAGCTGCAGCGCCCGCCCGCCGATCGAGTCGGCGAGGGACGTCAGCCGGTCGAGTCGGCGGGCCCCGAGGACGACGTCGAAGCCCTCCGCGGCCAGCCGAGCAGCGGTGGCCGCACCGATGCCGCTCGAGGCGCCGGAGACGACGGCGGTGCGGCCGGCGCCGGGCATGCGGCGGTCGGGGGAGTGGGGACGATCGGTACCGGGCATGAACCCCATCCTGACGCTGTTGCAGGATGAACAGTGGACAGGGGCGGTCGGGCCCCGGACCAGAGGACCAGGGAGCGGGGAGGTCACGCGTGCCGGCTCGCCGCTTCGCGCGTTCCGGCACGCCCCGGCGCGTGGCCACCCTCTCGGTGCACACGAGCCCGCTCGACCAGCCGGGCGCCGGCGACGCCGGAGGCATGAACGTCTACATCGTCGAGGCCTCCCGCCGCCTGGCCGACCGCGGCATCGAGGTCGACATCTTCACCCGCGCCACCTCCAGCGACCTCCCGCCAGTGGTCGAGATGAGCCCTGGCGTGACGGTCCGTCACGTCAGCGCCGGCCCGTTCGAGGGGCTGGGCAAGGAGGAGCTCCCCGCTCAGCTCTGCGCCTTCACCGCCGCCGTCCTGCGTGAGGAGGCCCAGCACGAGCCGGGCTACTACGACGTCGTCCACTCCCACTACTGGCTCTCGGGCCAGGTGGGCTGGCTGGCGCGTGACCGGTGGAGCGTGCCGCTGATCCACACGGCGCACACCCTCGCCAAGGTGAAGAACGAGGCGCTCGCCGACGGCGACCGTCCCGAGCCGCGGGCCCGCGTGATCGGCGAGGAACAGGTCGTCGCCGAGGCCGACCGGCTGATCGCCAACACCGACGAGGAGGCCCGCCAGCTCGTCCGCCTGTACGGCGCCGACCCCGCCCGCACGCTCGTCGTCCCCCCGGGGGTCGACCTCGACCGCTTCGCCCCCGGCGACCGGCGCGCCGCCCGCCGCGCCCTCGGCATCGCCGACGACGCGATCGTGCTGCTGTTCGTCGGGCGCATCCAGCCGCTCAAGGCCCCCGACGTCCTGCTGCACGCCGCCGCGCAGCTCCTCGCCGACGAGCCGACCCTGCGCGACCGGCTCGAGGTGCACGTCGTCGGCGCCCCGAGTGGCTCCGGCCTCGAGGCCCCGCAGCAGCTCGACAAGCTCGCCGCCGATCTCGGCATCGCCGACCGCGTCGTGTTCCACCCGCCGCAGCCCCCGGAGCGGCTCGCCGACCACTACCGCGCCGCCGACGTCACCGTCGTCCCCAGCCACAACGAGTCGTTCGGGCTGGTGGCGCTCGAAGCGCAGGCGTGCGGCACGCCGGTCGTCGCGGCCGCCGTCGGCGGCCTGCGCACCGCCGTCCGGGACGGCGTCTCCGGCGTGCTCGTCGACGGCCACGATCCCCGTGACTACACCGCCGCGGTGCGCGCCGTCCTCGGCCGCCGGGAGCTGCTCTCCCACGGGGCACGTCGGCACGCCGGGCTCTTCTCCTGGGACCGCACCGCCGACGCCCTCGTCGCCGCGTACACGTCCGCGGCGGAGGACATGAACCGCCTGCCGCGGCAGGTGCCGCACCGCCTCCCCAGCCCCCTCCGAGCGCTCCCCGGCGTGCAGGTGGCCCGGTGACCGACGGGGTGGGCGGGGACCGGAGCATCGCCGAACTGGACGCCGTCATCGAGCAGACGCTGCGCGACAGCGAGCTCGTCCACGAGCACCCGGCCCCCGGTCGCTGGCTGGTCGACCTGCCCGGCACCAGGAAGCTCAAGACCGTCTGCGGACTCATCGTCGGCGAGCACGCGCTCCGGGTGGAAGCCTTCGTCTGCCGCCAGCCCGACGAGAACCGCGAGCAGCTGTGGACCTTCCTGCTGCAGCACAACGCGCGCATGTACGGGGTGTCCTACTCGATCGACGGCGTGGGCGACGTCTACCTGACCGGCCGCCTCCCGCATGCCGCCGTCACCCCCGACGAGCTCGACCGGATCCTCGGCGCGGTTCTCAGCTACGCCGACGACCACTTCAACGCGATGCTCGAGATCGGCTTCGGCACCTCGATCCGCCGCGAGTGGGACTGGCGGGTCAAGCGCGGGGAGTCGCTGCGAAACCTGGAGGCGTTCGCGGCTTTCGCCGACCCCGACCGCCGGCCCTGATGCCCGCGGCGGACCGTTCGCCCGGCTACTCCCGGCGGTGGTGGGTGCTGGCCACCATGACCGTCTGCCTGCTCGTGGTGATCATGGGGAACACGATCCTCAACGTCGCCCTGCCCACGGTGCAGCGTGACCTCGATGCGACCCACGGCGAGCTCCAGTGGGCCGTCGACGCCTACATCCTCGTGTTCGCCGGCCTGCTGTTCTCCTGGGGCGTGGTCGGCGACCGCATCGGCCGGCGGAAGGTCCTGCTCATCGGCCTCACCGTCTTCGCCGTCGGCTCGGTCCTCGCAGCGTTCAGCAGCAGCCCGATCGAGCTGATCGTCTTCCGGGCGGTCATGGGCATCGGCGGGGCGGCCGTCCAGCCGACGACGCTCGCCGTCATCACCAACGTCTTCCCAGAGCGCGAACGCGGGCGGGCCATCGGCATCTGGGCCGGCACGGCCGGCATCGCCGTCGCGGGCGGGCCGCTCGCGGGCGGCGCCGTCCTCGAGCACTACTGGTGGGGATCGGTGTTCCTGGTCGGCGTCCCGGTCGCCCTGCTCGGCGTGGTCGGGGTCCTCGCGTTCGTGCCCGAGTCGAAGGACCCGTCGCCGGGCCGTCTCGACGTCCCCGGCGTCCTGCTGTCGATCGTGGCCCTGGTCGGCCTCGTCTACGGGATCATCCGCGGCGGCTCGGGCGCCGGCTGGACGGCGCCGGGCGTGCTCGTCCCGCTCGTCGGTGGCCTGGTGCTGCTGGCGCTGTTCGTCTGGCTGCAGCGCCGCTCGACCCATCCGGCGCTGGACGTGTCGCTCTTCCGCAACCCGGCCTTCTCCGCGGCCGCGGGCGCGCTCGGCCTCAACTTCTTCGCTCTGCTCGGCGCGACCTTCTATCTCGTCTACTACCTTCAGGGCGTCCGCGACTACAGCCCGCTGCAGAGCGGTGCGGCCCTGATCCCCGTCGCCCTGGGCATGGCGATCATGGCGCCGCGCAGCTCGGGGCTCGCCCAGCGCTACGGCGCGAAGGCGGTGTGCGCCACCGGCTTTCTGCTGATCGCGCTGTCGTTCGTGGGCATCCAGTTCCTCGACCTCACCTCGCCGGTGTGGCTGCTGGTCCTCGTGCTCTCGGTCCAGGGCCTCGGGATGGGGGCGGTGATGGCCCCGGCCACCGAATCGATCATGTCGGTGGTACCGCGGGAGAAGGCCGGCGCCGGGGCCGCGGTCAACAACTCCGTCCGCCAGGTCGGCGGCGCCCTGGGCGTAGCCATCCTCGGCTCGGTCCTCGCCGCCTCCTACTCCACCCACCTCGGCAGCACGGCCGACGCGCTGCCCGCGAGCGCCCGCGCGGAGGCGAGTCAGTCCATCGTCGCCACCCTCGAGGCCGTCCGGGATGTGCAGGGAGGCGGGGACGACGACGCTGCCCGGGCCGCGGCCGACATCGTGGGGCCGGCGCGCGAGGCGTTCGTGGCGGCCATGCACGTCACCGCGGTGTTCACCGCGGTCGCCGCCCTGGTCGCGGCCGCGGTCGTCCTCCTGTGGCTCCCGGGCCGGGGACGGGATGTGTCGCCAGCCACGGAGTGACCCCAATGTGGAACAGACGGTTGACGACACACCGTTGCGCCGCCGACGCTGAGCAGTAGAAGCCGGGGCTCCCCGTGCGGTCAGGAGGGGAGTCCCGTGCGAGTCGACAGCCGCGTCCTCGCCCCCGGACGCCGGGATCCCTTCGCTCCCCTGCTGGCGAACCCCCTCGCTGCACGCCTCCGGCAGCACACGGAGGACGGCGCGGCGACCCACGCGGTCCCGACCGGTGGGGCGCCGCTGCCGGTGACGCGCTACGCCGACGGGCGCGAGCGCATCAACCTCGGCACCGGTAACTATCTCGGTCTCGCCGGTGACCCTCGCGTGATCGCGGCGGCGACCGCAGCCCTGGAGCAGTACGGCACCAGCACCGCCGGGAGCCGGGTGCTCAACGGCACGACCGGCCTGCACCTCGCCCTCGAGGAGGAACTGGCCGATCACTACGGCACGGAGGCGGCCGTCCTCACCTCCTCCGGCGTGAACGCCAACGTGGCCCTGCTGTCGACCATCTGCGGACCCGGCGACGTGCTGCTCGTGGATGGGCACGTCCACGCGAGCCTGCACGCCGCCGCCGCGGCCAGCCGAGGCACCGCCGTCCGCTTCCGCCACAACGATCTCGACAGTCTGGGTGCGCGGCTGGAGTCCATCGACCCGCGGGCCGGCGCGGTGGTGGTCGTCGACGGCGTCTACTCCATGACGGGCGAGATCGCTCCGCTGGCCGACATCACCGACCTCTGCGCCCGGTACGGGGCACGCCTCGTCGTCGACGAGGCCCACGGGCTCGGCGTCCTGGGCAAGGGTGGCCGCGGTGCCGCCGAGCAACTCGGCGTCCTCCCCCGCGTCGACGCGGTCACCGTGGCGCTGAGCAAGGCGCTGGCCAGCGTCGGCGGCGCCATCATGACCACGCGGGCGGCCGCCGAGGGCATCCGTGCCTCGGCCATGCCCTACGTCTTCAGCGCCGGCAACGATCCGGCATCCGTGGCGGCCGCGCTCGCCGCCCTGCGCATCCTGCGCAGCGAGCCCGAGCGGGTGACCCGCCTGCAGGACAACTGCGAGCTGCTGCGCCGGGTCCTCGCCGAGAACGGCGCCGCTCCCATCACCGGCGAAGGGGCCGTCATCGCGGTCCCCACCGGGCAGGACGAGGTCACCGGGGCGGCCTGGCGGATGGTCTTCGAGGCCGGGGTCTACACCAACGCCGTGGCCTATCCCGCCGTCCCGCGCGGCCGCGGGGTCCTCCGGCTCACCCTGATGGCCACCCACACCGAGGAACAGCTCCGGCGCGCGGGCGAGATCATCGCCGCGGCCGTCGATGCCGCCCGGGCCCAGGTGGCCGCCGCCTGAGCGGCACGGACCGGTTCCGACGGTTAGCGTGGCGGCGATGGCCGACAGCAGGCCCGCGCCGGAGCGCCGCGTCCGGGCGCTGATGGGCGTGGTGGCAGCCTCGGCGCTGGCCTATCCGCTGCTCGTCTGCGCCATCCAGCTGTCCTTCGCCCAGCTCGTCGCCGTCGACGTCGGCGCCATCGTGCTCTGGCTGACCGCCGGCCTCGTGTGCAGCGTCGGCCTTGTCGCCGCCGTCCGGTGGGGTGCCGCCCGCCGCGTGCGCAGTCCCTGGCTGCTCCTCGGACTGATGCCGCCGATGCTGTTCGAGCTGTGGCTGATCTGGCCCCAATTCGCGCGCTGAGAGCGGTCCGGCAGGATGGTCCCGTGACGACCCCCGGAACGCTGGTGCTCCTCCGCCACGGCGAGAGCGAGTGGAACAAGGCCAACCTCTTCACCGGCTGGGTGGACGTCCCCCTGTCGGAGAAGGGTTGCGTCGAGGCCGCCCGAGGCGGGCAGCTGCTGGCCGAGCACGGCCTGCTGCCCGACGTCTTGCACACCTCGCTGCTGAAGCGGGCCATCGCGACCGCCGAGCTGGCGCTGGCCGAGGCCGACCGGCAGTGGATCCCGGTCAAGCGGTCCTGGCGGCTCAACGAGCGGCACTACGGCGCGCTGCAGGGCAAGGACAAGGCCGCCACGCTCGCTGAGTACGGCGAGGAGCAGTTCATGATCTGGCGCCGCTCGTACGACACCCCGCCGCCGCCGATCGAGTCCGGCAGCGAGTACTCGCAGGACGCCGACGCCCGCTACTCCTTCCTGCCGCCCGAGGCGCGCCCGGCGACCGAGTGCCTGAAGGACGTCGTCGTCCGGATGCTGCCCTACTGGTACGACGCGATCGTCCCGGACCTGCGGCTCGGGCAGACCGTGCTCGTCGCCGCGCACGGCAACAGCCTCCGCGCCCTCGTGAAGCACCTCGACGGCATGGGCGACGACGAGGTCGTGGGGCTGAACATCCCGACGGGTGTCCCGCTCCGCTACGACCTCGACGAGGACCTGAGCCCCCTCAAGCCGGGGGGCGAGTACCTCGACCCCGACGCCGCGGCCGCCGCGATCGAGGCCGTCAAGAACCAGGGCAAGCGCTGACGAGCCGGCCCTGGAGGGGGTCGGCGAGGAGGCGCTGTGGCCGCCCTGCGGGGCGCGCCGACGAGCGGGGGCCCGGAGGGTTCCCCCGAGAAGGCAGCGGAAGTGGCTCAGCTCACCGGGGAATCCGCTCCTGGCCGCGGTGTCGCCCGGAGGGTGACAAAGAGTTATCGCGGTGTCGCCGGGAGGGCGACAGAGTGACTCAGTGCGCGTTCTCGGGAATGTGCCGCTCGCCGGTCACCAGGTAGACGACCCGCCGGGCGACGCTGACGGCGTGGTCGGCGAAGCGTTCGTAGTAGCGGCCGAGCAGGGTGATGTCGATGGCGACCTCGATCCCGTGGGGCCAGTCCTCGGACAGCACCTGACGGAACAGGCCGCGGTGCAGGCGGTCCATCGCGTCGTCGTCGGTCTCGAGTTCCCGGGCCGCGTCGACGTTGCGGGTGGCGATGACCGTGCCGGCCTTCGTCACCAGCATCTCGGCCACGTGGCCGGCCTCGAGGAAGGCGGGGCGGACCTCCTGGGGGACGGCGGGGTCCGGGAAGCGCATCCGCGCCACCTTGGCGATGTGCTCGGCGAGGTCGCCCATGCGCTCGAGGTCACTGGCGATCCGGGTGGCCACCACGATCGTGCGGAGATCGGTCGCGACCGGCTGCTGGCGCGCGAGCAGCGTGAAGCACCGCTGGTCGATGCTCTCCCGGGTGGCGTCGATCTGCTCGTCCCCGGCGATGACCAGGTCGGCCAGGGCGACGTCGGCGTCCAGGAGGGCGGTGGTGGCGGTGCTCACCTGCGACCCCACCGTGTTCGCCATCTCCACCAGGCATCCCCGGATGTCTTCGAGTTCCTCGAAGTAGCTCTCCCGCACTGTGCCTCCCGTTCGACGTTGGACCGAGCCTAGGACGGGTTCGGTCCGTCCTCATCCTTTACGGGTTAACGTGCTGCCACGCGTAGATGAACACTGCCCCCTCCGGGCGGCAGATCACCTGCGAACGGGCCGGGGTCGAGCCGATCGGACCTAGCATCGGGGCGTGAGTCCACTGGTCGCCCTGGTGGTCGGCCTCGTCCTGGGTGGGGTCGTGGCCGCCACGGTCATCCTCCGCTTCCCCCGGGACCTCGAGCGTTCCGGCTCCGATGCCGCCGCCGTGGGACCGCCCGAAGCGGCGTTCGCTCGTCGGCTGCTGGATCTCATGGATCCCGCTGTCGTGCTCGTCGACGTCGACGACGCGGTGCTGCTGGCCAACCCCTCCGCCCGGGCCCTCGGCATCGTCCGCGGCAGCCGGCTGCTCGTGCCGGAGCTCCTGTCCCTCGTGCAGACCGTCCGCAACGGTGGCAGCCGGCGGGCCGACGTCCGGCTGCCCGGTGACCTCGCCGGCTCCGGCCCGCGGCTGATGGGGGTGCACGGCGTCCGGCTGCACAGCGGCACGCTGCCCCTTCCCGGACCGGTCGCGCTGGTGCTCCAGGACGTCACCGAAGCCCGCCGGACCGAGGCGGTGCGCCGTGACTTCGTCGCCAACGTCGGGCACGAGCTGAAGACCCCGGTGGGTGCGCTCACGCTGCTGGCCGAGGCGATCGAGCAGGCCGCCGACGACCCCGAGGCCGTGCAGCGCTTCGCCGGCCGCATCGCGTGCGAGGCCGACCGGCTCGCCCGGCTGGTGCGCGAGCTGATCGACCTCTCCCGGCTGCAGGGCGGTGAGCCGCTGCCCGAGCTCGTGCCGGTCCAGGTCGACGACGTGATCGCCGAAGCGGTGGACCGGACCCGCACCGCCGCCAAGGCCAAGGGCCTGCAGATCGCCGTCGGCGGTCAGGCCGGTCTCGTCGTCCGCGGGGTGGAGAGCCAGCTGGTCACGGCGGTGACCAACCTGCTCGCCAACGCCGTCGCCTACAGCGAGGGGGAGAATCGGATCGCAGTCGCCGCCCGGGCGCGGTCCGGGTTCGCCGAGATCGCCGTGACCGACAGTGGCGTCGGTATCCCGCGCAAGGACCGCCAGCGCGTCTTCGAGCGCTTCTACCGGGTGGACCAGTCCCGGGCCAGCAGCACGGGAGGCACCGGACTGGGGCTGGCGATAGTCAAGCACGTCGCGAGCAACCACGGGGGGACGGTGACCGTGTGGAGCGAGGAAGGGCTCGGCTCGACGTTCACCCTCCGCATCCCGCTCGTCATCTCTGACACCCAGGGCGACTCCACCACCACGGATGCTGTCGCCCACGATGCTCTGAAGGAAGGCTCATGACCCGTGTCCTGGTCGTGGAGGACGAGGAGTCCTTCTCCGACGCGCTGTCCTACATGCTCCGTCGGGAGGGCTACGACGCCGTGGTGGCGGCGACCGGCCCCGCCGCGCTGGCGGAGTTCGACCGGGCGGGTGCCGACATCGTCCTGCTCGATCTCATGCTGCCGGGGCTGCCGGGGACCGAGGTCTGCCGCGCGCTGCGCAGCCGCAGCAACGTCCCGATCATCATGCTGACCGCCAAGGACGCCGAGATCGACAAGGTGGTCGGCCTGGAACTCGGCGCCGACGACTACGTGACCAAGCCGTACTCGGCGCGCGAGCTCGTCGCCCGGATCCGGGCCGTGCTGCGCCGCCGGGGGGACGCCGCCGAGGCGGCACCCGACGACGGGGTGCTGGAGGCCGGTCCGGTGCGGATGGACGTCGAGCGGCACGTCGTCGCCGTGGACGGCGAGCAGGTCCCACTCCCGTTGAAGGAGTTCGACCTGCTCGAGTACCTGATGCGCAACGCCGGCCGCGTGCTCACCCGCGGCCAGCTCATCGACCGGGTCTGGGGCTCGGACTACGTGGGCGACACCAAGACCCTCGACGTCCACGTCAAGCGACTGCGGGCCAAGCTCGAGCCCGACCCGGCCAACCCCAAGTACCTGCTCACGGTGCGGGGTCTGGGCTACAAGCTGGAGGCGTGACGGCTCAGCCGTCGCCCTTGAGCTCGTCGATCTTCTTCGACGCCTCGGCCTTCGTGAGGTCCTCCGGGACCTCCTCGTCGGTGGACCGGGTCAGCGTCTCGAGATAGCTCTTCTGGGCTCCGGTGGCGGGTTCGTCGCCGGTCACCCAGTCGGCCGGGTCCTTCTCCGGGGATGCCGCGTTCGGCTGCGATTCGCTCATGTGTTCGATGCTAGGCGTGCGCCGGGACGCGCGCCTCCTGAGCGGCACCGACGGCGGCGGCCCACCGGCGGCCGGTCCGGTAGACGTGGATGCTCCCGCACGCGGGGCACTCCACGTGCAGGGCGATGTGGGTCGGCTTGTTGGTGACCGATCGGATCCGCCGGTCGGCGACCAGCTCGTCGGTCCGGGTGACGGGGCAGGTGATCAGCAACATGGACAGAAGACTGCGCCCGACCGCTGGCCGATACGAGTGGCAGAAGTGACCAGCGCCGCAAGATTTCTGCCATGATGTGTGCATGACCGAACCGGTGCGCCCTCTCGTGGTCAGCGTCGTCGTCGCGGACGGGCTCGTCGGCAGCTTCGGCCTCGGCGTGAGCGCGGAGGTGTTCGGCTACGACCGGCGGCACATGGGCCTGCCCCGCTTCGATTTCGCCCTCGTCTGCGAGGCGCCGGGCGTGCTGCGCACCGACACGGGCATCCCCATCACGGTGGAGCACGGGCTGGAGCGGCTGGCCCGCTCCGACATCGTGTCGATCACCGCCTGGGAGCTGTTCGGCCGGGTGCCCTCACCTGCCCTGCTCGACGCCCTCCGGGAGGCACACGCGCGGGGCGCCACGATCGTCAGCCACTGCACCGGCGCCTTCGTGCTGGCCGCGGCCGGGCTGCTCGACGGCAAGCGGGTGACCACGCACTGGAAGTACGCCGGCGAACTGGCCGCCCGCTTCCCGACCGTGCAGGTCGACCCGTCGGTCCTCTACGTCGACAACGGCCAGGTCATCACCGGCGCCGGGACGGCGGCCGGCGTCGACACCCTCCTCCACCTGGTGCGGCGGGAGTGGGGCGCCGCCGCGGCCAATGCCCTGGCCCGCGAGATGGTCGTCCCGCCGCACCGCGACGGCGGACAGGCGCAGTACATCGACGCCCCCGTCCCGGCCTTCCACGACGATCTGCTCGGCGCCGTGCTCGAGTGGGCCTCGGCCCACCTGGCGGAGGAGATCAGCGTGGAGACGCTGGCCCGCCGGGCACTGATGAGCCCCCGGAGTTTCGCGCGGCGCTTCAAGGCGACCACCGGGACGACGCCGCACGCCTGGCTGCTCGGCCAACGGCTCGCCGCCGCCGAGGCGCTGCTGGAGGAGACCGACGCCCCCGTGGAGGAGATCGCCCGGCTGGTCGGCTTCGGCACCGCCGCCGGGCTGCGCGAGCAGTTCGCACGCCGGCGGGGCGTCTCCCCACGGGCCTACCGGCAGACGTTCCGGGCGGGCAGCCCCACGAACGGCTCAGCCGCCGGGTCGGCGCCGGTGCAGCTCGACGGGCACCGGCCCGGTCGGGGGGCTGGCCGGGTGGGGCGCGACGAGCCCCTGGTCGAGGCGGACCTCGGCCAGCCGGCGTAGCTCCGCGAACGCGGCCTCCCCGAGCAGCTCGGTCAGCTCGGGCGCGTAGGTGTCGACCAGCGGCTCGGGGGAGACGTGCGCCAGGGGCGCGCCGGTGCACCACCAGTGCAGGTCGGCGCCGCCCGGGCCCCAGCCTCGCCGGTCGAACTCCCCGATCGTGGAGACCAGCACCCGCGTGCCGTCAGGACGCTCCACGTGTTCCTGCGACCGGCGCACGGGGAGCTGCCAGCACACGTCAGGCTTCGTGGTCAGCGGGTGCGTGCCGGTCCGCAGGGCCATCCGGTGCAGCGCGCAGCCCGTGCCGCCGGGGAACCCCGGCCGGTTCAGGAACACGCACGCCCCGTCCACGACCCGGGTGCGCAGCGACCGCTCCTCACCGTCGTCGAGGGCCGCGTCGTCCGAGGCGGAATCCTCCTCGGTCCAGGCCGCCCGCCCGACCGGAGCCAGCTGCCAGTCGTCGTCGGTGAGGACGGCGACCGACGCCGTCACCCGCGCCAGGTCGTCCTCGTCGGTGAAGAAGGCGCCGTGGCTGCAGCACCCGTCGTCGGGACGGCCCTCCACCACGCCGGCGCATCCCCGCCCGAAGATGCACGTCCAGGCGGAGGTGAGCCAGGTGAGGTCGGCCCGGACGACGTGCTGCGGATCGGCCGGGTCGGGGAACTCCACCCACTCCCGGGCGAAGTCGAGAGGGACCTCCTCGAGCGGATCGTCCGGCACGCCGTGAGCGTAGGCCGTGGCGCCCTGCGCCGAGGACGGGATGCCGCGCTGCCGGCGCGGCCCGGTCGCGGACGAGGGACGTCGTGCGCTGGATCCGGGAGAGGACGGCAGCCACCTCCGGGCTCATCTGCCCAGCCCGGCAGACTGAGGCCATGCGACTCGGGGTGCTGGACGTCGGATCGAACACCGTGCACCTGCTGGTGGTGGACGCCCACCGCGGCGCACACCCCACACCGATGCACGACGACCGGTCGGTCCTGCGGCTGGCAGAGCACGTCGGCCCCGACGACGTGCTGTCGAAGGCGGGGGAGAAGGCGCTGCTCCGAGCGGTGCAGGAGGCCTGCGTCCAGGCGGAGAAGCACGGCTGCGACGAATTCCTGGCGATGGTCACGTCCGCGATCCGCGAGGCGTCGAACGGCCTGGAGGTCCTCGACCGGATCCGCCGGCGGACCGGTGTCGACCTGCAGGTGCTCACCGGTGAGGAGGAGGCCCGCCTGACCTTCCTCGCCGTCCGCCGGTGGTTCGGCTGGAGCGCGGGGCGGCTGCTGGTCCTCGACATCGGTGGCGGGTCCCTGGAACTCGCCTGCGGGGTCGACGAGGACCCCGACGTCGCGCTCTCGCTCCCACTGGGCGCCGGGCGGATGACGCGGCGGTTCCTGCCGGAGGCGCAGGCGGGCGGGCGGCCCGATCTCGCCGGGCTGTCCACGCTCGAGTCGTATGCCACCGACCTGCTCCAGCCGGCCGCGAAGAAACTGCGTGGAACGGGCAAGCCGGATCTCGTCGCGGCCACCAGCAAGACGTTCCGGACGCTGGCCCGGCTGACCGGTGCCGCCCCCTACTCGGCCGGTCTGCAGGTCCCCCGGGAGCTGAACGCCGACGGGCTGGGCCAACTCGTCGGCTTCGTGTCCCGGATCGAGTCCGCCGCGCTGGCCGAGCTGCGAGGTGTCTCACCCGATCGCGCGCACCAGGTTCCGGCCGGCGCCGTGGTGGCAGCCGCAACGATGCGTGCGCTGGACGTACGGTGCGTGAGGATCTGTCCGTGGGCGCTGCGGGAGGGTGTCATCCTGCGCAGGCTGGACTCGATGGGAGGGTCGTGATGGCCGAGCCGGACTGGAACCCGGACACGGGAGGACGCTCACTCGCCGAGATCCTGCGCGAGGCCGGCATCGAGTCCGCCAACCGGGCCGCCCGTCGCCGGTCCTGGGACGATCCCGAGGAGACCGGGATCCGCCAGCGGCGGGCCGCGGCCGCGGCCGCCGACGGCGTCGCCGGCCCGACCGGGTACGGACGACGCCGCGGCGACCAGTCCGGCGCGACGCCCCCGGCCGTGGAGCGGCGGCAGCATCCCGACCGGCGCCAGCCCCGGATCGCCGCGCCCGACTCGTCGACGGCGGCCATTCCCGGCCTGCGGCCGGATCGCAAACCCGGCGTCCCCGCCGGCTCGGCGATGCCCAGCGCGCCGGTTCCCCTCCGCGGGCCCCAGGTCTCCGAGCCGGTCGGCCAGCGGGCAGCACAGCGGGCCACCTCCCGCCCGGCCCGGGAACCGGACCATCCCTCCACCGGGCCGATCCCGGTGGTCCGGCCCGACCAGATCGCCGCCGACCTCGACGACGACGCCACGCCGCGGGAGAGCGCGCTGGCCTGGCTGCGGTTCGCCGGCGAGCTGGTCATCGCACTGGCCGCAGGCGTCGGCGTCTACTTCGCCGCCACCGTGCTGTGGGAGATCGTCCCGCACGTCGCCGTCCTGCTCGCCCCCCTCGCCGTGACCGGGCTGGTCACGGGGGTCGGCGTCTGGCGGCAGCGCCAGGGCCGGGAGCCCGTGGGCCCCCGGCTGCTGGCGATCCTGGTGTTCGCCGGGACGCTGCTGACGATCGCGCCCGCGGCCGGACTGCTCGCCGCCGGCTCCTGACGCGGCGGCGGCTCAGCCGCCGGTCCCCTCCTCCTCCGCGCGCGCGAACTCCTCGAGGATGGCGGCGCTGAACGCGTCGAGGTCGTCGGGGTTGCGGCTGGTGATCAGGTTGCCGTCGACGACGACCTCCTCGTCCACCCAGTCGGCGCCGGCGTTCCGGAGGTCGGTCGCCAGCGACGGCCACGACGTCATGCGGCGGCCGTGCACCACCCCGGCCTCGATGAGCACCCAGGGGGCGTGGCAGATCGCCGCCACCGGCTTGCCGGTTTCGAAGAAGGACGTCACGAAGGCCACGGCATCGGAGTCGGCACGGAGGAAGTCGCCGTTGATGACGCCGCCGGGCAGGACCAGGGCTCCGTAGCCGTCGGGGTCGGCGGTGCTGACGACGGCGTCGACCTGCTTCTTGTCGCCCTTCTCGATGTGGTCGTAGGCGGTGATCGTGCCGGTCCGGAGGGAGACCAGCTCCGGCTCGGCGCCGGCCTCCTCGAGCGCCTGCCACGGCCGGTCGAGCTCGACCTGCTCCACTCCGTCCGTCGCCAGCACGGCCACTTTCATCCCGCTCAGCTCTCCTGCCATGGGGCGGCGGCTACCCGGGCCCCGGACGGGACACACACCGGCGCACTACGGTTTCCGGCGTGCCCGTGCGCCCCGGATCCGAGCTGCGCCGCCTGTGGGCGGGACGGCTGTCCGGTCGCGTCCTGGCCCGGCCGCTGCCCGCCGTGGCGGACGTGGTGCGGGTCGCCGGCGCGCTCGTGGACGACGGTTGCACGGTGGCCCTGGAGCACGTGCCCCGGCCGGGGGAGACCTCCGCTCCCGCGCTGCTCGAGCTCGTCCGCGAAGTGTCCGCCGCCGGCCTGGCCGCCGCCTGCGAGCTGAGCGTTCCGGTCGACACCGACGGCGCGCGGACGGTGGCCGCCGCGGCCCTCGACGCCGGGCTCGCGGTCGTCCTGGCCGGACCGGCCGCTGACGTCGACGCCGTCGGCCTGCCCGGCGCCGGCGTCATCGTTCGCGCGGGCGAGCCCGGCGCCGAGACCCGGTGCCGGGAGCTGGCCGGCGGACACGTCCGCCTGGTCCGGGGGCCGGGGCGCCGCGGCGCCACCGACCTCGCGTTCGTGCGCTGCCTCAACGTCCTCATGGCCGCGGAGGGGCGCCCGGGCATCGCGGTGTCCGATCCGCGCCTGATCGCCATCGCCGGGGAGCGGGCGGCCTGGAACGGCCGCACGCCCGACAGCTGGGAGCTCGTCATGCCCTACGGAGTCCTGATCCACGAGCAGCGGCGGCTGGTCGCCGCCGGAGACACGGTCCGCGTGGCCGTGACCCAGGTGCCGGGTGGCCGCTCGTGACCGCCTCGGGTCGTCGTGGCCTCGCCATCATCGGTGGCGGGAAGATCGGTGAGGCCCTGCTGTCGGGGCTGGTCCGCCGGGGAGGACCGGACGGCATCCTGGTGTGCGAGCGCAGCCCCGAGCGGGCTGCCCAGTTGGCCGAGCGCTACGGGGTGGGCGCCGTCGACCTCGGTGAGGCCGCCGTCCGCGCGCGGGTCCTGCTGCTCGCGGTCAAGCCTCAGGACATCGACGTCCTGCTGAGTCGGCTGAGCCAGCACGTGGACACCGGCCACCTCGTCGTCTCCGTGGCCGCCGGGGTGCCGACGAAGCGGATCGAGGCCGCGCTGCCCGACGGCATCCCGGTCGTCCGGGTCATGCCCAACACCCCGGCTCTGGTGGACGAGGGCATGAGCGTGCTCTCGGCGGGTGCGCACGCCGGGGACGAGCACCTCGACGAGGCGGAGGCGCTGCTGGCCGCCGTGGGACGGGTGCGCCGGGTGCCGGAGGACCAGCAGGACGCCGTCACGGCGCTCTCGGGGAGCGGGCCGGCGTACTTCTTCTACCTGGTCGAGGCGATGGTGGACGCCGGCATCCTGCTCGGACTGCCGCGGACGCTGGCCGTCGACCTGATCGTGCAGACGGCGCTGGGGTCGGCGGTGATGATGCGCGACTCCGGCGAGCACCCGGTCCAGTTGCGAGAGGCGGTCACCAGTCCCGGGGGGACGACGATCGCCGCCGTGCGGGAGCTGGAGCGGCACGGTGTTCGGGCGGCGCTGATCGCGGCGATCGAGGCCGCGCACGCCCGCTCGGTCGAGCTCGGACGCGACAAGGCCTGAGGTTCAGGGGGTCGCTGCGACGGCTCGGGCGGCTGGCGCGCGGCCGGGCACGGTAGTCCACATGTCGACCCGACGCCAGCACTCTCCGTCATCGACTCGTGACGGTGTCGCGAAACTCGCCGCACAACAGTTCTCGGGTGTTTCATACGTGTAGTTCTGCCGAGGACGGACCGGTCCGCCTGTTCGATTCACCCATCGCACCAGTCACGCCTGTCCCCTTACGCTCTGTGGCAGCGCATGCGTGTTCAGTTGCCGGTGGGGAAGCCGGCGCCACGACATGAGCTAGGTCCGGAGACGAAGACATGACCATGCCCCAGCGCGCTGCCGCCCCCGCGATGTCCCGTCCGGGCGTGCCCGGCCCCCGGCCCGTCGGCCGCCCCATGGCCGCCACGATGGCCCGCCCCGTTCCGCCTCAGCACCCGGCCGCCATGCCGCTCGGCCGCCCCAGTGTCCCGGCCCCGCGTGCCGCGGTGACGTTCCTGACCGTCGCCGAGGTCGCCGCGATGATGCGCGTCTCGAAGATGACCGTGTACCGCCTCGTCCACGCCGGCGAGCTCTCCGCCGTCCGCGTCGGCCGTTCCTTCCGCGTGCCGGAGCGGGCCGTGCAGGACTACCTGCGCGACGCCTACACCGACATCGCGTGAGAGGACCCCGTCCTCCTCATCCCTCGCTCCGGGTGAGCCTCTGGACGGGGCCACGGCCGGTTCCACCCGACGGGAGCCGGCGCCTGGCCGGGGTGTCGCGCCGAGCGGCCCCCGGAGGGTTCCCGAAGGCGTGACATGACGCACCCCGCATGGCGGGGCGTGGCACGTGGTCGCGGTGCGATCCGGAGGATCGCGATGTCGTCGCAACGTGGTCGCGGTGTCGCCCGGAGGGTGACGGTGTTACAGCGTCGCGGGGCGGCCGGTACGCTCGGACGCCGGGTGACACCGGGCCCCTGGTCCGGTGTTCACGTTCGAGCTGATCTATTTCGTGACGACGTCGGGAGCACCACGTGGGTTCGGTCATCAAGAAGCGGCGCAAGCGGATGGCGAAGAAGAAGCACCGCAAGCTGCTGAAGAAGACGCGCGTTCAGCGACGCAACAAGAAGTGAGCTGACGCACGTGCCGCCAGCGGTCGTTCTCGTCACCGGTGTGAGCCGGTGGCTGGGTGGCGCGCTGGCGGCCGAGCTGGCGGCCGACCCGTCGATCGGGCGAGTCATCGGTGTGGACACCGTCCCGCCGTCGCAGGAGACGCTGCGCCGTCTCGGGCGCACGGAGTTCGTGCGGGCCGACATCCGCAACCCGCTGATCGGCAAGGTCATCGCGGCGGCGTCGGTCGACACCGTCGTGCACATGAACATCAGCTCCACCCCGGCGGGATCCGGCGGGCGGGTGCCGATGAAGGAACTCAACGTCATCGGCACCATGCAGCTGCTCGCCGCGTGTCAGCGGGCACCGTCGGTGCGCCGGTTCGTGCTGAAATCGACCAGCGCGGTCTACGGGGCGTCCTCGCGGGATCCCGCGGTGTTCACCGAGGCGATGCAGGCCCGGGCGGTGCCCTCCGGCGGCTTCGCCAAGGACAGTCTCGACATCGAGGGCTACGTCCGCGCGTTCTCGCGCCGCCGGCCCGACGTCGACGTCGCGGTGCTTCGCTTCACCAACTTCATCGGTCCGCGGATCGACTCCCTGCTGACCGGCTTCTTCCGCATGCCCGTGGTGCCCACCGCACTGGGGTACGACGCCCGGGTCCAGCTCCTGCACGAGGACGATGCCCGCGCGGTGCTCACCCGGGCGACCACCGGGTCGTTCACCGGCACCGTCAACGTCGGTGGCGAGGGCACCCTGCTGTTGTCGCAGGCGATCCGCCGCCTGGGCCGCATCGAGATTCCCCTGCCCTCGCCGGCCCTCGGGTCGGTCGGCCGCCTGTCCCGGCGGTTCGGCTTCGTGGACTACTCCCCGGAGCAGATGCGGTTCCTCAACTTCGGCCGAGTGGTCGACACCACGGTGCTCCGCGAGGAGTTCGGCTACACACCCCGCTACACCGCGGAGGCCGCGCTGGCCGACTACGCCCGCACCGTGCCGCCGGTGGTCTCGCCGCGGCTGGTGAACTCGGTCACCTCACACCTCCGGTCGGTGGTGGAGCGCGCCGGCGACACCGCGTCCGCGGTCGGTGAGCGGCTGCATCCGCCGCCGCCGGCTCCTGGACTCCGGGCGGTACGCGATGCCTGAGGCCCGGGTGATCCCGCTCCGTCCCGACGACGACGAGCCCTACGTCCAGGCGGCGTCGGCAGCGAACTGGGAAGAGCAGCTGGCCGGCGGGCTGGAGTTCCTCCGCCGGCGGATGACCGGCGAGTACGAGACCGACGAGTTCGGCTTCGATCCCGACCTCACCGATCATCTGCTCCTGCCGGCGCTGCGCCCGCTGTTCCGGAAGTGGTTCCGGGTCGAGAGCCAGGGGCTGGGGAACGTGCCGACCACCGGTGGGGCACTGGTGGTCGCCAACCACTCGGGCACCCTCCCGGCCGACGCGCTGATGACGATGGTGGCGCTGCACGACGAGCACCCGGCCCGGCGCCGGCTCCGGCTCCTCGGTGCCGACCTGGTCTTCGAGCTGCCGTTCATCGGCACGATGTCCCGCAAGATGGGCACCACGCTGGCCTGCAACGAGGACGCCGAGCGGCTGCTCACCGCGGGAGAGCTGGTCGGTGTCTTCCCCGAGGGGTTCAAGGGCATCGGCAAGCCGTTCCGCGAGCGGTACACGCTGCAGCGGTTCGGCCGGGGAGGTTTCGTCACAGCGGCCCTGCGGACCGGCGTCCCGATCATCCCGTGCGCCATCGTCGGTGCCGAGGAGATCTATCCGATGATCGGCAACGCCAAGACGGTGGCCCGGCTGCTGGGGCTGCCCTACCTGCCGATCACGCCGACGTTCCCGTTGCTGGGCCCGCTCGGCCTGGTGCCGCTGCCGTCGAAGTGGCTCATCGCGTTCGGGGAGCCGATCGAGACGGCCCAGTTCGGACCCGCCGCGGCGGAGGACCCCATGCTCGTCTTCAACCTGACCGACCAGGTGCGCGAGACGATCCAGCACTCGATCTACCAGCTGCTCCTGCAGCGCAAGAGCGTCTTCGGCTGACGCGACGAGCGGGGGCCGGAGGCTCCCCGAGGAGTGTCACGAGCCGCGCAACCCATCAGGGGAACGGGACGGACCCGCGGGACCGTACGTGAGCCGCCCCGCGAGGTGCCGCGACGAGTGGGGGCCGAAGGCTCCCCGAGGAGTGGTAGCAACGGCTCGGCGCAGCAGGGGCACGGCTCGTGGCCGCGGTGTGATCCGGAGGATCACCAGGGAAACTTGTTGCGTCGGCGCAGCGCCACCGCACCGCCGACCAGGCCGCCGGAGAGAGCTGCCGCGGCGACGGTGGGGACCCCGATCTTCGCCGCCTTCCGGCCCGTCCGGTAGTCGCGGATCGTCCAGCCCCGCGCCCGCGCGACCGCGCGGAGCTCGGTGTCGGGGTTGACCGCCACCGCCGTGCCGGTCAGGGACAGCATCGGCAGGTCGTTGGCGGAGTCGCTGTAGGCGGTGCAGCGGCTGAGATCCAGCCCCTCCCGCTCGGCCAGGGCGAGGACGGCCTCCGCCTTCGCGGGACCGTGCATCAGCTCGCCCACCAACCGGCCGGTGTACCTGCCGTCCACGACCTCGGCCACGGTGCCCAGGGCGCCGGTCAGCCGCAGCCGGTGGGCGATGATCGAGGCCAGTTCGACCGGTGTCGCGGTCACCAGCCAGACGCGCTGCCCGGCGTCGAGGTGCTGCTGGGCCAGCCTGCGGGTGCCGGCCCAGATGCGGTCGGCCATCAGTTCGTCGTAGATCTCCTCGCTGGCCTGCACGATCTCCTCGACCGGGCGACCGGCGACGAACGCGAGGGCGTTCTCGCGGATGGTGTGCATGTCGTCGGCGCTCTCGTTGCCGGCGATGCGGAACTTGGCCTGCTGCCAGATGAAGCCGTAGAGGTCCCGGCTGGAGAAGTACTTCCGGGCGGCCAGTCCGCGGGCGAACCAGAACAGCGAGGCGCCCATCATCATCGTGTTGTCGACGTCGAAGAACGCCGCGGCCGTCAGGTCCGGCGTGACGGCCGGCGGACCCGCCACCTCGGCGGCCGCCGCGGAGGCGGCCCCGGCCACGTGCGCCCGGGTCTCTTCATCGGTCACCGTCTGGGCGCGTGCGGACCGGCGGCCCGGCAACGGCACTCGCGGCACGAGCGACCTCCCTGCGATCGATCCGCCACCCTGCTCGAGGGCCCGATGCCTGGACCCTAGCGGGATCGGTGGGGCCTGCTCCGACGGGTCAGCAGTTGCCGACGCCCAGGGGTGGGAGACAGACGCTCACCGAGCCGGGCGGCAGCTGGATGGTGGGACTCGAGGGCGCCTTCGGCGCCGAGGACGGCAGCGGCGGCAGCAGGCCGTCACCGGGCGTCGTCGGCGTCGGCGTCGGGACGACCGGAGTGGGCAGCACACCCGGGCCCCCGCCGGTGCCCGGACCGGTCGTGGTCGGAACCGCCGCGGGCGGAACGGTCGGGAGCGCAGGAGTCGTCACCTCCGGGGCCGTGCCGCCGCCCGGCTGGCCGGTCCCGGGATCGGTGCCGCCGCCACCCGTCGGCCCCGGCGGGGTCACCTCGGGAGCGGCGCAGGCGGCGGGCACGGGCCCGAGGTCGTCGCTGCCCTCGACAGCCGGTCCGGCAGGGCAGGCCAGAGCCGCCTCCAGGCCGCCGGTCCGAGCACCGACCTCGGCCAGCAGCGTCAGGGACCGCTCGACAGCGTCGGCGGCGGCGTCGGGGACCAGCCCCTCGAGCGCGGCCAGCCCGCCGGCCTGCGCGAACGCCCACTCGGCGAGATCTTCCAGCGGCCGGGCGTCCTCGGTCGCGACCGCGCGTTCGGCCAGCCAGACCGCGCCCTGCTGCGTCTGCCCGTCCATCGTCCGCAGCGTCTCGAGCACCAGGGCCGGGTCAGGGCCCGTGGCCGAGACGGTCCCCCCGGCAGGGTCCGCGGGGGTCGCGGCCGGCAGGGCGGTCGCGCCGTCCGCGACGAGGGTTTCCAGCTCGTCGAGCCGGGTGCTGGCGAAATCCAGGAGCGTCCGGCCGCGGGAGTCGCCGGCCAGGGCGAGCTGCGTCTGCTCCGTGCCCCGCTTGAGGTCGTAGAGGACGTCCCCGGGACCGGCTCCGTCGGCGACGGCCACCAGCGCGGCCAGTGCGGTCACGGTCAGCGCCGCGCCGGTCAGGCCCGCGGTGAACCTCGCCCGCCGGCGAGCGGGCGGGAGCTCGGGCGCGCGTCCGGCCAGGAGGCGCTGCAGCCCCGAGGCGGGCGCCTGGGCGGGTGTGCGCACGGCGGCCATCGCGACGAGGCGGGCGCGGGTGGCGGCGCGGAAGTCGGGGTCGGGCTCGCCGTCGAGGGAGGGAGCGAGCCGGCGCAGCGCCGCGACGGCCATGTCCTCACGGGCATGGCCCGGGCGGTCGTACGCGCTCACCTGTGGCCTCCGGACGTCGATCCTGCGAGGAGGCCATCGCCCGGCCCACCTCGCTGCACCCGATCCAACGACGGGTCGGGGGATTCGGTTACGCCCCCGACGATCTTCTTCGCGGTCATTGCAGACCTTCCGGCAGGAGGCCGCCGAGGCGGCGCACCGCGCGATGCTGGAGCGCCTTGATGGCGCCGTCCTTCTTGCCCATGATCTGGGCGGTCTCGGACACCGAGAGACCGTGCAGGAAGCGCAGCACGATGCACTCCTGCTGCTCGCTGCCGAGCTGTCGGACGCACTCCAGCAGCTGCTGGTTCGTCAGGTGCTGGAGGACCGCGTCCTCGGGGCCGTCGGTGGCCCGGTCGGCGTCGCGCATGTCCGCGGTGGTGACCTCGAGCCGGTAACGGCTGCTCTTCACGTGATCGCGGATGATGTTGCGGGCGATCGTGACCAGCCAGGCGCCGACGTCCCGGCCCTGGAAGGACAGCGAGTCGATCCGGCGGAGGGCCCGCACGAACGTCTCGCTGGTGATGTCCTCGGCGGTCGCCCGGTCGCCGACCCGGTGGTAGGCGTACCGGTGGACCATCGTCACGTAGTGGTCGTAGAGCCGGCCGAACGCCTCCGCGTCGCCCTCCTGCGCCTGACGGACCAGCGCCCAGACATCCACGCCGGCGGGGGCCGGGGCGAGCTCGGCGAGCTCCTCCTCGGCGAGAGGCTCCGCGTCGTCGGGCCGGCTCCCGGGCGAGGGCAGGATCTCCGTGCTGGCCCGCGGATGCGGTGTGGGGCGCGGCCGCGGCGAGGGTCTCGGGCGCGAGGCGGCCGGCGGCCGCTCGGCGTCCAGCGGATGCGGCATGCGGGCGATCGACCTCCTCGTCGGCCCGCGTACCAGGACCGTCTCTCCCCAGCGCGTCCGACGGGGGCGGCGCGCGATGCTGCGGGGCTGGTCCCATAGTGACAACATCGCTACAGCCCGTCCACGCCAGCTTGCCCGAACGCACCCATCCGTGCCACCGGCGGCCGGCTCGTCGCAGCAGCTCCAACGGAGGAGATGTGGAAGAGGCAGGCACGTCGCTGGCCGAACTCGTGCGGACCGCCGCCCGACGCCGACCCGAGGCGCCCGCTGTGGTCGCTGCCGACCGGCGGCTGAGCTGGGCCGAGCTGGACGCCGCCGTCGACCGGTCCGCAGCCGGGTACACGGCGCACGATCTCGCGCCCGGTGACCGGGTGGCGGTCCAGCTCCCCAACGGACTGGACTGGCTGTGCGCGGCGCTGGGTGCTCTGCGCGCCGGTCTGGTCGTCGTCCCGGTCAACACCGCCTACACCGATGCCGAGCTGGAGTACGTCCTCTCCGACTCGGGCGCCCGGCTCCTGGTGGCGGCGACCGACCGGTCCCCGGTCGCCGGGGTGCCGGTCTGCACCGGTCCGCCGGACGCCGACGGTCCGCCGCCCGAGGTGGCGATCGATCCCGAGGCGCCGTCGTTCCTGGCCTACACCAGTGGGACGACGGGCCGCCCCCGCGGCGCGATCCTGACCGCCGCCGCACTGCGGGCCAACCAGGAGCAGTGCCTGGCCATGACCCCGCCGCCGGTGCGGGAGGACGACCGGGTGCTGCTGGTCCTGCCGCTCTTCCACGTGTACGGCCTCAACGCAGGGTTCGGGCTCGTGGCCGCCACGGGTGCCTGCGCGGTGCTGCAGGAGCAGTTCGACCCACGCGCCTCGCTGACGCTCATGGCCGAGGAGCAGGTGACCGCCGTGCCGGGAGCGCCGCCGATGTACCAGGCCTGGCTGGCCACCGCCGACGCCCTCGGCAACGACGCCGAGCTGCGCCGTGGGTTCGCCGCGATGCGGATGGCCTCCTCCGGCGCCGCTCCGCTGCCCGAGGACGTCTGGACGGCCATGCGGGACAGGGCCGCCGTCACCGTCTGGGAGGGCTACGGGCTGACCGAGGCGGCGCCGGTCGTGGCCAGCACGCTGGCCACCGGTCGGGCCAAGCCCAACTGCATCGGTGGCCCCGTGCCGGGTCTGGAGCTCGAGCTCCGCGACACCGCCATGACGGAGTCCAGTGCGGAAGGGCTGGACCCGGAGGACCACCTCGAGGGGCCCGGTGAGATCTGGCTGCGTGGTCCGAACCTCTTCGCCGGCTACTGGCCCGACGGCGCGGACGCGCCGGACGCCGACGGGTGGCTGGGCACCGGCGACCTGGCCTACCGCGACGCCGACGGCGATCTGCACCTCGTCGACCGGCGCAGCGACCTGATCCTGGTCAGCGGTTTCAACGTGTACCCGGCGGAGGTGGAGCGGGTCCTCGACACCCATCCGGCCGTCGCGGAGAGCGCCGTCATCGGGGTACCCGACCCGCGTACCGGCGCCGCCGTCCGCGCCGTCGTCGTCGTCCGGCCCGGTGAGCACCTGACGTTCGAGGACCTCCGGGCGCACGCCGCGGAGTCGCTGGCCCGCTACAAGGTGCCGACGTCGGTGCACTTCCTGCCGGCCCTGCCACACTCGCTCACGGGCAAGGTCAGTCGGGCCCGCCTGCGGGAGCTCGGCCTGACCGGTCAGGACACGGCCGGGGACGTGGGGGTGGTCGCCGATGACTGACGCCGCGCCGCGCCTGCAGCTGCTCACCCGGGCCGGCTGTCACCTGTGCGAGACGGCCGCGGAGACGCTGGCCCGGATCGGCGGCGAGGCGGGCTTGGTCCCTGAGGTCGTCGACGTCGACGGCGATCCGGAGCTCCGGGCGGAATACGGCGATCGCGTGCCTGTCGTCCTGCTCGACGGGCAGGAGCACTCGTACTTCACCGTCGACGTCGTCCGGCTCCGGCGGGATCTGGGGATCACCTGAGACGACCCCCTGCAGGGCCCCGCCGCCGGCCCCGTCCCGAGGCTCGCCCCGAGCGTGCGAGGGGTGAGGAGGACGGGGTCCTTCTCGGTGGGGGGCAGGGGGTCCTTGCACCCCTCGATGGGGGGTCTCCGGGGGGTCGTCAGGGTGGTCTCCACCACAGCGACACCCGTACGGGCCGGTCAGCGCGCAGCGCGGCGGTCGGCAACTTTGTTCCTGCGTTCACAAGCGGCTAACGTGGCGGACGCGAGCGAGTCGCGCCCGCATCCCGATGTCTTTGGAACGTCGCTGCACTGCGCCCGGCACCCGCCGGGAGGACCGTGCGCGACTGCTGTGGAGAGCCCGTGATCCAGCCGCGGCCCCGGACCATCCCGGAGGCCACCGTCGCCCGCCTGGCCGTCTATCTCCGCGTGCTGACCGCTCTGGCCGACGGCGGCCGGAGCACCGTCTCCTCCGGTGAGCTGGCCGCGGCGGCCGGCGTCAACCCCGCCGGGCTGCGCAAGGACCTCTCCCACCTCGGCCCCTGTGGCGTCCGCGGCGTCGGCTACGAGGTCCGCACCCTGAGCGATCGCATCTCGCGGGTCCTGGGCGTCGGTCGATCGCGTGCCTGTGTGCTGGTCGGTATCGGCAACCTGGGCTCCGCGCTGGCCGACTACGGCGGTTTCGGCTCCCGCGGCTTCGAGTTCGTCGGCCTGTTCGACGCCTCGCCGGCCCGCATCGGGCAGCGGATCGGCGGGCACACGGTGCGCTCGGTCGAGGAGCTGGAGGACGTCGTCGCGGCGACGCAGGCCTCCATCGGCGTCATCACGACGCCGGCCGAGGTGGCCCAGTCGGTATGTGACCGGCTGGCCGCGGCCGGGGTGAAGAGCATCCTGAACTTCGCGCCGGTCACCCTTGCCGTGCCCGCGGGCGTCGACGTGCGCAAGGTCGACCTCTCCGTGGAACTCCAGGTCCTGGCCTTCCTCGGCCAGCAGCGGCTGGGGCGGGCGGGGCAGCTGGAGCCCGTCGAGGAGCCGGCGTGAACGAGCGTGCACGTTCCGCCATGAGTGCGGCCAGCCTGCGAATGCGGCCGACGAGCGCCCACGAGGAGGACTCATGAGCCTCCTCGCGGTGGGTGTCTCCCACCAGACGGCACCCGTGGCGCTGCTCGAGCAGTTCGCCATGGGCCCCGACGACCGGGTGAAGGCGCTGCACGAACTGGTCGGCAGCGACCACGTGAGCGAGGCCCTCGTGCTCGCGACCTGCAACCGCATCGAGGTGTTCGCCGAGGTGGACCGCTTCCACGGCGGCGTCACCGACGTCAGCCGGGTGCTGGCCCGCCAGGCCGGTGCCACGGTCGAGGAGCTCTCCCCGTACGTGACCGTCCACTACGAGGACCAGGCCGTCGCGCACCTGTTCACCGTCGCCTCCGGGCTGGACTCGATGGTGGTCGGCGAGACACAGGTGCTCGGCCAGCTGCGTGCCGCCTATGCCCTCGCGCGCGAGCAGGGCACCGTCGGGCGTGCCCTGCACCCGGTCGCGCAGCGGGCGTTGCGGGTGGGCAAGCGGGTGCACACCGAGACCGGCATCGACCGGGCCGGTGCGTCGCTGGTCTCCGTGGCCCTCGACCGGGCCGAGCACGTCATCGGCAGCCTGCGCGACCGTGCCGTCCTCGTCGTCGGCGCCGGGTCCATGGGGGCCCTGGCGGCCACGACGCTCGCCCGCCGGGATGCCGCGGTCGTGGTCAGCAGCCGGACCGAGGCCTCCGCCGCCCGGCTGGCCGACAGCGTCGGCGGTCGCGCCGCTGACCTCGCCGACCTGACCATGGAGCTCGCTGCCGCCGACGTCCTGGTCACCTGCACCGGCGCCACCGGCCTGGTGGTCGGCACGGACGTCGTCGCCGATGCGATGTCGGACCGGGACGGGCGGCCCCTGGTCGTCGTCGACCTCGCCCTGCCCCGGGACGTCGACCCGGGCGTCGCCGCGTTGCCGGGCGTGCACGTCGTGGATCTGGCGCTGTTGCAGGGGGAGCGTGCCGCCACGCCGGGCCGGCCCACCGCCGGCCCCGTTGCCGCCGACGACATCGCCGCCGCCCACGCGCTCGTGGAGACCGAGACCGCGCTGCTGCGTGCGGAGCGGCAGGCCGCCGAGGTCGCGCCGACGGTGTCGGCCCTGCGCAGCCAGGCCGCCGAGGTGGTCGACGCCGAGCTGCTGCGGCTGTCCACGCGGCTGCCCGACCTGGACGCCCGCGCTCGCGCCGAGATCGCCCGTACCGTCCGCCGGGTCGTGGACAAGCTGCTGCACGAGCCCACCGTGCGGGTCAAGGCACTGGCCGCGACGTCGGGGGAGACCGATTACGCGGGGGCTCTCCGGGCGCTGTTCGGCCTCGGGATCGACACCCCGGTGGAGGTCCTGTCCGACGCGGTGACCGTCGACCCCGAGTTGCGGGCGGGGGAGGCATCGTGACCACCTCCACCGTCACGACCACGCTGCGGCTCGGGACCCGGGCCAGCGAGCTGGCCCGCACGCAGTCCCAGACCGTCGCCGACGCCATCACCGCGGCCACCGGCGCGGCGGTCGAACTCGTGCCGATCGTGACCCAGGGCGACCGCTCGTCGGCCGCCATCGCGCAGCTGGGCGGCACGGGCGTCTTCGTGGCCGCGCTCCGCGAGGCGCTCCTGGCCGGTGAGGTGGATCTCGCCGTGCACAGCTACAAGGACCTCCCCACCGCACCCGAGCCGGGGCTGATCATCGCCGCCGTCCCCGACCGGGAGGACCCCCGCGACGCGCTGGTCGCCCGGGACGGCCTCATCCTCGGCGAACTGCCACCGGGGTCGAAGGTGGGCACCGGTGCGCCCCGCCGGGTCGCCCAGCTGCGCGCCCTCGGCCTGGGGCTGGACGTCGTCCCGATCCGGGGCAACGTCGACACCCGCCTGGGTCGTGTGGTCGGGTCGGGTGGGGAGGGCGCAGATCTCGATGCCGTCGTCCTCGCCCGGGCCGGCCTCAGCCGGCTCGGCCGGCTCGGGATGATCACCGAGACCCTCGACCCGCTGCAGGTGCTGCCCGCCCCTGCCCAGGGGGCCCTCGCCGTGGAGTGCCGGACGAGTGACGCCCGCACCCGGGAGCTGCTCGGGCGGCTGGAGAACTCCGCAGCCCGCGCGTGCGTGCTGGCCGAACGCAGCACGCTGGCGACGCTCGAGGCGGGGTGCAGCGCCCCGGTCGCCGCCTACGCCGAGGTGGCCGAGGGAGACCACGGTCCCGAGCTGTTCCTGCGCGCCTCGGTGACCGCCATCGACGGCAGTGACGCCGTCCGTGGCTCGATCACCGGACCGCTGCCGGAGGCCGTCGCCCTCGGGCGGGCCCTGGCAGCCGAACTCCTCGACCGCGGCGCGGTCGAGCTGATGGCGGTCACCCCATGACCGCCGCATTCCCCCAGACCCCCGCACAACAGGCCCTCCGGGCCATGACACATGCCCCTTCCGGGGCCAGGATCAGGAGCACGCGATGACGCGCTTCCGCAAGACCGCAGGCCAGGCCGGCCGGGTCGTCTTCGTCGGAGCAGGCCCGGGTGACCCCGGCATGCTCACCGCACGGGCGACCGCAGCGCTGGCCGAGGCCGCCCTCGTCCTCGTCGACCCGGACGTCGCGCCCGCCGTCCAGGACGCCGTGCGGGAGATGCACCCCGGTACGGAGCTGAGCCCGGCCGTCGGCGAGCCGGCCGAGGTGGCCAAGACCGCCGTGGCCGCCGCCAAGAACGGCGCGGTCGTGGTCCGGCTGGTCGCCGGTGACCCCTACAGCGCCGACGCGGTGGTCAAGGAGGTGCTGGCCGTGGGCCGCACCTCGGTGCCCTTCGACGTCGTCCCGGGTGTGGCAACGGCCACCGCCGTCCCCGCCTACGCCGGCGTCGCGACGGGCGGCACCACGGTGACCGCCGACCTGCGCAGCGGGGTGGACCTGACGGCGCTGGCCGGTGCGGCGAGCTCCACCGGCGGCACCCTGGTCCTCCAGGGCACCGCCGAGGACCTGCCCGACGCCGCTGCCCGGCTCGTCGAGGGCGGGTTGTCCGGCAGCACGCCGGTCGTCGTGACCACCGGCGGTTCGGGGACGGCGCAGAAGAGCGTCGTCGCCAAGCTCGTCGCGGTGGCCGAGAAGACCGCCGGCCTGGACTCCGTCACCGGCCCCGTCGTGGCCACCGTCGGCAGCGCCGTCGACAAGCGCGCCCGGCTGTCCTGGTGGGAGAGCCGGCCGCTGTTCGGCTGGCGGGTTCTGGTGCCCCGCACCAAGGACCAGGCCGGCGAGATGAGCGACCGGCTGCGTGCCTACGGCGCCGTGCCGGTCGAGGTCCCGACGATCGCCGTCGAGCCGCCGCGCAGCCCCGCGCAGATGGACCGCGCGATCAAGGGCCTGGTCACCGGCCGCTACGGCTGGATCGTGTTCACGTCGGTCAACGCGGTGAAGGCCGTCCGCGAGAAGTTCGTCGAGCTGGGCCTCGACGCCCGTGCGTTCGCCGGCGTGAAGGTCGCCTGCGTCGGTGAGCAGACCGCCGACGCCGTGCGCGCCTTCGGCATCGTGCCGGAGCTGGTGCCCTCCGGGCAGCAGTCCAGTGAGGGCCTGCTGGCCGACTTCCCGCCCTACGACGACGTGTTCGACCCGATCGACCGGGTGCTGCTGCCCCGCGCCGACATCGCGACCGAGACGCTCGCCGCCGGGCTCCAGGAGCGCGGCTGGGAGATCGACGACGTCACCGCCTACCGGACCGTCCGGGCGGCCCCGCCGGCCGCGTCGGTCCGCGAGGCGATCAAGGGCGGCGGCTTCGACGCGGTCTGCTTCACCTCGTCGAGCACGGTGCGCAACCTCGTCGGCATCGCGGGCAAGCCGCACGCCAAGACCGTCGTCGCCGTGATCGGCCCGGCCACCGCCGCCAGCGCCCAGGAGTTCGGCCTGCGCGTGGACGTCCAGCCGGAGACCGCGGCCGTCGCGCCGCTGGTCGACGCGCTCGCCGAGTACGCCGAGTCCCTGCGCGCCGCTGCGGAGGACGGGGCGGAGAAGTGAGCTCCGGCTTCGCGCGCGGGCGCCGGCTGCGGTCGACGCCCGCGCTGCGGCGGCTGACCGCCCAGACCCGGCTGTCCCCGGCCGACTTCGTGCTGCCGGTCTTCGTCAAGCAGGGCATCGAGGAGCCGGTCGCGATCGGCTCCATGCCCGGCGTCGTCCAGCACACCCTGGACTCGCTGCGGAAGGCCGGGCAGGAGGCGGCCGAGGCCGGCATCGGCGGGATGATGCTGTTCGGCATCCCCGGTGAGAAGGACCCGGTGGGCTCGCAGGCCGACGCCGCCGACGGGATCGTCAACGTCGCGCTGCAGCAGCTGCGGGCCGATCTCGGGAACGAGCTCGTCCTCATGGCCGACCTCTGCCTGTGCGAGTACACCGACCACGGGCACTGCGGCGTCGTCACGCCCGCCGGGGTCGTGGACAACGACCCGACCCTGGACCGGTACGCCGCGGTGGCGGTCGCGCAGGCGCAGGCCGGCGCTCACGTCATCGCCCCCAGCGGGATGATGGACGGCCAGGTCGCGGCGATCCGCCGGGCGCTGGACGGGGCGGCGTACACCGAGACGCCGATCCTGGCCTACGCCGCCAAGTACGCGTCGGGCTTCTACGGCCCGTTCCGCGAGGCGGCCGAGGGTGCCCCCCGGTTCGGGGACCGCTCGACCTACCAGATGGACCCGCCCAACGCCGACGAGGCGCTGCGCGAGGTCGCCCAGGACCTCGCCGAGGGTGCCGACGCCGTCATGGTCAAGCCGGCGCTGCCCTACCTGGACATCGTCGCCCGGGTCGCTGACGCCGTGCACGTGCCGGTCAGCGCCTACCAGGTCAGCGGCGAGTACGCGATGGTCGAGGCGGCGGCCGCCAACGGCTGGGTCGACCGCGAGCGGGCGATCCTGGAGACCCTGACCGCCATCCGTCGTGCGGGTGCCGGGACCGTGCTGACGTACTGGGCGGTCGAGGCCGCACGTCTGCTGCGCTGATGGGTGCGCCGGGTCAGAGCTACGTCGAGCACGGGGGGACGTGGCGGCCGTTCTGGATCGTCGCCGTCGCGTTCGCGGTGTTCCTGGCGCTGGACCTGGCACTCCCGGGCGGCGACGTGCCGGCCCTGCTCTGGCTGGTCGCGATCGTCGTCGTCCTGGGCATCGTGGCCGCCGGCTGCCTGTCCGCTCGACGCGTCTGGACCGTGCGGGTCGACGACGGCGGGCTCTCCGTCGGGCGCGAGACCGTGCGGTTCGCCGAGATCGACGTCGAGCACCTGCGGTCGGTCGATTCCGGCGTCGATGCCGGCGCCCCGGTGCTCGGCGGGGGCTGGTCGCTGCCCCGCGGCCGGACCGGCCTGCCGCTGAAGCTCACCGACGGCCGGACCGTGCTGGTTCCCAGCCGTGACCCGGCGGCGTTGTACGAGGCACTGACGGTGCGTGTGGCCGACACCGCCGCCGACACCCCCGGCAGCGCGTCGGCACCAGAGGGGACACTGGGGTCGTGACCTCGCTGGACAGCTCCGCCTACACCTACGAGGCCCCGGCGTCGGCCGACCTCTTCGCCCGTGGCCGGACGATCATCCCGGGCGGGGTGAACAGCCCGGTCCGCGCCTTCCGCGCCGTCGGCGGGACGCCCCGCTTCATGGCCGAGGGGTCGGGGCCCTGGATCACCGACGCCGACGGGCGGCGCTACGTCGACCTGGTCAGCTCGTGGGGGCCGCTGATCCTCGGGCACGCGCACCCCGCCGTCGTCGAGGCGGTCACCGCCGCCGCCCGGCGCGGGCTCTCCTTCGGCGCCCCCACCGAGGGTGAGCTCGACCTCGCCGAGGAGATCCGCGACCGGATGCCCCCGGTGGAGCGCGTGCGGCTGGTGAACTCCGGCACCGAGGCGGTGCTCTCCGCCGTCCGGCTGGCCCGCGGCACCACCGGCCGACCGCTGATCGTGAAGTTCGCCGGCAACTACCACGGTCACGTCGACTCGCTCCTCGCCTCGGCCGGTTCCGGCGTCGCCACCCTCGGGCTGCCCGACACCCCCGGCGTCACCACCGGAGCCGCCGCCGACACCGTCGTCCTGCCCTACAACGACGTGGCCGCCCTCGAGGCCGTCTTCGCCGAGCGGGGCAGCGAGATCGCCTGCGTCATCAGCGAGGCAGCCGCCGGGAACATGGGCGTCGTCCCACCGCTGGACGGGTTCAACACCGAGTTGCGCCGGATCACCGCGGAGCACGGCGCGCTGTTGATCCTCGACGAGGTCATGACCGGCTTCCGGGTGTCCCGCTCGGGCTGGTACGGGCTGGACCCGGTCGACGCCGACCTGTTCACCTTCGGGAAGGTGATGGGCGGCGGACTGCCGGCCGCCGCGTTCGGCGGGCGTGCGGACCTGATGGACCAGCTGGCGCCGATCGGGCCGGTCTACCAGGCGGGCACGCTGTCGGGGAACCCCGTGGCGGTGGCCGCCGGCCTGACGACGCTGCGCCACTGCACCGACGAGGTCTACGCCCACTGCGACGAGGTGGCCGCCGTCCTCCGCGGCGCCGCGAGCGCGGCGCTGTTCGCCGCGGGCGTTCCGCACCGGGTGCAGCAGGCCGGCAGCATGTTCTCGGTCTTCTTCGTGTCCGACGAGCGCCAGGTGCGGAACTACGACGACGCCCGCACCCAGGACGTCGCCCGCTACACCGCCTTCTTCCACGCCCTGCTGGCCCGCGGGGTCTACCTCCCGCCGTCGGCCTTCGAGGCCTGGTTCGTCAACGCCGCGCTGTCGGGCGAGGCCCTCGACCGCGTGCTCGAGGCGCTGCCCGCGGCCGCCCGCGCGGCAGCGGAGGTCTCGGCGTGAGTGATTCGACCGTCGTCCACCTGCTCCGCCACGGCGAGGTGCACAACCCGGGCAAGGTCCTCTACGGCCGGCTGCCCGGCTTCCGCCTGTCCACCACGGGTGAGGCGATGGCGCTGGCGGCCGCCGAGTGGTTCCAGGGCAGGGACGTCACGCACCTGGTGTCCAGTCCGCTCGAGCGCGCGCAGCAGACGGCCGCGCCGATCGCCCGGACGCTGTCGCTGCCGGTCCAGCTCGACGAGCGGCTGATCGAGGCCGGCAACGCGTTCGAAGGGCTGCGGGTCGGGGTCGGCGACGGCGTGCTCCGCGCCCCCCAGCACTGGTGGAAACTGCGCAACCCGTTCCGGCCGTCCTGGGGCGAGCCCTACGTCGAGATCGCCGCGCGCATGCTCGCCGCCGTCGAGGCCGCCCGGGACGCCGCCCGGGGGCACGAGGCCGTCCTGGTCAGCCACCAGCTGCCGATCTGGACGGCGCGGCTGCACGTCGAGGGACGCCGCTACGCGCACGACCCGCGCCGGCGGCAGTGCGGCCTGGCCAGCGTCACATCGGTGACCTACGACGGCGACCGGCTCCGCGGCGTCTCCTACGCCGAGCCCGCCGGGGCCACCGATCCCGACGCGGTCCCCGGGGCATGAGGCGGCTCACCGGCGCCGTCCTCGGGCTCCTGCTGCTCGCCGGATGCAGCTCGGGGTCCGAGGCCGTCGACGTCAACAACGGGGGCGAGTTCCGGTTCGTCGCGGCGACCCCCTCGGGTGAGGTCATCCCGCCCGCCGAGCGGGCGTCCGCGCCGGAGTTCTCCGGCACCCTCCTGGGGGGCGGTGCCTTCTCGTCCGAGGAGCTGGCGGGGGACGTGGCCGTGCTCAACTTCTGGGGTTCCTGGTGCGGGCCCTGCCGGGTGGAGACTCCGGAGTTCCAGGAGGTCTACGCCGACGTCCGGGACGACGGCGTGCAGTTCCTCGGGCTGAACGTGAAGGAGACCAGCGAGCAGTTCGCCCTGGCCTTCGTCGAGCGCTTCGGTATCGAATTCCCCTCGCTCTACGACCCGCGGGGGGAGGTCGCCCTGGCGTTCCGCGACTACCCGGCGACGGCCATCCCGTCGACCATCGTGCTGGACCGCGACCACCGCGTCGCGGCGGTCTACACCGGCGAGGTGTCGCAGGAGGACCTGCGCCGCGTGCTCGACCGGGTGCTGGGGGAGGTCTGACGTGGGGGAGACCTTCGCCGGCCTGGTCACCGACGGTCCGCTCCTCGTCGCCGCGGCCGTCGCCGCACTGGTCGGCCTGATCAGCTTCGCGTCCCCGTGCGTGCTGCCGCTCGTGCCCGGTTACCTCTCCTACGTCACCGGGCTGGTCGGCAGCGGTGCTCCCGCGCCCCGCCCCGCGGGCGGCGGTGGCACGGCGACGGCGGTGCGCAGCGAGGTGGTGCCGCGGGCGCGCATGGTGCTGGGCGCGGGCCTGTTCGTCCTCGGTTTCACCGCCGTCTTCGTGGCGTTCGGAGCGGCGTTCGGGGGGCTGGGCCGGCTGCTGCTCGAGCACGCCGACGTGCTCAACCGCGTCTTCGGGGTCATCACGATCGTCGTGGGGCTGGGCTTCCTCGGCTGGTTGCCGCTGCTCCAGCGCACCAAGCGGATCTCCGGGCGTCCGGCGGCCGGGCTGGCCGGTGCGCCGCTGCTCGGCGTCGTCTTCGGGCTCGGCTGGACCCCCTGCCTGGGCCCGACCCTCTCGGCGGTCTACTCCCTCGCCTTCTCCGAGGCGACGGCGACCCGCGGCGCCATCCTCAGCGTGGCCTACTGCATCGGCCTCGGGGTCCCGTTCGTGCTCGTCGCGCTCGGCGCCCGCTGGGCGATCGGCGCGACCTCCTTCCTGCGCCGGCACGCGCGTGCGGTCACCCGGTTCGGGGGTGCCGTCCTGGTGCTCGTCGGGCTGCTCCTGCTCACCGGCGCCTGGACCGAGCTGATGCAGTGGCTGCGCTCCTGGCTGGCCGCCACCGGGTTCGGGGAGTCGGCCCTGTGACCGAGCTCGCGAGGTCGCACACGGGCAGCGGGGAGGTGCTGTGAGCATCGAGGCCCCGCCGCGGTGGTCGGCCGCAGCGCCGCCTCCCGCGCGCCCGTCCCTCGGACGCCGGTTGGCCGGGCGGCTGCTGCAGTGGTGGCGGCGGCTGACCGCGATGCGCACGGCGATCGTGCTGCTGTTCCTGCTGGCGCTGGCCGCCGTCCCGGGCTCGCTGCTGCCGCAGCGCTCGCTGTCGCAGAACAACGTCAGGCAGTACTTCAGCGACCACCCGACGCTGGCGCCGGTCCTGGACCGGCTCTACCTCTTCGACGTCTTCGGCTCGCCCTGGTTCGCCGCGGTCTACCTGCTGCTGTTCGTCTCGCTGATCGGCTGCGTGCTGCCGCGGGCGCTGGAGCACTACCGATCCCTGCGGGCGGCCCCACCCCCGGCCCCGCGCAACCTGCTGCGGCTGCCCGACGCCGGCGAGCTGACCACCCCGCTGCCCGGACCGCAGGCCCTCGACGTGGTCGAGGAGGAGCTGCGGGTCCGCCGATTCCGCGTGGCCCGCCGGGACGGGAGGACCGGCCCCGAGCTCTCCGCAGAGAAGGGCTACCTCAAGGAGACCGGGAACCTGGTGTTCCACCTCTCGCTGGTGGCGCTCCTGCTCGGCCTGGCCGGAGGGAAGCTCTGGGGCTACGAGGGCAGCATCCTGGTCACCGAGGGGCAGGGCTTCTGCAACTCCTTCCAGCAGTACGACACGTACTCGTCGGGAGCCCTCGTCGACAGCGGTGACCTCAGCCCGCTGTGCGTGGACCTCGACGACTTCCGCGCCGAGTACGAGGAGAACCTGACCGCGGCCTCCTTCACCGCCGACATCCGGTACGGCGCCCCGGGGGAGGAGGGTCGATCCACCACGATCGGCGTCAACGAGCCACTGCGGCTCGACGGCGACCGCGTCTACGTGACCGGGCACGGGTTCAGCCCCACGTTCAGCGTCACCCGGCCCGACGGCACCTCGCTGGACGACGTCTCGGTGCCGTTCCTCCCCTCGGACCAGGCGACGATGGCCAGCCAGGGCGCGCTCAAGGTCCCCGACCTCGGTGCCGACGGTGACGACCAGCTCGCCCTCGAGGGCTTCTTCGCACCCACGGGCGTGGTGCAGGGCGGCATCCTCACCTCCGTGGACCCGCGTCCGCTCGCCCCACAGGTGGCCGTCGTCGCCTACCAGGGCTACCTCGGCCTGGACTCCGGCATCCCGCAGTCGGTGTACTCCCTGGATTCCGCCCAGATCGACCGCGGCCGGCTCACCGAGGTGGGTTCGGCGAACCTCGCGGTGGGCGAGTCCACGACGCTGCCGGACGGCACGACCATCGCCTTCACCGGCTACCGGGAGTTCGCCGCCCTGCAGTACTCCCACGACCCGGGGCAGGTCTGGGTGCTGGGCGCGTCGATCGCGCTCCTCACGGGCCTGCTGGGCATGCTCCTGCTGCGCCGCGAGCGGGTCTTCGCCCGCGTCAGCACCCGCGACCCGGCAGTCCCCGGCGACGGCGGTAGCGTGCTGACGCTGGCCTCGCTCACGCGGGGCAGCGGTGAGAACGCGCCGCGCTTCGCTGCCCTGACCGACGACCTGGGCGCCGCGCTGCGCGCCCGTGCCCCCGAACCGGAGGACCACCCGCGTGACTCCTGACCAGCTGGCCTCCCTGTCGGACACCCTCTTCTCGATCAGCGTCGCGCTGTACTCGCTGGCCATGGTGGCGTTCAGCGCCCAGCTGGCCTTCGGCCGGCGCACGGTCCGCAGCCCGGAGCTCGTCGGGGCCGGCGCGGGCGCCCCGATCGCGGCGGCGCCGGCCGAGGACACCCGCGGACGACGCTGGGGCCTGTTCGCGATGGCCCTGACCGGGCTGGGCGCGCTCGCCCACGGCGCGGTGCTGCTCACCCGCGGGCTCGCGGCCGACCGGTTGCCATGGGGCAACATGTACGAGTTCTCGACCGCCACGGTGTTCGTCGCCGTCGTCGCCTATCTGATCTTCGCGGTGCGCACCCCGGGCCTGCGGCACATCGGGCTCTTCGTGCTGGCGCCGGTCATCCTGGCCATGGTGCTGATCGGGCTGTTCCTCTACGCCGAGGCCGGCCCGCTGGTCGCCGCGCTGCGCTCGTACTGGCTGGCCATCCATGTGAGCACGGCGGTCATCGGCTTCGGCATCTTCTTCGTCAGCGGGATCGCCAGCGCGCTGTACCTGGTGCAGGTGCGTCACGCCGAGCGCGTCGCCGCGGGCGAGGAACCCGGGGGTCTGCTCTCCCGGCTGCCGGGCGCGACCACCCTGGACCGGGTGGCCCACCGCACGGCCGTCTTCGGCTTCCCCATCTGGACGTTCACGGTCATCGCCGGCGCCATCTGGGCCGAGGCCGCCTGGGGCCGGTTCTGGGGCTGGGACCCGAAGGAGACCTGGGCCTTCATCGCGTGGGTCGTCTACGCCGCGTACCTGCACGCCCGGACCACGGCCGGTTGGCGGGGACGGCCCGCGGCCTGGGTCAACGTGGTCGGGCTGATCGTGATGATCTTCAACCTGACGTTCGTGAACATGGTGTCGACCGGCCTGCACAGCTATGCCGGCGTCGACTGAGCCCGCGGGAGAGCACACGGTGGGAGAGCGCAGGGCCGTCGACGAGAGCGGCCTCGGCTGGCCGGAACCGCCGCCGCCGGAGGGCGGCCGGCAGGGCTGGCCCGGTGAGGCTGCCCGCTGAGTCAGGCGGGGGAGCCGTCGTCCCTACGGGTGCGCCGGTCCAGCTCACGCAGGAACTCGGGGTCGTCGTCGGGAGCCAGCGGCCGGGTGGGCCGCTGCGGACGCGATGACCGGGGCGGGCGCGGCGCGCGTTGACCGCCTCCCGGCCGCCCAGGGGCGGCGGCCGCCCGCATGACCAGCACGACCACCGCAACCGCGATCACGAGCATCACCAGGAACACCACGGTCGAACCCCCTCGTCCGCATCCAGCGTACGTCTCCGGTGATACTCGGTGCCGACCGAGAACGAGCGAGCGGGACGGAGAGCGCGCCATCGACGCCGTGGACCGGCAACTGATCGACCTCCTGCGGGCCAACGGCCGCGCCAGCTACGCCGAGCTCGCCCGGCAGGTCGGCCTCTCCTCGCCCGCCGTGCACGAGCGGGTGGGCAAGCTGGAGGCGGCCGGGGTCATCACCGGCTACCGCGCCGTCGTCGACCCGCCGTCGGTGGGGCTCGACGTCACCGCGCTCATCGGCGTGATCGAGAGCGACTCGGTCGACGACACCGGCCTCGAGGCGGCCATGCGCGATGTTCCCGGCATCGAGGACTGCTGGCGGGTCGCCGGCAGCGAGGGATACGTGCTCAAGGTCCGCGTGGCCGACATCCCGGCGCTGGAGGCCACCGTCAACGCGTTGAACCGGATCAGGGGCGTCGCCCGCACGCGGACGACCGTGGTCCTCTCTACCAAGTGGGAAGGCCGTCATGGCTGACAACAGCACCATCCCCGCAAGCCCGTCCGGGGGACCGGCGACACCGCCGCGGATCCTGCCCTGGCTGCTCATCTACACCGTCGGCCGGCTGGCCATCGCCGCGGCGCTGGTCCTGGTCCTCTGGCTGGTCGGCCTGGACTTCTGGTCGGGACTGCTCTTCGGCCTGCTGCTGTCGATGCCGGTGTCCTACCTGCTGCTGCGGCCGTCCCGGGAACGGCTCAGCGAGGGGCTGGCCGCGCGCAGCATCGCCCGCAAGGCGGCCAAGGACGACCTCCGCACGCGGCTCAGCGGCGGCACGGAGTAGTCAGCCGCTCAGCGCCAGCCCGAGGCCGAGCAGTACGCCGGTGGCGAGGGTGAGCTGGCCGGTGCCCTGCAGCGCGGCGATCAGCGCGGGGCCGTGACCGCCGTTCAGCACGGTGCGGGCCGGGGGCACGGCCAGCGGGGCGGCGAGCAGCCCGAGCAGGGCCCAGGGCCGGGTGATCCCGACGGCGAGGACGACGGCGAAGGCGACGGCGAACAGGCCGGTGAAGGTCAGCCGCGTGGTGCGCTCGCCCAGGAGCACCGCGAGGGTGCGCTTTCCGACGATGGCGTCCCCGTGGAGATCGCGCAGGTTGTTCACCACCAGGATCGCCACGATCAGCAGCCCGATCGGCACCGAGACGGCGAACGCCAGCGCGGGCAGCGTGCCGGTCTGCACGTAGGTCGTGCCGACGACGGCCACCGGCCCGAAGAAGACGAACACGAACACCTCGCCCAGCGCCCGGTAGCCGTAGGGGAGGGGACCGCCGGTGTAGGTCCAGGCGGCGGCGATGCAGACAGCCCCCACCGCGACCAGCCACCAGCTCGACAGGGCGGCCAGCGCGAGCCCGGCCACGCCCGCGACCGCGAAGGCCAGGAAGGCGGCGAGGAGCACCTCGCGCGGCTGCGCGGCCCCGGAACCGACCAGCCGCATCGGTCCCACCCGATCGGCGTCGGCGCCGCGCCTGCCGTCGGAGTAGTCGTTGGCGTAGTTGACCGCGACCTGCAGGGCGAGCGCGACCACCAGGGCCAGCAGCGCGGTCCCGAGGTCGAAACCGTCCAGGGCGGCGGCCGTGCCCGTGCCGACGAGCACGGGGGCGAGCGCCGCCGGGAGGGTCCGCGGCCGGGCGCCGGCGATCCACTGGGCGGGGGTGGCCATCAGACCTCCGGGGTCAGCGCCGCGACCGCGCGACGGTCGGGCTTGCCGGTGTGCAGGAGCGGCAGCCCGTCCAGGACGTGCAGCTGCCGGGGAGCGGCCGGGCCGCCGAGCCGGGCCGTGACCCACTCTCGCAGGGCGGGCAGGTCCGGCGTGGCACCGGGGACCGGGACGACGGCGGCGACGACCCGCTGGCCCCAGGTGGCGTCGGGGCGCCCGAACACCACCGCGTCGGCGACGGCGGGATGCTCCCGCAGCGTCGCCTCCACGGCGGCCGGCGCGACGTTCACCCCGCCGGTGATCACCACGTCGTCGAGCCGGCCGGTCACGGTCAGCCGGCCGTCGGCGTCCAGCGTCCCGGCGTCGCGGGTGCGGAACCAGCCGCCGGCGAAGGCGGCCTCCGTCGCGGCCGGGTCCAGCCGGTAGCCGAGCGCGAGCGTCGGCCCGGACAGCTCGACGCCGTCGGTCACCCGCACGCGGACGCCGTCGAGCGGCTGCCCGTCGTACACGCAGCCGCCCGCGGTCTCGGTCATGCCGTAGGTGGTGACGACGGAGACGCCCGACGCGCGCGCCCGGTCGAGGAGGGCCGGGTCCGTGGCCGCGCCGCCGACGAGGATCGCGTCGAACGAGCGGAGCCCGTCGGGCTCCTCGTCGAGGAATCGGCGCAGCTGGGTGGGCACCAGTGAGGTGTACCGCCGCCCGACCGGCATGCGGCGCACCGCAGCGGCCAGGGGCTCGCCCTTCGCGAGCCGCTCCGGCCGGGTGCCGGCCAGGACGCTGCGACAGAGCACCTGCAGCCCGGCGATCGCCGAGACGGGCAGCGTGAGCAGCCAGGTGCCCGGCCCGCCCAGGCGCGCGTGCGTGGCGCTCGCGGAGGCCCGTAGCGCCGCCGCGGACAGCAGGACCGCCCGGCCACGGCCGGTCGACCCGGACGTGACGACGACGAGGTCCGCGCCGACCTCGAGCGGTTCCTCCGGGCGCAGGGCGGATCGCGCGGCCTCGACGACCGCGGGGGGACCGGACGGCAGGACGCCGAGCGGGGTCGTGCCGTCGAGTGCCGCCCGCACCGCGTCCGGCGAGAGGTCGGGCGCGGGCACGAGGGTGAGGTGCCGGGCCACGACGGGCAAGCCTACGGCGGCCCCTGCAGGGGACCGCCGCGAGCAGGCGAGTGGTCGGGGGCAGGGGGTCCTTCTCCTACGCTGGACCGCGTGATCCCTGCCCCCGTCGGCGGCACCGGGCCGGCGCTGGAGGCGCGGGTCTGGTCGGTGCCTCTCCGCACCCGCTTCCGCGGCATCGACGTACGCGACGGCGTGCTGGTGCGCGGCCCTGCCGGGTGGGGCGAGTTCTCCCCGTTCTGGGACTACGACGACGCGGAGAGCCGTCGCTGGTGGGCCGCGGCGGTCGAGGCGGCGGTCGAGGGCTGGCCGGCGCCGCTCCGGTCGTCCGTACCGGTGAACGTGACCGTCCCTGCGGTCGACGCCGAGCGGGCGCACGCGATCGTCTCGGCGTCCGGGTGCCGGACGGCGAAGGTGAAGGTGGCCGAGCCGGGCCAGTCGCCGGCCGACGACCTCGCGCGGGTGGAGGCGGTGCGGGACGCGCTGGGCCCGGCAGGTGCCATCCGGGTCGACGCCAATGCCGCGTGGGACGTCGACACCGCGGTCGCGCGGATCGGCGAGCTGGACCGGGTGGGGCTCGAGTACGTGGAGCAACCCTGCGCGACGCTGGAGCAGCTCGTGGCGCTGCGCCGTCGGATCGACGTCCGGATCGCCGCCGACGAGGTGGTGCGGCGCTCGGCCGATCCGCTGCGGGTGGACCTGCGGGAGGCGTGCGACGTCGTCGTCCTCAAGGTGCAGCCGCTGGGCGGGGTGCGGGCGGCGCTGCGCGTCGCCGACGCGCACGGCCTGCCGTGCGTGGTGTCGTCGGCGCTGGAGAGCTCCGTCGGGATCGCCGCCGGCGTCGCGCTGGCCGCGGCGCTGCCCGAGCTGCCGTTCGCCTGCGGCCTGGCCACCGTCGCGTTGTTCGCCGACGACGTCACCAGCTCACCGCTGCTGCCGGTCGACGGCGCCCTGCCGGTGGTCCGGCCGGAGCCGGACCGGCTGGCAGAGGCCGCCGCCGACGCGGACACCGACGCCCGCTGGCGCGCCCGGCTCGACGCGGTGCGGGCATGAACCCCGCGACCGCCTTCGCCCGTGTGCTGGTCGACGAGCTGCTGCGCGGCGGCGTGACCCACGCGGTGCTGTCGCCCGGCTCCCGCTCGGCCCCGGTCGCGCTGGCCCTCGCGGACGCGGAACGGGCGGGCGGGCTGCGGCTGCACGTGCGCATCGACGAGCGGACGGCCGGCTTCCTGGCCCTCGGCCTGGCCAAGGCATCGGGCCGGCCGGTGCCGGTGCTGACGACGTCCGGCACCGCCGCGGCGCACCTGCACGCGGCCGTGCTGGAGGCCGACGCGAGCGGGGTGCCCCTCCTGGCGCTCACCGCCGACCGCCCCCCGGAGCTGCGGGCCACCGGGGCGAACCAGACGATCGAGCAGGCCGGCCTCTACGGGGGCGCGGTGCGCGGGGCGGCCGATGTCGGCGTGCCGGAGGCGGGCCGGGAGCAGGCGCAGAACCGCTACTGGCGCTCGCTGGTCGCCAAGGCGCTGCTGACGGCTCGCGGCGCGCTCTCGACCGATCCGGGCCCCGTGCACCTGAACCTCGCGCTGCGCGAGCCGCTGCTGCCCGATGGCGAGGAGGTCGAGCTCGACGGCCCGTGGGCCGGCCGGCCCGACGGCGCCCCGTGGACGGCGGGCCGGCCGACGACGAGCGGCACGTCACGGCCCGCGGACTGGCGGCAGCGAACGCTGGTCGTACTCGGCGACGGTCCGTCGTCCTGGGGCCGGAGCGCGGCCGAACTGGCGGCGGTCAACGGCTGGCCGGTGGTCGCCGAGCCGTCCAGCGGCGGCTGGTCAGCTGGCGGGCTGCGGAGTGGGGCGCTGCTGCTCGGTGTGCAGGACTGGCTGGCGGACCACCGTCCCGATCGCGTGGTCGTCGTCGGCCGGCCGACGTTGTCGCGCCCGGTCAACGCGCTGCTGGCCGATCCGGAGGTCGAGGTGGTCACCACGACCGCGAGCCCTCGGTGGGGCGACGCTGCCCGCGGCAGCGCCTCCGTCGGTCTCGGGTTCTCCGGGGGGCCGCGGGAGGGCGCGATCATCGAGACAGGGTGGGCGGCGGCATGGCAGGAGGCCGCCGCGCGGGTCGGTGCCGCAGTCGACGCGCTGCTGGGCACCGCGCCCGGCCTCACCGCCGCGCGTCTCGCGCGCGACGTCGTGGCCGCGCTGCCTCGGGACGCGCTGCTCATGCTGGGCTCCTCGACGCCAGTGCGCGACGTCGACCGGCTGGCCGTACCGCGCTGCGACCTGACGGTGCTCGCCAACCGCGGGGTCGCGGGGATCGACGGCACGATCTCGACGGCCGTCGGGGCCGCGGCCGTCCACGGCGGCCCGGCGTTCGCGCTGATGGGGGACCTGACGTTCCTGCACGACCTGACCGGCCTGCTCCTCGGCGAGGGGGAGCCCGCGCCGGACCTGACCGTCGTGGTGCCCGACAACGACGGCGGCGGGATCTTCGCCCAGCTGGAGCCAGGGGAGGACCGGCACGCCCGCGACTACCGGCGGGTGTTCGGCACGCCGCACGGCCGCGACCTCGTCGCGGTGGCACGGGCACTCGGGTGGGCGGCGACGCGGGTGGACTCCGCCGAGGAGCTGACCGGTGCGCTGTCGCTCGGCGGGCCGCGGGTCGTCGTCGTCCGCACCGACCAGCGCGCCGAGGCGGCGCTGGGCCGGCAGCTGCGTGAGGCCGCCGCCGTCGCGCTGTCCTGAGTGCCCTGTCCTGAGTGCGCTGTCCTGAGTTGCCCTGTCCTGAGGCGCCCTCTCCTTCGCGCCCTTTCTTGCGGATCCCTTGCGGTTCCCTGGCGGTGCGCCTGCGGTTCGGGCTCCAGAGTCGTCCCCGTCGCGGGAGAAGCCCCCGACGATCCGGACCCAGGAGAACCGACATGACCACCCAGGTGATCGCCCGCGGCGCCGTGGGCTCGCTCCGCCTCGTCGGCGTCACCGCCGTCGTCGCGGCCGGTATCGCAGGCTTCGCCACCGTCGATGCCGGCGCCACCCCGACCGAGGTCGTGGTCGTGTCGGCCACGGGTCATCTGCCGCAGCTGCCGCCGCACGTCTGCGACAAGGCGAAGGACCACGTGCCCGGCGCGGCCCGGCCGTTCCTCAGCTGCCGCGTCATCGGCGACGACGGCCCGATCGAGGGCGGCTCGATCTTCTCCTGACCCGCCTGCCGGAGACCGCGATCGCGGCCCCGGTGCCCGCCACCAGCACCAGCCCGAGTCGAGAGGTCCGCCATGACCGCCGCACGCACGGCTCCGTCGCCGGAGGACAGCCGCAGCGCTGTCCCCGGCGGAGAGCTCTCCGTCCGTCGCCGCGGCACGTCCGGCATCCGGCGCGTCGCGGTCCTGATCCTGCTGACCGTCGCCGTGGTCGTCGGGTCGTCGATGCCGTCGTGGGCCTCCTTCGCCGACACCGCGGCGGTGAGCACGACGGTGGCCACCGCGACCGTCGCACCCCCCACCGGGGTCACCGCCCGCGTCACCAAGTGCACGGGCCGGTTCGTCAACCTGACGCTGGACTGGACCGCCAGCACGGCCGCGCGGGTGTCGGGGTACCAGGTGCGGGTGTATCTCGGCGAGGCATACCAGGACCAGCCGTCGGCGGGCGCCGCCACCACCACCTGGCAGGGCAGCCTCGACAGGTACTACGTCGACACCTACACGGTGACCTTCACCGTGCGGACCCTGACCGAGTACGGGTGGACGGCGGAGTCGCCCCGCACCGCCCAGGTGGTCTGCTGACCGGCGCGCAGGCTCAGCCCTCCAGTGCCGCCTGGAAGGCCGCGAACTTCGACTGGGTCTCGGCCAGCTCGGCGGCCGGGTCGGAGCCGGCGACGATGCCGCAGCCGGCGAACAGCCGGGCGCTGTCGTCCCCCACGAGGTCGGCGCAGCGCAGCGCCAGCCCGAACTCCCCGTCCCCGCGGGCGTCGAGCCAGCCGACCGGCCCCGCGTAGCGGCCGCGGTCCATGCCCTCGAGCTCGGCGATGACAGCGGTGGCGTCGGGAGTGGGTGTGCCGCACACCGCGGCGGTGGGGTGGACAGCGCCGACGAGCGCCAGCAGCCCCGCTCGCCCGTGGGCGCCGGTGCGGCGCTGGGTGCCGGTCACGTCGCTGGCCAGGTGCCGGACGTTGGCGAGGGTCAGCAGATCGGGCTCCGCCGGGGCGTCCAGCGTCGCGCAGAACGGCTTCAGGGCCCGCACCAGCGAATCGACGGCGAGCGCGTGCTCGGACCGGTCCTTGGCGGAGCCCATCAGCTCCGCGGCCAGCCGGTCGTCGTGGGCCCCCGCGCCGCGCGGGGCGGTGCCGGCCAGCACGCGCGCCGACAGTGCCCGGCCGCTGCGGCGCAGCAGCAGCTCGGGAGTGGCACCCAGCAGGCCGTCGACGGCGAAGGTCCAGCAGTCCGGGAAGCGGGCGGCCAGCCGGCGCAGCAGCCGGCGAGGGTCGAGCGGGAGGTCCGCGGACACCAGCAGGTCGCGGGCGAGCACCACCTTCTGCAGCTCCCCGGCGTCGATCCGCTCGACCGCCGTGGCGACGGCCGCGCACCAGGTGGCCGGGTCGAGGGCGCCGTCGGCGTACCGCAGGCGCGGAGCGGGCCCGTCGTCCTCCGGGGCGGGGAGGAGGACCTCCCGTGGGTCGACGTCACCGATCGTCGTCAGCCACCCGACACCGTTCCGCCGTCCCAGGACCACCTGCGGGACGACGAAGACCGACGTCCCGGCGGCGGGGTCGAAGGCGATGCTGGCGAACAGGACGGGACCCGAGCCGGGGACGCCGAGTTCGTCCTCGGTGTCGAGACCGCTGGTGTAGTCGGCCCACCAGGTGGCCGCCTCGTCGAGCGCCCGGGGCCCGGACACCTCGAGGCGCGCGGCCTCCCCCCAGCCCACCAGGCCCTCGCCGCGGCGCACCCAGGAGAGAGCGCCCTCGGCCGGCAGCCGGCCGAGCAGTTCGCCGGCGCCCTCCGTCCGGACGGTCGTCACGGTCCGCGCAGCCGCTGCCGGGGAGGTCAGGGCGGCCGCGGTCACGGTCCCTCCTCGCTGCCCTGGGCGGGCCCGTGCCCGCGCGGTGCTGTGTCGTCGTGCGTCCTCGCAAGCTCGGGCCGCGTGCCCAGCCTAGGAGGCCTTGTACCGTCGCCGCCGTGGGAGACCGGCGAGACAGCGCACACACCGGTGGCGTGCGGGCGGGGCTGGACAAGCGACCGGCCGACGTCGCGGCCATGTTCGACCGCGTCGCGCGCCGCTACGACGTCACGAACACGGTCCTCTCGGCCGGACTGGACGCGTCCTGGCGCCGGGCCACGCGGGAGGCCCTGGGGGCTCGTCCCGGCCAGACCGTGCTCGACGTCGCGGCCGGGACGGCGGTGTCGACCGTCGAACTCGCCGCCGGTGGGGTGACCGCGATCGCGTGCGACTTCTCCCAGGGGATGCTGCGGGCCGGTGCGTCGCGGCCGGTGCCCAAGGTCGCCGGAGACGCGATGGCGCTGCCGCTGGCCGACGAGAGCGTCGACGGCGTCGTCATCTCCTTCGGGTTGCGCAACGTGGCCGACCCCGATGCGGCGCTGCGGGAGTTCCGGCGGGTGACGCGCCCCGGCGGCACGCTGGTCGTCTGCGAGTTCTCCAGCCCGACCTGGACGCCGTTCCGCACCGTCTACACCGAGTACCTGATGAAGGCCCTCCCGCGGATCGCGCGCGCGGTCAGCAGCAATCCCGAGGCCTACGTCTACCTCGCCGAGTCGATCCGCGCCTGGCCCGACCAGGCCGCGCTGGCCGCACGGATACAGGGGGCCGGCTGGGGCGACGTCGCCTGGCACAACCTGACCGGGGGGATCGTCGCGTTGCACCGCGCCCGCCGCCCCTGACCCGCAGAGGCCCCCTTCCGGGCCCCACCCCGAGCCTCCGAGGGGTGGGGAGAAGGGGGTCCTTCGACTAGCGTCGGTCCATGACGACCCCGCCCCCGCTGCCGCAGCCGCCGGGTCCCTCGCCATCCCCGACCGATCCGATCCCGCCCCCGGCCCCCGCGCCGTACCCGACGCCGGATCCCACCGACCCGACGGCGCCGCCCCCGGCGCCGGCACCCGAGCCGCTGTAGCCGGAACCCGGAGGTTGCCGTGGCCCGTACGCGCTTCGCCGACCGCCGAGCCGCCGGACGAGCCCTGGGCGAGCGACTGGCCGGCGGGGTGTCAGGGGACGCCGTGGTGCTCGGACTGCCTCGCGGAGGCGTGGTCGTCGCGGCGGAGGTCGCCTCGGTCCTCGAGATCCCGCTGGACGTCCTCGTCGTCCGCAAGCTGGGGCTGCCCTGGCAGCCGGAGCTGGCCATGGGGGCGATCGCCGGTGTCGGTGACACCGTGGAGACGGTGCGCGTCGAGTCGGTCCTCGCCGCCGCGGACGTCGCCCCGGCGGCCTTCGAGGAGGTCCGGCAGCGGGAGCTGACGGAGTTGCGGCGGCGTGAGTCGGCCTATCGGGGCGGCCGTCCGGCGATCGCGCTGGGCGGCCGTCCGGTCGTGGTGGTCGACGACGGGCTGGCGACCGGGGCCACGATGCGCGCCGCTGTCCTGGCGGTCCGGCGCCAGGCGCCGCTGAGCATCACCGTCGCGGTTCCGGTCGGTTCTCCCCGCGCCTGCGGCAACCTCGCAGCCGACGTCGACGAGGTCCTCTGCCTCCTGGCGCCCGACTCCTTCCGGGCGGTGGGTCAGGCCTATGCCGACTTCACCGCGACCACCGACGAGGAGGTCCGCGCCGCCCTGCACGGTGTCCGGGGAACGGTGTGACGGGACCCCGCCGAGGGGGGTCCTGTCAGGTTGCTCACAGACGGGCCTAGACTCGGGACGACCGACTTTGTGAACCAATTCACAAGGGTCCGCAGGTCTTGCGAGGAGGCTCCGGGTGCCCGGCACGACGACCACCCCACCGCTCGGCGCGGCACAGCGCGCCGACGTGGTCGTGGTCGGCGCCGGCCCGGCCGGGTCCAGCGCCGCCTGGTGGCTGGCGCAGGCCGGGCGGGAGGTCGTCGTCCTGGAGAAGGCCACGTTCCCGCGGGAGAAGGTCTGCGGCGACGGGCTCACCCCGCGCGGGGTCAAGGCGCTCGAGGACATGGGGGTCGACACCTCCCCGGCGGCCGGGTGGGTCCGCCACAAGGGCCTGCGGGTGCACGGCGGCGGCGAAACCATCGAGGTGGACTGGCCGAAGCTGCACCGGTGGCCGGACTACAGCCTCGTCCGGCCCCGCAGGGAGCTCGATGCCATGCTCGCCGGCCGCGCCGAGGCCGCCGGCGCCCGGGTGCGCACCGGGACGACGGTCACCGGCCCCCTCCTGGACGAGGCCGGGCGGGTCGCCGGTGTCCGCACCGAGGCGGGGCCGGCGAGCGAACCGGGCCAGGTGCTCGCGCCGCTCGTGGTCTCCGCGGAAGGGGTCTCCGGGCGCCTGGCGAAGGCCCTGGGGCTGCTCCGCCGCGAGGACCGCCCGCTCGGGATCGCCGTCCGCCGGTACGTCCGCAGCCCACGCACCCACGACGACTACCTCGACATCTCCTTCGACCTCGCCCCCGAGGGCCCGACCGCTGCCGCCATGCCCGGCTACGGCTGGATCTTCGGGATGGGCGACGGGACGGCCAACGTGGGCTTCGGCCTGCTCGACACCCGGCGCTCCGACGGCGGCGACCACCGCGAGGTGCTGCGCCGGTGGCTGGCCACGTTCCCGACCGAGGAGCATCTCGGTGAGGTGGACGCGACGAGCCCGCTGCGCGGCGCGGGTCTGCCCATGGCCCTGCACCGGCAGCCCGCGTACACCCGAGGGCTGCTGCTCGCCGGTGACGCCGCCGGGACGGTCAACCCGTTCAACGGCGAGGGGATCAGCTATGCCATGGAGTCCGGCCGCATGGCCGCGGAGACGGCGGCCGACGCGCTGGCTCGCCCCGAGGGCCCCGCGCGCGAGTCGGTGCTGCGGCGCTATCCCGAGCGGCTGCGCGCTGCCTACGGCCGGCACCACCGCCTCGGGGTCGGCTTCCTGGCACTGCTCGCCCGCCCGGACGTCGTCCGGTTCGCCACCGCACACGGCCTCAAGCGGCCCGCGCTGGTGAACATCGCGCTGCGGCTCATGGGCAACCTCAGCGACGGCCGGGACGGCGACGGCGTGGACCGTGCCATCTCCGTCCTCACCCGTCTGGCGCCGGCGGTCTGACGTGCGCCGCTACCCGTGTCCCGACACGCTCCGTAAGCGTTCCACTCATGCGCGGAACGTGATCGTCCTCACCGTAGGGTGCCGCTGATGCTCTCGAACTACGTCCCGATCGTCGGGCTCTTCGCCCTGGCCGCGGCGTTCGCGCTGTTCTCGGTCACCGCGGCGCCCTTCATCGGTCCGCGCCGCTACAACCGGGCCAAGCTCGAGGCCTACGAGTGCGGGATCGAGCCGGTCGACCAGCCGCTCACCGGCGGTCGCTTCCCGGTCAAGTACTACCTGACGGCGATGCTCTTCATCGTCTTCGACATCGAGATCGTCTTCCTCTACCCGTGGGCCGTGCACAACGAGGCGCTGGGCGTCTTCGGGCTGGTCGAGATGGTCGTCTTCATCGTCACCGTGTTCATCGCCTACGCCTACGTCTGGCGTCGCGGCGGGCTCGAGTGGGACTGACGGCAGTGACAGGGGTGGAGCACTGACATGGGACTCGAGGAGAAGCTGCCGAGCGGCGTCCTGCTGACCAGCGTGGAGAAGCTGGTCAACTGGACCCGCAAGTCGTCGCTGTGGCCGGCCACGTTCGGCCTGGCCTGCTGCGCCATCGAGATGATGGCGTCGGGCGCCGGCCGCTACGACCTGGCCCGCTTCGGCATGGAGGTCTTCCGGGCCTCCCCGCGGCAGGCGGACCTGATGATCGTCGCGGGCCGGGTCAGTCAGAAGATGGCCCCGGTCCTGCGCCAGATCTACGACCAGATGCCCGAACCGCGCTGGGTGCTCGCCATGGGGGTCTGCGCCAGCTCCGGCGGCATGTTCAACAACTACGCGATCGTCCAGGGCGTCGACCACGTCGTCCCGGTCGACATGTACCTGCCCGGCTGCCCGCCGCGGCCGGAGATGCTGATGGACGCCATCCTCAAGCTGCACCACAAGATCCAGCACGAGCCGCTCGGCGAGAAGCGCGCCCGTCAGCTGGAGCGGGCCCGCGAGGAGGGGACGGCGAAGGAGCTGCACGTCGAGATGCCGTCGACCGTGCGTGTCGACAAGTCCGCCCGTCGCGCCTACGAGGAGGCCGCCGCGGAAGGTCGCACCGGGCAGTTCGGCATCGAGCAGCGGGGCGGCAATGCCGTGCTGCTGCCGGGTGAGCGGCGATGAGCAACGACGGCGGCGAGGTCGTCCCCGGCCGCGAGGAGGCCGGCTACGACGCCAGCACGGCGCGGAGCGGCGGCTTCCGGAAGGGCGCCTTCGGCGTCAGCGGCAGCGGTGACACCTCCGGCTTCGGCGGCCTGGTCCGGGTCGAGCCCGGCGGTGCGGTGGCCCTGCACTCGACGGACCGCCCCTATGGCGGCTACTTCGACGAGGTCACCGACGCCCTGATCGAGGCGGTCGGGGAGGCCACGTTCGCCGCCGCCGTGTACCGGGTCCTGGTCGACCGCGGCGAGATCACCTACTTCGTCGCCCGTGAGCACCTGTTGACCCTGGTCCAGGCGCTGCGTGACGACGACGCCCTGCGCTTCGAGCTGTGCAGCAGCGTCTCCGGCGTCGACTACCTCGACAGCGGCGGTCCGGTGGCCACGCCCGACCGTCCGCGCCTGCACGTCGTCTACCACCTGACCTCGATGACCTACCGGCGTCGCATCCGGCTGGAGGTGGCCGTCACGGCCGAGGACGCGCACGTCCCGTCGGTCACCGGCATCTACCCGACGGCGGACTGGCACGAGCGCGAGACCTGGGACATGTTCGGCATCGTCTTCGACGGCCACCCGGCGCTCACCCGGATCCTCATGCCCGACGACTGGGACGGGCACCCGCAGCGCAAGGACTACCCCCTCGGCGGCGTCCCCGTGGAGTACCACGGCGCAACCATTCCCCCGCCCGACACCCGGAGGGCGTACCGGTGAGCCGGGACCTGACGTCGGTCGGTCGACAGCCGCTCCCGCCCGCCCACCCGTTGCCCGGCACCCGGAGGGCGTACCGATGAGCACCATCTACAACGAGGCCGACCCGTACGCCGGCTCCCGCGAGACCACCGAGGGCCGCGTCTACACGGTCACGGGCGGGGACTGGGACCTCACCTTCGCCGACCCGCACGGCGAGGAACGCCTCGTCGTGAACATGGGGCCGCAGCACCCGTCCACGCACGGCGTCCTCCGGCTGATCCTCGACCTCGAGGGCGAGACGGTGACCAAGGCGCGGGTGACCATCGGCTACCTGCACACGGGCATCGAGAAGAACACCGAGTACCGCAACTGGACGCAGGGCACGACCTTCGTGACCCGCATGGACTACCTGGCCCCGCTGTACAACGAGGCCGCCTACTGCATGGCGGTCGAGAAGCTGCTGGGCATCGAGATCCCGCAGCGCGCGGCCACCATCCGGGTGCTGGTCATGGAGATCAACCGGATCGCCTCGCACCTCGTGGGCCTGGCGACCGGCGGCATGGAGCTGGGCGCGCTGACCGCGATGACGAACGGGTTCCGCGAGCGGGAGATGTGCCTGGACCTGCTCGAGGAGATCACCGGCCTGCGGATGAACCACGCCTACATCCGTCCCGGCGGGCTGGCCCAGGACCTCCCCGAGGGCGCGGTCGAGCACATCCGCGAGTTCCTGGCGGTCATGCCGAAGCGGGTGGCCGACTACCACCGGATGCTCACCGGACAGCCGATCTGGCAGCGGCGGCTCAAGGACGTCGGCTACCTCGACGTGACCGGCTGCCTCGCGCTCGGCGTCACGGGCCCGGTGCTGCGGTCGGCGGGCCTGCCCTGGGACCTGCGCAAGACCGAGCCCTACCTCGGCTACGAGACCTACGACTTCGAGGTGCCCACCGCCGACACCGCCGACGCCTGGGGCCGCTACCTGGTCCGGATGGCCGAGATCAACGAGTCGCTCAAGCTGATCGCGCAGGCCCTCGACCGGCTCGAGCCGGGCCCGGTCATGGTCGAGGACCGCAAGATCGCCTGGCCGGCGCAGCTGTCCCTGGGCGCCGACGGCATGGGCAACTCCCTCGACCACGTCCGCCACATCATGGGCCAGTCGATGGAGGCCCTGATCCACCACTTCAAGCTGGTCACCGAGGGATTCCGGGTCCCCGCCGGCCAGGTCTACGTGCCGATCGAGTCACCCCGCGGTGAGCTCGGCTACCACGTGGTCAGCGACGGCAGCACCCGTCCGTGGCGCGTCCACGTACGGGACCCAAGTTTCGTGAACTTGCAGGCCACGGCAGCGATGAGTGAGGGCGGCATGATCGCCGACGTCATCGCGGCCATCGCGTCGATCGACCCCGTCATGGGGGGAGTGGACAGATGAGCGCGCTTCCTGGATCGCCCGAGGGTGTGGCGACGACCGGCCTCGTCGACACGCCGGTGGACTCCTCCCCGGAGACCCTCGCCGAGCTGCCGCCGCTGACCGAGCAGACCCGCCTCGAGGCGCGGGAGATCATCGCCCGCTACCCGGTGGCCCGATCGGCGCTGCTGCCGATGCTGCACCTGGTCCAGTCGGTGCAGGGCTACGTCTCGCCCGAGGGCGTCGCTCTCTGCGCCGAGGAGCTGGGCCTGACCAAGGCCGAGGTGGGCGCGGTCGCGACCTTCTACACGATGTACAAGCGCCGTCCCACCGGCCGCCACCTGGTCAGCGTCTGCACCAACACGCTGTGCAGCGTCCTCGGCGGACAGCGGATCATGGACGCGCTCAGCTCCGATCTCGGCGTCCACCACGACGAGACGACGGCCGACGGCTCGATCACCCTCGAGCACGCCGAGTGCCTGGCCGCCTGTGACTACGCGCCGGTCGTCACCGTCGACTACGAGTTCTACGACCAGCAGGACGTCGAGAGCGCCCGTGCGCTCGTGGCGGCCCTGCGCCGCGGCGAGAAGCCGGCGCCCACCCGCGGCGCTCCCCTCACCGACTTCAAGGGCATCTCCCGCCAGCTCGCCGGCTTCTCCCAGCACGGCGACGACGCCGCCGCCCGCGCCGCGGTCGACGCGCCGGCTGCGCTCGGGCCGACCCTCGCGGGCCTCCGGCTCGCGGAGGAGCGCGGGGAGTCCGCGCCGGCGATGCGGCGTCCCGCCGCGCCGGCACCGGACGCCGAGGAACCGGCGGCCACCGTCGCACCGTCCGGCCGGACGGGGGAGAGCCCGGGCAAGGAGGCGGCCGACGCGCGCGTCGCCGCCGCGGACACCCCGGCCGAGAAGGCCGGTGCCGCCGGCTCCCACCCCGACGCTCCCGAGCCCGCCCGGCGGCGGCTGCCCGACGGGCGCGAAGGCACCGACACACCTGCGGGGCAGGAGCCGGGCACGTCCGGCCAGGGCCCTGCTGCCGGGTCGCCCAGCCCGAATCCACCCCTTGGGAAGGCCTGATCCCCATGCCTCTCACCCCTGTCCTCACCACCCGGTGGGGCGCCGACCAGTCCTGGCGGCTGGCCACGTACGAGCGGCTCGACGGCTACTCGGCGCTGCGCACCGCGCTGTCGATGACGCCGGAGGAGCTGGTCGCCCTGGTCAAGGACTCCGGCCTGCGCGGCCGGGGCGGCGCGGGCTTCCCGACGGGCATGAAGTGGAGCTTCATCCCGCAGCCCAAGCCTGGGGAGACGCCGACCGGCCCGGCGGCGATGCCCAAGTACCTGGTCGTCAACGCCGACGAGGGGGAGCCGGGCACCTGCAAGGACCTGCCGCTGATGATGGCCGACCCGCACTCGCTCATCGAGGGCGTGATCATCTCGGCCTACGCGATCCGCTCGCACCTGGCGGTCATCTACGTGCGCGGGGAGGCCGTGCACGCCCACCGCCGGCTGATGTCCGCCGTCGAGGAGGCCTACGCCGCGGGCTACCTCGGGACCGACATCCTCGGCACCGGCTACGACCTCGAACTGATCGTGCACGCCGGCGCGGGCGCCTACATCTGCGGCGAGGAGACCGCGCTGCTCGACTCGCTCGAGGGCTACCGCGGGCAGCCGCGTCTCAAGCCGCCGTTCCCCGCCGTCGCCGGCCTCTACGGCGCCCCGACGGTCATCAACAACGTCGAGACGCTGGCCAGCGTCCCGTTCGTCGTCCGCGGTGGCTCCGACTGGTTCAAGGAGTTCGGACCGGAGAAGTCGCCGGGCCCGAAGATCTACTCGCTGTCGGGTCGCGTCGTCCGGCCGGGCCAGTACGAGGCCCCGATGGGGACGACGATGCGCGAGCTGCTGGAGATGGCCGGCGGGGTCCGTCCCGGACACGAGCTCAAGTTCTGGACGCCGGGCGGGTCCTCGACGCCGTACTTCACCGCCGAACACCTCGACGTGCCGCTGGACTTCGACTCGGTGGCGGCCGCGGGCTCCATGCTCGGCACGACGGCGCTCATGGTGTTCGACGAGACCGACTCGATCGTCGAGGCCACCCTTCGGTTCACCGAGTTCTACGCCCACGAGAGCTGCGGGAAGTGCACCCCCTGTCGCGAGGGCACCTACTGGCTGGTGCAGATCCTCGACCGGATCGCCCACGGCCGGGGCACCGCCCAGGACCTCGACCTGCTGGTCGACACCTGCGACAACATCCTCGGCCGCTCGTTCTGCGCCCTCGGCGACGGCGCCACCAGCTGCATCTCCAGCTCGCTGAAGTACTTCAAGGACGACTACGTCGCCCTGCTGCCGCCCGAGGAGCAGGCCCGGCTCGGTCGCAGCCTCCGCATCGAGCCCGTCGGAGTCGCCTCGTGACGATCACTCCCGCCGCGCCGCAGCCCGCTCCCGCGGTTCCGCCCGGCGCCCCCGGTCCGCACACCCCGCCGGACGCCGTGCACTGCACCATCGACGGCTTCGACGTCGCCGTCCCCAAGGGGACGCTGATCATCCGCGCGGCCGAGCAGGTCGGGGTCTTCATCCCGCGGTTCTGCGACCACCCGTTGCTGGAGCCGGTCGGCGCCTGCCGGCAGTGCCTGGTGGAGGTGGAGGGGCAGCGCAAGCCGGTGGCCTCCTGCACCATGCCGGTCACCGAGGGCATGGAGGTCCACACGCAGCTGACCAGCCCGGTCGCCGACAAGGCCCAGCAGGGCACGATGGAGCTGCTGCTGATCAACCACCCGCTCGACTGCCCGACGTGTGACAAGGGCGGCGAGTGCCCGCTGCAGAACCAGGCGATGAGCAACGGCCGCACCGAGAGCCGGTTCGTCGACGAGAAGCGGACCTATTCCAAGCCGTTGCCGATCAGCAGCCAGGTGCTGCTCGACCGCGAGCGCTGCGTGCTCTGCGCCCGCTGCACCCGCTTCTCCCAGCAGGTGGCCGGCGACCCGTTCATCGAGCTGTTCGAGCGCGGTGCGCTGGAGCAGGTCGCCATCTACGAGGACGAGCCGTTCGAGTCCTACTTCTCGGGCAACACCACCCAGATCTGCCCGGTCGGTGCGCTGACCAGCGCGCAGTACCGCTTCCGGGCCCGCCCCTTCGACCTGCGCAGCGAGGCCAGCGTCTGCGAGCACTGCGCGTCGGGTTGTGCGATGCGCACCGACTACCGGCGTGGCAAGGTCACCCGCCGGCAGGCCGGGGACGACCCGGCGGTCAACGAGGAGTGGACCTGTGACAAGGGGCGCTACGCGTTCCGCTACGTCACTGCCAATCAGCGGCTGACCACGCCCCTGGTCCGGCGGGACGGCGAGCTGCAGCCGGCCTCCTGGCCCGAGGCCTGGGCCGCCGCGGCGGCGGGACTCCTGCAGGCCCGTGAGGACGGCGGGGTCGGCGTCCTGCCCGGCGGCCGGTTGACCGTCGAGGACGCCTATGCCTACGCGAAGTTCGCGCGCCTGGCGCTGGGCACCAACGACATCGACGCCCGCGCCCGCGCCCACTCGGCCGAGGAGCTCGCGTTCCTGGCCGCGACCGTTGCCGGCACCGGCCCGGGGCGTGGCGGGGTCACCTACGACGAGCTCGGGAAGGCCCCCGCGGTGCTGCTCGCCGGCTTCGAGCCGGAGGAGGAGTCGCCGATCGTCTTCCTGCGGCTGCGCCGGGCCGTGCGCACGAAGAACCTCCCGGTCTTCGACCTCGCGCCGTTCGCCACGCGGGCCGCCGAGAAGCTGCAGGCCACCGTCCTCACCACGCTGCCCGGCGCGGAGGCGCAGTCGCTGCGCGCGCTCGCCGACGGCACCTGGGGTGGTCCGGCGGTCGAGGCGCTGCGTCTGCCGGGTGCCGTCGTGCTGGCCGGCGAGCGGCTGGCCGAGGTTCCCGGGGCGTTCTCCGCCCTCATCGCCCTCTCGCGGGCCACCGGGGCGCGGGTCGCCTGGGTGCCCCGCAGGGCGGGGGAGCGCGGGGCCGTCGAGGCCGGCGCGCTGCCGAACCTGCTCCCGGGTGGGCGCAGCGTCGGCGACGGGACCGCACGGGCCGAGGTGGCCGCGCTGTGGGGGGCCGGCGCCGAGCTGCCGGCGGGGCCCGGGCGCGACCTCACCGGCATCCTGACCGCCGTCCGGGACGGGAAGCTCCCCGGACTGCTCGTCGGCGGCGTCGACCCCGGCGACCTGCCCGACCCGGCACTGGCCGAGACAGCCCTGGCGAGCGCCTCGTTCGTGGTCAGCCTGGAGATGTTCCCGACGACCGTCACCCAGTGGGCCGACGTCGTCCTCCCGGTCGCCGCCGCCCCCGAGAAGGCCGGCAGCTACCTGGACTGGGAGGGCCGTGCGCGGTTCTTCGACGCGACCCTGCACGGCAGCGGACAGCTGACGGACGGACGGGTGCTGCAGGGCCTGGCCGACGAGATGGACGTCGACCTGCGGCTGCCCACCCCCGAGGCGGCACGGGCGGAGCTCGCCGCCCTGGGTGCGGTCCGCCGCCCGGCCGAGGGCCACGCGATCCAGAGGGCGATCCAGGTGCAGGGCCTCGACGTGCCACCCCAGCCCGCGCCGTCCCTCCGCGCCGGCGAGGCCGTGCTGGCCTCCTGGCGGCAGTTGCTCGACGTCGGGACGCTGCAGCGGGACGAGCCCGAGCTCGCGGGCACGGCCCGGCCGCCGGTGGTCCGCATCGGCGCCGGCACCGCCGGTGCGCTCGGCATCGTCGAGGGAGACCGGGTCACCGTCAGCGGACCGACGGGATCGGTGAGCCTGCCGGTGCGGATCACGCCCATGCCCGACCAGGTGGTGTGGCTCCCCATGAGATCACCGGGCAGCGACGTCCGCTCCGACCTCGGCACCGGCCCCGGTGGCGTCGTGCGCCTGACCGTGTCCCCCGCCCTTGCCGCCCCGACGGGAGGCGCGCTGTGATGTTCCTGGCCAGCCCCGACCAGCCGACGCTCGAGGACTTCGGGCACGACGTCTGGTGGATCGTGCTGATCAAGATCGTCGGCATCTTCGCCGTGCTGGTCTTCATGACGCTGTTCGCGATCGTGTTCGAGCGCAAGGTCGTCGCCCGCATGCAGCAGCGGATCGGCCCCAACCGGGTCGGCCCCCGCGGCTACCTGCAGAGCCTGGCCGACGGGCTGAAGCTGGCGTTCAAGGAAGACATCATGCCGGCGCTGGCCGACAAGCCGGTCTACTTCCTGGCGCCGGTCATCGCCACCATCCCGGCGTTCCTCGCCTTCTCGGTCATCCCGCTGGGACCGACGGTCAGCATCTTCGGCGAGCGCACCCCGCTGCAGCTCACCGACGCCCCCATCGGCGTCCTCATCGTCCTCGCCTGTTCCGCGATGGGCGTGTACGGCATCGTGCTGGCCGGCTGGGCCTCCGGCTCGACCTATCCGCTGCTGGGCGGGCTGCGCAGCGCCGCGCAGATGGTCAGCTACGAGATCGCGATGGGCCTGTCGATCGTCGCGGTCTTCCTCTACGCCGGCACGATGTCGACGTCGGAGATCGTGGCCGCCCAGGCGGACGGCAACCAGCTGTCCTTCTTCGGCTGGGAGTTCACCGGTCCGAGCTGGTACGCGATCCTGCTGCCGGTCTCGTTCGTCATCTACGTCATCGCCGTCGTCGGCGAGACCAATCGTGCGCCCTTCGACCTCCCCGAGGCCGAGAGCGAACTCGTCGGCGGCTTCCACACCGAGTACTCGTCGCTGAAGTTCGCGCTGTTCTTCCTGGCCGAGTACGTCAACATGGTGACCGTCTCGGCGCTCGCCGCGACCCTGTTCCTCGGTGGGTGGCGGGCCCCGTGGCCGATCTCCATCTGGGACGGCGCCAACACCGGCTGGTGGCCGCTGCTCTGGTTCTTCCTCAAGGTGGTCGTTGCGCTGTTCGTGTTCATCTGGCTGCGCGGCACGCTGCCCCGACTCCGCTACGACCAGTTCATGCGCTTCGGGTGGAAGGTGCTCGTTCCCACCGCGCTGCTGTGGATCCTCGTCGTCGCCACCATGCGCACCGTCTCCCGCGAGGCCGAGCTGTCCACCGGCGAGGTCGCCCTCTACGTCGGCGTGCCGCTGGCGGCGGTCGTCCTCGGCGGCCTGCTCATCGCCAGCCGGGCGGCCAACCGGGACACCCGGCTCATGGCCGAGCAGGCCTCGGCCGGCGCGGTCCACGCCACGGATCCGGAACCCGACATCCTGCCCCCGGCCGGCCCGCGGCGCCGGATCACCGGCGGCCCCAGCCGTGCCGAGGGCGGCTTCCCGGTGCCGCCGATGGACCTGAAGGTGCCGCCGTCGCCGCGGCTGCGGCGCCAGCAGGTGAGTACCGACGGCACGGTCGTCGGAACCGGACGACGGGGCGCGACCAGCACCGTTCTGGACCCCGCGACCGCCCCGAACACCACCAAGGAGAACGGTGATGTCTGAGCGCAAGCCGGGCGAACAGGACATGGTCCGGCGTTCGCGCGGGGAGGTCGAGCGCTCCTCGGAGGGCGGCCGCAACCGTCCCGCCGTCCGGGACGGCCTGCTCCCCGCGCCCGCGCAGGGGTTCGGGGTCACCTTCGCGCAGATCTTCCGCAAGGTGACCACCGAGCAGTACCCGTTCGAGCCCAAGGTGACCAAGCCGCGCTACCACGGGCGGCACGTGCTGAACCGGCACCCGGACGGCCTGGAGAAGTGCGTCGGCTGCGAGCTGTGCGCCTGGGCGTGCCCGGCCGACGCGATCTACGTCGAGGGCGGCGACAACACCGAGGACGCCCGCTTCTCACCCGGTGAGCGGTACGGCGCGGTCTACCAGATCAACTATCTGCGCTGCATCTTCTGCGGACTGTGCATCGAGGCCTGCCCGACCCGCTCGTTGACCATGAGCAACGACTTCGAGCTCGCCGACGACAACCGTCGCGATCTGATCTACACCAAGGAGCAGCTGATGGCGCCGCTGCTGCCCGGCATGGAGGCCCCGCCGCACCCGATGCGGCTGGGCGACGACGAGAAGGACTACTACCTGCGCGTGCCCGGCTCGGCGCCGGCGGAGGCCGTCAGGGTGCGGGACGAGAGCACCGTGGGGGAGCGGGCATGACCGAGACCCTCAGCGGTGCCGAGACCGTCGTCTTCTGGGTGCTGGGCCCGATCGCGCTGGCCGGCGCACTGGGCATGGTGTTCAGCCGCAACGCGGTCCACTCCGCGCTGTGGCTGGTCAACACCATGCTGGCGCTGGGTGTGTTCTACGTCGTGCAGGAGGCGCCGTTCCTCGGCGCGGTGCAGATCATCGTCTACACCGGCGCCATCATGATCCTGTTCCTGTTCGTCCTCATGCTCGTCGGCCGGGACTCCTCGGACTCCGTCGTGGAGACCCTCCGCGGGCAGCGGATCGCGGCCACCGTCCTGGGCGTCGGCTTCGCCGCCCTCGTCGGCGCGGGGATCGCCCGGGCCACGCGGGGCCTGACGGTCATCGGCCTGGAGGGCGCCCAGGGGGAGGCGGGCAACATCCCGGCGATCGCCGAGCGGCTGTTCACCGACTACCTGCTCGCCTTCGAGGTCACCAGCGCGCTGCTGATCACCGCGGCCGTGGGGGCCATGGTCCTGGCGCACATCGAGCGGGCGCCGGGGGCCCGGCAGACGCAGAAGGAGCTCTCGCGGGCCCGCTTCCTCACCTCGGACCGGCCGCAGACGCTGCCCGGGCCCGGCGTCTTCGCCCGCGCCAACTCGGTGGCCGTGCCGGCGATCCTGCCCGACGGCAGCCCGTCGGAGGCCAGCCTGGCGACCGGCATCGAGCCGCAGGAGCCCGACGAGATGCCCCGGCCCACCGGCCGGGAGCAGTTCGGCACGCCGGACGCGGCACTCGGCACCACCGAGGGCACGCCCAGCGCCATCCCCGGAGGGCGGGAGCAGTGAGCGAGCGTGCGAGCGAGCCCCGGGGCGGAGCACCCGGGCGCATGACGGCGGCGAGCGCCGGCGAGGAGATGTCATGACCCTCACGTACTACCTGGTGCTCGCGGCGATCCTGTTCACGATCGGCGCCGTCGGCGTCCTCGTGCGCCGCAACGCGATCGTCGTGTTCATGTGCATCGAGCTGATGCTCAACTCGGTGAACCTGACGCTGGTCACCTTCGCCCGGGCCACCGGCACCGTCGACGGCCAGATCATGGCCTTCTTCGTCATGGTCGTCGCCGCGGCCGAGGTCGTCGTCGGTCTCGCGATCATCATGTCGATCTACCGGACCCGCAGGTCCGCCTCGGTCGACGACGCCAACCTGCTCAAGTACTGACGCGCGAGACGGGGACATCTGTGTCTGAGACGCTGCCCGCCGACGGGCTGCTCGGCTTGTCGTGGCTGCTGATCGCGCTGCCGCTGGCCGGCGCCGCGGTGCTGCTGCTGGGCGGTCGGCGCACCGACCGCTGGGGCCACCTGCTGGGGACGGCGACCGTCGTCGCCGCCTTCGTGCTCGCGGTGGCGTGCACCTTCCAGCTCGCCGGGTTGGAGGAGCGCTCGGCCGAGGTGGAGCTGTTCACCTTCATCTCCACCGGTGAGCTCGACGTCCGGGCGGGGTTGCTCTACGACCCGCTCTCAGCGGTGTTCGTGCTGCTGATCACCGGCGTGGGCTCACTGATCCACATCTACTCGATCGGCTACATGGCGCACGACCCCGCGCGCCGCCGCTTCTTCGCCTACCTCAACCTCTTCGTCGCGGCGATGCTGCTGCTGGTCCTCGGCAACAGCTTCGTGGCCCTGTACGTCGGCTGGGAGGGTGTGGGTCTGGCGTCCTACCTGCTCATCGCCTTCTGGTACACCCGACCGGCGGCGGCCACGGCGGCCAAGAAGGCGTTCATCATGAACCGGGTCGGCGACGTCGGCCTGGCCCTGGCGATCTTCGTGATGTTCGCCCAGCTGGGGACGACCTCCTACGCGGGCGTCTTCGGTGCGGTCGGCACCCTCGCCGGCGGCACGGTGACGGCGCTCGGGTTGCTGCTCCTGCTCGGGGCGTGCGGCAAGTCGGGGCAGTTCCCGTTGCAGGCATGGCTACCCGACGCCATGGAGGGCCCCACCCCGGTCTCCGCGCTCATCCACGCCGCGACCATGGTCACCGCGGGCGTCTACCTGATCGCCCGCTGCGCGCCGATCTACGACGAGACGCCCACCGCGCGGGCCGCCGTCCTGGCGGTCGGCGCGGTCACCCTGCTGATCGGCGCCATCGCCGGCTGCGCGTACGACGACATCAAGAAGGTGCTGGCGTACTCGACGGTCAGCCAGATCGGCTACATGTTCCTGGCCGTCGGGCTCGGCCCCGCCGGCTACGTCGCCGGCCTGGCGCACCTGCTCGCGCACGGGTTCTTCAAGGCGGGTCTCTTCCTCGGCGCCGGCTCGGTCATGCACGCGATGAACGACTCGGTGGACATGCGCCGGTTCGGTGGCCTCTGGAACAAGCTGCCGATCACCTTCGCGACGTTCGGCCTGGGCTACCTGGCCCTGATCGGCTTCCCGTTCCTGTCCGGCTACTTCACCAAGGACGCGATCATCGAGGCGGCGCTGGACCGCGGCGACGTCTGGGGCTGGGTCCTCGGCGGTGTCGCCGTCCTCGGTGCCGGGCTGACCGCCTTCTACATGACCCGGCTGATGCTCATGACCTTCTTCGGCCGGGCGCGGTGGGAGGACGGCGTGCACCCGCACGAGGCGCCCTCGGTGATGACGGCGCCCATGATCGTCCTGGCCGTCGGCTCGGTGGGCGCGGGCTTCCTGCTCGTGTCGGCGTTCCCGCTCTCGGGCTGGCTGGAGCCGGTGTTCGGCGAGCCGGAGGAGGCCGCCCACGTGGTCGCGCCGCTGACCGTGGGCCTGGTGGTGACCGCGGTGATGGCGCTCGGCGTCCTCGCGGCCTGGCTGTTCGTCGGTCGCCGCGAGGTGCCGGTCACCGCGCCCGTGCGGGTCTCCCCGGTCACCCGGGCGGCCCGCCACGCCCTGTACGCCGATGCCGTCAACGAGTCGCTGTTCATGCGCCCCGGCCAGTGGCTGACCCGGGCGCTGGTGTTCGTCGACAACCGGGGCGTGGACGGCGCGGTCAACGGCCTGGCCGCCACGCTCGGCGGCTCGTCGTCGCGGCTGGGCCGGGCGCAGACCGGCTTCGTGCGCACGTACGCCCTCGGCATGCTCGGCGGCGCCGTGCTCGTCGCGGGCGCCCTGCTGGCGGTGACGGCGGGATGAGCGCAGCGCCCCGCGGGTGCGGACAGCCGGCACCGAGCCAGACCTCCGGAAAGGGATACCGATCGTGAGCGACCTGCCGTTCCTGCTGCTCATGATCGCGGTGCCCGCGGTCGGGGCGGCCGTCGTCGCGGCGCTGCCCCGGGGCCGCGACCAGCTGGCCAGGCAGGTGGCGCTCGGAGTGAGCCTGCTGGTGCTGGTGCTCGCCGTGCTCGCCGCCGTCGCGTTCGACACCGCCGGAGAGCGCTTCCAGCTGACCAGCTCCTGGACCTGGATCGCCGACTTCGGGGTCTCCTTCGCCCTCGGCGTCGACGGCATCGCCCTGGTCATGCTGCTGCTCATCGGGGTGCTCGTACCGGTCGTGATCGGCGCCTCCTGGCAGGACGACGCCGCCGGCATCGGGGACGTGGCGACCGACAAGCGGTCGATGAAGGCCTACTTCGCCTGGCTGCTGCTGCTCGAGGCGATGATGGTCGGCGTCTTCGCCGCGACCGACGTGTTCCTGTTCTACGTCTTCTTCGAGGCGATGCTCGTCCCGATGTACTTCATCATCGGGAGCTTCGGCGGGCCCCGGCGGCAGTACGCCGCGGTGAAGTTCTTCCTCTACAGCCTGGTCGGCGGCCTGATCATGCTGGCCGCCGTCATCGGCCTGTACGTGGTGAGCAACAGTCAGCTGGGTGAGGGGACGTTCGCGTTCGACGCCCTCCGCGGGCTCGAGATCGACCCCGGCGTGCAGAAGCTGCTGTTCCTCGGCTTCTTCATCGCGTTCGCGATCAAGGCCCCGCTCGTGCCGTTCCACACCTGGCTGCCCGACTCCGGTTCCGAGGCTCCCATCGGTGGTGCGGTCCTGCTGGTCGGCGTCCTGGACAAGGTCGGCACGTTCGGCTTCCTGCGCTACTGCCTGCCGCTGTTCCCGGACGCATCGCGGTTCTTCGCGCCGTACGTGCTGGTGCTCGCCGTGGCCGGCATCCTGTACGCCGCCCTGCTGGCGATGGGCCAGAGCGACATGAAGCGACTGGTGGCCTACACCTCGATCTCGCACTTCGGCTTCATCGCGCTGGGCATCTTCGCCTTCACGACCGAGGCCGCCACCGGCGCGGTGCTGTACATGGTGAACCACGGGATCGCGACCGGCCTGCTGTTCCTGGTCGTCGGGATGCTCATCGCCCGCGGCCGGTCCCGGCAGATCGGTGACTACGGGGGAGTGGCGGCGAAGGCGCCGCTGCTGGCCGGCGTGTTCCTCGTCGCGGGGCTGGCCTCCCTGGCGCTGCCGGGCACCAACAGCTTCGTCAGCGAGTTCCTCGTGCTGATCGGCTCGTTCCCCACGCAGCCGGTGTTCACGATCCTGGCGACGGCCGGGATCATCCTGGCCGCGCTCTACATCCTGCTGATGTACCAGCGGACGATGCACGGCCCGCCCCGCGGCGTCCTCCTGCAGGAGGACCCTGCCGAGCCGTTGCCGGCCGGAGGTGGTGCGACCGCGACGCTCGCCGCCCCGACCCGCTCGCTGCGCGTGCTCGACCTCGACCGGCGTGAGCTCGCGGTGGTGGCACCGCTCGTGGCGCTGATCATCGTCCTCGGCGTGTACCCGCAGCCGCTGCTCGGCCTCATCGAGCCGGCCGTCAGCGCCACCATGAGCGACCTCGGAGGGACCGCCCGATGATCGAGGCCCCTGACCTCTCCCTCGCCGCCCTGGCGCCGCTGCTGTTCATCTTCGGGGCGGCCTGCGTCGGCGTCCTCGTCGAGGCCTTCTGGCCCCGGGACACCCGGCACCCCGTGCAGGTCTCCGTCGCCCTCGTGGGCACGGTGGGCGCGCTGGTGTGCACCCTGCTGCTGGCCGGGAGCCGGGAGATCACCGCCGGGGGAGCGCTGGCCGTCGACGGCGCGGGGCTGTTCCTCCAGGCGACGATCGCCGGCCTGGGGGCGCTGTCCCTCCTGCTGTTCGCCGAGCGGTCGCTGGACCCGGCGCGGTCGGCCTTCGTCACCTCCGCGGCCGTTCCGGCGGGCAGCCCGCGCGACCGGGAGCTGCTCACCTCGACCCGCGTGCAGACCGAGGTCTACCCCCTGGCCAGCTTCGCCATCGGCGGGATGATGCTGTTCACCGCCGCCAACGACCTGCTCATCATGTTCGTCGCGCTCGAGGTGCTCAGCCTCCCGCTCTACCTGATCAGCGGGATGGCCCGGAGGCGGCGGCTGCTGTCCCAGGAGGCGGCGGTCAAGTACTTCCTCCTCGGCGCCTTCGCCTCGGCGTTCTTCCTCTACGGGCTGGCGCTGGTCTACGGCGCCACCGGCAGCGTCCGGTTCAGCGACATCCGGTCGGCCTCGCTCGCGGACGGCACCGACATCCTGCTGGTGCTGGGCCTGGCGCTGCTCGTCGTAGGCCTGCTGTTCAAGGCCAGCGTCGCGCCCTTCCACACCTGGACGCCGGACGTCTACCAGGGTGCCCCCACCCCCGTCACCGCCTTCATGGCGGCCTGCACGAAGGTGGCCGCCTTCGGGGCCATCCTGCGGCTGCTCTACGTCGCCTTCGGCACGGCGGAGTGGACGTGGCGGCCGCTGGTCTACGGCGTCGCCATCGTGTCCATGATCGTCGGCGCCGTCCTCGGCCTCACCCAGACCGATCTCAAGCGGATGCTGGCCTACTCCTCGATCGCCCATGCCGGGTTCCTGCTGACCGGCGTCATCGGGCTCGGGGCCGGCGGCGAGGGCTCGGGCCTGGCGGCCACGATGTTCTACCTGCTGGCCTACGGGCTGACCACTCTCGGCGCCTTCGCCGTCCTGACGCTGATCCGGGTGGGCGACGGGGAGGCGACCCATCTCTCGCAGTGGGCCGGGCTCGCCTCCCGCTCCCCGCTCGTCGCCGCGGTGATGGCGCTGTTCCTCCTCGCGCTGGCCGGGATCCCGCTGACCGCGGGCTTCACCGGGAAGTTCGCGGTGTTCCGGGCGGCGATCGAGGAGGGTGCCTGGCCGCTGGCCCTGGTGGCCCTCCTCGCCAGCGCCGTCGCCGCGTTCTTCTACCTGCGGGTCATCGTGCTCATGTACTTCTCGTCCCCGGCGGCCGACGGGCCGACCGTGGGCGTCCCGGGCCTGCCCACGACGATCGTCCTGGCCATCACGGCCACGGCGACGGTCGCGCTCGGCATCGTGCCCGGGTCGGTGCTCGACGTCGCCGAGCAGGCGGCTATCTTCGTCGGTTGATGACCGGAGCCCGTGCCGCAGTCGAGGGCACCATTGTCGAGGTGCAGCGTCGGATCTCCACCCCGGCGTCCACGATCGGCCCCTGGCTGCCGGAGGGGGCGCTGGGTGCGGCGCTCGCCGAGGGCCTCGCCCGCGTGGAGTCGGCGCTGGCCGAGGCGGTGGGGAGCGAGCACGCCTTCATCCGGGAGGCAGCCGGTCACCTGATGTCCGCGGGCGGCAAGCGCTTCCGGCCGATGCTGGCCCTGCTCGCCGCGCAGCTGGGCGACCCGGACGCTCCGGGGGTCACCGAGTCGGCGGTGGTGTGCGAGCTGACCCACCTGGCCACGCTGTACCACGACGACGTCATGGACGAGGCCGCCGTCCGCCGGGGCGCTCCCAGCGCGAACAGCCGCTGGACCAACAGCATCGCCATCCTCACCGGCGACCTGCTCTTCGCCCGCGCCTCCGACCTGCTGGCCGACCTCGGGCCCGAGGCGGTACGCATCCAGGCACAGACCTTCGAGCGGCTGGTCACCGGCCAGATCCGGGAGACCGTCGGCGCGGAGCCCGGGGTGGACCCGGTCGCGCACTACCTCGACGTCCTGGCCGACAAGACCGGGTCCCTGGTGGCCACCTCCGCCCGCTTCGGCGCGAGCTTCGCCGGCGTGGACCGGTCGCTGGTCGACGCGCTCACCGCCTTCGGCGAGGAGGTCGGCGTCGCGTTCCAGCTCTCCGACGACCTGCTCGACATCGTCAGCCAGGACGGGGCCTCGGGGAAGTCGCCCGGCACCGACCTGCGCGAGGGGATCGCGACCCTGCCAGTGCTGTTCGCGCTGGCCGACGACGATCCGGCCGACGCGCGGCTGCGGCAACTCGTCGCCGCTCCGGTGACCGATGACGACGACCACGCCGAGGCGCTCGCCCTGCTGCGGTCCTCGGCGGCCCTGGAGCGCGCCAACGACGTGCTCGCCCAGTACGCCGACCGTGCTCGTGCCCGCCTCGACGCCGTTCCGGCCGGAGACGTCCGGGACGCGCTGTCGGCCCTCTGCGATTACGTGGTCACCCGCACCAGCTAGCGAAAGGACCCCCCATGCCCCCCACCGCTCGCAAGCTCGCAGTGGGGCCCTGCATGGTGGCCCTGCTGCTGCTCGTCCTGGCCGGGTGCACGGACACGGCGGTCGGCGGTCCACCCGCATCGCCGGGAGCCCCGCCGCCCGGCTCGTCCGCGGCCGCTGTCGCGCCGGCGCTCGACGTGGCCGTCGTCGCCGAGGGGTTCGACCACCCCTGGGACGTCGCCCAGGCCCCCGACGGGACGCTGCTGGTCGACGAGCGCTCCGGAGGGTTCACCGCGGTGCTCCCGGACGGCTCCGTGCGTGACGTCCGCGCCGACTTCGGTGATCTCTTCGCCCAGGGGGAGACCGGCCTCATGGGTCTGTCCCTGGATCCCGCCTTCGGGCAGAACCGGCGCTTCTACAGCTGCCAGGGTGTCCGCTGGGACGGCCGCACGTCGCTCCCGGCGTCCATCGCGGTGATCGCCTGGACGGTCAGCGACGACTGGAGCTCGGCCACCCGGGTCGCGGACCCCTTGGTCGGGGGAATCCCGGTCAACGCCCGCACCGGCCGGCATGGTGGATGCCGGCTCGCCTTCGCGCCCGACGGTGCGCTGCTGGTCGGCACGGGCGACGTCGCCGACGGCGGCGTCGCCCAGGACCCTCGTGCGCTCGGCGGCAAGGTGCTCCGCGTCGATCCGGCCACCGGTGAACGGGCGGTCTGGACCCTCGGCCACCGCAACGTCCAGGGGCTGGCCGTCCGAGCGGGCAGCGGCCAGGTGTTCGCGGTCGAGCACGGCCCGGACCGCGACGACGAGGTCAATCTGTTGCAGGCCGGCGGCAACTACGGGTGGAACCCCGGCGGCGGTGGCTACGACGAGAGCGTGCCCATGACCGACCGCGGGATCCCGGGAGCGATCCCGGCCGTGTGGTCCTCGGGCGTGCCGACGCTGGCCCCCAGCGGCGCGACGTTCCTAGAGGGTCAGGAGTGGGGGGCCTACGACGGATTGCTGCTCGTGGCGCTGCTCAAGGGGCAGGGGGTGCTGGCCCTACGGCTCGACGACGACGGCGCGCTGGTCGAGCAGTTCCGGCTGCCCGAGCTCGAGGGGCGGTACGGCCGGATCCGCAGCGTGCTCCAGGGGAGCGACGGCGCGCTGTACCTGACCACCGACAACGGCGGCGGGGAGGACGCGCTGCTGCGCGTCGCCCCCCGCCGCTGAGGTCTACCGGGACTCCACCGTCCAGGTGTCGTTGCCGGCCAGGAGGGCGTCGAGGTCGGCGGGCGCCTGCACGCGGGCCATGTCGAGCTGCTCGGCCATCATGGCCTCGTAGGTCGGCTTCTGCACCGACCGGAAGACGCCCATCGGCGTGTAGCGCAGGTCCTGGCTGGACAGCCGGGACAGCGCGAACGCGTAGGCCGGGTTCTCCCGATGGGCGTCGTGGACCACGATCTCGGACTCGTCGACCTGGTTGGTCTCGGCGATCCGCAGTCCGCCGAAGTCGTCGCGCACCACGCACGAGGCGCCTCCCGGGCCGAAGACCAGGGGCTTGCCGTGCTCGAGCGGGATCGACCACTGGGTGCCGGTGGTCGGGTCCTTCAGCAGCTCGAACGCGCCGTCGTTGAAGATGTTGCAGTTCTGGTAGATCTCCACCAGCGAGGTGCCCTGGTGCTCGGCGGCCTGCCGCAGCACCTCGGTGAGCCCCTTGCGGTCGGAGTCCATGGCCCGGCCCACGAACGTCGCGTCGGCGCCCAGCGCCAGCGACACCGGGTTGAACGGGTGGTCCAGCGAGCCCATCGGGGTGGACTTGGTGACCTTCCCGACCTCCGACGTCGGCGAGTACTGGCCCTTGGTCAGGCCGTAGATCCGGTTGTTGAACAGCAGGATCGTCATGTTCACGTTGCGACGCAGCGCGTGGATCAGGTGGTTGCCGCCGATGGACAGCGCGTCGCCGTCACCGGTGACCACCCAGACCGAGAGGTCGGGGCGCGAGGCGGCCAGCCCGGTCGCGATCGCCGGCGCCCGCCCGTGGATGGAGTGCATCCCGTAGGTGTTCATGTAGTACGGGAAGCGGGAGGAGCACCCGATCCCCGACACGATCACCATGTCCTCGCGAGCGATGCCGAGGCTCGGGAGGAAGCTCTGGACCGCGTTGAGGATGACGTAGTCACCGCACCCCGGGCACCAGCGCACCTCCTGGTCGGTCTTGAGGTCCTTGGCCTTCAGCTCGGTCTGCTTCGGTCCGTGCGTCGCGACCGACGCGGCGACGGCGTCGGCGATGGGCCCCTCGGCCGGCATGCCGAGTTCAACGGTGGTCATTCCGCGCCTCCGGTGGCGTCGACGCTCAGTGGTGCGCCGTGGGTGGAGTCGATGGCGTCCTGGAGCACGGCCGCGAGTTCGGCGGCCCGGAAGGGCAGGCCGCGGACCTGGGTGTGGCTCTCGATGTCGATCAGGTACTTGGCGCGCAGCAGCATGGCCAGCTGGCCGAGGTTCATCTCGGGGCAGACGACGCGGTCGTAGCGGCGCAGGATGTCGCCGAGGTCGGCGGGCATCGGGTTGATGTGGCGCAGGTGGATCTGGGCCACCGACCGGCCGGACCGGCGGATGCGCCGGCAGGCGGCGCCGACCGGCCCGTAGGTGGAGCCCCAGCCGATCACGGCGACCCGCGCGTCACCGTCGGGGTCGTCGACCTCGGTGGGCGGGAGGTCGGCGGCGATGCCGTCGACCTTGGCCTGGCGGGTGCGGGTCATGAAGTCGTGATTGGCCGGGTCGTAGGAGATGTTGCCGGTCCGGTCGGCCTTCTCCAGCCCGCCGATACGGTGCTGCAGACCGGCGGTCCCCGGGACCGCCCACGGCCGGGCGAGCGTCTTCTCGTCGCGCAGGTACGGGAGGAACTCGCCGTTCTCGCCGTTGGGCTCGGTGGCGAACTGCACCGCCTGGGTCAGGTCGGGCAGCTCGTCGACGGCCGGGATGGCCCACGGCTCGGCTCCGTTGGCCAGGTAGCCGTCGGACAGCAGGATGACCGGCGTCCGGTACGTGAGCGCGATCCGGCACGCCTCCATGGCGGCGTCGAAGCAGTCGCCGGGGGACCGGGGGGCGATCACTGGGATGGGTGCCTCGCCGTTGCGACCGAACATCGCCTGGAGCAGGTCCGACTGCTCGGTCTTCGTCGGCAGGCCGGTCGACGGGCCGCCGCGCTGGACGTCGACGATGACCAGCGGCAGCTCGGTCATCACCGCCAGGGCCATCGCCTCGGACTTCAGGGACACACCGGGCCCGGACGTCGTCGTCACGCCGAGGGCCCCACCGAAGGAGGCGCCGATCGCCGACGCGATGCCGGCGATCTCGTCCTCGGCCTGGAACGTGCGCACGTTGAAGGACTTGTGCTTGGACAGCTCGTGGAGGATGTCCGAGGCGGGGGTGATGGGGTACGCGCCGAGGAACATCGGCAGCTTCGCGCGCTGACCGGCGGCCACCAGGCCGAGGGCGAGCGCCTGATTCCCGGAGATGTTGCGGTAGCGGCCGGGCGCCATCGGCGCGGGCTTGACCTCGTAGGAGACCGCGAAGGCCTCCGTCGTCTCGCCGTAGTTGTACCCCGCGCGGAAGGCCGCGATGTTGGCCGCGGCGATCTCGGGCTTGCGGCGGAAGGTGCGCTCGAGGAATCGGATCGTGCCCTCGGTCGGCCGGTGGTACATCCAGGAGAGGAGGCCCAGCGTGAACATGTTCTTGGAGCGCTCGGCCTCCTTCTTGCCGAGGCCCGAGTCCTTGAGCGCGTCCAGGGTCATCCCCGTCAGGGGCACGCTGACGGTCTGCCAGCCCTCCAGGGAGCCATCCTCGAGCGGGTTGGTCGCATAGCCCACCTTGGCGAGGTTCCGCGGGGTGAACTCGTCGGAGTCGACGATCAGCAGGCCGCCGCCGGGGAGGTCGGCGAGGTTGGCCTTCAGTGCCGCCGGGTTCATCGCGACCAGGACGTCCGGGGCGTCGCCCGGCGTCATGATGTCGTGGTCGGCGAAGTGCAGCTGGAAGGAGCTGACCCCCGGCAGGGTCCCCGTTGGCGCCCGGATCTCGGCCGGGAAGTTCGGCAGCGTCGACAGGTCGTTGCCGAAGCTCGCCGTCTCGCTCGTGAACCGGTTGCCGGTCAGCTGCATGCCGTCGCCGGAGTCGCCGGCCAGCCGGATGACCACGCGGTCCAGCTCGACGACGCTCTTCACGAGTCCGCCGGGCGCGGCGCTGTGCACCGCGGCCGAGCCGTCGATGGACGGGGCGCCGGTCGTGAGGGTCGGGTTGGTGCGTGTCATCAGCGGTCTACCTCCACCGGCCGAGGTTACGTGCGTGTGTCCTCGGCCGGAATGTCGATCCGGACACCTCGATCTCTTCATCTGCCAACCGGCCGCGACGGTTCCTCATTCCGACGGGGGAGAGGTCGGCGGCCGGCCGGGAACGGCGTCTCCCGGAGCGGCGTTGAAACCGACGTGCAGCGCTGGAACAACGGACTGAAGACCGCCGTCCTCCTCGGTCTCATGGCCGGGCTCATCCTGGCTGCCGGGTCGCTCATCGGCGGGCGGTCAGGGCTGTTGATCGCCCTGGTGATCGCGCTCGGCGTCAACGGGTTCGCGTACTTCAACTCCGACAAGCTCGCGCTGCGCGCCATGCGGGCCTTCCCCGTCACCGAGACGCAGGCGCCGCAGCTGTACGCCATCGTGCGCGAGCTGGCCACGGAGGCCCGCCAGCCGATGCCCCGGCTCTACGTGAGCCCGACCAACCAGCCGAACGCGTTCGCCACCGGCCGCAACCCCCGCAACGCAGCCGTCTGCGTGACCCAGGGGATCCTGGAACTGCTGGACCGGCGGGAGCTGCGGGGAGTTCTCGCTCACGAGCTGTCCCACGTCTACAACCGCGACATCCTGATCAGCTCCGTCGCCGGCGCGATGGCCACGGTCATCACGTACCTCGCGCACATGGCGATGTTCGCGTCCTTGTTCGGCGGGCGCTCCGACGACCGTGGCGGCGGGAACGCCCTCGGCAGTCTGCTGCTGGTCTTCCTCGGTCCGCTCGCCGCCGGCCTCGTGCAGATGGCAGTCAGCCGCAGCCGCGAGTTCCAGGCCGACGCGTCCGGTGCGCAGCTGTCGCAGGACCCCCTCGCGCTGGCGAGCGCACTGCGCAAGATCGAGCGGGGCGCCACCGCGCTCCCGCTGCCCCAGGACGACCGTCTGGTGACCCAGAGCCATCTCATGATCGCCAACCCGTTCCGCGGGCAGGGGCTCGCGTCGATGTTCGCCAGCCATCCGCCGATGCCGCAACGGATCGCCCGGCTCGAGGAGCTGGCCCGGGAGCTCGGTCAGCGCTGAACCCCGGGGCCTCGACCCTCGGCGGGACGCTGCCCCATGCCCGGGAGCCGGCCGCCGATCCTCCGCGGACGGGCAGGATCCGACGACCTTCCGCAACGCCCGCTCGGGCACTCGGGTCGGCCCGACGCCGGGTGTCCGACAGGGGAATCCTCCACCGGGACAGTCATCGCGCGGACTGTGCGAGCGGCGGGAGCTGAGCCGTGGACAGCGCTTCGTCGACGATGCGCGCCGCGCGTGGGCCGAAGCCGTGCAGGCCGAGCAGTTCGTCCTGGCTGACTCCGGCAAGTGACTCCAGGGACTGGTAGCCGGCCGCCTGGAGAGCACGAGTGGCCGGCGCGCCCACGTCCGGCAGGGCAGTCAGGAGCTCGACTCGCTCTCGTCGATGTCGGACATCGCCGATGGCTGACGACGGCCGGTGCCCGGCCGAGGACCCAGACGCGCCGCAGCGGGCGACCCGATGGCCGCCGCGCTGGGCGCGTCTGCGACTCCCTGCCGGCCGACGGGCTCGGACAGGCTTGCGGCGTGCAGGTAGGTCGCTGTCAGCGGTAGTTGTCGAACTGCAGGGCGACGTCGAGGTCGGCCCCGCGAAGGAGCTGCTGCACCGCCTGCAGGTCGTCCCGCTTCTTGCCGCTGACCCGGAGCTGGTCGCCCTGGATCTGCGCCTGGACCCCCTTCGGGCCCTCGTCGCGGATCATCTTGGCGATCTTCTTGGCGACGTCGGACTCGATGCCCTGCTTGATCTTCGCGCCGATCTTGTAGGTCTTGCCCGACGCCTGCGGCTCGCCCGCGTCGAGGACCTTCAGCGAGATGTTCCGCTTGATCAGCTTCTCCTTGAACACCTCGAGCGCCGCGCTCACGCGCTCCTCGGTGTCGGCCTGCAGGGTGACTCCGTCGTCGCCGGCCCACGCGATGGTGGCGTTGGTGCCCCGGAAATCGAAGCGCTGCGAGAGTTCCTTGCTCGCCTGGTTGAGGGCGTTGTCGACCTCCTGGCGGTCGACCTTGCTCACGACGTCGAAGGACGCGTCGGCCATGGCTGTTCCCTTCCGCTGAGCGGACCCGCCCCCGGGGTTCGCGAGGGCGCCGTCCACCGTTCTTGTACGCTGCTCCGGTACCACCGCACGGCGGGTTGCCCGAGTGGCCAATGGGAGCGGACTGTAAATCCGTCGGCTTAGCCTACGAAGGTTCGAATCCTTCACCCGCCACGCCCGGTACGGCGGCCCCCGACCTCCAGGTCGGGGGCCGTTGGCATGTTCAGCCGACGGTGGGCGCCCGAGCGCTCGCGGTGGCGGTCCGTTCCAGCGGCTCGCCCCCGAGGAACAGCCAGCCGAAGGCGATCTCGACGTAGCGGGTGCAGCGCACGGTGACCTCGGCGCCATCGGTCTCGGCCGACCAGGAATCCAGCGCCGTCGCGCCGTCGGCGAGGTGGTCGGCCACGGCGGCCTGCGCGGTGGCCCCGGCGAGCGGCAGCTCGCCGTCCACCCCGCTGGCATAGACGATCCGCTCGTCGGTGCGGTTGGCCGCGGCGAGCGCGGCGCCGTCGCACACCGACTGGACCTCCTGCTGCTCGAGGAAGGCGTCGGACGCGGCGATACCGCCGAACGCCATCAGCGCCGCCACCGTCCAGCACACCAGCACGAACGGCAGTGTCGAGCCGCGCTCGAGGCCTCGCCGGTCGACCCGCACGCGGGCACTGTAGGCGGGCGACCGGTTGTCCACCGACTGTGGACAGCGTCTGTGGACACTGTGGACACTCGATCGGGTGGCGTGCAGGGGCAGGCCCCTGCCTGTGGACGACGGACCCGCGCGTCCGCACCGGCCGCAACACTCCGAGCCATGTCCATCGAGATGCCCGCTGCCGAGGTCCATGCCATGGCCGCCGTGTTGCGCGAGGCCGCCGGTGACGCCGAGGAGATCGGGGCCCGGCTCGACCGGGCAGGGGACGTGGGGGAGGCCCTGCAGCCGGCGGTCGAGGAGTTCCTCGACAGCCACCGGACGGCCGGGCGGGCGCTGGCCGGGGAACTCGCCTGGCTGGGCACCGCCGTCGCGGAGGTCGCCGACTCGTGGCTGGCGCTGGACCGGGCGCTGCTCGCTCCCCGCGGCCGGGCGGCGGCCGAATGACGGCGTTCGTGCCACAGCCGGTGCCCCTGGAGATGCCACCGGGCGACCCGGCCGCTGTCGACGAGCTGGTGAGCGACGTCTCGGGGGCCGGGTTCTGGCTGGCCGTACTCCGCGACGAGCTGTCCGGTCCGGCGGCGTCGGCCCCAGGTTGGCTGGGCAACGACGCCGTGGCCGCCGCCGGGCAGGTGGTGCGGGTTGCCGGGCTCGCGCGGGAGGCCGCGGCCGCGGTGCTCGGCGTCAGAGGTCGGCTCAGCGCGTACGGGGAGCTGCTGCGGGAGACCCGCCGCGGGATCAGCCGCCTCCGGGAGGAGCAGGAGGAGGACACCCGGGCCGCGTGGGCGCGGCTGCAGGGCCTGCAGGACGTCACGACGGCCATGCGGACCGGGGCCCCGGACGCGGTCGCCATCGTGGAGGAGTTCGAGGCGACGGAGGCCGCTCGGCGCCGGCGGCATGCCGCGTTGCTCGAGGTGCTCGCCGAGGACGCCGCGGCGACCGTACGGGCGCTGGCCGGCGCCAGCCGTCCCGTGGGCGGCAGCGGGCGGCCCGGCGACGAGGGGCGGGTCCTCGCGTACCTGGCAGCGGAGCTGCCCGGCTGGGGCGACGAGGAACTGGCCGGACGTGGCGCCCGGCTGGCCCGGGTCCTGAGCGGACCGGTCGAGGACGCCGACTGGAACGCGCTGGCTCGGGAGGCCACGGCCTACGCCGGCTCGGCCGCCTTCGCCGAAGCCCTGCTGCTCGGCCTCGGCGTCGAGGGCGTACGCGAACTCCTGGGCGTGCTCGGGGACGGGCGCCTGGGAGCCGACAGCGCCGTGGCGGGTCTTCTGGCCGGAGCTCTCGGCGGGGCCCTGCGGACGGGTGACGCCCGTGACCCGGTTGGGGCGGTCCTGGACGCGGTCTATGTCGGCGTCGAGCAGCAGGACGCCCGCGTCGCCGTCGATCCCGGTCCGGATCCCGACGTCGTCGCACTCGGCATGGGGGCGGTCCTCGCGGCGACGGTGGGCATGAGATCGGGTGGACTCCGGCCGGAGACCATCGGGACGTGGGGGAGGCAGCTCCTCGCCCGTGAGCATGCGTGGGACGGCTGGCGCTCCGTGGAACGGGCCGTGCCCGCGAATCTTCGTGTGCCTCCGGTCGACCCCGTCCCGCTGGTGGTCGGGCTCCTGGCGGACAGCGAGGCGGCCGAGGCCGCGACCTTCCTCGGCGGGCTGCACGTCTGGTCGGCGATCCTGGCGCGCTCGTGGGACGACGGTGGGGCGGCTGTTGCCGACCTCGTCGAGCGCGCCGGCGCCGAACAGGGGCCGGCAGGGGACTCCGCCGTCCGCGCGGGGCTCCGGGCCCTCGGCGCGGGCCTGGCGGACGGCGATCCCGAGGACTGGCGAGTGGACCGGGGCACGGCGGCTGCTGTGGCGCCGGCGCTGGGACGAGCCGTGGCAGGGCACATCGGGGTGGCTGTCGAGGCCCTGTGGGTCGGCGTCGACGGGGGATCCGGCGGCACGAGCGACGCCCTGCGCGGCCTCGGTCATCTGACCCTGGCTCGGGACGCCGAGGCCTCGGTGGCGCAGGCGCTGTACGACTGGGCGCGGACGCAGCCGACCGCGTTCGAAGGAACCAGTGCATCGGCACCTCTGCCGGCGGTCGCGGTTCCCGCCGCCTACGTGGCGGCGAAGGAGTACGGCCAGCGTCTGGACCACGCGCTGGACGGGTTCGAAGCGCAGGAGGCGGCGGAGGAGAAGGAATGGTGGTGGGATCACACGGTCGGGCTGGTGGGCTTCGCACCGGGCGCGTGGGGCGTGGGGCTGGGGCTCGTCGAGGGCTACCTCGCGATCACTCTCGACATGGACGGCACCTGGACCGACCCTGTCGACGCGGGGCTGAGCTTCGACGGTGCTGACGCGGCGAGCGCGGCCCGTGCCGGCGTCGCGTCGGACAGCGCGGAGCAGGCCCGTGCCGTGGTCGACCAGGCACGCGCTGCGTACGAGCGCACCGCCGACGTCCTCGGCCGACCCGAGCCCCCGGTGTCACCGCGAACCGACTACCTCGAACCCCTCGGGGAGGTGGCGACCGACGTCGCCGTCGATCGGGCGCGGAGAGGCTTTCCCGTGCCGTTCTACGGCCCGCGGTGAGCGCGACGGCATACCGTCCGGTCACGGGGGGTGGACACCCGAATCGGTGACCTGGAGTCTATGTCCAGTTACGGAACGCGACGGCACAAGGGTTCGTCACCCGGTCGTGATCTTCGATGCTTGTTCCTGCGGGTGACGGGAAGCAGTGTTCCCGGCGCGGTCCGTACTGAACGACGCTCTGCCCCCGCGCGTAGGTGGCTGCCGCACCAAACCGTCAGTCATGCCTAGGAGGCGTCATGGGTAGCAACGTGCAGGGTGGTCCGAACACCGGTCGCGGTGCCAAGTGGAACCGCGGTGCCAAGTGGAACCGCGGCGCCAAGTGGAACCGCAGCACTGCGGTCTGAGCCGTAACCTCAAAAGCCGGTTTCACGGAGTCGGCCGGGTGGCCGCCTCCGTGACTCAGGGCTGACCTCACCCCTCCGGGTCGGTGACGCTTGTCCAGGCGCCGCCCGCTGTTAGCCTCGGCGCGCCCGAGTTCACCGCGGAGATGCAGGTACGAGTGGCCGAGCCGAACGACCGCACGCCGACCCGGCCGCTGCGTCTCAGCGCGTGGACCGTCGCGTGGATGGGGCTGGCGGTCGCCGTACCTGTTTCCCTCTGGGTGCTCGTGCCACTGGCCAAGCCGGTCGAACCCCACCTTCTCATCGCCGTCTTCGTCGGCCTGGTCGCCGCGGAGTCCTTCAATGTGGACTTCGAGTTCCGCAAGCAGGGGTTCTCCTGGTCCCTGAGCGAGCTCGCCTTCGTCATGGCGCTGGTCACCGTCGGGGGTGCCTGGACCGCCGTGGCCTGGGCTTTGGCGGTCGGCCTCGTCTCCTTGATCCAAGGCTATTCACGCGCGAAAGCCGTCTTCAACGTCACCGTGGTCGTCCTGGAGGCGTGCGCCGCAGTCGCCGTCCTCCAGGTGCTGCCGGTGGGGGACATCTCCGAGCCCCGGGTCTGGGTCTCCTATCTGGTCGCCGTGCTCACGGCCAGCCTTCTGGGGGTGGCGCTCATCGCCGCCGCCATCACCGCGACCCAGGGGTACCCCGGCCGCACGTTGTGGGCGTCGTTCTTCGTCCCTCTCCTCATGGTCGGCCCGGTCTCCGTCGTCGTCGGGCTGGCCGTGCTGCTGCTGGTCGATGCCACCCCATGGGCCTGGCTGCTGATCGCACCGCTCGTCGTGGCGCTCGCGCTCCTCTACCGGCGCTTCGCTGCCGTGACGCGGGAGGGGCACAGCGTCGAGCGGGTCTACGACTTCGCCCGCCGGGTGGAGCAGGTCTCGCCGGACGAGGCCGGCACCCGGCAGATCGTGGAGGCGGTCCGGGAGCTGCTCAACGCCGACCGGGTGGCGCTGTGGCTGCCTCCCTACCTAGACGAGGAGCCGAGGCTGGTCGTCGTCGCCGAGAACGGCGCTGTCTGGTACGACGGCCCCGGCGACCCCGACGACGTGTTCCGCCGCCGGGCGGTCGGGTCGGTGGACGGCCCGGTCCGGGTGTCTCTGGCCCGCGCCGACGACGAGGAGGCGGTCGCCTTGAGCCGGCGGGGGGTCTCCGACCTGCTCGGCGCTGCTGTCATGACCGCCGCCGGGGAGCCCGGTTACCTCGAGGTCTGCGACCGGCGCAGCGACATCCACTCCTTCGGCGACAGCGACCGCGCGGCGCTGGATTCCATGCTCACCCACGTCAACGCGGCCATCCGGCACCAGCAGTTGCTCAGCCAGATCCGCTACGACGCCGACCACGACCGGTTGACCGGCCTGCCGAACCGGCAGCGTCTGGCGGCCGAGGTGGACCGGGTCCTGACCGAGGACCCGGCGACGGCACGGGCCGGCCTGATCCTGGCCGCGCTCGGCAACTACACCGAGGTCACCGACACTCTGGGCCATGCCGCCAGCGACGAGTTGCTGCTGGTCACCGCCGGGCTGCTCCGGGAGCACGCGCCGCCGCACGCCCTGCTGGCGCGCATGGAGGGTGAGCAGTTCGCCGTCCTGCTGCCGGGACTGTCGCTCGCCGCGACCGAGCGAGCCGCCCGACGGCTGCGGGAGGCCGCATCCGCGCGGGCCCGCGTCGCCGGGCTGGACCTGGAGGTCACCCTGCGCATCGGGGTCGCCGCCGCACCCGGCCACGGCACCGACGCCGGCACGCTCATGCAGCGCGCCGACGTGGCCCTGCTCGCCGCCACCGACTCCGGCGGCGTGGCCAGCTACCACCCGGTCCTGGACCAGCAGAGCCTCCGACGCCTGCAGCTGGGCACGGAGCTCGAGCAGGCGATGGCCGACGGGCAGATCAGCGTCGTATTCCAGCCGATCATCGACGCGCAGACCTCGGACCTCGTCTCGGTGGAGACCCTCGTGCGCTGGGCTCATCCGCGCTACGGCGCCATCACGCCGGACGACTTCATCCACCTCGCCGAGCAGATCGGCCGGATCGGTGCGGTGACCGACCACGTGCTCGACCTCGCGCTGGCCCGCTGCAGGCGCTGGCTCGACCGGGACATCGCCCTGTCGGTCGCGGTGAACCTGTCCGCCCACTGCCTCAGCGAGCCCGACCTCGTCGCCCGCGTGCGCAGGGCGCTGCAGCGGCACGGGGTGCCGGGCGAGCTCCTCACCCTCGAGCTCACCGAGAGCAGCGTCGTCGACGACTCCGTGCGGGACAGCACCGTGCTCGCCGACCTGCATGCGCTCGGCCTCCGCCTGTCCATGGACGACTTCGGGACCGGGTACTCCTCGCTGTCCCAGCTGCGGCAGCTGCCGATCGACGAGGTCAAGATCGACAAGTCCTTCGTGCTGGGCATGTCGACCAGCCAGGGCGAGTCGTTCATCGCCCGCTCGATCATCGAGCTCGCCCACAACCTGGGGCTGCGGGTGGTCGCCGAGGGTGTGGAGGACGAGTTGACCCGTAACCTTCTCGCGGAGATGGGCTGCGACAAGCTCCAGGGTTTCCTGGTCAGCCGGCCGTTGCCCGACGACCGGCTGGAGAGCTGGCTGCTGGCTCGCACCGGGGTCCGGTCCGCTCTGCCGGGAGCGACGCACCGCCGGCTGTTCGTGCGCACCTGAGCATGGCCTCGTCCGGAGGCTCGCCCCGAGCCTGCGAGGAGGGAGAGAGGCGGGGTCCTTCAACTGCCCCCACCGCTCGCAGGCTCGCGGCGGGCCCCTGCAGGGAGGCCGAAGGCGTCAGGTACAGTTCTCGACGGCTCTTCGAGCACGCCCCTTTAGCTCAGTCGGCAGAGCGTCTCCATGGTAAGGAGAAGGTCTACGGTTCGATTCCGTAAAGGGGCTCTGTGACCAGCCGGTCCTGTCGCGAGACCGGGCCGCACGGTCATCCCGGCGGTGTAGCTCAGCCTGGTAGAGCAAGCGGCTCATAATCGCTGTGTCACCGGTTCAAGTCCGGTCACCGCTACTCCTGACGGACCCCGCACCCCGGGGTCCGTCACCGTGTCGGCAGCCGCCGCCGCGGGCGCACGGCACCTGCAACGACAAGGCTAGGAGCACTCCTCATGGCAGCGACCGACATCCGTCCGAAGATCACCCTGGCCTGCCAGGAGTGCAAGAACCGCAACTACATCACCCGCAAGAACCGGCGGAACGACCCCGACCGGCTCGAGCTGAAGAAGTACTGCCCGCGGGACCGCAAGCACACGATGCACCGCGAGACCCGCTGACGCGGGCGAACTGCTGAGCCGAGGGCGGGAGCATGGCGCTGGACCGGGAACTGGTCGGGCGCAGCTACCCGCCCTCAGCCGTCTACGAGGTCGGTCGGGCGAAGATCGCCGAGTTCGCCACCGCGATCGGTGAGGACGACCCGGTCCACCGCGACGTCGACGCCGCCCGCGCCGCCGGCCATCCCGACGTCATCGCGCCCCCGACGTTCGCCATCGTGGTCAGCCTCGAGGCTGCGTTCGTAGTGCTCAGCGACCCCGACGTCGGCCTGGACTACAGCCGGGTGGTCCACGGCGAGCAGAAGTTCGTGCACCACCGGGCGATCCGCGCCGGGGACCGGCTCGTGGCCACGACGACGATCGACGCTGCCCGCACCGTCGCCGGCAACGACCTCCTGACCACCCGCGTCGACCTCGCCACCGAGGACGGCGAACCGGTGTGCACCGCTACCTCGATGCTCGTCGCCCGGGGTGAGGCATGACCGTCGAGGTGGGCACCGAGCTGCCCGAACTCGTCGTCCGGGTGACCCGCGCCGACCTCGTCCGTTACGCGGGCGCCTCCGGTGACTTCAACCCGATCCACTGGAACGACCGCGTGGCCACCGAGGTGGGCTTGCCCGGGGTCATCGCACACGGGATGTTCACCATGGGCATCGCCGCCCGCGCCGTCACCCGTTGGACGGGCGATCCGGCAGCCCTCGCCGAGTACCACGTCCGCTTCGGCCGGCCGGTCGTCGTCCCCGACGACGAGCGGGGTGCGGAGGTGACCGTGCGCGGGAAGGTGGGGGCGCTGCTGGACGACGGCCGGGCCCGCGTCGACCTGACCGTCACCAGCGAGGGCGAGAAGGTGCTCTCACTGGCCCGCGCGATCGTCCGCCTGGCGTGAGCGCTCGGCGGACGGCCGTACTGGCCGCTGCCGGGGTGCTGGCCCTGTCCGGCTGCACCTCCTTCGCCGACACGGTAACCGCGCGGGACGCCGGTCCCACCGCGGCCGATGAGGAGGGCTGCCCCGCCGAGCGGGCGGAGCCGGACCCCGAGCGCCCGGAGATCTCCCTGGACTTCCGGCTCGCGGACGACCGGCGCAGCGTGACCGGCACCGAGACCGTCGTCTTCACCCCGGATCTCGACGTCGGGGAACTGGTGTTCCGGCTCATCCCGAACAGCCCTGACTCGGCGCCGGCCGGCAACCGTCTGGTCATCGACCGCGTCGGCGGGAAGGACGTCGCCGGCGGGCGCTACGAGGCCGCGGGCGCGACCGGTCCCGGCGGGCTGTACGTGGTCGACCTCGAGGACGAGCTGGCGGCCGGGGAGTCCACCGAGGTGGAGCTGGACTTCTCGCTGACGCTGGGCACGGGCGGCTTCGACCGCTTCGGCGTCGACGGCGGGGTCTCCTGGTGGGCCAGCGGCGCGCCGCTGCTCGCCTGGGAGCCGGGCGTCGGCTGGGCGGAGGACCCCTTCGTCGACCTCGGCGGGGAGACCGCGGCCAGCCCCGTCGCCGACACCCTGGTCACGATCTCGGCTCCGGAGGACCTCACCGTCCTGATGACCGGGGTGCAGGCGGAACCCTCCGCCCCCCGGGACGGCCGGCGGACGTGGACGTCGCAGGAGCCGGTCGCCCGGGACGTGGCGGTGGCCGCCGGGCCGTTCACCACCACGGAGGCCACGGCACCCGGCGGCACCCGGGTCACGACCGGCGTGCTGCCCGGCGGGGAGGTCCCCGGCGAGGAGCTGAGCGCCTGGACGGTCGCGGCGATCGCGGATCTCGAGGCGTTCCTCGGCCCGTTCCCGTACGAGACGCTGACCGTGGCGCTGCTGCCCGACTTCGGCGGCGGCATCGAGTACCCGAGCATGATCTTGCAGGCGACTCCCAGCCGTGCCGTGCTCGTGCACGAGGTGGCCCACCAGTGGTTCTACGGGATGGTCGGCAACTCGCAGTTCCGGGATCCCTGGCTCGACGAGGCCTTCGCGTCGTGGGCGGAGGCCGTCGTCGATCCCGGGTCGGGACTGGTGAGGGAGGCGGCGCTGGATCTGCCCGGCCCGGTCGGGGCGGCCATGGACGAGTACGAGAGCTCCGGCCGCTACTTCCGGCTCGTCTACGACAAGGGCGGTGCGGCGTTGCTGGCCGCGCAGCGGGCCGTCGGTGAGGAGGCGTTCGAGGCGGCGATCCGCTGCTACGTGGACGCGACGGCCTGGAGCATCGCCACGCGGACCGACGTCCACCGTGCCCTGACCGAGCTGCCCGCGGCCCTCGACGTCCTCGTCGACGCTCAGGCGCTGGACGAGGACGACGCGCCGCGCTGAGGGAGAACCCCCGGAAGGACCCCGTCGCCCTCACCGCTCGCAGGCTCGCGTGAGCCTCCGGACGGGGCCATCGACCTTCGCAGACTCAGGGCGGGGCCCGGGACGGGGCCTCAGCCGGCCGACCCGAGCAGCCGCTGCATGCGGGAGACGCCCTCGACGAGGTCGTCGTCCCCGAGGGCGTAGGACATCCGCAGGTAGCCCTGGGTCCCGAACGCCTCGCCGGGGACGACGGCCACCTCCGCCTCCTCCAGGATCAGCTCGGCCAGCTCGACGCTGGTCGCCGCCGTCCGCCCGGCGATGGGCCGGCCGAGCAGCCCCTTCACCGACGGGTAGACGTAGAACGCACCCTGCGGCTCGGGGCAGGCGACGCCGGGGATCTCGCGCAGCATCGAGACGATGGTCTGCCGCCGCCGGTCGAACGCCTGACGCATGGTCGCGACCGCTGACAGGTCGCCGGTGAGCGCGGCGACCGCGGCGGCCTGCGAGACGTTTGCGACGTTGGACGTGGCGTGCGACTGCAGGTTCGTCGCGGCCTTCACGACGTCGGTCGGGCCCAGGATCCAGCCGACCCGCCAGCCGGTCATCGCGTAGGTCTTGGCCACCCCGTTGACGACGACGCAGCGGTCGGCCAGCTCGGGCACCACCACGGGCATCGAGGGGGCGGTCACGCCGCCGTAGGTCAGGTGCTCGTAGATCTCGTCGGTGACCACCCAGATCCCGGCTTCCAGCGCCCAGCGGCCGATCTCCTCGACCTGCTCGGCCGGGTGGACCGCGCCCGTCGGGTTGGACGGCGAGCAGAACAGCAGGACCTTGGTGCGCGGCGTGCGGGCAGCCTCCAGCTGGCCCGCCGACACCAGGTAGCCGCTCTGCTCGTCGGCGACCACCGGCACCGGGACCCCGCCGGCGAGGCGGATCGCCTCCGGATAGGTGGTCCAGTACGGCGCGGGCAGCAGGACCTCGTCGCCGGGGTCGAGCAGCGCGGCGAACGCCTCGTAGACCGCCTGCTTGCCGCCGTTGGTGACCAGGACGTTCGCGGCGGTCGCCTGGAGACCGGAGTCGCGCGCCGTCTTGGCGACGATCGCGTCCTTGAGCGCGGGCAGGCCACCGGCGGGGGTGTAGCGGTGCATCGCCGGCTGCCGGCAGGCGGCCACCGCCGCCTCCACGATGTAGTCGGGGGTGGAGAAGTCCGGCTCGCCGGCGCCGAAGCCGATGACCGGTTTGCCGGCTGCCTTGAGTGCCTTGGCCTTCGCGTCCACGGCCAGCGTCGCCGACTCGCTGATCGCGGCGATGCGCCGGGAGATGCGGCTCGAGGTGGACGGGGCGGCGGACTCCGAGGAGACGGCGGTCATGGCCCCATCGTGTCAAAGAGCGCTCATCGGTGACGAAGTCGGACGTGGGCGACCGCGACGGAGGTCGCGTGGGTGGTGGGTGAGGACGAAGACGTCGTGGTGGAACGGCGGTTCCTCGCCCCACCAGCCGGTCCAGGTCCGCGTGCCCCAGTCCCCGCGGACGGGCCCGAACATGTTGCGGCCCATGACGGTGGCGCCGATGGCCCCGGCCTCCCTCAGGGGCCCGGCGCGAGCTTGCGAGCGCTGGGGGGAGGGAGGTCCTTGCTCAGGCGCTCGCCACCCGCACCGAGCGGCGCCTGCTCGTTCTGGTCCGGTCCCGCGGCGTAGCCGTCCAGGGAGATCGAGAAGTCGTGCACGCGGAGTTCGGTGATGCCGGATCGACCGTCGTGGGCCGCCGGACTCATCGTCGGAGCAGCGTCTCGGTGGGACGTTGGCTGTGCGCCCGTCCGGTCCCGTACACTGGCCGTCCTGGGGCAGCTGACCCCGCCACCGGCGTGCCCCGGAACCTCCCCGAGGCTCCGTGCTGCCGTGGTGAGGCAGGCGGTCCCGGGTGGCTCCGTCCCGGGTCCCGCCCTGAGCTTGCGAAGGGTGGGGAGGACGGGGTCCGTCAAGGGGTGTAGCTCAATTGGCAGAGCAGCGGTCTCCAAAACCGCAGGCTGCAGGTTCAAGTCCTGTCACCCCTGCCACCGCACGGCAGGTACCGACCGACCACAGGGTCGCTCATCGGAGCGGCCACCACCCACGAGGCGAGCGAGGCGCAGTGACCGACGAGAAGCCGGGACGCGAGGACGACCCTCGCGACGCCGAGCTGACCGACGAGCAGCTCGACCGTGAGGCCCCTGGGGTTGACGACGCCGCCGAGCTCGAGGCGGCCGAGGACGAGCTCGCCGCCGAGGCCGAGGCCGACGAGGACAAGGTCGTGGCGGCCCCCGCTCGACGTCGGCGAGGCCGGATCACCGCCGACGACGACGAGGACGACGACGAGTCCGGCCCGACGCGGGCGCGTCGGCCGGCCGCCTCCCGTCCGGCCGGACGGGACGGATCGGGTACCCGGTCCCGGGCCGCTGCCGAGCGGGCCCGCGCCGGGAGTGGGCAGAAGCGCTCGCTGGCCCGGTTCCTCCGCGAGGTCGTCGCCGAGCTGCGCAAGGTCATCTGGCCCGGCCGGCGCGAGCTGATCACCTACACCACCGTGGTCATCCTCTTCGTGGCGTTCATCGTCGCGCTGGTGGCCGGCCTGGACCTGCTCTTCGCCCGAGGCGTGATCGCCGTCTTCGGCTGACCTCCGCCCGCGCCTGCACGCCACCCGACAAGGAAGTGACTCACCTGTGACCGACCCCCGCGAGCCCTTCGAGACCGACAGCGCCGTCCCGGGCACCGACCTGGACGACGCCCGGTTCGACGTGCGCGGCGCCGTCGACGTCGAGACCGGCGCCGGTGAGCCCGGCGCCGCCGAGGGCTCCAGCGACACCGCAGATCTCGACACCGACACCGAGGTCTCCGACGTGACGCCGGAGATCGAGGGCGGCGACACCGACAGCCTGGTGACGGACCCGCTGACCGCGCCCGCCGCGAACTCGGACCTGCCGGCGGCCGACGAGGACGAGGACCCCGTCGAGGCGATGAAGAAGGCGCTGCGGACGGCTCCCGGCGACTGGTACGTCGTGCACTCCTACGCCGGCTACGAGAACAAGGTGAAGACCAACCTCGAGGCGCGGATCCAGTCCCTGGACGTGGAGGACTACATCTATCAGATCGAGGTGCCCACCGAGGAGATCACCGAGATCAAGAACGGCAAGCGCGCTCAGGTCAACCGCAAGGTCCTGCCGGGCTACCTGCTGGTCCGCATGGAGCTCAACGACGAGTCGTGGGGTGCGGTCCGGAACACCCCTGGTGTCACCGGCTTCGTCGGCGCCACCTCCAAGCCCTCGCCCCTGACCATCGACGAGGTCGTGAAGATCCTCGTCCCCGCGACCACGCCGCAGGCCGCCCGCGTCACCGGTGGCGAGGCCGCCACGACCACCGCTGCGCCAACCGCCCTGGTCGACTTCGAGGTCGGGGAGTCGGTCACGGTCATGGACGGGCCGTTCGCAACCCTCCCCGCCACCATCAACGAGATCAACGCCGAGCAGCAGAAGCTGCAGGTGCTGGTCTCCATCTTCGGCCGCGAGACCCCCGTCGAGCTGTCGTTCAGCCAGGTCCAGAAGATCTGATCGAAGGACCCGGTGCCCCCCAGCCCTCGCTCCGCTCGGGTCGGGCCCCTGCACCGGGGCCGCTCCATCCCGTCACGAAGAAGGAAGACATGCCCCCCAGGAAGCGGTTGACCGCGGTCATCAAGCTCCAGATCAACGCCGGCGCGGCGACCCCCGCGCCGCCGGTGGGTCCGGCGCTGGGCCAGCACGGCGTCAACATCATGGAGTTCTGCAAGGCCTACAACGCCGCGACCGAGTCGCAGCGCGGCAACGTGATCCCGGTCGAGATCTCGGTCTTCGAGGACCGGTCCTTCACGTTCGTCACCAAGACCCCGCCGGCCGCGCGCATGCTGCTCAAGGCCGCCGGAGTCGAGAAGGGCTCGGGCGAGCCGCACAAGACCAAGGTCGCCACGGTCACCCGCGACCAGGTGCGCGAGATCGCCACCACCAAGATGGCCGACCTCAACGCCAACGACCTCGACCAGGCCGAGAAGATCATCGCCGGCACCGCCCGGTCGATGGGCATCACGGTCCAGTAATAGAAGGACCCCGGCGCCCCCAGCCCTCGCTCCGCTAGGGCCGGGTCCCTGCACCGGGGCCGTTCCATAGCGTCACCACTCGTGGGAGGGCCACGCCAGGCCCGTTCACCACACGACCGGGGCGCCAAGCCCCCCGGAGAGGAATCACCATGGCGAAGCACGGCAAGAAGTACCGCGCGGTGGCCGACAAGGTCGACCGCGAGAACCTGTACAGCCCGCTGCAGGCGGCGAAGCTGGCCAAGGAGACGTCGACGACGTCCTACGACGCCACCGTCGAGGTGGCCATGCGCCTGGGCGTCGACCCACGCAAGGCCGACCAGATGGTGCGCGGCACCGTCAACCTGCCGCACGGCACCGGCAAGACCGCCCGCGTCATCGTGTTCGCGACCGGTGACAAGGCCGCCGAGGCCGAGGCCGCCGGCGCCGACGTCGTGGGCTCCGACGACCTGATCGAGCGCATCCAGGGCGGCTTCCTGGACTTCGACGCCGCAATCGCCACCCCGGACCAGATGGCCAAGGTCGGCCGGATCGCCCGCATCCTCGGCCCCCGTGGCCTGATGCCGAACCCGAAGACCGGCACCGTGACCTCCGACGTCACCAAGGCCGTCAACGACATCAAGGGCGGGAAGATCAACTTCCGCGTCGACAAGCAGGCCAACCTGCACCTGGTGATCGGCAAGACGTCGTTCGACGAGGCGAAGCTGGTCGAGAACTACGCCGCTGCGCTCGACGAGGTCCTCCGCGCCAAGCCGTCGTCGGCCAAGGGTCGGTATCTCAAGAAGGTCACCGTCTCCACGACCATGGGCCCCGGCATCCCCGTCGACCCCAACCGGACGCGCAACATGCTGGTGGACGAGCCCACCGCCTGAGAAACACTCCCTGCCCCCGCCACTCGCGAGTTCGCGGCGGGGCCCTGCAGGGGGCCGGCCGTGGGGCCCCGCAGCGCACGTCGCTGCGGGGCCCTGGTCATTCCCCGGTTGGCGGTCGCGCCCACCGTTCGCGTACTCTTGCTGCTGTTCCCCCAAGACCGCTGGTCGTCGCACGTCCGCGTGCGATCGAAGGTCCCGGAATCCGGGCGACCCGCGCAGGTGGACGGTTCGATCGACGGGCGTCCGCCGCCCGTCCCTCGCCCCGTGCGCGCTGCGCCGGGGCGTTCCTCGTCTCCGGGGTCATCGATCGCCCGTCGTCGTGCAGCGGCCGGTGGTCGCCCGACAGACGAGAGGAGGCCCATGCCCACGCAGGCGAAGGCCGCGGTGATCGACGAGATCACCGAGCGGTTCCAGAACTCGAGTGCGGCGGTGCTCACCGAGTACCGCGGGCTGACCGTGGCCCAGCTGACCCAGCTGCGCCGTTCCCTCGGTGAGGGCAGCAGCTACGCCGTCGTCAAGAACACCCTGACGAAGCGGGCAGCGGACTCGGTCGGTTTCTCCGACCTGGCCCCGCTGCTCAACGGCCCGACCGCGATCGCGTTCATCGACGGCGACCCGGTCAACGCGGCCAAGGCCATCCGTGACTTCGCGCGCGCCAACCCGGCGCTCGTCGTCAAGGGCGGCGTGGTCGAGGGCCGCACGGTCGACGCCGGCGAGGTCACCCGCCTTGCCGACGTCGAGAGCCGTGAGGTGCTCCTCGCCAAGCTGGCCGGCGCGATGAAGGGCAACCTGACCAAGGCCGCCGGGCTGTTCCAGGCCCCGCTGTCGCAGGTCGCCCGTCTGGCCGCCGCGCTGCAGGACAAGAAGGCTGCCGAGGCTCCCGCCCCGGCTGCCGATGCTCCCGCGGCCGCGGCCGACGACAGCACCGCTGCTGCTGACACCACCCCCGAGACCGACACCGTTGCCGCCGACGCGGCCAGCGGCGACTGACCCAGAAGGAGACAGACATGGCCAAGATTTCCAGCTCGGACCTGCTCGACGCGTTCAAGGAGATGACCCTCCTCGAGCTCTCCGACTTCGTGAAGCAGTTCGAGGAGACCTTCGACGTCACCGCTGCTGCCCCCGTGGCCGTTGCGGCCGCCCCCGCCGCCGGTGGTGGCGGCGGTGGCGAGGAGGCCGCTGTCGAGCAGGACGAGTTCGACGTCATCCTCGAGGCTGCCGGTGACAAGAAGATCCAGGTCATCAAGGAGGTGCGCGGTCTGACCTCGCTCGGCCTCAAGGAGGCCAAGGACCTGGTCGACAACGCGCCGAAGCCGGTCCTGGAGAAGGTCGCCAAGGACGCTGCGGACAAGGCCAAGGCCGCCCTCGAGGGCGCCGGCGCCACCGTCACCGTCAAGTGACGACCTCCCCGGCCTGACGCCGGGGAACGCACCACCTCGTTCACAGGGGCCGATCCGCATGGCGGGTCGGCCCCTGTGGCGTTCCACCGGTCAGGTGAACAGGGCCGACCGCACGAGTAGTACCTGGAGGCCCAGGTCACAGCTACTGCGTGATCCACGTAACCTCTGCCCGGACCCGTCGTTACCCATGAGTAGTCAGACGTCGGCGGGTTTCGAGATGCATGGAACGCCACGACACAGCAAACTGCCGTGGCTCCTCGGTGCAGCGGGAGCGGAAGCCGGCAACGAGGCCGGAGTGGAGGGGACAGGTCGTGGGCGTCGCAGTCGAGGTCGAGGGTCTGTCGAAGTCGTTCGGCAGCCAGAACATCTGGAGTGACGTCACACTGACCTTGCCGCCGGGGGAGATCTCGGTCCTCCTCGGCCCGTCGGGCACCGGCAAGTCCGTCTTCCTGAAGTCGCTGGTGGGTCTGCTCAAGCCCGAGCGGGGCTCGATCGTCATCAACGACGTCGACCTCGTCAGGACCAGCGAGCACAAGCTCTACGAGATCCGCAAGCTCTTCGGCGTGCTGTTCCAGGACGGCGCGCTGTTCGGCTCGATGAACCTGTTCGACAACATCGCCTTCCCGCTGCGCGAGCACACGAAGAAGTCCGAGACCGAGATCAAGAACATCGTCCTCGAGAAGATGGACATGGTGGGTCTGCAGGGCGCCGAGGGGAAGCTGCCGGGTGAGATCTCCGGCGGTATGCGCAAGCGGGCCGGCCTCGCCCGGGCCCTGGTGCTCGACCCGGAGATCATCCTGTTCGACGAGCCCGACTCCGGCCTCGACCCGGTCCGCGTCGCCTACCTCAACCAGCTGATCGTCGATCTCAACGCCCAGATCGACGCCACGTTCCTCATCGTCACGCACGACATCGGCACGGCGCGGACGGTCCCCGACAACCTCGGCCTGCTGTTCCGCCGCAACCTCGTGATGTTCGGCCCGCGCGAGCAACTGCTGACCTCGCAGGAGCCCGTGGTCCGCCAGTTCCTCAACGGCCGCCGCGAGGGCCCCATCGGCATGAGCGAGGAGAAGGACGTCGCCCAGGTGGAGGCCGAGATGGCGGCGCTGGAGGCCCGTGGCGGGGACTCGCACAACGGCGTCGGGCCCAAGGGGGCCAGCGGAGGGGACGCCGTCCCGCCGCAGCTGACCCCCACCGAGGGCCTGCCCGTGCGCCAGGCCGAACGCCGCCGCCAGGAGCGGGTCGCCCGCATGCTGCACGAGTTCGACGCGGAGACGCAGGAGGCCATCCGCGCCTCGCTGCCCGAGGACCTGCTCGCCCAGGTGGACTCCGGCGTGTTCGAGCCCACCCGTGGCTCCCGTGGCCGGCACTGGGCGGCCGAGCCCGGTGCCGTCCCCGCAGGTGTCGCGGCCACCGCCGTCCTGCCCCGCCAGGGGGGTGAGGGGTGACGGCCACCGACAAGCCGAAGGCCCCGGGACTGCTCGACGGAAAGTTCTCACCGACCCGTCCGCTCGCGGCGAGCGGCAACCTCTTCGCCTTCGGGCTGGACGTGGTCAAGGCGCTGCCCAAGCGCCCGTTCCAGATCCGCGAGTTCATCCAGCAGACCTGGTTCATCGCGAGCGTCACGATCCTGCCGACGGCGCTGGTCGCGATCCCCTTCGGTGCGGTCATCGCGCTGCAGCTGGGCTCGCTGACCCGCCAGCTCGGTGCACAGTCCTTCACCGGGGCGGCCTCGGTGCTGGCGGTGCTCCGCGAGGCCAGCCCGATCGTCACCGCGCTGCTCATCGCGGGGGCGGGCGGCTCGGCCATCTGCGCGGACCTCGGGGCCCGGAAGATCCGCGACGAGATCGACGCGATGGAGGTGCTGGGCATCAGCCCGATCCAGCGCCTCGTCGTCCCCCGCGTGCTGGCCTCGATGCTGGTGGCCGTCCTGCTCAACGGCCTGGTGAGCGTCGTCGGTGTCGCGGGCGGCTACTTCTTCAACGTCGTCCTGCAGGGCGGCACACCCGGTGCCTACCTGGCCTCCTTCAGCGCGCTGGCGCAGGTCGAGGACTTCTGGTCAGGGGAGATCAAGGCGCTGATCTTCGGTCTGATCGCGGCCATCGTCGCCTCCTACAAGGGGCTGCGGGCCGGAGGTGGGCCCAAGGGCGTGGGTGACGCGGTGAACCAGTCCGTCGTCATCACGTTCCTCCTGCTGTTCGCGGTGAACTTCGTGATCACCGCGATCTACTTCCAGCTCGTCCCGCCGAAGGGGCAGTGATGGCGCTGCTCTCACCCGGCGACCGGGTCAAGGTGGCTGCCCGCCGCGTCGCGCGGAAGGTGTACCGCCAGCCGCTGGGCACGCTCGACGACCTCGGCGACCAGCTCGGCTTCTACGGTCGGGCACTCGCCTGGACCCCCCGCACCCTCAAGCGCTACAAGAAGGAGGTTCTCCGCCTCCTGGCGGAGGTCACATTCGGGACCGGGGCGCTCGCGGTCATCGGGGGCACCGTCGGCGTCATCGCGTTCCTGTCGTTCTTCACCGGGACCGAGGTGGGCCTGCAGGGGTACGCGGCGCTGGACCAGCTGGGGACGTCGGCCTTCACCGGCTTCCTCTCGGCCTACTTCAACACGCGGGAGATCGCCCCACTCGTGGCCGGCCTGGCGCTGTCGGCAACGGTCGGTTGCGGGTTCACCGCGCAGATCGGCGCCATGCGGATCAACGAGGAGATCGACGCCCTCGAGGTCATGGGCGTGCCCTCGCTGCCGTTCCTGGTGACGACCCGGATCATCGCCGGCTTCATCGCCGTGATCCCGCTGTACGTGCTGGGTCTGCTGACCAGCTACTTCGCGACCCGGACCATCGCCACCCAGGCCTACGGGCAGTCCACGGGCACCTACGACCACTACTTCAACCTGTTCCTCCCCCCGGAGGACGTGCTGTGGTCGTTCCTGAAGGTCCTCGTCTTCGCCGTCGTGATCATCCTGACGCACTGCTACTACGGCTACCGGGCCAGCGGCGGACCGGCGGGCGTGGGCCTGGCCGTCGGCCGGGCCGTCCGGTTCTCGATCGTGGCGATCAACATCATCGACCTGTTCCTGTCCCTGGCCATCTGGGGCTCGACGACGACTGTCCGGATTGCGGGGTGATGGCAGTGAGTGGCAGAGGACAAGTGATCCGCCGGCGGGCGCAGGGAATCGGGTTCCTCGTCGTCCTCGTGCTGCTGTTGGGGCTGTCGGTGGCCTCCTACAACAAGGCGTTCACCGAGGTCGCCACCGTGACCCTGGAGACCGACACGGCGGGCAACCAGCTGCAGGAGGCCTCGGACGTCAAGGTGCGGGGCGTCATCGTCGGTGACGTCCGCGAGGTCGAGGCCACTGCCGACGGCGCCACCATCGAGCTGGCGATCGACCCCGACCATCTCGAACAGATCCCGGCGGACGTCTCGGCGCGGCTGCTGCCCAAGACGCTGTTCGGCGAGCGGTTCGTGTCGCTGGTGCTGCCCGAGCGGCCCAGCGGGGAGCGGCTGGCCGACGGCGACGTCATCGGCCAGGACCGCACCGAGAACGCCATCGAGCTGCAGCGGGTCATCGACGACACGCTGCCGTTGCTGCAGGCCGTGCACCCCGACGACCTGTCCTTCACCCTGGGCGCCGTCGCCGACGCGTTGCGCGGCCGGGGCGACGACCTGGGCGCCAACCTCGCCGCGACGGGCGACTACATCGGCGAGATCAACACCGTGCTCCCGCAGCTGCAGGCCGACATCTCCGGCCTGGCCGACTTCGCCGAGACCTACCAGGGCGCAGCGGACGATCTGCTGGCCGTGCTGGACAACCTTGCTGTGACCAACACGACCGTGGTCGACCAGGCCGAGCAGCTACGCCGGACCTTCAGCGTCGGGACGAGTTCGTCGAACGTGACGGCGGGCTTCCTGGAGCGGAACGAGCGCAACCTGATCTCGCTGGCGGAGACGTCCCGTCCCGTGCTCGGCCTCTTCGCCGAGTACTCGCCGGTCTACCCCTGCCTGCTCGAGGGGCTCGCCCGGTCGGTTCCGCGGATCGGGGAGAGCTTCGGGCAGGACGGGGACCCGGCCCTGAACCTGAACATCCAGTTCCCCTTGCCGCCGCGCAACCCGTACCAGCCCGGCGACCAGCCGGTCTACGCCGACACCGCCCCGCCCGACTGCCGGGGGCTGGACGACATCGACGCCGAGATCGCTCAGGCGGCGGCCGGGGAGTACTACTGCCCGTACCCGGCCAAGGACGGCGTCGAGTCGCCGGAGAGCGCCGAGCGGCCCGTGCCCGCGTGCTTCGAGGGTGGGGCCGACGACGGCGGGAACCCGGACAACGTGCCCACCGCAGCCCGGGCGGGCCAGTCCCTGCCCGACGTCCTGGCCGGCTCGGCCGCCGAGCTGGACTTCGTCCGGAGCATCCTCGCCTACCAGTCCGGCAAGCGACCCTCGGACGTCTCCGACCTCGGCGCGGCCACCCTGGCACCGATACTGCGCGGGAAGAGCGTGATGCTCCGATGAGTGAGCATCGCAGCGAGCGCCAGCGAGCGAGGAGCGGAGCGGTCGGCCGCGCAGCGGAGGTGTCATTGTGAAGGGCCAGTTGAGGGGGCTCGCCGGCCCGCTGGTCAAGTTGGTGGTCTTCGCTCTCGTCACCGTGATGGCCGCCTACGTGCTGCTCACGACCATCACCAACGCCGGCTACGGGGAACAGCTCACCTACCGGGCACAGTTCACCGATGTCGCCGGCCTCGTGGAGGGCGACGAGGTGCGCATCGCCGGCGTCCGTGTCGGTCAGGTGGTCGGCATCGGCCTGGGCGAGGGCACCGACCGGCCGGTGGCCGAGGTCGAGCTCGAGGTCAGTGCCGACGTGCCGCTGCCCGCCGCCGTCGAGGCGACCATCCGCTACCGCAACCTGGTCGGTCAGCGGTACATCGCCCTCACCGAGGGAGAGGGCTCGTCCGGGAAGACCCTCGCGGAGGGAGCGGTCATCCCGCTGGCGCAGACCACCAACGCGCTCGACCTGACGGTGCTCTTCGGTGGGTTCCAGCCGCTCCTGCAGGCGCTGTCGCCGGCGGACATGAACCGGGTGTCCTTCGAGATCATCCAGGTGTTCCAGGGCGAGGGCGGCACCATGGAGAGCCTGCTGGCGCACGTGGGCTCGCTGACCAACAGCCTCGCCGACCGGGACCAGGTCATCGGCAGCGTGATCGACAACCTCACGACGGTGATGGGCACGCTGGCCGCCCGCGACCAGCAGCTGTCTGACCTCGTGGTGAGCCTCCAGCAGTTCGTCACCGGGCTCGCCGGCGACCGGGAGGCGATCTTCGACTCCCTGCAGACCATCGACCAGCTCGCGGTCTCCTCGAGCGGCTTCCTGGAGGAGGCCCGCGCGCCGCTGGCCGCCGACATCCAGGCGCTGGGCGACCTGTCCGGCAACCTGGCCGACACCGGTGACCTGGTGGAGCGATTCCTGCAGACCGCACCGGTCAAGCTCGACCTGACGACGCGGACGGCCATCAACGGCAGCTGGTTCAACTTCTTCATGTGCCGAGCCGGGGGCACGGTGACCCTGCCCGGCACCGGTCCGGACGGGACGCCGGTCACGAAGACGTTCGACTACGACAGCGGAGCGGAGGGATGCGGCTGATGGCCCGCCAGTCGAAGAACTTCCGCGACCGGAACCCGGTGGTCGTCGGCGCGGTCAGCCTGACCGTCATCGCCGCCCTGGTGTTCCTCGCCTTCAACGCACAGTCGCTGCCGCTCATCGGCGGGGGCACCGTCTACAAGGCGCAGTTCTCCGAGGCGGCCGGACTGCAGCCCGACGACCCGGTGCGGGTGGCGGGCGTCAAGGTCGGCACGGTCGAGGGTCTGGCCCTGGAGGACGGCGCGGTGACTGTCGAGTTCCGGGTGAAGGACGCCTTCGTGGGCGACCGGTCGGAGGCCGCGATCAAGATCGAGACCGTGCTCGGCGCGAAGTACATCGCCCTGGTGCCGCGGGGGGCCCAGCCGCTCGATCCCGACGAGCGCATCCCCAGGGAGCGCACCGCCTCGCCGTACGACGTCGTCGAGGCGTTCGCCGACCTCTCCTCGACGGTTCAGGAGATCGACACCGCCCAGCTCGCCAGCTCCTTCGACGTGCTGTCGGAGACCTTCGCCGACACCCCCGAGGAGGTCCGCACCTCGCTGGAGGGGCTGGCCCGGCTGTCGGACACCATCGCCTCGCGGGACGCGCAGTTGCGCGACCTGCTGTCGGCGACCCGGCAGGTGACCGACGTGCTCGCCGACCGCAGCGGCGAGTTCACCCAGCTGATCCTGGACTCCAACACGCTCCTCACGGAGGTGCAGGAACGGCGGGCCCTGATCGACTCGATCCTCACCAACACACAGGAGCTCGCCGATCAGCTCTCCGGGCTGGTGGCCGACAACCGCGAGACCCTCACCCCGGCGCTCCAGCAGCTGTCCCGCGTGACCGAGATCCTCTCGCGCAACCGCGCTGCGCTGGCCGAGACGGTGAGCGAGCTCGCGCCCTTCGTGCGGGTGTTCACCAACACCCTGGGCAGCGGCCGCTGGTTCGACAGCTTCGTCAACGACCTCGTGCCCACGATCGTGGGTGCGGCGGTCTGCACCACCGCCGAGACGTCGGTGACCGGTTGTTCCGCGACGGAGGGAGGCCGATGAGCGGCACACTGCAGCGCGGCATCGCGCTGGCCGCCGCCCTGGTGCTGCTGGCAGCACTGGGCTGGACGATCCTGCGGCCCGCGGGTCAGTACCGGGTCACCGCCTACTTCACGGAGACGGTCGGCCTGTACCCGGGTTCGGACGTGCGGGTGCTCGGCATTCCCATCGGCACGATCACCGAGGTCCTCCCGCTGGGCGACAAGGTGCGGGTCCAGATGAGCATCGACGACGACTACGACATCCCGGCCGACGCCGAGGCGATCGTGCTGGCGCCGTCGCTGGTCTCCGACCGGTACGTGCAGTTCTCGCCGGTCTACGACGAGGGACCGACCATGCAGGACGGCGACGAGGTCCCGCTGGACCGCACCGCCATCCCGGTGGAGCTCGACGCCGTCTACGGCGCCCTCGACGAGCTCTCCGCTGCGCTGGGGCCCGACGGCGCCAACAAGGACGGCGCGTTGTCCGACCTCGTCGACGTCGGCGCGGCGAACCTCGAGGGCAACGGCGAGGCGCTGAACCGTACGCTGACCGGCTTCTCGCAGGCCGTGGAGACCCTGGCCGAGAACCGCGACGACCTCTTCGGCTCGCTGGACAACCTGCAGACCTTCACCTCCGCGCTGGCCACCATCGATGCGCAGGTGGGCCAGTTCAACGACAACATGGCCGCCGTCAGTGAGCTGCTGGCCAGCGAGCGGGAGGATCTGCAGACCGCGGTCGCCCTGCTCAGCGACGCCCTGGGCGACGTGGCCGGCTTCGTCAGGGACAACACCACGTTGCTGACCACCAACGTCGACCGGCTGGCGGACGTCACGCTGGTGCTGGTGCAGCAGCGGGCCAAGCTGGCCGAGGTGCTCGACGTGGCCCCGGCGGCGCTGGGCAACCTGACGCACGCCTACAACCCCGACTACGGCACGCTGGACACCCGCGACAACGGGCTGGGCTCGGTGAACGCCGAGATCGTCGTCTGCGGCGCGCTGGCCCAGGTCGGCCGGGTCGACCTGGAGACCGACCTCCCAGGGAAGCTGCCCGACGCGACCGCGCCGCTGCGCGACTCCGTCGAGGAGATCTGCGCCCGCCTCCTGTCCGGAGACGCCGACGCCGACGGCACCCTCGACGACCTGAACGGCAACGCCGTTCCCGACTACGAGGAACTCCGTCAGGCGCTGCTCGGTGGCGGCGGTGGCGGTGGCGCCGCGGGCGGGATGCGGCCCGGACTCCCCCCGGTGAGTGCCCCGTGAGCCGGCGCGCGCAGCGGGTCGTTGCCCTCGCGGCCGGGATGCTGCTGCTCGGCGGTTGCGGCTTCCGCGGTGCCTACTCCCTGGACCTTCCCGGCGGAGCCGACACCGGTGACGATCCGTACACCGTCCAGGTGGAATTCCTCGACGTGCTGGACCTCGTGCCGCAGTCCGGTGTCCGGGTCGCCGACGTCCCGGTCGGGCGCGTGGAGTCCATCGAGCTGGACGAGGACGACTGGACGGCGCTCGTGACCATCTCGGTCAACCGCGAGGTCGACCTGCCGGCCAACGCGGTCGCGGCCATCCAGCAGTCGTCGCTGCTCGGCGAGAAGTACGTGGAGCTGGCTCCGCCGGGCAACGAGGAGCCTGAGGGGAAACTGGGCGACGACTCGCGGATCACCCTCGACCGCACCAACCGCAACGTCGAGGTCGAGGAGTTGCTCGGGGCGCTGTCGCTGGTGCTCAACGGCGGCGGGCTCGCCCAGCTGCAGACGATCAACCGGGAACTCGGCGAAGCGCTGGAAGGCCGGGAGGCCGAGATCAAGGACACGCTCGACCAGCTGGACACCTTCATCGGCGGGCTCGACGAGCAGAAGGCGGAGATCAACCGGGCACTGGACCGCGCGAACGAGCTGGCCGCGACCCTGAGCGCCCGGACCGCGACGATCGAGAACGCGCTCGACACCATCGGCCCCGGTCTGGACGTCATCAACGAGCAGCGCGACCTGCTCGTCTCCATGCTGGAGGGCCTGGCTCGGCTGGGTGACGTCGGCACCCGGATCATCCAGCAGTCGGCGGCCGACACGGTGGAGGACCTGAAGCTCCTGCAGCCGATCCTCACCCAGCTCGCCGCAGCCGGGCCCGACCTCGCCGGGTCCCTGGAGATGCTGCTGACCTATCCCTTCCCGGACAGCTCCCTCTCGGCGTTGAACTACCGCGAGGCCCAGTCCGGCGGGGTGGCGCTGTTCACCAACATGACGGCCACGGTCGACCTGGACCTGACCCACCTCCTGTGTCGGTACGTCGTCGACCAGTCGGGCGCGCTTCGTGAACTGCCGCTGGAGGAGGCCCTCGCGCAGGGCAGGTGCGGAGTCGAGGGCGACGGGAGCCGGGCCACGACCGGGGGCTCCGGTGGCTCGCAGTCCACCTCGTCCACGTCGAGCTCGCCGTCGATCCTGAGCGGCATCGAGGGGCAGGTCGTCCAGCAGGTGCCCGGAGCCGACCAGCCCGCCGGCCGGCTCGGCCTGCCGTCCGTCACGGGGGTGGCGCAGTGATCACGCGCAGCACCAAGGTCAAGCTGCTGGCCTTCGTCACCCTGGCGGTGCTGGGCATGGCCTACCTGGGGTTCAAGTACGTCGGTCTCGACCGCGCCCTGCTGGGCGGCGGGTACGAGGTCGCGGCCGATTTCCGTGACTCCGGCGGCATCTTCGTCAATGCCGAGGTGACCTACCGCGGCGTCGAGGTCGGCCGGGTCACCGACATGGAGCTGGTGGACGACGGAGTCCGTGTCACGCTCCGGATCGACCCGGGGACCGAACCCATCCCGGCCGACACCGATGCCGTCGTGGCGACCCGGAGTGCGGTGGGGGAGCAGTACGTCCTGCTGCGGCCGAGCGAGGCGGGGGGGCCTTACCTGGAGGACGGCGCGGTCATCCCGCAGGAGCGCACCAGCATCCCGGTGCCGGTGGAACAGATGCTCCTGAACCTCGACGAGTTCGTCGGCTCGATCGACCAGGAGAACCTGCGGATCGTCATCGAGGAACTCGGGAAGGCCTTCGAAGGCGCCGGCGACGATCTCGGCCGGCTGATCGACAACGGTGACCTGCTCCTCGCACGGGCCGAACAGTCTCTCCCTGAGACGCTCCGGCTGATCACCGACGGCCAGACGGTGCTCGACACCCAGCGGGACAGCCGCTCCGCGATCCGTCAGTGGGCCGCCGACCTGCGGCTGTTCACCGACACGCTCGTCGAGATGGACCCCGACCTGCGCAGCATCGTGGTCAACGCCCCCGACGCGGGGGAGGCCCTGGAGGACCTGGTGGAGGACGCCGGCCCGGGCCTGGGGTCCCTGGTGCGCAACCTGGACATCCTGAACGGGGTCCAGATCCCGCGGCTGGACGGCATCCGGCAGATGCTGATCACCTATCCCGACGCGGTCACGGGCGGGTTCACCGTCGTGCGCCGGGACGAGGACGGGCAGCTGCGCTCGCACTTCGGTTTCGTGCTCAACGCCGGCGAGCCGCACTCGTGCACCACCGGCTACGTCTCCACCCAGAGCACCCCGACCCAGCAAGCGGTCGAGAACGTCGACACCGACGCCGTGCGGTGCGGGGTGATCAACGGCGTGGACCCGGACCCGGGTGACGGCTACGACGAGAACGGGTCGAACATCCGCGGCGAGCAGAACATCGGCCGGGACGGCGGCCGCGGTGTGACCACGCCGCAGGAAGAGGCCGGGGCTGGTAGCCCGCTGTCGGCCACGGCGCTCTCCCAGCTGATGGGTGGGCTCCTGCACGCCAACCCGATCGCCACCCAAACGGGCTGATCAGCAGCCTGCCGCCGGCCCACATCACACCAGGACAAGGAGAATCGCGCGGGTGACGAGTGAAGCGCGGGCACGTGCCCGGGACGAGGAGGACGTCGTGCCCTCCGTCGATCCCGGTGACGACCCCACCGGAGCCACCGATGTGCAGGCTCCCGACGCCCGGACTGCCCACGTCGGCGCACCCGCCGCGGGGAGCCGCGCCGGGGCGTCCGCGGACGGCGGCACCGACAGCGGCCACCGTGGCGAGGGCCGGATCACCGTCCGCTTGGTGCCGACCCTGTCGGTCGTGCTCGTCCTGCTGCTCGGCGCGGTGGCCTACCTCTGGTTCACGCGACCCCCGGAGTCGGCCATCAGCACCCGCGACTACGCCGAGGCGCTGCAGGCGGCCCGTTCGGGCGTCGTCGACCTGACCTCGTTCGACCACCTGACGCTCGACGACGACATCGAGCAGGCGCGCCGGGTCACCACCGGCGACCTGCGCGAGGAGTCGGTGGCCCAGCTGGACCAGCGGCGGCAGGAGCTCACCGACCTGCAGGCGGTCGTGAGCACCGAGGTCGTCGGCGCCGGGATCACCCGTGCCGACGCCGAGGACGCCACGGCGCTGCTGGTCATCCAGTCGACGCAGGAGAGCGCGGCCGATCCGCAGGCCCAGATCGTGCGATACCGCATCGAGGTGACGCTGGAGAAGTCGGACGGCCGGTGGTTGCTGTCGGGCATCAAGGGGACGGAGGCGCCCGGCAATGACTGACGTCCCAGACGGCGCTCCACGGCCCACGCCCCGCCCGCGCGCCGGTGCCGCTCCTCGCCCGATGCCGCGACCCCGGGTCGCCGGAAGCCGCCGCGACCGCGAGGACCCGCTCGGCACCGCCCGCGACTCGACGGGAACGGCATCCGCGGGAACGGCATCCGCGGGAACGGCATCCGCGGGAACGGCATCCGCGGGAGCGGCGTCCGCCCGCCGCGCCGCGACCGCGCGGCCGCGCACGTCGCGATCGGCCGCCCCGTCGTCCACGGACGCGGGGGTGAGCACGCAGACCGTGCGCCGGCGGCTTCCTGCCCTGCCACTGCTGCTCGCGCTCCTGTGCGTGCTCGCGGTGGCCGGTGCCGGCCTGCTGCTGTGGCAGCGGCTGAACCCGGCGTACGTCGACTCGTCGATCCTCGCCGCGGCACGCAGCGGGATCGAGGCGGTCTACGCCTACGACTACGAGGACTCCGAGGGCAGCGTGCAGGGCAAGCTGGACGTGCTCACCGGCGACCTGCGCGACGAGTACGAGCAGGACCTCTCGGAGGGCGGGATCATCGACACCTACGAGCAGGTGTCCGCGACGACCCGCTACGAGGTGCTCGACGTCGGGCTGCAACAGGTCAACGAGGCGCAGGACACCGCGACCCTCGTGGTGTTCGGCCAGTACGTCGTGGAGTCGGTGAACAGCGGCAGCCAGCCCGCCCCGGAGGGCTCGGAGTGCCAGGTGACGCCGGCCGGGGCGCAGTCATGCACCCAGACGGTCCAGGTCACCGTCGTCGACGTCGACGGCGACTGGAAGATCAGCGAGCTGACGCTCCTGACGACCAGCTGAGCCGGCCCCGTCCCGAGGCTCGCCCCCTCCAGGGCACCGCCCCGAGCCTGCGAGGGGTGGGGAGGAGGCGGTCCTTCCACGAGGTGTGAGGAGGACGGGGTCCTTTCTCGCGCGGCGTGGCATTCCGGCGGAACGGCTCCGGCTGGCATCATGGTCCGCGCACGCCCGCTGCACCCGGCTCGACGGGACGCGGTCCCCGGGTTGTGGCGCCGGTCGCACCGGCGCCCCCGGCGTGGACATCGCGCTCGGGCAGGGGTAGGGTCTCCTGTTGCGCTGCCCTCTGACTGCCTGCCCCGCCGAGACGGGTCACCGGGGGTGCCCGGGAGTGGTCCCGGACACCTGCTGGTCGGCCTTCCGGAACGTCGGACAGACCAGATGGACAGCTCCGCCATTACCGACGACGACCCCGCACAGTCCCGCCCGCACGTCGTGAGGTCCTTGGAAGGACGCATCTTGGCAGGCTCTCGCCCCACCAGCATCAACCCCAGCACCACTGAGTCCGGCACCACCCGCACCACCCCGCAGTCGCCTCAGCCCGGTACCCGGACCGGCGAGACCGACCAGCAGAAGATTCCCGGCGCCCCGCTCCGCGTCTCCTTCGCCAAGATCCGGGAGCCCCTCGAGGTCCCGGATCTGCTGGCTCTGCAGACCGCGTCGTTCGACTGGCTGATCGGCAGCCCCGAGTGGCGGGCCACCCTCGCCCCGGAGGAGCAGGCCGACGCCGTCGGCGGTCTCGCCGAGATCCTCGAGGAGATCTCCCCGATCGAGGACTTCAGCGGATCGATGTCGCTGTCCTTCTCCAACCCGCGCTTCGAGGACGTCAAGGCGTCCCTCGAGGAGTGCAAGGACAAGGACATGACCTACGCGGCGCCGCTGTTCGTCACCGCCGAGTTCATGAACAACACCACCGGCGAGATCAAGAGCCAGACGGTGTTCATGGGCGACTTCCCGATCATGACGAACAAGGGCACGTTCGTCATCAACGGGACCGAGCGCGTCGTCGTCTCCCAGCTCGTCCGCAGCCCCGGTGTCTACTTCGACAAGACGCTGGACAAGACCTCGGACAAGGACGTCTTCAGCGCCAAGGTCATCCCCAGCCGCGGTGCGTGGCTGGAGTTCGACGTCGACAAGCGCGACACCGTCGGCGTCCGCATCGACCGCAAGCGCCGTCAGCCCGTCACCGTGCTGCTGAAGGCGCTCGGCTGGGGCGAGGACCGCATCCGCGAGCACTTCCAGTGGTCGCCCACCGTTCTGGCGACCCTGGAGAAGGACCACATCGCCGGGCAGGACGAGGCGCTGCTGGACATCTACCGGAAGCTGCGCCCGGGCGAGCCGCCGACGCGCGAGTCCGCCCAGGCGCTGCTGGAGAACCTCTTCTTCAACCCGAAGCGCTACGACCTGGCCAAGGTCGGCCGCTACAAGGTGAACAAGAAGCTCGGCGTCTCGGTGCCGCAGAGCACCAGCACGCTGACCGAGGACGACATCGTCGCCACCATCGAGTACGTCGTGCGGCTGCACGCCGGCGAGCCCGAGCACGGTGTCGACGACATCGACCACTTCGGCAACCGCCGCCTGCGCACCGTCGGTGAGCTGATCCAGAACCAGATCCGGGTCGGCCTCTCCCGCATGGAGCGCGTGGTCCGCGAGCGGATGACGACCCAGGACGTCGAGGCGATCACGCCGCAGACCCTGATCAACATCCGGCCGGTCGTCGCCTCCATCAAGGAGTTCTTCGGCACCAGCCAGCTGTCCCAGTTCATGGACCAGACCAACCCGCTCGCGGGCCTGACCCACAAGCGCCGCCTGTCGGCGCTGGGCCCAGGTGGTCTGTCGCGTGAGCGGGCCGGCATGGAGGTCCGCGACGTGCACCCCAGCCACTACGGCCGGATGTGCCCGATCGAGACCCCGGAAGGCCCGAACATCGGGCTGATCGGCTCGCTGTCCTCGTTCGGTCGGGTGAACGCCTTCGGCTTCATCGAGACGCCGTACCGCAAGGTCGAGAACGGCACCGTCACCGACCAGATCGACTACCTGACCGCCGACGAGGAGGACCGCTTCGTCGTCGCGCAAGCCAACAGCCCGCTCGACGCGCAGGGTCGCCTCGCCGAGGAGCGTGTCCTGGTCCGCACCAAGGGCGGTGAGGTCGACTACCTCGCCCCCGAGAACGTGGACTACATGGACGTCTCGCCGCGGCAGATGACCTCGGTCGCGACGGCGATGATCCCGTTCCTCGAGCACGACGACGCCAACCGCGCGCTCATGGGCGCGAACATGCAGCGTCAGGCCGTCCCGCTGCTGCGCAGCGAGGCGCCGCTGGTCGGCACCGGCATGGAGCTGCGTGCCGCCGTCGACGCCGGCGACGTGGTCGTGGCCGAGAAGGCCGGTGTGGTCGAGGACTCCACCGCCGACTACGTCACCGTCATGGCCGACGACGGCACCCGGCAGACCTACCGGCTGCTGAAGTTCCGCCGCTCGAACCAGGGCACCTCGATCAACCAGTCCCCGGTCGTCGAGGAGGGCCAGCGGGTCGAGGTCGGTCAGGTCATCGCCGACGGTCCGTGCACCGACCAGGGTGAGATGGCGCTGGGCAAGAACCTGCTCGTCGCCTTCATGCCGTGGGAGGGCCACAACTACGAGGACGCGATCATCCTGTCGCAGCGCCTCGTGCAGGACGACGTCCTGTCCTCGATCCACATCGAGGAGTTCGAGGTCGACGCCCGCGACACCAAGCTCGGTGCCGAGGAGATCACCCGGGACATCCCGAACGTCTCCGAGGAGGTCCTCGCCGACCTCGACGAGCGCGGCATCATCCGCATCGGTGCCGAGGTCGTCCCCGGCGACATCCTCGTCGGCAAGGTCACGCCCAAGGGCGAGACCGAGCTGACCCCGGAGGAGCGGCTGCTGCGCGCGATCTTCGGTGAGAAGGCCCGCGAGGTCCGCGACACGTCGCTGAAGGTCAAGCACGGTGAGTCCGGCAAGGTCATCGGCGTCCGCGTGTTCTCGCGCGAGGACGGCGACGAGCTGCCCGCCGGCGTCAACGAGCTGATCCGGGTCTACGTCGCCCAGATGCGCAAGATCTCCGACGGCGACAAGCTCGCCGGCCGCCACGGCAACAAGGGCGTCATCTCGAAGATCCTGCCGCAGGAGGACATGCCGTTCCTCGAGGACGGCACCCCGGTGGACATCGTCCTCAACCCGCTCGGCGTGCCCGGCCGCATGAACGTCGGCCAGGTCCTGGAGACCCACCTCGGGTGGGTCGCCAAGCAGGGCTGGCAGGTCGAGGGCAACCCGGACTGGGCGAAGAACCTGCCCGAGGGGGCCAGGAGCGCGGCTCCCGGCACCCGGACCGCGACCCCGGTGTTCGACGGCGCCAAGGAGGACGAGATCGTCGGCCTCCTGGGCTCGACGACGCCGAACCGGGACGGCGACCGGATGGTCAAGGAGACCGGCAAGGCCCGGCTGTTCGACGGTCGTTCCGGCGAGCCCTTCCCCGAGCCGATCTCGGTGGGCTACGTCTACATCCTGAAGCTGCTGCACCTGGTCGACGACAAGATCCACGCCCGCTCGACCGGCCCCTACTCGATGATCACGCAGCAGCCGCTGGGTGGTAAGGCGCAGTTCGGTGGCCAGCGCTTCGGTGAGATGGAGTGCTGGGCGATGCAGGCCTACGGCGCGGCCTACGCGCTGCAGGAGCTGCTGACCATCAAGTCCGACGACATCCTGGGCCGCGTCAAGGTCTACGAGGCGATCGTCAAGGGCGAGAACATCCCCGAGCCGGGCATCCCGGAGTCGTTCAAGGTGTTGCTCAAGGAGCTCCAGTCGCTCTGCCTCAACGTCGAGGTGCTGTCCGGCGACGGGCAGGCAATCAAGCTGCGCGACACCGACGACGAGGTCTTCCGGGCCGCGGAGGAGCTGGGCATCGACCTGTCCCGCCGCGAGCCGTCGTCCGTCGAGGACGTCTAAGAGTTCCGACCCAGGTTTTCGCTCCGCAAGCGCAGCGATTACCTGGGTCGGCCTCAAGCCCACAGACAAAAGCAAAAGCATCACTAGCCCCTGAAAGGGGTCACATTGCTCGACGTCAACTTCTTCGACGAGTTGCGCATCGGCCTGGCCACCGGCGACGACATCCGCCAGTGGTCGCACGGTGAGGTGAAGAAGCCCGAGACCATCAACTACCGGACCCTGCGTCCGGAGAAGGATGGCCTCTTCTGCGAGAAGATCTTCGGTCCCACCCGGGACTGGGAGTGCTACTGCGGCAAGTACAAGCGTGTCCGCTTCAAGGGCATCATCTGTGAGCGTTGCGGCGTCGAGGTCACTCGCGCCAAGGTGCGCCGTGAGCGGATGGGCCACATCGAGCTGGCCGCTCCGGTCACCCACATCTGGTTCTTCAAGGGCGTCCCCTCGCGTCTGGGCTACCTCCTCGACCTGGCGCCCAAGGACCTCGAGAAGATCATCTACTTCGCCGCGTACATGATCACCTCCGTCGACGAGGAGGCGCGGCACCGCGACCTGCCGACCATCGAGGCCGAGATCAGCGCGGAGAAGCACAACCTCGAGAGCCGCCGCGACGCCGACGTGGAGGCCCGCCAGCAGAAGCTGGAGGCCGACCTCGCCGAGCTCGAGGCCGAGGGTGCCAAGTCCGACGTGCGCCGCAAGGTGCGCGAGGGCGGCGAGCGCGAGATGCGACAGCTGCGCGACCGGGCCCAGCGGGAGATCGACCGCCTCGAAGAGGTGATGGACACCTTCCGCAAGCTGGAGGTCAAGCAGCTCATCGCCGACGAAGGCCTCTACCGCGAGCTGCGTGACCGCTTCGGTGAGTACTTCGAGGGCGGCATGGGCGCAGCGGCCCTGCAGAAGCTGCTCGCCGGCTTCGACCTCGACGCCGAGGCCGTCTCGCTGCGGGAGACCATCCGCAGCGGCAAGGGGCAGCGCAAGCTGCGGGCCCTCAAGCGGCTGAAGGTGGTCGCGGCGTTCCAGCAGACCCGCAACTCGCCCATGGGCATGGTGCTGGACTGCGTCCCGGTCATCCCGCCGGACCTGCGCCCGATGGTGCAGCTCGACGGTGGTCGCTTCGCCACCAGCGACATGAACGACCTGTACCGCCGCGTGATCAACCGGAACAACCGGCTGAAGCGTCTGCTGGACCTCGGTGCTCCCGAGATCATCGTGAACAACGAGAAGCGGATGCTCCAGGAGTCCGTGGACGCGCTGTTCGACAACGGGCGGCGCGGCCGCCCCGTCACCGGCCCGGGCAACCGTCCGCTGAAGTCCCTGAGCGACCTGCTCAAGGGCAAGCAGGGCCGGTTCCGCCAGAACCTGCTCGGCAAGCGCGTCGACTACTCCGGCCGATCGGTCATCGTCGTCGGCCCGCAGCTCAAGCTGCACCAGTGCGGCCTGCCCAAGCAGATGGCGCTGGAGCTGTTCAAGCCCTTCGTCATGAAGCGGCTGGTCGACCTCAACCACGCGCAGAACATCAAGTCCGCCAAGCGGATGGTCGAGCGCGCGCGCCCGGTCGTGTGGGACGTGCTGGAAGAGGTCATCACCGAGCACCCGGTGCTGCTCAACCGCGCGCCGACGCTGCACCGCCTGGGCATCCAGGCCTTCGAGCCGCAGCTGGTCGAGGGCAAGGCCATCCAGATCCACCCGCTGGTCTGCACCGCGTTCAACGCGGACTTCGACGGTGACCAGATGGCGGTGCACCTGCCGCTGTCGGCCGAGGCGCAGGCCGAGGCCCGCATCCTCATGCTGTCCTCGAACAACATCCTGTCGCCGGCCGACGGTCGCCCGATCACCGCGCCGACCCAGGACATGGTGCTGGGCCTCTACCACCTCACGACCCTGGTGGCCTCGCCCGCCGAGGCCGACGGTGGGGAGCCGCAGGCGTTCTCGTCGACCGCCGAGGCGATCATGGCGTACGACAAGGGCGCCCTGGGTCTGCAGGAGCGGGCGAAGATCCGCCTCGACGAGGTGTTCGGCGTCGACAACGGCTCGATGAACGAGGCGTGGCAGCAGCCGGAGGACTGGACACCGGGCGCGCCCGCGACCGTCGTCACCAGCCTCGGGCGGGTGCTCTTCAACGAGGCCCTGCCGGAGGACTACCGCTTCGTCAACTACCAGGTGCCGAAGAAGGAGCTCGGGGCGATCGTCAACGACCTCGCCGAGCGCTACCCCAAGGTGCAGGTCGCGGCGACGCTGGACGCCCTCAAGTCCGCCGGGTTCCACTGGGCCACTCGGGCCGGCATCACGATCGCCATCGACGACGTCGTCACGCCGCCGTCGAAGCAGGCGATCCTGGACCGGCACGAGGACGAGGCCGCCAAGATCGAGCGCCAGTACGAGCGCGGTGTCATCACCGACAGCGAGCGTCGTGGGGAGCTCATCGAGATCTGGACCCGAGCGCGGGCCGAGGTCAGCCAGGCGATGGTGGACAACTTCCCCACCACCAACCCGGTGTGGGTCATGGTCAACTCGGGCGCCCGAGGCAACATGATGCAGATCAGCCAGATCGCCGGTATGCGAGGGCTGGTCGCCAACCCGAAGGGCGAGATCATCCCGCGGCCGATCAAGGCCAACTTCCGGGAGGGTCTGTCCGTGCTGGAGTACTTCATCTCCACGCACGGTGCCCGCAAGGGTCTGGCCGACACGGCGCTCCGGACCGCCGACTCCGGGTACCTCACCCGCCGGCTGGTCGACGTCTCGCAGGACGTCATCATCCGCGAGGAGGACTGCGGGACCGACCGCGGCGTCATCATGCCGATCGGCACCGTCGTCGACGGTGTCGTCACACGGGATGCGCACGTGGAGACCAGCGTATACGCCCGCGCCCTGGCCGCCGACGTGGTGGCCGAGGACGGGACGGTCATCGCCCCGGCGAACGCCGACCTGGGTGACGTCCTGATCCAGACGTTGATCGACGCCGGTGTGGCCGAGGTCAAGGTCCGCTGCGTGCTCACCTGTGAGTCGCTGCTGGGCACCTGCGCCACCTGCTACGGCCGCTCGCTGGCGACCGGCAAGCTGGTGGACGTCGGCGAGGCGGTCGGCATCATCGCCGCCCAGTCGATCGGCGAGCCCGGCACCCAGCTGACGATGCGCACCTTCCACACCGGTGGTGTCGCGGGTGAGGACATCACCCACGGTCTGCCGCGGGTGGTGGAGCTCTTCGAGGCCCGCGTCCCCAAGGGCAAGGCCCCGATCGCCGAGCTGGCGGGCACCATCCGGATCGAGGACGGCGACCAGTTCCGCAAGCTCACCATCACCCCGGACGACGGCTCCGACGAGGTCGTCTACGACAAGCTGTCGCGTCGCTCGCGGCTGCGGGTCGAGGACGGCGCCCACGTCGAGGTCGGCGAGCAGCTCACCGAGGGTGCGGTGGACCCGCACGAGGTGCTGCGGATCATGGGCCCGCGCGAGGTGCAGCTGCACCTGGTCCGCGAGGTCCAGGAGGTCTATCGCTCCCAGGGCGTGTCCATCCACGACAAGCACATCGAGGTGATCATCCGGCAGATGCTCAAGCGGGTGACCATCATCGACTCGGGTGCCACGGAGTTCCTGCCGGGTGCGCTCGTCGAGCGGACGCTGTTCGAGACCGAGAACCGCCGCGTCGTCGCCGAGGGCGGCGAGCCGGCCTCGGCCCGTCCGGTGCTCATGGGCATCACCAAGGCCTCGCTCGCGACCGAGTCGTGGCTGTCGGCCGCCTCCTTCCAGGAGACGACCAAGGTGCTCACCGACGCCGCGATCCAGGGCAAGAGCGACAGCCTGCTCGGCCTCAAGGAGAACGTGATCATCGGCAAGCTGATCCCGGCGGGTACGGGCATCAGCCGCTACCGGAACATCACGGTCGAGCCGACCGAGGAGGCACGGGCCGCCGTCTACACCATGGCCGGTTACGACGACGGGCAGTACTACAGCCCGGACGTCTTCGGTCAGGGCACCGGCGAGGCCGTGCGTCTCGAGGAGTACGACTGGCGGGGCTGAAAAACACCTACCTCCCCCCACCGCTCGCAGGCTCGCGGCGGGACCCTGAGGTAGGCCGGCAGTGACGAAAGGGCCCCGTAGGTCGCAAGCCGACCTACGGGGCCCTTTCATCTGTCGTCCTCCGGACGACACCGCGGCCCGGTGCCGTCCGCCGCGGCGCTGAGCCGCTGCGTCGCGCCTGCGCGAACCTCGGCGCGACAGGGGACCTACCCCGCGAGGCGCTTCGTCGTCTCGACGGTCTTCAGCCGACCCTCGCGGGAGCCGTCGAGCGGCTGGAGCATCAACGTGGTGACGCCCGCCTCGGCGAAGGCGGCGATCCGCTCGGCCACGTAGGACTCGGGGCCGATGAGCGACGTCGAGCGGACGAGCTCGTCGGGGACGGCGGCGGCAGCCTCGTCCTTCTTGCCGTCCAGGTAGAGGTCCTGGATCGTCTTGGCCTCGGCCTCGTAGCCGTAGCGGACCGCGAGGTCGTTGTAGAAGTTCTTGCCCCGGGCGCCCATGCCTCCGATGTAGAGGGCCAGCGCCGGCCGGACGAAGTCCACCAACGACTCCACGTCCTCGCCGATGGCGACGGGGACACCGGTGATGACCTGCAGGTCGCCCAGCTCCGGGGCGCGCTTGGCCCGGCCGGCCGCCAGCGAGTCACCCCAGACCGACGCTGCCTTCTCCGGCACGAAGAAGATCGGCTCCCAGGCCTCGGCGATCTCTGCGGCGAGCTCGACGTTCTTCGGACCGAGCGCGGCCAGCATCACCGGGATGTGCTCCCGCACGGGGGTGTTGATGAGCTTCAGCGGCTTGCCCAGCCCGGTGCCCTGGTCGGCGGGGAGGGGCACGGTGTACTTCTTGCCCTGGTGGTCGAGCCGCTCCCGCCGCCACACCTGCCGGCAGATCTCCACGATCTCGCGGGTGCGCTGCAGCGGGGCGTCGTAGGGGACGCCGTGCCAGCCCTCGATGACCTGCGGGCCCGAGGCACCCAGACCGAGGGTGAACCGGCCGCCGGAGACGAAGTCGAGTCCGGCCGCCGTCATGGCGGTGAGGGCGGGCGTACGGCTGTAGATCGGGAAGATGGCGCTGAGCAGCTCCACCCGCTCGGTCACCGCCGCGAGGTAGCCGAGCTGGCTGACCGCGTCGAACGTGTACACCTCGGCCACCGCCGCGACGTCGAGACCGGCGGACTCGAGGTCGCGGATCTCGGCGGCGGTCTCCTGGAACCCGCCGCTGTAACTGGCCTGGATGCCGATGCGCACGTGCCCTCCACAGGTGTCGTGGCACCACCGTCGGCGCCACCGGGCACGCTATCGGCTGCGGTTCCCGCCGTGGTCAGAGCGGTCGGACCGCCCCGATCACCTCGGTGACCACACGCACGCCGTCGACGTCCCCGGGCACGCGGGGCGCCGCGGCCGGGTCAGCGAGGTTCACCTTGACCACGTAACCACTCGCGCGCCGGGCCAGGCCGATACCGACGACGCCCGGTTCGCCGGCGAGCCGGTGGGCCAGGGTGGTCTTGGCCGCCCGTGCGGCGGCGCGGTCGGACATCCGCCCATGGTCCCCTGCCTCCGTCCGCGGCGACAGCCCGCGGACCCTGCCGGGTGAGGCTCAGCCGGCGGCCCACTCCACGCCGAGAGTCGTGAGGACCGTCGCCAGGGGATGGGCGTAAGTGACGCCGGTGCCGGCCGCCCCGCCGATCTCGCTGCCGGCGAAGAGCAGTGCGATGGGTGCCCGGTCCCGGCTGCGCCAGATCACCGCACCGCTGTCACCCCCTGCGCTGAAGGCTTGGGCGCGGCCGTCGATCTCGATCTGGTCGTCGAAGCGGTAGGGGACGGCGTCGTACTGGACGGCCACCCCGTCCACCTCGACGGCGGTGATCAGGCCGCGGGTGTGCCCGGTGGTGCGGCCCACCTTCTCCACCGCCTCCTCCGGGTCGATGTCGAGGCCGGCCGGCACGGACCTGAGCAGGCGACCGCCGGGCAGGTCGCCCGGGTCGGCGTCCACGCCCGGGTCGAGCGTCGCGACCGCGGCGTCGACGAGGTTGGTGCCGGTGGCGACCAGCGGCTGGAAGGCGGCGAGCGTGGCCACCCGGTCGCCCGGTCCGCCGCCGTCGGCCGGAGCCGGCTGCAGGACGGCGTCGCCCACGGCCGCCGCGTTGCTCGCGGCGAGGACGTGGTTGTTGGACAGGACCGCCAGTCCGCCCCGTGTCCGCACGAAACCGCCGAGGGTGCCGGCGGTGACCGTCGGGTGCGCGAGGGAGAGCCCCGGACGCAGGGGGCGCACCCGTCGCTGCAGCTCGACGGGGGAGGAGAACGGACGCACCCGCCCGATCACCCGCACGTCGACCTCCGCGGCGGCGGCGCGCCCCAGGTCGGGCAGCAGCGCGCGGTCGGCGGCCCGCTGCAGGCGCACCGCCACCCGCGCTCCGTCACCGGTGGGGCTCAGGCCCACGGCGACCCAGGGCCGCGCCGCGCCGGAGGCCTGGGTGACCGTTCGGATCGTGGCCGGCAGTCGTTCGATGATGCGAGCCTTGAGCTCGCGGGCGGCGTCGGGGTCCACAGGGCCTCCGGGGTCAGGGGAGAGGCGTCACGGGAACGCTAGGGCCCGGGTACGACGTTCCCTCCCAGCGCGTGGCTTACTCCCCTCTGGCGCTCCGCCGGGTACCGTCGGGTCCGCCGCGAGGAGCGCCGGACGGCCGGAAGAGATGCGGCCGCAGTGTCGTTCCTCCCGGGTGTCGCCCGCTCCGGTGGTCGATGGCGGGCCACCGGCCATGGGTGTGAGGGACCCGGCTTTGACCGGTCTCCGAGCCACGGGTATCGTGGTCTGCTGTGCCCAGGGTGCCTGGGCCTGCTCCCGTTCGCGGTGCGCCTGGGTGACCAGAGGCTCGGTCTTCTACGACATGGCCTCCGGGTCGCCGGGGTCCACCTCCTGGCCATTGCAGGTGATGGTGGTCCGGAAGGTGGCGGCGCCGAGTCGCGAGGGGCGACCGATTCCGGTCCGACATCCATCGGCCGGTCCCGGGTAGGGCGACACGCCCGACCGCGTGGACCGGAGGGTGGCTGGCGATCAGAATGGGGAGGTCCGAGCGGGCCGGCACTCCGCACCAACAGCACGCAGCACGACCCGCAGGGCACCACCACACACGAAGCACCAGTCGATGAGCACGACCCAGCGCAGGTAGGAGATCCAGGCCACCCATGCCCACGATCAACCAGCTGGTCCGCAAGGGCCGCGAGGACAAGGTCGAAAAGACCAAGACTCCGGCGCTGAAGGGTTCGCCCCAGCGCCGCGGAGTCTGCACGCGCGTCTACACGACGACGCCGAAGAAGCCGAACTCGGCGCTGCGCAAGGTCGCTCGCGTCCGCCTGACCAGTGGCATCGAGGTGACCGCCTACATCCCGGGCGTCGGCCACAACCTGCAGGAGCACTCGATGGTGCTCGTGCGCGGCGGCCGGGTAAAGGACCTCCCCGGTGTGCGCTACAAGATCATCCGCGGCTCGCTGGACACCCAGGGTGTCCGCAACCGCAAGCAGGCCCGCAGCCGCTACGGCGCGAAGAAGGAGAAGAGCTAATGCCGCGCAAGGGTCCTGCCCCGAAGCGTCCGCTCGTCGCCGACCCGGTGTACCAGTCGCCGCTGGTCACCCAGCTGGTGAACAAGGTGCTCGTCGACGGCAAGCGCTCGGTCGCCGAGGCGATCGTGTACGGCGCCCTCGAGGGCTGCCGTGCGAAGAGCGACACCGACCCGGTCGTCACGCTCAAGCGGGCGCTGGACAACGTCAAGCCGGCCCTCGAGGTCCGCAGCCGCCGCGTCGGTGGCGCGACCTACCAGGTCCCGGTCGAGGTCCGTCCCTCGCGCAGCACCACGCTCGGCCTGCGCTGGCTCATCCAGTACAGCCGCGCGCGTCGCGAGAAGACGATGACCGAGCGCCTCATGAACGAGCTGCTCGATGCGAGCAACGGCCTCGGTGCCGCCGTCAAGCGGCGCGAGGACACCCACAAGATGGCCGAGTCGAACAAGGCCTTCGCGCACTACCGCTGGTGACGTCGGTTCATCAGCACCCGCTGTCGGCGGGACGCCCGGGCGATGCCCGGAACCCGCACGCGGACCCGAACGAAGAGGAGTAAGAGATGGCCAAGAAGGCCGAGCTCGCCAAGACCCGCAACATCGGGATCATGGCGCACATCGACGCCGGCAAGACCACGACGACGGAGCGCATCCTCTTCTACACCGGTATCACGTACAAGATCGGTGAGGTCCACGACGGCGCTGCCACGATGGACTGGATGGAGCAGGAGCAGGAGCGCGGCATCACCATCACGTCGGCCGCGACGAAGTGCTCCTGGAACGGCCACGACATCAACATCATCGACACCCCCGGGCACGTCGACTTCACCGTCGAGGTGGAGCGGTCCCTCCGGGTGCTCGACGGTGCCGTCGCCGTCTACGACGGGGTCGCCGGCGTGGAGCCGCAGACCGAGCAGGTGTGGCGGCAGGCCGAGAAGTACGGCGTCCCGCGCATGTGCTTCGTCAACAAGCTCGACCGCACCGGGGCCGACTTCTTCCGCTGCGTCGACATGATGGTCGAGCGCCTGGGTGCCAACCCGCTGGTGCTGCAGCTGCCCATCGGTGCCGAGGCCGACTTCGTCGGCGTCCTGGACCTGGTCCAGATGCGCGCGCTCACCTGGCGCGGTGAGACGAAGATGGGCGAGGACTACGCCATCGAGGAGATCCCGGCCGAGCTCGCCGACCAGGCGGCCGAGTACCGGGAGAAGCTCCTCGAGGGCATCGCCGACTTCGACGACTCGATCATGGAGGCCTACCTCGGCGGCGAGGAGATCTCGGTCGAGACGATCAAGGCCGCGATCCGCAAGGCCACGATCGCCGCGCAGGTCAACCCGGTCCTGACCGGCACCGCGTTCAAGAACAAGGGCATCCAGCCCCTGCTCGACGCCGTCACCGACTACCTGCCCAGCCCGCTGGACGTCGAGGCGATCGTCGGCACCGCGCTGGACGGCGAGACCGAGGTCCTGCGGCACGCCGACGAGGACGAGCCGTTCTCCGCGCTGGCGTTCAAGATCCAGACCGACCAGCACCTCGGCAAGCTGACCTACGTCCGCGTGTACTCGGGCAAGCTCGACGCCGGCTCCCCGGTGCTCAACAGCACCAAGGACCGCAAGGAGCGGGTCGGCAAGATCTACCAGATGCACGCGAACAAGCGCGAAGAGCGCCAGGGCGTGGGCGCCGGCGAGATCGTGGCCGTCAACGGTCTCAAGCAGACGACCACGGGCGACACCCTCAGCGACCCGCAGAAGCCGGTGATCCTGGAGTCGATGTCCTTCCCGGCGCCGGTCATCTCGGTGGCCATCGAGCCGAAGACCAAGAGCGACCAGGAGAAGCTGGGTACGGCGATCCAGAAGCTGGCCGAGGAGGACCCGACCTTCCAGGTGCGCCTGGACGAGGAGACCGGGCAGACGGTCATCTCGGGCATGGGGGAGCTCCACCTGGAGATCCTGGTCGACCGGATGCGTCGCGAGTTCAACGTCGAGGCCAACGTCGGCAAGCCGCAGGTGGCCTACCGAGAGACCATCCGCAAGGCCGTCGAGCGTGCGGACTACACGCACAAGAAGCAGACCGGTGGCTCGGGCCAGTTCGCCAAGGTCCAGGTCAGCATCGAGCCCCTCGAGGTCACGGCCGACGGCCCGACCTACGAGTTCGAGAACAAGGTCACCGGTGGGCGCATCCCGCGGGAGTACATCCCGTCGGTCGACCAGGGCATGCAGGACGCGATGCAGTACGGCGTCCTCGCGGGCTACCCCATGGTCGGTGTGAAGGCGTCCCTGCTCGACGGCCAGTACCACGAGGTCGACTCCTCGGAGATGGCCTTCAAGATCGCCGGCTCGATGGTCTTCAAGGAGGCCGCACGCAAGGCCAGCCCGGCCCTGCTCGAGCCGCTGATGGCCGTCGAGGTCGTCACCCCGGAAGAGAACATGGGTGACGTCATCGGCGACCTGAACTCCCGCCGCGGGACCATCCAGGCGATGGAGGAGCGCTCCGGCGCCCGCGTCGTCCGGGCCCTGGTGCCGCTGTCGGAGATGTTCGGCTACGTGGGCGACCTGCGCAGCCGCACCCAGGGGCGGGCGAGCTACACCATGGTGTTCGACTCGTACGCCGAGGTCCCCGCCAACGTCGCCAAGGAGATCATCGCGAAGGCGACGGGAGAGTGAGCATCGTAGGGCCGTCCGCGGCCCGAGGAGCGGAGCTCTCCGGGAGCCGAGCAATGGACACTGCCAAGGCGACCGGCGAGTAACGACCTGTCGGACGCGGGCTCCCTGCCCGCGGCCGGCTAGCACCGCCCGCAACCCCACGAGCACGCGCACGACTGCGAAGACACGAAGAGAGGAACCCAGTGGCCAAGGCCAAGTTCGAGCGGACCAAGCCGCACGTCAACATCGGCACCATCGGGCACATCGACCATGGGAAGACGACGCTGACCGCGGCGATCACCAAGGTGCTGCACGACAAGTACCCGAACCTCAACGAGGCGTCGGCCTTCGACCAGATCGACAAGGCGCCCGAGGAGAAGGCCCGCGGCATCACGATCTCGATCGCGCACGTCGAGTACCAGACCGAGAACCGCCACTACGCGCACGTCGACTGCCCCGGTCACGCCGACTACATCAAGAACATGATCACCGGCGCGGCGCAGATGGACGGCGCCATCCTGGTGGTCGCGGCGACCGACGGCCCGATGCCGCAGACCAAGGAGCACGTGCTCCTGGCCCGCCAGGTCGGCGTTCCCTACATCGTGGTGGCCCTCAACAAGGCCGACATGGTCGACGACGAGGAGATCCTCGAGCTCGTCGAGCTCGAGGTCCGCGAGCTGCTCTCCGAGTACGAGTTCCCGGGCGACGACGTCCCCGTGGTCCGCGTGTCCGCGCTCAAGGCCCTCGAGGGCGACGCCGAGTGGGGCAACAAGCTCATGGAGCTCATGGACGCGGTCGACTCCGCGATCCCCGAGCCGGAGCGCGAGATCGACAAGCCGTTCCTCATGCCCGTCGAGGACGTCTTCACGATCACCGGTCGCGGCACCGTCGTCACCGGCCGCGTCGAGCGTGGCATCGTCAAGGTCTCCGAGGAGATCGAGATCGTCGGTATCCGCGAGGGTTCGACGAAGACGACCGTCACCGGCGTCGAGATGTTCCGCAAGCTGCTCGACCAGGGCCAGGCCGGCGACAACGTGGGCCTGCTGCTGCGCGGCATCAAGCGCGAGGACGTCGAGCGCGGACAGGTCGTCGTGAAGCCCGGCTCGATCACCCCGCACACCAACTTCGAGGGTTCGGTCTACATCCTCTCGAAGGACGAGGGTGGCCGTCACACGCCGTTCTTCAACAACTACCGTCCCCAGTTCTACTTCCGGACGACGGACGTGACGGGCGTCGTGACGCTGCCCGCCGGCACCGAGATGGTCATGCCCGGCGACAACACCGAGATGACGGTGGAGCTGATCCAGCCCATCGCCATGGAGGAGGGCCTCCGGTTCGCCATCCGTGAGGGTGGCCGCACCGTCGGCGCCGGCCGCGTCACCAAGATCCTCAAGTAAGTCCCCTGGAGGGGCGGCGGCCGCCAGCCGGCCGCCGCCCCTCTCCCGGGTCGTCAGACCCACGGGTCAGCAGACCCACTCGAACTTTCACAACCGATCGGCAGGAGCAGAAGACAGCGATGGCGGGACAGAAGATCCGCATCCGGCTGAAGGCCTACGACCACGAGGCGATCGATGCCTCGGCGCGACGCATCGTGGAGACGGTCACCAAGACCGGAGCGCGTGTGGTCGGCCCCGTGCCGCTGCCGACGGAGAAGAACGTGTACGCGGTGATCCGTTCGCCGCACAAGTACAAGGACTCGTTCGAGCACTTCGAGATGCGCACGCACAAGCGGCTCATCGACATCCTCGACCCGACGCCGAAGACGGTGGACGCGCTCATGCGCATCGACCTGCCGGCCTCGGTCGACGTCAACATTCAGTAAGGGCAGTCAGCAGACATGGCGAGCACATTTCGCGGTCTCCTCGGCGAGAAGCTGGGGATGACCCAGGTTTTCGACGAGAACAACCGCCTCGTGCCGGTGACCGTCGTCAAGGCGGGCCCGTGTGTGGTGACCCAGGTGCGCACCCCCGAGGTCGACGGCTACAGCGCCGTCCAGCTCGGCTTCGGTGAGATCGACCCGCGCAAGGTGAACCGTCCCGAGGGCGGGCACTTCACCAAGGCGGGCGTCACGCCGCGGCGGCACCTGGTGGAACTGCGCACCGAGGACGCCGGCGACTACACGGTCGGCCAGGAGCTGACCGCGGACGTCTTCGACGGCGTGGCCAAGGTCGACGTCATCGGGACCAGCAAGGGCAAGGGCACGGCCGGCGTCATGAAGCGTCACGGCTTCAGGGGCCTCGGCGCGTCGCACGGTACCCAGCGCAAGCACCGGTCGCCCGGTTCCATCGGTGGCGCATCCACCCCGGGCCGCGTGTTCAAGGGCTTGAAGATGGCCGGCCGCATGGGTGCGGTGAGGACGACCACGCTCTCGCTGGTCGTGCACAAGGTCGACGCGGAGCGGGGGCTGCTGCTCATCAAGGGCGCCGTTCCCGGTCCCAAGGGTGGCCTGCTCCTCGTCCGCTCCGCGGTCAAGGGTGGCCCCGTGGGGAGTGACAAGAAGTGAGCCAGTCGATCGACACGCGCACCGACCGCCAGGTCGACGTCCGCACGCCGGCGGGGGAGACCTCCGGCAGCGTCACGCTGCCCGGTGAGCTCTTCGACGCCGACGCCAACGTCTCCCTGATGCACCAGGTGGTCGTGGCGCAGCTCGCCGCGGCCCGTCAGGGCACGCACTCGACCAAGACCCGTGGTCAGGTCAGCGGCGGTGGCGCCAAGCCGTACCGGCAGAAGGGCACCGGCCGGGCCCGTCAGGGTTCGACCCGCGCGCCGCAGTTCGCCGGTGGTGGCATCGTCCACGGCCCCACGCCGCGGGACTACACCAAGAAGACCCCGAAGAAGATGAAGGCCGCCGCCCTGCGCGGTGCCCTCTCCGACCGGGCCCGCGAGGGCCGGGTGCACGTGGTGTCCGCCTTCGTCGACGGTGACGCCCCGAAGACCAAGACCGCCCTGGCGACGTTGAACGCGGTGACCCATGCCAAGCGCGTGCTGGTCGTGCTCGACCGGGACGACGTCCTCAACTGGGTGAGCCTGCGCAACGTGCCGCAGGTGCACCTGATCGAGGCCGGCCAGCTCAACACCTACGACGTGCTGGTCGCCGACGAGGTGATCTTCACCGAGACCGCGCTGGCCGAGTACGTGGCCGGCCGGTCGAAGGGGTCCGAGCTCCCCGACCTGGCCACGCACGTGACCCCGGGTGGCGTTCCCTCGATCGCCCCCGCCGAAGGTGAGGGCACCGTCGAGACGGCCACCGCCGCCGAGGCGCCCGCCAAGAAGGCCGCCGCGAAGAAGGCTCCGGCCAAGAAGGCTGCTCCGGCCACGCCCGAGGAGGCCGCCAAGGCCCCCGTCGAGCAGGCCACCGCTGCCAACGCCGGTCCGGACGCACAGGCGCCCGCCGAGGACGGCACCACGAACGAGACCACCGAGGAGAAGGCATGAGCGTCCGCGACCCCCGGGACGTCCTGCTCGCCCCGGTCATCTCCGAGAAGAGCTACGGGCTGCTCGACGGCAACCAGTACACCTTCATCGTGCTGCCCGAGGCGAACAAGACCCAGATCAAGATCGCTGTCGAGCAGATCTTCAACGTGAAGGTCGTCGGCGTGAACACGATCAACCGCCAGGGCAAGCGCAAGCGCAGCCGGGGCACGCAGATGGGCCGGCGCAAGAACACCAAGCGCGCCATCGTCTCCGTCGCCCCCGGCGACCGCATCGAGATCTTCGGCGGCCCGGGCGCCTGAGGCGCGCTGGCTCTCCAGCCCGCCCCACCACCCCGAGCATCCGACCGGACCAGAGAGAACAGACAGGGACTCACGACCCATGGCTATCCGCAAGTACAAGCCGACGACGCCGGGCCGCCGCGGCTCCAGCGTCGCCGACTTCGCCGAGGTCACCCGCGACCATCCCGAGAAGTCGCTGGTCCGGCCGCTGCACGGCCGCGGTGGACGCAACGTCCACGGCAAGGTCACCGCTCGCCACCAGGGCGGCGGTCACAAGCGCGCCTACCGGCTGATCGACTTCCGTCGGGCCGACAAGGACGGCGTGCCGGCCAAGGTCGCGCACATCGAGTACGACCCGAACCGCACCTCGCGGATCGCGCTGCTGCACTACGCCGACGGCGAGAAGCGCTACATCATCGCGCCGGCCCGGCTCAAGCAGGGTGACACGGTGGAGTGCGGACCCTCGGCCGACATCAAGCCCGGCAACAACCTGCCGCTGCGGAACATCCCCGTCGGCACCGTTGTTCATGCCATCGAGCTCCGTCCCGGTGGCGGCGCGAAGATCGCCCGGTCCGCCGGCACCAGCGTCCAGCTGGTCGCCCGTGAGGGCCGGTTCGCCCAGCTGCGCATGCCGTCGGGCGAGATCCGCAACGTCGACGTGCGCTGCCGCGCGACCGTCGGCGAGGTGGGCAACGCCGAGCAGTCGAACATCAACTGGGGCAAGGCCGGCCGTATGCGGTGGAAGGGCAAGCGCCCGACCGTCCGCGGTGTCGCCATGAACCCGGTCGACCACCCGCACGGTGGTGGTGAGGGCAAGACCTCCGGTGGGCGCCACCCGGTGAACCCGAAGGGCAAGCCGGAAGGCCGCACGCGCAAGCGCAAGGCCAGTGATGCCCTGATCGTGCGCCGCCGGCGCACCAACAAGAAGCGCTGAGCGGGTAAAGGAGTCCGACAGACATGCCACGCAGCCTGAAGAAGGGCCCGTTCGTCGACGACCACCTGCTCGCCAAGGTGGACGCACAGAACGCCAAGGGCACCAAGAACGTGATCCGTACCTGGTCGCGCCGCTCGACGATCATCCCCGACATGCTGGGCCACACCCTCGCGGTGCACGACGGCCGCAAGCACGTCCCGGTGTTCGTGACGGAGGCGATGGTTGGGCACAAGCTCGGCGAGTTCGCCCCCACGCGCACCTTCCGTGGGCACATCAAGGACGACCGCCGCTCGCGGCGGGGTTGACCAGGTAGAGAGAGATTCCGATGACTTCCCAGTTGGGACAGGAGGCACCGGTCGCCCGGGCTACGGCCCGGTTCGTCCGTGTGACCCCCATGAAGGCCCGCCGGGTGGTGGACCTGATCCGCTACCTGCCGACCGACGAGGCGCTCGCGCTGCTGCGCTTCGCCCCGCAGAGCGCCAGTGAGCCGGTGGCGAAGGTCGTGGCCAGCGCCGTGGCCAACGCTGCGCACAACCTGCAGCTGGACCCTGCCGCCCTGGTGGTCAGTGCGGCCTACGTCGACGAGGGCCCCACGCTGAAGCGGATCCGTCCGCGTGCGCAGGGCCGGGCGTTCCGCATCAACAAGCGGACCAGCCACATCACCGTCGAGGTGAGCGAGGTCGCCACCAGCGCCGTCCTCGCGCAGAAGTCGCGCAAGGCGCGCCGGGACACCGGCCAGTCCGGCCCGGCGACCCAGCAGCAGGGCAACCAGTCCAGGAGCAAGACGAGGGGAGGGACCCGCTAGTGGGTCAGAAGGTCAACCCGCACGGGTTCCGGCTCGGGATCACCACCGACTACAAGTCCCGGTGGTATGCGGACAAGCTGTACAAGGACTACGTCAAGGAAGACGTCGCGATCCGCAAGCTCATGTCCAAGGGCATGGAGCGGGCCGGCATCTCCAAGGTCGAGATCGAGCGCACCCGTGACCGGGTCCGCGTCGACATCCACACCGCCCGGCCGGGCATCGTCATCGGCCGCCGCGGTGCGGAGGCCGACCGCATCCGGGGCGAGCTCGAGAAGCTCACCGGCAAGCAGGTGCAGCTGAACATCCTCGAGGTCAAGAACCCCGAGTCCGATGCGCAGCTCGTCGCCCAGGGCGTCGCCGAGCAGCTGTCCAGCCGCGTCAGCTTCCGTCGTGCCATGCGCAAGGCCATGCAGTCGGCCCAGCGCAGCCCGCAGGTCAAGGGCATCCGGGTGCAGTGCTCGGGTCGCCTGGGCGGCACGGAGATGAGCCGGTCGGAGTTCTACCGTGAGGGCCGGGTGCCGCTGCACACGCTCCGCGCGAACATCGACTACGGCATCTACGAGGCCCGCACGACCTTCGGTCGCATCGGCGTGAAGGTCTGGATCTACAAGGGTGACGTCAGCGGCTCCCGCGCCGAGCGTGCGGCCCTCGAGGCGCTCGCCGACCGCCAGCAGCGCCGCGAGCGGGCCCAGCGCCCGCAGCGCCGCTCCGGCTCCTCCGGCACCACCGCCGGCGGGACCGAGGCCGGCCGCGCGGCAGCCGAGACGACCACCGGCCCGGCCGTGGAGCCGACCGAGAGCGCCGTCGTCGTCACCGCCGGCGAGGCCCCTCCGGAGCAGACGGTCGCCGAGGCCGTCGGCCCGGAGGCCACCGCGGCCGCCGAGACGACGGCCACCGAGAACACGGAGAGCTGAGCCATGCTCATCCCACGGCGCGTCAAGCACCGCAAGCAGCACCACCCCGACCGTGGCGGCAGGGCCAAGGGCGGGACCGCGATCAATTTCGGTGAGTACGCGATCCAGGCCCTCGAGCCTGCGTACGTGACCAACCGGCAGATCGAGTCCGCCCGTATCGCCATGACCCGCCACATCAAGCGTGGCGGCAAGGTGTGGATCTCGATCTACCCCGACCGCCCGCTGACCAAGAAGCCGGCCGAGACCCGGATGGGTTCCGGTAAGGGTTCGCCGGAGTGGTGGGTCGCCAACGTCAAGCCCGGGCGCATCATGTTCGAGCTCTCGGGTGTCGCCGAGCCGGTAGCCCGCGAGGCCATGCGCCGCGCGATCCACAAGCTCCCCATGAAGTGCCGCTTCATCACGCGTGAAGGAGAAGTGTGATGGCCGCCGGTCTGACGGCTCCCGAGCTGCGCGAGCTCTCTGTCGACGAGCTCGCCGCGCGGCTGCGTGAGTCCAAGGAAGAACTGTTCAACCTGCGCTTCCAGGTGGCCACCGGCCAGCTGGACAACAACAGGCGACTGCAGACCGTCCGCCGCGACATCGCCCGGATCTACACGATCATGCGCGAGCGCGAGCTGGGTCTCTCGGTCGCCCCGAACGAGGGTGTGGCATGAGCGATCCCCAGACGGTCAGCGCGACGTCGACCGGCCCCGGCCTGGCCGGGCGCGGGTACCGCAAGGTCCGCGAGGGCCTGGTGGTGAGCGACAAGATGGAGAAGACCATCGTCGTCGAGGTGGAGGACCGTGTGAAGCACGCCCTCTACGGCAAGGTCATCCGCCGGACGAACAAGCTCAAGGTGCACGACGAGCAGAACGTCGCCGGCATCGGTGACCGTGTGCAGATCATGGAGACCCGGCCGACGTCGGCCACCAAGCGGTGGCGGCTGGTCGAGGTCCTCGAGAAGGCCAAGTAAGCAGCTCGAAGGCGGCCTTCCGGGGCCGTATCACACGCACCAGCACGTACGAGTACGCTGGACGACTGGCGCGCGCCTCCCGGGTGCGCGCCGCATCCCGGCTCCCGTGCACGACGCACCGGCGGCGCAGGCCGTCGGTGCGTCGGCACGCGGGTGCCGGACAGCCGGTTCACCGATCCGGCCCGGCTGTCACCACTGAGATTTGGGAGTAGGACGTGATCCAGCAGGAGTCGCGACTGCGGGTCGCCGACAACACCGGTGCAAAGGAGATCCTCTGCATCCGGGTGCTCGGCGGTTCCGGGCGACGCTACGCGGGCATCGGCGACATCATCGTCGGCACCGTGAAGGACGCCCTGCCCGGCGCCGGTGTCAAGAAGGGCGACGTGGTCAAGGCCGTCATCGTCCGCACGGTGAAGGAGCGGCGTCGTCCCGACGGTTCCTACATCCGCTTCGACGAGAACGCCGCGGTCATCATCCGCGACAGCGGCGACCCGCGCGGTACGCGCATCTTCGGCCCCGTGGGCCGCGAGCTCCGCGACAAGCGCTTCATGCGGATCATCTCGCTCGCACCGGAGGTGCTGTGATCATGGCTGCCACGAACAAGGGCACCAACAAGGCCGGCACCAGCAAGGCGAAGGCGCCGTCCATGAAGATCAAGAAGGGTGACACCGTCGTCGTCCTGTCCGGCAAGGACAGGGGCGCGAAGGGTCGCGTCATCGCGGCCTTCCCGGCGGTCCAGCGTGTCCTGGTCGAGGGCGTCGGGCGCGTGAAGAAGCACACCCGCATCAGCTCGACCCAGCGCGGCGCCCAGCAGGGCGGGATCGTCACGCAGGAGGCTCCCATCCACGTGAGCAACGTGATGGTGATCGACTCCGAGGACAAGCCGACCCGGGTCGGTTACCGCAAGGACGACAACGGCCGCAGCATCCGGGTCTCGCGGCGCACCGGTAAGGACCTCTGATCGCCATGAGTGCACCCACGCGTGAGCTGCCCCGCATGCTCGCCCACTACCGCGAGACCATCGCGCCGACGATGCAGTCGGAGTTCGGCTACGAGAACGTCATGCAGATCCCGCGGCTGACGAAGATCGTCGTCAACATGGGCGTCGGCGAGGCCACTCGTGACGCCAAGCTGATGGACGGCGCCGTCCGCGACCTGACCGCGATCACCGGTCAGAAGCCGGCGGTCGTCCGGGCCCGCAAGTCCATCGCGCAGTTCAAGCTGCGCGAGGGCATGCCCATCGGCGCCAAGGTCACCCTGCGCGGGGACCGGATGTGGGAGTTCCTGGACCGGCTGCTGTCGCTGGCCCTGCCCCGTATCCGTGACTTCCGCGGGCTGAGCCCCAAGCAGTTCGACGGCCACGGCAACTACACGTTCGGCCTGAACGAGCAGTCGATGTTCCGCGAGATCGACGTCGACAAGATCGACCGGCAGCGCGGCATGGACATCACGCTGGTCACCACCGCCACGAACGACGAGGAGGGTCGCGAGCTGCTCCGCCAGCTCGGCTTCCCCTTCGCCGGCCAGCCCGTCGTGACCACCATCCGCTGAGCCGGTAGGAGACAACCATGGCCAAGAAGGCTCTGATCAACAAGGCGGCCCGCAAGCCCAAGTTCGCGGTCCGCGGGTACACCCGCTGCCAGCGGTGCGGTCGTCCCCACTCCGTCTTCCGCAAGTTCGGCCTCTGCCGGATCTGCCTGCGGGAGATGGCCCACGCCGGGGAGCTCCCCGGCGTGCGCAAGAGTTCCTGGTAAGCACCGCACCACCCGGCCGGGGCGCTCGCCCCGGCCGCACCACGGCACCATTGATCGCCGAGAGGCCCAGCGCCAAGTCTCCGAGACCCAGCGCATGAGGAACCGCGGCGAGAGAGGCACCACCTGACATGACGATGACCGACCCGATCGCGGACATGCTCACGCGTCTGCGGAACGCCAACCAGGCGTACCACGACAGCGCGGTCATGCCGTCCTCGAAGCTCAAGACGCACATCGCCGAGATCCTCCAGCAGGAGGGCTACATCGCCGGCTGGGCCGTCAGCGACGTCGAGAAGGACGGCAGCACCTTCAAGCAGCTGCAGATCGATCTGAAGTACGGCCCCAACCGCGAGCGCAGCATCGCCGGTGTCCGGCGGGTCTCGAAGCCCGGTCTGCGGGTCTACGCGAAGTCGAACTCCCTGCCCAAGGTGCTCGGCGGACTCGGGGTGGCGATCATCTCGACGTCGACCGGGCTGCTGACGGACAAGCAGGCGAACAAGAAGGGCGTGGGTGGGGAAGTCCTCGCCTACGTCTGGTAAGGGAGCGAACGGCAATGTCACGAATCGGACGACTCCCGATCGCCGTCCCGAGCGGTGTCGACGTCACCATCAACGGCCAGACGGTCAACGTGAAGGGCCCCAAGGGCTCGCTGAGCCACACGGTCGCCTCGCCCATCACGGTCGAGCGCGACGAGGACGGGACGCTGCGGGTGCAGCGACCCAACGACGAGCGTCAGAACCGCGCCCTGCACGGGCTGTCGCGGACGCTCATCGCCAACATGATCACCGGCGTCACCGAGGGCTACACCAAGACCCTCGAGATCGTCGGTGTCGGTTACCGCGTCCAGGCGCGCGGCTCGGACCTCGAGTTCGCCCTGGGCTTCAGCCACCCGGTGCCGGTGAAGGCCCCCGAGGGGATCTCCTTCGCCGTCGAGTCCCCGACCCGCCTGCGGGTCACGGGGATCGACAAGCAGCAGGTCGGCGAGGTCGCCGCCAAGATCCGCAAGATCCGCAAGCCCGACCCCTACAAGGGCAAGGGCGTGCGGTATCAGGGCGAGGTCGTCAAGCGCAAGGTCGGGAAGACGGGTAAGTGATGGCAACCGCAACTACTCCCACGAACGGGAAGTCCGCCGGCGGCCACAAGCCCGTCGGCACCGACATCAGCACGGCCCGCCGCGTCTCGCGGCTGCGCCGTCACAACCGCCTGCGCAAGCGGGTCGAGGGCACGCCGGAGCGTCCGCGCCTGGTGGTCAAGCGCTCGTCGCGCCACATCCACGTGCAGCTCGTCGACGACACCGTCGGCCGCACGCTGGCCAGCGCCTCGACGATGGGTCTCCGGGGCGCCGAGGGCGACAAGTCCGCCCTCGCCCGTCAGGTGGGCGCCCTGATCGCCGACCGGGCGAAGGCAGCCGGCGTCTCCGCCGTCGTCTTCGACCGTGGCGGCAACCGGTACGCCGGTCGCATCGCCGCGCTCGCCGACGGCGCCCGCGAGGGTGGGCTGGACTTCTGATGACCATCATCGCGAACACCGTGCAGAAGCAGATCGAGAGGGACGTCTGATGCCAGGACCACAGCGACGCGGCGGCGGCGCCGGCGGCGGCAACGACCGCCGCGACCGTCGTGACGGCGGGCGGGGCCCCGGAGGCGCTCCCGCGGAGAAGAGCAACTACATCGAGCGCGTGGTCGCCATCAACCGCGTGTCCAAGGTCGTCAAGGGTGGTCGGCGCTTCAGCTTCACCGCCCTGGTGATCGTGGGCGACGGCGACGGCAAGGTCGGCGTGGGCTACGGCAAGGCCAAGGAGGTGCCCGCGGCGATCGCCAAGGGCGTCGAGGAGGCCAAGAAGCACTTCTACAACGTGCCGCGCATCGCCAGCACCATCCCGCACCCCGTGCAGGGCGAGGCGGCGGCCGGTGTCGTGCTCCTCAAGCCGGCCAGCCCCGGTACCGGTGTCATCGCAGGTGGCCCGGTGCGTGCCGTGCTCGAGTGCGCCGGCATCCACGACGTGCTCTCCAAGAGCCTGGGTTCCTCGAACCCGATCAACATCGTGCACGCCACGATGCAGGCGCTGAAGGACCTCGTCCGCCCCGAGGAGATCGCGGCCCGCCGTGGTCTGCCGCTCGAGGACGTCGCCCCCGCCGCCATGCTCCGTGCGCGTGCGGGTCAGGGGGTCTGAGATGGCGCAGCTCAAGGTCACCCAGGTCAAGTCGGCCATCGGGCGCAAGAAGAACCAGCGCGAGACGCTGCGGTCGCTGGGCCTGAAGCGGATCCACGACTCGGTCGTGCAGGAGGACCGTCCCGAGATCCGCGGGATGGTCGCGACGGTGCCGCACCTCGTGCGCGTCGAGGAAGTCTGAGGAAAGACTCGCTATGACTCTGAAAGTTCACCACCTGCGTCCGGCCCCGGGCGCCCACACCGCCAAGACGCGAGTCGGCCGCGGTGAGGGCTCCAAGGGCAAGACGGCCGGTCGCGGCACCAAGGGCACCGGCGCGCGCGGCAACACCCACGCCCGGTTCGAGGGCGGGCAGACCCCGCTGCACATGCGGCTGCCCAAGCTCTCCGGCTTCAAGAACCCCAACAAGGTCGTCTTCCAGGTCGTCAACCTCGACCGGATCGCGGCGCTCTTCCCCCAGGGCGGACAGGTCACCCCGGACTCGCTCGCCGAGGCCGGTGCGGTCCGCCGCGGCCAGCCGGTCAAGGTCCTGGGAACCGGCGAGCTCGGCGGCGTCAAGGTCGACGTCCAGGCGCACGCCTTCTCGGCGTCCGCTGCCGACAAGATCGGTGCGGCCGGGGGCAGCACCACCCGTATCTGACGCCGGCGACCCCCGGGGCGCAAAAATGCGCCTCCGGGGGTCGTCTGCTGCCCGGCCCGTCGTCGTTCCGGGCGGGTCCGTTGCTAACCTCACACGACCGACTCGGGGAGGGCACGTGCTGCAGGCGTTCGCCGCGGCGTTCCGGACGCCAGACCTCCGGCGCAAGCTGCTGTTCTCCCTGGCGATCATCGCCGTCTACCGGCTGGGTGCCGCCGTACCGGGGCCTGGCGTCTCCGTCGAGGCGATCAACCGGTGCCTCGATCTGGCGCAGGCCTCCGACCAGCGCGACATCTACTCGCTGGTCAACCTGTTTTCGGGCGGCGCACTGCTGCGGCTGAGCGTCTTCGCGCTCGGGATCATGCCGTACATCACTGCGAGCATCATCGTGCAGCTGCTGGTGGTCGTGATCCCGCGGTTCGAGCAGCTGAAGAAGGAAGGGCAGTCGGGTCAGGCGAAGCTGACCCAGTACACCCGCTACCTGACGATCGCCCTGGCCGTCCTGCAGAGCACCGGCATCATCGCCCTGGCGCGCAGCGGTCAGCTGTTCCCCGGGTGCTCCGAGAGCATCATCCCGTCGGACTCCGTGTGGTCGACGGTGGTGCTGGTCATCGCCCTCACCGCCGGCACGGCGCTGATCATGTGGCTCGGCGAGCTGCTCACCGAGAAGGGGATCGGCAACGGCATGTCCGTGCTGATCTTCACCTCGATCGCCGCCCGCATCCCCGCCGAGGGCGGCGCGATCCTCCAGACCCGCGGTGGCATCGTCTTCGCGGTCGTCTGCGCCTTCGCGCTGCTGATCATCGGTGCGGTCGTGTACGTCGAACAGGCCCAGCGCCGCATCCCGGTCCAGTACGCCAAGCGGATGGTCGGCCGCCGGATGTACGGCGGGACGTCGACGTACCTGCCGCTGAAGGTGAACCAGGCCGGCGTCATCCCGGTGATCTTCGCGTCGTCCCTGCTCTACCTGCCCCAGCTGATCACCCAGCTGCAGGGCAACGAGACGGGTCCGGTCCGACGGTTCTTCGAGAACTACATCATCGACCAGAGCAGCCCGGTCCACGTCGCGTTCTACTTCGGTCTGATCGTCTTCTTCACGTACTTCTACGTGTCGATCACGTTCAATCCCGAGGAACGGGCCGATGACATGAAGCGCTACGGCGGCTTCATCCCGGGCATCCGCCCTGGCCGGCCGACCGCCGAGTACCTGCAGTACGTGCTCTCCCGGATCACGCTGCCGGGCTCCATCTACCTGGGAACGGTGGCCGTGCTACCGAACCTGTTCCTGTCGATCACGCAGGAGGGGCAGAACCAGAATTTCCCGTTCGGGGGAACCGCGGTGCTGATCATGGTCGGAGTGGGGTTGGAGACGGTGAAGCAGATCGAGACACAGCTCAACCAGCGCAACTACGAAGGGTTCCTGAAGTAGTGCGCGTCGTCCTCCTGGGCCCCCCCGGAGCGGGCAAGGGAACCCAGGCGCAGATCATCGCCGGCCGGTTCGGTGTTCCGGCGATCTCGACCGGAGACATCTTCCGGGCCAACGTGAGCGGCCAGACCGAGCTCGGCCGGAAGGCCAAGACCTACATGGACGCCGGTGACCTCGTCCCCGACGAGATCACCGTCGCCATGGTGCGGGAACGCCTGGCCGAGCCCGATGCCAAGACCGGGTTCCTGCTGGACGGTTTCCCGCGGACCATCGCCCAGGCCGAGCAGCTCCGCCAGTCGCTGGCCGACCTCGGGTCCGCCCTCGACTGCGTGCTGGAGCTGGTCGTGGAGGAGGAGGAGCTGGTCCGCAGGCTCTCCGGCCGCCGGATGCTCGTCGACGGCGAGATGGTCCAGCGTGACGACGACAAGCCGGAGACGGTCCGGCACCGGCTGCGCGTCTACCGGGAACAGACGGCCCCGCTCTCCGGGTTCTACGAATCCGAAGGCCTGCTGCGCCGCATCGACGCGATCGGTGAGGTCGAGGAGGTCACCGCCCGCGCGCTGACCGCGTGCGGTGCGTCGGAGCCCGGCCAGCCGACTGCGGACTGACGGGCAGGGCAGCAGATGACGGCCGGGATCCTGAGCCGCATCCCGCTGCTCGCGAAGTGGAGTGGACGCATGATCCAGATCAAGACACCGCATGAGATCGAGCTCATGCGCGCCTCCGGCCTCGTGACCGCGGGGGCGCTCGCTGCGGTGAAGGCCGCGGTCCGGCCGGGTGTCACCACCGGCGAGCTGGACGCGATCGCCGAGGACCACATCCGCTCCCAGGGGGCGGTGCCCAACTTCCTCGGCTACCACGGGTTCACCGGCACCATCTGTGCCTCCATCAATCACGAGATCGTGCACGGGATCCCCGACCCCGATCGCCGGCTGGCCGAGGGGGACAACATCTCCATCGACTGCGGGGCCATCCTGCAGGGCTGGCACAGCGACTCCGCGGTCACCGTGACGGTGGGGGAGCCCTCGGCCGAGGACGCCGCGTTGCTGGACGTGACGGAACGGTCGATGTGGGCCGGCCTGGCGAAGGCGATCGCCGGTGGGCGACTGACCGACATCAGCGCCGCCGTCGAGCGGACCATCACCGCCGAGGCGCACCCGTACGGGATCGTGGACCGCTACGGCGGGCACGGCATCGGCACGGAGATGCACCAGGACCCGCACGTCCTGAACTACGGGCGCCCCGGCCGGGGACCCAAGCTGGTCCCGGGCCTGACGCTGGCCATCGAGCCGATGGTCACCGTCGGCGACCCGGCGACGGTGGAGCTCGACGACGGCTGGACGGTGATCACCAAGGACGGCTCACGTGCGGCGCACTTCGAGCACACCGTGGCGATCACCCCCGAGGGCCCCTGGGTGCTGACGGCCGAGGACGGCGGCGTCGCCGGCCTCGCCCCGTTCGGCATCACGCCCCGCACCTGAAGCAGGACCCGCCCCTTGCAGGGTCCCGTTGCCGGCTCCGTCCCGAGGCTCACCCGAGCGTGCGAGGGGCGAGGTGTACGGGATGCTTGGACGCTGGGGGGGCAGCGGGCCATCGGCTGCAGGGGAGCCACCACTCGGCGTGCTGCCCATCACCCCTCACCCCCCGGGGGGCGGGTTGGTGAGTGGTGGGACGCCGCGGTATAGTGGCCGATGGCGTTCGCGCCGTCTCGTCGTCGTGCTGTGGCCGCACGATGCGGGACGCCCTCGCGAGAGCGCCTGCACCACCTGATCTGCAACCACCGAGCGCGTCCGACGGGGTTCCTCCCTGGGTGCGCGAGGACATGGACCACCGAGTCAAGGAGCGCGTGTAGGGAATGGCGAAGAAGGACGGGGCCATCGAGGTCGAGGGTCGCGTCGTCGAGCCGCTGCCCAATGCGATGTTCCGGGTCGAGCTGCAGAACGGGCACCGGGTGCTCGCCCACATCAGCGGCAAGATGCGTCAGCACTACATCCGCATCCTGCCCGAGGACCGCGTGGTCGTGGAGCTCTCGCCCTACGACCTGACCCGCGGTCGCATCGTCTACCGCTACAAGTAACCGCTCGACCGCGACTGCCCACCGGCAGAGCCGCGGCGGCACACGATCTGAGGAATGAGGGGCGGCACCGGTGAAGGTCCAGCCGTCGGTGAAGAAGATCTGCGACAAGTGCAAGGTGATCCGCCGGCACGGCCGGGTCATGGTCATCTGCGACAACGCCCGGCACAAGCAGCGCCAGGGCTGAGGGAGTACGCGAACATGGCACGACTGGCTGGCGTCGACCTGCCCCGCGAGAAGCGGATGGAGATCGCGCTCACCTACATCTATGGCATCGGCAAGGCGCACGCGAAGGAGACCTTGGCCGCGACGGGCGTCAGCCCCGATCTGCGCGTCAAGGACCTCGGCGACGAGGACCTGCTGAAGCTGCGCGACTACATCGACGAGCACTTCCGCGTCGAGGGTGACCTGCGCCGCGAGGTGGCCGGCGACATCCGCCGCAAGGTGGAGATCGGCTGCTACCAGGGGCTGCGGCACCGCCGTGGGCTCCCGGTCCACGGTCAGCGCACCAAGACCAACGCGCGCTCGAGCAAGGGCCCGCGCAAGACCATCGCCGGCAAGAAGAAGGCCGGCAAGAAGTAAGCCGCGTGGCGTGCCGTCGCGGCGACCCGTGAGGGCGGGAGCGACGGCGCGCCAGCGGGCTGCCTCTGGCAGCACCCCCAGGCCATAGCAACGTCAAGGATCCGGAGAGACATGCCTCCCAGGGCTCGCACCGCGGCTGGTGCCAAGAAGGTCCGCCGCAAGGAGAAGAAGAACGTCGCCCACGGCGCCGCGCACATCAAGAGCACGTTCAACAACACGATCGTGTCGATCACCGACCCCAACGGCAACGTGATCAGCTGGGCCTCCGCCGGCCACGTCGGTTTCAAGGGCTCGCGCAAGTCCACGCCGTTCGCGGCGCAGATGGCTGCCGAGAACGCTGCGCGCAAGGCGCAGGAGCACGGCATGCGCAAGGTCGACGTCTTCGTGAAGGGCCCGGGCTCCGGTCGCGAGACGGCAATCCGCTCCCTGCAGGCCACCGGGCTCGAGGTCGGACAGATCCAGGACGTGACGCCGCAGCCGCACAACGGCTGCCGCCCCAAGAAGCGCCGCCGGGTCTGACCGGTCACTGACGAGACGAATCAGGAGTATTTGACGTGGCCCGTTACACCGGAGCCGACTGCCGCATGTGCCGGCGCGAGAAGATGAAGCTGTTCCTCAAGGGCAGCAAGTGCGAGTCCCCGAAGTGCCCGATCGAGATCCGGCCCTACCCGCCGGGCGAGCACGGCCGTGGCCGCACCAAGGACAGCGAGTACCTGCTCCAGCTCCGTGAGAAGCAGAAGGCCCGCCGCATCTACGGCGTCCTCGAGAAGCAGTTCCGCGGCTACTACGAAGAGGCCAACCGCAAGACCGGCAAGACCGGCGAGGTCCTCCTCCAGATCCTGGAGTCGCGGCTGGACAACGTGGTCTACCGGGCCGGCTTCGCCGAGTCCCGCGACATGGCCCGCCAGCTGGTGCGTCACGGCCACATCCGGGTGAACGGCCGCAAGGTCGACATCCCGTCCTACCGGGTGAGCGAGAACGACATCATCGAGGTCGCGGAGAAGTCGCGCACGATGCTGCCGTTCGAGATCGCCCAGGCCCGCGCCGGCGAGCGTCCCGTGCCGGCCTGGCTGGAGGTCATCAGCAGCCAGCTGCGCGTGCTCGTGCACAGCATCCCGGCCCGCCAGGTGATCGACACCCCGGTCCAGGAGCAGCTGATCGTGGAGCTCTACTCCAAGTAAGAGGACCCCGTCCTCCTCACCCCTCGCAAGCTCGGGGGTGGCCTCGGGACGGGGCCACGGCTCCGGCGGGCGGACAGATGCCCGCCGGAGCCAGCACCACCCCCTCACGGCGTCATATGGCGGTCGCCGGAGGACCAGAAGGAGATCCACCATGCTCATCGCACAGCGCCCCACCCTCACCGAGGAGACGATCACCGAGTCCCGCTCGCGGTTCGTCATCGAGCCGCTCGAGCCCGGCTTCGGCTACACCCTCGGCAACTCCCTGCGCCGCACGCTCCTCTCCTCGATCCCCGGCGCTGCTGTCACCAGCATCCGGATCGAGGGCACCCTGCACGAGTTCACCACCGTGCCGGGCGTCAAGGAGGACGTCACCGAGATCATCCTCAACCTCAAGGGTCTGGTCGTCAGCTCCGACTCGGACGAGCCGGTGACCATGTACCTGCGCAAGCAGGGCCCCGGCGAGGTCACCGCCGCCGACATCGCGCCCCCGGCCGGTGTCGAGGTGCACAACCCCGACCTGCACATCGCGACCCTCAACGGCAAGGGCCGCCTCGAGATCGAGCTGGTCGTCGAGCGTGGCCGCGGCTACGTCCCGGCGCCGCAGAACAAGCAGCCCGGCCAGGAGATCGGCCGCATCCCGGTCGACTCCATCTACTCGCCGGTCCTCAAGGTGACCTACGCCGTCGAGGCCACCCGTGTCGAGCAGCGCACCGACTTCGACCGCCTGGTCGTCGACGTCGAGACCAAGCCGTCGATCGCCCCGCGGGACGCCATCGCGTCTGCCGGTTCGACCCTGGTCGAGCTGTTCGGCCTGCTGCGCGAGCTGAACGTCGACGCCGAGGGCATCGAGGTCGGCCCGAGCCCGGCCGAGGCCGCCGACATCGCGAACTTCTCGATGCCGATCGAGGACATGGACCTCACCGTCCGGTCCTACAACTGCCTCAAGCGCGAGGGCGTGCACACCGTCGGTGAGCTCGTCACCCGTTCCGAGGCCGACCTCCTCGACATCCGCAACTTCGGGGCCAAGTCGATCGACGAGGTCAAGATGAAGCTGGCGGCCATGGGTCTCGCGCTCAAGGACAGCCCGCCCGGGTTCATCCCCACCTCGATCGAGAGCTACGACGAGGGCTACGAGACCGACGCGTACCAGGGTTCGCCCGAGTACGCCGACGTCGAGTACAGCGACGCCTCCTTCCAGGAGACCGAGCAGCTCTGAAAGGACCCCGTCCTCCCACCCTTCGCACGCCCAAGGTGGGACCCTGGACGGGGCCACGGTGGGGCCCTGCAGCGGGGCCGGTCGGACGGCGGGGGAACCCGCCGTCCGGCGCCGCCCTCGGTGCAGCGACACTGGACGCGAGCAGCAGCCGCGACACCAGGGCACCACTCAGGAACGCAGCACGACCCGGACGACGCACCACCACGGATGCAGCCGAGCACGCACCGCCCGGCCGCTTGAGGAAGGACCGACATGCCCACCCCCACCAAGGGCCCCCGTCTCGGCGGGTCTCCCGCGCACGAGCGGCTGATGCTGGCCAACCTGGCCACCTCGCTGTTCGAGCACGGGCGGATCACGACCACCGAGACGAAGGCGAAGCGCCTGCGTCCCCTGGCCGAGAAGCTGGTGACCTTCGCCAAGCGCGGTGACCTGCACGCCCGTCGTCAGGTGATGACGACCATCCGTGACAAGGACGTCGTCCACACCCTCTTCGCCGAGATCGGTCCTCGCTACGAGAACCGTCCCGGTGGCTACACCCGGATCACCAAGGTGGGCCCCCGCAAGGGCGACAACGCCCCCATGGCGGTCATCGAGCTGGTCGAGGCCCTGACCGTCGGTCAGCAGGCGGTCGGCGAGGCCGAGCGTGCGCGCGGCACCACGTTCGCGTCGGGCGCCGGGTCGGCCGCCGCCTCGGGCGAGGTCACGGCCGACGCGCTCGAGGACGCCGAGTCCACGGACGCGGACGCCGGCGACGAGGCCGTCGCCGCGGACGGTGCCGAGGACGCGTCCTCCGAGGACGCCGACGTCGTCGCCGCTGACGCGGAGTCCCCCGGCGACGCCGAGGCCACGGACGGCGCACGGTGAGTGACCCCGACGCCCCTGTCCCGGCCGCCGAGGCCGCGGACGGCGACGCCGCGCCGCAGCAGGGCGCTCCGGGTACGGGCGGCAACGCCGGCGCGGTGGGCGTGCGCGTGGGCGGCGGCGACCAGGGGGCGACCCTCGACGGCGAGACGACCGGGCCCGGTGGGGACACGTCCCCGGCCGTGGTGAACGGGTCGGTCGACGCGGAGGCGCAGGAGACCGTCACCGACGTGTTCAGCCCGGACGGCGAGCGCCAGGACGACGGTGCCGTGAACCCGGAGCCGCAGCGGCAGAACGCGGCCGTCGTCGACGACCCGGCCCTGTCGCCCGAGCTCGCCGCCGCCGCGGCGGCCGAGATCGAGGCCGCGGAGCTGAGTGACGCCGCGACCTCCGGCACCCTCTACCAGGGGGGCGACGCCGCTCCCGACCCCAAGTGAGCGGTCGCTGAGCACCACGCATGACCCCGACGAGCCCGTCACCGGCAACGGTGGCGGGCTCGTCCGTCTTCGACTGGCCGTCAGCTACGACGGCACGGAGCTGCACGGGTGGGCGCGGCAGCCCGGGCAACGCACCGTCCAGGGGGAGCTCGAGCAGGCGCTGTCCATGGTGCTGCGCGTCCCGGTCGACCTGACCGTGGCCGGGCGGACCGACGCGGGCGTGCACGCGACCGGGCAGGTCGCCCACTGCGACGTGCCCACCGGGACGTGGCGGGAGCAGGAGCACCGGCTCGTCCGGCGCCTCCGCGGCGTGCTGCCGCCGGACATCGCCGTTCCCGCGGTCGTCGAGGCACATCCCGACTTCGATGCCCGGTTCAGTGCGCTCGGCCGCCACTACGTCTATCGGCTGACCGACGACCCCTCAGGCCCACCCCCGCTGCGACGCGCCGACACGGTGGGATGGCCCCGCGCAGTGGACGCGGACGCGATGGCGGCGGCCGCGGACCTGCTGCTCGGGGAGCACGACTTCGCAGCCTTCTGCCGCCGCCGCGAGGGTGCCACCACCATCCGCACGCTCCTGGCGCTCGACGTCGTCCGCACCGGCAGTCTCGTCACCGTCTCGGCGTCGGCGGACGCCTTCTGCCACTCGATGGTGCGCAGCCTCGTCGGTGCGCTGACCGCCGTCGGGGAAGGCCGCCGCCCTCCGGAGTGGCCGGCCGCCCTGTTCGCCCGCACCGAGCGGTCCAGCGAGGTGCCCGTGGCGCCGGCCGGCGGTCTGACCCTGGTGCGCGTCGACTACCCGATCGACGAGGAGCTGGCAGCTCGTGCGCAGATCACCCGTGCGCGCCGGGAGACCTCACCGGCCTAGCGGTCGACGAGGGGTTCGGCCGGCAGGCCGGAGACGCCCCGGCTCCGCCGGTCGGCCTCGTCCGGCTCAGCCGATGGCCGCCACCGCGTCGTCGATCGGGGTCGACCCGCTGACCAGCTCCAGGACCACGCCGTCGGGGTCGGCGTCCAGGAGGGCGAGGAGCACGGCCGCCACGTCGTCCCGCGGGACGTTGCCGCGCTCCACGTGCCGGTCCAGGGCGACCCGGCCGGTGCCTGGTTCGTCGGTGAGGCCGCCCGGCCGCAGGACCGTCGTCCGGAGCCCGGGGCGAGCCCGCACGCCCTCCTCGGCGGCGAGCTTGGCGCGCAGGTAGGCGACGAAGACGTCGTCGAGACCCTCGGGCCGGCCACCGCCGGCGACCGAGTCCACCCCCATCGACGAGACGAGCAGGTAGCGCTGTACCCCGGCCCGTTCGGCGGCGTCGGCGAGCAGGACCGCGGCCGCTCGATCGACGGTGTCCTTGCGCGCGGCCCCACTGCCCGGGCCGGCGCCCGCGGCGAAGACGACCGCTTCCGCGGCGTGCACGACGGCGGCCACGTCGTCGACCGAGGCGGATTCGAGGTCGAGCACGACCGGTTCGACGCCGTCGTCGCGCAGGTCGGCCTCGTGGCGGGGATCACGGACGATCCCGACGACGGTGTCACCGCGGGCGGACAGCAGACGGCCGAGGCGGCGGGCGACCTGCCCGTGGCCGCCGGCGAGGACGATGCGCATGGACCCGCCCTACCCGCGCCGCGCCCGCCGGCACACCGGCGCGACGGTCAGCTGCTCACCCGGGGTCGGGGGGCGCGAGGAACTGCGGGCGGGCCGGCGGCCTGGCGCGCCCTTCCCGGGCGGCCACGGCCCGCGCCATGGTCCGGGCGCGCGCCAGGTCCGCGGGGGTGTCGCAGTCCAGCCAGGGGGGTGGCCGGCCGGCCGGCACCTCCGGCCGCAGGCGGCGGACCGCCAGGGGCGCGAGCACCTTGCGCAGGGACGTCGGCCCCTGGGCAGCGGTGACCGCCCCCCGGAGGGCGGTCGTCCGCCACGCGCCCAGCAGGTACTGGTCGCGGCCGGTGTCGTCCACGACCAGGACGCCGTCGCCGGTGAGGTGCTCCCGCAGCCGGCCGACCAGCTCCGCCGTCAGGAAGGGGAGATCGCCGGCGAGCACGAGGACCACGTCGGTACCGGTGGCTGCCAGCCCGGCGCGGATGGCGGCCACCGGGCCGCCCCCGACCGGCTGCTCGCGGGCCAGCAGGACATCGTCCGGGACGGGTTGCGGGGGACCCACCACGATGCGGCGTTCGGCGTCGCTCACCGCGTCGAGGACGGCGGCCAGGATCGGGCGGTCACCGACGATCAGCTGTGGTTTCGCCTGGCCGCCCAACCGGGCCGCCTTGCCGCCGGCCAGCACGACGGCCGTGTAGGGCGGGAGCGGGTCCACTGCGTCACCGTAGAGCGAGGAGGTGGGTACCGTCCTCCGCGTGGGACGAGTCACCAGCCGGACACCGGTGCTACGCATCCGCGGGCCGCAGCACTCCACCCGGCCCGACACCGTGGCCGCCGAGGAGCCCCTGGAGATCCGCCTCGCCGGCACGCCGCTGGCGGTGACCATGCGGACGCCGGGGGACGACTTCGACCTCGTGCACGGCTTCCTCGCGACCGAGGGCGTGATCGCCGGGCACGACGACGTCGCCGGCCTGCGCTACTGCGACTCGGTGGACGCCGACGGTCGCAACACCTACAACGTCGTGGACGTCGACCTCGCGCCCGGCGTGCCCGTGCCCGACACCGGGCTGGAGCGGAACTTCTACACGTCCAGCTCCTGTGGTGTCTGCGGGAAGGCGAGCATCGACGCGATCCGGACCAGGACCTCCTACGACGTGGCCGCCGACGGCGCGCGGGTGCCCCTGGAGGTGCTCCTCGCGCTGCCGGACCGGTTGCGTGCCGAGCAGCAGGTGTTCGAGAAGACCGGCGGGCTGCACGCGGCCGGGCTGTTCACCGCGGCCGGCGAGCTGGGGGCGCTGCGGGAGGACGTCGGCCGGCACAACGCCGTCGACAAGGTCATCGGCGACGCCGTCCGCGAGGGCCGGCTGCCCCTGGCCGGGCACGTGCTGATGGTGAGCGGCCGGGCCAGCTTCGAGCTGACCCAGAAAGCGGCGATGGCGGGCATCCCGGTGCTCGCGGCCGTGTCGGCGCCGTCGTCCCTGGCTGTCGAGCTGGCCCGGGAGGTGGGCATCACCCTCGTCGGGTTCCTCCGGGGCGACGGCTGCAACGTCTACACCCACCAGGACCGGATCGTCCTGCCGGAGGTGGGGTAGGGGAGTCGCCCCGCGAGGCCGGCAGACGCGGGACGCCCTGCGAGGCGGACCGAGGAGTGGGGGCCGGAGGCTCCCGCGACCGAGGGGCGGGCTGGCTCAGCGCAGGCCGGGACGGCACGTGGCCGCGGTGCGGTCCGGAGGACCGCGATCAGGCATGGTCGCCGCCGCGCAGCTGGCTGACGACGTGGGGGAGCAGCGGACCCAGGACGACCAGGGCGTCGCGGACGCCGCCGGTCGACCCCGGCAGGTTCACGATCAGTGTGCGGCCCGCCGTGCCGGCGAGGCCGCGGGAGAGCACCGACGTGGGTACACCCTGCTCGGCCCCGTACCGGCGCACCGCCTCGGCGATGCCGGGTGCGTCGCGCTCCAGGACCCGGCGCGTGGCCTCGGGGGTGACGTCGGTGGGGGACAGTCCGGTGCCGCCCGTGGTGAGGACGACGTCGAAACCCACGTCCACCGCGGCGCGCAGCACCGCCTCGAGCTCCTCGACGTCGTCGGGCCGCACGTGCGGGCCCTCGACCGCGAAGCCGAGCTCGCGCAGGCCGGCGGCCAGGGTCTCCCCGCTGCGGTCCGCGTAGACACCCGCGGCCGCCCGGTTGGAGGCCGTGACGACGACGGCCCGCGCGTTCGCCGGCAGCTCGGTCGTCACCGCGTCCAGTCCCCGCTCTTGCCACCGGACTTCGCCAGCAGACGGATGTCGGTGATCGCAGCCCGCGGGTCGACGGCTTTCACCATGTCGATCATCGTGAGCCCGGCGACCGCCACCGAGGTGAGCGCCTCCATCTCGACCCCGGTGCGGTCGGCGGTGCGGGCGGTCGCGGTGATGTCGATGCCGTCGTCGGTCACGTCGACGTCGACGGTGACGCCGTGCAGGGCGATCGGATGGCACAGGGGCACCAGGTCCGGCGTCCGCTTGGCCCCGGCGATCCCGGCGATCCGCGCGACGGCGACCGCGTCCCCCTTCGGCACCCCGCGCCCCCGCAGCAGGTCGATCACCTCGGGGCTGACCAGCACCCGGCCGGCAGCGGTCGCCTCTCGCGCGGTGACCGGCTTGGCGCTGACGTCGACCATGCGGGCGGCCCCGCTCTCGTCCACGTGCGTCAGGCGTTGCTCGTTCACTGCAGCGCTCCTTCGATCAGCACGACGTCGACCTCGGCGCCGGCGGGCAGTTCGGTGACGTCCTCGGGGACCACCACCAGGCAGTTCGCGCGGGCCAGGTGGGCGACCAGGTGCGAGCCGGGACCACCCACCTGGGAGACCCGGCCTCCGTCGTACCGGCCGCGCAGGAACTGGCGCCGTCCGGCGGGGGAGCGCAGCGCCCCGGCCAGCCGGGCCGGCACGTGCAGCCGGTCGGGGGAGGTGTGCCCGAGGGCGCGCCGCAGTGCGGGGCGGACGAACACCTCGAAGGAGACGAACGCGCTGACCGGGTTGCCCGGCAGGGTGACGACGGGCACGCCGTCGACCGTGCCGGCGCCCTGCGGCCCGCCCGGCTGCATGGTCACCTTGACGAACTCGACGGTGCCCAGCTCGCGGAAGGCGTCCTTGACCACCTCGTAGGCGCCCGCGCTGACGCCGCCGCTGGTGATCAGCAGGTCCGCGGTGGCCAGTTCGGCGCGGACGGTGTCGAGGAACTGGTCGACGTCGTCGGGCACGAAGTGCAGCCGGCGTGCCTCCCCGCCGGCGTCCTCGACCGCGGCGACCAGCAGCTGGGAGTTGGACTCGTAGATCTGCCCCGGCAGCAGCGGCTGTCCCGGCGCGACGAGCTCGCTGCCGGTGGACAGGATCAGGACGCGCGGCTTCCTGCGCACGGGCAGGGACGTGACGCCCACGGCCGCGGCCAGCCCGAGCTGGGCGGCACCGAGCGGGCTGCCGGCCTGGAGGGCCGTGGTCCCCTGCGTGATGTCCTCGCCCGCGGCCCGGAGGTGGCTGCCGGCGGGGGGAGCGTCCCGGATCTCCACGACGTCGGTGCCACCGTCGGTCAGCTCCACCGGGACGACGACATCGGCGCCGGGCGGCAGCGGGGCGCCGGTCATGATCCGGTGCACGGTGCCCGGCGCCAGCGGGACGACGTCGGTCCGCCCGGCCGGGATGTCCTCGGCGACGGTGAGCCGGACAGCTGCCCGGGACGCGCCCGCCACCTCGGCCCAGCGGGCTGCGTAGCCGTCCATCGCGGAGTTGTCGAAGCCAGGAAGCGCGACCCTCGCGGCGACGTCCCGGGCCAGCACGCGGCCGTGGGCCGCGGCGAGGGGGACCTCCTCCTCGGGGAGGGGAGGGAGCAGCGCGGCGACCACTGCCTGGTGTTCCTCGACCGTGCGCACGGGGCACATCCTGACCGATCGACCCCGGGCCGGCCCCCTCGGTGCCGTCCACGACCGGAGGGATCACGGATGGCCGACGTCGTCGTCCTCGGGCAGGTGGGCCGGGAGCTGGTCCTGCGCATCGAGGAGATCCCCGCGTCCGGGGGCTCCGCGTCGGCCAGCGGCCGTCGCGAACTCCTGGGCGGCAAGGGGGCCAACCAGGCGGTGGCGCTCGCCCAGCTCGGTGTGCCCGTTGCGCTCCTCGGCGTCGTCGGGGACGACGGCCCGGGTCGGCAGGCCCGCGCCCAGGCCGCCGAGGACGGTATCGACGTCTCCTGCGTCGTGGTCCGGCCGGGCGCCGACACCGCACTCCTGCTGGACCTCGTCGACGACGGTGACTGCAGGCTGGTCCTGCACGTGCCGTCCGAGGCCCTCCTGACGCCGGCGGACGTCGCGGCCGCGGCCGGCCAGCTGAGCACCTGCCAGGTGCTGCTGGCCCAGTTGCAGCAGCCGGGGGACGCGGTGCAGGCAGCCCTGGAGGGCCTGCCGGACTCCACGGTCGTGGTCACGGACGGCGCCCCTGCCGACGAGGCGACCCGTGCGGCCGTACTCGGTCGCGCAGCCGTCCTCCGTGCGGAAGCGCCGGAGGTCGATCGCCTCGTCGGCCGGTCCCTCACGGGGGTCGACGACGTGCGTGCGGCCGCTGCCGACCTGCTCGCGGCCGGTCCGCGCCTGGTGGCACTCGGCGTCGAGGGAGCCGGGGACCTGGTCGCCTGGCGGTCCGGACCGACGCTGGGAGTCGATGCGCTGGACCTCGAGATCGATCCCCGCTGGGCCGACGGCGACGTCCTCGTGCCGCACCTGGGGGCGCGGCCGGTCGATCCGACCGGTGCCGGCGACGCCTATGTCGCCACGCTCGCCGCGACCCTGCTCGGCGGCGCCGGTCCCGAGGATGCCACCTGGGCCGCCTCGGCGGCCGCGGCGGTCACCGTCGCGCACGCCGGCGGACGCCCGGAGTTGGACGCGGAAGCGCTGGGCGAGATCGTCCGCCGGCACAGGATCGCTGAGCATCCCGGCTAAGGTCCGGTCCTACGGGTCCGAGGGTGGGAGGAACACGTGGCCGAGATCGACCGGATGCTGCTGGCGAACGAGGAGTGGGCGAGTCGGTTCCCGGGTGCGCTGGCCGCGCGCCCGGCCCGCGCCGTGGCCGTCGTCGCGTGCATGGACTCCCGCATGCCGCTGTTCGGGCTCCTGGGCCTGGCGGTCGGTGACGCCCACGTCATCCGCAACGCCGGTGGGGTCGTCACCGACGACACGATCCGGTCGCTCACGATCTCCCAGCACCTGCTCGGCACCCGCGAGATCGTGCTGGTGCACCACACGGAGTGCGGCCTGGAGGCGACCACCGAACAGGCCTTCGCCGATCAGGTCGAGCAGGCGACCGGCCACCGGCCGCCGTGGCCGGTGCGCGCGTTCAGCGATGTCGACGCCGACGTCCGGGAGTCGATGAGGCTCCTGCGGGAGAGCCCCTACCTGCTCTCGCACGAGGTCCGGGGCACCGTCTACGACGTCGCGACGGGCCGGCTCCGCGAGGTCGTCTGACCGCTCCCAGGCGCCCGGGCCCGTCCCCGGGGGCGGCGTGCCGTCAAGGGACGCGCCGAGGGTGGGACGGGGAAGTCCGACCTTGGACATGCGTGTGCGGTCCGTCACAGATACCGTCCGACTGCCGCGATCACGGCGCGTGTCCAGACGAAGACGGAGAAGTAGATGCGCAGATCTGGAGGGCGACTTGGTCGCCTCCTCGTCGGTGCCGCGGTCATCACCGCGACCGGCATGAGCGTCCCAACGGCGGCCACCGCCGCCCCCGCGGGGACGACGGGCGAGACGGAGAACTACCTCGTCCTCTTCAAGGGTTCTTCCAGCCCCCGTGACGCCGAGTCGATCGTCACTCGGGCCGGTGGCACCGTCGTCGCGAACTACGCCGAGATCGGCGTGCTCGTCGCGCGGAGCAACAACACCGCGTTCGACGAGACCGTCCGCGCCAACGACAAGGTCGAGGGTGCGTCGGCGACGACCGACTTCGCCACGCGACTCGAGACCGTCGAACCCGACCAGGATGGGGCACCGTCCGGGCCGCAGCCCGGCGACCTGCCCAACGCTCCCGCGACCGACGCGGACACGTTCTCGCCCCTCCAGTGGGACATGCGGCAGATCCAGGCGCCCGAGGCCCACGCCATCACCGGCGGCAGCGAGGCGGTCGTCGTCGGGACCATCGACACCGGCGTCGACTACCGGCACCCCGACCTTCGCGCCAACATCTCCGACGCGCACAGCGCCAACTGCCTCGGCGGCAAGCCCGTGCCGGGTGCGGCGGCGGCCGACGACGACAACGGGCACGGCACGCACACGGCCGGGACGATCGCCGCGGCCTCGAACGGTAAGGGCATCGTCGGCGTCGCGCCGAACGTGCAGATCGCCAGCATCAAGGCCGCTACCGCGGAGGGCTACTTCTTCGTGGAGGCGGTCGTCTGCGCGTTCATGTGGGCGGCCGAGCAGAAGATCGACGTGACGAACAACAGCTACTTCGTCGACCCGTTCCTCTTCAACTGTCGCAACGACGAGGAACAGCGGGCTATTTGGAAGGCCGTGCAGCGCGCCGTCCGCTACGCCATGCAGGAGGGCGTGACGGTGGTCGCCTCGGAGGGCAACAACTCCGAGGACCTCTCGCACCCGTCGCAGGACCGCACCAGCCCGGACTACCCGCCGGGCAACGAGGTGGAGCGCGAGGTGACCAATGCGTGCGTCGTCCTCCCCGTGGAGCTCCCCGGGGTCATCGGCGTCACGGCCACCGGCAGCACGGTGCAGGACACCAGCGCCGGCCAGTACCCGGACAACCTGAAGTCGTTCTACTCGAGCTACGGCGTGAGCACCGCCGACGTGGCGGCGCCGGGCGGTGACTCGGTCTTCTTCACGCCGGACTCGGTGAACGGCCGGGTGCTGTCGACGTATCCCGCCAACCAGCCCTGCACGCGCAGCAAGCAGGAGCCGACGGGTGAGCCGACCTACCCGGTCGCGACGTACTGCTACCTGCAGGGCACCTCGATGGCGGGTCCGCACGTCGCGGGCGTCGCCGCGCTGGTGATCAGCCGGTTCGGCGACCTGGAGACCCCGCAGAACGGAAAGCTGCGGCCGACCCAGGTGGAGCAGCTCATCCAGCAGACAGCGGACCCGCAGTCCTGCCCGGAGACGCTGCCGGCCCGCTACGAGACCGTCGGTGCCGGCTCGGAGAGCGGTACCCCGCCCACCTGCCAGGGCGGCGACGGGCACACGTCCTGGTACGGGACGGGCCAGGTCGACGCGCTCGCCGCGGTGACCAACGACAGGTCCAACGGCTGACCTGAGGTGGATGGGGGAGGGGCCGGCCGCGTCGCGGCCGGCCCCTCGTCCGTCCGCGGGACGGCCCCCGCCCGGCGGCTGGTATCGTGACCCGCTGGCGCGCGCAAGCCGGCTGGTGCCCGCGTGTCGCAACGTCTCCCGTGCTCGGCGAGGCGAACCCACCAGCCATCCCGACGACGAAGAGGACACGAGCGCCGTGCGCACGTACACCCCCAAGCCCGGCGAGATCGCCCGGGCCTGGCACGTCATCGACGCCACTGACGTGGTGCTCGGTCGACTGGCCAGCCAGACCGCGCAGCTCCTGCGCGGCAAGCACAAGCCCCAGTACGCCCCGCACGTGGACGTCGGTGACTTCGTCGTCATCGTGAACGCGGGCAAGGTCGCGCTGACCGGTTCCAAGCGGGACGACAAGCGCGCCTACCGGCACTCCGGCCACCCCGGTGGTCTGAAGACGATCAACGTGGGCGACCAGCTGCGCACCCACCCCGACCGCGTCATCGAGCGCGCGGTCAAGGGGATGCTGCCGCACAACACCCTCGGACGGCAGATGCTCTCCAAGCTCAAGGTGTACGCCGGCCCCGAGCACCCCCACGCTGCGCAGCAGCCCCAGACCTTCGAGATCAAGCAGGTGGCCCAGTGACCCACGCCGCGACCCTGACCGACGCCGACGGGCGTCCCATCCAGACGGTCGGCCGTCGCAAGGAGGCCATCGTCCGCGTGCGGCTCCTCCCGGGGACCGGCCAGTTCAAGCTGAACGGCCGCAGCCTCGAGGAGTACTTCCCGAACAAGGTGCACCAGCAGCTCATCCGTGAGCCGTTCGTGATTCTGGAGAAGACCGAGCAGTACGACGTCGTCGGCCTCCTCAAGGGTGGCGGCGTCACCGGCCAGGCCGGTGCCCTGCGCCTGGCGATCGCCCGCGCCCTGATCGAGGTCGAGGCCGACGACCGTCCGGCCCTGAAGAAGGCCGGCTTCCTCACTCGGGACGCGCGCGCCACCGAGCGCAAGAAGTACGGCCTGAAGAAGGCGCGCAAGGCGCCTCAGTACTCCAAGCGCTGACCCGCACGTCGTTGGGTCGTCTGTTCGGGACCGACGGCGTCCGAGGTCTGGCCAACGCAGACCTCACGCCGGAGCTGTCCCTGTCGGTGGCACGTGCTGCCGCCGGAGTGCTCGCCGACCGCGACGGGACCTCGCGTCCCGTCGCGGTCGTCGGGCGTGACCCCCGCGCCAGTGGGGAGATGCTCGAGGCCGCGGTGGTCGCCGGGCTGAGCAGCGCGGGCGCCGAGGTGCTGCTGGCCGGCGTGGTGCCCACCCCCGCGCTGGCCCACCTCACCGCCGACACCGGCGCCGACCTCGGCGTCATGATCTCGGCCAGTCACAACCCCATGCCCGACAACGGGCTCAAACTCTTCAGCCGCGGCGGGCACAAGCTGCCCGACGCTCTCGAGGCCGCGATCGAGCGCATCGTCCTCAGCGGCTCCTCCGACGGCCCCCGGCCGACCGGTGCGGCCATCGGCCGGGTCCGCGCCCTGCCCGACGCCGCCGAGCGTTACGCCGACCACGTCCTCTCGACCGTGGACCAGCCGCTCACCGGCCTCCGCCTGGTCGTCGACTGCGCGCACGGCGCCGCCGCCGCGACGGCTCCGGACATCTACCGGCGGGCGGGCGCGACCGTGCACGCCATCGGGTGCGAGCCCGACGGCTGGAACATCAACGACGGCATCGGCTCGACCCATCTCGGACCGCTGATCGAGGCGGTCCGGGCGCAGGGTGCCGATCTCGGGATCGCCCACGACGGGGACGCCGACCGGTGCCTCGCCGTGACCGCCGAGGGCCAGGTCGTCGACGGCGACGCGATCCTGGCGGTCTGCGCGCTGGCCCTGCACGAACGCGGCGCGCTCAAGGACGAGACCGTCGTCGCCACGGTGATGAGCAACCTCGGCTTCCACCACACCATGCGCGACGCCGGCATCGCGGTGCACACCACGGCCGTCGGCGATCGCTACGTGCTCGAGGCGCTGCGCAGCCGAGGGCTGAGCCTCGGCGGTGAACAGAGCGGGCATCTCGTCTTCCTGGACCACGCCACCACCGGCGACGGCCTGCTGACCGGCCTGGCTCTGCTCTCCCGCATGCGCTCCACCGGGGCCTCGCTGGCGGAGCTCGCCTCGGTGGTGCGCCGCCTGCCGCAGACGCTGATCAACGTGCCCGTGACCGACCGGATGGCGGTCTCCGAGAGTGACGAGGTCGCCCAGGCGGTCAACGCCGTCGAGGAGGAGCTCGGAGCGACGGGCCGGGTGCTGCTGAGGCCTTCCGGTACCGAGCAGCTGGTGCGGGTCATGGTGGAGGCGCCCACCCAGGAGCAGGCCGACGAGGTCGCCACCCGCCTGGCCGAGGTCGTCGCCGCCGTCCGGTAGGCGACGGCACAGGAGTGACGCAGCGGCTCACTGTGACAGGGGTCGGCTCCTGTGGCGGTGTCGCGCACAGCACGACGGCGTCACCGTGTCCCGGACGGATCGGTTCGCCCCGCCGGTACTCTGGGCCCAATGTGCGGAATTGTGGGTTACGTAGGTCCCCGGGACGCCCGGGACGTGGTCCTGGAAGGACTGCGGCGGCTCGAGTACCGGGGCTACGACTCGGCAGGCATCGCGGTCGTCGCTGACGGCACGCTGACGTCGGCCAAGAAGGCCGGGAAGCTCGCCAACCTGGAGAAGGTGCTGGCCGACCAGCCACTGCCGGCTGCCACGATCGGGATCGGGCACACCCGCTGGGCGACGCACGGCGGCCCCACCGATCGCAACGCGCACCCGCACCTGTCGGCCGACGGCACGGTCGCGGTCATCCACAACGGGATCATCGAGAACTTCGCCGTACTCCGTGCCGAGTGCGAGAGCAGCGGTGTGGAGTTCACGTCCGACACCGACACCGAGGTCACGGCTCACCTGCTGGCCGCCGCCTACACCGCCCTTCCGGAGGGTCCCGGCCGCCTCGCCGAGGCGATGCGCACGGTGTCCCGCCGCCTGGAGGGCGCCTTCACGCTCGTGGCCACCTGCGTCGCCGAACCGGACACGGTCGTCGCCTCCCGGCGCAGCAGTCCGCTGGTGGTGGGTGTCGGCGACGGGGAGTACTTCCTCGGGTCCGACGTCGCCGCCTTCATCGGGCACACCCGCGAGGCGCTCGAACTGGGCCAGGACCAGGTGGTCGAGATCGACCGCACGCGCGGGGTCACGGTCACCGACTTCCACGGCGCCACCGTCCAGCCCACGGCCTACACCGTCGACTGGGACGCCGAGGCCGCCGAGAAGGGCGGCTACGACTGGTTCATGCTCAAGGAGATCGCCGAGCAGCCGCGAGCCATCGCCGACACGCTGCTCGGGCGGCTGGGCGCGAACGGCGGCCTGGTCCTCGACGAGGTGCGCCTCTCCGATCAGGAGCTGCGCGACATCGACAAGATCTTCGTGGTCTCCTGCGGCACGTCCTTCCACGCCGGCCTGATCGCCAAGTACGCGATCGAGCACTGGACCCGCATCCCGGTCGAGGTGGAGCTGGCCAGCGAATTCCGCTACCGCGACCCGGTGCTGGACCGGTCCACCCTGGTCGTGGTCATCAGCCAGTCGGGCGAGACCATGGACACGTTGATGGCCCTGCGCCACGCCCGCGACCAGAAGGCCCGCGTGCTGGCCATCTGCAACGCCAACGGCTCCACCATCCCCCGTGAGTCCGACGCCGTCCTCTACACCCACGCCGGGCCCGAGGTGGCCGTCGCCTCGACCAAGGGCTTCCTCACCCAGATCGTGGCCTGCTACCTGGTGGGCCTCTTCCTGGCCCAGGTGCGCGGCGTGAAGTACGAGGACGAGGTGGCGGCGATCGTCGCCGACCTGCGCCGCCTGCCCGACGCCGTCGCCGAGGTCCTCGCCGGCATGGACGCGGTGCGTGAGCTCGCCCGCGAGCTGGCCGACGCGAACACGATCCTCTTCCTGGGCCGTCACGTGGGCTACCCGGTCGCACTCGAAGGGGCCCTGAAGCTCAAGGAGCTGGCCTACATCCACGCCGAGGGCTTCGCGGCGGGTGAGCTCAAGCACGGGCCGATCGCGGTCGTCGACCAGGGGACGCCGGTGATCGTGGTGGTGCCCTCCCCGAACAGCCGCGAGTCGGTGCACGGGAAGGTCGTCTCCAACATCCAGGAGGTCCGCGCCCGCGGCGCCCGCACGATCGTCATCGCCGAGGAGGGCGACGAGGCGGTCGTCCCCTTCGCCGACCACCTCATCCGCGTGCCCCGGCTTCCCACCCTGCTGGCGCCGGTGGTCACCGTGGTGCCGCTGCAGGTGCTCGCCTGCGAGATCGCCGACACCCGGGGTCTGGACGTCGACCAGCCGCGCAACCTCGCGAAGAGCGTCACCGTCGAGTGAAGGACCCCTCTGCCCCCCACCGCTCGCAAGCTCGCGGCGGGGCCCTGCAGAGGGGCCGCTCCAGCACGTCACCAGGCAGACTGACCCAGTGATCATCGGGGTGGGCATCGACGTCGTGCCGGTCGAGCGCTTCGCCGAGTCGCTCACGCGTACACCGGGCCTGCGCGACCGGCTGTTCACCGCCGCGGAGCAGTGCACCCCGAGCGGCAACCGGCGCACGGGGGAGTCGCTGGCCGCCCGGTTCGCGGCCAAGGAGGCGCTGGCCAAGGCCCTCGGTGCGCCCGGCGACCTGCACTGGCACGACGCCGAGGTGACCGTCGGCGAGCACGGCCGGCCGCACCTGGAGGTCCGCGGGTCGGTGGCCGGGCGGGCCGCGCAGCTCGGCGTCTCGATGTGGCACGTCTCGATGAGTCACGACGGCGGGATCGCCTCCGCGGTCGTGGTCGCCGAGGGCTTCCCGCGCGCGGCGGACGTCACGTGACCGGCCTCCGCAGGGCGCGCGGAGAAACGGCCGCACGGCCGACGTGCGCCGGCGAGGAGGAGTCGTGATCGGCCTCTACACCGCCGAGGAGATCCGGGCCGCCGAGGAGCCGCTGCTGGCGGAGACCCCGCCCGGAACGCTCATGCAGCGCGCGGCGACGGGCCTCGCGACAGTGTGTGTGCGCCTACTCCACGGTGTGTACGGCCGCCGGGTCGCCCTGCTCGTGGGAACCGGCAACAACGGCGGCGACGCGCTGTACGCCGGCGCCCGGCTGGCGGCCCGGGGAGCGCGGGTCACCGCCGTCCTCCTGGACGCCGAGCGGGCCCACCCGGCCGGCCTGGCCGCGCTGCGCCGGGCCGGTGGCCGGGTGCGCCGTGCCGAGGGGCCCGACGTCCGCGACCTCGTGGCCCGCGCCGACCTGGTGCTGGACGGCATCCTCGGCATCGGGGGCTCGGGCGGTCTGCGGCCCGTCGCAGCGGAGCTGAGCACGGCGGCCGCGGAGGGCGCGGGGCTCACCGTCGCCGTCGACGTCCCCAGTGGCATCGACGCCGGCACGGGCGCGGTCGACGGCGCCGCCTTCCCGGCCATGCACACCGTCACCTTCGGGGCGGTCAAGCTGGGGCTGGTCGTGGGGGAGGGGCGAGCCCATGCCGGTCAGGTCCACCTGGTCGACATCGGCCTGGAGCCGCACCTCCCCGCGGCCACCGCCCATCAGCTCACCGACGCCGACGCCGCCGCCCGGCTCGCGCCGCCCTCGGCGACCGACGACAAGTACTCCCAGGGCGTGGTGGGCATCGTCGCCGGCTCGACCACCTACCCGGGTGCCGGTGTGCTCTGCACCGGCGCTGCGCTGCGCACCCGCCCGGGGCTGGTCCGGTACGCGGGCACCGCCGCCGACGGCGTCCGGGCCGCGTGGCCGGAGGTGATCGTCACCGACGGCCGCCCCGGAGACGCCGGCCGCGTCCAGGCCTGGGTGGTCGGTCCCGGCATGGGCACCGACGCTGCCGCCCGCAGCGCGCTGGACGAGGTGCTGGCGACCGATCTGCCCGTGGTCGTCGACGCCGACGCGCTGACGCTGCTGGCGGAGGACCCCGGACCGGTACGGGGCCGGAGCGCGCCGACGCTGCTCACGCCGCACGACCGGGAGTTCGCCCGCTTCGGTGCGGAGGTGGGCGCCGACCGGGTGGCCGCCGCCCGGCGCCTGGCCGCGGACCTGGGGTGCGCGGTGCTGCTGAAGGGCGAGGCCACCGTCGTCGCCGATGCCGACGGGGCAGCCTTCGTCAACGGCACCGGGACGCCGTGGCTGGCGACGGCGGGTACTGGCGACGTCCTGTCGGGGATCGCGGGCGCGGTCCTGGCGACGGGACCGAGGGCGGTCGAGGCGGGGGCGGTCGCCGCCCACCTGCACGGGCGCACCGGGCAGCTGGCCGCGCAGCGCGGGCCGCTGGTCGCCGGCGACCTCGTGCGCCGGTTGCCGGAGGCGGTCGGCCGGGTGCGCGGGCTGCGACCGGACCGCCTGGGAGACTCGGAGGCGTGACGAACCCACCCGCGCGCGCCGAAGTCGTGATCGACCTGGACGCGATCGCGGCCAACACCGCGGTGCTGCGCGAGCGGGTCGCGCGCCCCCTGATGGCCGTGGTCAAGGCCGACGGCTACGGGCACGGCCTGGTTCCGGCCGCCCGCGCGGTGCTCGCCGGCGGAGCGGACTCCCTCGGTGTCGCCGTCCTGGAGGAGGCCCTCGCGCTGCGCGCGGCCGGGATCACCGCGCCGCTGCTGGCCTGGCTGCACGCCCCCGGTACCGACTACGCCGCCGCACTGACCGCCGACGTGGACGTGTCGGTCAACGCCGAATGGGGGCTCGAGGAGGTCGTGGCCGCAGCCCGCGCGACCGGCCTGACCGCGCGCGTCCACCTCAAGGTCGACACCGGGCTCTCCCGGGCCGGCGCCACCCCCGCCGAGTGGCCCGGTCTGGTCGCCGCCGCGGCCCGTGCCCAGGCCGACGGCGAGATCGCCGTCGTCGGGCTGTGGAGCCACATGGCCTACGCCGACGCCCCCACCCATCCGACCATCGGGGCCCAGGTGACCGTCTTCGAGGAGGCCGTGGCGCTGGCCCGCCGCGCCGGGCTCACCGGCGCCCGGCTGCACCTGGCCAACTCGGCGGCGACGGTGGCCCTGCCCGCCACCTGGTACGACCTCGTCCGCCCCGGCATCGCCCTGTACGGTCTCGACCCCCTCGGCGGGAACCCGGCCGACCACGGGCTGCGTCCGGCCATGACCGTGCGCGCAGCCGTGGCGCTGACCAAGCGGGTGCCGGCCGGCGTCGGCGTCTCCTACGGCCACACCTACGTCACGCAGACGGAGACCACGCTCGCGCTGATCCCCGTGGGCTACGCCGACGGAGTGCCCCGTGCCGCCGGCAACCGGGCGCCCGTGCTCGCGGGCGGCGCACAGCGCACCATCGCGGGACGCGTGTGCATGGACCAGTTCGTGCTGGACGTCGGGGACTCTGCCGTCCGGGCCGGGGACGAGGTCGTCCTGTGGGGGCCGGGGGACCACGGCGAGCCCACCGCGCAGCAGTGGGCCGACGCCGTCGACACCATCCACTACGAGCTGGCCACCCGGGTCGGCGGACGCTTCACGCGCCGCTACGTGGGCTCGGCCGGAGCCGTCTGATGGGGCGGTCGAACCCCCCGGCACCGCAGCACTCCCGCGGGCGCACCGCCGGCGTCGTCGGGGCCCTCGTCGGCCTGGCGGCGGCGGGAACGGCGGTCGGCGTGACGGTCGCCCGTGTCGCCGGACGCCGGGTGCGCGCAGCGCAGCTCGGTCCCGCGGCGGCCGTGGCGGAGGAGCGCGCGGCCGCGCAGCTGCGCACGGCGGACCCGCTGGGCACCGCCGCCCGTGCGGCCGACCGGACGGCGCTCGTGCAGGCCGACGACGGCGTGCTCCTGTCGGTGGAGGAGATCGGGCCCCGCGACGCGCCGCTGACGGTGGTGTTCGTGCACGGCTACACGCTCTCCATGGGGTCGTGGGCCTTCCAGAGGCGCACGCTGGCCGCCGAGCTGGCCACGGCCAACGGTCACCGACCGGACGCGCGGCTGGTCTTCTACGACCAGCGCGGCCACGGTTCCTCCGGCCGCGGACGGCCCGAGCGGTCGACCATCGAGCAGCTGGCCGGCGACCTGGCCACGGTGCTGGAGACGCGAGTGCCGCGCGGGCCGGTCGTCCTGGTCGGTCACTCGATGGGCGGGATGACGATCATGGGGCTCGCGGCGCTTCGGCCGGAGCTCTTCGGCCCGAGGATCGCCGGCGTCGCGCTGATCTCCACGTCCAGCGGCCAGCTGGCCGAGCTGAACTTCGGCCTGCCCGAACTGCTCACCCGCGTGCGGGCGGCGGTCTTCCCGGTCGCGGCCTGGACGATGCGCCGCCGCCCGGCTCTGGCCGAGCGCACGCGGCGCCTGGCCGCCGACCTGGTCTCGGTGGTCACCCGGTCGCTGTCGTTCGCCTCCGCGGACGTGGACCCGGCACTGGGCCGGTACGTGGACGCCATGATCGCCGGCACGCCGGTCGACGTGATCGCGGAGTTCTACCCGGCGCTGGCGGGGATGGACGAGATCGGCTCGCTCGAGCCGCTGCGCGCCGTGCCCACGCTGGTGCTGACCGGCGACAAGGACAAGATGATCCCCAAGGAGCACAGCGACCTCATCGTCGAGCGGCTCGGGCGGGGAGGGGAGGCCACGGCCGAGTACGTCGTCGTCCCCGACGCCGGGCACCTCGTGCTGTTGGAGAAGCCGGACGAGGTGAGCGGTGCACTGACCGCCCTGCTCCGGCGGGTGGCCGCCGACCTGTCGGTCGCCCCGTGAGGTCCGCACCCGTCGACGCCGGGGCGCTCGCGGTCGCCCAGACCGCTGCGGCCGCTCCGGATTGGCAGACGCTCGCCGAGGTCAACCGACCGTGCGTCGCCTGCCCCGAGCTCGCCGCCACCCGGCAGCACGTCGTCGTCGGGGACCTGCCGCTGGTCGGCCGGCCGCGATTCGCGCTGGTCGGTGAGGCCCCGGGCGCGCAGGAGGACGAGACCGGCCGGCCGTTCGTCGGCCGCTCCGGCGCGCTGCTGGACGAGCTCCTGGCCGAGGCCGGACTCGACCGCGCGCAGGCCGCCGTCCTGAACGTGGTGAAGTGCCGGCCGCCGGGCAACCGGACACCGAAGGCGCCGGAGGTCGCCCGGTGCAGCGGCTGGCTGCGCCGGCAGCTCGAGCTGCTGGACCCTCCGGTGGTCGTGGCACTCGGCCTGTCGGCCGCGAAGTGGTTCCTGGGTCCGCGGACCGTGCTCGCGCAGGTGCGCGCCCGGCCGCACGAGATCGAGGGGCGTGCCGTCTGGGCGACCTACCACCCCTCGGCCGCGATCCGGTTCGGGCCGAACGGCGCCCCGCGGGCCGGGCTGCTGGCCGACCTGTCCGCCGTCGCACGGACGTTGCGGTGAGACGCGACCACGTCCTGCCCACGCCGGAGGACACGCATGCCCTGGGCCGGGAGCTGGCCGAGGTTCTGGCGCCGGGTGACCTCGTCGTCCTCGTGGGTCCGCTGGGCGCGGGGAAGACCGCGCTCACCCAGGGCATCGGCGCCGGGCTCGGCGTCCGGGAGCCGGTCACCTCGCCGACGTTCGTCATCTCCCGCGTGCACCGGGGCGGACGGGTGCCCCTCGTGCACGTCGACGCCTACCGCCTGGGCGGCGTTGCCGACGTCGACGACCTGGACCTCGACGCCTCGACCGAGGAGTCGGTCACCGTCGTCGAGTGGGGGCAGGGCCTGGTCGAGCGGCTGGCCGACGAGCACCTGGAGGTCCGACTGGACCGCCGCGACGACGACGTCCGGACGGCGGTGCTGCTACCGCATGGCCCCGGCTGGGAGCAGCGGCTCGAGGGCGGCTGATCACCACCTCGTTGTTCCGCGAGCGGAGGAGCCAGTTCATCATTCGACGTGCCGGGCCGGCTCCGCCATGACACGCCAGCGTCGCGATCGAGGGTCTCACCGTCCCCGTGTGCCACCGCGGTCGGTGGGGGAGGAGAACGTGGGTGTCGACTCCGATAGGAGCCGACGGTCCTAAGAGCTCCCGCCAGTAGGTCAGCGGATGCGTGGTGATTTGGGCGGGTGTCCCAGCGGTAGAGGCGCCACGCGGCCCGGCATAGCGCACGGACGGTGACGATGGCGGCGGCCAGGGCTAGATAGGCGTCGACGCA
>NZ_FZNO01000041.1 GCF_900188025.1 Blastococcus mobilis
CTTCGAGACGCCGATGCTGTTCTCGATCGGGTTCATGGTCACCTTCCTGCTCGGTGGCCTGACCGGCGTGCTGCTGGCCAGCCCGCCGATCGACTGGCACGTCAACGACTCCTACTTCGTCGTGGCCCACTTCCACTACGTCGTCTTCGGCACCGTGGTGTTCGCCGCCTACGCCGGCATCTACTTCTGGTTCCCCAAGATGTGCGGCCGGATGATGGACGAGCGGCTCGGGAAGCTGCACTTCTGGCTGACCTTCATCGGCTTCCACACCACGTTCCTGGTGCAGCACTGGCTCGGCAACGAGGGCATGCCGCGCCGCTACGTGGACTACCTGCCCACGGACGAGTTCACGACGCTCAACGTGGTGTCCACGATCGGCGCGTTCATCCTCGGCGCCTCGACACTGCCCTTCATCTACAACGTGGTGCGGTCGTGGAAGTACGGCGAGCTGGCGCTGCGTGACGACCCCTGGGGCCACGGCAACTCGCTGGAGTGGGCGACCTCCTCGCCACCGCCGCGGCACAACTTCATCGAGATCCCCAAGATCCGGTCGGAGCGCCCGGCGTTCGAGGCGCACTACCCGCACCTACTGGATCGGCTCCAGGACGAGGCGCACGCCGGCAAGCGGCACGAGCCCTACGGCGGCGTCAGCGAGGTCGTCGCGGGCACCGGCCCACGTCAGGGCCCGAACGACCCCGACCCCACCTGAGCCGCCGGGCCGATCTACGGCAACAGGCTGTCCTCGTCCAGGTACCCGAAGGCGTCCTCGAGGGCGTCGGCGCTGTCCGCGCTGTCGAAGGCCTCCCGGATCACAGCGGCAGCCAGCCCGCCGCTGTAGCCCTTGCGGGCCAGCATGCCCATCAGCCGGCGCATCGCGGTGGCACGGTCGAGGCGACGCATCGCACCCATCCGCCGCTCGACGAGCCGGCGGGCGGCGGCGCGCTCGTCCTCGTCATCCACCTCGCCGACCGCCTCAGCTGCCACCTCGGGCTCGACGCCCTTGGCGCGCAGCTCGGCACTCAGCGCCCGCCGGGCCAGTCCTCGTCCGGACTGGCGGGAGCTCACCCAGGCCCGGGCGAAGGCGGCGTCGTCGATCAGGCCGACCTCGGTGAACCGGTCGAGCACCGCCTCAGCCGCATCGTCCGGCACGCCACGCTGGAGGAGGAGGTCGGCCAGTTGCTGGCGCGTCTTCGGCGCTCCGGTCAGGGCGCGCAGGCAGATCCCTCGGGCCACCGACTCCGGATCGCCCATCTCGTCCTCCGGTGCGCCGGGCACGACGTCCGGGCTCGGGAGATCGTCGTGCCCGCGGGCTCCCGCCCGTCGCGCGCCCGGGTGGGAGCCCGGGCTGCGGCGGCGGGTGGAGGGAAAGCCGGACACTTGTCGGCTCAGAAGTCGGCGGGTGCGGCCGGGGCGTCCAGGGTGGGCCCGATGCCCAGCTTCTCCTTGATCCGCTTCTCGATCTCGTCGGCGAGGTCGGGGTTGTCCTTCAGGAAGTTGCGCGAGTTCTCCTTGCCCTGGCCGAGCTGGTCGCCCTCGTACGTGTACCAGGCGCCGGACTTCCTCACGATGCCCTGCTCGACACCCACGTCGATGAGCCCGCCCTCCCGGCTGAAGCCCTGACCCCAGAGGATGTCGAGCTCAGCCTGCTTGAACGGCGCGGCGACCTTGTTTTTGACCACCTTGACGCGGGTGCGGCTGCCGACCGCGTCGGTGCCCTGCTTCAGGGTCTCGATGCGGCGGACGTCCAGGCGGACCGACGAGTAGAACTTCAGCGCGCGACCACCGGTGGTGACCTCGGGCGAGCCGTAGACCACGCCGACCTTCTCGCGCAGCTGGTTGATGAAGATCGCCGTCGTCCCGGAGTTGCTCAGCGCACCGGTGATCTTGCGCAGCGCCTGGCTCATGAGCCGGGCCTGCAGACCCACGTGGCTGTCACCCATCTCGCCCTCGATCTCGGCGCGGGGCACCAGGGCGGCGACGGAGTCGATGACGATGATGTCGAGGGCTCCGGACCGGATCAGCATGTCGGCGATCTCGAGCGCCTGCTCACCGGTGTCGGGCTGGCTGACGAGCAGCGCGTCGGTGTCGACACCGATCGCGCGGGCGTACTCCGGGTCGAGCGCGTGCTCGGCGTCGACGAAGGCGGCGATGCCGCCGGCGGCCTGGGCGTTGGCCACCGCGTGCAGGGCGACCGTCGTCTTTCCGGAGGACTCGGGGCCGTAGACCTCGATGACGCGGCCGCGCGGCAGGCCGCCGATGCCCAGCGCGATGTCGAGGGCGATCGAGCCGGTCGGGATGACCTTCATGGCCACCTCGGGGCTGTCGCCGAGGCGCATGACCGAGCCCTTGCCGAACTGCTTGTCGATCTGGGCGAGGGCCATGTCGAGGGCCTTGTCGCGGTCGAGCGTTGCCATGGTGCACACCTTCGGTTCGCGGGAAGCGGGTCGGGACCGACGCTAGGACGAGGCACCGACAGTTTCTGGCCTTCAGGCGGACCTGTGGAGAGCCGGTCGACCTGTGGACGCCACAGTAGGCCGAACACCTGTTCGACCGCCAGGGCGACACGCCCGCCACCAGCGCGGCGGCTTCAGCGCTCCTTGGGCGGGACCTCGTACTCCTCGCAGATGGCCAGCCAGACTTTGCGCACGGACAGGCCCGCCTCGATCGCGTCGACCGCGCTGCGACCGCCGAGCGCGGCGAAGACGTGGTCGCGCGCCACGCTCTGGGCACGCATCGATCCGAACTGGCTGTCCAACCGTGACCAGAACTCCTGCAGACGCACGACGTCGACGCTAGCGCGCCCGCGGTTCCTCGCCCGCCAGGCGGTCCGGCGCCCCGGCCCGCGGGCGGCGGACCAGCGCCGTCGGGTCGTCGGCGTGCAGGTACACCGCGCCGACCGACTCGCCGTCCCCCCGGGCCGCCAGCAGCGGCAACGGCCGACGGAGGACGACGTCCACGGCGTCCGGCCGGAATGGCGACGCTGAGCCGCCGCTCGCCACCCTGGCCGTGCACCCGCATGCTGCGCATGCCCTCGATCGGCCGCCGGCGGGAGCGGACTCCTGCGACCTGGACGAGCGCCCTGCGCACCCACGCCCCGGTCGACCTGCCCGAGGTGGTCACCACGCTTCACTGCGTACGCGGTAACCGCCTGCCGGGCCGACGCGATTAGGCTGAAAGGGTGATTCCCGGCACCGGATCGGCGGGGTGGGACGCCGTCCTGCAGATCGCCATCGTCCTGGCGATGCTGGTCTCGATCGTCCTGTTGATCAAGAACTTCCGGGACCGCTGACGGCCGACCGCACGCCGGCGATCCAGACGACGGCGAGCGGCAGCACCAGGGCGGCGGAGACCCCGGAGACGAGGCCGAACCCGCCCAGGGCCAGCAGCGGGCCGCCGAGCACCCCTGCCAGGGCCGAGCCGAGGCCCATGAGCAGGTCCGTGCCACCCTGCGCCGTCGGCCGCACATCTGCACCCACCGACTCGGTGACCAGCGTCGATCCGGCGATCAGGCCGCACGACCACCCCAGACCGAGCAGCAGGAGGCCGACGCCGAGCTGCACGGCGGCGCCGGGAGCCGCGGTGCCGGCCACCCCCGCCGCGGCGAGCAGCAGTGCCCCGCTCACCGCGACGGTGTTCCTCCGTCCGGCGCGATCGGCCAGGATCCCGACCAACGGGGAGAACAGGTACATCCCGGCGACGTGGACGCTGATCACCAATCCGATCACCCGCAGCGTCGAGCCCGCCGAGCCACCGGCGTGCCCCATGTGCACCGGCGTCATCACCATGACGCCGACCATCACCGAATGGGCCACGATCACCGCAGTGAGCCCGAGGCGCCCCTGCGGCGAGGCCCAGACCGCGCGCATCGCGGCGCCGGTGGCCTGACGCGGCCGCGGCCCGTTCCCGCCACCCCCGAGTCGCCGGGCGAGCAGCAGGGGGTCGGGTCGGAGCAGCAGGAGCAGCGCCACTGCGACGACGGTGAAGGCCACCGCCGACACCACGAAGGCGCCACCGAGAGCGGGCAGCCCCAGGGCACGCCCGAGATCCGCGCCCGGCCCGGCGAGATTGGGGCCGAGCACCGAGCCGACCGTGGTCGCCCACACCACGAGGGAGAGGTCCCGCCCCCGCCGCGCAGGTGTCGCCAGGTCGGCTGCTGCGTAGCGGGACTGCAGTCCGCAGGCCGTCGACGCCCCGAAGGCGAACAGCCCGAGGAGCAACAGCGGCAGCGAGGAGATCGCCGCTGCGGCCACGGTGACCCCGGCACCGAGGACGGCGACGCCGTACCCGGCGGCCAGGCCTGCACGACGGCCTGCCCGGTCGCTGATCCGGGCCAGGGGGACGGCGAGCACGGCGGCGCCCAGCACGCCGGCCGTGGACCCCAGGCCGGCGGCGCTGTCGGTGCCCGCGACGTCCCGGGCGATCAGCCCCCCGACCGTGATGCCCACGGTGACCCCCAGTCCCGCGAGGGCCACGGAGCCGCTGAGGACGCCAACCGTCCGGCGCTGGACGCGCTCGGGGACGACGTCGGCGGCCGCGGTCCCCGGCACGGTGGAAGAAGGCTGGCGCACGGACGCAGTCTGCCCGCCGACGTCGACGGACGGGCGGTCCGCCCGCCGCGCGCCGCGACCGGCCCGGCGGATTGTCATACCACCCGGGGACACTGGGGACGTGTCCGCACTCGACCGGTTCTCGGAGGCCACCCGGGCCTGGTTCACGGGTGCGTTCGTCCGGCCGACCGCCGCCCAGGAGGGCGCGTGGGACGCGATCAGCAGCGGCGACCACGCCCTCGTCGTGGCGCCCACCGGGTCGGGCAAGACGCTGGCGGCCTTCCTCTGGTCGCTGGACCGGCTGGCCGCCACCCCTCCGCCGGCCGAGGAACAGCTGCGCTGCCGCGTCCTCTACGTGTCCCCGCTCAAGGCCCTCGCCGTCGACGTCGAGCGCAACCTCCGGGCACCGCTGGCGGGCATCGGCCAGGCCGCCGCCCGGCTCGGCCTGACCCGTCCGGAGATCCGGGTCGGCATCCGCTCCGGTGACACCCCGGCCGACGAGCGGCGGGCCTTCACCCGCCGCCCGACCGACATCCTCATCACCACCCCGGAGTCGCTGTTCCTGCTGCTCACCAGCTCGGCCCGGGAGGCGCTGCGAGGCATCGAGACGGTGATCGTCGACGAGGTGCACGCCGTCGCCGACACCAAGCGCGGGGCCCACCTGGCGGTCTCCCTCGACCGCCTCGACGAGCTCCTCGAGCGGCCGGCCCAGCGGATCGGGCTGTCGGCCACGGTGCGCCCCATCGAGGAGGTGGCCACCTACCTCGCCGGCGGACGGCCGGTGCAGATCGTCGCGCCGCCCTCGGCGAAGGAGTGGGACCTCTCGGTCGTCGTCCCGGTCGAGGACATGAGCGAGCTGGGGCAGCCCACCGGCGAGCTGGAGGGCTCCGCCGCAGGCAACCAGCCCCGGACATCGATCTGGCCGGCCGTCGAGGAGCGGGTGCTCGACCTGGTCCAGGCGCACCGCAGCACCATCGTCTTCGCGAACTCCCGTCGCCTGGCCGAGCGGCTGACCAGCCGGTTGAACGAACTGGCCTACGAGCGCGCCACCGGGGAGACGGTGCCCCCGGGCACCAACGCCGCCGCGCTCATGGCCCAGGCCGGCTCCGGTGGCGGCGTGCCGGAGGGGATCCAGCCGGTCGCCGCGGCACACCACGGCTCGGTCTCCCGGGAGCAGCGGGCGATCGTCGAGGAGGCGCTGAAGTCCGGTCGCCTGCCGGCCGTCGTCGCGACCTCCAGCCTCGAGCTGGGCATCGACATGGGCGCGGTCGACCTCGTCGTGCAGGTCGAAGCACCGCCGACGGTCGCCAGCGGCCTGCAGCGCGTCGGCCGGGCCGGCCACCAGGTGGGGGCGGTCAGCCGCGGTGTCCTCTTCCCGAAGTACCGCGGTGACCTGGTGCAGTGCGCATTGGTCGCCGAGCGCATGAAGGCCGGCGCGATCGAGTCGATCCGGTATCTGCGCAACCCTCTCGACGTCCTGGCCCAGCAGATCGTCGCGATGGTGTCCGAGCGGCCGCGCACCGTGGACGAGGTCGCCGCCGTCGTGCGCCGGTCGGCGGCCTTCTCCTCGCTGCCGGACTCCGCGCTGCACGCCGTCCTCGACATGCTGGCCGGGCGCTATCCCTCCGACGCCTTCGCCGAGCTCCGGCCGCGGCTGACCTGGGACCGCGTCACCGACACCCTCACCGCCCGGGCGGGGGCGCAGCGGCTGGCGGTGACCAGCGGCGGGACGATTCCCGACCGCGGGCTCTTCGGCGTCTTTCTCGTGGGGGCCGAGGGCACCGGCGGACGACGGGTCGGCGAGCTCGACGAGGAGATGGTCTACGAGTCCCGGGTGGGCGACGTCTTCCTGCTCGGGTCGTCGTCCTGGCGGATCGAGGACATCACCCACGACCGCGTCCTGGTCACCCCGGCGCCGGGGCAGCCGGGAAAGATGCCGTTCTGGCACGGCGACGCCCCGGGCCGGCCGCTGGAACTGGGACGGGCGCTGGGTGCCTTCCTGCGCGAGGTCGGGTCGGCGACGCCGGAAGCAGGCCTGGAGCGGGCCCGCGCAGCGGGCCTCGACGAGTGGGGCGCGGCGAACCTGCAGACCTACCTCGCCGAGCAGAAGGCGGTGACCGGCCACCTGCCCGACGACCGGACGCTCCTGGTCGAGCGGTTCCGCGACGAGCTGGGCGACTGGCGGCTGGTCGTGCACTCGCCGTTCGGTGCGCAGGTCAACGCCCCCTGGGCGCTGGTGCTGGCCGCCCGGCTGCGGGAGCGGTACGGCGTGGACGTCGCCTCCATGCACTCCGACGACGGCATCGTGCTGCGGCTGCCCGACACCACCGGGGAGCCGCCGGAGGCCGACCTCGCCGTGCTCGACCCCGACGACGTCGAACGGGAGGTGACCGCCGAGGTGGGCAGCTCCGCGCTGTTCGCCAGCCGGTTCCGGGAGTGCGCCGCCCGCGCCTTGCTCCTTCCCCGCCGCGACCCGCGCCGTCGCACCCCGCTGTGGCAGCAGCGCCAGCGCGCGGCCCAGCTGCTGTCGGTGGCCAGCGAGTTCTCCTCCTTCCCCATCACCCTCGAGGCGGCCCGCGAGGTCCTGCAGGACGTCTACGACGTGCCTGGTCTCGTCGAGCTGATGACGGACGTTCGCTCGCGCAAGGTCCGCGTCGTCGACGTGCAGACCGACTCCGCCTCCCCCTTCGCGCAGTCGCTGCTCTTCGGGTACGTCGGCCAGTTCCTCTACGAGGGCGACGCGCCGCTCGCCGAACGCCGGGCGCAGGCGCTCGCGCTCGACACCGGGTTGCTCGCCGAGCTCCTGGGCCGCACCGAACTGCGGGAGCTGCTCGACGGCGAGGCCATGGCCGAGGTCGAGGCGGAGCTCCAACGACGGCCCGGCCAGCGGCACCCGCGCGACGTCGACGGCGCCTCCGACCTCCTGCGCGGACTCGGCGACCTCACCGCCGCCGAGGCGGCCGCGCGCGGGGTGCCGCAGGAATGGCTGGACGCGCTGGTCGCGTCGCGCCGAGCGCTGCAGGTACGCATCGCGGGCGAGGAGCGCTACGTCGCCATCGAGGACGCCGGCCGCCTCCGCGACGCGCTCGGCACCGCGCTGCCCGTCGGCGTACCGGAGGCCTTCACGGAGCCGGTGGCCGATCCCCTCGGTGACCTGATCGGCCGCTTCGCCCGCACCCACGGGCCCTTCCAGCCGGCCGAGGTCGCGACTCGGCTGGGCCTCGGCGTCGCAGTGGTCACCGCCACCCTGCACCGGCTTACCGGCACCGGCCGGCTCGTCACCGGCGAGTTCCGGCCCGGCGGCAGCGGTCAGGAATGGTGTGACGCGGAGGTGCTGCGGTCGATCCGCCGACGGAGCCTGGCCAGGCTGCGTCAGGAGGTCGAGCCGGTACCCACCGGGACCCTGGCCCGGTTCACCCCGTCCTGGCAGTCGGTCGGGAGCAGGCTCCGCGGTGCCGACGGCGTGCTCGCCGTCGTGGAACAGCTCGCCGGTGCGCTGGTGCCGGCCAGTGCCCTGGAATCACTGGTCCTCCCGGCGCGGGTCCGTGGCTACTCCCCCGCGATGCTCGACGAGCTGACCAGCGCCGGGGAGGTGCTGTGGGCCGGTGCGGGTGGGCTGCCCGGCGGGGACGGCTGGATCAGCCTCGTCCCGGCCGACCTGGCGCCCCTGCTGCTGCCCGAACCGCTCGAGGTGCCGGACGAGGGCACGCCGATCCTGGAACAGCTCGCCGGCGGGCAGGCGCTCTTCTTCCGCGGGCTCTCCGATCTGGTCGGCGCCACCGACGACACCGCGATGGCCGACCTCGTCTGGGACCTCGTCTGGGCGGGCGTGCTCACCAACGACACCCTGGCTCCGCTCCGGACGCGGCTGGGTGGCGGCGGCACGCACCGCAGCCGCCCTGCGGCCCCTCGCGCGCGGTTCGACCGCGGTCGGCACGGCCGGGCCCGCCTGGGCCGGCCCGCGATGCCGACCCACACCGGCCCGCCCACCGTGGCCGGCCGGTGGTCACGGCTGCCCGACCGCGAGGCCAACAGCACCCGGCGGACGACGGCACGGGCCGAGGCACTGCTGGAACGGCACGGCGTGCTCACCCGCGGCGCGGTCATGGCCGAGCAGGTGACCGGCGGCTTCTCGGCGGTCTACCCGGTACTGCGGGCGTTCGAGGAGAACGGACGCGCCCGTCGCGGCTACTTCGTCGAGACCCTGGGCGCGGCCCAGTTCGGCACCCCCGGGTCGGTGGACCGGTTGCGCAGCTTCGCCTCTCCCGACCGGGTGCCCGGCGGCGCGGTCGTCCTCGCCGCGACCGATCCCGCCAACGTCTACGGCGCTGCGCTGCCCTGGCCGGAGCGGCCGGGGGCCGCGGATCCGGACGCCATCGACGTCGGCGAGGGCACCGGGCCGGGGCGGAAGGCACCGACCGGGCACCGCGCCGGTCGCAAGGCCGGCGCCCTCGTGGTGCTGGTCGACGGCGACCTGACGCTCTACGTCGAACGGGGCGGCAAGACCTTGCTGTCCTGGACCGAGGACGAGCACGTCCTCAAGGAGGCGGCGACGGCCCTCTCCGGCGCGGTATCGGCCGGTGCGCTGGGCCGCATGGTGGTGCAGAAGGCAGACGGTGCGTCGGTGCACGAGTCCACGCCGCTCTCGGCGGCTCTCCAGGCCGCCGGCTTCGCCGCCACGCCGCGGGGTCTGCGGCTGCGCGCCTGACCACCGGTCGGCGACGGGTCGGTGCGCATCCGGACTGCCGCACTCCTGAGGTTCCTCTCCCGCACCTGGAGTCCTGCAGGAGCGGGAGGAACACCTCTGGAGCGGCCGACCCGCGTCAGCCCCTGGAGGGGCGCAACCAGCGGGCGAGCCACCGGGTGAGCAGCGGCATCGCGACGTGCCCGAGCAGCAGCACCACGACCACCGCCGACAGCAGCAGGCGCGCCCCGACGGGCCAGCCCTGTAGATGCGGGGTGACCAGGAACTGGAACAGCGACGTGATCGCGAAGACGGCGGCGACGGTCAGCACCGTGAGCCGCCAGCGCGGACCGGGGGTGGCGGGACGGGTGAAGAAGCTGTCCAGGCCGGTGACGCGGGCGTAGCGCTCGTCCTCGACGATGTCGCGGAGCCGGGCGAGGAACTCCCGCCGCTGCGGCGACCGCTCCCACACGGCCAGCGACGCATCGTCGCCGAACCGATAGACCAGGTGGTACTCGGAGCTGCCGGGTCCCGGCCGCAGCAGCGTCGCGCCGAGGTTGCCGGGGAACGTCGACGCCACGCCCAGGATGGCGGTGGCCTCCCGCTCGAAGGCCTCGCGCCGGTCGGGACGCACCACACGGGCGACCGTCACGGTCACCGGCTCGGTATTCGGGGGCGAGGGCTCACCGCCGGACCGGTCACGACGACGCAGGGGAACGCTCACGGACCGGTCAGCGCACGATCGGGCCGCCGTCATCCCGGCTGTCAGGGGTCTCACACCATCCGAGCAGGCTCGATGCGCGCCGGGGACACTGGAGGCGTGCCCGAGGGAGACACCGTGTGGCTGGCCGCGCAGCGGATGAACACCGCGCTGGCCGGCACCACCCTGCGCCGCAGTGAGTTCCGGCTCCCCCAGCTGGCGGCCCTCGACCTGAGCGGCACCACGGTCCGCGAGGTCGTCCCGCGCGGCAAGCACCTGCTCATCCGGCTGGGTGACGGTCGCACCCTGCGCACCCACTTCCGCATGGACGGCAGCTGGCACATCTACCGGCCGGGAGCGAAGTGGCGCGGCAGCCCCGCCTACGACATCCGCGTCGTCCTGGCCACCGACGAGTGGGAGTGCGTCGGCTACCGGCTGCACGACGTCGACATCGTCCCGACGGCTGACGAGGACCGGCTGGTCGGCCACCTCGGCCCCGACGTGCTGGGCCCGGACTGGGACCTCGAGGAGGCGCTGCGCCGGCTCCGGGAGCGCCCCGACGAGCAGATCGGCGTCGCGATCCTCGACCAGCGCAACCTGGCCGGGATCGGCAACCTTTACAAGGTCGAGTCGCTGTTCCTGGTCGGCGTCCACCCCTGGGCGCGGGTCGCCGACGTGCCCGACCTGGCGGCGCTCGTCGAGCGCGCTCGCACGCTGATGCTGGCCAACCGCCACCACCCCGAGCAGAGCACCACCGGCGTCACCCGCCGCGGGCAGGACCACTGGGTGGCCGGGCGGAAGGGGCGGCCCTGCCGGCGGTGCGGCACACCGATCCTGCTGGGCGAGCAGGGACCGCCGACGCAGGAGCGGGTCACCTGGTGGTGCCCGAAGTGCCAGGCCGCCCACTCCCCCGTCGATCCGCAGGCGCGCACCGGCGAGCCCGGTCGGCCGCAGCCGGTGACCCTCTACCGCTGAGGCGGCCCGGAACAGCGGCCGGAGGAACCGGTGACGCGGCTCAGACCCAGAAGGTGTCGTGCCGGAGGAAGAACTCCGTCCAGTCCTCGGGGCTCATCGCGTCCCGGCGCGCGGCGTCGGCCAGGGTCTCGAAGTAGTCCTCGCGGGGCGCCCCCGGCGTGAACAGCACGAGCATCGACGCCGGCTCACCGGACTCGTTCCGGAAGCCGTGGATCCCACCCTCGGGTACGTGCAGGAAGTCGCCCGGCGCCCCTCCACCCAGCGCTCGCCGTCGTAGAGGCGCACGGTGCCGCTGAGCACGAAGAAGGACTCGGTGATGCCGCGGCGGAAGTGCGGGCCCGGCCCGGTGGGTGCCGGCCCCATCTCCCAGCGATACAGGCCGAACGCGCCGCCGGTGGTCGCGCCGCCGGCCAGGTAGTGCGCGGCCCCACCGCCGCCCAGGGCGAGCTCCGGCGGGACGTCGGCCCGCCGCAGTGACGCGTTCACCTCGCCGCCGGAACCGGTGTAGCGGGCGGGCGGATAGCCCGGGCCGGACATCGTCGCTCCCTTCGGCCCTCCTGCAGGGTCCCGCCGCGAGCCTGCGAGCGGTGGGGGCAGGAGATGCCTCTACTGCTGGTCGGGACGCTCGGCCGACTGCGCCTCGCGCTGCTCGGCAACCGGCTGCGGAACGGCGGGGGCACCCTGCTCGATCGCGGCCGCGGGCTGGCCGCCCTCGACCGCTGTGGGGCCACCGCTCATCGAGGCGCGGATCTGGTCGAGACGCGAGGCACCCGCGACGTCCAGGGTCGCCTTCTGCACCTCGAGCATCCGGCCCTCGACCGAGGTCTGCGCCAGCTCGGCCTGACCGAGCGCGTTGGCGTAGCGCGCCTCGATCTTGTCCCGGACCTCCGACAGGCTGGGGGTGTTGCCCGGCGCGGAGAGTTCGTTGACCTGCCGCAGCGACGAGGCGACGTGCTCCTGCATCTTGGCCTGCTCGAGCTGCGACATGAGCTTGGTGCGCTCGGCCAGCGTCGTCTGCAACCGCATCCGGCTCTGCTCGACGGCACCGCGCGCCTGCTCGGCGGCCTGCAGCGCCTCGTCGTGGCTGCGCTTGAGGTCTTCCATCGACTGCTCGGCGGCGACCAGCTGGGTCGCGAAGGCCTGCGCGGCGTTCTCGTACTCCGCTGCCTTGTTCGCGTCACCTCCGGCGCGGGTCTTGTCGGCGAGCACCAGCGCCTGGCGGGCGGAGGCCTGCAACTTTTCCACCTCGCCGAGCTGGCGGTTGAGCCGCATCTCCAGCTGCCGCTGGTTGCCCAGGACCGCGGCGGCCTGGTTGGCCAGCGCCTGGTGCCGCTGCTGCTCTGCCTCGATCGCCTGGGCGATCTGGATCTTCGGGTCGGCCCGCTGGTCGATCTGGGCGTTGGCCGACGCCGTGAGGTACTTCCACAGCTTCACGAACGGGTTGGGCATGGGTCCTCCTGCTCCGGCGCAGCGGCCGGCCCGGTGATGCTCGTCGCCTCATCGTTCCAGGTGTTGCACGGTCGGAGCCAACGCGGGCGGTCGACGCGCCCCCGCCGATAGGGTGCCTGCGTGGCCGACTCCCCCGTCCTGTGCGTCGTGGGCGAGCTCGTCGTCGACCTCCTGCCCGTTCCGGGAGCGGACGCCGGCCCCGAGGGCACCGCCCCGCAGTACGTCGCCCGCCCGGGCGGCAACGCCCTCAACGTCGCCGTGGCCGCGGGGCGGCTGGGCGCCCCCGTCCGGCTGATGGCGCGCCTGGGAACCGGTCCCCTCGCGCCGCACCTGCGCCGGCATGCCGGGCTCGCCGGGGTGGACGTCGCCGGCTTCATCGACGCCCCGGAGCCGGTGAGTCTGGCGGTCGTCGGCCTGGGCCCCGACGGCTCTCCCGACTACGGCTTCCACGTGCTCGGTGCCGCCGACTGGCAGTGGACCGACGAGGAACTGCGCAGCGTGCTGCCCGCGCGAACCGGGGTGCTGCACGTCGGCTCGATCTCGAGCTGGACCGCCCCGGGGTCCGACGCGATCGCCGGCCTCGTCGAGCAACTGCACGCCGAGGGAAGCACCCTGATCAGCGTGGACCCGAACATCCGCCCCATGCTCGCCGAGGGTCCCGTCGGCGAGGCGCTGGGCAACACCCCGTCGGTGGTCCGCACCCGCCTGGACCGGCTGGCCGCGCACGCGGACGTCGTGAAGGTCAGCGCCGAGGACCTGGCGTGGTTGGACGCCCCCTCCGACCTGGACGACGCCGCCCGGCGCTGGGCGGACCGAGGTCCCGCCCTCGTCCTGCTCACCGACGGGGGGGCACCGCTCCGCGTCGCCCGGCCCGGCCGGCCGCTGCTGCACCGCGAGACACCGTCGGTGACCGTCGTCGACACCGTGGGGGCCGGGGATTCGCTGGCCGCGGGCCTGCTCACCGGACTGCTGGAGGCGGGCGTCACCTCGCGGGCCGCCCTGGAGGCCATGGCCGACGAGCAGCTGCTCGCGCTGGTGGACGACGCCGCGCTGGTGGCCGCGCTGAACTGCACACGGGTCGGCGCCGACCCACCCAGCCGCGCGGAGCTGGATGCCGCGCGCTCGACATGGTGAGCGGCGAGCTACGGCTGGTCGGCTTCGAGGAGCTCTCCGCGGGCGCTCTGCGGGAGCGCCTGCTGGCCCGCCGGGCGGAGTTCTGGTCGGGGTCGGCGCTGGATGACGAGACGGTGCGGGCCCTGCACGACCCCCTGTTCTTCCACCAGCTCGGCGGCTTCGGCGCGGTGGCCCTCGCCACCGGGGACGAGGACGCCGGCTATCTCCTGGGCGTGGTCAGCGCCGACCGGCTTGCCGTCGTCCACGCCGTCGCCGTCCACCCCCGCTGGCGTGGGCGCGGGGTGGCGGCCCGGCTGGTGGAGCGGTTCGCCACGCTGGCGACATCGGTCGGGGCGCGGGCGGTGCAGGCGGTCGCACTGCCCGGTGACGCGGCCGCCCGGTCGCTGGCCCGACGGTTCGACGCGCACGAGGCGGCGTCGCCGGCACACGCCGGACCGGGAGCCGACCGGGTGCTGTTCACCCGGTCCCTGCCGCTGAGCTGAGATCTCCACCTCTCGGGTCGGCCCCCGCGAGACGACCGCCGGTGGACCGCCCGGCCGGGCACGCTGCCCGGATGTGGGACGTGCGAGTCCACGAACAGGCCGCGAGAACCTGCGGGAGATGTTCCACCGGGCGGTGCCGGGGCCACGGTCCGCGTGGCGGATGTCCGTGCTCAGCCGGGGGTGAGCACCCCGGCCAGTCGGGCCGCGTGCCGGTGGCGGGTCGTGGAGCGGCCCGGCTGGAGGACGACGCCCAGCAGCCAGCGTCCGGCCAGCTCGGCGCCGTCGGCGTCCAGGTGCAGGGCTCCGGCCAGTCGCCCGGTCAGCTCGGCCCACCGTTCGGCCCCCATGCCCAGCAGCGCGGTCAGGAGCTCCGGCTCGGTCTCGGCGAGTCGACGCAGCACCGGATGGCCACCGAGCTCGTCGGAGAGTGCGGCCAGCGCCTCCGCGACGGGCAGTTCGGTCGCCAGGGCGGTCAGCCGGTCGAGCTCGGCGGCCAGCAGCGCCGTCGCCACCTCGTCCTTGGTCCGGAAGTGGTTGTAGAGCGTTGCCTTCGCGACGCTGGCCGCGGCCGCGATCGACTGCATGGTGCTGCGCCGGAGCCCGTGCTCGGCGAAGGCCCGGGCAGCGCCGGCGAGCAGTCCGAGCCGGGTCCGGCCCATGGCGTTCCCACTGCGGGTGTGCGCGCCAGGGATGTGGACGGGTCCCCGGCTGGCGAGGGACGGTCCGGCCGGGAAGGGGCGCACGAGCCCTGTCTTGCACCGCGCCGGGCGTTCGTCAAGGACCCGGGGCCTCGACGCGGCGTGTCGCGACCCGTCAGGCGGCGAGCGAGACGGCCTCTCCCCGGCGCAGGGCCGAGCGGGCGGGCTGCCCAGCGCCGACCAGTGCGAGGGCCGGCTCGGCGGCCGGCTGGGTGCCCGCCGGCTCCTCGGCAGCCGGCCGCGTCTCGTCGACGGGAGCGTCCTCGGACGGGGCCAGCGGGCGGACCGCGCCACCCCCGGCGACCCGCAGTTCGAGGCTGATCTCGGCCAGGAGGTCGGCCAGTTCGACGTCGAGTGCGTCGCAGATGGAGGCGAGGAGCTCGGAGGAGGCCTCCTTCTGCCCCCGCTCGACCTCCGACAGGTAGCCGAGACTGACCCGGGCGGCTCCGGAGACGTCGCGCAGCGTGCGGCGCTGACGCAGCCGGTGGCCACGCAGCGTGTTCCCGAGCTGGGTACGCAGCAGCGTCATGGCCGTCTCCTGTCCTGCGAGCGGGGAAGCGGCGGCGCCCTCCTCAGACGCCGTGCGCTCACGGTACGCGGCGCCCGCCACCCGGGCCCGGAGCACCGGCGCACGTCCGCTGACGGCGTAACGCCGGATCGGCCTCGCGGCTTCCCGTGCTCCCGCCCGGTGCGGAGCCGGCCGCGTCGCGAACGGCACCACGGCCTCGTCTCCCCTCCCGTCCACCGCGGCCCCGTCCCGGGTTCCGCCCTGAGCTTTCGAAGGGCGGGTAGGACGGGGCCCTCGTTCAGGCGGCGGTGTCGGTGCGCGCGTCGCTGGTGCCAGTCGGGCCGTCCGCCCGCCGGGCCGCCGCGGCTCGCATGGCGCGCACGCTGGTCCGACGCAAGGTCAGGGCCCGGTACACATAGTCCAGGCCGGTGACCAGGGTGAGCAGCAGGGCCGCCGCCATCACCCACCAGCGGGCGGAGGCCACCAGCCCGGTCAGCGGCAGGATGTAGAGCCCGACCGCCAGCGACTGCACGACGGTCTTGGCCTTGCCGCCCCGGCTCGCCGCGATCACGCCGTGCCGGATGACCCAGAACCGCAGCAGGGTGACCGCGACCTCACGGAACAGGATCGCCACCGTGACCCACCACGGCAGCAGCTGCAGCACCGACAGCCCGACCAGCGCCGTGCCGGTGAGCGCCTTGTCGGCGATCGGATCCGCGAGCTTGCCGAACTCCGTGACCTGCCCGGTCCGGCGGGCGATCATCCCGTCGTAGCGGTCGGTGAGGATCGCCAGACCGAAGACCAGCGCGGCCCAGTACCGATCGGCGTCGTCCACGGTCCCGTCCTGCATCAGCAGGACGGCGAACACCGGCACCACGGCCAGTCGCAGCATGGTGAGGGCGTTGGGCAGGTTGACCAGCTTCGCCGACGACGACGGCGTGGCGGCCGGGTCCGGGGCGACGTCGGTCACGACGTCACCGCCCGGCCGGAACCGCGCCGGTGCTCACCGGGGAGAGGACCCGGGCGACCAGGTCGATGCCCTCGGTGCCCACGATCTCGGCGGCCATCAGCTGACCGGCGACCGCATCGGCGGGCACCCCGGCCACCGTCGTCGTGCCGTCTGCGTCGGGGTCCTGGTGCGCGGCGTGACCGGCCCACACACCGGGACCCTCCTCGGCGGAGAGGTCCTCGGTCAGCAGCACGTCGACCCGCTCGCCGATGCGGTCCTCGGCTCGCTGCGCGGTCAACTCCTCGACCAGGTCGGTGATCCGGCGGACGCGTGCGTCGATCTCGGCCTGGTCGAGCTTGCCCGTTAGCGCCATCGCCTCGGTGCCCTCCTCGTCGGAGTATCCGAAGACGCCGACCGCGTCCAGGCGGCCCTCGACCAGGAAGCGTTCCAGCTCGGCGACGTCCTCCTCGGTCTCGCCGGGGAAGCCGAGGATCACGTTGGTCCGGAAGCCCGCCGTCGGCGCCAGCGAGCGTGCCCGCTCGATCAGAGCCAGGAAGTCGTCGGTCCCGCCGAAGCGCCGCATGCGTCGCAGCAGGGACGGCGACGAGTGCTGGAAGGACAGGTCGAAGTAGGGAGCGACCCGCTCCGTGCCCGCGATGATCTCCAACAGCCCCGGCCGCAGCTCCGCCGGCTGCAGGTAGGCCACCCGCACCCGGACGATGCCCTCGACGGCAGCCAGCTGGGGCAGCAGCTTCTCCAGCGAGCGGAGATCCCCGAGGTCCTTGCCGTAGGACGTCGAGTTCTCACTCACCAGCACCAGCTCGGTGACCCCCTGGGAGGCCAGCCACTCCGCCTCGCCCAGGACCTCGGCCGGCGGGCGGGAGACGAACGCGCCGCGGAAGGTGGGGATGGCACAGAACGCGCAGCGCCGGTCGCACCCCGACGCCAGCTTCACCGCGGCCGACGGGCCGGAGGCCAGCCGCTTGCGGCGCAGCCAGTCGTGGCCGGGGATCGAGGGTGCGTCCGGCGCCGCGGTCGCGGCGGTGCGCTGGACCGGGCTGATCGGCAGCAGGGTGCGGCGGTCGCGAGGCGTGTGCGGCACCAGGGGTCGACCCGCGAGGACGTCGTCGAGCCGGTCGCCGATGGCGCCGTAGTCGTCGAAGCCGAGAACCGTGGCCTCCGGGAGGGCGCCGGCCAGCTCCGAGCCGTAGCGCTCGGCCATGCATCCGACGGCGACGACGGACGCCCCGGAGTCCGTCGCGGCGAGGATGGCGTCGACGGAGTCCTTCTTGGCGGTCTCGATGAACCCGCAGGTGTTCACGAGCACGGCGTCGGCGCCGTCGGCGTCGTCCACCAGGTCGTAGCCCTCGGCGGCGAGCCGCCCGGCGAGCTCCTCGGAGTCCACCTCGTTGCGGGCGCAGCCGAGGGTCACCACCGCCACCGTCCGCCCGCGGCATTTGGGCCCGGAGGGCTGGGCAGGGCGGGGCAGAGCTGTCACCGGGCCATCGTAGTCGGCCCGGCGGACCCGACCGGTGAACCGGAGCGGCCCGGCCCGTCCAGGGCACCGCCCCGAGCCCGCGAGCGGTGCGGAGGTGGGCCTTGCGCCCGGTCCTCCTACTCTCCGCCGCCGCCGCGAAGAGTGAACAACACCGACTCGAGCTCGTCGGGCTTGATGAGCACGTCGCGCGCCTTCGACCCCTCGGAGGGCCCGACGATGCCGCGGCTCTCCATCAGGTCCATCAGCCGGCCGGCCTTGGCGAAGCCGACGCGGAGCTTGCGCTGCAGCATCGACGTCGAACCGAACTGGCTGGTGACGATGAGCTCGACGGCCTGCACGAGCAGGTCGAGGTCGCCGCCGATGTCCTCGTCGATCTCCTTCTTCTCGCCGCCGCCACCGGCGGTGAAGACCTCTTCCCGGTACTCGGGCTCGGCCTGCCGCTTGGTGAACTCGACGACCGCCTCGATCTCGGCATCGGTGACGAAGGCACCCTGCACGCGCATCGGCTTGCCTGCCCCGATGGGCATGAAGAGCGCATCGCCCATGCCGATGAGCTTCTCCGCGCCGGGCTGGTCGAGGATGACGCGGCTGTCGGTGAGGCTCGAGGTGGAGAACGCCAGCCGCGAGGGCACGTTCGCCTTGATCAGACCGGTGACGACGTCGACCGACGGGCGCTGGGTCGCCAGGATCAGGTGGATGCCGGCGGCGCGGGCCTTCTGCGTGATGCGGACGATGTGCTCCTCGACGTCGCGGGGAGCCACCATCATGAGGTCGGCCAGCTCGTCGACGATCGCGAGGATGTACGGGTAGGGGCGGTAGACCCGCTCGCTGCCGGGCGGGGCGGTGATCTCGCCCTTCTCGACCTTGCGGTTGAAGTCGTCGATGTGCCGCACGCCGGTGGACTTCATGTCCTGATAGCGCTGCTCCATCTCCTCGACCAGCCAGGCCAGCGCGGTGGCCGCCTTCTTCGGGTCGGTGATGATCGGCGTGATCAGGTGCGGGATGCCGTCGTAGGGCGTGAGCTCGACCATCTTCGGGTCGACCAGGATCATCCGGAGCTGGTCGGGAGTCGCTCGCAGCAGCAGCGAGGTCAGGATCGAGTTCACACAGCTCGACTTGCCGGCGCCGGTGGCACCGGCGACCAGCAGGTGCGGCATCTTCGCCAGGTTGGCGCAGACGAAGCCGCCCTCGATGTCCTTGCCGAGACCCACCAGCATGGGGTGCGGGTCCTGCTTCGCCGCCCCGGAGCGGAGGACGTCGCCCAGGCTCACCTTCTCCCGGTCGGTGTTGGGCACCTCGATGCCGACGGCGGACTTGCCCGGGATGGGAGCGAGGATGCGGATGTTGTCGTTGGCCACCGCGTAGGCCATGTTCTTGGTGAGCTGGGTGATCTTCTCGACCTTGACGCCCTGGCCGAGCTCGACCTCGTAGCGGGTGACCGTCGGTCCGCGGGTGAACCCGGTGACGGCGGCATCGATGTTGAACTGCTCGAGGACCCCGCTGATCGCCTCGATGGCGACGTCGTTGGCCTTCGACCGCGCCCGCGGCGGGTCGCCGGGCCGGAGCATGGACAGCGCCGGCAGCGCGTAGTCGCCCTCGACCGGCTGGATGGACAGCTGCTGCGGCTCCGTGATCGGCGGCAGGTCCTCCGGCGGAGAGGTGCGGTCGACGACGGGCGGCCGGGGCGCCGGGCGCAGCTCGACGTGCTCGGGCTCGGTGGTGAGCGTCGAGTCCACTCCGGCCTCGAGGGCGCCGAGGTCGATCGGCCCGGTCGTGAGCAGGTCCTCCGACAGCGACTTCCGCCGTGACCGCCGGCTGCGAGGCTCCTCCGGCTCCTCCTCCTCGTAGTCCTCGTCGTCGTACTCGTCGTAGTCCTCCCCGCGGCCGAGCAGCCAGTCGCCGAGTTCGCCGAGGCGCTGGGGAATCTGGTGCACGGGGGTGGCGGTGATGACCAGCAAGCCGAAGAAGGTGACGAGCACGAGCAGGATGACGGCGACGGCCATGCCGACGCCGGCCTCCAGCGGCGCACCCACGGCCCAGCCGACGAGGCCGCCCGAGCCAGGCCGGCCGGCTGCGGGAGCGGCGGCGGTGCCGACGACCTGGGCGATGCCGAGGACCGCCGCGATCGTGCACAGCCAGCCGATGGCCAGCCGTCCGCGCGCCTCCGGTCTCGGCCCGCGGCGCAACAGCCGCAGCGCGGCGAAGAACAGGACGACCGGAAGCACCATGACCAGCGAGCCCACGATCCAGCGGACTCCGGCGGTCAACGCCTCCCCGACCGGGCCGATGCCGTTGCTCCAGGCGGCCGCGCCCAGCACGATCGCCAGACCGAGGACGGCGAGACCGACACCGTCCCTGCGGTGCTCGGGTGCGAGCGGCTCGGCCTCCTCCGGCTTGGCGACCGATCGGGCGATCCCTCCCGCGCCGCGGGCGAGCAGGTTCCAGCTGCCGGCGACGACACCCCAGAGACCGGGTGAGGTCTTCTTCTTCGCGGCCGGACGGCGGCTGGCGGTGGAGCCGCGCTTGGCCGGCGGCCGCTTCTTGCTCGCAGCCGTCGAACCAGACCGACTCCGGGCAGACGCCGGTCGACGCGTCGACGTGGTGCGGGCAGGCATGCGTCGGACGGTAATCGCCTTTCGGGCTCCTAGCGGGCAGGCGGGAGCACGTGTCCCTCACCGCCGCCCGGGCCCTAACGTCACAGGCATGGATCCCCAGCCCCTCCCCCACGGTGCCTGGCCGACCCCGATCACCTCGGAACTCGTCGTCCGCGCCGCCGCGCGACTGGGCGAGGTGGTGGTGGACGGGGACGACGTCTGGTGGTCGGAGTCACGGCCGGCCGAGGGCGGCCGGTCGGTGATCGTCCGCCGGTCGGCCGACGGCACGGTCACCGACGTGCTGCCTGCACCGTGGAACGCACGCACCCGCGTGCACGAGTACGGCGGCGGCGCGTGGACGGTCTCCGGCGGGACGCTGTGGTTCACCGAGTTCTCCGACCAACGGCTGTACCGGCTGGACGTCGGGAGCGACTCCCCGGTGCCCGTGACCCCGGAGCCGGAGGTTCGTGCCGGCGTGCGCCACGCGGATCTGCGGGTCGTGCCCGACGGGGCGGTGCTCGCCGTCCGCGAGACGCACCCGGCCGCGGGAGGCGCGGCCCACGTCGTCAACGAGCTCGTCCGAGTGGGCGCGGGCGGCACCGAGGTGGTGGTCTCCGGGCCGGACTTCGTCTCGGATCTGCGGCTCTCCCCCGACGGCAGCACGCTGGCCTGGCTGCAGTGGGACCACCCCGACATGCCGTGGGACGCCGCCCGGCTCGTCGTCCGCAGCGCCGACGGCACCGAGACCGTGGTGGCCGGTGGCCGGGGCGAGTCCGTGGTGCAGCCCGTCTGGGGCGCCGACGGCGCGCTGTGGTTCCTGTGCGACCGCACGGACTTCTGGTCGCTGTACCGCCGCAGCGCCGCCGGCGAGGTCGAGCTCGTGCTCGACGTGGGCAGCGACGTCGGCGGGCCGCAGTGGGTGTTCGGGCAGAGCCGGTACGCGCTCCTGCCGGACGGGCGGGTCGCGCTCGCCTACGGTCGGGAGGGCAGGGACCGGCTCGCCGTCCTCGTTCCCGGAGGCGACCTCCGGGAACTGGACCTGCCGTGGGGCACGTTCCGCTACGTCACCGCGCAGGGAACGGGGGTGATTTGCGTGGCCGGCAGCCCCGTCAGCGAGCCGGTGGTGCTGCGGGTGGACGTGGACGGCGACTCGTCCGAGGTGCTGCGCCCGGCCCGGGACCTCGGCCTGGACCCCGCCTGGTTCTCCTCCCCGGAGCACGTCAGCTTCCCGACGCCCGACGCCGGGACCGGCATCGACGTCGCCCACGCGCTGGTCTACCCACCCGCCAATCCCGAGGCCACGGCTCCGGACGGCGACCTGCCCCCGCTGCTGGTGATGGTGCACGGTGGACCGACCTCTGCCGCGGTGCCGGTGCTGAACCTCGACATCCAGTACTGGACCTCCCGCGGGTTCTGCGTCGCCGACGTCGACTACCGCGGCTCGGTGGGCTACGGCCGCCGCTACCGGGACGCCCTGCAGGGGCGGTGGGGCGTGGTCGACCTGGACGACGTCGTCGCCTGCGCCCGCTTCCTCGCCGACAGTGGACGCGTGGATCCCGCCCGCATGGCGATCCGCGGCGGCTCGGCCGGCGGCTACACGACGCTGGCCGCCCTGACGATGCGTCCGGGCGTCTTCACCGCGGGTGCCAGCCACTTCGGCGTCGCCGACCTCGACGCGCTCGCGGCGGAGACCCACAAGTTCGAGTCCCGCTACCTCGACGGGCTCGTCGCGCCGTGGCCTGCGGGCGCCGACGTCTACGCCGAACGGTCCCCGATCAACCACGTCGACGCCCTCGACACCCCGCTGGCGGTGTTTCAGGGCGACGAGGACGAGGTGGTGCCTCCGGACCAGGCGGAGGCGATCGTCGCCGCCCTGCGCGAGAAGGGCGTGCCGCACGTGTACCTGCTGTTCGCCGGGGAGCAACACGGCTTCCGCAAGGCGGAGAACATCCGTGCCGCCCTGGACGGAGAGCTGTCGTTCTACGCCCAGGTGTGGGGCTTTCCCCTGCCCGAGAGCGAGAACATCCGCGCCATCGAGCTGGAGCGGCCATGAACACTGTTGCCCTCCGGGCAACACCGCGCTCAATCGCCGTCCCCCTGCTGCGATGAGCCGCTGCCGTCGCTCCTCGGGGAGCCCTCCGGGCCCGCGCTCGTCGCGACCTGCTTCTCCCTGACCTTCTCGGGGACCTTTCGGGCCCCGCCCGGCGCGGCCCCGCTGCAGGGGCCCGCGCCGAGCCTGCGAGGCGTGGGGGGGCAGCGGGGTCCTTCTCAGACCTCGAGGACGGTCGGGATGATCATCGGGCGGCGCCGGTGCTTGTCCGACACCCACTTGCCGACCGTCCGCCGGATCAGCTGCGACAGCCGGTGCGAATCGATCTCGTCGTCCTGGAGGGCCCGCTTGAGGTTGTCCTCGACCAGGGCCAGCACCTCGTCGAAGGCCGCCGGGTCGTCGGAGAAGCCCTTCGTCGAGAGGTGGACCGGCCGCACGATGGTGCGGGTCGACGGCTCGATGACGACGGTCAGCGCCACGAACCCCTCGTCGCCGAGTATCCGCCGCGCCTGCAGCGACTCCTCCCCCACGTCGCCGACATTGAGGCCGTCGACGTAGACGTTGCCGATCGGGACGCTGCCCACGATCGACGCCTTGCCGTCCACCAGGTCCACGACGACGCCGTCCTCAGCGAGGAGGATCCGGTCGCTGGTCATCCCGGTCTCCTCCGCGAGCGCGGCGTGGGCCCGCAGGTGCCGCCACTCGCCGTGCACCGGCATCAGGTAGCGGGGGCTGGCGACGTTGAGCAGCGTGCGCAGCTCGCCGGCCGGCGCGTGGCCGGAGACGTGCACGCGCGCGGTCTCCTTGTGCACCACGGTCGCGCCCAGTCGAGCCAGGCCGTTGATCACCTTGTAGACGGCGGTCTCGTTACCCGGGACCAGCGACGAGGCCAGGACGACGGTGTCGCCGGCCTCGATGGTGACCTGGTGGTGCTCGCCGCGCGCCATGCGCCCCAGCGCCGACAGCGGCTCGCCCTGGGAGCCGGTGGACACCAGGACGACCTGCTCCGGCGGCATGGCGGCGGCGTCGTCCAGGGACACCATGAGGCCCGGGGCCACCCGCAGGAGCCCGAGATCGCGCGCGACGCCCATGTTGCGCACCATCGACCGGCCGACCAGGGCCACCTTGCGCTTGTGGGTCTCCGCGCAGTCGAGCACCTGCTGGATGCGGTGCACGTGGCTGGCGAAGCTGGACACGATCAGCCGCTGCGAGGCCCTGGCGAAGACGTCGTCCAGTACCGGACCGATGCTCCGCTCCGGGGTGACGAACCCGGGGACCTCGGCGTTGGTCGAGTCCGACAGCAGCAGGTCGATGCCGGATGCGCCCAGCCGGGCGAACGCGCCGAGGTCGGTGAGGACGCCGTCCAGGGGCAGCTGGTCCATCTTGAAGTCACCGGTGTGCACGAGGACGCCGGCCGGCGTGTGCACCGCGACGGCGAGGGCGTCGGGGATCGAGTGATTCACCGAGATGAACTCGCAGTGGAACGGCCCGGCCAGGTGGTCGTCCCCCGCGGCGACCTCGACCAGTGTGGGATCGAGGCGGTGTTCGCGCAGCTTCGCTGCGACCAGGGCGAGGGTGAACCGCGAGCCGACGAGCGGGATGTCCTCGCGCAGCCGCAGGAGGTACGGGATGGCGCCGATGTGGTCCTCGTGCCCGTGCGTGAGGACGACGGCCGCGACGTCATCGAGCCGGTGCTCGATGACCCCGAAATCGGGGAGGATCAGGTCGATGCCCGGCTGCTCGGCCTCGGGGAACAGGACACCGCAGTCGATGATCAGCAGCTTGCCCTCGAACTCGAGGACGGCCATGTTGCGGCCGATCTCCCCGAGCCCGCCGAGGGCCATGACCCGCAGGCCACCGGCCGGCAGGGGCGGCGGCGCCTTCAGGTCCAGGTGGGGCTGGGTCACCTGAGCGCTCACCGGGCCGCACCCACCGTGCTCACAGGGCGATGCCGCCGGCGGTGAGATCGGCGCGCAGCTGCGCCACCTGCTCGGGAGTGGCATCGACCAGCGGCGGCCGCATCGGGCCGGCCGGAAGGTGCAGCTCGCGGAGCGCGGCCTTGATCATCATGGCGCCCTGCCCGCCGCCCATCACACCGGTGTAGACGGGCAGGAGGCTCTCGTTGACCGCGCGGGCCTTCACCAGGTCGCCGGACTCGACGGCAGCGATGAGCTCGGCCAGCCGGGGACCGACCAGGTGCCCGACGACGCTGACCACACCCACCGCACCGAGCGCGAGAAGCGGGAAGTTGAGCATGTCCTCGCCGGAGTAGTAGGCGAGGTCGGTCCGGGCCAGGGTCCAGGCGACGTCGCCCAGCCGCCCCTTGGCGTCCTTCACCGCGACGATCCGCGGGTGCTCGGCCAGCCGGACCAGCGTCTCCACCTCGATCGGCACCTCGGATCGGGCCGGGATGTCGTAGAGCATCACCGGCAGGTCGGTGGCGTCGGCCACGGCGGTGAAGTGCCGGAGCAGGCCGGCCTGCGGCGGCCGGTTGTAGTACGGAGTGACGACGAGGAGACCGTGCACGCCGAGGCGGGCAGCGGACTGCGCCTTCTCGACCGTGTGCGCGGTGTTGTTGGTTCCGACACCGGCGACGACGGTCGCCCGGTCGCCCACCGCGTCCATCACGACCTCGAGCATCGCGTGCTGCTCGCCGTCGCTGATCGTCGGCGACTCACCGGTCGTGCCGAAGACGACCAGGCCGTCGTGGGCCTGCCGGTCGACCAGGTGCGCCGCGAGCTCCTGCGCCCCGGCGAGGTCGATCGACCCGTCCTCCGCCAGCGGGGTGATCATCGCCGTGAGCACGCGCCCGAACGGCCGGGCGGGGTCGGTGGTCATGGGGAGAATCTACCCAGCGGAGGCGACAGTCCCTCGTACGTACTCCGCGACCGCATACCGCAGACCCGACGACGGGGAGAAGGACCAACCGGCGTCCGGCGTCCGTGCCACCCGTCGCCACCCGTCCCCGAGGGCAGGTGCCCAGGTGTCGCCCTCGACGAGCACATCGACGTCGGTGACCACCAGTCGATCGGCGTACGGCAGGAAGGCGGCGTAGACGGCGCCTCCGCCGATCACCCAGAGCGGGTCGTCGGCCGCGGCGAGCACGTCGGCGACGGAGGCCGCACGCCGCGCGCCCTCGGCCGACCAGCCGGGGTCGGACGTGAGCACGACATTGGTCCGGCCGGGCAGCGGGCGGAACCGCTCGGGCAGCGACTCCCACGTGCGCCGGCCCATGACGACGGTGGATCCTGTCGTGACGGCGCGGAACAGCTTCAGGTCCTCGGGCAGGTGCCACGGCAGGCCGCCGGAGGCGCCGATGACCCCGTTCCGGGCCTGAGCCCAGATCATCGCGATGGTGCGCTGCCCGATGGATGCCCTCGCCGGCTCGGTGCTCTGCCCGATGGATGCCCTCGCCAGCTCGGTGCTCTGCCCGATAGGTGGCTTCTCGAGCTCGGTCACACCGCCACGGCTGCCCGGATCGCCGGGTGGTGCCGGTAGTCGCGCAGGGTGAAGTGCTCGTAGGTGTAGTCGAACAGCGACGGCGCAGCAGCCAGCTCCAGGGACGGGAAGGGCAGCACGTCGCGGGAGAGCTGCTCGCGCACCTGGGCGGTGTGGTTGCTGTAGATGTGGCAGTCGCCGCCCACCCAGATGAAGTCACCCGGGGCGAGCCCCACCTGGTCGGCCACCATGCGGGTCAGCAGGGCGTAGCTGGCGATGTTGAACGGCACGCCGAGGAACATGTCGGCGCTGCGCTGGTAGAGCTGGCAGGAGAGCCGGCCGTCGGCCACGTAGAACTGGAACAGCGCGTGGCAGGGGGCCAGCGCCATGTCCGGGAGCGCGCCCACGTTCCACGCCGACACGATCATGCGGCGGGAGTCGGGGTCGGAACGCAGCGTCGACAGGACGTTCGAGATCTGGTCGATCTGCTCGCCGTCGGGCGTCGGCCAGGAGCGCCACTGGACGCCGTAGACCGGGCCGAGATCGCCCTCCGGGGACGCCCACTCGTCCCAGATGGTGACGCCGTTGTCGTGCAGCCAGCCGACGTTGCTGTCGCCGCGCAGGAACCACAGCAGCTCGACGGCGATCGAGCGGAAGTGCACCTTCTTGGTCGTCACCAGAGGGAATCCCTGGGACAGGTCGTAGCGGAGCCGCTCCCCGAAGAGGCTGACCGTGCCGGTGCCCGTCCGGTCCTGCTTCGGCGTCCCCTGGTCGAGGATTCGCCGCAGCAGGTCTTCGTACTGGGTGTCGATGGGTGCGCCGTCCACGGCCCGAGGGTACGGGTGGGCACCGACGGCATGCGCCGCCCGACCACACCGGCACCACCGGTCCGTCGGCTCCCGGCAGACTCGGGTGCGTGGACTGGTGGGAGGCGCTGCTCGCGGTGGTCGGTGGTCTGCTGCTCCTCTGGGGGCTGCTCCTCGGCCTCCTCTGGCGGACCCGGCCCCCGGACCTGACGGTCCGCGAGGCGCTGCGCCTGCTGCCCGACCTCGTCCGCCTGGTCCGCCGGCTCGCAGCCGACCGCTCGCTCCCCCGCGGCGTGCGGGTGCGGCTGTGGCTGCTGCTGGGCTACCTGCTCTCACCGGTCGATCTCGTGCCCGACATGATCCCCGTGCTGGGCTACGCCGACGACGTCGTCGTCGTGGCGCTCGCCCTGCGCTCGGTGGTCCGGGCGGCGGGGACCAGCGCCCTGACCCGCTCCTGGCCGGGCGGGCCGTCGGGACTCGCCGTCGTCCTGCGGCTGGCCGGCCTGACCCCCGGGCCAGGGCCCGAGCTGAGCACCGACGTCCGCCCGGACTGAGCCGGCCGTCCGTACGAGGTCGGCCGCGAGATCGCCCCGACCGGTGCAGACGACGTCGTCCAGCTCCAGCCAGTCGGCCATCAGCCGCAGCTCGTCGGCCAGCGCGTCGGCGACGAGCGGCCGGTCGATGCCGTGCTCGCCGTACACCGCCTGGACCCGCAGGACGCCGGCCTGCCGGTCGGCCTTGAGGTCGGCCCGGGCGACCAGCCGGTCACCGAGCAGGAAGGGCAGCACGTAGTACCCGTGCACCCGCCTGGCCGCCGGCGTGTAGATCTCCAGCCGGTAGCGGAAGCCGAAGATCCGCTCGACCCGGGGACGTTCCCAGACGAGGGAGTCGAAAGGGCTCAGCAGCGCACGGGCACGGATCCACCGGGGCCGCCGGGCCCCGGGGTCCAGCCAGGCCGGGGCGCCCCAGCCGGCCACATGGACGGGCAGCAGCTCGCCGGCGTCGACCAGCTCCGCGATCGCCGTGCGCGCGGCCGCCGGGCGGAGGCGGAAGTAGTCGCGCAGGTCGCGTTCGGTGGCCACCCCGAGGGCGCGGGCGGCGGTCCGCACCAGCTCGCGGACCGCGTCGCCGGGGTCGGGGGTGGGCGTGTCCAGCACAGCGGCCGGCAGCACCCGCTCGGTGAGGTCGTAGACCTTCTCGAAGCTCGTCGTCCGGTGGGTGGCAGTGATCGCTCCGGTGAAGAAGAGCCACTCGAGAGCCACCTTGCCCGCGTGCCAGTTCCACATGGTCCCGGAGCGCTCCGGCTTCTCGTCCAGCAGTTCGCTCGCCCTGAGCGGCCCGTCCACCCGGACGCGATCGAGCACCTCGGCGACGAAGCCGGGCTGCTCCCGCTGCAGCCGGACCATGTTGCCCCAGGCATGCTCCTCGGCCGCCGCCATCCGCCAGCGCAGGTGGGGGTGCAGCCGGACCGGCAGGAACGACGCCTCGTGCGCCCAGTACTCGAACACCGCGTGGCGACGGGCGGTCAGCTCGTCGAGGGCCGTGCGCGGATAGGCGCCGAGGCGACTGAAGGCGGGCAGGTAGTGCGACCGCGAGAGAACGTTCACCGAGTCGATCTGCACCACCGCCAGCCGCTCGGTGAGCCGGCGCAGCTGACGGGCGCCGACGGGGCCGGTCGGCCGCGGGTCGGCGAAACCCTGGGCGGCGAGGGCGATCCGCCGGGCCAGCCGGGCCGGCAGACGCTCGACCTGAGGTGCGCTCACGTCCAGCGATCCTGCCCGTCGGGTACGACGTCCGCCGGGACGACGACCCCGCTTACGCTGCCCGGGTGAATCCTGAGGCGGTCTTCCCGCGTGCCACCGGGTCCGCGGACGCGTCGGTGCGCCCGGCCCTGCCGGACGACGCGACCGAGATCGCCCGCATCCAGGTGGTCACCTGGCGGACGGCATACCGCTCCGTGCTGCCGGCAACCGTGCTCGACGAGTGGGATGCCGACGCCGCGACCGCGAGCTGGCGGTCCGCGATCACCTCTCCCCCGACTCCGGGGCACCGCGTCGTCGTCGCCCTGGAGCGGAACGTCGTGGTCGGCTTCGCTGCCTTCGGCCCCGCCGAGCTGACTTCCGGGGAGCTGCCGGACCCGGCGGGCCGGACGGCGGAGTTGACCACGCTCCTGGTGGAACCACGCTGGGGCCGCCGCGGCCATGGCAGCCGGCTGCTCGCCGCGGTCAGCGACATCGCGCGTTCCGGCGGCGCAGCGCGGCTGCAGGTGTGGCTGCTCGAGGGCGACCGGGTGTCCTCCGGCTTCTACGAGTCGGCCGGCTGGGAGCCCGACGGGTGGGCCCGCACGCTCGACACGGGGAGCGGCCCCCTGCGCGAGATCCGCTGGCACGCGCTGCTCGAGGACCAGGAGGCCACGTCGTGAGCTTCGAGGGCTTCCCCGACGAGGGACTGGTCTTCTACGAGGGCCTGGAGGCCGACAACACCAAGACCTACTGGACCCGGCACAAGGGCGCCTACGACGACCACGTGCGCGCGCCCCTGCAGGCGCTGCTGGAGGAGCTGGCTCCGGAGTTCGGCCCGGCGAAGGTGTTCCGCCCCTACCGGGACGTGCGCTTCAGCCATGACAAGACGCCGTACAAGACGCATCAGGGGGCGGTCGTCCACCCCGACAGCGCAGGCTCCCTGTACGTCCAGCTCTCGGCGGACGGGCTCATGGTGGCTGGTGGCTGCTGGCGGCTCGAGTCCGATCAGGTGGCCCGATACCGCCGAGCCGTCGCAGACGGGGTGCAAGGCCCCCGCCTGCAGGGGGAGGTGGACCGGCTGGCCGCGGCGGGCTGGGCGATCGAGGGACAGCGGCTGTCCCGGGTGCCCGCCGGCTACTCGGCGGACGACGAACGGCTCGAACTGCTGCGTCACAGGGCTCTGCACGCCACCCGGCGCTGGGTGCCCGAGGACTGGCTGCACGACAGGCGGGCGCTCGAGAAGGTGCGCACCGCCTGGCGGGATCTCACCACGCTGAACTCGTGGCTGGCCGACAACGTGGGCGCGACGACCAAGGAGCGCCGCAGCCGCTGACGCGGTCCGTACCCGGCCACGAATCCCCCTGCCACGAACTCCACGGTGCACGGGGCGCAGGCCGTCGGTGTCCGCGACGGACGGCCGCGGGCACGGCCTGACGGGGTCCGCGCGACACCGGCCCGTCCAGGCGTTGCCGGGTGCGCCGTTACGAGGACCCGTGCGCACCTGAACCCGGAAATGGCGAAGGGGCCCCAGCGGTGCTGGGGCCCCTTCGGGAATGGTTGTCCGGCGGCGTCCTACTCTCCCACCCCGTCTCCGGGGCAGTACCATCGGCGCTGAGAGGCTTAGCTTCCGGGTTCGGAATG
>NZ_FZNO01000061.1 GCF_900188025.1 Blastococcus mobilis
ACCGCTGGGCCGGAGGTGCCGCTGGCCATTCCCTATGGCGTCTACGACCTGGGCACCGACGCCGGCTGGGTGAACGTCGGGGTCGACCACGACACGTCGGCGTTCGCCGTCGCCTCGATCCGCCGTTGGTGGGCCGCCCGCGGCGCGCTCGACCATCCGGCCGCGGACAGGCTGCTGATCACCGCCGATGCCGGCGGCTCCAACAGCTACCGCTACCGATTGTGGAAGGCCGAGCTGGCGGCGCTGGCCGCCGAGACCGGCCTGACGATCACGGTCTGCCACTTCCCGCCGGGCACCTCGAAGTGGAACAAGATCGAGCACCGGCTGTTCTCGCAGATCACGATGAACTGGCGGGGCCGGCCGCTGACCAGCCACCAGGTCGTGGTCGCCACGATCGCCTCGACCCGCACCCGCACCGGGCTGCGGGTCGAGGCCGAGCTGGACACCGGCAGCTATCCGCTGGGTATCGCCGTGCCCATCGGCCAGCTGCGCCGGCTGCCGATCACCGCGCACGCCTGCCACGGCGCCTGGAACTACACCATCGACCCCACCGGCGGCGAGCTCGGCCCGGTGCGGGCCGAGGAGCGCGCTCGCGCCCGCGGTCGGGCACTGGTCGTCCTCGCCGACGAACGGCTGACCGGCATGACGACCGCCGAGCTGGCCGAACTCGCCGCGCTGCTCGCCCCGGCGCAAGCCGCCCTGGCCGCCCAACGCCGCTTCGAGCAGCGCGGCGGGCCGCGGCGCCGCGCGGCCGGCGCGGGCAGCACCGGGCTGCTCACCGATGCTGACCGGGTCCTGGTCACCGTCGTCTATCAGCGCCAGCTCTGCTCGATGAACGTGCTCTCTGACCTGCTCGGGGTCAACGCCAACTCGATCGGCCAGGCCATCGCCGACACCCGCGCGCTGCTGGCCGAGCACGGCCGCACGATCGCCCCGAGCACGCTGCGCTTCGCCACCGCGGATGCGCTCACGGCATTCGCGTCAGGCAGCGGAGAGGAACCGCCCCGCCCGCGGCTGGCCGAACGGCTCGCCGAACCGGCCCTGACCGGCATGCCGCGGACCGAGCTGGCCGCCCTGACGGAGCGGGTCGTGCCCGTGCTGGCTGCCCGCGCCGAACGCCATCGGCATCGACAGCGCGGCGGAGAACGACTGCCCGGCGCCCGCGGCGGCGTCTTCACGCAGAAGATCACCGACCCTGAGCGGGTGCTGGCCACCGTGCTCTACCGGCGCGGGCTGGGCACCCACGACACCCTCGCCGAGCTGTTCGAGGTCAGCCGCCGCACCATCGGAGGCGTGCTGCGCGACGTCGGTCCGCTCCTGGATCAGAACGGCTACGTCGCGACACCGGCCGCCACCCGGTTCACCACCGCAGCCGAGCTCCTCGACTCGCTGCCGGCTCCCCACCCCCACGACACTGACACGCCGACAAGTTGATTCTTTACGGGCCCAATGCGTCCGGCAGCGCTGCCAGGACGCCCCGGGCAGGGCGGCGCCGATCGCCTCGACCAACCCGCGGTGGGCATCGGAGGTCACCAACTGGACTCCGCTGAGGCCGCGGGCGGTCAGGTCGCGGAAGAAGGCCAGCCAGCCGGCGCCGTCCTCGGCGGAAGTGACTTGCAGGCCGAGGATCTCCCGGTGCCCGTCGGCATTCACCCCGGTCGCCACCAGCGCGTGCACGTTGACCACCCGGCCGCCCTCGCGGACCTTGAGCACCAGGGCGTCGGCGGCGACGAAGGTGTAGGGCCCGGCATCCAGCGGCCGGTGGCGGAACTGGGCGACCTGCGCGTCGAGGTCCCGGGCCATCTCGCTGACCTGGGACTTGCTCAGCCGGGTGATGCCCAGGCTCTCGACCAGCTTCTCCATCCGGCGGGTGGAGACGCCGAGCAGGTAGCAGGTGGCGACCACGGTGGTCAGCGCCCGCTCGGCCCGGCGGCGGCGCTCGAGCAGCCAGTCGGGGAAGTACGACCCGGAGCGCAGCTTGGGGATCGCCACCTCCAGCGTGCCGGCGCGGGTGTCGAACTCCCGGGACCGGTAGCCGTTGCGGCTGTTCGTGCGGGCCTCGCTGCGCTCGCCATAGCCGGCGCCGCAGACTGCATCGGCCTCGGCCGACATGAGCGTGTTGATGAACGTGGTGAGCATCTGCCGCAGCAGATCGGGGCTGGCCTGGGCCAGCTGCTCGTGGAGGAAGGCGGTGGGGTCGATACTGCTCGGTGCGGTCATCGCGTCGAACTCCTGAAGGACTGTGGAAGGTCTCCAGAAGATCACGCGGTGGCCGCCTCGACGTTCAGGGCCCGCTACTCACCGGGGCCGTCGTACACCACCCTGGCGGACGCCACTTACGACGCCGCCGGTTTCCGGGTTCTCGAGCGCGTTCTTTCAGTACCCCTACCCGGCCACCCCGATGGTCGACCACCCACTGGGGTAGCCCTGTCGCCTGGCGCGGAGAACGGCGCACCAAGAGGGGCATGACGAACCAAGTCATAGCGGGGTGCGCTAGCACCCGTCTCGGTAGCCGAACCCGCTACGGCGACGTTCGGACGGGACAGGGCAGTCGCCCGCCGATGTCCCGGATGGGATTCGGCAGCGAGGCGCTCAGGTGAGCCAGCGGTAGATCTGCCCCTCCCGGAGTTCGACGCGTCGCGGCAGGCCCAGCGCGGAGTGGTCGCCCTGAAGCATGACAAGCACCTTGCTCCGCCCGCGCACAACGACGCCGTCGGCCCGGGTCCAGTGGAGATACGGGTGGAGCAGATGCCGCACCGTCGCCCAGTCGCGAGACACGATCGCTTCGTGGGCGACCGCGGCGATGTCCTCCACGGCTGCAGTGTCGCAAGCCGATCGGTCTCCGGGCATGCCCCGTCGTGGGCGCACTGGCTACTGGGGTTGCGGTGAGCGTTCGGAGTTGGTGAGCGAAGCACCCGGCATCACGAGGTCCAAGACCCGCTGCAGTCGCAGGTCGTCCGCCGCGCGCAGCGGAGGAAGGAGCAGCGTCGTGATGCCCAGTTCGGCCGCTGCGCCGTCCCAGGCACCACGGTCTCCCACCATCAACACCTGCTCCGCCGGTAGGCCCAGCCGGTTCAGGGCGGCGGCGAAGATGGCCGGGGCCGGCTTGGCGACGCCGAGCTCGTAGGACAACGCCCATGCGTCCACGAGGTCGGCCCAGCTGCTCCCGTCCGGGTTGTTCTGCTGCGCGAAGACGGGCCGCAGGTCGACGTGGATGTCACTGACCACTCCGATGCGCACCCCGGCGGCGTGCAGTGTCCGCAGAAGCGGGCCGACGTCCGCTGCGAAGGGGTTCAGCGCCGCAGTGGATTCGACCGCGTACAGGCGCTCGGCGAGCTCCTCGTCCAGGTCCGCAGCGCGGAACCAGGCGGCGTAGGCGCGGCGGTGCAACGCGGCGTCGGTGTCGATCGCCGAAGACTCCACCTCGCTGGCATCGGCCCCCTGCAACCGAGCCAGCACTGCATCGACACTTTCGGCAGAGATGTCCCGGTCGAGCAGCTTCAGAGCCGTCTGCTCCAGCCACCGGTAGGTCGGTGCCACCACGAGCGTGCCACGCCAGTCCAGCAGGACACCCTTGAAGGCCACGCCTGCGCGAGGACCTTCCCTCGGTGCGGCGCTCACCATCACGACCCTACACAGACCCGATGTCCTTAATCGCTGCCCCGAACAGGGATCCCCGCCTGGGACAACATGCTTTCAGCTGATGTGGACCTGTCCGGACTGCTCTGCCTGCCGCACGACATCATGACCTGCGGCGGCCGATAGGGACCGATGTGCGAAGACGTCTACCGAGCGGGACGGTCGGTGAATGGGTGGCATGGTTTCTCTTCGCGGCCCGGGCGTGGCTGCCGCTCAGGGTTCTCAAGTCGGTGTCGAACATGTCCCAGCCGTGACGGTCCACTGCTCTCCGGATGGCCGCCGGTCGGGGGCGAAGGAGAGGCCGTGAGCTGGTCGCTGGCTGGGTTGCTGCTGGTTGCGGCTGCGTCGCTGGGTGTGCTGGCGGGGGTACTGCCCGTCCGGGTGCGCACCTGGGTGCTCGCTGGTTTTGTGGGTCTCCCTGCTGCGTTGGCGTTCCTGCCGTGGGTCTGTGTCACCGCGATCGCGTCGACGCCGTTCGGCGATCCAGGCGATCTGCGCGGAGCGACGTCCTGCACCACCGTCTACGGTGCCGGGCTGCCGGATCTGGGCGCCCTCGACCAGGGCGCGACGGGACGGCTGCTGGCGCTGGTGGCTGCCGGGACCGCGATGGCGGCGGTCGCCGCCACGAGGCGCCATCGCGGTCGACGAGAGGAGCCGTGATGCGCAGCGTGCGGCAGCTGATGAGCCATGCGCCCTGTCTTCCGCGCGGCACGTGGGTGATGAGCTGACGTCCGAAAAGGAAGGCGCGTGCTTCTAGGTGCGCGGGTCGATCGGGGTTCCCATGGGATGGGTCTTCTCGATGGCCTCGCCCGCGTCGAAGCAGAGATCCTCGCGGAATCGCTCGGCGACGACCTGTACTCCGGTCGGAACGCCATCGACGATCCCGGCGGGCACGGACAGTCCCGGGATGCCGAGGAGCGCGATGGCCAGCATCGGGCTCTGCGCGTGAAGGATCTGCCGGAAAGCGTCCGGGCCTAGCTGGTCGTAGTCGACGGGGAAGGGGCGTTGCCAGGACACCGGCGTGACGAGGATCGGGTACTCCTGGAGGAACAGCCGCCAGTCCCGCGCGATCTGATCGCGGCGACCGAACGCGGCGGAGAAAGCGCGCAGGTCGAGTTCCGGCGTCAGGGCGAGCCAGGTCGCCATCGCGGTCCGGACCTTCTCGTCGCCGTACTGCTCGATTGCCTGGGCGAAGCCGAACCGTGCCTCGGTGATCACCAGCGGCGACCACAGCTCCGCGAGTTCTCTGAAGTGGGGCGGCGCGGCCTGCTCGACCTGGTAGCCGGCATCGCTGAGCGCACTGGCCGCATTGTCCAGTCCGATCGTCACGGCGGGATCGGGGGTGAACCCCTCCAGGTCATGGAGGAGGGCGACCTTGAGGCCCCGGCGCGGGCCTTTCGGCGGGGGCGGTGCCGGTTGCCACCAGGAGTCCCGCACGTCGGGTCGCGCCAGTATCGGCAGGCCGAGGCGGAGATCGCCCACCTGCCGTGCCATCAGTCCTCCGGTGGACATTAGCTGGTTGGTGATCGTTCGAGGCGTGCCGGCCCCGGACGGATTGAAGTTGGGGACGACCCCCAGTGACGGACGAATGCCGGTCACTCCACAGCAGTAGGCGGGATACCGCACCGAGCCGGCGATGTCCGTGCCGTGGGCGATCGGGCCGACTCCGACCGCGGTGGCCGCCGCAGCGCCGCCGCTGGAGCCGCCCGGGGTGAGCGTGGGATCCCAGGGGTTTAGTGTGCGGCCGTGCAGGTCGTTGTCGCTGAACCAGCGGAAGGAGAAGGCCGGTACGTTCGACCGTCCGACGATGATCGCGCCACCGGACCGGAGGTTGGCCACGGCGGCGCTGTCTTCCTCGGCGATGCGGTCTCGAAAGGCGACCACCCCGTTGGTCGTGGGGTGTCCTTTCAGATCGACATTGATCTTCGTGGTGATCGGGACGCCGTGCAGCGGGCCGAGCTCCTCACCGGCGGCCACCGCGCGGTCCGCTGCGTCGGCGGCAGCGAGGGCCTCGGCCTCTAGGCCCTGTTTGAAAGGTCGCGCAGCCAGATGTCGATGTCGCTGATCTGGACGGTGGCCTCGTAGCGGACGGCGAGCTTGTCGTAGCGGGTGG
>NZ_FZNO01000045.1 GCF_900188025.1 Blastococcus mobilis
TCGTCTGGATCAGATGACAAGAGCCGTGTGACGGGAGACTGTCACGCACGGTTCTGTGGGAGCCCGGGGGTGCAATTCCCCCGGGCTACCCGACTCATCCAGGCCGAGATCGACGAAGGTCACCGGCCGGGCACGACGACAGATGACGCGACCCGGCTGGCCGAGGCCGGGGCTAACCCCCGAGACGGAGGCACATCTGTTACGGCTGCTGCGGGACGGAATAGCTCCGCCAGCCGCCTGAGCGCCATTCCGGCGGCCTTTCGGGTGGACTCCGTCGCGCTGCGGCTTGTTCGTCACGGCGCCTAGGTCCTCGACAACGTCGACGGGGTGGTCCTGGATCACACCGTCGATGAGGGCCATCCGCCGGATGCGCCGCAGTTGGTCCCCGCCGTGGCGCGGGTGATCACCCGCACGCGGCGGCGGCCGGGCACGGTCACCGCCGACCGCGGCTACGGCGAGACCCGCGTCGAGGAGGACCTACACGACCTCGGGGTTCGGACGGTCGTCATCCCACGCAAGAGCAGCCTCGGCCTCGTAGACCAGTAGCCGAAATCGACGCCCCTTGGAGCGATACGCCGGGCCGGTGCGGGTGCTTGACGAGCAGTTGGGAGGTCGACTCAGTTGCTGCTCCATGTATCAGGCAGCTCTCGTGAGACCTCTCCATGCCTAGAAAGCCGCACGTGGGCGCGGATCAAGGACCGATGACTTCACGCGAGGTCATGAGTACCGTCTGCGTCGGTGGCGTCCCTCGCTGGAGGAGGGAGTGCGGGCTGATGCGACGGCTGGTGGAGTTTCGGCTCAACGACGGCGGCAGCGTGCTCGTTCAGGTCGAGGACGACGACCGCGGTGGCGATCAAGTCACTCGGGGTTGGGCGGATCGAGACCGGCGCATCGTTGAGCAGGCTCAGCAGAGCTTCGAGCAGGCCGTCGGGCGGGTGCAGCCGGCGCTGGAGGGGCTGCTAGGCCAGCTGCGGTCGATCGCGGAGACTCCGGAGCAGATCTCCGTGGAATTCGGGCTACAGCTCAGCGCTGAGGTAGGTGCCTTCGTGGCTGGAGCTAGCTCGAGTGGCAACTTCAAGGTCTCAATGACCTGGAACCGTCGCCCCAGAACCGGCGACGCCTAGTCGGGCCAAAGATGTCGACCAGGGGCAGAGATGCAAGAGCGCGCCTATCAAAACTTCGATCTATTAATCGAATCCGGCGAAAGCGGAAGCTATCGAGCGCGCGTACTAAGCTCCCCAGTCGGAGAGACTCGGCCAATAACGGTCACAATACCCTTCTCTGACCTAGAGATTGAGAACTTCCTGCTCAAAGTCGGCCGGCCGCGTCGGCAGGCTGTTCGCGGGGAGAACTCGCCAGAGGTCGCGACAGTTCGAACCTTCGGCGGGCGGCTTTTCGATGCGGTCTTTCGCGATCAGGTGCGCAATGCCCTAGCCAGGAGTCTTGATCAGATAGAAGGGCAGGAAGACACGGGTTTGCGGGTGCGATTGCGACTAGCCGATTGCCCCGAGCTGGCTGACCTGCCCTGGGAATACCTTTACTATAGCGACAAGAAACGGTACTTGGCGCTGTCGCAGTGGACGCCCGTGGTGCGGTACCTGGAGCTGCCCGGCAGGATTCGCCCACTCGCCGTGCAGCCTCCCTTACGCATCCTGGTGATGGCCGCCAGCCCCACCGACTTTCCGCCGTTGGACGTCGCGGCGGAGTGGGCCAAGACGCAGGGGGCACTCGCTGACTTGCAGCGGGCTGGGCGTGTGCAGGTCGACCGGGTGCCCGCCGGAACCCTAGCCGACCTACGAAGGCACTTGCGCCGCAGTCAATACCACGTCTTCCACTACATCGGTCACGGACGCTACGACCTCGAAGCCCAAGACGGCGTGCTTGCTCTAGAGGGTCCCGACGGTCGAGGCCAGCCGGTTAGCGGTGGCGACCTCGGGGCGCTGCTGTATGACCACCGTAGCCTACGACTCGCCCTGCTTAACTCGTGCGAAGGCGCCAGAGGCGGACTCGCGGACCCCTACTCGGGTACCGCACAAAGTCTCATATATCAGGGTATTCCAGCCGTCGTAGCCATGCAGTTTGAGATCACTGACCAATCTGCGATTACATTCGCGCACACTCTCTACGAGGCCGTCGCGGACGGCTACCCACTTGACGCTGCCGTAGCTGAAGCCCGAAACGCCATCCGCGATGAACCCAACCCCATCGAGTGGGCGACCCCAGTGCTCTACCTTCGCGCCCCCGACGGACGCATCTTCGATCTCCCCCCGTCAGCGCACACCGCTCACCAGATGGCTGGGCCTGAGCCCCATACCCTGACCACGTCTAATGGATCACGAGTCGAACTTGAGGGGCGACACGTTGATGCTCAGCCGGTGCCGGATGACGAGACCGGTGTCGAGCCGCGTGAGACCTCAGTCACCTCCGCCGAACCAGTGGCGGAGGCCAGCGCACCAGTCTCCAATGCAGACAACTTGCAGACCGATCGCGGTGACTCGGCGACGGAATCGCCTCCCGGGTCGGGTAAGCCTGATACGGAGCCATTCTCACCTGCGACCAACAGCCCGAAGCATCCCGGAATTGCGGTCAAACTACCGGATTTTGATGCTCCGATCTCCTCGCAGTCTGTACCGCGGCACCAGGCCGAGGCGCCTAAGCTTGACAGCCTGAGCGCGCTGGTTAAAGACGAACGGGCTCCAAGTAGATCAAGCAACTCAGCCTTAGGGGTCGAGAGTTCGCAATCCAAGAAGGGGGACGTACAGGCCGGGCCTGGCACACCGAAGCGCCGCATGGTACTAGCGATACTGGCGGCGGTGGCCACCGGCCTCGTATCTCTTACCATCGTCTGGATCTCATCGCGACCCTCGTCTGATTTCAACGAATTGGTCTCATACCTGCCTGCATATGTGAGGCAATCCTGCGAAGAATTACCGGCGAGCAGACCCGGTGAGCTGGCGTCGGCAGATTGCGCCGGACGCTATTATGATCTATGGGAATCTCCAACCAAGGCGAGAGAGTCTCTTGGCGAGGCGCCCAGCGGCGACTGCTCAACCCCGCCTTCACCTGATAGTTCGCTGCAGCAGCGATACACGGTAACCGATGACATGACGGCCACAATCCACTGCTCACACGATGGGCCCTGGTATGGCATCAGATGGGTGATCGATGGCTTGCCCATTACATACTTTCATTCATTCGGTACCACTCCATCCGATTATTCGCTACTGTGGGATTGGTCAACATCTGACCTGGAAGAAATGAGCGGCAATCGGTAGCTGAAGCGTCTGTGCCTGCGGTGCCCCTCTGTCGCGGAGTCGGGTGAACAGCGGAGCGACCCGCTCCCACCGCTCGTCAGGCACCAGTTGCGCGAGCACCCACCTCAGCAGGCTCACCCGGCACCCGTGGGAGGCGCGCCCAACTCGTCATGAAATGATCTTCTAATACTGCAACGGCAGTTATGGAGGCGCCTGTCCTCGGCTGCGGTAGTGGGCTTTGGCGTGGCGTCGTCGGCGCCACCAGGACCAGTCGGCGGCGTGGTCGGGTCGGGTCGTGCGTGCGGATGAGGATGAGGAGCAGGCGCCGGAGCTCGGGCACGGTCAGCGCGATGAGCTAGTCGCTTCCGGCTGCGGAGCCCCCTTTCCGCGGTGGCGCGGGTGGCGGACAGGTAGGCGTGGGCGGGCATCGCCAGGGTGATGTGCCGGTACCAGGCGGCGGCGAAGCACTCCTCGATGCGCCAGCGGCTGCCGGCCACGGCCATGAGCTGCTCAAGGCTGGTTGCGACGGGTCCGGCGCAGACGTAGTAGGCCATCTCGGGCTCCTCGCCGGGGGTGGTGGGGATGCTGCGGCGGGCCAGCAGCCACCGCGCCCAGCCGGGGTCGAAGCCGGCCAGCAGCTCGAGCCGGTCCCAGTCGTAGAGGCGCACCCGTGTGCGCCGGCGCCGGCCAAACACCGGCGCCAGGCCGACTCGGGCAGCTCGCCGGTCAGCGCGCGCACCCGGCGTTGGCGCCAGTCGACGGTGGCGACGGTGTCGTTGGCCCGGGTGGCGAGCACGTAGGGCAGCCCGTGCTGCTCGCACCACACGCGCAGCCGCTTGTCCTGTCCGTAGATTTCGTCGGCGGTCAGCCAGCTTGCTGGCACGCCGGCGTCCAGGGTTGGGGTGAGCATCCGGCGGGCCAGCTCCGGCTTGGTGGCGAAGCCCACCCAGTCGATGCCGGCGGCGCGAGCCCGCTCCTGGTCGTCGGTCCAGGCTCGCGGCCGGTAGAGCTCCCGGTCGATCAGGGCGCGTCCGCCGGAGTGGCGTAGGCACAGAGGACGCCGATCCGGCAGTTGTCGATCTTGCCGGTGGTGCCGGTGTACTGTCGGGCCACCCCGGCCGAGCGGACGCCCTTCTTGAGGAACCCGCTACGGCGACGCTCGGGCGGGCCGGGGCACCAGCCCGCCGCTGTCCCGTAGGGGATACCTGAGTGGCGCATCGAAGTCCGCCGACCGCTGAGGGCCGATGAGCGATCAGGCAGGCTCCGGAACGCCACCCGGGTCGCCGCCGGGATCGTCCGGCGTCGGTTCGATCGGCGCAGGCGGCAAGGGCTCCGGTGCGTCGGGAAGCAGCTCGCCCGGATCGTCGGGCACCGGCGCATCCGGATCGATGCTTGGGTCCGATGCAGGTAGTGGCGCGACCATGGGATCAGTCAACCAGCGCGGCGCGCCAAGTACCGATTCCACGGCGGACCTCACGGCGTGGCCGTTAGATCGCGGGTCGGGTTGTCCGATCGGCTGAAAGTCCGGCGAGGAGGGCCGCGAGTTCCCGGTCGGGGCTGATGTGCCGCTGAAAGAGCGGACCGCATGGGGTTGTGGCCAGCCGCATGGACAGGCGCATGAGGTCGGGTTGCTTGTCCCGGTGGACGTCGGCGAGGAAGGCGAACTCGTTCATAACCCCGAGAAGGCTGCGGTTGGCGGTCGGGGCCAACCGGTGCTCCAGTGCCTGGGCGTGCTCGCCCTCGATCATTGGCGCGGGCAGCCGGTGCGCGGATAGCAGTTCGGCGAGCGCGTCAGGAAACCGGGTCAGCAGCGTCCTGGCAGGGGCCAGCGGCATGATCAGAGGCAGCAAGGTCAGCTCGTTGACGAACAGCGCCGCCGGGCGGCGCCACCGGAGCACGGTGGCATACCAGGCCCCGAGCACTGTCGTCGACGCGTCCCCCGGCCCAGCCGCCGGTCCCGGCACCCGGTCCCGAAACCCTTGGGTGCCGTGGACGATGATCATAATGGCCTACGTCTGGCGGGGGGCTGGCGCACAGAGGCAAGGATCCCTCAGGCCCCGTGCGGTGCGTTCTTCACAGGCTGAGGACCAGGCGCAGGGCCGCGTCGACCTGGCGTAGTTCATCGAAGCTGAGGTGCCCGGCCGACTCTCCCAAGCGCTGCGGATCCACTGCGCTGGTCTGCTCGGCCAGCACCCGGGTCGGGCGCCCGTCGATGGACACCTCGGGACGGAAGGTAGCTGCGCGTGCCGAGGTGGACGTGGGCGCGACGAGCCAGGTTGAGAGGGGCAGCAGGTCGGACTGGACGACGACCGCGTAGCGGATGCCGGCCTGCTCGTGGCCCCGTGTGCCGCGGGGAGAGCGCAGGCGGTAGACCTCACCACGCACGCAGCGTCTCCATGTCCCGAAGGACCTGAGCGGCCTCAGCGCGGTCGGCGTCGTCGGCGGCCAGCGCGGCGGCCTCTGCGCGGAGCCTGTCCTGAGCGGCCGTCTTGGCGGCCTCGATCAGGGCCGCGCGCACGGCGGTGGAGACCGGGGTGCCGTCTTGCGTCAGGACGGCCAACGCTCGCCGGGCATCTTCATCGGGACGGAAGGTGATCGTCTCAGCCACCCCTGAAGTGTCTCACCACAAGTAAGACGCGCGGAGGGAGCTGCTGGGCTGACTTTCCAGGACGGAGTCCGTGAAGCAGCGAACTCGTCGATATCGCGCGATCGGGTGAACGTGGCGGCCCAGTACCGCCGCTGACCAGCCCCGATGCGGACCGTCCGCGAGCAACGGCTGCGGCCGTCGCCGAGGACCGGCGCAGCGGAGCGCCGGCACCGGCCTTGCTCACGGAGGTGCGCCATGACGGCGCTGCTGATCGGCTACGCAAGAGTGTCCACCGACGCCCAGGACCTCACCGCCCAGCGCGAGGGGCTGCTCGCGCTCGGGGTCGATCCGGGGCGCATCTACGTCGACCACGGTCTGACCGGCGCCAACCGAGAACGCCCCGGGCTGCGCGAGGCGCTGGCCGCCTGTCGGGAAGGCGACACCCTGGTGGTGACGAAGCTGGACCGGCTGGCCCGCTCCCTGCCCGATGCCCGTGCGATCGCCGAGGAGTTGACCGTGCGACAGGTCCGGCTGAGCCTGGGCGGCCCGGTGTACGACCCGCATGACCCGGTCGGACGGCTGCTGTTCAACGTGCTGGCCATGGTCGCCGAGTTCGAATCCGACCTGATCCGCCTGCGCACCCGAGAAGGCATGCGGGTGGCCAAGGCCAAGGGAAAGCTGCGCGGCAAGCAGCCCAAGCTCAACCCGCGCCAGGAAGCCCACCTCGTGGACCTCTATCGGCAGGGCGAGCACAGCACCGCCGAGCTGGCCGACCTGTTCGGCGTCGCCCGCTCCACCGTCTACCGGGCATTGCAACGCGACCAGACGAACGGTCACCGCGCAGGGGCGAACAGCGCGAGAAACTGCGGGTGAGCTTCGCCGCGGCGACCGCGGGGTTGTCCCGCAGCCCAGGGCACTGCGGGACAACCCGAGCACGACCGCATGGCCGACCGTGAGATGCCGCACGAGGTTCGCCTTGCGGACCAAGGCTGCGGGTTCTTCCGTGACTCGACCGTGACGAGGTTGCCCCCACAGCTGGCCCACCACGAGACACCACGTGAGCGGGCTTCGCTGCGGCTGCTCGTTGAGCAGGTAGATCCCACAGTCCTGGGCGATGCGTCCAGCGCCGGGGAGCGCAGGCCGCGGCCACGTACGAGCCGGCCGGATGGCAAGACAAGGACTCCGCGACCCGGTGGGCCGTGGCCGAGGCCGCAGCCGGCCTCGGTGACCGCGACACCGCCGCGCATGCCGCTCGCGCGGCACTGGACCTCCTCGACGCTCCCGACCAGTTCGCCCGCCATCCGGCGTGGGCCGGGCCCGGCCGACCGGCGCCCAGCACCACTGCCTGCGGGCGCTGGCCCGGGCCGATGGCCGCGGCGCCCCCTCGGCGCGGACCTGGCGGCGGTTCATCGGCCGGTGAGCGCGGCCTTCGCTGCTGCCAGGTCGTTGCGGGCGAGCGCGGCGACCGCCTGCTCGCCCTGCCGCAGCGCGTTCTGCACCCGGGTCGCCTCCTCGCGCCCGTGGTACCGCCACCACGGCGTCCGCTGTGCAGCATCGCCCGCGACCCGCTCGGCGAAGTCGAGGATGTCATCGAGGGTGTAGACGATCTCGTCCAGCAGCTGCTCCTCGGCGTCCGGGGCCGCGGCGTCGGGCTCGGCAGGGACGTACAGGGGTGGCCACAGCACCGTGACCAGCCAGCCCAGGGGCCGCTGGCCGGCGGCCACCTGACCGGCGACCCAGGGCAGCGCCACCAACCGGTCACGAGGAACTGGGACGGCGATCCCGACCTCGGCGAGCACGGCGGGCCACAGGTCGGCGATCTCCCGCTCGGCGCCGTGCAGGCCGGCGAGCTCAACGAGCACCTCCCCGTCCCGACCCTGGGCGACCCAGTGCGCCGCCAGCATCGGCAGGTTCCGATCGTCCAGCGCGCCGAGCTGGCGCAGCGCCGCGGCCACCACCGCGTCCAGCACCTCCCCGGGACTCTCCGGCTCCGGCGACGGGCGGGGCCGGTCCGGGTCAGGACTGGTCATGGTCGTCGGCTGCCCGCATGGTGAGATCGATGACGCGAAGCGACGATCATCGGCGGCGCGGTTTCCCCCGCGCTGAGGAGCTCCTCGATCTCGTGACGGCGTTCCCAGGCCCCGGCCATCGCTGCTGCTTCCGCCATCGCGAAGTGCCGCCCGATGAAGGCGATCCACTCCGTCGCGTCCTGCTCGTGAAACCAGGGCCACCCGAAGGCTTCCAGGTAGTCCGCGCTCACCCCGCTGATGACGTCACCGAGCGAGACCGACCGGGACTCCACCAGCTCCCCGCCCGTCATCCACACCTTCTCGAGGTCACGGCAACGAGCGCTCCCGTCATGCCACCCGGACCAACCGGATGTCCATGATGGTCAACTCAGGTCGTCGCCGCACGCGGATCGAGTACCGGGACAGTGTGTCGCAGCTGTGGGAGCGGTAATGGCACCTACCCTCGGTGCCGCGGGCGCGGTGACGTCCCCGCTGGTGGTGACTCTCTTTCCGACCGGCCCATGGACTGTTGCCTGTGCATCCCGGGTGCGGACGAGCGAACGTCGAGGATGGGGAGACACTTCTGGCACACCCTTCATCGACGGGCGGAGCTGACGCAGTGCCGGACGAAGCCGGGCAGGAGCCGATTGCCGCGAGCCCGTACGCGACGGGGGGAGGCGGCACCCGGCTGGAGCACCGGCTGGGCACGGTGCTCCTCGTCCGGCTCCTCACCGCTGGGCCCGTCTTCGAGTTGGACGAGCGGGCGCCCGAACGCGTCGCCTTTCAGCAGGCCCCTACTGCAAACGTGGACGACCTCGTTGTCACGGCGCGGGCCGCGGATGGCGTCGCGTCGGTCCGCCTCGAGATCGCCGTCCGTCGCACGCCCAGCTTCGTCCGGAGCGACACCAAGACTGCCGAGCTGGTCAAGCTCCTGGTCCGAGCCGACCTGGCGGCCGAGAGGAGCGCGGACCCGCTCGTCGAGCGCCGCCTTGCGGTGGCCGTCTCCGGCCGGCAGGCGCACGCGCAGGAGCTCGCCGAGCTTGCCGTCGTCGCGCGCGGCCAGTCGAGTGCCGACGAGTTTGTCGAGCTCGTGCGTACCCCACGGAAGTTCAAGACGCGACCCCGGCTCAACCACCTCATCGACATGGTCGCCGACGCGCTCGGCGGCATCGGAGACGAGGACGCGGGGACGCCGGAGCACCGCTGCTGGCGCCTCCTGCAGCGACTGTGGATCATGCAGGTCGATCTCGAGACCGGCCACGAGGACGACTGGACCCGCCTCGTCGAGGACCTCAAGCCCGTCTCGCGGGACCACACGCAGGAGCAGGCGCTCGCTCTCCGCGACCGGCTAGAGCAGCTGTCGGGCGAGCTAGCGCGCAACGCGGGCGTCCTCGACGCCCCGGCGCTGCGCAGGCGCCTCCACGGCGCGCTCGCCCCCGCGTCGCACGCGGCGCCGCAGGGATGGACGCGACTACTCGCCCTGGACGAGCAAGCCCGGACGACAGTCGCCCGCTCCCTCGGCCCGGGCGCAAGCAACGAGCTGACTCTGCCGCGCTCTGCGGTCCGCGACGAGCTCTGGGCCGCCCTAGCAGCCGACGGCGAGCTCGTCGTCGTGGGCGACTCTGGCGTCGGTAAGAGCGCGCTGGTGATGGACGCCATCGCGCCCGACCGGCTCGGCGCCGACCGCCAGGCGGTCGCGCTCAACCTGCGGCACCTGCCGGCCAGCCAACTCGAGCTGCTCGCGCTGCTCTCGAGCCCCTTGGAAGTGCTGCTCGGCGAGCTGACGGCCCCTGAGCGGCTCCTCGTCGTCGACGCCGCAGAGGCGGCCGCCGAGGAGCACGCGGATGTCCTCTCGTACTGCGTCCGCGCCGCCCGGGAGGCGGGAGTCCGCGTGGTCGCCATCACGTCCACAGAGGGCACCGCCGTCGTACGGCAGCTGCTCAGGTCCGGCGCCGAGGACCCGCGCGAGTACACCGTGGCCGGCCTCACCGACGACGAGCTCGACGCCGTGGCCGCGCACTTCCCTGCTCTCCGACGACTCGTCGACAACCCCCGCGCACGCGAGCTACTGCGCCGCCCCATCGTCGTCGATCTGCTCGGCCGGGCCGGCGACCCGGGGCTGCCGCTGAGCGAGTCACAGGCGCTCGACCACGTCTGGCAGCACCTCGTGCGCAACTCTGGCCGCCGAGATCAAGGGGCGCCCGACGCCCGGGAGAACGTGATGCTGAGCCTGGCCGCTCACGCCCTCCGCAAAGGCGATCCCGACAACCTCCTTGCACGGCTCGACCACGACGCCGTCGACGGGCTGCGCCGGACCGGCCTGCTGCAGCCGGCGAGCCGCCTGCCCTGGGAACGAGTCCCCTCGTTTCGCCACGACCTGCTCCGCGCTTACTCCGTCGCACGGCTGCTGCTCGCCGAACGAGACCCGGCGGCTTCCCTGACGGCCGCGGGCGTCGCCCGCTGGACGCTGCCGTCGGCCCGACTCGCCTGCGAAATCATGCTGTCCGCGCCCGACGAGCCCCTGCACCCCCGGGCGGGTCGCTTCGCCACGCTCCAGGTGGACTTCGACGCCATCGCCACAGCCGGAGGCGGCGAACGATGGTCCGACGTCCCGACGGAGGCGCTGCTCGTGGCGCCCGACCTCGCTGTACTTCTGCGTGATGCGTGGCCGACCCTCATCAAGGACAAGGCCCAGGGCGCCGCCCGCATGATCCGCATCCTGAACGCGCGCTACCGACGCGGCGGCACGCTCGACCCCATCGTCGCCGAGCCCGTGATCGCCCGCCTGCTCGACGCCGGCACACCGCCCACCATCCAGCGAGAGGCAGCCGAGCTGATCCGGGACTGGCTCCGGGCGCTGGTGCTGGCCGGGACGCCTGCGGGACATCCGCTCCGGATCAGGCTCCGCGACGCCATCGTCGAACAGTGCCGTGCGAAGGAGCGGACCCTGGACGAGCAGGAAGCGGCCCGCCTCGCCGAGCTGGCCGCACGAACGCCCGAGCAGGTCGCAGAGGACGAGGCACGACGTAGGAGGTTCAGCGCCTCCGGCGCCTTCACCATGTCCCGACGCCGCCGTCGACGGCCGGAGCCGACGAGGCACCGCCCGTACCTGTGGATCGGCGACTCGCAGGTCGAGCACCTCGCTCTGCTCGGCCCCGACCTAAGCGAGGACGGCGAGGCAATCCTTCGGCGCATCGCGGAGGACGAGCCGCACTCGCTCGACCACGCGGTGGAGCCGCTGCTGGCTGGCAACAGCCTCGCCAGCTACAGCACGGAACTGCTCGTCGCCCTCGCCGCCGCGTACTACATCGACCAGCCTGACGAGGACGACGACGACTTCGGGTCGTATGGCGGACTGCACGACGACGGGATTCGCGACCACGATTTCAGCGCGCTGGGACTGCCCCTCGCGCACTTCGCGAAGGGACCGTTCCTAGCGCTGTTCAGGGCCGACTACCTGGGAGGTGTGTCGCTGCTCAACCGGATGCTCGACCACGGTGCGCTGTGCCGTGTCCGCATCCTTCCCAACCTCCGCCACGGGCCCTTCGCTGAGGACCATGAGGAGAGCAAGCAAGTCCTGTCGATCACCGGAGAGCCGCGCGAGTACGTCGGCGACGGCCACGTCTGGCTTTGGTACCGCGGAACCGGCGTCGGTCCCTACCCGTGCATGAGCGCGCTGCAAGCCCTCGAGTTCGTCACGGAGGAGTACATCCGGGCAGGTATCCCGCCGCAGGCACTCACCTCGATGATGCTCAAGGACGCCCACAGTCTGGCGATGCCCGCGCTCGCACTCGGCGTGCTGGTCCGGCACCTGGAGGTTGTCGGCGACGCCCTGGACCCCTTCCTCGTCGAGCCGGCGGTCTGGCAGCTCGAGTTCTCGCGCTCGGTCAACGACCAGTCGAGCGGTCTCGCCGCACGCATCCCGGACCTACCGAACCCGGAACGCCGCAGCTGGAGCCTGCGCGAGGCAAGCATGGCGCTGACGCTGACCGCGGACGCCGACCGCGTCGCGGAACTCAAGGCGCTCGGCGAGCAGCTGCAGGCCAACGCCCGGGCGCAGGTCGGCGAGGACTCCTCCGTCGCGGCCCGCGAGCACCTCGCCGCGGTCCGGAACTGGGCCGCGGCCCTCGACCGGGACGCCTACGAGGTGACCTCGCACGACGAGGGCGTCCTGATCCAGCAGGCCCCCGACCCCGAGGTCGAAGAGGTCCTCGGAGGGACCAACGCGGCCCTCCGCCGGACTAACGACGCGGTCGGCCTCACCGTCCGCCACGCGCACGGCCGCGACAACGGCGGCCGGGCGCCCGACATCGACGACGATGCGCTCGCCGCCGACCTCGTCCTCGCAAAGGCACTGTGGGACGACCCTCCCGAACCGCGCGCCCTGTCCGCGGACGGCCCTGTCGCCGTCGCGGCGTCGGCACTGGAGCTGCACCTCACGTCCCGGGTGACGGTGTCTGACGACGACCTGGTCTGGAGCGCTCAGGTGCTACTGCAGGTCGCCGCCGCCACTGACAACCGCGAGGACGACGACTTCGACGATACGGTGTTCGCCCAAGGGGCTGACCGGTCCGCGGGACGGGCCTTGCCCCTGCTTCTGCTGCCCGCGGCGGGCGCGGTTCGGTCTGCGCTGTCCGTGCTCGACGCCGACGGCGTCGACGAACTGGTCGCACTCAGTCGCGCCGTCGCCGTCAACGGCGCAAACGAGACGCGGCTCGCCTACGCACGCGGGCTCGACGACGTCTGGGCGGCGCCGTGCGACACGGCGCACCTGTTCGGCCGCTGCCACCACCGTGTCGCCTTCGACCTGGTCACCGAGTCGTTCCTTCGCTCACGCCTGGGGCCCTGGAATCAAGAAGCCCAACGGCGCCCCGTCATCGCCCTCGAGCCGCCTAGCGCCGGGTCGCTTGACGCTCTGGAGGGCGGCGACGTCCTAGTCTCGCGGCTCACGGCCGCTCTGCGCGCTACCGGCGCAGCAGCGATCAGCTCGGCGTGCTGCGCGGAGGACGCGCAGCACGCCCTACGGTCGCTCCTCGCGGCACATCAGCGTGCAATGCTGGCGTACAAGCACGGCTATCACCACAGTCGCAGCGACGCGCTCGTGGCAGCACGCGCGGCGCTGTGGCAGGCCATTGGGGGCCGCGACGAGCCGGTCCTCGATTACGTCCGGGGCTATCTCGGTCGTGCGCGACCGCTCGGGGAGGCGCTCCAGGCCGTCGCCGTGGCGGCGGAGGAACGGGCGGAAGCTGGCCAACAAGCGCAGCGCCTCTGGCCCGCGATCATGGACATGACCCTCGACGCGGCTCAGGCGGATGCAGGCCTCTTCTCCGAACGGACCTGGGGCGACTACGTCGAAGCCGCTCTGATCCCCAACACTGCCGCTGAATGGGGATACCTCACGATCGAGCTCGCAGGAGAGCCCTACCGCTGGCGGAGCCTGCTGTCATGGGCGCCGCAAGTTGACCGCTGGCTCGCGGCGGTCCCGCACTCGCGCATGAGCATCGACCACCTCGTCATCGCGGTCCGCGAACTCGACGTCTCCGACCAGATCGAGCAGGGCCTGCGTTGGATCGAGCGCATCGTCGCCGGCGCCGGCGAGAACTGCGCCGCGACCTACACCCTGCCGGAATGGCTTCGGGAACGGCGCCCTGACCTCGTCACTCCCGACCGTATCGCCCGGTGGCAGCGAGTCGTCGACCTGCTCGTCGTCGCAGGCGATACACGGGTCGCAGACCTTGCCGATTAGGCGTCCGCTGGACCCATCACCACGCTAGCCGTCGGTGAGCCACGGTGATACGGGCACTGCCCAAGGCAGGATGACTCGCCCGTCGTGGCTGAACCAGTAAGCCGGCTGAGACAAGATCGCCTCACTTGTTCTCTATGAGGGTGGCGCGACGTCGAGGCCGCGCCGGTGCAGTGCGCCAACAAGGACGGAACTGTCGCGGTGAAGAAGGGGCCCATGGGACGGCGCACGGTGTCCCCGTCCCGCACCACGAGCGTCACGGCCTTGGACCCCTGGAGCTCTTCGACGCTGTCCTCCGCCTTGACGCCGTCCTCTCGCACAGCCGCGACGGCAGGGCTTGTGCGCCGGACCGTTTGCCGCCCGCCGTCCCGCAGGACGAACCTGCTACGGCGACGCCGGCCGAGCCCGGGAACCGGGGGCGCCGGTGCCCGCACGGGATCGGAGACCGCAGACAAGGTCTGCAGCAGGCTGATCGACGCGGCACTTCCAGCCGCTCGGACGGCAGGCCTGACTGGTGACCGCGTCGAGCAGGACGGACGGGAGGATGAACTCGCGGACACGGGCCTCGCTGGTGATCGATGGCTTTAGACACCTTCAAATCACCACATGGCCCGTGTCCGGCCTCAAACCCCCAGCTAAGGCGCTCATCTCCGGACTTTGCAGGTGCCCTGCGTGCCGCCTAGAGCCATGAGTGCCCTCACGAAGCGCTCATTTCGGTACAGTCACCACCCAGGGTTCAGTCATCCGTCGCCGTAGGGAGGCAGCTTCAGGTCCGGTAGCAATTTCAAAGAGAAGAAAGTTCAATCGACCGTGCCTATAGCTGTGTGGATCGCGGGATTAGCTGGCGCAGTAGTCGCCTGGACTCAGCTCTATTTTAGATTCTCTGAACGCAGGCCATTCACAACCTCCAGGTTGGCCACCTTCCTGTTCGTGCTAATAGGCCTGATAGCCGGCGCGGTATCTGGAGTCGTGGCGTCCATCCCGCAGACTTCCATAGGCGGATCAGTTGCCGGGGTCGGGCTCGGCCTAGGGAGCACGGTGACCTTCGCTCGCCGCCCGGGCGACAATCCACTTAGGACCAGGGGTGTCAGCCCAACCAGTGCAATCGGCCGAATCATAGACGCCGTGTGGCGACTGGCCAGTCATATGACCTATGTGCTGGATGGAAAGCTAGCTACAGCCAGAGTCGCGACAGTGGAAGGAATCGTTCGGCGGATCTATGAGTTGACGCCGAAGGGCGTCGATCTTCCGGTTCACGAGAAGGTTCATGGAGCCTTGAAGAGATATCTTGACGCCTTGACCGGCCCAGAAGCAAAGACTCTTCAGGGGCGACTGTCAAATGCCTATCGAGCCTGTCAAGCAAAAGATGAGCCGCTATATGATCTTATCGAGTTTGCGTATGACATGGGACAGGAGCAGCAGATGCTAAGGGTAATCCAGGATTTGGTCTGAACGCGCCCCACGTCTGCCCTTCCTGACCAGGAGTCACCGAATCAGTCGACATCGCCCGCGCATGACTAGGGGGCTCAATCAAGGTCAGATGCCGGGCGGGTCGATGTTCTGCCATGATTCGTTGTTGACGTGGCTGGCAGGAGGTCGGCCGCCGAGGGTGGTGTGGCTGCGGCCCCGGTTGGGTCCCCGGTTGGGTTGGTGGGCCCTGGTCGTGGATCGTGTCAGCCGCTGTCGTCGGTGATACGGCGGAGCACTTTGGTGTCGGGTCCCCAGCTCGCCGTGGTGCGGGGAGCTCGTGGCGGCGGATTGCCGCTCCAGGTGGGTGGGCGTGCGCCGCAGACTGCGGCGGGGCCGGTTGAGCGCTCGGCCATGCCTGCCAGGCTTTGCTCCTCCGATGGTGGCCTGCCTAGCGAGCAGTGGTGCTCTCCGACATTGAGAGCGGTTGGCTACACGGCGCATGAACGTCCAGCCTTCCTTGACGATGCGAGTCAACGGCAGCCGGCCTCGCGGAGCGAACAAGGCATTGGCGTGGGGCGTCACTTGTTATGAGACTGAACAGCATTGGCGTGGGGCGCGAAGGCCTCCGGGCGAGGAGCGACGGTTCCCAGACCGCTCCACACCTCACTCGGAGGCCTTCCTCATGTCACCGGTCGCCGTCACCAACGTGGTCAGTGCAGCTAGGAGACTGCTGAACAAGTCGGTTTGGAGACTCAACGCAAGCCGCTGACCTGCGCTTCTTCAACGGCGCGTAGCCGGATTTCGGGCTTATTCAGCAGGCTCCTAGACTAGAGGAGTAGCTCTCTAGCGCGGGTGGCGACCAACGGCATGAGCTTTTGCCCGCAGGGCATCCTCCTCGGTGCTCCTTGGTTCCGGATGCTGCTTCCAGGGAGGGGTGATGCCCTCGCCGAAGCAGATGTGAAAGTGTCCCTCCAGTGCGGCGGCAAGACTCGCCAGCGTCCTTAAGGTGAGGTTTTGCTCGCCAGAAAGTATCTGGCTCACTCGGCCTTCCGTGAGGCCCATCCTGCGAGCAACCTCCTGCTGGTTGAGCCCGCGCTCCTCCATGAAGCTTTGGACACCCTCGACGATCTGGCCGGACAGGTAGTCGCGTTCATATGCCACTCGCCCCTCGTATGAATCCGGGAACTCGGCGGGAATGTCGGCAGCATTGATGTAGCCGTCACGCAACAGGTCATACGCCCGCTGCGCACTAGGCCGCCCTCTGCGAAACATCTCCACCTCCTCGATGAGGTCCCGCTCCTTCATCCTGACGTCTCTCGATCTGACAGATGCCAGACTCACTTCCTTCCCAATGGCGAGTCAAGTGGTGGTCGTCGGCTTTCAGGTGTGATCCAGTCAGACTCAACGACCTGGTAGCGGGAAGACCACCGTCTTGCTGAGCCGGGATAGCCCCACGTGACTCTGCCGGCGCCCGCAGTAGTAGACGTCGTGTGGTCCATGCATGCAACCGAGATCCGGCGAACCACCGCAGCGCCCGGTGCCAACGACGGCGGCGCAGGTTGTTGGCCACGCCCGCAGTAGGAAAATGAGCTCCGGGAACTCGACTGCCCGCGCCCGTGCGCCCTAGCCTGCGCAGCCCCTCTAGTGCAAAGTCCGCGCACTCGGCCGCTGTGTCGGCGTCGGCGAAGCCCCTGCCATCACCGTGATCTGCCGACGCGGATACTGCTGGCAGCTGAACGGGTGCATCCATCGCAGTGTGCTGTCGCATGCGCTGCGTCCGCACCCGTTCTGCGGCCAGGGCATTGGCCCGCCAGGGCTCTCGTAGCTCCCGCGACCCCCGGATCGCCACCGGTCGAGTAAGCACAAGCAATTCCAACCGCTCAGTCGCTGTAGCCGCGGCCAGTTCCACCTGCCACAGCGCCCGGTGCCACCAGGACAGCTCAACACATGCAATCGCCACGGTCAGCGCCCACGCAACCAGGCGGCGCTCTTGGGCCGGAGCCCGTTCCGCCGCAGCCGGCCAGCTCTGCGGCAGCCGACGCCTCTCCCAAGAGCTCGGCGAGCACGGGTGTCCCTCTAGGCGGTGCTGCCGAACAGCGCGAGCCGATAGCCGAGAGTCGACACTCCACCACGGCGTCGCCGGTCCGGACCGGCCGCCACCCGATGGGCGCACCTGTCCCCTTGAGTCGGCCCCCACGGGTGGGGGCAGGGGTCCCCGAGGACCGTTTGGTGGGCGGGGCATCGCCTGGCCACCGTCGGCCCCATCCTCGGGATCGTCGTCGTGACGCGTCCGCCATTGAGTCCAAAGACGGACAAAGGCACTCCACTTGGCCCAGGACTCAACGAAGGCCTCGACGGCGATAAGGAAGGCCGGGCACTCCCAGTGGTGTCTCGACGCCGTCGCGTCAACCTGAGAGCCTGTCATGTCAACGACGAGGTACAAGCTCGAGGACGAGGCGGGCGGTGGAGGGGGCCCTTCCACCACCGGCTTCCCCGTCAGTCCTTGGAGGAGCGCTAGCACGGGACGCGTCCGCAAGCGGCGGGGGAAGCGCATCGGTACCTCCGGAAGGTCGACACGACGGTCGCTGCGCCAGTTTAGCCCTAGCTGATCTTTAGCTGCAACTGAACCGTCAACACACGCAGGTCTGTCCAGATGACGCTGCTCAACTGCCTGTGTGCGGCGATCAAGCGGGTGATCACCTGCGAGGAATCGTCGACCTCCGACTGCTGTTACCGCCTCGTGTGCCGGTCAAGTCCGCTGACGTGGTGTATCGAGCTCGGTCACACCGCGTGATCTGTGCTGGTTGGGTCAGGCGCTGAGCGCCGGGAGGGTCGGGGCGG